>CAWITR010000001.1:0-196744 GCA_963839145.1 uncultured Alphaproteobacteria bacterium
AATTCGCCCGTCGAGCGAAAGCTCACCGACCGCGACATAGTGCGACAAGGTCTCGGCATCGGCTGCGCCGATCGCTGCAAGCAGGCACAGCGCAATCGGAAGGTCGTAGTGAGAGCCTTCCTTAGGGAGGTCGGCAGGCGAAAGATTCACGGTGATCCGCTTCGGCGGAAGCGCCAGCCCGATTGCGGCAAGCGCGGCTCGGACTCGCTCGCGGCTTTCGGCGACCGCCTTGTCGGGGAGTCCGACGATCACGAAGGCCGGCAGGCCTGAGGAAAGCTGGACCTGAACCTCGACTGCGCGGGCTTCGAGCCCGAGATAGGCAACGGTGGCGACGGTGGCGGTCATTCGGCACCGCCGCGGCAAATTACGCGATCACGAACAAACAACAGACCCCCTGGCTCGGCGGCCCCTTGCTAGCCGCATGACTGACGCCGGGGCAAGCGGCCTTGCCGCTTACGGCCTGCCTGCCCAAATTGCACTCCATGTGGACCCGGCGGAAATGGCGGAAGCTCGTCGACAGCCCGCTCTTCGAATGGGCGACGTTCGCGCTGGGCTTGATCCTGCTGATCGTGTCGCCGATTGTCGGGGCGCTTCCGGGCCCCGGCGGGATCATTGTCGCCGGAATCGGGCTGGCGCTGATCCTCCGCACCAGCATGTGGGCTCGCCGCCGATACGTGAAGTTCAAGCGGTGGCAGCCCAAAGCCGGCCATTGGACTGACCTTGCACTGAGACGGAAAAGCGCCCGCCGCAGACACGCAAAGGCCAAGGAGCTTCGGCGCCAGGCAAAGGCAGCTCGTGATTGACTTTGAAAGCACCCTCCCCTATCGGCGCGGCACATCTGAGGCTGCCCCAAGCGGCAGCCCTTTTCTTTTCGAATTTAGAGGCAATGAGCGATGAAGCGCACCTTCCAGCCGAGCAATCTCGTCCGCAAGCGCAGGCACGGCTTCCGCGCGCGCATGGCGACGACGGGCGGCCGCAAAGTGCTGAACGCACGCCGGAACCGCGGGCGCAAAAAGCTGAGCGCGTAAAGCGGCTCGGGCCGCTCGCGATCATCACCAAGCGACGGGATTTTCTAGCGGCGAATGCCGGAAAGCGCGCCGCCACGCCCGGATTCGTGCTCCTCGTGCGCGATCGCGGTGACGATAGCGAACAGATGCGCATTGGTTTCACGGTTACCCGGCGGATCGGCAACGCCGTTGTGAGGAACAGGATCAAGCGGCGCTTTCGGGAGCTCGCTCGCGAGGTGCTCCCAGTCCACGGCTACAGCGGATCCGACCATGTAATGATCGGCCGAACTGGCGGCATCGAGCGCGATTTCGGGCAGCTGAGGCGAGATCTCGCCCGGGCGCTGCAAAAAGTCGCGCCGTGATTGCGCGGCTACTGATCTGGGTGTGCCGCGGCTGGCAATTGGGCCCGTCGCGGGTACTTCCGCCAAGTTGCCGCTATCAACCTTCCTGCTCGGCCTATGCGATTACCGCTTTGTCGCGCTATGGCGCGCTTCGTGGCAGCTGGCTTGCACTAAAGCGGATCAGCCGGTGCCATCCGTGGGGTGGCCAGGGCCACGACCCAGTTCCGTAACCGTGCGCAATTGCGAGGACCTCGACTGACGTGACCGAAAATCGCAACATGATCCTCGCGATCGTGCTGAGCGCATTCGTGCTGCTCGGCTGGACGATGCTGTCGGGCAAGTTCTTCCCGGCCTCTGCCCCGCAAACGCAGAAGGTTCAAAACGCTCAGGCGCAGTCCGCTCCGCAGCCGCAGGCGAGCACCGCGCCGCAAGGCGGGCAAGCTCCGCAGCCGCAAACTGCCAATTCCCCTGCTACACAGAAGATGCGGCCCGTTGCCCAGGTGCTTGCCGGAAGCCCGCGAGTGCAGATCAAGACTCCCAGCCTGCAGGGCTCAATCGACCTGAAGGGCGCGCGTTTCGACGATCTCGTGCTGCTGAAGGAGCGGCAGACGATCGCCGACAATTCGCCGCCGGTCCGGCTGCTTTCGCCCGCTGGTGCTCCAGGCGCCTATTTCGCCAGCTTCGGCTGGACCGCACAGGGTGTCGAGGCGCCCAATTCGAACACCCAATGGACCCCGAGCGAGCAGCTTTTGCAGCCGGGCAAGCCACTGACGCTAAGCTGGAGCAACGGGTCCGGGCAAACATTTCAGATCATCGTCAGCGTCGACGACAATTACCTGTTCTCCGTTCGGCAGCGGGTGGAAAACCACGGCAGCGGACCCGTGCAGGTGCGGCCGTTCGGATTGGTTAATCGCGCTGACAAGTCGAGCGACCCCAGCCGGTGGACGATGCACGTCGGCCCGATCGGTTACCTGGACGGCGCTGCTGATTACAGCGTCGACTGGAAGGACCTGAACGACGGCCAGTCGAAGCACTTCACCAGCGACGGCGGCTGGCTCGGCTTCACCGACAAATATTGGCTGACCGCGCTGGCCCCGGCGGGAACCCCGCAGCTGACCGCCAGCTTCAGCGGTACTCCAAGCGGCGGGTATCAGGCCGACTATGCCGAACCGCCGCAGATCGTCCCCGCCGGAGGCGCGGTCCAGGACGACACTCACCTCTTCGCGGGCGCGAAGGAAAAGGACCTGCTCAAGCAATATGAGGCGGCGGGTATCCCCGACCTCAGCTACGCCATCGACTGGGGCTGGTTCCACTGGTTCATGGTGCCGATTTTCGACCTTCTCCTGTTCCTGTTCAGGGCCACCGGCAATTTCGGCCTGGCGATCATCTGCCTGACCGTGATCGTGCGCCTGATCATGTTCCCGATCGCGCAGAAGCAGTTCAAGTCGATGGCGGCGATGCGCAAGGTTCAGCCGAAGATGAAGGCGATCCAGGAGCGCTTCAAGGACGACAAGCAAAAGCAGCAGCAGGCGATGCTGAAGTTGTATCAGGAGGAAAAGATCAATCCGGCCGCCGGATGCCTGCCGATCGTCCTCCAGATCCCCGTCTTCTATGCCTTGTACAAGGTGCTGATGGTCTCGGTGGAGATGCGCCATCAGCCGTTCATCCTGTGGATCAAGGACTTGTCGGCACCCGATCCGCTCACGCCGGTAAACCTTTTCGGGCTGCTTCACTTCAACCCGCCCGGATTCCTCCACATCGGGGTGCTCGCGCTGATGCTCGGGGTGACTCAGTGGATCACGTTCAAGCTGAACCCGCAGCAGATGGACCCGACTCAGCAGCAGATCTTCTCGCTGATGCCGTGGGTGATGATGTTCATCCTGTCGCCGTTCGCTGCCGGGCTGCTCCTCTACTGGGTGACCAACAACATCCTCACCGCGCTCCAGCAATGGTGGCTGTACCGCCGCTTCGGGCTTCACCTCAGCGACACTCATCCGGTGCACAGCTGATGGCCGAAGACTCCGACCTGGAAGAGCGCGCCCGAAAGCTCTTTTCCGGGCCGGTAGAGTTTCTGAAGTCGGCTCCCGAACTGAAGTTCCTGCCCGATGCGGACGTGCCGGAGATCGCCTTTGCAGGCCGTTCCAATGTCGGCAAAAGTTCGCTCCTGAACGCGCTTGCGAACCGAAAGGCGCTGGCACGCACGTCCAACACACCCGGACGAACGCAGGAGCTCAACTTCTTCGACGTCGGCAGCCCGCTTCGGATTCGATTGGTGGACATGCCGGGCTACGGCTTTGCCGACGCACCTAGGGACTTGGTGAAGCGCTGGCGTCACCTGGTAAACGACTATCTTCGCGGACGCGCGCCGCTCAAGCGCGTGCTGGTCCTAATCGACGCCCGTCACGGCCTGAAAGACCTCGACCGCGAGGTGATGCGGATGCTCGACGATGCGGCGGTGAGCTATCACATCGTCCTAACCAAGGCGGACAAGCTGAAACCGTCGGCGCTGGGCCGCATTTACGAAGGTGTCGCAGCCGAAGCGGCGCGGCATCCCGCGGCTCACCCGGCTATCTTCACGACCTCGAGTGAGACGGGTAGCGGAATCGCAGCGTTGCGGGCGGCAATCGTCGAGGCGGCAGAGGCTTAGGAGAGCGACTTGCTCAAACTGATCATCGGCAACCGCGCTTATTCGAGCTGGTCCATGCGCGGCTGGCTCGCAGTCAAGCACTCGGGCGAGCAATTCGAAGAATATGTCGTTCCACTATTCGACCGAGAGTGGGAGGAGAAGCGCGACGGCGACGAATTCGCCCCGTCGAGCGGCAAGGTGCCGATCCTGTGGGACGGCGAGTGCGTCGTTTGGGACAGCCTGGCAATCATCGAATTCCTGGCCGACCGGGTCGGCCGCGACCGCTTCTGGCCGGACGACAATTCGGCCCGCGGAATGGCCCGCTCGATGGCTGCGGAAATGCATTCGAGTTTCCCCAATGTGCGCCGCGAACTGCCGATGAATGTCCGCCGGACCTACCCGCCGATCGAGCTTAGCGACGGCGTTCGCGACGAGATCAATCGAATCCTGCAGCTATGGGCACAGGCCCGCGCCCGGTTCGGCGGCACCGGCGATTTCCTGTTCGGCAAATGGTGCGCCGCCGATATGATGTTTGCGCCGATGGTGACCCGCTTTATCACCTACGGAGTTGAGTTGCCGCCGTTTGCGGCGTTGTACATGAAGGCGGTCCTGTCCCACCCGGACGTCAACGACTGGATCGACAAGGCCCAGGACGAGCCGTGGGTGATCGAGCAATATGAAAACGAACCGACGTGACTCCGGTCCTGGGAATGCAATAGCCCAGCCCGATCAGAAGAACCGATTCAATACGGTGTCCCGTCCTTGTGGACGTAGCGGCTGTCGGCAGTGAACATCATGTCGATGTCCGAGTAGCCGCCGCCCTCGTTCTCGCCGCCGCCGACCACGACGAACACGCAATCGCTGTCGCTTTCATTGCGAAGATGGTGGCCGTTAGTGCTCCCTTTGGGCCAGGCGGCGCAGTCGCCGGCACGAAGAACCGTCCGCCCGTCGTCTTCGACGAGAACCGCTTCGCCTTGCAACATCACCAGGAACTCGTCCTCGCCGTTGTGCCAATGCCGCTGCGACGACCAGGCGCCTGGCTTCAAGGTAACATAGCTGACCCCGAAGTCGGTCAGCCCACTTGCCGGTGCGAGGCGGCGGTACCAGCGCCCCGCCACATCCTTGTCGAACGGCGGCGGATAGCCAGTCCGATTGGTCTGCTCGATATCGTCGAGGTCCAGCTTCGGCATTTCACGCGCTCCCTGTGCAATGTCGCGGCTGATTGCTAGGCGCTCGCAATGACCGCTTCAATCGATCCCGTGGAGCTCGCGCGTGAGCTGATCCGGTGCCCCAGCGTGACCCCCGCCAGCGGCAAGGTCTTCGACATCCTGGCCCGGCAACTGGAGCAGCTAGGTTTTACCGTCCACCGCTGGGTCATGGGCGAGCCGCCTGACGGCCCAACTGAGAATATGGTCGCGATGCGCGGCGAAGGATCGCCGCATTTCGGCTTTGCCGGCCATCTCGACGTCGTTCCCGCGGGCGACAATTGGCAGGTCGATCCGTTCGCGGCCAGCATCGAAGACGGCGTCCTGACCGGCCGCGGTGCCAACGACATGAAGAGTGCGATTGCCGCCTTCGTCGCCGCCGTCGCCGAGGTGAAGCAGAGCCGGGGCACCGTCTCCTTCCTGATCACCGGCGATGAGGAGGGCTATTCCGTTTACGGCACTCCGCGAATCATCGACTGGCTCAACGAACGGCAGATCCGACCCGACATGATATTGATCGGAGAACCCACCTCGGTCGAGCGGCTGGGTGACACGGTCAAGATCGGCCGCCGGGGCTCAGTCAACATGTGGATCGACGTTCCCGGCGTGCAGGGCCACGTCGCTTATCCGCACCGGACGACCAACCCGATCCCGCCGCTGGCGCGGATCATCGCCGAGCTTTCCGAGCTGAAACTCGACGAGGGCACGGCTGACTTCCAGCCGTCGAACCTGGAATTCACCGTCATCGAAACTCCAACTCAGTCGAGCAATGTCGTTCCCGGATCGGCGACCGGGCAGCTCAACATCCGGTTCAACGATTCGCACAAAGGCGCCGACCTTGTCCGGATGGTCGAGCAGGTCGCCCAAAAGCATGCGCCCGGCGCAAAGGTTCGCTCGCGCATTTCGGGCGAGGCCTTCCTCACCCCGCCTGGCCCGCTCTTCGATACTGTGGTGGAAGCCATCCGCGAGGAAACGGGCCAGAAGCCAGAGCTTTCCACCAGCGGCGGAACTTCCGACGGGCGATTCCTGATTGCGCTTTGCCCGGTCGTCGACTTCGGCCTTCCGAACGCGACCATGCACAAGGTCGGCGAATGCGCCGCAGTCGAGGACATCCGCGAATTGTCGCGAATCTATCAGCGGATACTCACGAAGGTCGTCGGCTAGATCACTCGACGGGCAAGTGGCGCTGCATCAGCGAAGAACGCCAGTCTCAGGCGACGGACTGGGTGGCGGCTCCGGCCGAGTGAGCGATTAGCGTCCGGTATTGCGGCTCACCCATCGGCTCGCCAAAGGCAAATCCCTGCACCGTGTCGCATCCCATGGTACGCAGGATGTCTGCCTGGGCAGCGTTCTCGACCGCCTCGGCGACGATCTCGCAGCCGACGCCCTTGATCAACTGGACCACGGCCTGGACGATCACCCGTGCTTTTTCGGAGTTTTCGATATCGGCGATCAGCGACGGATCGAGCTTCACTCGGTCAAGCGGCATCGCCCGCAGCCGGGCGAGGTTCGAGTAGCCGGTGCCGAAGTCGTCCATGGCAATGTGCGCGCCGTCCTCGCGAAGCGCGGCGATTTCGCCGAGCACCGTGTCGCTCGCTTCCATCGCGGCGCTTTCGGTAAACTCCAGCTCGATCATCGACAACGGAACGTTGTGATCTGCGAATGCCTGGCGCAGCCGGATGAAGAAGTCGGCGCGGTCGAGCTGACGTGGACTGACGTTGAATGAGAGGCGCTGCTTCAGGCCGTCCCGGCACCAGCCGCCTAGGATCGCGGCGACTTCGCCGATGACCCACTCACCGATTTCGGCGACGAGCCCGGTGCGCTCCGCGACTGGAATGAACGTCGCCGGCATGCGGACGCCTTCCCTTGGATGATTCCACCTCAGCAAGGCTTCCGCGCCGACGATTTCGCCGGTTGTCAGGCTGAGCTGCGGCTGTAGCGCGAGCTGAAACTCGCCGCGCTGGATTGCCTCCGTCAACGCCTTTTCGGTCTCGATCTTCTGGTGGTACTCGCTGGCGAGTTCGTCATTGAACAGGCAGTGACGGCCGCCGCCGGAGGATTTGGCGCGGTACATGGCGATGTCAGCGGCCCGCATCAGCGATTCGATGCTCGTCCCGTGGTCCGGGCTTACCGACAGGCCGATCGATGCACCGATGTCGACGCTGTGGCCGTACAGCTCGAAAGGCTCGGCAATCGCCAGTGCGACCCGACGGGCGACCCGCTCCACATCTTCAACTGATTCAATCTGCGGGAAAAAAATCGTGAACTCGTCGCCAGCAAGCCGCGCAAGCAGCGGCCGCATGGCAACCGAATCGGTCAGCTCGGCTGTTACGACCACCCGCAACCGGTTTGCGACCATCACCAGGAGCTGGTCGCCGCGGGCGTGGCCAAGGCTGTCGTTCACGTTCTTGAACCGGTCGAGGTCGACGAACAGCATCGCCGCCTTGCTGCCCTCCGGGACTTCGCCCAAAAGCTTGTCCGCTTCCGAGCGGAAGTGCAGCCGGTTTGGAAGCGACGTTACCGGGTCGTACATCCCAAGCGCGTGAGCGTTTTCGATCGACGCCCGAACTTCGGCGAACAAGGTGTCCACCGCCGCCGCGACCTTGGGCATGGTCTGGCGGACGATTGGGGGCGCGGGAGAAATGAGGTCGCCGTCTTCTACGGCAAGCAGGCGGTCGCCGAGTGCGGCAAGAGCGCGAGCACTTTCGCTGTTCGGCCGCTCCGAGGCTATGTAGCTGATAAGAAGGCAGAAAGTGCCGGCGGCCAAAGCGGCAACGATCTTCGCGTCAAGCTCCGTGATGTAAAGGAGCGCGCTCAATGAAAAAACAAACGAAGCAAAGCCAGCGGCGCCGGAAAGGACGACGTTGCTGACCTTCTGGGCCGTTGCTGGTTGCATCGGTGGTTTATGCCCCGTCCGACGGCCTGATCCGTCTGTATTTTTTTGCGGTTAAATCGTCAGGGTTAAGAAACCGTGGATTTCGGGCGTTTCCGGCGTAAAATTATGTAGAGGCTTCCACCACCTCCGTGGCGGCGGTGGGCGCCCCTGACCGCAGCAATGTGCGGCGCATGCCTCGACGCCTCCAGCCAGTCGTGGACAGCGGCACGGATTTTTCCGCGCTGAACCGGCGGTTCTCCCGACGGTGCGTGGCCGGTGACGAGCAGAACCAGCCGCTCATTTCCGGCGACCGCACGTTCCAGTCCGCGATCGATCGCGCTCCATGCCCGGTCGAGATTCAGCCCGTGCAGGTCGATGGTCCGGTCGGGCTCCAACGCGCCGGAGCGCAGGCGCTTGTCCCAGCTGGAATCCAGCGTCGAAGCGGAAAGGGGCTTGGCCGAAGCTCCCGGCACGGAGCTCTTGCGAATGGGCCGGGGCAGCCGACGGGCTGCGATGGCCGAGGCTTTCGGGCCCGGATCCGCCGCGCGTTCAACCGGCTCGCGGGAAAGCGGGCGGATCGTTGCCGCGACCTGCTCCCAAAGCGCCTTTTCTTCAGCGCTGAGGGAACGCACTGTAGGACTGCGCGAGCGCTCTCTGTGCGGTCCGTCTCGGCAGCAGGACGAGTGCTTGTCCTTTCGCCGCCATCCCGCCGGCGACGCGACGGGCATAATCGCCCGCGCCCCAATAGGTATCGACCCGGTTGGCGCCCTTGATCGCGCCACCGGTGTCCTGGGCAACCCACAGGCCCGACGCCTCCGGCCGGTCGAGTGAAAGAAATACCGGTGCGCCGAGCGGAATGAAATGCGGATCCGACGCCACGCTCGCCTGCGGCGTCACCGCGATTCCCAGCGCTCCAACCGGCCCGGGGCCGTTCAGCACCTTGAAGAAAACGTAGGATGAATCTTCCTGCATAAGCTCGCGCGCCCGGTCGGGATTGGCGTGCATCCACGCAGTGATCGACTGCATGTTGATGCCGCCGGAAGGAAGGAGTCCCCGCTCGCGAAGCAAGCGGCCAACGGCGACATACTCGCGTCCGTTCTGCTCGGCGTAACCGATGCGTATCACCGTGCCGTCTGGAAAGCGAAGCCGGCCCGATCCCTGGATTTGCAGAAAAAAGAGGTCGACCGGATCCGCGGCCCAGGCAAGTTCAAGGCCCTTCCCGGCGAGTGCCCCGTTCTCGATCTCGGCGCGCGTGAAATAGAGGACGCACCGGCCGTATTCATCGATTCGCCCGCGGCCCGTTTGCCCATCGGGCAGGGTGCAGCGGGTCAGGTCCGGCGGGGTGACGTAAATCGGCACGCTATATCCGGGCGCCTGCACCGGTGAAGCAGCGATTTCCGGCTCGAAATAGCCGGTTGCGAACGCCTTGCCGTCGCCGATCCGCACCCAGTCGAAAGCTGTCTGGAAAAAGCGCGACGCGCCGCCCGGCGGGACGGCGGATGCCTGGGCACAAACCCCGGCCCAGTCAGCGGGGTTGGTGAGGCCCGATCTGTCTGCTCTCCTCGTCACCGATCCGCAGCTTGCGCGGAATGCGGCGAGCGCCTGTTCGGAATCGGCTTCGTTGAGGATTGCCGGAGGGGCCGGGGTAATGCCCGCCTGCAGCGCATTGACGGGCGGCGGCGGGACCGGCTGCACCGGTTGCGGAGGTTGCGTTGGCGACGGCGGCGGAATCTGCCTGGTCGCGCAGGCGGCGAGCGTCAGTCCTAGCGCTACGACTGCGCTTCTAAGCCACGCCTTCACTCTTCCTCGTCGGTCTCGACAAGAAGCCAGTTGGGATCGCGCGAGGCGATATTTCGGCGGAACGTCCAAAGGTCGCGGGTCTGGACTGCATCGCTCATCGAGCCGGCAACGACTTCGCCATCCTTGTTGCGGGTCACTGCGGCAATGTCCGCTTCGAAGCGGACCGTCACAAACGCAACCGACTGCTCCAGCGAAGCCGCGGAGATGACGGCCTGGTCGATATGGACCAGGCGATTATCCAGGATCAGCCCCTCCTCGTTACGCTGCTTCACTGACGAGGCGAAGGCTTCGTAGACATTGTCGTCGACATGCGACCTGACCTTGTCCAGTTCGCCACTCCAGAATGCCTCGAGAATCATCCGGTAGGCCGCCTGCGCACCGTCGAGGAATTGGGCGACGTCGAACGCGGAGTCAGCCGCCAGGATGGCGCGAACCCCCGGCCCGGCGGTAGGAAGGTAGGCGAGCTCGCCCGCATCGGCCGCCGCCTGTGGAGGCGGCGCCACCGGATGCTCCGCCCGCTCCACCCGAGCGTCCGGGTCGGCGGGCTTCAGGATCGGCTGCTGCTCATGGCCGGTGCGTTCGCCGAGAACACTATACAGCCTGAGGCCGATGAAGAGCGCCACGAGCGCGAGGATGATGATGACAGTCAAGAGTTTGCGATTCCAGGTCCAGTTTGCCTAACCAACATAATGCGCGCGCGGGCCGGATTCAAAGCCCGGTTCAACAGCTCCCCGCCATTGCACCGCATTTGACCGACTGCTAGGCGCCTTCACCGAAAACGCGCCCGGCCTTCTCCGGGTCCGCACCCATCCTGTTTAAGGCGAAAGACATGGCTCAAGAGGACCCCAACCGCGCCGGAAACGGCTCCGATGCCGGCGGCAACGAACCGCAAGCCGCGACCCTGGCCCAGTATATCAAGGACCTTTCGGTCGAGAGCCCGAGCGCACCGCAGGTATTCCAGTGGCAGGACCAGCCGAGCGTCGACGTGAACTTCAATCTTGGCGTCGAGAAAGTGTCGGACGACGTCAACGAAGTGGCGATGAAGATCGAGGTCAAGGCGCAGTCGCAAAGCGGCGTTCACTTCCTCGTCGACCTCAGCTTCGCCGGACTGTTCGGCCTTCGTAACGTTCCGGACGAAGCGGTAGCGCCGTTCCTGCTGGTGGAAGCTCCGCGGCTGCTATTCCCCTTCGCTCGCCAGATCGTCTGTGAATCGATCCAGAACATGGGATTTCCGCCGCTCCTTCTCGAGCCGATCGATTTCGGGGCCGCGTACATGGCCCAGCTACAGGCGCAGCAGCAGGGCGAAGGTGAATCTCCGGCCGAAGGTCCTTCTAGCGAAGGCTCCGGCGAAGCCTGACGTTTCCGCGGCGTTGCGGGGGATCGAGCAATGAATCTCGCCCGTTCGCTGGGTTCTGTCGGCGGGCTCACCCTCGTCAGCAGAGTGCTGGCGCTGGTCCGCGACACGCTGCAGGCGACCTATGTCGGGGCGAGCTTCGCTTCGGACGCCTTCTTCGTCGCATTCCGGCTGCCAAACATGTTCCGCGCGCTGTTCGCCGAAGGGGCATTTTCGGCTGCGTTCATCCCGATGTTCAACCGCAAGGTCGGCGAAGCTGACGACGTGAACGCCGGGCTCCGCTTCGCCGAGCAGACCCTGGCGGTCCTGTTCCCGGTGCTTGCGGTTTTCACGGCAATCATGGTCATTGCTGCCTGGCCGATCACCTGGGGTCTGTCGGGCGGGTTCAAGAACCCCACTCACGAACAATTCGCCTTCGCGGTTATGCTGTCGCGGATCACGATTCCCTATCTGATGCTGATCAGCCTCGCGTCGCTGCTTGGCGGAATCCTGAACTCGCTCAACAAGTTCTGGGTCAATGCCGCGGCGCCGATCCTTCTCAACATTTCGATGATTGCGGCGCTTTGGCTATTCCACGGCCATGGCCCCGATGGCGCTTACGAAACCGCCCGGGCGCAGGCGATTTCGGTCACCGTCGGCGGCTTTCTGCAGCTTGCGTGGCTTTGGATCGCCTGCCGTCAGGCAGGCGTGAAGCTCGCCATCAAGCGACCGCAAATCGACGACGACATGCGCAAGCTGCTCAGGCTGATCCTTCCCGCCGCGCTCGGCGCGGGTGCGGTCCAGGTCAACCTCGCGGTCTCCACCGCTCTTGCCGGCGGCCTGCTCGATCCCGGGTTCGATTTCGTACATCTATTATGCCGACCGGCTGAACCAGCTTCCGCTCGGGCTGATCGGGATCGGGCTCGGCACGATCCTGCTTCCGACGGTTTCGCGTCAGCTGAGCCAGAAACGGGATGCCGAGGCGATGCAGACCCAGAACCGCGGAATCGAACTGGCGCTGTTCCTGACGCTTCCGGCGACCGTTGCTTTCATCATGGCGTCGGAGCCGATCATCACCGGATTGTTCCAGCACGGGCGGTTCAGCGCGCTCAATTCGCTCCACACCAGCTGGGCGCTTTCCGCCTTCTCGCTAGGCCTTCCGTCCTACGTCCTGATCAAGGTGCTGACGCCCGGCTACTACGCGCGCCACGATACGAAGACGCCGGTTCGCTACGCGGTTCAGTCGGTCGGCGTGAACCTCGTCGGCAACATCCTCTTCATTCCGCTCTTCGCGCAGTTTGGCTTTGGTTTCGTCGGGCCGCCGCTTGCGACAGCGATCGCTTCCACGGTGAACGTGTGGCTGCTTTACCGAACGCTCAACAGGCGCGGCCATTTCGAAGCCGACTCGCGGCTTCGCCGGCGAGTCCCGCGGCTGTTGCTCGCTTCGCTGCTGATGGGCGGTGCGCTTTTCTGGATTGCCCCGGCGGTCGACCCCTATCTTACAGGTTCCATTCTCAGCCGCGGCGCCGGCTTAGCCGCGCTGGTCGTTTCCGGGATTGCGGTTTACGCCGTCGGCTGCTTGTTGACGGGCGCCTTTGTGCTCGACGATTTGAAATTGCTCATCAGGCGCGAGCGAGAAGCATGACGGCCAAGACGAAGACGCGTGTAGTTTCCGGAATCCAGCCGACCGGTAACCTCCATCTCGGCAACCTCCTCGGCGCAATTTTGCGCTGGGTGCGGATGCAGGACGAGGCCGAATGTCTGTTCTTCCTCGCCGACCTCCACGCTCTCACCGTCGACATCGACCCCGGTGAGCTCCGCTCAAACGTCCGCGAAATGGCGGCAGCGCTGATCGCCAGCGGAATCGACCCGAAGAAATCGATCCTGTTCCGGCAAAGCGCAATCCCCGCCCATTCGGAGCTGACCTGGATCCTCAACGGCACTGCCCGGATGGGCTGGCTCAACCGTATGACGCAGTGGAAGGACAAGGCCGGCAAGAACCGCGAAGGCGCCTCGGTCGCGCTATTCGATTATCCCGTGCTCCAGGCCGCCGACATCCTGCTCTACCAGGCCACGCACGTCCCGGTCGGTGAGGATCAGAAGCAGCATGTCGAGCTGACTCGGGACATCGCCATCAAGTTCAACAATGATTTTAATGTCGAGCTGTTCGTCGCTCCCGAGCCGTTCATCGGCGGCGGAACGACTGCGCGGGTGATGTCGCTTCGCGACGGCAGCGTGAAAATGTCCAAGTCCGACCCGTCCGAGATGAGCCGGATTCACCTCACCGACAGCGATGACGAAATCGCCCAGAAAATCCGCAAGGCGCGAACCGACCCCGAGCCGCTTCCAGGCGATGCCGCCGCACTCGAAGGCCGCGCGGAAGCCAAGAACCTGGTCGGCATTTATGCGGCCGTGACCGGCGAAAGCGTCGAGCAAGTTCTTACCCGCTTCGCCGGGCAAGGATTTGGAGCGTTCAAGCCGGCGCTTGCCGAGGTCCTCGTCAGCCTCGTCGCGCCCATTCGTGCCCGGCTCGACGATCTTCGCCGTGACCCGGCCGAACTCGACCGGATTCTTGCCGCCGGCGCCGAGCGCGCAAGCGGAATCGGGACGCCGGTGCTCTCGAAAGCCAAAGCCGCTGTCGGCCTGGCCTAGCAGCAGACCGAATTCAAAATGTACACGGCCCCGCACCCAGAGCACCCGCTTCAACTCTCGCAGCGGCTGATGCAGATCGTCGACGAGCCCGGCCCGGAGAAACTGACGTTCACGCAGCTCTCGGCGAAGCTTCACGCGAGGGCGTGGGGCGGACTGCTCTTGATCTTTGGGGCGATCAACGTGATCCCGCTGCCGCCGGCGACGAGCTGGTTTTTCGCAATTCCGCTGATGATCGTGTCATCGCAGATGGTCTGGGGGCGGACCAACCCGTGGTTCCCTGCCAGAATCGATCGCCGCGGAGTAACGAAACAACTGCTTCGGCGACTGATCGACAAGATGCAGTGGGTCGAAACTCGCGTAGAAAAGCTGTTCAAGCCGCGGATGCCCGCTCTGACTGGACCCGCAGCAACGCGAATTATCGGCGCAATTTGCTTCATCCTTGCAATCATAGCGGCAATTCCGATCCCGCTGTTTCACATGGCTCCAGCGGCCGCGATCGCGCTTTTCGGGCTGGCGTTGATTTACCGCGACGGGGTGGTGGTCATTGCCGCCGGAGTGGCTTCGATTCTCGCGATCATTGTCGATGCGCTGGTGGTTGGCTCGGGTGCCGTTGCGCTGGCTTATTTCGCCTCTCGGCTGGGGCTTTAAACTGCAGCGGAGGAGCAGCTTCACAAGCCGCCTTGCGCGCCAAACCGATTTAGGCAATGCCGCAATCGCCGGGGGGATCTGAAGGAACCGGCGAGTCATTCATGCGGCGAAGCTTAAAAATCGGCGCCCTTTTCCTTGCCTCCGCAACCGGCTCGGCCGCGCGCGCTGCGCAGGGTGTCGAGGCGCAGGATCTCTCTAACCTCTCGATCGAGCAGCTCGCTAATATCCAGGTGCGCTCTGCGTCGAAGCGGCCGCAGCCGCTCAGTGATGCGCCTGCTTCGCTTTACGTCATCGACCACGACCAGATCGTTCGGTCAGGCGCACTCACAATCCCGGAGATACTCCGTCTCGCTCCCAATCTGGAGGTTTACCAGCAAACGCCCGCCCACTGGGTGGTCACTGCGCGCGGATTGAGCGGCGATCCCGAATCGCAAAGCTTTTCGAACAAGCTGCTGGTGCTGGTGGATGGCCGCACCGTTTACACGCCGCTGTTTTCGGGCGTGTACTGGGACCTTCCGGACCTGCTGCCGGACGACATCGACCGAATCGAGGTAATCAGCGGTCCCGGCGCGACGCTCTGGGGCGCCAACGCCATGAACGGCGTCATCAACATCATCACGAGGAGCGGGGGATCGGCTTCGGGCGCCTATGCGAGCGTCCACGCGGGAACGAACGAGCAAGTCGCGGGACTGCGCCTGTCCGGCCACGCAGGCGCCGAGCTGGGCTATCGAGTTTACGGCCGATGGCTTCACCAGGATGCGTTCGATATCCCGGGCGATGGATCCGCTGGCGACGGGTGGCACCGGCTCGGCGGCGGCTTTCGCGTCGACTGGACACCGGCGGCACAAGACACGGTGTCGTTGCAGGGCGGCCTCTTTTCAGGCCGGGAAAACCAGCTCGGCGCAAGCGACGAAAAGATTTCCGGCCGCAACCTCGTCTTGCGCTGGAACCGCGATAGCGGCCCCGGGCAGCAGTTGCAGGTGCAGGCGTTCTACGATCACTTCCGGCGCGATTCGCGCCCAGACGGAGGCACGTTCTTCGCCGACACTTTCGATCTCGACCTGCAGCACAGCTTCCAGCTTGGTAAGCGCAATGAAGTGGTTTGGGGTGGCGGCGCCCGGGTCGTTCACTATCGAATCGACGGCACTCCAAGCCTGTTCTTTGCTCCGTCCAGCCGCAACCTGCTGCTCGCCAACGCCTTCGTCCAGGACAAGCTTGCAGTCACCGACGCATTCAGCATCACCGGCGGCCTCAAGGTCGAACGCGATCCCTACGTCGGCACCAGCATCCTTCCGGACGTGCGGCTGTCGTTCAAGCCGACACGCTCCACCTTGCTGTGGGCAGCTGTCTCCCATGCGGTGAGGTCCGCGACCCCCTTCGATGAAGACGTGCAGGAGCGGGTGGTCGACATCGTCGAGGCTGAGCGGCGACCGGCAGTTCCGCACTGAGAAACTGACCGCCTACGAAGTCGGTGTTCGGGCGCAGCCGCTGACCGGTATGTCCTTCTCGGCAACCGGCTTTTACCACCATTACGACGACCTCAGGACAGTTGAGCTGATTCCCGGGCCGGCATTCCTCAATCTGACCTGGGGAAATGGGCTTGCGGGAAACAGCTATGGCGTCGAAGCCTGGGCAAACGCCGCAGTTCTGCCGTGGTGGACCTTGTCGGCCGGCGCGCTCGTCATGAGCGAACATTTTCGACTTCAAGAAGGGCGCGTCCGGGATCGTGGGTACTTGGCAAAACGGCCTGGATCCAGATCATCGCTTCACGCTTCAATCGCGCATGGATCTTGGACCGGCGGTGATGCTTAACCTCGACCTCCGTGCCGTCGGCCGGCTCAAGCACACGAACGTCGGCGCTTATGCGGAGCTTGACGGCCGGCTGGCGTGGAATGTTTCAGATCACCTGACCCTGTCGCTCACCGGGGCCAACCTGCTTCACGCCCGCCACGTCGAATATTTCGGCGGCGACGCAATTCCGCGGAAGGTCCTTGTCGGACTGGAGTGGCACCCCTGAGCGCGATCATTCGCTTTCGGCGTTCCAGCGCCGCCGTGTGTCTCGTGCTGTGCGCGACGATGGCGCTCGCCGCGCAGCCGAGCGAAACCGACGTGAAGGCCGCTTTCCTTCCAAAATTTGCTCGCTACGTCACCTGGCCGGCACCGGCGGTTCCGAAGGGGGGGAACCCGTTGGTGCTTTGCGTGATCGGCGCTGATCCCTTCGGTGATGCTCTCGATGCCGCAGCTCGAAATCAAACCGTCGACGGCCGTAAGATCGTCGTCCGGCACCTCAACTCCGACTCCGGCGCAAGCGCCTGTCACATTGCCTACGTCGGCGGCAGCGACGGAGCGACAGTCGGGCACTTGCTCGCGGCGCTTCGCGGAAAGCCGATCCTGACCGTCACCGACGCCAGTAATGGCCCAAGTCACGGGATCATCCACTTTGAAATCGTGCACGGCCGGGTCCGATTCTTCATCGACCAGGCGGATGCGTCGGCTCGCGGGCTTTCGATCAGCTCGCGTCTGCTGGCGCTGGCAGTCGGGGTGAAGCAAAAATGAAGGAGATGACCCGGGGCAAATGGCGTTCGGCGCCGGTCGCGGTCTTCGGAGCCGCCGTCCTCATTCTGCTCGCCGGAATCGGAATGATTCTGCAATATGACGTCAGCTACGTCCACGAGCGGACGGAGCAGGCGCAGGGGCTTGCCGACATCCTCGCAGCGTCGGAGGCCGCTCCGCTGGACTTTGAGGACCCTCTGGCTGCGCAGGAGTCGGTGAACGCCTTCCGGGTCAACGGTCAGGTTCGACTGGTCGGGGTTTACGACCGGCAGGGCAAAGCCGTTGCCGGGTACCGGAGATCCGGCGAGCCGATTCCGGCGACCATATCGGCCTTGCCAGACGAGCAATCGAAGACAATCCGAGTAAGCGCGCCGGTGGAGAAAGCGGGCCAGCGGATCGGGACGGTCTATTTCGACGTGGACCGTGAAGCCGGCGCCCGGCGGTTCACTCGAGACGCTCTGATGTTCGTTCTGGCGTTCGTCGCTGCGCTGGTCGTCACCGGCCTCGGGATCGCCCAAACCCAGCTTCGCAGCGCCAATCGCGAGCTCACCGACAGGGCGGATGCACTGGCCCAGGCGAACGAGCTCCTCGAAGAGCAGATGGAAGAGCGCGCAAAAGCGGAGGAACAGCTCCGGCAGAGCCAGAAGATGCAGGCTCTCGGACAGCTCACAGGCGGAATCGCTCACGACTTCAACAATTTGCTGACGGTCATCCAGGGTTCTGCAGACATGTTGTGCCGCCCCGACCTGCCGGAGCCGAAGAGAATGAGGTTCGCAAAGGCTATCGTCCAGGCAGGTAACAACGCCGCCTCGCTGACGTCGCAGCTGCTCTCTTTCGCCCGTCGGCAGCCGCTCAAGCCGGAACCACTCGAATTGAACTCCCTGCTGATCGAAATGGAAGATCTGATCGATCGGACTATCGGTGAGCGGATTGCGCTTTCGCTCGATCTCGCGGCAGCCGACTGCACGGTGGAGGTCGACAAGGGCCAGCTTCAGTCGGCGATCCTAAATGTCGCGACGAACGCCTCGCACGCGATGCCGGACGGCGGCTCGCTCGCGGTTCGGACCAGGAACGTGGAGAAGGACGGCCGCGCAATGATTGCGCTGGAAATCGCCGATACCGGGCGAGGAATGGATCCCGAAACCCTCGATCGCGCTTTCGAGCCCTTCTTCACGACCAAGGCGACGGGCAAGGGCACGGGACTCGGGCTCAGCCAGGTCTATGGGTTCGTCACTCAGTCGGGTGGCGAAGCAAGCATCGACAGCCAGCCCGGCGAAGGCACGGTCGTAACGCTTCTGCTCCCATGCACCGACCCGACCGACGAACACCATTCAGCTCTTCCGGCGGCCAACGCCTCGCAGATGATGAGCTCGTCGATTCTCGTGGTCGAGGACAACGCAGATGTGGGGGCTTTCGCGGAGGCCTTGCTGACCGAGCTTGGTCACGAGGTAACTCGGGCAAGCTCCGGAGAGGAGGCGTTGGACCTGACCCGAACTCGCGACTTCGACATCGTTTTCAGCGATGTGGTCATGCCCGGCATGGGCGGCCTCAAGCTTGCGGAGACGCTTGCCAAGGAGAAGCCTGGACTCCCGGTGGTTTTGGCCACCGGATACAGCCAGCAAGTCGCGGAGACGGGCACCGGCGGCAGGCCGGTGATCCTGAAGCCTTACCGCCTCAGCACGCTGTCCGAAGCGCTTTCAGAGGCGCTCCGCCCAAAGCAGCGGTCATAGGAAGACGCTCAGCTGCTCGGCAGAGGAGCGGCCTCCGGTTCCCGGTGCCGACATTGCGAATTCCCAATGTTTACGACAGCTTAGTGCAACCTCCGGGCAGCTATTGTCGCCGGCATCAGGGAATAAATCCACTGGAGATTACGGATGTTGAAAATGACGATTGCTGCTGCCGCTCTGCTCGCCGGAACGGCCGTCACTGCAGCTCCCGCTCGCCACTTCGCCGGGGCGGAGCTGCTTCCTCAGGCGAAAATCACTCTTGCCCAGGCGCGGCAGATCGCCGTTCGTGCCCACCCCGGCGTGATTACCGACCAGGAGCTGGAGAAAGAGCGCGGTGGAAGCGGACTTCGCTACTCCTTCGATATCAAGGGCAAAGGCAGGACCTTCGAAGTCGGCGTCGACGCGCGCTCGGGTAAAGTGCTGGAGAACGACGCCGAGGGACCGGATGCGGATTGAGTCTGCTTCCAGCTGCCGTTGCGGGTCCAGCTTCCCCGCAGCGGCAGCTGCCACTTTGGAATGAGTAGCTGTTCGGGAAACGAACGTCGATTGCGCGACAATAGGCGCTGCCGCCGGTAAGGAGCCAAGCACCTACTCATGAAAATCCTGCTCGCCGAAGACGACGTTGAAACGGCCGGGTTCATCGCCCGCGGGCTTGCTGAACTCGGCCACAACGTGACGCTCGCCGGCGACGGGACCGATGCACTCCACCTGCTAACCACCGAGCAGTTCGATGTGACGATTGTCGACCGAATGCTGCCAGGTCTCGATGGTGTGGCGGTCGTGAAAAGGCTCCGCGCCGCCGGCGTCGAAACGCCGGTTCTTCTGCTGACCGCGCTGGGGCGCATCGAGGACCGGGTTACCGGTCTTGAAGCCGGGGCCGACGACTATCTCGTGAAACCATTCGCATTTTCGGAACTTGCGGCGCGAGCGAACGCACTCGGCAGACGCAAGACGCTTCGGAAGGATGTGACGCGCCTGCACCGCTGCGGAATTACGCTCGACCTTTTGAAGCGCAAGGTCACTCGCGACGGCAACCTGGTCCCGCTGCAGCCGCGCGAGTTTCGAGTGCTCGAAGAGCTGATGCGCGAAGAAGGAAAGGTCGTCACTCGCACGATGCTTTTGGAGCGCGTGTGGAACTATCACTTCGATCCGCAGACCAATATCGTGGAGACGCACATCAGCCGCCTCAGGGCCAAGCTGAACGAAGGTGGCAAGCTCGACGCCATCGAGACCGTTCGTGGAGCGGGTTACCGAATGGCCGGCAATGACTAGCTGGCGCTCCAGCGCAGCTTACCGAATCGCCTTCGCCAACTTCGCGGGTTTCGCAATCGGGCTGGCGGTGCTTGGCGTCGTCGTTTTCGAGGCGATGCACATTTCCTTTGCGCACCAGCTCGATGCAATGATCTTGGACGAAGCCCAAACCCTGGTCACCGAATACCGTTCGGGCGGAGACGGCGAACTTGCCGAAGCCATTGCCGTTCGCGAACACTCCGGGTCTCCGGCTCGGATGCTCTATGCGGTTTTCGATCGCAGTGGCCGGCGGATTCACGGCGCTCTTCAGGCCAAGATGGCCCCGGTCGGTTTCCATGACGTCACTTTCGTCGATCCCGCCGAAGGGCCGGACCAGGCGCGCGGGCTTGCCGTCCAGCTCTCCCCCGACGAGCGTCTTGTCGTCGCGGCCGACGGTGAATGGATTGAGCGGATAGACCGCACAGTCATTTTCGTCTTCGTAATCGCGTTCCTCGTCGCCTGCGCACTTGGGCTCTTCGGCGCAGCGGTGCTCGGCCGTTACCTTCGGCGTCGGCTACGGTCGATCAGCTCGGCAGCCGAAGCGATCATTGGCGGCCAGGTACAACACAGGATCCCGGTCAGCGGTCGCGGCGATGAGTTCGACGATTTGGCGGCAACGCTCAACCGAATGCTCGACCGGATTGAAGGCCTGCTGGAAAATCTCCGGCAGGTTTCAAGCGATGTGGCTCACGATTTGCGAACACCACTCGCTCGCCTCCGCACCCGCCTGGAGGAGGGGCTTCGCAAACCCGACGGCGGAGCCATCCCGGCGATCGAGGATGCAATCGAGCGGGTAGATGAGGTTCTCTCGCTCTTTGGCGCCATTCTGCGCATCGCCGAAGTCGAAGCCGGCGAGACTCGCCGACTGTTCGCGCCGGTGGATGTTACTGAACTCACGACGGAGTTGGCAGAAAGCTACGCACCCGCGATCAGCGATGGTGGCCGTTCGCTGGTCTGGTCGATCGACTCGGGGCTGCTGGTGAGCGGCGACCGGGAATTACTCGCGCAGGCTTTGGTCAACCTGCTCGACAATGCGCAGAATCACACGCCCGAAGGAACTCTGATCCGGCTAACGGCGACAACTGCGGCTCGCTTTGTGTGCTTGAAAGTCGTCGATAACGGGCCTGGCGTTCCAAACGCCGATCTCGACAAAATCACCAAGCGCTTCGCGAGGCTAGACACCAGCCGCAACAGGAAAGGCTACGGCCTTGGGCTCAACCTCGTAAGAGCGGTGGCGAACCTTCTCGGCGGACGACTCATTTTGAAAACCGCGGAACCCGGCCTTTCTGCGACTATCGAGCTTCCGCTGGCTGGCGGCGATGAGGGACGCAGCGAAATCTCGCCTGAGCGAACTCTTCCCAAACACGATTGAAGTCTCGAACGTGAAACAGAAAAAGGAGCCGACCAGAGTGACGCAGCGAGAGATACGGAACGACGCGCTTTCCAAAGTCCCGGCGGTGACGCTCGGCTTCTGGATCATCAAGATCCTGGCGACCACGTTAGGCGAAACGGGCGGCGACACGGTGACGATGACGTGGCTGGGCGAAGAGACCGTCCATCCCATTCCGGGCGGGTATCTGATCGGGACAGCGATATTCGGCGCCCTCTTGGTCGGCTTCGTCTGGGCGCAAATCCGGGCACGCAACTTCAACCCGTGGCTGTTCTGGGCAACGATTGTTGCGTCAACGACTCTGGGAACGACGCTCGCTGATTTTGCCGACCGATCTCTCGGAATCGGGTATCTGGGTGGATCGTTGCTGCTGCTGAGCTGCGTGTTGGCGTCGCTGTTCGCGTGGCATCGAACGCTCGGGACTGTGAACGTGAACACCATCACCTCACCCCACCAGGAGATTTTCTACTGGATCACCATCACCTTCTCGCAGACGCTTGGTACCGCGCTCGGCGATTGGGTTGCCGATGCCGGCCTCGGCTATTCCGGAGGCGCATTGGTGTTTGGCGCAGGCCTCGCTGTGCTGGCACTGCTCTACTACGCAACCAAGGTGAACCGGGTGATCCTGTTCTGGGCCGCTTTCATTTTGACGCGTCCATTGGGGGCGACCGTCGGCGACTTCCTCGACAAGCCGATCGCCAAGGGCGGACTGTCGATGAGCCGGCCGATCGCGTCAGCCGTCCTCGCAATCGCGATCATCGTGTTGATCCTGCTGATTCCGCAGCGAGCAGGCCGCCATCCGGGACAGGCGGAAGCAGTGGAGTGAAGCCCCTTCAGAGGACTGTCGCCGCGGCTCTGCTTGGCGCAGCTGCCCCGGCACTCGCAGGCCCGCCCTATCTGACCGACGATCCGGTCCCGACCGATACCGGCCACTGGGAGCTCTACACGCCAAAGGTCGAGCTTTCGGGCAGCGGCAGCGACTTCGAAGGGTCGTTCGGGGCGGAAATCAACTATGGTCCCATGCCGAACGTGCAGCTGACCGTTGGCCTTCCGGCAGCCTTCGCGCACGGTGGCGACGGGTGGCACTTGGGCGCCGGGGATCTCGCCGCATCGGTCAAATACCGTTTCTACAATGACGAGAAGTCGGGGCTTCAGATCGCCGTCTTTCCCGGGGTCACTCTGCCGACCGCGAGCAACGGCCTCGGCGCGGCGGGAGTAACGGCATTGCTGCCGGTTTGGGCGCAGGAGGATTTCGGGCCCTGGTCGGTGTTCGGCGGCGGCGGCTATGCGATCAATCCCGGCCCGGGGAACCGCGACTTCTGGGAAGGCGGAGTCGCACTGACGCGCGATTTCGGACCGGGATTCACCGGCGGAATCGAGCTGTTCCATCGAACTTCCGACGCTGTCGGAGCAACGGCTGAGACCGACCTTGGAGCCGGTGCCGTTGTCCAGCTTTCCGGGCCTGCATCTCTCCTCGTGTCGGGCGGCCCGAGCTGGGCGGACCACCGCACCGGCTACCACTTTTACGCGGCCCTCGGGCTGAACTTCTAGGGCGCTACGACGAGCACTCTGAAGGTGCCGGGGACCGCCTTCGGCCGTTCGCCGGGCGGGGCCGGTGCGAGTTGCGCCGATGGCAGGTAGGCACGTCCGGTCGAGGGATCGACAGCGATAGTCCGCGCGCTGACCGCCGTCGCAACCTGGCCGACCAGCACAGGCATCTTGCCAAGCCTCAGGATGCTCAGGTTTCCGTCACGGCCGGCGGGTACGAGCACCAGGTGGTGAACTGGATCGAACGCTGCGCCGTCGGCGCCCGTCCCGATCGGAAGCTTTGCGACCTGACGCCCGCCGGGGGCCGAAACGATAGCGACCCCGTTTCCACAGGCGGAGACAATCTCGTTAGCTGCCGGATCGATCGCGATACCCGTCGGTCCGTCGCAGCCTTTAAGCGGGAATCGCCTCTGGAGCTTGCGCCCCCTGGTGTCGATCACCGCGACCTCGTTCTTGTCTTCGACGTTGACGTACAGATGGCCGCGACCGTCCGCCTCGCCCATTTCCAGCGAGCCGCCGACCGGAACCGTCGCAACCACCTTGGCAGCGGCGGGGTCGACGACCGTGATGTCGCCGCTGCCCGCATTCATGATCCAGACCGTTCGAGTAGCCGGATCGTACGCCGCTGCGTCGGGCCTGGTGCCCGTCGGGATCGCCGCTCGGATTTTTCCAGTCCGGCCATCGAAGAGCGTGGCGGTGTTGCTCTCGCCGTTGGTCGAAACAACTTCGTGCGTGCCCGGAATTGCAAGCGCCGCATGCACCCGCTGCCCGGCCACGATCTTGTCGGTCGCCTTGCCGGTTCGAAGGTCGATTGCGGTGACCCCGTCCCCGTGTCCGATGTAGAGCCGCTGATCGGCAGGAGCGACGCTCAGCAGGTCCCAACCGCCGTCACTGGCGGGAAGACGCGCAACGACGTGATACGACGGGCTCGCCGCCTGAGCCGCGGACGCGAGAAACGCGACGGCGCAGAAAAGCAGCTTCAAGGCCGATCTCCCCAGTCAGGACTGACCGGGGCTTAGTCTTCCGTTGAACGAAACGCGACCCCGGCTTCGATTCAACCTTCCAGCTGACGAGTGAGCAGACGGATGTCGGCGTCGAGCTCGGAATCGCTGGCGCGAAGCTTCTCAATCTGCCGGACGGCGTGGATCACCGTCGTGTGATCGCGGCCCCCGAAGCGTCGGCCGATGTCGGGCAGCGACTTCGGGGTCAACTGCTTGGAGAGGTACATCGCGACTTGCCGCGGACGCGCAACTTCGCGAGCGCGCCGGGCCGATGTCATCTCCGCCTTGCGGATCCGATAATGCTCGGCGACCTGGGTCTGGATCTCGTCGATCGAAATCCGCCGCTGGTTGGCGCGAAGAACATTAGCGAGCACTTCCTCGACAAAGGCGATGTCGATGTCACGGCCCGTCATCATCGCGTAAGCGGCGATTCGGTTGAGCGCGCCCTCGAGTTCGCGAACGCTCGACGTCACTCGGCGGGCAAGGAACTCGATGACATTACGCGGCATCTCGACCGCTGGGAGAAGCGCCAGCTTGGCGACGATGATATTGTAGCGAAGCTCGAAGTCGGCCGAGTTGATGTCGGCAACAAGCCCCCACGAGAGCCGCGAAAGAATTCGCGGAGCGATTCCGTCCAGGTCCTGCGGCGCTCGGTCCGACGTAATCACCAGGCGCTTACCGGCACCGATGATCTCGTTCATCGTGTGAAAGAATTCTTCCTGGGTCGAATCCTTGCCGGCAATGAACTGGACATCGTCGATCAAGAGAAGGTCGGCGCTTCGAAGCCGGCCCTTGAAACCGATGGTGTCGTTTTCTTTCAGCGCCCGAATGAACTCGACCATGAACTTCTCGGCCGACATCGAAACGATGCGGGCCGACGGAAACCGGTCGCCGAACGTGTGGCCGATTGCATGAAGCAAGTGGGTCTTGCCGCGCCCGGTGCCGCCATGGACGAAGAGCGGATTGAAGCTGACCTGCTCGGCGGTCGCAAGCGTCCGGGCGGCGGTCGCGGCCACTTCATTGGCTTTTCCGACGACAAAGCTTTCGAAACGGTAGCGCGGGTCGAAATTGGGTGCCGCGGGATCGCGCTCGGCTCTGGTCGCCGGAGCTTCTTCAAGGACAAGCAAGGGCGCGGGACGGGGAGCATCCGCAGCGGCAACAACCCTGACATCGTGGACGACCGGCAAAGTCGTTTTCCACGCCAGCGCCAGGCGCTCGCCGAAATGCGAGCGCACCCAATCGGCCATGAACTGGCTCGGCATCACCAGTTCAAGAGTGCCGCTATCGGGGTCGAACTCCCCCACTTCGGCAGGTTTCAACCAACCGTCGAAAGTGCGCGCCCCGAGATCGCGTCGGAGGCCGGTTCGGATCGATTCCCAAGCTGCTTCGAGCGGTGCGACATTGCTGTCGTCGCGTTGGCATGAGTCCGTCCGTCCGCCTTGCACTGGCTCGCACCTCCCTGAGCTTGCCCCTGGGACAGGCAAAATGATCCCGTTGCCCGCGACGCGAGTCGCGGGCCCGAAGGCCTTTCGTCTGTCTTGCCCCCAGCGCGGATTCGCGCCTGGAATGGTGGTTTTGAAAGTCTCGGCGGCAGGTTTCAAGACCCGATTTTTCATCCAGGTGAAATAAATCGTCTTGACACGGAAAATTGACGGAAACCCGCTAAAAGCGCAGAAAACGGCCACTTTCTGAGGACGTTAACTTTTCACTCATTCCGCAAATCGCGGAGATTCCTACATTTTTTAGACAACCGTAACAAAACAGGCCGCCGGGCGATCCGGCGGCCTGTTTAGAGCCCGTTTTTGTGAGGCCGTGTCAGCCCAGCGACGCAACCCTCTTGGACAGGCGCGACAATTTGCGCGACGCGGTGTTCTTGTGGATCACTCCGCGTGCGACGCCTCTTGCAAGCTCCGGCTGTGCCTTTTTGAGAGCCTCGGCTGCTTCTTCCTTTTTTCCGGCAGCGAGCGCCAACTCAACCTGTTTCACAAAAGAACGGATGCGGCTGATTCGCGCATGGTTGATGGTCGCCCGATTCGCGTTGCGGCGGATTCGCTTCTTGGCTTGCGGCGTGTTCGCCATTCTTGAGAACTTCCTCGATCCATGAAAAAGCGGCGCCGGAGGCTAACCCCCGCGCCGATCTGGCGGCTCCCCTACAGCGACAGCCGAGTCGGGTCAACGCTGGCATTGCGGGCAATAGAAGGTTGAGCGACCGCCCTGCACGATTCGCCGCACGGTGCCTCCGCATGCGCAAGCGCTGCCCTCCCGATCATAGACTGAGAACCGGTTCGAGAAATAGCCGAGTTCTCCGTCAGGCCGGGCATAATCCCGAAGCGTCGAGCCGCCCGCTTCGATTGCTTCGCCGATGACCGCCGCGATTGCTGCGACCAGCCGTTCGATCGAGCGCTTCGAAAGCCGCCCGGCCGCGCGCCGTGGATTGATGTGGGCGCGGTGGAGCGCCTCGCACACGTAGATGTTGCCCAGCCCGGCAACAATTCTTTGGTCGAGGAGGAGCGCCTTGACCGGCGCGTTCCGGCCGCGAAAAGCCTCGTGAAGCTGACTTGCGTCCAAATCGGTCGGCTCGGGCCCCAATCCGGACAGTGTCTCCGCCGAATCGAGGTCGCTGGTCGCCACCAGGTCAACCGAGCCAAAACGCCGCGGATCGTTCAGCGCCAGCCGCGTCCCCTCTTCGGTTTCCAGCAGCAGATGGTCGTGCGGGTGAAGCTGATCGGGATCGACTCGCCACTTGCCCGACATTCCCAGGTGGAAGACGAGCGTGTCTCCGCGGTCGGTACTCACCAGGCCGAATTTCCCGCGGCGGCCGAGCGACGTGACGGTCGAGCCGGTCAGCCGCTGGCCCAAATCCGCGGGGAAGGCGCGGCGAAGATCCGCGCGCCTCGGCTCGACGCGCGCGATTCGCTTCCCCAGCAGTACCTTTTCCAGACCGCGGACGGTGGTTTCAACTTCGGGAAGTTCGGGCACCGGCGCGATATGGCGGAGCCTCGCCAACACCGCTAGAGGCTTGCTCGAGATGAAGACGCAAGTGAACTTTGGCGATGACGTCGTTAGCCCCGCGGAGAAGACCCGCCGTGTCGGCCGCGTCTTCAGTTCTGTCGCGCGCCGCTATGACCTGATGAACGACCTCATGTCGGGCGGGCTTCACCGGCTTTGGAAGGATAGGTTCATCGCCCGAGTGAAACCGCGGCGTGGCGAGACGATTCTCGACATGGCCGGAGGTACCGGCGATATCGCTTTCCGAATGGCCCGTCGCGGAGCCGAGGTGACGGTCGCCGACATCAATCCGGACATGCTTGCGGTCGGGATCGAGCGGGCCAAGTCTCGCGGCCTGAAAGGACTCTCCTGGAAAGAGGAGAATGCCGAAAGCCTGAGCTTCGAAGACGCAATCTTCGACGCCTACACAGTGGCATTCGGAATTCGAAACGTCACCGACATTCCGGCGGCCCTCAAAGAAGCCCACAGGGTGCTCCGGCACGGCGGGCGCTTTTACTGCCTCGAATTCTCAACCAGCGAGTGGCCGGGCTTCGCAGACGTGTACGAGCTCTATTCCGATAAAGTCATTCCGCGTATTGGAAAGGTGGTCGCGCGCGACGAGGACAGCTACCGTTACCTCGTCGAGTCCATCCGCCGCTTCCCGAAGCCCGAGCAGTTCCGCGCAATGGTCGCCGAGGCCGGTTTCGGCCAGACGCGAGTCGAGCCGATCCTTGGCGGTCTCGTCTGCATCTGGTCGGGGTGGAAAGTCTAGGGTTTGGCGACCTCCGCTACCCATCTATGGCGATTGTTGAAGTGGGGCCGTACTCTTGCCCGGCACGGTGCGCTCCGCGGTATCGAAAGTGACCCGCTAACTCCTCCGGAGGTCCGGCGGCTTGCGCGAATTGCGCGCTTCGGCGCACGCGTTCCTGCCAAGCCCGACTATGCCGCAGCGCTGCAGGAGATCGGTCCGCCGGCAATCAAACTCGGCCAGACATTGTCGACTCGCCCGGACCTCATCGGCGCGGAAGCTGCCGACAATCTGTCGCGGCTCCAGGACAACCTTCCGCCGGCACCCTTTCCGGCGATCAAGTCGGCGATCGAAAGCGCTTTCGACGCGCCGTTGGAGACGCTCTACGAAACCTTCGACCCCGAGCCGATCGGGGCCGCCTCAATTGCGCAGGTGCATCGCGCTACGACGACTGACGGACGCGACGTCGCCGTCAAAGTCCTTCGGCCGCACATCGAGGAGGAGTTCGCTCGGGCGATCGACACCTACGAATGGACGGCCACGCAGATCGAAGCGCTTGGAAGCGAAGCGGCCAGGCTTCGGCCGCGCCGAGTGGTCGCGCAATTCAAGCAGTGGACGGCGCGCGAGCTCGATCTTCAGCGCGAAGCCGCCTCTGCGTCCGAGCTGAAGGAGAATATGGTCGCCGAGCCCGGCTATTACGTGCCGGAAATCGACTGGCGGCGGACGGCCCGGCGGGTCCTGACTCTGGAGTGGCTCGAAGGGACGAAGCTCAACGATCGCGAGGCGCTCGTCGCCGAAGGCCAGGACTGCAAGGAGCTTGCGGCAACCCTGGTTCGCGCCTTTCTCCGCCAGGCGATCGTCGACGGCTTCTTCCACGCCGATCTCCACCACGGGAACCTGTTCGCTCTCCCCGACGGGCGAATTGCGGCCATCGACTTCGGGATCATGGGCCGGATCGACCGGCGCGCGCGGGTGTGGCTGGCCGAAATCCTTTACGGGCTGATCACCGGAAATTACCGGCGCGTGGCCGAAATCCACTTCGAGGCGCAATATGTCCCGGCCCACCACAGCGTCGCCGAGTTCGCGACTGCGCTAAGGGCTGCCGGCGAGCCGATTCGAGGACTTCCGGTCAAGGACATCTCGGTCGGCCGAATGCTCGAGAGCCTGTTCTCGATCACTCGCGATTTCGACATGCCGACGCAGCCGCACCTGCTTCTGCTCCAGAAGTCGATCGTCATGAACGAAGGTGTGGCGAGCAAGCTCGATCCCGACATCAACATGTGGGAAACCGCGGAGCCGTTCCTTCACGAGTGGATGCGATCGGAGCTCGGACCGGAGGCCTATTATGCCGACCGGATCGTAGAGACAGTCAGGGCGGTCAAGAAGCTCCCAGACCTGATCAACCGGATCGACGGCTTTTTCCCGCCGGCCGGCGGAGCGCCTCCCGCGCCGCCGTTGCCGGTGATCGAGCCCGTTCGGCCGGAACGGTGGTGGGGCTATGCGGTAACGGCACTAGTCGCAGCAGCTGCCGGGGCATTGCTGACCTGGATCTTCTGAGATTAGCTGCGTCTAGCCGAGCTACCCTTCTTGCTCTTCGCCTCCGCGCCTTTCCGGTGATTCGACCGGCTCTGCTTTTCAACGATGGCACGAAATCGCTCGATCTCGTCGTCCGTCAAATGTTCAACGCCGACAAAGTCCTGCTGCCGCGCACCCTTCATCGCTCTTAGCAGTTCGTCCAGCTTCGCCTGGAGGGCGGCGGAATCGCGGTTCTGCGTGTTCTGGATGAGGAACACCATCAGGAAGGTGATGATCGTCGTCCCGGTATTCACCACGAGTTGCCACGTATCCGAAAATCCGAAAAGCGGGCCGGTTGCTGCCCAAACGAGGATCACCACGATGGCCCCGAGGAAGGTGACTGCCTTCCCCGCGTAAGCGGAAATCCTGCTGGCAATGTGCGTGAAGAGCTTGTTCATCAACTCTCATAACGCGCACGCATCGAACCGGTGCCACACTCGACTTCATTGTGAAGCCAAGGCAAATGCGGCTGCATGAGCAAAGTGCTACTGATCGTCGGCGGCGGGATCGCGGCATACAAGTCGCTCGAGCTCGTCCGCCTGCTAAAAAAAGCCGGTCACGAGGTTACGCCCGTACTGACAAAAGGCGGCGAGCATTTCGTCACTGCGATGAGCCTTGGCACGCTGTGTGAAAGCCCGGTTCACAGCTCGCTTTGGGAGCTGAAGGACGAGGTCGAGATCGGCCACATCCAGCTGTCGCGATCGGCCGACGTCATACTCGTGTGCCCCGCGACCGCCGATTTGCTTGCCAAAATGGCAGCGGGAATCGCCGACGACCTCGCGACGACGCTGCTGCTTGCAACCGACAAGCCCGTCGCGGTCGCTCCGGCAATGAACGTGCGGATGTGGCAGCACCCGGCGACCAGGCGCAACGTCGATCAACTGAAATCCGACGGAGTGCGGGTGATCGAGCCGGCCGAAGGCGAAATGGCCTGTGGAGAATTCGGGCCGGGCCGGCTGCCGGAGCCGCAGGACATCATCGATGCAATCGGTGACCGTCTGAAGTGAGCTTGGAAGGCAAGCACGTGTTGGTCACTGCCGGGCCTACCCACGAGGCCATTGACCCCGTGCGTGTGATCGCCAACCGCTCCTCCGGGCGGCAAGGCTTTGCGATTGCCGCAGTCGCTGCGAGGGCCGGCGCGAAGGTCACGCTGGTCGCGGGACCGGTCGCTCTCGAAACCCCTGACCACGTGAATCGGATCGACGTCGAAACAGCCGAGCAGATGAACCTCGCCGTCAGGAAGGCGCTCCCGGCGGATGTCGCGGTCCTCGTAGCCGCCGTCGCCGACTGGCGGGTTAAGCCATTCGCGAAGAAGTTGAAGAAGTCGGATGGGCCGCCGGAGCTGGAATTCGTCCCCAATCCCGACATTCTGTCAAAGCTGGCCTCCAGCGGCCAACGACCGCGGCTTCTGATCGGCTTCGCAGCTGAAACGGACGACGTCGTCGATAATGCGGTGGCCAAACGGGAAGCCAAGGGTGCCGACTGGATCGTCGCGAACGACGTCTCCGGCACGGTCATGGGCGGGGCGATAAACCGGGTGCACCTCGTCACGCCTCGCGGAGTCGAGCATTGGCCCGAAATGAGCAAGGAAGCTGTGGCCCAGCACCTGGTCGAGCGCATTTCCAAGGAGCTTCAATGATCGAGATCAAGCTGTCGCGACTGCCACACGGAGAAGGTCTTCCGCTGCCCCGCTACGCGAGCGAGGACGCCGCCGGGCTGGACGTCGCAGCGGCCGAACAGCTCACCCTTGCGCCCGGCACTCGGCATGCGGTCGCAACCGGCTTCGCAATCGAGATTCCGCGCGGCTACGAGGTCCAGGTTCGCCCTCGCTCCGGTCTCGCCATCAAGCACGGAATCACCTGCCTCAACACGCCTGGAACGATCGACAGCGACTATCGCGGAGAAGTGAAGGTCATCCTCGTCAACCTCGGCCAGGAGCCGTTCGAAATCCGCCGCGGAGAGCGAATCGCGCAGCTCGTCCCAGCGCCGGTGCTTCGCGCCGATTTCGTCGAGGCGAGCCAGCTTGGCGAAAGCGCGCGCGGAGCCGGCGGATTCGGCTCGACCGGCCGGTGAGCGAGCTTACCGACGACGAGCTCGACCGCTACGCGCGACAAATCGTGCTTCCGCAATTCGGGGGCATAGGGCAGCGCAAGCTGAAAGCCGCGAAGATGGCGATCATCGGTGCCGGCGGCATCGGAAGTGCGGCGATTCCGGCGCTCTCAGCGGCGGGCGTCCGGACTCTCACGATAATCGACGATGGACAGGTCGAGCGGTCGAACCTGCAGCGCCAGACCATCTTTCGCGACGACCAGCTCGGCGAGCCCAAGGCGGTCCTCGCGGCGAACTTCGCGCGAGCTCTCAACCCGCACGTCAACGCGCTTCCGGTCGAAAGGCGCCTCGACGGCTCGAATGTCGAAGAGCTGATCGGCGGCCACGACCTTGTCCTCGACGGGAGCGACAATTTCGCCACCCGGCTTACCGTCAGCGACGCAGCGACTCGGCTTCGGATACCGCTGGTCTCGGCGGCGGCAGTGCAGTTCCAGGGGCAGGTGAGCTTGTTCCGCGGATGGGAAGGAAACAAGCCCTGCTACCGCTGCTTCGTCGGCGACGCCTTCGATGCCGACGATTGCGACACTTGCGCCGAGCAAGGCGTCCTCGGCGCGCTAACGGCGACCGTCGGGAACTTTGCGGCGCTGATCGCCATCCGGGCGATCGCCCAAATCGGCGAGGACGTCGCTGGCGAACTGTTCGTGTTTGACGGGCTCAGCCTGGACTGGCGCAAGATGCGGCTTCCAAAGGACCCCGGCTGCAAGGGCTGCAGCTAGGCCTTCTTCTTCCTGCCGCGCCCTTTCTTCTTCGCCGGCCCCTTTGCCGCGCGCTCATCAATCAGCCGCACGGCCTCGTCGAGACTTACCGCTTTCGGCTCCATTCCCTTGGGCAGGGTCGCGTTGGTCGTACCGTCGGTGACGTAAGGGCCATAGCGCCCCGCCATTACCTTGACCTCCTTGTCGCTTGCCGGATGCTTTCCGAGCACCGCGATCGGCTCGCGCGACCCGCGCCCTCGACCGCCCGAAGCCGCCGCGTCGGCGAGCTTTGAAACCGCAGCGTTCATGCCCGTTTCGAAAACTTCGGCAGTCGAGCCGAGCTTCGCATATTTGCCGTCATGGGCGAGGTACGGGCCGTAGCGCCCAATCGACGCCGTAATCGGCTTCCCCGTTTCCGGGTGATCACCGATCTCGCGCGGGAGCGACAGCAGCTTCTCGGCCATTTCCGTATCGACTTCATCGACCGGGATGTCTTTGGGGATTGAGAAACGCTTGCCGTCGCGCTCGAGGTATGGGCCGAAGCGCCCGGTCTTCAGCTCGATGCCGTCGCCCAGCTCTTTGGGAGCTTCGCTCACCTGGGCTTCAGCGCCCCCCTGTCCGAAGCGCTGCGTGTATTTGCACTCCGGGTAATTGGAGCAGGCGATGAATGCGCCGAAACGCCCGCCCCGAAGCGACAGCCGGCCAGCGCCGCATTGCGGACAAAGCCTCGGGTCGGAACCGTCGCCCTTGTCAGGGAACAGCCACGGCTCGAGGAACTGGTCAATCGCAGCGGTGATTTCCGACGGCTTCTGGTCCATGACCTCGCCGGCCTTGGGCCGGAAATCGCGCCAGAAGTCCTGCAGCAGCTTATGCCATTCGAGCCGGCCGCCGGAGACGTCGTCCAACTCTTCCTCAAGCTCGGCCGTGTAATCGTAGCTGACGTACTTCTCGAAGAACCGCTCGAGGAAGGCCGTTACCAGCCGGCCGCTTTCTTCGGGCACGAAACGACCCTTTTCGACCCGCACATATTCGCGGTCCTTGAGAGTCTGAAGGATGGACGCATAAGTCGACGGCCGGCCGATGCCGAGTTCTTCGAGCCGCTTTACGAGACTCGCTTCCGAAAAGCGCGGCGGCGGCTGAGTGAAATGCTGGGTCGACTCGACCCCGGTCTTGGCGGGCGAATCGCCCTCGCGGAGGACCGGCATCCGAGCGCCCTCTTCGTCGTCGCTCTTCTCGTCCAGCCCCTCTTCGTAGAGGGCAAGATAGCCGGGGAAGAGCACCGTCTGGCCGGTGGCTCGGAGAACCGCCTTTCCCGCACCGTCGGCGAGCTCCACCGTCGTCCGCTCCAGCCGCGCCGACGCCATCTGGCTTGCAAGCGCCCGGTTGTAGATCAGCTCGTACAGCCGCGCGTGGTCGCCCGAAGCGCCGCGCCGCTGGAAAAAATCGGTCGGGCGGATTGCCTCGTGCGCTTCCTGGGCGTTCTTCGCCTTGCTCGTATACTGGCGCGGCCGGTCGGGCACGTAGCCGGAATCGTAACGGTCGGCGATTGCCCGGCGAGCGCCACTCACCGCTTCCGGAGCCATGTCGACTCCGTCGGTCCGCATGTAGGTGATCAGCCCCTGCTCATAGAGTCCCTGGGCAACTCGCATGGTGTGACTCGCCGCAAAGCCGAGCTTGCGGGAGGCCTCCTGCTGAAGCGTCGACGTCGTGAACGGCGGCGGCGGGTTTTTCGCGAACGGCTTCGTCTCGACTGACGAAACGGTGAATCGGCCCGCCTCGACCGCCGCCTTGGCACGATCGGCATCGCCGCGATTTCCGATCGTCAGCCGCTCGATCTTTTCGCCGTCGAACTCGACCAGTCGTGCGGTGAAACCCTGCCCGTCCGCCTCGAAGCTGGCGACGATGGACCAATATTCCTGCGGCTTGAAAGCCTCGATCTCGGCCTCTCGGTCGACGATCAGCCGAAGCGCGACCGACTGCACTCGGCCAGCCGACTTCGCCCCCGGCAGTTTGCGCCACAGGATCGGCGAGAGAGTGAATCCAACGAGATAATCGAGCGCTCGGCGCGCCTTGTAGGCGTCGATCAGATCCTCATCGAGGGTTCGCGGATGCGCCATCGCGTCGGTGACCGCCGATTTGGTGATGGCATTGAACGCGACCCGCTGAACGTTCGCCGGAAGCGCTTTCTTCTTTTTCAGCACCTCGGCGAGGTGCCAGCTGATCGCCTCTCCCTCGCGATCGGGATCGGTGGCGAGGATCAACGTGTCGGCATCCCTGGCGGTGTCGGTGATCGCCTTGAGCTGCTTCGTCCGGTCGGACGAGACCTGCCACTCCATTGCGAAATCGTGGTCGGGATCGACCGAGCCGTCCTTCGCCGGCAGGTCACGCACATGTCCGAAGGACGCGAGCACGCGGTGGCCCGGCCCCAGATATTTTTCGATGGTTTTCGCCTTGGCTGGCGATTCGACGACAACGAGCTTCAAGCGAGTTCCTCACGCATACGCGTATGAGATGGGGGGCATGGAATCGCCGCGTCAAGCGGGACCTGAGTCGTGCTACGGCCGTTTGCGTGTCGATGCAGCCGTTTCCCTCCTGGCTTCACACGCTGGCCGTCGTTTCGATCCTCGTGGGCTTTGCGTGTGCGGCGATCGTTATCGCGGACGAAGTTCGCCAACCGCAGAAGATGCGGATCATGAATGTCGTGTGGCCGCTCACGACTCTGTTCGGAAGCGTCCTATGGCTCGCATTTTACTGGCGCTTCGGACGCAGCAGCGGCGAGAGGGGCAGAAAGGTCCCGATGCCTGTGGCGGTCGCAAAGGGCGCGTCGCACTGCGGCGCCGGCTGCACGCTCGGCGACATCATCGCCGAATGGGGCTCGGTTGCCGTCCCGGCGATTCCGGTCCTGTTCGGTTGGCACAGCCTTTTTGCCGAGCGCACCTTCGCGATGTGGATTCCCGACTATCTGGTCGCGTTTCTGATCGGGATCGTGTTTCAATATTTCACTATCGCGCCGATGCGGAACCTTGGCGTTCGTGACGGAATCGTCGCCGCAGTCAAAGCCGATTTCGCTTCGATCACGGCATGGCAGGTCGGGATGTACGGGGCGATGGCGCTGGGCCAGTTCGCCTGGCTGAAGCCGGCCTACGGAGCGATGGCCGAGCCGAACAGCTGGGAGTTCTGGTTCCTGATGCAGATCGCGATGATTGCCGGCTTTGTAACCGCTTATCCAGTCAACTGGCTGCTCATCGCCTACGGGCTCAAGGAAAGAATGTAGGTATTCACCCGCCGCGAAGGCTCACTCGTCCGCCCGCATGGCGGTCGATACGCCCCGCGAGGTCAAGCTCCAGAAGCGCCATTTGCACGGCCCCGCTGGGTGCGCCTGACAGGCGGATGAGCTCGTCCACCGGCACCGGAGACGGGCCGAGCAGCGCTTCGACCGCATCAACGGCTTCGCCGTCGAATTGCTCCGGCATCGGTTCGTAGTCGCTTGCCGGCGAGGCGACCCGCGTTTTTGCCGGCTGGACCGCCTCGACGACATCCGCGGCGTTCTGGACCAGGGTCGCTCCATCGCGGATAAGCTGGTTGCATCCCCGCGCCCTCGGGTCGAGCGGGGAGCCCGGGACCGCCATGACCTCGCGCCCGTTTTCCGCTGCCAATCGCGCGGTAATCAGCGAGCCGGAGCGCGGCGCCGCCTCGACGACAATGGTGCCGAGGCTGACTCCGGCAATTATGCGGTTGCGATAGGGGAAGTGGCGTGCCCGCGGCTCGGTTCCGGGCGGCATTTCGGCGATCACCAGCCCGCGCTCGAACAGGGCCTTCTGCCGCCCCTCGTTTTCAGGCGGATAGAAGACGTCGATGCCGCCGGCGATCACTCCGATGGTACCGGTTTCCAGCGATCCATCATGCGCGGCCGAGTCGATCCCTCGAGCGAGGCCGGAGACGACCACGAGCCCCTCCCGCCCGATGTCGTGGGCCAGGGTTCGAGCGAACCGGCACGCAGCCGCAGACGCATTGCGTGCGCCGACGATAGCGACTGCGGTCCGGTCGAGCAGGTTGAGATTGCCCTTGGCGATCAGCAGCGGCGGCGCGTCGTCCATTTGCGCCAGAAGCGACGGGTAAAGCCCCTGACCGAGCACGAGATAGCGGCCGCCGAGTTTGTCGATTTTCGCCCGCTCGCGCTCGGCGTCGGCAATGCTGGCCAAACGCGGAGGTTTTCCGCCGCCGCGCCGGGCGAGATCGGGAATTGCGTCCAGCGCCGCCTGGGCCGAGCCGAAGCGGGCGATGAGCTGGCGATAAGTGACCGGCCCGATCGAAGCGGAACGGATTAGCCGGATTCGCGCGAGAAGGTCGTCAATCACGTCTTTTCCCGATCCTCGGTTCGGTCCCCGCCTTCAAGCGAAGGATGTTCCCGTGGTGACGCCACAGCACGAGCAGAGTGAAACCGAGCAGAATCGGGAAAAGCCTGTGTTGGCCCAAAATGCCGGCTGCGACAGGGGCACTTATCGCTGCAAGCATCCCCGCGATGGAGGATATGCGGATCAGTAGCAGAGCGCCGATCCAGATGAGCGCATAAGCCACTGCTGCCGGCCACAGCAGCGGGATCAGAAGCCCCAGATAGGTCGCAACTCCCTTGCCGCCGCGAAACTTCAGCCAAACGGGGTACAGATGCCCGATCAGCGCACCGGCAGCGGCATAGAATTCGCTCCCGGGCCACAGCGACCGGGCGATCAGGACCGCTGCAGTCGCTTTCGCTGCGTCGAGTATCAGGGTTGCGGCCGCAAGACCTTTGCCGCCCGCCCTCAACACGTTGGTTGCGCCGATATTTCCGGAGCCGACCTTCCGGACGTCGCCCCTGCCTGCCGCTCGAGTGAGGATGAGACCGAACGGGATCGACCCCAGCAAATAGCCGATCAGCAGCGCCACAAGCAGCTGTGTTCTCGCGTCCCCCACCATTGGCCGACAGTTGCAGCCACGACTGCCGTCCGTCAAATGCCGGCACATGGACCCGAACTCGCCAATCCTGTTTTTCGATTCCGGAGTCGGCGGGCTGTCCGTGCTCGGACCGACTCGCGAACTGCTTCCCAACGCGCCGATCGTCTATGCGGCCGATAGCGCCGGATACCCGTACGGCACCAAGTCGGAGGCCGAGATCGCATCGCGTGTCCCCGCCTTGCTCGGGCGGCTGGCGGAGCGATTTCAGCCGCGGCTGGTCGTCGTCGCCTGCAATACCGCGAGCACGATCGCACTCGACCACGTCCGCTCCGCGCTCGACCTGCCGGTGGTCGGCACCGTCCCGGCGATCAAGCCCGCGGCAGAGATGTCCAGGAGCCGAGTGATCGGCGTGCTGGGCACCGAAGCGACCGTTCGCCAGCCCTATGTCGACGATCTTGCCGAGAAATTCGCGTCCGACTGCACGCTTGTCCGCTATGGCTCGCCCGACCTGGTCATGCTCGCCGAAGCAAAGCTCGCCGGCGATCCCGTGACGATCGAGGAGGTTCGCCGCGCCGCGAATCCTCTCTTCGACGATCGAGGAAAAGACATCGACTCCGTGGTTCTCGCTTGCACGCACTTCCCGCTGTTGCGCGATGAGCTCGACCAGGCCTTCCCCGGTCACGACTGGCTCGACGGCGGCCCTGGAATTGCTCGCCGAATCCAGCATCTCACCCGCGAGCAGCCGTGGCCGGAGGAATATCCGGGCGGAATCGCCGTTTTCACCGGAGGTCCCCCACGCCATACGCTCCTTGGTGCTCTTGCCAATTACGGGCTCACCGACGTCAGGACGCTGTAAGTAGATTTCCGAGGGTGGAAATCAGAGGGCGCCGGCGTTAAAGGCGGTGCCGACACCCGGCGGGACGGTAGCGTTGGATTACGACAGCATTTTCAAATCGGCGATCGATCGGCTCCACAGCGAGGGCCGCTACCGAGTGTTCATCGACATTCTCCGCACCAAGGGCTCCTACCCGAACGCGCATTGCTTCGGCGGCAATGGGCCCAAGCCGGTCACCGTCTGGTGCTCCAACGACTATCTCGGAATGGGCCAGCATCCAGCCGTCGTCGAGGCGATGGAGACTGCCCTTCACCAGGTCGGAGCCGGTTCCGGCGGCACCCGCAATATCAGCGGCAACACCCACTACCACACGCAGCTCGAGAGCGAGCTTGCGTCGCTCCACGGCAAGGACGGAGCGCTGCTTTTCACCTCGGGCTACGTCTCGAACGAGGCGGCGCTCTCGACGATGGGCAAGCTCCTTCCCGGCTGCGTGATCTTTTCGGACGAGCTCAACCACGCGTCGATGATCGCCGGCATCAAGAGCTCCGGGTGCGAGAAGCGCGTTTTCCGCCACAACGATCTCGGCCATCTCGAGCAACTGCTGTCCGAGTGCGAGCCGGACACGCCGAAGCTAATCGCCTTTGAGAGCGTCTATTCGATGGACGGGGACATCGCCCCGATCGCTGCCATTTGCGACCTCGCGGACAAATATGGCGCGCTGACCTATCTCGACGAAGTTCACGCCGTCGGAATGTACGGCAACCACGGCGGCGGCATTTCCGAACGCGACTGCGTCGCCGATCGGCTAACGATCATCGAAGGCACTCTGGGCAAGGCGTTCGGAGTGATGGGCGGTTACATCGCCGCCAACCGAACAATCATCGATTGCATCCGGAGCTATGCGCCTGGGTTCATCTTCACGACGTCACTGTCCCCGGTGCTGGTTGCCGGCGCACTTGCCAGTGTCCGGCACCTCAAGAGCTCCACAGCGGAGCGCGAGGCGCAGCAGAGCGCGGCAGCGACCCTGAAGAAGAAGTTCACGGCCGCCGGTCTTCCGGTGATGCCCAGCGTCACGCACATTGTCCCGCTTCTGGTCGGCTGCCCGGTCAAGGCGAAGAAGATCAGCGACGTACTTCTGGCCGAATATGGGCTTTACGTTCAGCCGATCAATTTCCCGACGGTCCCGCGGGGCACGGAGCGGCTGCGGTTCACTCCCGGCCCCTGTCACAGCGTCGAACTGATGGACGAGCTGACCAGCGCGCTCGTCGAAGTGTGGAGCCGTCTGGAACTGGAGCTTCGCGAGGCCGCCTAGGCGAAACCGCGCCTTTTAAGGTGCCAGGCAAGAAGCTCGCCGAACCGGGAGGCATTGACCGGCACTCCGAATCGCTGGGTAATGTCGAGATCGGGGCTACTGTTTCCCTCCACCACCACCGGGCCGTCGTCGGTAATCGCGATGTCCCAGCCGACGAGAACGCGATCGTCGAAAGCCCGATGCGCCTTCACCGCGAGATCTTTCGTCTCCTGCCATAGCGGGAGCTTTCGTCCGACGATCGTCACGCGGGTATCCGGGTGGCGATCGAGCCAGCCGATTTTCGCGTCCATGCCGAGGTTGCTCGCGCTCGACAGCGCTCCGGTGTCCAGATCGACCCCGGACGCGATCCCGCCGGCATGCAGGTTGTCGACGGTCCTGTTGCCGCCGATCGACATCCGAAAGACCGCGGAGACGACCACCGGGTCTCCCTCCTCATCCAGGCAGGTCGTGACTTCGAACCGTCGGCAGTGCGCCGGTCGTCAGGTCGAGCAGTTCACGGTGCCTGCCGAGCCGCTTTTGAACGAGCAGCGGTTGCCGGCGAGCGGCTTCGTTGAGGCGGTCACGAAGGTCGCCCGCCGCTAACTCCAGTCCGCCGGGGCCGGAGAAGGTCCGCTCACCGATCAGGTCCCACCGCTCCGCGCCGCGCCCGCCGCGGCCGTTTGCGACCTTCACGAACAGGTCGCAGTCGGGGAGCGGTCCGGTTTCGCCGCGTCCGTCGAAGTAGAGGAGCGCCGGAATCGTCGGCACGCCTTTTTCCGCGCAATGCTCTGAGAAGATCCGCTTGTCGTTGAGTTCGCTGGTGACTCCGCGGCGGAGCAGCGGATAAATGCCGCCCTTCGTCTCCGACCTCTGCAGGAATAGCTCCGCTCGCGAGTGCTCCGGGTCGTCGAACAGTTCGAAGATATAGTACCAGGGCGAGAGGATTCCGTCGCTGAAGTACAGCTTCACCTGGTCGGCGAACTGCGCCGCCAGGCGCCGCCCGCTGCGCCGCCGAATTTCGGGCCCGTTCTTCGCAGTGAACCACAGGCTGAAGAGCAGCAGCACGAACGGCCACAGCAGCCACGCAGCGCCGATCTCGATATATCCGCCCCAGGTGTCGGGCCGCCAATATACCCGCGAATAGCCGCGACGGATGATGTCGCAGGGCCGATCCGCCTCACGATCAGAACCGCCCCGGACGGCGACCGGCAGTCCGCCGATGCGGTACAGCAGCCACTCGCCTCTTTCGGCAACTTTCATCAGCAACGGCATAGCGGCGCGCTGTTACATCAATTGCACTGCCGCGACATGCCCGCAAAGGCACAGCGCCGGCGGAGCGCTTGGCTCTGCCGGCGCGGCTCCTTCCCTGCGGTTGCCTATTCGGCGGGAACGAGCGCCGGAACCGGCTCGAGCGCGATCGCCTTTCTGCCCATCATCGGCCCGACCAGTAGCTTGGCAAGGAAGAGCGCCAGGATCACCGCACCCGCGGAGAAGATGATATCCCCGGGCACGCGCATCCAGACCAGCGTCTGCATGACCGTGCCGTGGATCACCTCTGCCGACCGGGCGTACCAGAAGCCGTGGGTAATGCTCTGGTAGGCCTGGTAGATGCCGGCCGGTACCAGGCTCAGGAACACCATCGCACCGAGCCCGACATTGAGGCACCAGAAGGCCGGCTTCAGAAGCGAGTCCGACCAGTAGGCGGTGCGGAACGCAGTCCTGAGGCAGAACAGCATCAGTCCGATGCCGAGCATCCCGTACACGCCGAACAGTGCCGAGTGGCCGTGGCTGGGAGTCATGTTGAGGCCTTGGATGTAGTAGAGCGAAATGGGCGGGTTGATGGTGAACCCGAGCATTCCCGCTCCGACCAGGTTCCAGAAGGACACGGCGACGAAGAACAGGATTGGCCAGCGATAGGTCGCGACCCACGGCGCCGCCTTGGTCATCCTGTAGTTGTGCAGCGCCTCGATCCCGAGCAGCGCCAGGGGCACCACCTCGAGCGCCGAGAACATTGCGCCCCACGCGATGATCGGGGTGGTCGTCCCAGCGAAATAGAGGTGGTGAAGCGTTCCGAGAATGCCTCCGGTGAGGAAGATCGACGTCGCGAATACCACCGCGTTGTTCGCCGCCCGGGCGCGGACCAGGCCGAGCCCTGCGAAAATCAGTGCGATGACCGCGGTCGCGAACACTTCGAAGAAGCCTTCGACCCACAGGTGGACGACCCACCAACGGAAATACTCGATCATCGACAGCGAAGTCGTCCGCCCCCAGGTCAGGGCTGCGCCGTAGAACAGTCCGATCGCGATCGTGGAAACGAACACCATGCCGACGAGGCCGCGGGTCTCGCTGGGCTGCTTGAGTGCCGGCCAAAGCGCCCGGCCAACGAGGGTCAGCCAAATCATCAGCCCGGCGAACAGCAGGATCGCGAAGAACCGCCCCATGTCGACATATTCGTAGCCCATGTGCCCGAACCAAAAGTTTTTCGCCGTCCCAAGCTTCTGGTGAATTGCGAGAAACTCTCCGGCGAACGAGCCGACGACGACGAACAAAAGCGCCACCCAGAGCACGTTCACGCCGAGACGCTGAAATTTCGGCTCATGGCCCGAAAGCATCGGCGCCACGTACAGCCCGGTCGCAAGCCACGCCGTCGCAATCCAGAAGATGCCGAGCTGCGTGTGCCATGTGCGAGTAAGCGCGTAGGGAATCAGCTGCGCGATCGGAACGCCGTAGAAGTCCTGGCCTTCGACCGCATAATGGGCGGTGATCGCACCCAGCAGGATCTGGGTCAGGAACAGCGCCACGACGGTGACGAAATATTTCGTCGTCGCCCGCATTGATGGCGTGGGATTGAGCGCCAGGAACGGGTCCTTGGCCGGTGCGACCGCCGCATCGTCCTCCGGCTTGCGAGCGTGCTGCCACACGAGCAGCCCGATTCCGGCGATGAGGAAGATGACGCTCGCCACCGACCACATTCCCAGAGCAGCCGAGGGAGTGTTGCCGACGACCTCATCATGCGGCCAATTATTGGTGTAGGTGATCGACGAGTCCGGCCGCTGCGTCACCGCGGCCCAGCTGGTCCAGAAGAAAAACGCGTTGAGCTGCCGAAGCTGTGCCGGCTTGAGCACCAGATTGTCCGGAATCGCATATTCGCTTCGGGTCAGGGCTTCGGATGCGCCGCCGCCGAACAGGTTCGAATAATGAGACTCGACCTTCGCAATCGCCGCTGCCCGTTCACGGCTGATGGCGATCGTTCCGGTCTTCGGATCGTAGCTGTTGCGGCGCATTTCGAGCTTCACTCGCTCGCTGAGCGCCGCCTTCGCTTCGGGAGAAAGCGAATCGAAGCTGCTGGCGCCCTGCTCTTGCGCATAGACCTGGCGAAGCGTGGTGGCCTCGCGGTGGAGCCAGTCGGCGGACCAGTCCGGAGCCACATAGCTTCCGTGGCCCCAGATAGAGCCTAGCTCCATCCCGCCGAGCGTCTGCCAGACCTCACGTCCGGATTCGATATCTGCGCGCGTCATCACCGTCCCGTCAGGGGCCGCGATCCGTTCCGGAACTGGCGGCGCCTGGACATAGATTTCCCGCCCCAGGAAGCCGAGAATGCCGAAAGAAACGAAGAAGACGGCTGCGAGCCAAAGCCACAATTTACGCGATTGAGCCACGGGAATCCCCCTTCGAGAAGCGTCAGTCGGCTAGCGTCATGCCGATTCCCGAACAGCCGCGCATTGAGGGAAACCCCGTAATGCTGAAGCTAAGGCTCTTTGACTGGAGCTGGCGATGCGGTCTGAGCTGGTGACTTCGGAAGCAGCCATTCGAGCGAAACCCGCCCGGAACGGCCTTCCGGCGGCTGCACCGTCACCTCGACTCCTGCCTTTTTGAGAACATCCGCCACCTGCTTGGTCTCGTCGCTGTTCCCGCCGGAGACAGCGACCGGAATGCCGACCCGCCGCGCCGCCCAAACCGCAGTCTGCAAAGCGTCGGAATCGAGCTTCCCGTCGGTGATGGCGACTTCGGGGAGCGGTTCCGGCGGCGGAACCAGCGTGACAGCCCAGCTCGGCTCACTGGATGCGACTCGGGCCTCAAGCGCACGATAGGAGCCGAGATCGGCGCCGGGAAGCTCTGCTGCGCGGACAGTGACGCGCTTCGATGCCCGATCGAGCACCACGTTTTCCACCGGCACTCCGGCGACGACGGCTAGGCGCTCGGCCAATTGCGACGCACGCCGCTGCGCTTCGACCGACTTGGCATCTGCGATGGCTCCTGAGCCATTGGCCGTTCGGATCTGGTCGAGCGAGAGGATGATCGGCCGGCCGATCACGCGCTCCAGGCTCGCCGTCAGCGCCCGGCCCGCTCCAGGCCGATATTCGGGAGTGAACACCGTCGCGACCACTTCCACCGGACGCTGGTGGTAATCGATCTCGAGACCGCTGACCCGCGCGTCCTTTGGGAATTCGGAGGCGATTTCGATCCTCGCCTGACGATTGGCGAACGCCTCCCGAGCGATCTCGCGGAGAGTGAGCGCCAATGGGACTGCGAAGATGGCCATGATTGCGATCATCAGCGTCACCTGGAGGCCCGTCTGGTGAGGCGACAGGTTGCGCGCAAAGCCGTACAGGCGGGCAAGCAGCGCTGCAGCGACGACCATCGTCATCAGGTTGGTGAAGAACAACAAGGTGGAGCCGGCAAGGATTTGCCAGTCCGCCATTGCGAGCCCGAAGCCCATGACCGCCAACGGTGGCATTACGGCGGTGGCAATCGCCACTCCGACGATCGTGCCGTGGCGACCGCGGATGACCGCATAAGCGCCGGCAAGTCCGGCGAATAGCGCGACCAGCAAATTGAACAGGTTCGGGTGAGTCCGCGAAGTGATTTCCGGCGTCAGGCTCTGGAGCGGCGACAGCAGCACGATGGCTGCGCAGAGCAGCACCGCCAGAATGAGTCCGGCAGCTATCGGAAACGCGGTGCGCCGCATCTCATGCGAGTCGAACGTTGCAAGAGCAAAGCCGAGGCCGACGATCGGGCCCATGAACGGGGCGATGAGCATCGCTCCGATGACCACCGCCGGCGAGGACAGCAGCAGGCCAAGAACCGCTATTCCCGCCGACATGAGCGTCATGAAGGCGAAGTGGCTAGACCAGCCGGCGTCTTCCCTGACCTGTTGCATGACGGAGCGGTGGTCGACGTAGTCGACGACGCAGCGCCGCCACCACCGGACGACCGACGATGTCATTCCCGCCAACCAGCGGCGCGTTGGTTGCTCATCGACATCGACGCTAGGTGAGTAGAAGCCGAGGCGCAATTTGAGTCGCCAGCGACGCTGGCGAATCCTGCGCGCTTGCCGTAGGCCACGCACATGCGCATCGCACTCGCCTCCGATCATGCCGGATTTGCTCTCAAAGACGAGCTTGCGGCCTGGCTTAGAGACAGCGGCAATGTCGTCCTGGACCTCGGAACCAACGGTCCCGAAAGCGTCGATTATCCCGAATTCGGGGCCCGACTCGCCAATGCGGTCGCCTCTGGCGAATCGGAGCGCGGAATCGCCGTGTGCGGGTCGGGAATCGGAATTTCGATCGCGGTGAACCGCAATCCCGACTGCCGCTGCGCACGAGTTGACGATCCGCTGTCGGCGCGTCTCTCGCGCGAACATAATGACGCCAATGTCCTCGCTCTCGGCGGGCGCCTGATCGGAAGCGACATGGCCAAGGCCTGCGTCTCCGAGTTCCTCGGCACCCAATTCGCCGGCGGGCGCCACCAGCGCCGAGTTGACCAGCTCTCACAGCTCCTTCAGGAAAGTGACTGATGGCCACTGCAGCCACATTGAACGACGTCCAGCCAAAGGGCTTTTTCACCGAACATGTCGCCCACGCCGACCCTGCGGTCGCGGACGCGATTCAGGCCGAGCTTCGCCGCGAGCAGACTCAGATCGAGCTGATCGCGTCGGAGAATATCGTCAGCAAGGCCGTGCTCGAAGCGCAGGGGTCGGTGCTGACCAACAAATACGCGGAGGGCTATCCGGGCCGTCGTTATTACCAGGGCTGCGGCCCGTCGGATTCGGTCGAATCGCTGGCAATCGAGCGCGCGAAGAAGCTGTTCGGCTGCGGCTTCGCCAACGTCCAGCCGCACTCCGGTGCGCAGGCGAACGGGGCGGTGATGCTGGCGCTCTTGCAGCCCGGCGACACGATAATGGGAATGAGCCTTGCCGCGGGCGGGCATCTCACCCACGGAGCGCCTCCAGCGCAGTCGGGCAAATGGTTCGACGCGGTCCAGTATGGCGTTCGCCGCGACGATCACCTGGTCGATTTCGACGAGGTTTTGGCGCTCGCCAAGGAGCACAAGCCGAAGCTGATAATCTGCGGCGGATCGGCCTACCCGCGACACCTGGATTTCAAGCGATTCCGCGAAATCTGCGATGAGGTTGGCGCTTACCTGATGGTCGACATGGCGCATTTCGCGGGCCTGGTCGCGGCGGGCGAGCACCCCTCCCCCTTCGGCCACGCCCACGTCGTCACGACGACCACTCACAAGACCCTCCGCGGACCTCGCGGGGGAATGGTGCTGACCGATGACGAGGCAATCGCGAAGAAGATCAACTCGGCAGTCTTCCCGGGTCTCCAGGGCGGTCCCCTGATGCATGTCATCGCCGCCAAGGCGGTCGCCTTCGGCGAGGCGCTGCAGCCTGAGTTCAAGAGCTACGCGAAGGCCGTCATCGCCAACGCGAAGACTCTTGCAAATCGGCTGAAGGAGCGCGGCGCCGACCTGGTGGCCGGCGGCACCGACACTCATGTCGGCGCTTGTCGACCTCCGCCCACTTGGGCTCACCGGCAAGGATGCCGACGAAAGCCTGGAGCGCGCCGGAATCACCTGCAACAAAAACGGCGTCCCCTTCGACCCGCTTCCGCCGGTGAAGACCAGCGGCATTCGAGTCGGCTCTCCGGCGGGCACGACCCGCGGGTTCGGCGAATCAGAGTTCCGCGACATCGCCGACATGGTCGCCGACGTGCTCGACGGACTTGCCGAAAACGGGCTCGAGAACAACGGTGAAGTGGAAGCGCAGGTTAACGAGCGCGTGCGCGATCTGTGTGCTCGATTCCCGATCTACGAAGGCTGACCGATGCGCTGTCCGTTCTGCGCCCACGAAGCCAGCCAGGTAAAAGATAGCCGGCCGTCGGAAGACGGCGCCGCGATCCGGCGGCGGCGGCAGTGCGAGGCCTGCGGAGCCCGCTTCACCACCTTCGAGCGAGTGCAGCTTCGCGATCTCACGGTCGCCAAGAAAGGCGGCGAGCGCGAACCGTTCGACCGAAGCAAACTCGAGCGCTCCATCGCCGTCGCCTGCCGAAAACGGGACATTTCGGCCGAGCGCATCGACCGCCTTATCACCTCGATCCAGCGGCAGCTGGAAACCCGGGGAGACGAGGTTACGACAAACCAGATCGGCGAAGCGGTGATGGACGGCTTAAAGGCCCTCGACCACGTCGCCTACATCCGCTTCGCCAGCGTCTACAAGGACTTCAGTGAGCCTGGCGACTTCGCGGAAATTGCCGGCGCGGTCGGCGATGGGAGCTAGTCCACCCGCAATCGTCCTGGTCCGTCCCCAACTCGGCGAGAATATCGGCAAGGCGGCCCGGGCAATGCTCAATTTCGGGCTTACCGACATGCGGCTGGTGGCACCGCGCGACGGCTGGCCCAATCCCTCCGCGGGGCCCGCGGCCAGCGGAGCCGATGTTGTGCTTGAGCGAGCGAAGCTGTTCGACACCGCCGCCGACGCAGTGGCCGATTGTTCGCTCGTCTATGCGTCGACGGTTCGGCGCCGCGACCTGGTGATGCCGGTCGTGACCCCGGAGCTAATGGCCAGCGATATCGCGGCCTCGCCGGGCGCCTCGGCGATCATCTTCGGTCCCGAGCGCTCGGGGCTGGAAACAGAAGAGGTCGCTCTTGCCAATGCAATCGTCACCGTTCCGATCAATCCGGACTTCGGGTCGCTGAACCTGGCGCAGGCGGTGATCCTCCTTGCCTATGAATGGTCGAAAACCGCGGATCTCGCGGTGCCGACCGGCAAAGAAGAAGAACCCCCAGCGGCGCATGGCGAGCTCGATGGACTCATCGGCCAGCTTGACGAGGCGCTGGAGAAGAAGGGCTATTTCCATCCCCCCTCGCGGACCCCGGCGACCAAGAACACGCTTCGGACGATTTTCACCAAGACCGGCTGGTCTTCGCGCGAGGTGAAAGCGATCCGCGGAGTCCTCAGGGCGCTGGCAAACCCGCCACGACAACGGGATTGATCGAGCAATTGCTTCGACTCACCGACAGGTGCATTATCAAGGTGCTGAAATCGGAGGAGAAGAGCCATGATCCATCTTCTCGCGGCGCTGATGCTCGCGCCCGGTGAAGTAAGCCTGCCGACCATCAAGATGCATGTGCAGGACCCGAGCGGAGCGACAGCAGTGACTGACAAGGACCTGCGCCCGGTTCGACCGCCCGACTGCAAGACCGAAGCCGAGACCAGGCACGCGGTGAAGCAGGTCAGGAGCGGCCAGCAGGGCGACTGCTGGGTCAGAGACGTCACCGCCTTCAACCGCCGCTAGAGCTTGACCTCGACGGCGGCGCTCCCTAGGTGCGCCGCTGCTCAAGGCCGAAGCCGAATAGGTGAAAGCCAATTGATCCCGCATGCCCGGTGAAGCGGTGATCGCATGGCGCATTAGGCGTCATGGTGCGGTTCCGGTGCAGACACGAAACGCGAATTGGAGAAAATAACGTGAGCAAGCGCTCGAGCGCCAAGTACAAACTCGACCGCCGAATGGGCGAAAACGTCTTCGGACGGCCCAAGAGCCCGGTCAACCGCCGCGAATATGGTCCCGGCCAGCACGGCCAGCGCCGCAAGGGCAAGCTTTCCGACTTCGGAGTGCAGCTTCGCGCCAAGCAGAAGCTCAAGGGCTATTACGGCGACATCACCGAAAAGCAGTTCAAGCGGAACTACATCGACGCTTCGAGCATGAAGGGCGACGCTTCGCAGAACCTGATCGGGCTTCTCGAGCGGCGGCTCGACATGGTGGTCTATCGCGCCAAGTTCGCACCGACCATCTGGGCGGCCCGGCAGCTGGTCAGCCACGGGCACATTCGGGTCAATGGCACCAAGTGCAACATCGCCTCGCGGCGAGTCGATGTCGGCGACGTGATCGAGCTGGGACCGAAAGCGCAGGAGATGGCGCTCGTCATCGAGGCCCAGAGCCTCGCCGAGCGCGATGTGCCCGACTATGTCGTTCCCGATGGCACGTCCAAGGTGACTTTCACCCGAGTGCCGACTTTGGACGAGGTGCCTTATCCGGTGCGCATGGAGCCGAACCTCGTCATCGAGTTCTACTCGCGATAGGTATCACTGCACCGCGAGCGATCGAGGGCGGCCAATCGGCCGCCCTTTTTCGTTGTCCGTCAGTGTCCAATGGTTCGGTCCAGCAGTTGCGCCATGTGGGTCAGCAATTCCTCGCGAGCCGCCGAATCCCGAAGCTGGTGGTCGAGACCTTTATACTGGAGGAATTCAACGTCCTTTCCGGCGCCTCGTAGCGCGTCGGCCATTTTTGCCGAGTGACGAAACGCGACGTTCGCATCGAGATCTCCGTGAACGAGAAGCACCGGCGCCTGGATTCGATCGACGTGGCGAAGCGGCGATCCCTCCTCTATTTGCGGTCCGTCACCGACGAAATCGGCGATCAGCCGCTCGTCGGTATAGGCCTTGGCATCGTCCTTGAGCATCCCAAGATCAGTGACCGGAGCAACCGCAATGACCGCTTTGTAGAGCTGCGGATCGGTCTCGGCTTCCATCAAAGCCGCATAGCCGCCGTAGGACCAGCCGAAGATCGCCATCCGATTCGGATCGGCGATGCCTTGCGAGGCAAGCCATTTGGCCGACGCGGCGATGTCGCCCATGGACGTTCGCCAGTTCCTGAACCCGTTCTCGTTCAGCCACTGATCGCCGAAACCGGCCGACCCGCGATATTCCGGCTGAATGACGGCATAGCCTCGCGCCGCCAGGAATTGCGACAGGAAGTCGAAACCCCATTCGTCGCGAGAGCTCGGCCCGCCGTGCGGAAGGATTACGGCCGGCAGGTTCTTGGCCGTCTTGCCGGGCGGGAGCGTCAGATACGCCGGGATCTTCGCCCCGTCAGGCGCGGGAACGCTCACCGGCTTCACCTTGGCCAGGGTGCGGCCGGCAAGCTTCGGGTGTTCGAGCATCGCTTCGTTGAGAGTCTTGGCGTCGCGGTCGAACAGGTAAAAGCGTCCCGCATCATTGTCGCTCTCGGCGTAAATCAGGAGCTTCCGACCGTCGCTGCTTGAATCCACGAAAGTCACCAGCGGGAGGTTGGGAAGAACCTTCGAAAGGCTGTCGGCAAGCGCCTTGAACTCCGGATCGAAATAGACGGCGTGACGCGATTCGTCCGCGTAAGTATATCCAATCACTCGCTTTCCGCGGCCAATTCGAACGACATCGTCGATATCGACGCGCGGGTCTCGAGCGACCAGCGTCTCTGCCAGGCTTCCGTCGAGCTTGATGGTGTAGAGCGCTTGCCGGCCGTCCTTCTTCTTGAGGACGTAAACGGCATTCAGGTCGGCGTCGATTGCCAGCGGAATGACCTGGTTCTCTTCGTCCGCATAATCGGCGAGCGTCTTCCAGTCGCGCGAGTCCGGCGTGCGGTAATAATATTTGATCCGGCCGGTGAGCCCGCTGCCCTGATACTGGTCGACTCGCATGATTCGGACGCTCCCGCGCCCGTCGGTCATGTAATTCGAGGCTTCGTCGCGCGGTTGCTCGATTGTCGATGTCCTGAGGTCGCGAGTGTCGACCAGGTCGACTCCGAGACCTTTTTTCTTGTGTGCCAAGCGGCTTTCTATTGCGGCCTGCCCCCCCTGCGGCACGTACAGCCGCTCCATCAGCACCTTGCCGTCGGTCCTGTTGTTCCAGTCGAGGATGACTGCATCCGTTTGCCGCAGGCCGAGGTCGTAAAAGCTGCTCTTCTGCCCGAGCAACTTCCCGTCGCTTCCGTCCGTCTTCATCGATATCAGCCGCTGGAATCCGACGATCGACGCCGTCTGGTGAGTGAGGGCGCTGATCCGGCAAACGGCGCGGTCGGGCGCCGAATAGTCGCACCACCGCAGCAGCTCCGGATCTCCGTCGGCAGCCGTCATCACGGTGCTCTTGCCGGTCTGGAGATTGGAAATAACCGCGTAGGTCTTCGGGCCCGGCCCGGGTGTTATGTACATGACGCTCGACCCGTCCGGCGACAACGCCGGCATGCTCACCGCCGGCCTTGCGCCGAAAGCGGCCGCGTCCTCCGCCAGAGTATGACTCGTCTGCGCATGCGCAGCGGTAGCGATGACGGCAGCCGCCGCACCTGCAAACAACCAATTTTTCACGAAAAAACCCCCCGCCAATACTTCGGCACATCTGCAGTGTGGCAGAAGTTCGTTCAGAAACAAGGGCATCGGCTTGGCGTTCGCGAATCGCGTTGCTACGCGCGCGCCGATGGTCACTCTTCATCCGGAATGGGCGCCGCACCAGGCGGTCTGGATCGGCTTCCCGTCCGATCCCGAGCTCTGGCTCGCAGACTTGAAACCGGCGCAGCTGGAAGTCGCGGCCTTTGCCGAAGCTGTACATGCCGGCGGCAAGGGTGAGCAGGTGTGGCTGGTCGCGAGTCACGACGATGCCGCTGCCGCGGCGCGGCGGGTGGCTCCGTTCGCTCGAGTAATCGTCGAGCCCTTCGGCGATATCTGGCTGCGCGACACCGGCCCGATCATCGTCGGGTCAGGCGAGGATCGGCGGGCGCAGGGCTTTCGCTTCAATGGCTGGGGCGGCAAGTACGATCTCCCCGGTGACGACACCATCGGCTCCAGGCTCGCGGGGCACGCGGGCTTTCCCTACGCGCAAGCGGATTGGGTGCTCGAAGGGGGCGCCATCGACCACGACGGCTCAGGAACGGCGGTCACGACCGAACAATGCCTTCTCAACCCGAACCGCAACCGGGGCATGTCACGCGCCGAGGTTGAGGCCGCCCTCGAGCGCGATCTCGGCTTCGACCGAGTCCTGTGGCTGGGCGAGGGGCTCGCCAACGATCACACCGACGGCCACGTCGACAACCTCGCCCGCTTCGTCGCTCCCGGGCGAATCGCGATCCCGACGCCGGCAAAGGAGGATCCGAACACCGCCGTATATCGCGACGCCGCGCGCCGGCTTCGCGACACCAATCTAGACGTCGTCACCCTCCCCTCGCCCGGCGCGGTGACTAACGAGGAGGGCGACATCGTCCCCGCGAGCTACATGAACTTTTACATTGGCAACGCGTCAGTCGTGGTGCCGCAATATGGTGCCTCCAACGACAAGGCCGCGGTCGACGTCGTCCAGGCCCTCTTTCCCGAGCGCGTTGCAATCGGGTTGAGAGCCGACCACATCCTCACCGGCGGCGGAAGCTTCCATTGCATCAGTCAGCAGGTCCCGAGATGAGCAAGATTACGGTCGCAGCGCTCCAGCTCGCGTTCGGCGACGACACCGGCGCAAACATCCGTGCCGTCTCCGAGCTGGTGCGCGACGCCCATTCCCGCGGCGCCGAAGTCGTTCTCCCGCCCGAGCTGTTCGAGGGTCCCTATTTCTGCCGAGTCGAGGACGAGAGCCTGTTCGCCACTGCGAAGCCAACCGCCGAGCATCCATCAGTGATCGCGATGCAGGCGCTCGCTGCCGAGCTGAAGATCTGGATCCCGACAAGCTTCTTCGAGGCGGAAGGCCCGCACCATTACAACTCACTGGCGATGATCGGGCCTGACGGGAAGATCGCCGGAGTCTATCGCAAGAGCCACATTCCCGACGGTCCCGGCTACGAAGAGAAGTTCTACTTCCGGCCCGGCAACACCGGCTTCAAGGTCTGGCCGGGCCCTCACAAAACCACGCTTGGAGTCGGCGTGTGCTGGGACCAGTGGTACCCCGAGACCGCCCGCGCGATGATGCTGATGGGCGCAGACATCCTCTTCTATCCGACCGCGATCGGCTCCGAGCCTCACGATCCCGAGCTCGACACGTCACGCCTGTGGCGGCGGGCGATGATCGGCCATGCGGTGTCGAACGTCGTGCCGGTCGTTGCCGCCAACCGGATTGGAACGGAAGGTGCAGAATCTGGGCACGGCCAGCGCTTCTACGGCCACAGCTTCATCTGCGACGAGCGCGGCGACATCCTCACCGAATTCGGCGCCGGAGAAAGCGGCGCACTCGTCGCGACCTTGGATCTCACCCAGGCAAAGAAGCACCGCGCAGCCTTTGGCTTCTTCCGCGATCGCAGGCCCGAACTCTACGGGCGGCTCACTCAGGACATCTGAGCTCGAGCGCTCTCTCGAACACGCGTTCGAACATCTCGCGGCTAAGCCGGCCGGTGTTCGTGTTCTGCCGCGAGCAGTGATAGGTCGACAGCAAGCCCCGGCCATCCTGTGCAACCGCTTCCGCTCCGTGCGCGAACTTCGCCTTCGGCCACAGCCCGAGCGCCTTCGCCGCGGCGACGTGGGCGATCTGACCGAGCGCGACGATCACTCGCAGCTTCGGCAGATTGGCCAAAGCGGCTTCGAGGTAATGCGAGCAGGTGACGATCTCTTCCGGAGTCGGCTTGTTGGCGGGCGGCAGGCATTTCACCGTATTGAGGACAAGCGCACCTTTGAGCGTCAGCCCGTCATCCGCTTCGCCGCCATATTCGCCGCCGGCGAGCCGGAACTTCAGCAGCGTCGAATAGAAAATCTCACCCGAATAGTCGCCGGTGAAGGGCCTGCCCGTGCGGTTCGCTCCGCGCCTTCCGGGCGCGAGGCCGACGATCGCCAGCCATGCCCCGGGATCGCCGAATGCCGGAACCGGCGCATTCCACCAGTCCGGGTGCTCGTCGCGAAGCTCTTCCCGATAGCGCACCAGCCGCGGACACAAGGGGCAATCGCGCGGCGCCTCGGATTTGGGGATCGGCGAAAAATCGGCGGGGCTGGCGAACGCCATTGGGCTGCCGTAGGCGAATGGCCGTGTCTGGCGCAAATCACCTCTACGCAATCGCGATCGGCTCCAACCGCTTGCACGGGCGCTTCGGACGGCCTCCGCAGGTCGTGGAAACCGCAATCGCCTGCCTCGATCGCGATTTCAGCCTGTTCGACGCTTCCCCGATCCTCATCAACAAGGCGCAGGGTGGAGCGGGCCGCGATTTCGCCAATGCCGTCGCACTGGTCGAAAGCGACCTCGATCCGCCCCAGATGCTCAGCAGATTGAAAGCGCTCGAACGCGAGTTCGGCCGCCGCCGAGGACGCCGGTGGGCGGCTCGGGTGCTCGACCTCGACATCGTCGGCTGGAGCGGCGGGAGGTGGCGGTCGCGCGCACTAATCATTCCTCACCCCGCTGCTCCAAAGCGCGACTTTGTCGTCGAGCCGCTAGCGGCAATCGCCCCGTCTTGGCAGCTGCAGGCTCCGCTGACCGCACGCCACCTCGCCCATCGCCTTGCCCGCAGGCGACCGCGCCGCTAACGCGTCCAGCGCTGGTCGGGCCCTTAGCTCAGTTGGTAGAGCAACTGACTTTTAATCAGTAGGTCGCTGGTTCGAATCCAGCAGGGCTCACCAGCACCAAATCCGAACGTGCGGGCACGTTCGAGACCTTGGTGCTCCACGCCCGTCCAGCAGGGCTCGCAGCACTGCTCACGATCAGGGGCGGCTGGTCCAGAACCACAGAGCGGAACCATTCCTTTCGGGCACGGTTCGATTCCCGAGTAGCAGAATGGGAGAGCGCGGTGCCGGACAAGTGTTCCCGCACGAGAACATCGGCGGAGGGCGAATGAAATTCGTCGTCTTCGGCCTGACGATCAGCTCTTCGTGGGGCAATGGCCATGCAACTCTTTGGCGCGGCCTGATGCGCGCCCTGACGTCGCTCGGCCACACCATTACCTTCTTTGAGCGGGAAACGCCCTATTACGCATCGAACCGCGACCTTTGGGACATGTGGGACGGTGCCGACCTCGTCCTCTACGACAACTGGCGGAACGTCGCCGCGAAGGCGATCAGGGAGTGCCGGTCGGCCGATGCGGCGGTCGTAACCTCCTATTGTCCCGACGGACGCGAAGCCGCAGCGCTCGTTCTCGAACATGCGCCGGCGCTCAAGCTGTTCTACGACCTCGACACGCCCGTCACTCTGTCGAAGCTCGAAGTCGGAGAGCAGGTGCCGTATCTTCCGGAGCAGGGGCTTGGCGATTTCGATCTGGTGCTTAGCTACACCGGAGGCGGCGCCCTCGATGCCTTGCGCGATCGGCTTGGCGCCCGGCGAACGGCGCCGCTTTACGGCCATGTCGACCATTTCTGGCACAGGCCGGCGCCGCACGAGCCGTGGTACGCGGCCGACCTGTCCTATCTTGGTACCTACGCGGCCGACCGCCAAGACGCGCTAAACAGTCTTCTAATGGAGCCCGCTCGCCGCCGGCCCAAAGCGGAGTTCCTGGTCGGCGGAAGCGCCTATCCGCCGGATATCGAATGGCCGGAAAATGTGCGCAAGCTCGACCATATCCCGCCAGCGCATCACCCGAGCTTCTTCAGCTCGTCGCGCGCGACCTTGAACATTACCCGAGCCGACATGGCTCGCATGGGCTGGTGCCCGTCGGGCCGCCTCTTCGAAGCGGCTGCCTGCGGCGCGGCGATGATCAGCGACAAGTGGGACGGACTCGACGAGTTTTTCGAGCCTGGCGAGGAAATCCTTCTGGCAAGCAACCCCGCCGATGTCGTTGCTGCGCTGGAGCTGACGAATTCGGAGCTTCAGGCGATCGGCCGCCGCGCCCGTCAACGCGTGCTTGACGAACATACGTCGCTCAACAGGGCACGCGAGCTGGTCGACATCATCGGGCGAGCCACATCTCAGGAATCGGAAGAAAGAGTTGAGGAGGTCGAAGCGTGTGGGGCGTAATTCCGGCGGCGGGTAACGGAACGCGGATCCAGCCGCTCGCCTTTTCGAAGGAGCTGCTTCCGGTCGGTGGCCGTCAGGACGACAGGACGGAGCGCCCCAAGGCCGTGAGCGAATATCTGGTCGAGCGGATGACTCGGGCCGGGGCCACGAAGATCTGTTTCGTCATCTCACCCGGCAAGTCCGACATCGTCGAATATTACGGCCCAGGGCGGGCAACGAGCGCCGACATCGCCTTCGTCGTCCAGCCGCAGGCGGTTGGACTTTGCGACGCCATCTTCCAGGCGCACACGGTCATTCCGAGTGACGAGCCCGTGATTGTCGGACTTCCCGATACGATCTGGTTTCCCGAGGATGCGCTCACCGCGCTTCCCGACGACAAATTGTCGTTCCTGCTTTTCCCGGTCGACCAGCCGCAATTTTTCGATGCCGTCGTTACCGACAACTCGGACCGGGTGCTCGAAATCCAGGTGAAGTCCGAAGACGCCCGCTCCAACTGGATCTGGGGCGCGTTCAAAATGCCGGGCGCCGTCTTTCACGAGCTTCGCGAATTCTGGCTCAATCGCCCCGACCCGGACGAATATATCGGGACTCTGGTCAATGCCTGGCTCGCTCAAGGCGGCGAAGCCGTCGGAGTTCGCGCCGGCAATTCCTACGTCGATGTCGGTACGCTCGACGGCTACCGTTCGGCGATGGAGGTGCTCAAAGTGCAGTCGGAACCGCTCGCCGCCGAATAGCGCAAAGCTCCGGGATCGAGACCGAAGCTCTCCAGCCGCTTTGCGAGACTGCCTGAGATCCGCTGCAGCGCCTCCTCGCTATCCGCTTCGCACCGTGCGGTCAGCTTTGGTTCGGTGCCCGATGCGCGAAGCAGCCACCATCCGCCAGAGTCGCTCACCCTCAGCCCGTCGGTTTTGTCCAGTCGCTGATCATTGGCTCGGACATCCCGCTCGATCGCTCGAAGCACCTCCTCTTTGCGCTCGTCGGGGCAGCCGAGGCGGACCTCCGGAGTCGAAAAGCTGGCGGGGAGTTCGCGGCGGAAATCGGCGAGGCTTTTGCCGGAGCGGGCCAGTGCACGAAGCGTCCGCATTGCGTTGAACAGGCCGTCATCGGCGCTGTGCCAGTCGCGGTAGAAGATGTGACCGCTCATCTCGCCGGCAAGCGGAGCCTCTTCCCGAAGCATTGCTTCGCGGACCAGAACATAGCCCGACGGGCTCATGACCGCCCGCCCGCCCGCTTGGCGAATCCCCCGGAAGAGGACGTCGCTGGATTTGACATCGCCGATGATGGTCGCGCCGGGCCGGTCGTGGAGAATGTCGCGGGCGAGCAGTAGAAGGAGCTGGTCCGCCCAGACGATCTCCCCCTCCCCGTCAACCACGCCGATGCGATCCCCGTCGCCGTCGAAAGCGATTCCAAGGTCGAGTCCCTCGTCGACAACGACCCGCTGAAGATCGGAAAGATTCTCCGGGACCGACGGGTCGGGGTGGTGGTTTGGAAAGCTGCCGGCGATTTCGGTGAACATCGGCAGCTGCCGGCCCGGCAAGCGCTCCAGCAGCTGCTCGACCACGGGCCCGGTGGCGCCGTTGCCGCTGTCCCAGGCAGCGCTTGCGATTGTCAGCCCGTCGACTTGGGCAAGGAGAGAATCGACATAATCGTCCGTCAGGTCGGCGTCCTCGACCGAGCCGCCGGCGCGTTCGGCGGGCTCGACGCTCCACAGTTCGCCCAGCGCGTCGCCGTAGATGGGGTGCCCGCCAAGCATCAGCTTGAACCCGTTCTGCTGAGGGGGGTTGTGCGAGCCGGTGACCATGATCCCGCCGTCCAGGTCGCAGCCGCTCGATCGCGAACGAAACCAGCGGAGTTGGCCCGGACGGCAGCCGGTGGACATGCATGCCGCCCGCGACCAGTCCGTCGACGAGGGCCGACTCCAGGGCCGGCGAACTGTCGCGCCCGTCCCGCGAGACCGCGATTTGCCCGCATCCGCGGCCGCTGGCGATTGCCGCGAAGGCGAGCCCCAGCGTTCGCGCATCGTCGGCGCTGAGCGTTTCGCCCACGGTGCCGCGAAGGTCGTAGGACCTGCGAAGCTTGGGATTGATTGCACTTCGTGTCGTCAGCGTCATGAACTCTGAACGGCCAAGTCGGCTGATCGTGCCGCCAGCAGCGCCGTCGTCGGCGGGCGCTCGCAAATTAGCAACTTCTTAGGATCGTCGGCTGCAGATTCGGCTGGAGAAGCGGCCGGATATTCAATGACTGAAGAAGCATCGGTCACGACGTTCGTCACTGGAGCTCGACTCCCGTGGCCCGACGACGCGCCCGGACCACTGGAAACGGGGTCTCTGGAACCCGGCCTCCTGCATAATTCGGGTCTCCGCCAGGAGTGCTCGATCCGCAGGATTTCCGCTCTCGGCGCGACTGTCCTGTCAAAGCTCCCAAATTCCGCCGGCGAGGTAGTCACAATGGAGCTTTCCACGGGACAACGGACGTCGGCGACGATCGAATGGGCAAAGGCCGGAGAAACGGGTCTTCGCTTTGCAAAGCCCATCGACGTAATCGCCCTGATCAATCGAAGCCTGGTGAGCCAGCCGATCGACCGCCGGACGATGCCGCGGGTCGAGATTCGCTGCAGCGCTTACGTGAAGTTCGCCGAACAGTTCGTCGCCGCGACCGTCCGGAACATCTCGGGACGCGGACTTCAGGTGGAGGGAGAGTCGCTTCCGCCGATCGGGACCTATGTCGCTGTATTCGTCGACGGTCTCAACATCCCTCCCGGCGAAGTGGTGTGGCGAAAGGACAATCTGGCTGGAATCGAGCTGATGGAACAGCTGAGCTGGGCGTCGATCATGCCATGGGTGCGCGAGCAGGTCAGAAAGCAGCCGCACTGACGGCCCGAATGGCTACGCGCGGGCTTTGCTGCTAGTGCGGCGCACCATGAGCGAGCCCGAATTCGACCTTTCCCCGCCAAGTCCCGAGCAGCGCCGCAGCCTCGAGGCCGAGCTTACGGCGAAGAGCGCCACGTGCTTCTCCAGCACGGAACCGAGGCCCCGTTCTGCGGCGTGTTTGTCGATGAGAAGCGGCCGGGAGTTTATGTCTGCAGGCTCTGTGGACTTCCGCTGTTCAATGGCGGCACGAAATTCGAAAGCGGAACCGGCTGGCCAAGCTTCACCTCGCCCTTTGCGGCGGATCATCTCGAGACGATTCGCGACACGAGCTACGGAATGATCCGCACCGAGATCGTGTGCGCGCGCTGCGGATCGCACCAGGGACACGTCTTCCCCGACGGTCCGCCCCCCACCGGCGAACGCTATTGCATCAACTCGGTCAGCCTTGAGTTCGTGCCCGAGGGTGAGGCGCTGCCGGACAAGCTGGGCCGCGGAGCGCCCGAAGGCGAAGTGCTCCAAGGCTAAGGACAATCCCGTAAGGCGGCGGACGCTACGCCTTCCTAGATGGGCCGCGACGGCAGCAATTGCCGCCGAGTTGACCCAATGGGAGTTTGTTAATGACATCGCCGTTCATCGACCTTTCGGTCCATCACCGGCCGAAGGGCCTTTCCGACAGGATTGCTTTCGCATTCACCAAACTGCTTCGCTGGACCGCCGACACCTTTTTCGCGGAGCGCTATGGCCACCGCGCAGTCGTGCTCGAAACCGTCGCCGCCGTTCCGGGGATGGTGGGAGCTACCATCAACCACCTGCACTGCCTCCGCCGGATGTGCGACGACAAGGGCTGGATCCGCACCCTCATGGACGAGGCTGAGAATGAGCGGATGCACTTGATGACGTTCATCGAGATCAGCAAGCCGACCCTGTTCGAGCGAGCGGTCATCATCGGCGTCCAGTGGGTATTCTACTGCTTCTTCTTCGCGCTCTACCTCGTCAGCCGGAAAACCGCTCACCGGGTCGTCGGCTATTTCGAGGAAGAGGCGGTCATCAGCTACACTCATTACCTCGCCGAGATCGACGAGGGGCGGTCGAAGAACGTGCCTGCGCCGGAGATCGCCAAGCGCTACTGGGGCCTCCCGGATGATGCGACCCTGAGGGACGTGGTGCTGGTGGTCCGCGCCGACGAAGCGCACCACCGCGACGTCAACCACGGTTTTGCAAACGAAATCGCCGGGGTCCCTTCAGGAGCGGTGGCGCCCTGCCCTCCGCACGTGGAGCTTGAGCCGAACTGGACGAAAGCTGCCTGATCCAACTTGGCCGGACAAATCGCCGGGTCTACGGGCCCGGCGGTTCTTCGTACGCGAAAAGGGCCGGCTCCCTTACAATTTTGCGAACCAGCCGCTATATGGGCCGGGCTATCAGTCGCAAACGGACGGTATCAAGGCGCTTTGCGGCTCCTCATTCCTTCTCTTCGCCTCTCCTAGCGCGAGTGGATCGATCGACGGTCCGCGACAGAAATGAAGGAATAATAAGATGCCAGTAGGCACCGTAAAGTTTTTCAATACGCAAAAAGGTTATGGCTTCATCCAGCCCGATGACGGCGGCCAGGACGCTTTCGTCCACATCACTGCCGTCGAGCGCGCGGGAATGCAGACGCTGAACCAGAACCAGAAGGTCAGCTACGAGCTCGAGCAGGACCGTCGCGGCAAGATGAGCGCCGTGAACCTGCAGCCTGCAGACTGAAGCACCGAAGGCGGGGCCGCCGCTAGGCGGCTCCGCTCCACCGCAACAGCAAATGGCCACAATGACCGACAGAGAAACCTACCTGGCTCGAGCAGCGCAAGCGCGCGCCGACGCCGAAGCAGCAACCCTCGACAATGTTCGCGAGCGCTGTCTCAGATCCGAAGCGGCGTGGGCCGAAATGGCCGCACGGGCCAAGCGCACCGAAGAGATGCGCCAGACGCTTCTCGCCGAAAAGGCGAAGATCGCGGCCGCCCAGGAGGCGGCCGAAACGAATTAGAAAACGAGAACAAGTGAATAGAATTCAACGTAAATCCCGGCGGGCCAGAAGGCCGCGCCGAAACCCCAACCATTCCATTTTCCAGCGCATGAGCCCGGCCCAGAGCCAGGAAGCTCGCGCAATTGCCTTCGAAGCCGCCCTCGCCGTCATCGGCTGAGGCTTAGGCGAACCCCGCCCGCGTTCCCTCGCGAGGACGCATCCGGATCAGTCGCGACGTCTCGACCGCAGCCTGGCGATGCCGGACGGCTTGGCGATAAGCGGGGTCGGCGAGCATCTCCAGGAATGCCGACGCGCTTGGGTAATGGGCGATGAAGGCGGCATCCCACCGCTCGTCGGCTGGGCCAATCAGCACGGATTCCGGTGTACCGGACCAGATGATCGTCCCTCCGACTCGAGCGAAAACGGGCCCGCTCTCCCGTGAATAGCGCCGGTACGCTCCCTTCCCGGTGATGTCGTGCGCTGCCGCGGGATCGTCGGCCGGATAAGCCGCGCGCTCGCGGAATCGAAGCAGGTTCAGCATCTCGACCGGTGTATCACGCGGCAGTGCCTTGAAGGACTCGAATGCCGCGCGCTCGGGGTCGATGTGACTGTCGCTCATTCGGCCTCCTTTCCGCGACTGCTTTGTGACCCGGCCAGCAGAGCCGTCCGGCAGCTATCTCGGCGTCGAGTTGCTACTTCGCCGTCTTCAGCGCGTCCCGAACGCGACTGGCAAGAGCCTGCCGCGTGTACGGCTTCGGCAGAAGATCGACTCCGGGATCGAGGCGACCGCCATGGACGATCGCATTTTCCGTGTAGCCGGACGTGAAGAGCACCGGAATATCCCCGGCTATCTCCCTGGCCTTGCGCGCAAGCTCCGGACTTCGCAGCGGTCCCGGCATCACGACATCGGTGAACAGCAGGTCGATGGAAACGCCGCTCTCGAAGATCGACAAGGCACTGAGGCCGTCGCGAGCGGTCAGCACGTTATAGCCAAGGTCGCGAAGCATATCAGTGACGGTGGTGCGCACCTCTTCGTCGTCCTCGACGACGAGAACTGTTTCCGTTCCGCCGGTCACATCGCCCGTTTCGGGCGTGCCCACTGCATCTTCCGACTCGTGAACCCGGGGCAGATAAATTCGAACCGTCGTTCCTTCACCCGGCTCGCTGTAGATCTTGATGTGGCCGCCGGACTGCTTGACGAAGCCGTAGACCATCGACAGGCCGAGACCCGAGCCTTTCCCTTCGCCCTTGGTGGTGAAGAACGGGTCGAAAACGCGATCGACGATCTCGTCAGCCATTCCGCAGCCCGTGTCGCTAACCGCCAGCATCACATACTGGCCGGGAGCCACTTCGGGGTTCTGTTTAGCATAATCGTGATCGAGGTAGGAATTGCGGACATCGACCGTGAGCTTGCCCTGTCCATCCATCGCATCGCGAGCGTTGATCGCCAGGTTCAACAAGGCATTCTCGATTTGCGTCGGATCGACGAACGCGTTCCATAAACTGGGCGAAACCACCGTTTCGAGCTCCACGCCTTCACCGATGCTTCGGCGAACCAAGTCCTCGAGACCGGCCACGAGGCGGCCGACGTTGACGACCTTGGGTTCAAGAGGTTGCCGGCGAGCGAAAGCGAGAAGCTGGCTTGCGAGCTTCGCGCCTCGAGTGACGCCCTGCATTGCATTGGCGATCCGCCGCTCCGCTCGCGGGTTATCGGCGGCATCCACCTGAAGAAGCTGCAGATTGCCCGAAATGATCTGAAGCAGGTTGTTGAAGTCGTGAGCAATTCCGCCCGTAAGCTTCCCGATCGACTCCATTTTCTGGGCCTGCTGCAGCGCCACCTCCGCAGCTCTGCGCTCTCCAATTTCCTCGACTACTCGCGCTTCGAGGCTTTCGTTCAATTCACGGAGGCGTTGCTGGGCGGACCTGGTCTCGGTCACATCGACATTGACACCGATCATTCCGAGGAAATTGCCGTTTGTATCGAACCGCGGCCGCGCATCCGTGTGAAGCATTCGATACTCGCCGTCGGAACGGCGATAGCGGGCTTCGACCGTGAAGGGCGAATGCTCGGCCATTGCCTTCGAATAGGGCTCGAAAAGCTTCTCCCGATCCTCGTCGTGGACGGTGTCGCCCCAGCTGAAGTCCGGTGGAAAGTCGTCGCCCAGCCCCCAGAACTCGCGCTGCATGCGGTTCAGGTAGGCACAGCCGCCTTCGGCGTCGCTCATCCACAGCATCACCGGCGCTGACTCCGCCACCAGCCGAAACCTCTGCTCGCTTTCCTTCAGAGCCGCTTCGGCCCGCTTGCGCGCGATCACGATCGAGGCAGTCTGGGTGATCAGCGAGACGATTTTGAGGTCATCGCTCGTCGGCTCGCGAGGCTCTCGGTGGTACATCGCGAACGTGCCCAGCACGTCACCTGACCCGGACAGGATAGGGATGGACCAGCAAGCCGCCAGGCCGTGCTCGGCTGCCAGCCCCCTGAACTCCGACCAGAGCGGGTCCGTCGCAATATCGGTGACGAAGACGGGCTTTCTGGTGAATGCGGCAGTCCCGCACGAGCCGATCGAAGGCCCGATCTCGATTCCATCGATCGCTGCATTGTAGGCGTCCGGGAGGTTTGGCGCCGCTCCGTGGCGAAGGTGTTCGCCGTCATCGTCGAGCAAGAGAATCGAACCGATGACTGCAGTCGTGGAGTGTTCCTCAACCGTCCGAACAAGCGAGTCGAGCGTATCGTGCAGCGGAGCGTCGCGCATCGCGTGCTCCAGCACCTGGTTGTGCGCTGTCCTCAACCGCTCACTGGCCTTGTGATCGGTGACGTCATGACCTTGGACGAAAATGCCCGCGAACTCTCCATCCGCATCGACGACCGGCTGATAGACGAAGTCGACGAACCGCTCTTCGCTTACGCCAGCGCGAGCCAGGCCGACAGGGACTGCACGTCCAACATACGGCTTTCGGTGCGATCTCACGTCGTCGAGCAGCTCGAGGAAGCCCTGCTCCGTAACTTCAGGCAATGCCTCGGAAACTGTGCGGCCAACAACCTCGCGGCCGACCAGATCGATGTACGCGCGGTTAGCCATCGTAAATCGCTGTTCGGCGCCTTCCAGAAACGCCATAAATCCCGGAGCCTCGTCGAACATCTGCCGAAGCTGCTCGCGCTCGTGGCTAAGGCGCTTTTCTGCGCGCACCTTGGCGGTCGTTTCGACGACGATGGCGATAACTCCGGCAATCGACCCGTCGTCATTCACCACCGGAGAATAATCCAGGTTCATCCAGACCTGCTCCGGGCGGCCGTGGCGGTGGAGAGTCAGTTCCTGGTCTTCGTAGGACAGCGTCTGCCCGCGGCGGAACACCTGTTCCATGATATTCGCATTCCAGTCGGCGACTTCCGGCCACCCTTCCAGGACCTTCGAGCCCAGCAGTTCGGGGTGCCGACCTCCGGCAAAGACCGAGTAGGCTTCATTGTAGATCATCACTCCGTCTTCGCCCCAGAGGGTGACGATCGGAATGGGAGACCGCAGGATCAACGCCACAGTGGTTTTCACCGCCTGCGGCCAGGAATCGACCGGGCCAAGCGATGTCGAGCTCCAGTCGAACTTCGCCACGAGCTGGCCCAGCTCGCCAGTTCCGGTCAGGAATTTCGATCGCTCGACCGAAACGTCGAGAGGCACAGGTCGCCCTCCTTGGTTCGAGTTCGGCGTCATTTGCGGATCGCCCCCAGCCTTCCCACAAACAGCCGCAGCGACAAAAGGTTCACCGTTACCGGTGGATAAGTCGCCCGGGGCTGCGGATCAGCCCACGGTCACGAAGCTGTCGAGCACCTTCTTTCGGCCGGCATGCTCGAAGTCGATCTCGAGCTTGTTGCCCTCGATCGCGGCGATCGTCCCGTGGCCGAACTTCTCGTGGAAGACCCGCTGCCCGAGCGCGAGGTCGTCGCGGCCCTTGTTGCCGAGGCTTACGGCGCTCGCACGCGCCTCAATCACCCGCTGCGGCTCGGTCGAGAAGCGGTCGGACGAGGTGGCGCGCTTCCATCCGGGACCGCGCGTGCTCGCTCGCGAGACATGGGCAAAGGGGTCGGCGCGTTCGCTCCACTGCGCGCGCCACAGGCTTTCGCCGCCGGTCATCGTCGTTTCCTGGTCGATGTGCGGCTCGGGAATCTCGGCGACGAAGCGGCTCGGCAGTGAGCTCGTCCACTGGCCGTAGATTCGCCGGTTGGCGGCGTGGATGATTGTCGAGCTTCGCTTCGCGCGAGTGATTGCGACGTAAGCGAGCCGGCGCTCCTCCTCCAGGCTCGCAAGACCGCCCTCGTCGAGCGCACGCTGCGACGGGAAAATACCCTCCTCCCAGCCGGGAAGGTAGACGGTGTCGAACTCCAGCCCCTTGGCCGCGTGGATCGTCATGATGGTGACCTTGTCGCGGTCGCGATCCTCGTCATTGTCCATCACCAGGCTGACATGCTCGAGAAAGCCGGCGAGGTTGTCATACTCCTCCATCGCGCGGGCGAGTTCGGCCAGGTTCTCGAGTCGGCCGGCCGATTCTGCCGACCGATCCGCCTGGAGCATTGCCGTGTAGCCGCTCTCGTCGAGAACGGTTCGGGCAAGCTCGGCGTGGGGAAGCTGACCCGACATTGACCGCCAGCGGGCGACATCGGCGACAAAACGGCCAAGCGAGTTGCGGGCGCGCGACTGCAGCTCGTCGCTATCCAGCAAGGTCGCCGCGGCCAAGAGCAACGGCTGCTGCTGACGGCGCGCGGCGGCGTGGATGGTGGCCAGCGCCTTGTCTCCCAGCCCGCGCTTGGGCTGATTGACGATCCGTTCGAAGGCGAGATCGTCGGCCGGCTGGTGAATGAGCCGAAGGTAGGCGAGCGCGTCGCGAATCTCGGCGCGCTCGTAGAAACGGAAGCCGCCGATTATTTGATACGGCAGCCCAATGGCGATGAAGCGCTCCTCGAACTCGCGAGTCTGGAATTGCGCTCGGACCAGGATCGCGATTTCCGACAGCGCCTTTCCGCGCCCCTGCATACGCTCGATTTCGTCGCCGACCCGGCGGGCCTCTTCCGGCCCGTCCCAAACGCCGATGATCCGGACCTTTTCGCCCTCCCCCTCTTCGGTCCACAAGGTTTTGCCGAGCCGGCCGGCATTGTTGGCGATCACACCATCGGCCGCGGAAAGGATGTGACCGGTCGAGCGGTAGTTCTGCTCAAGCCGGATGATTTTCGCGCCCGGGAAATCCTCGCCGAACTTGAGGATGTTGGCGACCTCGGCTCCACGCCAGGAATAGATCGACTGGTCATCATCGCCGACGCAGCACAGGTTTCGTCGCGGTTCGGCCAGCAGCTTCAGCCATTCGTACTGGGCGCTATTGGTGTCCTGATATTCGTCGACCAGGATGTAACGAAAGCGCTCGCGATAGCTTTCGAGCACGTCGGCGTGGGTCCGGAAAATCACCAGCATGTGAAGCAGCAAGTCGCCGAAATCGCAGGCGTTCAGAGTCTTCAGCCGCTGCTGGTAGGCGGCATAGAGCTCCCGTCCGCGTCCCGGGCCGAAGCTCTCCGCCTCGCCTGCGTCCACCTGGGCCGGAGTCCAACCACGATTTTTCCAGCGGTCGATCATCCCGGCGAGCTGGCGGGCGGGCCAGCGCTTTTCATCCAGGCCCGATGCGGCAATCAACTGCTTCATCACCCGAAGCTGGTCGTCGGTGTCGAGAATGGTGAAATTGCTCTTGAGGCCGACAAGTTCGGCATGGGCGCGAAGCATGCGAGCGGCCACCGAGTGAAAGGTGCCGAGCCAGGGCATCCCCTCGATCGCTCCGCCGGAAATGGCGGACACGCGCTCCTTCATCTCGCGAGCCGCCTTGTTGGTGAAGGTGACGGAGAGGATCTGGCTCGGCCACGCCTCGCGGCTGGCGATGAGGTGCGCGAGACGGGCGGTCAGCGCCGCCGTCTTCCCGGTGCCCGCACCGGCGAGGACCAGGACCGGTCCCTCTGTGGTCAGCACCGCCTCGCGCTGCGGCGGGTTTAGGCCCTGCAGATAGGCTGGCTCGGGGATGGTCTGAGGAGATTCGGGCACAGTGTCGAGGTAAGCGGAGGGGAACGAAACGGCAACCGAATGCGCCTTTTCGAAAAGGTTCCATCGGTTGTTCCCGATATCCACGTTATCCACAGGCTTGTTCCCAGATTTTTCGTTTGGCGCGACTCGGAAATCGGGCGCAAGGTGCACCTGTGATCGGGACGGCGGTCCCGGCCTCGCCAGAGGGTCGGAAACGGCTTCGAAGGTGCGGCAGGTGGCCAAAGGTCCGATCTCCGCGGCAGACAATGCTGAGGTTTCTTCGGGAGCTGAAGCGGGGTCAGCCGGGACGAGGCGCCGGAAGAGATGATCTTTCGATTGCGCGACGCGGCAGAAGGCGATCTTCGGGTTGTCCGGACGCAAAGCGGGACGCGAGAGATGGCCATCCCAAGAAGGGCCGCGGAACATCGGTCGGCTTTGACCTTCGGGTCAGGCCGGGCGGCGCGAAACAGAAGCGAGGCTTCGGCTGGCGCACTGGAGTAGAGGCCGCAGGGCTCCTCCTCGCGGAGGGAGTGGATCGGTGGGAGGCGACGCCTGAGCTGGTGAGCCGAGATTTAGGATTGGGTTCCCCTGGGACCTGGTTTTGAAAGTTGGCGGATCCTTCGCTCGGCGCAGAGGGGGCTCGCAGCAATGCGAGCCCCCTTTTCGTTTCAGCGCCCTTTTGCGCCACTCGGCTTGCGCGACGCCTTGTCTTCGGGCCGGTGCCCCCTCCTTGCTTCATCAGTGGACTTGCGCGTGGCGACCGCGGCGGCCGGGACCAATTTCCAATTCGCGCGTTTCAGAACCAGGCGGCGGCAATGGCGCTGCCGGAGCGGGCACGAGAGGAGATTGTTCGTGCTTGCTATCGCCGCGCTCATGCTCGCAGCCGCACCGGCCAGCCCCACCCTTGCGCTCGAGTTGGCGAGCCCGTGGTGGGAAAGATTCACCTTCACCATGAGCGGCGACGGCGTGGAGCAATCGTGCGAGTACCAGGCGAGCGTCGCGATTCCGGGATCTGAAGGGTGCGGGGCCGATTCCCCTAGCAACAGCCCGGGTTCCATAACCCATTCGGCACGCGCTTCGACCGGCAGCTACACGAAGATCACTATCGAGCGGCGCTACTCCCCCGGAGCGCGCCTCGATCCGGTCAAGCTGGAGACCGGCGACACCCTTCTCGGCGAGCAGGTTCTCGCGCTGTCGATCGACGGCAGCGGCTCCGTCAGCAATTGCCAGGTCGTCGGCAAATCGGGGAAGATGATTCCGCCCTACGGCTGCAACGAAGCGCGAACGGAGCGGTTCGAGCCGAGCGCCATCGGTACGGGCCAGCAGCTTCGGCAAGGCGTGATGACCGTGCTGGTCTATGGCCACGAGGAATATCCGGTTTAGGCCACCCCGATCCATCGCTACGGCTTGCGGCGAAGCGCCCAAATGAAGGCGGACAGGCTGCTGATCACGGCAGCCACGGCGACAAGCGTTGCAGGATCGAGAACAAGCATGACAGCGACTCCAACTGAGTCGCATTGTTCCCTATTTGTTCCTATGGTGCAATAGGCAATTTCCTACTCAACTGCAGCTTCTTGCCCCTTCGAGCCCTTGCGCATATATCGCGCGGCGTCCGGCGGGCGCTCGACTGAAGCGTCCGCGACAGCCCGTCCTTTGGCGAGCGCGTACGGTTGACGGCTCAGGCTGGCACCGGGACGCGCTTTTTTCAGTGGACTGGGCTGGTGTGGATGCCGCGGTTCGGATGAGCCGGCCTCGGCAGTATGTTTGACCAGGTCCGCATGCAGGAGCTTCGCCGCGGTGGCGGGGCGCGGCATGACTGGGTCCCGTCGAAGCGGAGCTTTGATGGGAATTCCCGGATTTGAATTTACGAAAGACCGAATTTTATGGCCACCACGGCATTTCCGTCCCGCGACGACTTCGCGGCCCTGCTGAATGAAAGCCTCGGAGGCGAGGACGAAAGCTTCGAGGGCAAGGTCGTCAAAGGCACCGTCACCGACATTGAGAACGATCTTGCGGTCATCGACGTCGGACTCAAGTCCGAAGGCCGCGTTCCTCTGCGCGAGTTCGCCGCTCCCGGCCAGAAGGCCGAGTTGAAGATCGGCGACGAGGTCGAAGTCTTTGTCGATCGAGTTGAGAATGCCCAGGGCGAAGCGATGCTGTCGCGCGACCGCGCCCGCCGCGAGGCCGCGTGGGACAAGCTCGAGAAGGAATATGACGCCGGCAATCGCGTCGAGGGCGTCATCTTCGGCCGGGTGAAGGGCGGCTTCACCGTCGATCTCGGTGGCGCCGTGGCCTTCCTTCCCGGAAGCCAGGTCGACATCCGCCCGGTCCGCGACATCGGACCGCTGATGGACCAGCCGCAGCCGTTCCAGATTTTGAAGATGGACCGCCGCCGCGGCAATATCGTCGTGTCGCGCAGAGCAATCCTGGAGGAAACCCGCGCCGAGCAGCGCAGCGGCCTCATCCAGTCGCTTACCGAAGGCCAGGTCGTCGACGGAGTGGTCAAGAACATCACCGATTACGGCGCTTTCGTCGACCTCGGAGGCATCGATGGCCTGCTCCACGTCACCGACATCAGCTACAAGCGGGTCAACCACCCCACCGAAATGCTGAACATCGGCGATACGGTGAAGGTGCAGATCATCCGAATCAACCGCGAGACCCAACGGATCAGCCTGGGCATGAAGCAGCTGGAAGCCGATCCGTGGGAAGGCGCCAGCGCCAAGTACCCGATCGACGGAGTGTTCCAGGGCCGCGTGACCAACATCACCGAATATGGCGCTTTCGTGGAGCTCGAACCCGGTATCGAAGGCCTGGTCCATGTTTCGGAGATGAGCTGGACCAAGAAGAACGTGCACCCCGGCAAGATCGTCTCGACCAGCCAGGAAGTGGACGTGAAGATCCTCGAGGTGGACGAGGAGAAGCGCCGGATCTCACTGGGCCTGAAGCAGGCGCAGGCAAATCCCTGGGCCGAGTTCGCGGAGAAGTTCCCCGTCGGAACGCAGGTCGAAGGCGAGGTCAAGAACGCCACCGAATTCGGGCTGTTCGTCGGCCTCCCCGGCGACGTCGACGGAATGGTCCACATGTCCGACATCGCCTGGGGCGTTTCGGGCGAAGAGGCTCTGGCGCTCCATCACAAGGGCGAGACGGTCAAGACCGTCGTCCTCGACGTGGATGTCGAGAAGGAGCGGATCAGCCTCGGCATGAAGCAGCTCGAGCGCGGCGGAGTTGGCGGCGGAACCACCGCTGCGACTGCCGGCGGCGTCAAGAAGGGCGACATCATTACCGTTGAAGTGATGGACGTGAAGGATGGCGGGCTGGACGTTCAGGCCGCCGACGGCGCAGTCACCGGCTTCGTCAAGCGAACCGATCTCGGCCGCGACCGCGACGAACAGCGTCCCGAGCGTTTCCAGGTCGGCCAGAAGTTCGACGCGATGGTCACCGGATTCGACCGGTCCAAGAAGCCAAACTTCTCGGTCAAGGCGCTTCAGATCGCCGAAGAGAAGCAGGCGGTGGCGCAATATGGGTCTTCCGACTCGGGCGCGTCGCTCGGCGACATTCTCGGCCAGGCTCTGAAGGAAGCCGAGACCAAGAAAACGCCGAAGGCTGCAGCCAAGAAGACGAAGAAGTAAGAGAGCAAGGGCTTGCGCCGTCAGGACTTTCCTGACAGCGTGAGCCCCTGCCCCGGGGAGGGGCTTGCCGAACCTGCGGGGACAAAGATGATCCGTTCAGAACTGGTCCAGAAGCTATGCCTGGATTTCCCGGACCTCACCCAGCGTGAGGTGGAAAGCGTGGTTAGCGCCTTTTTCGATTCCGTCGGCGACCAGTTGTCGCGCGGTGGCCGAGTCGAGCTTCGCGGCTTCGGCGCCTTTTCGACCCGCAACCGCGATGCCCGTGTCGGCCGGAATCCCCGAACCGGCGAGTCGGTGGAAGTCGACGCCAAGCGCGTGCCCTATTTCAAGCCGGGCAAGGACATGCGCGAGCGGCTTAACATCAACGGGTCGGCAAGCGAGTTATAATTGAGGCGCAGCCTGTCCGGCGGACAGGCGAGCACGCCAATCGTCTAGCCGCGCGGACGTGGCGGAACGGTAGACGCTGGGGACTTAAAATCCTCTTCCCAGTAGGGAGTGTGGGTTCGACTCCCACCGTCCGCACCAGCATCGCGCACAGCGTGTCCGGGGGACACGCGAGCACGATGCTCAATCACCAAAGCTGCACCGCTTCCGATCGTCCCACGTTGAGACAGCGGGACCGCTTGCCCAACTCGGCCGTTGAACATGGTTAAATGGCTGTTAAGCATTTCCCCATGGCCTGCGCCCGAGCCGCAATTGCGATGGACCCGCGCCAGTTCGGCCGCGGCCGTCCGCGCGTTCTCGACCAGACGCAAGAGGCTTCACCCTGGACCGTCTCGGACGACCTGAAGCTGTTCGTAACAACCTTCGCCGCCGGTTTCCTGTTCGTCTCGATCTTGATCGCTTGAACCGTCTCCCAGACGGTTCGCTCCCAAAAGCCTAGACGACGCGGCAGACATCCTCGTCGCAGGCCAGGTGAAGCTTCCACCCGAGCCACGCAGAAACCAGGCACATTGCGGCAACCAGAAGCAGCTGCTTGGTCGGTCCGACGCCGGCGATATTCAGCCCGATGGCGATGAGGCTTCCGATCACCATCGCCCCTGAGTTGACGATGTTGTTGGCTGCCACCGTCCTTGACGTCTCCGTCTTCGGCACGGTCGTCGTCAGGAAGGCGTAGAGCGGCACCACGAACATGCCACCTGTGATGGCCACGCCGAGGAGGCAGATGATCATCGGCCAGGCCATCGGCACGAACAGGAAGTTTCCGAGCGTCGTCAGCTCCGGCCCGTTCCTGCTCCAGCTGAGCGCGACGAAGTGGAGGAGGAGCACGAACACCCCCATCGCGATCACCGAGGGCGGCGCGTAGCGCGCCGACACCTGGCTTTTCAAAAGCCGGTTGATCGCGACCGAACCGATGGCGATCCCGATGGAGAAGATGGCGATGAACAGGCTTGCGACCTGCTCGTTCGCGCCGAGGACGTTCTTCACCAGCGGCGGGAAGATGATGATCATCACCGCACCGATGGTCCAGAAGAAGCTGATCGCCAGGATCGCAAGGAACAGCCTTCGGATGTGCATGGTCGCGCTGACCAGCTCGATGGACGCGTGGACGATGTGCCAGGTGATCGGCAGGCGCTTGGCGGCTGGTGGCGCTGGAGGCACCTGCCGCCCCGAAAGATAGCCTAGACAGGCGAAGGCGAGGACGGCGAACGCGGCGAACTGCGGCCGCGACGCAAGCACTCCCGCAAGAATCGTCCCGAGCAGGATCGCGACGTAGGTTCCGGCTTCCACCAGCCCGGTCCCGCCGAGAACCTCGTCCCTCTTCAGGTGCTGCGGAAGGATCGCGTATTTGATCGGCCCGAAGAAGGTCGAGTGGATCCCCATCGCGAACACGGCGGCAAGCATCATCGGAATGTTGGCGAGCACGATCCCCGCCCCGCCGACAAACATGATTCCGATTTCCGCAAGCTTGATAATTCGGATCAGCCGCGCCTTGTCGTGATCGTCGGCTAGCTGCCCCGAAAGGGCGGAGAACAGGAAGAATGGCAGGATGAACAACCCCTGCGCGATAGCGCTGAACTGGAACTCCTTCGCCGGGTTCGAATAAAGCTGGTACGTAACGAACAGGACGACGGCCTGCTTAAACAGGCTGTCGTTGAACGCGCCCAGAAACTGGGTGCTGAACAGCGGCAGGAACCGCCGCGCGCGGAGCAGGTGCGTGACGTTCTGTATCAATGAAGGCGCGCGGGCGATCGCATGGACTTGGGGCAAGGGGCATAGCCACCTTTGCGCATCTCTCCAAACGCTATAAGCGACGCGCCGTGAAGATGCTGACGCTTCCAAACCTGCTGACCCTGTCGCGGATCCTTGCGGTGCCGATCCTCGTCTTCCTTTTATGGCAGCCGCGGCCGTTCGATTACGCCGTGACCTTCGTGCTCTACTGCATCGTCGGGATCACCGATTATTTCGATGGCTACCTGGCGCGCGCGCAGGGGCAGATTTCCAAGCTCGGCCAGTTCCTCGACCCAATTGCCGACAAGATTATGGTCGCGGCGGTGATCGTCATGCTGATGGCGTCAAGAAAGGCCAATGGCGAGCCGCCGATCATCCAGGACTTCAACATCATCCCCGCACTGATCATCCTCCTTCGCGAGATCATCGTCTCCGGCCTTCGAGAATTCCTGGCTGAGCTGCGAGTCGGAATGCCGGTCAGCCAGTTGGCGAAGTGGAAGACGACGCTGCAGCTGATTGCGCTGGGCGCGCTGATCCTGGCGGGTGCCGTCCCCAATGCGCCGTGGGTCCACGTCGTCGGAGTCATCAGCCTGTGGGCCGCAGCCGCGCTGACGCTGGTCACCGGCTACGATTATTTGCGCATCGGCCTGAAGCACATGGAATAATCGATTTTGCGACTTTCACTGACGAGTTAATCTCGTTTCCGTCAACCAAAGGCCCGGCCTAGCGTTACCCCGCAGGCATAGAAGGGGCTTTTCATGGACAAGATCACTGGCGACCCGCTGCACGGCGGCCCGAGCGAAGAAGGAGCGGCGCTTCGCTCGCTGCTCGGACGAACAAATCGCGACTGGTGGCCGAACCAGCTTTCGCTCGAAATCCTTCCGCAGCCGTCGGACCCGATGGGCGAGGATTTCGATTATGCCGAAGCCTTTCAGAAGCTCGATTATTACGCGGTCAAGCGCGACCTCGCTGCGCTGATGACGGACAGCCAGCCGTGGTGGCCGGCCGATTACGGGAACTACGGCCCCTTCTTCATCCGAATGGCCTGGCACAGCGCCGGCACGTATCGGATCGGCGACGGCCGGGGTGGCGCCAACACCGGAAACCAGCGCTTTGCTCCGATCAACAGCTGGCCGGACAATGCCAATCTCGACAAGGCCCGTCGGCTGCTGTGGCCAATCAAGAAGAAATACGGCCGGAATCTCAGCTGGGCCGACCTGATGATCATGGCCGGCAACGTCGCCTTTGAATCGATGGGTGCGCCGGTGTTCGGCTTTGGCGGCGGCAGGGCCGACGTCTATGAGCCCGAGCAGGACACCTATTGGGGCACCGAGCAGGAGTGGGTCGGCAAGGGCGCAAAACCGCGCATGGGCGATGACGCCGGCACCGCTCTCGAGAACCCGCTGGCGGCCGTCCAGATGGGCCTCATCTATGTCAATCCCGAAGGACCGGGCGGAAGCGCGGACCCGCTCGCCTCGGCCCGCGAAATTCGCGAGACGTTCCACAACATGGGTATGACCGACGAGGAGACGGTCGCGCTTACCGCCGGCGGCCACACGTTCGGCAAATGCCACGGCGCAGGCGACGCTTCCAAGGTCGGAGCAGAGCCGGAAGGCGCTGACATCGCCCAGATGGGCCTGGGATGGGCGAGCGGCCACAAGAGCGGAATCGGCGACGACACCATCACCAGCGGCCTGGAGGGCGCGTGGACTCCGACCCCGACCAAGTGGAGCGGCGCTTATTGGCACATGCTCCTGGATTACGAGTACGAGCTGGTGAAGAGCCCGGCGGGCGCCAAGCAATGGCAGCCCAAGGACGTGAGGCCCGAGGACATGGCCCCGGCGGCGCATGACCCGAACAAGCGCGTGCCGACGATGATGACGACGGCCGACATGGCGTTCAAGATGGACCCGGACTTCCGCAAGATTTCCGAGAAGTTCCGCGACAATCCCGACGCATTCGCCGACGCATTCGCTCGGGCGTGGTTCAAGCTGTGCCACCGCGACATGGGACCGAAGTCCCGCTACCTCGGTCCGGAAGTGCCGGATGAGGACCTGATCTGGCAGGACCCCATCCCGCCGCTCGACCATCCCGTCGTTGACCAGGGTGACATCCAAAGCCTCAAGCGCAAGATTCTCGATTCGGGGCTGTCGGTTGCAGCGCTGGTGAAAGCCGCCTGGGCGGCTGCCTCGACCTATCGCGGCTCCGATCATCGCGGCGGCGCCAATGGCGGGCGCATTCGCCTGGAGCCGCAGCGCAACTGGAAAGCGAACGATCCCGAAGAGCTGTCGAAGGTCCTCAGCACGCTCGAGGGCATCAAACGGGATTTCGATTCCAGCGCATCGGGCGGCAAGAAGGTCTCGATTGCGGACCTCGTCGTCCTCGGCGGCTCGGCGGCGATCGAGAAGGCCGCCCGCGACGGCGGCTACGATATCGAGGTGCCTTTCACTCCCGGGCGGACCGACGCCACCCAGGACCAGACCGACGTGGAGTCATTCGCGGTTCTCGAGCCGAAGGCCGACGGGTTTCGCAATTACTTGTCCACCCACTATTCGGTTCCGACTGAGGAGCTGCTTGTCGACAAGGCGCAGCTACTTAGGCTGACAGCGCCGGAGATGACTGTCCTGGTGGGCGGCATGCGTGTGCTCGGTGCCAACCAGGGCGGGTCGAACAACGGCGTGTTCACCGACCGGCCCGGCACATTGACCAACGACTTCTTCGTCAACCTGCTCGACATGGGCACCGCCTGGGAAGCCGTCGAGGAGATCGGCGACGAGGAGTTCGTCGGCTCGGATCGCGAAAGCGGCGAGAAGAAGTGGACCGCTACTCGTACCGACCTGGTGTTCGGGTCCAATTCGCAGCTTCGGGCCATCTCCGAGGTCTATGGGGCCGACGATGCCGGCGAGAAATTCGTCGAGGATTTCGTCGCTGCCTGGACGAAGGTGATGAACGCCGACCGTTTCGACCTGAAGAGCCCGGGCAGGCAGTCGCTAAAGGCGCGCAAGCCCGAAATGGCGAAATGACGAGCTCGACGCGGCGCTATGTTGCGGCCGGTCCAACATCACGGGCCGGCCCGGCGGCGGTTCCCTCCCCAGCCCCTGTAGCGCCGCGTCACCCCGCCAAGGGTTCGGGCTCGGGCTCGAGCGACGGCTGAGCCGCAGGAGCGGCGGCGAGTTGGGAGATGATCCGGCGGAGCGCCTTTGCGAGAAGGTGAAACTCCGCCTCGCGCGGGCTTGAACGACGCCAGATCAGGGCGATGTGGCGAAAGCCGTGCTTCGAGCGAAGCGGCTTCGCGTCGACGTGGGTCCCGGCGAGAATTCCGGCATCGATGGCCATTTCGGGGACGAAGGTCAGGCCAAGCCCGTTGTCGACCATCTGCACCAGCGTGTGCAGCGACGTCCCCATCATTGCCGCATGGGCGCGAAGGTCGGGGCGGTTGCAGGCCGAAAGCGCGTGATCCTTGAGGCAGTGACCGTCCTCGAGAAGAAGCATCCGCTTCTCGTCGATGTCCTCAACGTCGACCTGATCGCCGCCCGGGGCCTCGCCGCCTGGAAAGGCGACGAACAGCCGGTCTTCGAACAGGCAAAGGGATTCGACGTCGCCACAGCCGTAGGGGAGCGCCAGAAGGACGCAATCGAGCTGCCCGCGATGAAGCGCCTCGCACGCTGCCTGGCTGGTTTCTTCGCGAAGGTAGAGCTTCAAGTCGGGCCATTCGTCGCGAAGGCGCGGCAGCATCGCCGGCAGAAGGAACGGCGCGATTGTCGGGATGACGCCCATCCGAAGCTCGCCGTGGAGCGGCTTGCCTTCGGCCCGGGCGAGTTCGGCCAGCTCGTCCGCCTCGCGAATGACACGGGCCGCCTTGTCGGCAATCTTTTCGCCGAGCGCGGTGAAACGAACCAGCCGCCGGGTCCGTTCGACAAGAGTGACGCCGAGCAGCGTTTCAAGCTCGCGCAGGCCCGCGGAGAGAGTCGACTGGGTGACGAAACAGGCCTCCGCCGCCTTTCCGAAATGGCCGTGCTCTCGAAGCGCCACGAGATACTGCAGCTGCTTCAGCGTGGGCTGGTGGACGGTCATGAGCGTCTGTTCAGGCTAATCGAAAATTCCAATGAATAATACGACTATAAGTGACTTGAACGATTTGGGCCAGCCCCATAGATGCTGCAACGCAACATGTCTTCGAGTGAAAAAACCAAGGAGAATTGAATGCTTACCGTTGGCGACAACCTGCCTTCCCTCAAACTGCCGGTCCAGCAGGGTTCGTCCGCTCTTCCTGCCGGCGAGACGATCGATCTCAGCGATACCAACGGCAAGTGGAAGGTGCTGTTTTACTGGCCGAAGGATTTCACCTTCGTCTGCCCCACCGAAATCGAGGGTTATGGCGAGCTGAAGGACGACTTTGCCGATCGCGACGCAGTGCTGATCGGGGCGTCGACCGACACGGCCCACGTCCACTTTGCCTGGCGCCGGTCGGACGAGCGGCTTGCGAACGCAAATTTCCCGTGGATCGCGGACAATAAAAAGGAATTGGCCGAGGCGCTCGGAATCCTCGATAAAGAAGAAGGCGTCGCGCTTCGGGCGACGTTCATCGTCGACCCCGACAACATCATCCAGCACGTGACGGTGAACGGCCTGAACGTCGGTCGCAACCCGCAGGAAACGCTTCGAGTGCTCGATGCGCTCCAGACCGACGAGCTTTGCCCCTGCAATTGGAACGCGGGCGAAGAGGTCTTGCGGCCGGCCGCCTGACCTCTCCACCTGTCCGATAACCGGGGCGCGGAGACTCGCCGTTTCCGCGCCCCTTCCCTGTCCGGAGCTCCCATGTCCCTCAAAGATTTCGCCCATCGCCTTCCCGACTATGCGAAGGACATTCGGCTCAACCTGACATCAATCCTGTCCGACGAACTGCTCGGCGAAAAGCGCAAGGCGGGGCTTCTCCTCGCCTGCGCCCATGGCTCCGGCCACAAACCGCTGGTCGAAGCCGCCGAAGCGGAAGTGGATGGCAAGCTGTCGGAGACGGAGGCGAACGCCGCCCGCGGCGCGGCGGCGCTAATGGCGATGAACAACGTCTATTACCGGTTCGTCCACCTTGCCGCGAACCCGGAATACGGGACGATGCCGGCGCGGCTGAGGATGAACTTCATCGCCACTCACGGCACCGCCAAGGAGGATTTTGAGCTGTTCAGCCTCGCCGTTTCGGCGATGAACGGTTGCGGCGCCTGCATCGACAGCCACGAGCGAGTGCTCCTGGAGCATGGCGTAAAGCCCGAGACCGTCCAAAGTGCAGTTCGAATTGCGGCGGTGATGAAGGCGCTCGCGACGGTCGACCAGACGCTTTGACGCGTGCCTCTGGCAATCGGCCCTCCCCGCCCATAGATTGCAATCGAGGAGCAAGGATCTGTTGCGCTTGTTTTCGGGCCTGATTGAGTATCTCGAATCGATCGAAGCCCGCGACCCCGCGGCGCGTTCGCACTGGGAGGTCCTGACCTATCCGGGCACCTGGGCGCTGGGTCTCCACCGGGTTGCCCACTGGCTCTACGGCGGCGAGCTGTTCTTCCTCGCCCGAGTCGTAAATCACTTCTCGCGCTTTCTCACCGCAATCGACATCCACCCCGGAGCGACGATCGGCAAACGGTTCTTCATCGACCACGGATTCACTGTCATCGGCGAGACCGCAGACATCGGCGACGATGTCACAATCTATCAGTGCGTGACTTTGGGCGGGACCAATCCCAGCGCCGGCCAAGCTGGAAAGCGGCACCCGACGATCGGCGACGGAGTCGTGATCGGGTCGGGAGCGCAGGTACTTGGGCCCATCCACGTCGGCGAAGGCGCCCGCATCGGCGCGAATGCCGTCGTCACTCGCGACGTGGCGCCCGCAGCGACGGTCATCGGCATTCCCGCAAAGCCGGTGCCTGTGGCCATTTCCGAGGCCGAGCCGAAAGAATTCCTGCCCTACGGGACTCCGTGCAGCGAAATCGCCGATCCAATGCTGGCGCGGCTGTGCGAGCTCGAACGCGAGCTTCAGGCGTTGCGAGACCAGGTGAAAGCGGAGCAGGCAAGCGAGGGTGCCGCGCCCGCTGTTCGGGCCAGGAGCAAGCGCGCTTGAGCGTCGTTTCGCCGTTCCCCCACCCGAGGGACCGGCGGGAGGTCACCAGCTTCAATCGTCGCGAGCTGATGCGCATCATGGACCTGTACGGCCGAATGGTCGCGGCCGGCCACTGGCGCGATTATGCGCTTGGCCACCACCCCGACGTCGCCGTCTTCGCGGCTTTTCGACGCCACGCCGAGCGGCCCGAAGTCCGAATCGAAAAGCGCCCAGAGCTTCGCCTGAAGCAGGGGGCGTTCGCGCTCGTGAGCGAGCACGGCCTGGTACTGAAGCGGGGCCACGACCTTGCAGGAGTCATGGCCCCGCTCGAGCGTCGGCTTATGCGGCTGGTTGGATAGCGGCAGCAGCGCGGTCGATAACCGGCAGCTTGGCCCGGAGGCTTTCCGGCAGCGGCTTGACCACCGCAGCGCGCGCCTGGTGCCAGAAGGCCGACAGGAGCAGGAGCGAAGAGCCGATCACCAGGGCTGTCAGAGCGACATTGAGTTCAATCGCTCCGAATTCCTTGAACAGCTCGTTGAGTGCAAAGAGCACATAGGCGAGCGCCGAAACGAGAAGCGCCCTCCTGTCGATCGCAAGCGCAGCCAGCCCGAACAGCACGTATAGCAGAACCACCAGAAGCCCCTCGCCAACGCTGACTTGGCCGCTGGTGAGGCCGAGAAGAGCGAAAACCGGATGAGCGATCATCGGCGCTGCGAGCAGGTGGAGCCAGAAAGCGACATCCGAGCGCCGAGTCAGCCGAGCGGGATCCGACGCATCCCAGCGCATCGCGAACAGGAACACGCCGATCCCGAGAAGCAGGATGAAGCCGAGGATAAGGTCCTTTGCCTGCTCGAAATTCTGCCCGAGCGCGGCGAGTAGCAAGCCGACGGCGATCGCCGCGACTGCAGCGGCGCCGGCGGCGACTGTGATCGGAACCTTGAACGTGCGCCAGTGGAGCCATGCGGCAACCCCGGCGATTGCCGCCGATGCGGCGCCGAGGATTCCCTGCAGCTGCATGTTGCGGTTGAGAACGTCGGTGCCGACCGCGAGAGTTAGCGCCAGGGCAGCTGTTGCGAACACCGATCCGACGAAAGCGAGAAGAAGCAGGATCGAGGGTAGCGCCATGCGCCGTTTCGCGGTGAAGAAAAGCGCGAGGCCCCAGCTCGTCGCAGCGACCGCAAGTGGCGCCACGAACGACGGGCCGCCCGGCTCGACGGCGGTGCCTGCCGACTGGCCGATCCACTGGCCGATCCATCCGACCGCGACCAGGAGAATGACCGCGGCAATGGAGACGAAAATATCGTTGAACCCGCTGATCAACCGAAATTGCTCTTCGTCCACGGCGGGCAGCGAACGCTGCCCCTCGATGAAAGTGCGCAGCGAGGCTGCGGATTGCGCGCTGATCGCGCCCGCGGCGACAGCGTCGTCCAAGTCGTTTTGAGTGTACATTCCAGCACCCCTTCCCGGGCCGGAAAGTAGCTTGACTGTATTAGTGTGTCAATACAGCAGGGTTGGCCGGCACTCCGACGGGGGAGTTGGGAACAACGAAGTGCCGGCGGAGCGACTTGTGCCTCTCCGCGAACGTTCGTGCGAGCCGTGGGTAAACGCAGGCGGCGCGGTTAACGACGAATCAACTCGGCTCGACGCCCGGCGGATCGGCGGTAGCCGCGATGTTTACGAGCTCCGCTGGCCGGCGGCTGATTTTTCGACCCAACGACCGTCTTCATTGGCCCAATAGTGCCGCTCGACGTCATCTTTCCCGGCAAGCGACCGCCAGGCGTCCCTCGCCTGCGCGATCGTCGCTTGGTCGAAAAGGTAAAAGGCGCGGTGGAACGCAAGCGCCGAATCGCGCCACTTGCCGTCGGCAATCAGCAGGTTGCGGGCACGGTTTGCCGGTTCGGCGCTGGTCGAAAGCAGGACCGGCTGGCGTGCATCGTCGGAGCCGCCACTGACCGAGTGCGGCAGGAAAGTGGGCGGCCCCTGATCCCAAAGCACGCGATCGAGCCGCGCCAGCTGGCCTTCATCGGCTGCGATGACGATCGCTCGCTCCTGCTGCGCAAGAAGCTTGTCGCAGATCGTCGCAATTACCTGCTCGAGCGGAGCCTCGCCGAGCTGGTAAAAATCCACTCGCACCAGGCGCGCTACGCCTCCAGGTTGTCAGCGACGAACTGGTCGAGGAGACGCACTCCGAACCCGGTCGCCCCCTTCGAATAAGTGCTCGCCGGCTTGTCGGACCAGGCCATCCCGGCGATGTCGAGATGAGCCCATTTCACGTCGTCGTCGACAAACCTCTTGATGAACTGCGCCGCAGTGATCGAGCCGCCCTCGCGCGGACCGACATTCTTCATGTCGGCGATGTCGGAATTGAGCAGCCGATCGTACGCATCGCCGAGCGGCATCCGCCACAATTTATCGCCGCTTTCGTTCGCGGCTTTCAAAAGCTCGTTCGCAAGCTCGTCGTCGGGAGTGAAGAGGCCGGCATACTCATGTCCCAGGCTGACGAGTATCGCTCCGGTCAGGGTGGCAAGGTCGATGAGCGTCGATGGCTTGTAGGTGCGCTGCACGTAGGCGATCGCGTCGGCGAGAACGAGCCGCCCCTCGGCGTCGGTGTTGATGACCTCGACGGTCTGGCCGGACATGCTCGTAACCACGTCGCCCGGCCGCTGCGCGTTCCCGCCCGGCATATTTTCGACAAGGCCGCAGATGCCGATGACATTCGCCTTTGCCTTGCGGAGGGCGAGCGCCTTCATTGTCCCGGCGACCGCGCCGGCGCCGCCCATGTCCCACTTCATCGACTCCATGCCCTGGGCAGGCTTGATCGAGATCCCGCCGCTGTCGAAGGTGACTCCCTTCCCAACGAACGCCACGGGAGCCTGGTCCTTCTTCCCGCCGTTCCACTTGAGCACCAGCAGCCGCGCTTCGCGGACGGAACCCTGAGCCACTCCAAGCAAAGCACCCATTCCGAGCTTCTTCATCTGCGCGGGATCGAGAACATCGATCTCGATTCCGAACTTCGCCAGGTCTCGGCAGCGGTCGACGAAGCTTTCGGGGTAAATGACGTTCGCTGGCTCGGTGACGAGGCTACGGGTCAGGCCCACTCCTTCCACCACGGGCTCCCACCGCTTTTTCCAGCGATCGGCGGCCCCTTGGCCACCGCCGACGATGGTAACCGTCTTCAACGTCGGCTTTTGCTTTTCCTTCTGCTTTGTCCGGTAGACGTCATAGCGCCACGAGCGGAGCGCCGCCCCGAGCGCGACGCGGGCGGCAGCATCGGCATCGTATCCGAGGCCTGTCAAATCGATCACGGCTTGGGATTCGCCGGATGTCTGGAGCTTGGCGGCCGCGGTCCCGCCGAGCTTTTCCGCCGCCTGCTCGGGAACACAATCGCTTCCACTGCCGATGACCAGCAGCCGGTGCGACTTTCCGCCCGCGTCGGCGAACAGGTCGGCTACGCTGCCCAACTCGCCATCGAAGCGCTGGCGCTTTAGCGCCGCTTCGACCTTGGCCTTGTCGTCGAGCGATTGCGCTGCGGGCCGGTTGGGGCCGGCGGATGGAATGACCAGCGCGAAATCGCCTGATGGCCGGGAATCGGCAAATTCGATCTTCATCGTCGTTCAATATCCCTGCAAAGTGGAGGACAGCGTGGGGCGCCTTTAGGACGCATCGCAGTCAAGGCAAAGCGCGCCGGACGACTTGGTTCCGCGACGCGCCCGTTGCACGGCAAGGGTAATTGTCCGGCGCCGGGCAAGGTGCAATAGCCGCCTCACGGGAAGAGTCGGCCGTTGCGGGGTGGAAGGCGAGCGTTGCGCATTCGGGAAATTCGATCGCATTTGGTCTGGAGCGCGGCGGTCTCGGCGCTGGCGTTTCCGGCTGCAGCGGCGGCCGCTCAGGCCACCCCCTCGGCCGCCCCAGCGACCGCGCCTGCCCCTCCGGCTGCGCCCGGGACTCCCCCTGCGCCCGCGCCTGTCGTAACGGTGGACCAGCAGGGGGTGGTCGAGTTCAGCGCCGATCAGATCGCCTACGACAGCGAGAATGACGTCGTCTCCGCGTCGGGCCAGGTGCGCATGTCGAACGACGGCAATTTTCTGGCCGCCGATCGAGTGACCTGGAACCGCAACACCGGCGAGGTCCGGGCAAAGGGTGACGTGGTCGTCGTCGATCCGCAGGGCGACAAGATGATAGGCGACGATGTGGTTCTCACCGACACGCTGCGCGACGGGACCGTTAACAATCTTCTCATCGTGCTTGAAAGCGGCGGGCGAATCGCCGCCGACAAGGGCGTTCGCTCCAACGGCGTCTACACGCTCGAGAACGCCGCTTATTCGCCTTGCCCGGTCACGACGTCGAGCGGCTGCCCAAAACGGCCGAGCTGGATGATTACGGCGGCCCAGGTGATCGAAGACCCGGCGACGGGCCGCGTTCGATTCCGCGGAGGGCGTTTGCAGCTGTTCGGGATCACTCTCCCCTTGCTTCCGGTGTTCAGCGTCGGAACGAACGGCGAAGGCGCCACTGGCTGGCTACTGCCCGAGCTCAAGATCTCAAACAACAACGGCTTTGAGGTTGCGCTTCCCTATTACTGGCACATTGCTCCGAACCGGGACCTGACGGTCACTCCGCACGCCTACACGGGCACGCTCCCGGCAATCGAGGCGCGCTACCGCCAGCTCAACAGTTTCGGAGCGTTTCAGGTTGGCGGATTCCTTGCGTACAGCCAGGTAGAGAATGCCGACCTGACGCCAACCCCGAACAGCGGTCGCAAGCTGCGCGGCTATTTCGAAGCCAACGGCAAGGCACAACTCGATCCCTATTGGAGCATCACGGCTTTTCTCCGAGCCGCAACCGACAAGACCGTCACCCGCCGCTACGACATCACTCGCGACGACCGGCTTCGCAATTTCGTCAATGCCGAGCGGATCAGCCCTGACAGTTACATCTCCATTGCCGGATGGGCCTTCGAAGGGTTGCGCGTCGATGACGTGCAGAAGCAGATTCCGATCGCGCTCCCTGCAATCGACGCCCACTTCCTGGTGGACGAGCACCTCACCGGAGGGCGAATCGACCTGCAGGCGAACAGCCTGTCCATTCTGCGAATTGAGGGGCAGGACACGCAGCGGGCCTTCGCAAGCGCCCGGTGGGACCTGAGACGCCTGACGCCGATGGGCCAGCAAGTGACTCTGACTGCATATGCCCGCGCTGACGTGTACCACACGCAGAACGCGGCGGAGACGCCTGTGCCGATCTATCGCGGCACCGACGGCTGGCACACGCGCGGCATTTTCGCGCTCGCCGCCGACGTGCAGTGGCCGTTCATCGGACCGTTGTTCGGCGGAATCCAGCGAATCACTCCGCGCGTTCAGGTCGTCGCTACGCCGCCGACTCCCAACTTCGACATCCCCAACGAGGATGCTCGCTCGGTCGACCTGGAGGACAGCAACCTCTTCGCACTCAATCGCTTCCCCGGCTACGACCGCTGGGAGGACAGCTCGCGGATCACCTATGGCGTGAACTGGTCGTACGACCGCCCGAGCTTGTCGATCAACACGGTGATCGGCCAGAGCTACAGGCTCAACAACAGGGCCAGCATCTTTCCGGTCGGAACCGGCCTGAGTGACCGCCTGTCCGACATCGTCGGCCGAACGGATATCCGATACGGACGATTCATCGACCTCACGCACCGCTTCCGGCTCGACAAGAACAATCTCGCGGTTCGCCGCAACGAGATCGACCTCACCGTGGGCGGAACCCAGACCTACGCCCAGATCGGCTACTTGCGGCTCAATCGAAACATCGACCCGGCTGTCGAAGACTTGCGCGACCGTGAGGAGCTGCGGCTGGCCGGGCGCCTGAAGTTTGCTCGCTACTGGTCGATTTTCGGCGCGACCGTCATCGACCTTACCAGCAAGAAGGAAGATCCGCTGTCGATATCGGACGGGTGGCAGCCGGTGCGCAACCGCCTCGGCATCCTGTACGAGGACGAATGCCTGCAGCTTGGCCTCACCTGGAGGCGCGACTATGAACTTCTCGGTGACTTCCGTAAGGGCAGCACTATAGCGCTCCAGATAGGGCTGAAGGGCCTCGGCCGCTAAGCCTGCGTTCAGCGGGCCCGGCTAAGGAAAACGTGCGGACAGGTTTGGGCAACAAGGGAAAATTCGTAGTGCTAGTTTCTAGGATCCTTCGGACGCGTGTCCGGTTGGGGCTCGTGGCCCTGGCGCTTGGCGCTGCCACAGCTGCAATCGCCCAAGACGATGCAGCGCTTACGCCGGAAGTCTCCGGGCCCGGCAATCGCCCGCTGAACCTGCCGGAAAATCCGCAGTTGTTCGGGACGACGCTTCCGTCAGTCGTCAAGGCGACGGCCATCGTCAACGGCGCGGTAATCACGCAGTCCGATATCGACCAGCGGCTGGCGCTGCTCGCGATTGCGAATGGCGGCGACATTCCAGCCGACCAGATCGAAACCCTTCGCCAGCAGGTGCTTCGAAACCTGATCGACGAAACGCTCGAAATCCAGGCCGCCAAGGCAGACAAGATTACCGTCAGCGACAAGGACATCGACAAGACGCTGGAGCGAGTCGCCCAGCAAAATAACCAAACGCCCGATCAGCTCGCCGACTACCTTTCCAGCCACGGCTCCTCGATCCAGTCGATCCGGCGCCAGATCCAGGGCGAAATCGCCTGGACTCGCCTTCAGCAGAAGCGGATCGAAAGCACCGTCAGTGTGGGTGATGACGAGGTCAAGGCGGTTCTCGACAAGATGAATGCGTCCAAGGGGACGGAGGAATATCGGGTCGGCGAAATCTACATCACCGCGCCGGGCGGCGATGTGTCGCAGGCTGTGGCGACCGCGAACCAGATTATCGACCAGCTGAAGAAGGGCGCTTCGTTTGCCGGCTATGCGCGCCAATATTCCGAGGCATCAACCGCGGCAGTCGGCGGCGATCTCGGCTGGGTGCGCCCGGCGGAGCTTCCGGCGCCAATCGCCTCCGCGATCCAGAGCATGAAGCCCGGAATGGTCAGCAACCCGATCCCCGTCTCCGGCGGCGTGTCGATCATCGCCGTCACCGACGAGCGCAAGGTGCTGACTGCCGATCCGCGCAACGCCGTACTGAGCCTGAAGCAGGTGACCATCACGTTTCCGAAGGGAACTCCGAAGGCACAGGCCGAACCGGTGGTGGCGAAATTCGCCGAGGCGGCGAAGAACATCGGCGGCTGCGGCGGCGCAGACAAGATCGCCGACGAGTTCAACGGCCAGGTCGTGACGAGCGACAACATCAAGATGCGCGATCTTCCGCCGGCGCTCCAGAACATCATGCTCCCAATGCAGGTCGGGCAAGCAACGCCGCCTTTCGGCTCCATTGAGGAGGGGGTTCGTACGCTGGTGCTCTGCGGTCGCGATGAGGTGGACGCCTCGGCGCCGACTTTCGACCAGGTCTACGCCCAACTCAATGAGGAGCGCGTCAACCTGCGTGCGCGCCGCTATCTGCGCGACCTTCGGCGCGATGCGGTGATCGAATACCGGTAAGCGGCGATTTCGGCTAAAGGCGCAGGCGTGTCGGTTGCGCCTCCCTCTCCACTCGCCGTTTCGCTCGGCGATCCGGCGGGCATCGGCCCGGAGGTCATCGCCAAGTGCTGGGACAACCGATTCCAGTTCGGCCTCCCGCCGTTCGTCGCTATCGGCGATCCGCGATCCGTCCGCCTGGTTTGGGACGGGCCGCTTGCGGTCATCGACGATCCCGCCGAAGCCAATTCGGCATTCGACGTCGGGCTTCCGCTGATCCAGATTGCTTCTCCGGAGGAAGATCGGCCGGGCCATCCAAGCGTCGCTGGCGCACATTGTTCGCTCGATGCGCTCGAGATTGCGGTCGGCCTTGCCCGGTCGGGGTCGGCGGCCGCTGTCGTCACCGGGCCTGTTTCGAAGCAGCAGCTGTACTCGATCGGCTTTACGCATCCCGGACAGACGGAATTCGTCGCCGAAAGGTGCGGGATCGCTGGGGCGAACGTCGTCATGATGCTCGCCGGACCGACGCTTCGAACCGTTCCCGCGACCACCCACATCCCGCTCCGCGAGGTTCCTGACAGCCTCACCACATCGCTGATCGAATCGCGCGGGCGAACGACGCTTCGCGGACTCCAGCGCAACTTCGGCATCGCCGAGCCGAGGATGGCAGTGACAGGGCTCAACCCGCACGCCGGCGAGGGCGGGCTTCTCGGGCGCGCCGAAGTCGAGGTGATCGAACCCGCAATCGCGGCGCTCCGAGCCGAAGGGTGGCGCGTGAGCGGACCGCATCCCGCCGACACGTTATTCCACGAGACGGCGCGGGCCAGTTACGACGCCGCCCTTTGCATGTACCACGACCAGGCGTTGATTCCGGTGAAGGCGCTGCACTTCACCGACGCCGTAAACATCACACTTGGCCTGCCGATCGTCCGAACCGCACCCGATCATGGGACTGCGTTCGATATTGCCGGCCAGGACCGCGCCGACCCTCGCCCGATGGCCGCAGCCATCCGGCTTGCCGGCGAGTGCGCTGCAAACCGCTCCGCGCTGGCGTGACCGCAGAACCGGAACCGCTCCGCGAAGTCATTGCCCGTCACCGGCTGCAGGCAAGCAAGGCGCTCGGGCAGAATTTCATTCTCGACCGACAATTGCTCGCCAAGATTGCAGCCGTCGCGGGCGATCTTGATGGGCGAACAGTTTACGAGGTCGGGCCCGGCCCAGGCGGGCTCACTCGAGCGATTCTCGAGCGCGGCGCCCGGGTGATCGCGGTCGAAAGGGACCGGCGTTTCCTTCCAGCTCTGGCGGAACTTGGCGCGGAATATCCCGGCAGACTCGAAGTGGTTGAGGCGGACGCACTCCAGGTCGACGCGGCGAAGATTGCCGGACACGGGGCGCGCGTTATTGCCAACCTGCCTTACAATGTCGGTACAGCCTTGCTCGTTCGCTGGCTCACCGTCGCGTGGCCGCCGTGGTGGGAATCACTTACTTTGATGTTCCAGAGGGAGGTCGCCGAGCGAATAGTCGCCCGGGCCGGAACGAGCGCGTTCGGCCGGCTATCGGTGCTTGCCCAGTGGCGATGCGATGCGCGCATTGCGATGCAGGTGAACCGGTCGGCGTTCGTCCCGCCGCCGAAGGTCGCTTCCTCCGTGGTCCAGATCACTCCCAAGCCGATGCCGGAAGAAGTCGACCCAAAGCGCATCGAACAGCTGACGGAGGCGGCGTTCGGGCAACGACGCAAGATGCTTAGATCGAGCCTGAAGAGCGTGCCTGGTGCTCTTGAGGCCCTGCCGAAGCTAGGAATCGATCCGCAGCGCCGGGCCGAAACTGTGGAAGTCGACGAGTTTATCGCCCTTGCGCGGGCCCTCAGCTAGTCTTGCTTCGGCGTCTCAGTGGCGGCCGCTGACGCCACTACGGGGGCGCGGGAAATGGCCGAGGAAAGTGCAACCACCTGAGGGCAGTTCGCCGAACAAAGCTTTTGCAGTTTCGCTAGATTTTGCTTCGCCCGCGGAATGGCCCCAAGCTCGACCATTGCTTCGCCCTGGACTGCGATCGCATCTAGATCATTCGGCTCCAGGTCGAGCGCTTCGTTGGCGAGCCGTATGGCCTTGCCGTAAAGCTTCTGTTGCTTGGCAACGCGTGCAAGGTCGACGAAGGCGGAGCGGTTGCGCGGATCGACCGCCACCGCAGTTTCCAGCAAGTTGCCGGCTTCCATGAGCTTGCCGGCGGCCAGTTGCTCTTCGCCCTGCTTTTGTAGCTGGACCGATCGCGGAGCAATCTGGTTGTCGGGGCGCTGACCGATCACGGGGCTCGCCACGAGCATGGCCACAGTCCCAAGCGCCAGAAAACGCGCCGAAATTTGCATCACTTTCTCCATCGATGGGGCCTTGGCCCTAGCATGGCTTTACCAACCGCGCGACGAAAAACCCGTCTGTCGAATCATGCCCGGGCGTCAGCAGCGTTCCGCCATTGTCGACACGTCCTTCGCCAATGTTCGTATCCTGCACGACCCAAGCTGAACGTCGGCCTAAGAACGACTGAACTTGGCCTGCGCCTTCGCGAGTTAGCAGCGAGCACACGGCATAGACTAGCGAACCGCCGGGTTGCACCAGTTCGGCCGCAATCTCGAGCAGGCGCTCCTGCGCAGCCACGAGACGAGCGAGCCTGTCGGGTGTAAGCCGCCAACGGGCCTCCGGATTGCGCCTCCAGGTGCCGCTCCCGGAGCAGGGCGCATCCACGAGGACGAGGTCGGCGGCCGCCGTCCAGTCCTCCAGCTCTTCGCTTTCGCGCGGCGCGTTCAACAGGCGCGTTTCGATGTCGGTGCCGGCCCGCTCTGCGCGCGGAGCAAGTTTCGACAAACGACCGCGATCAGTATCCGTCGCAAGGATCGTCGCGCCCGGAGCGGCGGCGGCAAGAGCCAGCGATTTGCCGCCCGCTCCCGCGCAAAGATCGAGGATTCGCTGGCCCCCCTTGGGTCGGCAGGCGAGTGCGACGAGTTGGCTGCCCTCGTCCTGAACCTCTATCAAACCGGCGCGATAGGCATCGCTGTCGTCGATCCGGGTACCCGGCGGAAGTCGAATTCCCCACGGGCTGACGGGCGTTGGCACTGCGTCGGCGAATTGGGTGAGCATCTCCTCGCGACTGGTTCGGCCGATATTGACCCGCAGGTCGAGCGGTGCGCGGTCGAGCAGCGCCGGCCATTCGCCGCGCCCGACCAGCGGCGACAGCTCTGCAACCAGCCACTCGGGAATAAGCCCTGACGGACTGGAGGGCTCCCCCTCCACAACAGCCACGGGACCGCGCGGCTGCCCGAACTGCTCGAGCAACTCGGGATCGTCGTTCGCCAGCCCGACAATCGCGGCACGGCCGCTTTCCGGCCGCTCGGCGGTCCGCCGGATTGCGCGAAACACGAGTTCGCGGACCGCTCGCCGGTCCTTCGACCCGGCATAGCGGCGAGTCTTGAAATATCGGCCGACGATTGCGTCCGCCGGCGCCCCTTCGTTTCGGGCCGAGTCGACGACCAGGTCGAGAATCTCGATCGCCGCCTGCAGGCGTGCCGCTGGAGTCATGATTCAGCGCGTTGGGTAATTCGGCGCCTCGCGAGTGATGGCGACGTCGTGGACATGGCTTTCGGACAGGCCGGCATTGGTGATCCGCACGAATTTCGCACGGCTTTGAAGGTCGGAGATCGTCGCCGAGCCGGTGTAGCCCATGGCTGCCTTGACGCCGCCGACCAGCTGGTGAACGATGTCGCGAACCGGGCCTTTGTAGGGCACCTGGCCCTCGATTCCTTCGGGGACGAGCTTAAGGTGATCCTGGATGTCCTGCTGGAAATAGCGATCGGCCGAGCCGCGCGCCATCGCGCCGACGGAGCCCATCCCCCGATAGGATTTGTAGCTGCGCCCCTGATACAGGAAGATCTCGCCCGGAGCCTCTTCGGTTCCCGCCAGAAGCGATCCGACCATCACTGCAGAGGCTCCCGCCGCAAGCGCCTTGGCGATATCGCCGCTGGTGCGGATTCCGCCGTCGGCGATGACCGGCACGCCTGACTTGCGGGCGGCTGCTGAGGCCGACATCACAGCTGTTAGCTGCGGCACCCCAACACCGGCAACAATGCGCGTGGTGCAGATCGACCCCGGCCCGATTCCGACCTTGATCGAATCCGCACCCGAATCGATCAGCGCCTTCGCGGCGTCGGCGGTGGCGACGTTGCCGGCGATCACCTGGACCGAGTTCGACAGAGACTTTACGCGCTCGACAGCGCGCCCGACGTCGGTGTTATGACCATGCGCCGTGTCGATGACGATGCAGTCGCAGCCGGCGTCGATCAGGGCTTCCGAACGCTCGAACCCCTTGTCCCCGACGGTCGTCGCCGCAGCTACTCGAAGCCGCCCCTCCGCATCTTTGGTCGCTAGCGGCGCAGCGACGGCTTTTTCGATGTCTTTCACGGTGATCAGCCCGACGCAGCGATCGTCCGAATCGACCACCAGCAGCTTTTCGATCCGGCGATGGTGAAGGATTCGCCTGGCTTCCTCCTGGCTCGTGCCGATGGCCACCTTCGCCAGATTGTCTTTCGTCATCAGCTCTGAAACCGGCTGTCTCGGGTTTTCCGCAAATCGGACGTCACGGTTGGTGACGATCCCGACCAGCTTCCCCGATTTCTCGACGACCGGAATTCCGCTGATCCGGTTGCTCTTCATCAGCTCGAGCGCTTCGGCGAGCGTCTGGTCGGGCGCCATGGTGATTGGATTGACGACCATCCCGCTTTCGAACCGCTTCACAGCCCGGACTGCCGCCGCTTGCTCATCGACGGTCAGATTGCGGTGAAGAACGCCGATGCCGCCGAGCTGGGCAAGTGCGATAGCCATGTCGGCTTCGGTCACCGTGTCCATCGCCGACGACAGGATCGGGATATTAAGCGGGATTTCGCGAGTGAGACTGGTCTTGGTGTTCGCCTGGCTGGGGAGAACCGAGGATTCGAGGGGTTGGAGCAAGACGTCGTCGAACGTCAGGCCCAGCGGAATGTCGGGATTGGGATTCGGATCGGCCATATCGGCCCATGACAGAGGAAGCGCGATTCGCCAAGGGGCCGAGGATGAAGCGGCCGTCTAGAGGATCGCCAGGTGCTTGTTGTCGAACGCGTTTCCGTATTGCTTCGCGATCGCCACCTTGCGTTCGAGCGAGTCGAGGATCGGGTCGGTGAAATCGACTCCTGCCAGTTCCGAGCAGCTCTCGAGATTACCCGGCGAAAAAACGTTCACCTCCAGGACCTTCTCCCCGACAATGTCGATTCCGACGAGGAACATTCCATCTGCAATGAGCTTGGGCCGGATCAACTCCGCGACGCGAAGCTCGTTCTCTCCGACCTCGGCTACTTCGCGAGTGGCGCCGGCGTGGATGTTCGAACGGATGTCGCCCTTTGCCGCAACACGCCTCAGAGCCGCATATTTCCCGTCGATCTGAAGCGGCTCGCCGTTCATCATAAACAGTCGAATGTCGCCTTTTTTCGCCGCCGGAACATAGGCTTGCGCGATGATGTAACCGTCGCGGCCGATCGCCTCCATCATCTGGTTGAGGTTCGATTTATTCTTCGGGTCGAGCTTAAACACGCCGGCACCGCCAGAGCCCTGCAACGGCTTGAGGATGATGTTGTGCTTGTGCTGCTCTGCGAACGCCCTGATGTCCTCCGGATGCTTCGTGATGAGCGTCTCCGGGCGGGCTTTCGGAGGGAAGCTTTGGAAGTACAGCTTGTTCACCGCCTTCGCGAGGCTGTCGGGGTCATTGACTACGAGCACTCCGCGCTTGGCCGCCTCCCGTCCGAACAGGATTCCGGCCTCCATCGCCCACGGGCGCTCGAAGTCGATCGACGGATCGCTGCGGAGCATGATGACGTCGATCTCGGTGGCGTCGAGCTTACGCATCTCGCATTCGTCGTCGCTCTTCAGGACTTTGAAGAAATCGCTGCGCTGCTTGTATTTGCGGTCCGGAATGAAGCGCCCGTGGACCAGCAGCGAATCATCAGGATTGAGGACGAAATCCGATGGCGTGACGTAGCATACGTCATATCCTCGGGCGGACGCCGCGTGGCCCAGCGTCGTGGTCGTGAAGTTCTCGGACTCCCGCTCAATATCGTTGACGAAAAAGGCGATCAGCAAATCGGCGACTCCAGTTGAAGGATACGTTCGAGCGACGCTCCGCCGCGCAAAGCGGCGATTTGTTCGCGCGACGTTTCGCGGTCTAGAAACTCGGGGATGAAAACCGGCGGGTGGACAAGGTTCCGCTCGAGCAGCTCGTCGATGGCTTCGACATGGTCCGGCGCGATCTTGCCCAGCCAGAACGGGTCGAGCGATTTGCCCGCCGCGACCCGCTCGACCACTGCGAGGAAGCCCGCCAGGTAAATCGCGTCCTTGGCCAGGCCTCCGGAACGGAAGACCCGGGCAGTGATGTCGAATGCGCTGTGTCGCGAAAAATCGAAATCGTCGCGAAGGCGCCTGTAAACGTCGACGAACGTTGCTCCGTCAGTCATCGCATCAACGGCGATTACCCGGCCGGCAAGAAGCCGGAGGCGCGCCGTGGTCAGGCCACCGACCGCCCACTCGGCAAACACTCCGAGGCCCTCCTGAATGCCCTCATAATGCGCCAGTCCGGTTCGGAAGATCGTCAGGCCCTGAGTGGCGCCGTTGAAATAGGTCAGGAGATGCACACTCACCTCGTGCGACAGCAATGGGTCGAGCCTGTTGGCCGGGATGTTCGAGCGGCTCGAAATCATTAGCCGGTCGCCCGAGACGAGCAGCCCCGACACGTCGTCGCGGACCTCGACCTTCGCTTCAAAGCGGTCGTCGACGGAGCGGTATTTCTCCACCAGGTCGCGTGCCGCTTCGGCAACTTCGGGGGCGCGACAGCTGCCCTCGCCCGCAGGTTCGGCCTTCACCCGGTCAAGGATTGTTCGGGCGTCGTTCAGCAGGTCGGTGCTGACCGCGCCGTAGAGGAGCATTGAAGCGGGCCTGAAGGCGCTGGTGTTTCGAGTTGCGAGCATTGTCAGCTGCATGTCGATTTCGCGGCGTTTCTCGCAAAGCAGCCGCTCGAGAAGGAGATCTTCGACGACCGACAAATCGATCGCGTAGAGCTCGCGCTTTTCAGCGTCGGGATCGACGGTCAGCGGCCGGTAACGGAACTCGGGTGCCTGCTGTTCGCCCATTTCGAAGAAGCGGCGCCGGGCTTCCGCGGTGTTGATCGGGGAGATCGAAAGCAGGAAATCGAAACTTCGAGCCAGAGCGTCGAGCTTCTTGTCCGCATGAAGCGCCGCGGCAATGAACGCACTTCGCCCAAGCGAGTGAAATCGCGGCGCAGGTGCCTTCCGAACTCTCGCCAATGAAGGCGGCGGCCGCGCGCAGGATGCAGTCGATGGTCTGCGCAACCAGCTCATGCGCGAGCTGGGGGTAGGAGTGTCCGTCGGGTGCACGGTGGATTTGCGGAACGGTGACGGACAGCAGCTGGGCGCCGTCGACCGTCGCGGCGACGTCCGCCGGTTTCAGGGGTTCCAGCTTGGCTTCGGCGACGTGGGAGTCGATCTTCACTCCGGCAACGGCAGCCGCCATGGCTTTCGCGGCCTTCTTGGCTGCCGCCTCTCCGGAATCAGCGATTTCGATTTGCAGCGGCGGAAGCTTCGGCGAATCCTCGCGCTGCTCCTGTGCGGGGGAATCGCTGACGTAAATCAGTAGTATGGGGCCGAGCTCATCGCGCAGGCGCGCCACGAGCAGTTCGAGTGCGCTATGTGCCTCGGCGTCATCGCATGGCGACCAGACCAAATAAGCCGGGCTGTTGACGGCAATTCGCCTGGCGATGCTCCCGTCGGGCTCATCCGATCGGTGAAGCACCAGAAACGGCAGCCACCGATCGATGTGGATCCGGCCGCTCGTCGCAAACGTCTCGCGAAGCTCCCCGCGAGGGCCGAAGTGAAGTTCGCCGGAATCGCTGGCGAGCTGAAGATGACCCCGGGCCGTCACTTCAGCAGCTCCTCGCAAGTGTCGGCGGCGAAGCGGATAAAGCCGCGCATCGCGGCGAGCTCGTCCGGATCGGCAACACCGCTCCACTCGTCCATGTAGGTCTTCTTGAACTCGAAGGCGATGGCGCAGGCGCGAAGCGGGTACCGTTCGTGAACGAAGCGCGTCTGGTAACCACGCCCCTGGAAGGCGACGTTCTCCCTGACGTCGAGCTTTCTGCCGTTGAAGTCGTAGGCGCGAAGCGCCTCCATCAGCGGGTCGACGAGGAAAGCCCAATGCTCCCTCGGCATGGAGAAGGTGCCGATATTGATGTGGGGCGCTTCGGCCTGCGGAGTTGGCTTGCTCTCCGGCCCCTCCCGCCGATGGTTGTAGCTGTGGACGTCGAGGAGAACGAAGCGTCTTTGGCGAGTGGCCACTTCGTCGAGCAGGTTGCCGAGCATTCGATAGTAGTTGGAATGGATCGCCAGCGACCGAGCCACGAACGCATCGTCCGGCTCCTCCTTCCACACTTTCAGGCCCCACGATTGGTCTGGCGTGCGATAGACCGCGCCCTCCGGCGGCCGGTTCAAGTCGAACTCGAATCGCGACCTGTGAGCGATCACGTGCGCGGGGACACCGAGCACCGCCGCGGCCGTGAACGGATCCTCCTCCCGCAGCCTGTCCGCCTCCGAGAGCGCCATTGCCGACGCGACCTCCGGGCGGAGATCGTGACCGTTGTGGATTGCTGTCGCAACGACGGCGCCCGGGCCGTGCTGAACGGTCCACCAGCGATTGGAGCTATCAGCCATGGCCCAATAGCGAACGGAAGCGGCTTCGGTTTCGCCGTGCCAACAATCGCCCAATAATCAGCTAAAGCCGCGGGCGAACGGCTTCGATCAAGCGGCGTGTCCTGCCGGACAAGCTGTCGGGCAAAGCGTCTAGCCCGGCCTCGCAAATTTCCTGGACTTCCCAGCTCCAGCGGTGCGGGCGGTAGCGAGTGTCGCGAACGATCACGAGCGCACCCAAGTCGTCCTCCAGGTCGGCTGCGTCTGCGGCGTGATGTGCCACTTCGATCGTGCCTTGCGAGACGAGGCCGATTTCCTCTCTGAGCTCGCGAAGTGCCGCCTCGACCGGCTCCTCGCCTGCGCCCCGCCCGCCGCCGGGAAGCCGCCAGCCTGACGCATAGCGGAGCTTGACGAGCACCAGCTTTCTGTCCGGAGTCAAAGCGATCGCGTGGATGCCCGGGGTGCGAGGCCGCCGCACTGTCCAGAGCAGCCTCCGCAGCTTTTGCAGTGGGGTGAACAGCGCCCGCAAAGCCGCATCGACGAAGTTCATGCTCGGTCCAGCAGCCGCCGCGCAGCCTCGACGTGCATTCGCTCGATCATTTCGCCTTCGAAGCGCTCCGCACCGCCGCCGAACGCTTCGACCAGCCGGCGCGCACGGGCGATTTCATCTGCGGTGGGAGAAAAAGCGCGGTTGCACTCTTCTATCTGCCGGGGATGGATGAGCGTCTTGCCGTCGAAGCCGAACCGCCGGCCCTCGGCGCACTCGGACGCGAACCCTTCCGGATCCTCAAGGTCGTTGAACACGCCGTCGAAGGCGGCAACGCCCGCAGCCCTGGCGGCGATCACGATCATCTGGAGGGCGGTCTGGAGCGGCCGCCGCCCTTGCCCCGGCGGGATCCTGAGATCGGCCCGCAAGTCGTTGGTGCCGGCAATGAGGGCCGCGGTTTCCCCGGCAATTTCGGCCGCCGCCAAGACTCCCGCCGCCGTCTCGATCATTGCCAGGACCGGTTTCCCAGCCGCTTCCGCGACTTCGCGGACGAGGTGTGCGGATGTTGCTCGCGGAAGCACTGCATATTGCGCCTTCGATCTTGCAACGGCGTCGACGTCGAGCGAGTGCCACTCGCTGCCGATTATGTTGACCCGGATCGCGACGGGGACCGGCCAGTCATCCTCGACAGCCTCAACGGCGGCGTCGCGGGCGCGGTCCTTCTCCTCCGGCTTCACGGCATCTTCGAGGTCGAGAATGACGAGATCGGCCGCCGATTCGCGGGCGTGTCCGATCGCCCGGGGCCTGGAGGCCGGAAGGAACAGGGCCGACCGGACTAGCTCCAGACTTCTGTTCACCTCGATTTTCCTTTTGTTCCCGTTCTGCACGAAGCATCATGATCCCAGACTAAAGCGGGGACAAACATGCTGACCACCTTAATGACCGCCATCGCAGTGCTCGCGCTGCTGTTCGTGATGATGAGCGTCAAGATCGTCCACCAGGGCTATCGCTACACGATCGAGCATTTCGGGCGATTTACGCGCGTTGCCGAGCCGGGGTTCAACTTCGTCCCGCCCTTCTTCTACCGCGTCGGCCGGCGCATTAACATGATGGAGCAGGTGCTCGACATTCCGGGCCAGGAGATCATCACCAAGGACAATGCGATGATCGCAGTCGACGGCGTGGTCTTTTTCCAGGTGCTCGACGCGGCCAAGGCAGCTTACGAAGTCAGCGACCTTTACATGGCGCTAATGGCGCTTGCGACGACCAACCTCCGGACCGTGATGGGCTCGATGGATCTCGACGAGACGCTGTCGAGGCGCGACGAGATCAACGCGCGGCTTCTCGCGGTCGTGGACCAGGCGACGGAGCCCTGGGGCGTAAAGATCACCCGGGTCGAGGTCCGCGACATCCGTCCGCCGAGCAATATTGTCGAGGCCATGGCGCGGCAGATGAAGGCTGAGCGCGAGAAGCGCGCCGTCATCCTCGAGGCCGAAGGCCAGAGGCAGTCGGAAATTCTCCGTGCCGAGGGACAGAAGCAGTCGCAAATCCTTCAGGCGGAAGGACAGCGCGAGCGCGCCTACCGCGAAGCCGAGGCGCGCGAACGCTCGGCGCAGGCGGAAGCCGCCGCCACCAAGGTTGTCAGCGAAGCCATCGAGAAGGGCAGCGGCCAGGCGATCAACTATTTCGTCGCCCAGAAATATGTCGAAGCACTCGGCAAGTTCGCCACTTCGCCCAACGCCAAGACGATCCTGTTCCCCGTGGAGGCGACCCAGCTGATGGGGACTCTCGGCGGGATCGGAGAGCTTGCCCGCGAAGTCTTGGGCGACACCCCCACTTCGAAGACGGCGCCGCCTGCAGTGCGTGGCAAGCCCGGCGTCCCTCGCGTGGAGAGCTAAATTGCACTTCCTGGAGGGCCTCGATCCCGGCTGGCTGTGGATGATCGGCGGAGTCGTTCTCCTGATCGCCGAAATCGTCGTGCCCGGCGTCTTCCTGATCTGGGTCGGAATCGCGGCGATAGTCACCGGATTCTTCGCTGTCTGGTTCGGGATCGGCATCGCCGGCCAACTCGGCCTGTTCGCACTCTATTCGGTGCTGGCCGTCATGGCCGGCCGGCGGGTCTATGGTGTCCGGGGGGTCGAGAGCAGCGATCCCTATCTCAACGACCGCGCGGCGCGGCTGATCGGCAAGAGGGTACTCGTCGTCTCCGCAGTCGATGAGGACGAGGGGCGGGTACGCGTCGGCGACAGCGAATGGAGCGCCAGGGGCGGGCCGGCCGAGCCGGGCGAGCGGGTGCGGATCACCGGGCTTGAAGGAAATTGCCTGATCGTGGAGGCTGAGCGAACTCTTTCCGCCCCCTGATCGGAGTCGTCGCCTTGCACAATCATGCGTTCAGCCGCCGGGAGGCCCTTGCCACCGTCGGTACCGGCCTCTTTTCCGTCCTCCTCGTCGCCCGCTCGGGTGCAGCCGCGGCTTTGCAGGCGAACCCGCGCAGCGCTGCCGCTGCAGCGCTTCTCGATAGCTTCGCCGAGAATTTCCTCAGGCTGAACCCGGAAGCGGCGACGTCGCTGGGAGTCGATACGGGCACGCGGGCGAAACTCCGCTACGAACTCAACAATGTCTCGGCCGCCGGCCGCGAACATTTCGCAGCGGTGATCCGATCTGACCTCGCTCGTGCGAAGGCGTTCGACACCAGCGGGCTCGATTTCCAGACGCGCACCAATTTCGAGGTCGTTCGCTACGCCTATGAGACGGGGCTGGAGGGCTTCCGCTTTCCCTATGGCGACGTCGCGGTCGGCGGCTATCGGAACAGCCCCTACGTCGTTGACCAGAATGTCGGCGCCTATCTCGACACGCCGCAATTCCTCGAGAACGACCACCCGGTGGACAGCAAGGCGGACGCAGAAGCCTATCTCGACCGCCTCGCCCAATATCCGCAGCAGCTGGACGGCGAGACCGGCCGGATGAAGGCTGCGAGAGCCCGGGGAATGGTCCCGCCGAGCTTCCTTATCGACAAGACCATGCCGCAGCTCGGGATTTCGCTGAAGAATGCGCGCGAGGGCGGACCGCTGGTCGAGTCGCTCACCGATCGGGCGAAAAAGAATGGCATTCCGGGCGATTGGCAGTCGCGCGCCCGCAAGATTGTCGAGGGCCCGATCGCCGCCGCCCTGCAGCGCCAAATCGACGAGTTGAAGGCAGAACGAGCGGTCGCAACCGACGTCGCGGGCGTGTGGTCGCGGCCGATGGGCGAGGAATATTACCGCTGGGCGCTGAAAGCGGGGACGACGACCACGCTGTCACCTGCGGAAGTCCACCAGCGCGGGCTCGACCAGCTGAAGGACTATCAGTCGCGGATGGACTCAATCCTGAAGTCGGTCGGCTACACCCAAGGCTCCGTCGGCGAACGGATGAAGGCGCTGTCGAAGGACCCGAAGTACCAGTTCTCGCCCGGCGACAAGGGCCGCGCCGAGATCATGGCCTTCATCCAGGACCGGCTGACATGGATCAAGGCGCAGCTTCCGCGCGCGTTCGCGACGCTCGTGCATCCGAACATGGAGGTCAGGCGAATCCCGCCCGAAGCCGAGGCCGGAGCGCCGGCGGCCTATGGCGGCGCCGGCTCCATCGACGGCAAAATCCCCGGTCGGTTCTGGATCAACCTGAAGACGCCCGACCTGCACCGCAAGTACAGCCTCGCCGACCTTACTTTCCACGAATCGATCCCGGGCCACATCTGGCAGGGCGAGTTCACGCACAACGAGCCGCTGATCCGCCAGCTTCTCGCCTTCAACGCTTATTCCGAAGGCTGGGCGCTCTATGCGGAGCAGCTTGCCGACGAGTTGGGCGCTTATGACTCCGATCCCGTAGCGCGCCTCGGCTATCTCCAGTCCATCGCCTTCCGCTGCTGCCGGATGGTGGTCGACACCGGAATCCACGCGATGAAGTGGACCCGCCAGCAGGGCGTCGACTTCTTCGTCAACGTCAACGGCTCGAACCCGGTCGAGGTGGAGAGCGAGGTCGACCGCTATTGCTCATGGCCGGGCCAGGCCTGCGGATACCAGGTCGGCCACGCCACCATCGACGAGCTTCGCGCCAAGGCGAAGGCGGCGCTCGGGGCCAAGTTCGACCTTCGCACCTTCGACGACGCGCTGGTGCTGGGCGGCAACGTGCCGATGGACGTGCTCAGGAAGAACGTCGACGAATATATCGCGCGGACAAAGGGGGCTTAGCGGCGTTTTCCCAGTGTCCGTTTTCGACCCAAAACGGTCGCGGCAGAAAACGACCCGTTGCAGACATAGCGACGTTAGTGGAGCGGGATGCCTTCGCTGCTATCGGCCCAATGGTTCAAGGCACCTGCCAGCCAGCGAGCTTGCTGAACACTCAACTTCACAGTGGCTCGGCGACGGCGAGAGATGAGGACAAATTGTAGCTCGCCCGGTCCAGTTGCGCCGATTTCCAGCTGTTCGACGTGAGAAGGCGGCGGCGGGACGAGCCTCACGTTTGGGGTGTCTTCCACGTAGAGCGAAATGCCGTCCAAAGGTTGCGCGTTGGAAGGTGCTCGGACTGGCCGCACGAGCCACTCGTACGTCAGGTAGGCCACGCCCGAGAGCAGCGCGAAGGCAAGCGCTGGCAGAAACCCAGTGAACCTCAACAGAAGCAGCAAGGTCGCAAATGCGACGGCGATAAGAACGGGCTTGGTCATCGTCGCAGCCTATCAGCGCAATGTCTGCTTTCCACCCAAAACGGACACTAGCTCGCGGGCTTCTCCACCTTTGCGGGAGCCGCCGCCTGCGCCCTGATCCAGGCGTGCATCTGGTCCTCGAGCACGTTCAGGGGCACCGAGCCGAGCGCGAGGATCGCATCATTGAACTTGCGCTCGTCGAAGCGTGAGCCGAGCGTCGTTTCCGCCTCGTGGCGGAGCTTCAAAATGTCGAGCTCGCCGAGCTTGTAGGCGAGCGCCTGGCCGGGCCAGCTGATGTAACGGTCGACTTCGGTCTCGACTTCGTGCTGCGATAGCGCCGTGTGGCTGGCGAGATAGTCGATCGCCTGTTGCCGTGACCAGCCGTAGCGGTGGATGCCGGTGTCGATCACCAGCCGCGCCGCTCGCCACATATCGTAGCTCAGCTGGCCGAACTTCTCGTACGGCGTTCGGTAGATTCCCATCTCGTTGCCGAGCCATTCGGAATACAGCCCCCAACCCTCTCCGGTTCCCGAAAAGTAGATGTGACGCCGGAAGCTGGGGAGGCCCTTCTGCTCCTCCGCGACGGCCATCTGGAAGCTGTGCCCCGGTTCGCACTCGTGAAGGGTGAGCACCGGGATGTTGTAGAGCGGCCGGACAGGGAGATTGTACGTGTTCATCATGCAATTCTCGAGGCCCCCGCGGCCCGAGGTGTAAAAGGGTGCAAGCGCGGCCGGCACGGGGATGATCCCGAAGCGCTTGCGCGGAAGGAAGCCGAAATGGTCGCCGATCACGCCGTCGACCCGCTTGGCGACATAGGCCGAGACTCCGAGGAGCTGGTCGGGGGTCTTGGCGATGAACTGCGGGTCGGTCTTCAGGAAGTGCAGGAACTCGGGGAACGTGCCCTTGAAGCCGCTGTCCTTCATCGTCTGAAGCATCGCGGCGTTAATGCGGTCGACTTCCTTCAGCCCGATCTGGTGGATTTCCTCGGGCGACAGGTCGGTGGTCGTATATTCCTTGATTGACGCCCGGTAGAAAGCGTCGCCGTTGGGCAGGTCGCGAGCGCTGACCGTCGTCCGTGCATTGGGGTAATATTCGGTCCGGTAGAAGGTCAGCAGCTTCCGATAGGCCGGCATTACCGAAGTCGCGATGACATCCGCCGCTTGCTTCCGAAGCGCCGCCTGCTCCGCCGCGGGAATGCTTCCAGGCATCTCAGCGAAGGCCTTGTAGAACGGTGTCTTGTCAGGGCTGTCGGCGATGAACGCGGCAATCGACTTGTCGCGGCCGGTCAGCGTTGCCTTGGGAACGGTGAAGCCGCGCGCGATCCCGGCGCGCATATTGGCGACTTCCTCGTCGAAGAGGCGCGGAATCTGCCGCATCCGAGCGATGTAGCGCTGGTATTCGGCCGCATCGCGAAGCTGGTGATTTTCGTCCAGATAGGTCCAGAAGCTGCTGTCGCTGTTGAACGGCATCTCCCAGGTGCGGAAGCGATAGTCGATCCGCGCATTTTCGAGCACGGTTCGGAAAACCGCCGCGTTCACCTGCTCTGCGGGCGATAGCTGGGCCGTTGGAATCGCGTTGAGCTGCTTGAGCAGGTCCTCAATGTGCGCCTGCCGGCGAAGCTGCGAAGCGGCGTCCACATGAGCGAGATAGTCGGCGGGTTTCAGCTCGCCGTCTGCGTTTTGGAAATAGCCCGACTCTTTCGCGTCCCAGGCCGAATAGCCGTTGTACAGCGCCTGCAGCTTCGCGTCCGCAGGGTTGGCCGGCTGCGCCTGTGGCGGTGCCGTTTGAGCCGAAGCGGTGGACGTGATTGCGGCGCAGCCAAGAAGCAGCGCGCCCAAACGCACGACTGTCGTCATTACCCTCTCCCTCTTCGGCGACACGCTAGCAGCCGCGCCCCCGGCGGCAATGCCGCTTCGACTAAGGGCGGTAATCGGTCCGCGAGAATTGCCGCCCGCGCTTGACAGTCAAAACGACGCTTCGGAAGTTGTGCACGTCCTCCAGCGGGTTCTTCGCCAGCACCGCGAGGTTGGCGAGCTTGCCCGGCTCGATCGTGCCCATCTCCTTTTCTTGGCCCGCGGCCTTTGCCGCGTTGAGCGTCGTCGCCTCGACGACTGCCATCGGCGGAAGCCCCGCTGCATCATGGAGAAGCTCCAGCTCGTCGAACAGCGACGGCCACGGCTCCGCAATTGGCGTGTCGTCGTCGGTGCCCGAAGAGATTGTCACTCCGTCGCGATAGGCCTGGTTGGTAAGCTTTCCAGCGAGCGCGACGGTGCACAAAGGCGGCTTGCCCTGCGCCTTCGCCGCCGCTTCGATGACTCGGTACACGTGCAACGTCGCGTCGAGGATGGTCCCGCGCCTGGCCATGTCGGCGTAGAGCTTCGCCATCACCGGGTTGTCGGTGGCGAACAGCGAAGCATCGACCGGGAATCGGTGCTGGTACGAGTCCGGCCGCCGGCCCATCGCCTGGTAAGCCAGGTAGCAGGTGTGGGAGACGGTATCGACGCCGGCATCCACCACCTCGAACGGAGTCGCCGGGAACACCATCCCGTGCGCCCACACCTTCATCCCCTGCCGGTGTCCTTCGGCGGTGATCTTGGCCACCAGGTCGCCGGAAAGGTTTGCGTAGACCTTGATCGCGGTCGCGTAGGTCCCCTTCGCGCGCGCCACCGCCAGCGGGATGTTGGTGCTTTCGTCGATCGCCTGCATCCACGGCACGGCGCCGGCTTCAGCGCCCGCCGCGGCGGCGTGCGTGCGCGGGTCGTCGAAGAAGCTCGGGCCGGACATCAGCGCGGCATAATAGATGTCGGGCGACGGGATTTCGCCGACGCGGGCGGCGCGGGTGACATCCGCAATCTGGCGAAGGTCATCAGCCATGTCGCGGGTCGCGGTGATCCCGTCGTAGACGTCGCGCTTCAGCCGCGCCTCGGCTTCAGCCCGGTCGGGCGGAGTGGCAAAGTGCTGGTGCGTATCGATCAGCCCGGGGAGCAGATAGTCGCCCGTAAGGTCGATCTGCTTCGCACCTTGAAGTTGCGCGGGCGTGAGGCTGGCGTCGGGCACCACCGCGGAAATCCGTTCGCCATCGGTGATCACGGCCATGTCGGGCTTCATCGGCGCTCCGGTGCCATCGATCAGCGATGCGTGGCGATAGACGGTTCGGGCACCGTTTTCGGCCGGCTGGAACGGTGCCGCTCCGGCAAGTGCAACGGCGGCGGAGGCGACGGCGAGAAGGCGGAAACGGCGCATCGGCCCTTCCTGCCCGCCGCGGGGACGAAAGAAAAGTCTAGCCGAGGATCGGCGGGACCGCTTCCGGCCGGTGCTTGGTTCGCGGCGAACGGAGGCGCAGCAGGCTCAGGCACGCAGCGATCGCCGCTGCGACTGCCGAGGCGATCAGCAAGTCGGGGCCGATGGTCACTCCCCACAGATGAAAGGCCGCGGCGACGGCGACGGCGCCGGAAGTCTGGCCGAGCAGTCGCGCGGTGGCCAGCATTCCACCCGCTGCCCCCGACCGGTTGACCGGCGCCGAACCGACGATCGTCCGGTTGTTCGGCGACTGGAACAGCCCGAACCCGAGGCCGCACACGGCCATTCGCCAGGCGATGTCGAACGTGCCGGGGTGATTTCCGAGCTGCGACAGCATGAAGAGCCCGAAAGCCATGATCCCGAGCCCGATCCCGCCGACCAACCCCGCCCGGACCTTGTCCGCGAGCCGTCCTGCAAAGGGCGCGACCACGCCCAGCGCCAGCGGCCAGGGAGTCATCAGCAGCCCTGTTTCGAAGGCGCTTCGTCCCATGATCGACTGGAACAGGAACGGCAGCGTCACGTAAGCGAGCATCTGCGCCGCGAAGGAGACGGTCGACGTTCCGATCGACATCGTGAAGATTCGGATCCGAAGCAGGTCGATCGGGAACAGCGGCGAATCCTCGCCCCATTCCCGCCGGATCAGGAGGACGGCCGCGATAATGCCTGCGGCGATGCAACTCACGCCGACCCCTGGGCCTTCGTGAGCGAAGCTTTCGGCGCCGTAGACGATCAGCCCCATCATCGCCGCTCCGAGCACCGCGGACTGCCACTCAAACCGAGCGCCGTGCCCGCGGGCGTTGGGCAGTGCACGGATACTGAGGAGGATCGCAGCGACCCCAATGGGCAGGTTGATCAGGAACAGCCACGGCCACGGCGCGATCCTGAGGATGAAGCCCGCCAGCGTCGGCCCGGCCGCGGCCGACATCGAAAGAACCATCGCGTTATAGCCGATCCCGCGGCCAAGCATCTTTGCGGGATAAGTGGCCCGGACCAGCGCCGCGTTCATGCTCATGATGCACGCGGCGCCGATACCCTGCAGCACTCGCGCGGCGATCAGCAGGGCAAGGCTTCCGGATAGCGCGCAGCCGAGCGATCCGAGCGTGAACAGGGCCAGCCCCGGGATGTAGATCCTGCGGTAGCCGATGCAATCGCCCAGCGCGGCGAGCGGAAGAAGGAGCATCGTGATCGTCAGCTGGTAGGCATTGATGACCCACACCGACGTCGCTGGGTCGGCGCCGAGCTCCTTGGCGATCGTGGGAAGCGCGACGTTGACGATCGTCCCGTCGAGCACGGCCATGGTCAGCGCCAGCCAGATCGCCGCCGCCGACCAGTATCGGCGCGGGATCGGCAGCCCCTCTTCGTGGGCGATATCGGCTTTTCTGGAAACGCGGTTCACGCCAACCGAAAAGGTTGGAGCAGCGGAACGTTCCTACGCGTCCGTCAACTCGGCTCGACGATTCGGATTCCGAGCTCGCGAAGATGCTTTGCCGGGACTCCGGCAGGAGCGTTCATCATCAGATCCTCGGCCTTCTGAGTCATCGGGAAAAGGATCACTTCGCGGATGTTCGGCTCGTCCGCCAGAAGCATGACGATGCGATCAATGCCAGGAGCCGAGCCTCCGTGCGGCGGGGCTCCGAACTTGAACGCGTTGATCATTCCGGCGAAGTCGCGGTCGACTTCTTCCTTCGTGTATCCGGCGATCTCGAAGGCCTTATACATGATGTCAGGCCGGTGGTTCCGGATGGCCCCGCTGCTCAGCTCAACGCCGTTGCAGACGATGTCATACTGCCAGGCGAGGATGTCGAGCGGGTCCTTGGTCTCGAGCGCTTCCATCTCGCCCTGAGGCATTGAGAAGGGGTTGTGCGAGAAGTCGATCTTCTTCTGCTCTTCATTATACTCGTACATCGGGAAATCGACGATCCAGCAAAAGCGGAACGCGCCCTTCTCGATTAGGTCGAGCTTCTCGGCGACACGGGTACGAGCGGCACCGGCGAGTCGGCTGGCCTCCTCTTCCTTTCCAGCTGCGAAGAAAATGCCGTCGTCCGGACCGAGGCCCATCTGCTCCGCGAGCTTGTCCATGCCCTCGGTGCCGTGGTTCTTGGCGATCGGGCCGCCCCACTCGCCGCCTTTCCGCGTGGCATAGCCCAGGCCGGCGAAGCCCTGCTCGCGCGCCCAATCGTTCATGTCGTCGAAGAATTTGCGGGAAAGACCGGCGGTGTTCGGGGCCGGAACGGCGCGAACCACTCCGCCGCTGCCGACGATCTTCGCGAACAGGCCGAAGCCGGAGCCTTTGAAATGCTCGCCCACATCGTGAACCAGCAGCGGGTTCCTGAGGTCCGGCTTGTCGGTGCCGTATTTCAGGAGCGCTTCCTTATACGGGATCCGCGGAAATTCGCCGGCCGGGGTCACGGTCTTGCCGTTGGCGAATTCCTCGAAAACGCCCGCGAGAACCGGTTCGATCGCGGCGAAGACGTCATCCTGCGTTACGAAGCTCATTTCGAAGTCGAGCTGGTAGAACTCGCCGGGCGAGCGGTCGGCGCGGGCGTCCTCGTCACGAAAGCACGGCGCGATCTGGAAGTAGCGGTCGAAGCCGGCGACCATGATCAGCTGCTTGAACATCTGCGGCGCCTGCGGGAGCGCGTAGAACTTGCCAGGGTGGACCCGGCTGGGCACCAGATAATCACGAGCGCCTTCGGGCGAGCTGGCAGTCAGGATCGGCGTCTGGAACTCCGTAAATCCCTGATCCATCATCCGACGGCGGATCGAGGCAATCACTGCCGAGCGAAGCATGATATTGCGGTGCATCTGCTCGCGGCGAAGGTCGAGATAGCGGTAGGTCAGCCGGATATCCTCCGGATATTCGGCCTCGCCGGCCACCGGCATCGGCAGCTCCGCCGACTTCGATTGGACCTCGACCTCACGGGCAACGACCTCTATCTCGCCGGTGGGAAGCTTCGGGTTCACCGCTTCGGAAGAACGGGCGACGACTTCGCCAGTGACGGTGATTACCAATTCCAGCCGCAGCGAATCGAGGAGCGGCTGCACGGGATTATCCTCGTCAGCGACGATCTGCGTGATCCCGTAATGATCGCGAAGGTCGATGAAGAGAACTCCGCCGTGATCGCGCTTTCGGTGGATCCAGCCTGACAGCCGCACCGTTTGTCCAACGTCGGTTGAGCGCAATTCTGCGCATGTATGGGTGCGGTAGGCGTGCATGGGCTCCACTCGTCATCCCGGGAACGGCCGGGATCTCAGGTCATCGGGTCACAGCGGTTTCGCTGGGGCCCCGGCTTGCGCCGGGGCGACGGCGCGCTTCGCCATTCGCGCGCCCCTTTGTCAAGGCGTCAGGGCGCGCTATGGCGCGCGCAACACCCATGAAGATTCATCCCCTGATCACTGAAACTGACGCGCTGGCCGAACTGGTCGAGCGACTGTCGAAGCATCCATTCGTCGCCGTGGACACCGAGTTCATGCGCGAGAACAGCTATTGGCCCGACCTGTGCCTGATCCAGATCGCGAGCAGCGAGGAAGCGGCCGCCGTGGACCCGAAGGCGGACATCGACCTGTCGTCGCTGCTCGACCTGCTGGTCAACAACGACGAGGTTCTGAAGGTCTTCCACGCCGGAAGTCAGGACCTGGAGATAATCCACAACCTGACCGGCAAGATGCCGCGAGCGCTGTTCGACACCCAAGTGGCGGCAATGGCGCTCGGGCATGGCGAGCAGGTCGGCTATTCGAACCTGATCGAGTCGATGCTCGGCCACAGCCTCGACAAGGGTGCGCGCTTCACCGACTGGAGCCGCCGCCCGCTCGACAAGCGCCAGATCGACTATGCGATCGCCGACGTCACGCATCTGGCCAAGGTCTTCCCGCGGCTCGTGGAAAAGCTGAAGAAGACCGGCCGCGGAGCCTGGCTGGACGAGGAAATGGAGCGCCTTGCCGACCCGTCGAGCTTCGCTTTCGAGCCGGAGGATGCGTGGAAGCGGCTCCGCCTCCCGAGCCGCAACCCGGCGGTTCTCGGACGGCTGAAGGCGCTAGCCGCGTGGCGCGAGACCGAGGCGCGCACCAAGAACATCCCGCGCGGGCGGATCGTCAAGGACGACACGCTCGTCGAGATCGCCGCTCATCCGCCGAAAAACCAGGAGAATCTGGCCAAGGTCCGCGGCCTTTCGGCTGGGTGGAGGAACAACGACATCGGCGCCCGGCTAATGGCGGCCGTGGAGCAGGCAAAGCCGCTCGAGCCGGACGAGATCCCGTCGCGCGAGCCGCGCCGTCCCGGTCTCACAAAGGACGCCGCGCTGGTCGGGGACCTGCTGAAGCTCTTGCTCAAGATCCGAGCTAAGGAATCGGGAGTCGCCCCGCGGCTGATTGCCCGGAGCAGTGACCTCGAGGCGCTTGCGGCCGGAGTACGCGATCTCAACGTTCTCAGGGGTTGGCGTTTTGAAGAATTCGGGCGCGATGCTCTCGACCTGGTCGAAGGCCGCCTCGGCTTTGCCATCGAAAACGGGAAGCTGAAGATGAGCAGGCTTGTCGAGGAGGTTGAGGCATGACCGCGCAATTCGCGATCGCTGCCACAAGTCTCGTCCTCGCCGCCTGCTCCACGGCGCAGTCCCCGCCTGCCAATTCGCCGCCGCAACACGCACCGGCTTCGGGGGAAAAGTGCGACGCCTCCAACATCGAGCAGTTCGTCGGTCAGCCGAGAAGCTCGGGGCTCGAGCAGCAGATGCTGCAGGTCTCGCACGCATCGACAGTGCGGTGGGTGCCGCCCGGAACGGCCGTGACGATGGAATATCGCTCCGACCGCTTGTCCGTCTATCTCGACGCCAGCAACCGCGTCGAGCGGATCAGCTGCAGCTAACCCCCGATCATTCCTGATTCGATGAGCGCGCGCCGGATCGTCGGCAGGCTCAGCCTTGCCCGCTCCGCGATCGCATAGCGATCTACCACCTCGACCGCTCGTTCGACGGTCCAGTAATCGCGGTGGAGCCTCTCCGACATGAAGCGAAGCGCTTCGCGCGGGATGTGGAGCCCGCGATCGGCAAAATGAAGCTGGATCAAGGCTTCGAAAAGGCTGTCGTCGGGGTCACCGATCGAAGCGACGGGAGTAACTGCGATTCGGGTCTTGAGGTCGGGCAACCCGATCTCCCACTCCGGCGGCACGCGATCGACGATCATGACCAGCGGCCGCCCGCTCTCCTGCGCGGAGTTCCACGCGTGAAACAGCTCTTCTTCGTCCTCGTGGTCGGCCATGTCGATCAGCCGGCCTCCGACTCGCTCCACGAAGGTGCGCGCAAGAAGGCTCCGGCCCGAGCGGCGGGGGCCGGCCAAAAGAGTCGCCTTCACCGGCCACATGCTCCACTTTCGAAAATGATCGAAAGCGTCCCGGTTGGCTGAAGTGACGATCAGCCGGCTGTCGCCCTGGCTTTGTGGCCAGTCGAGCGGGAGCGCGATTTGCTCCCTTCCGCTCATTGCGGCCGTTTCGTTCCTGAAGGCGTAGGGGCGGCCTTGTTCTGGACCTGCGGCTGCGCGCTGTTACCCGTCAGCTGCTGCGGCTGCGGCTGCGGCTGCGGTGCCGGTGATGGGGTGCGGACGTACACTTTGAGCTGGCCGCCGCTGATGTCCGCGCCCCACCCGCGGGAAACCAGGATCGACCGCAGAGCGTCGAGGCTGCCTCGGTAGGTGACGTAGAAGTAGCTGGTATCCCCGATCCCGATATTGACCTGCTGCACCAGGCTGACTCCTGGAATTGCCCGCAAGTGCGCCAGCGCGGAATTGTAGGTCGCCGCGTTTGGAGTGACGACCGCCACCTGGTACCGGCTCGGCGCCTGCTGAACCGGCGCCTGCTGCTCCGGAGGCGGGGGCGGCGGAGGCGGAAGATTCAAGCTGCTATCGCGGCTGAGAGCGCCGGCCCTGAACGCATTTGTGAAAATCTGATCCATCCGCCGGACGCCCTCTTCCATCATCGCCGCCACGCCCGCGCCGTTGGCTGCGGTGAGCTCGAATCCGCCGACGATCTCGCCGTTGGGTCCGTGACGGGCGATGAACCGCGCCCTCGCCGGACCGTCCGGGTACAGCCGGTCCACCATCACTTCCGCCACCAGGATGTCAGCGGCGCCATAGAGATCCAGAATGTTTCGCCACCAGGCCCGCCCGGGGCGGCGCGCCTGATCCGCGTTGATCAGTAGCGGGTCGGCGCCGAGCCCGCTCACCCGGACATAATCGATCGGGCTTTGGGACGTGTGGAACTCGGCCCACGCCCTTTGCCATGGGTTGCGCAGCTCGACCGTGGTTTCGGTTCCGGCGCTAACGGTGATCGGGATGAGGAGCATCGGCTGCGATCGCTGCCCGACGCTGGCGATTCCGAACAGCTGTCCCGCACGGGCACGGTCGAACAGGATGCCAAGATCGGCGATATAGCGAGTTCGGGCCGATCTGCTCCTTGTCGACAATGATCGAGCTGACGATGTCGTCCAGCGCGGAGTCCGACAGGTTCGGAGCTTGCAACTCCGGCAGTCCGTGGCTCTTGGCCCACAGTTTGCGAAAGCCCTCGCGCTGGGCAATTCGCCACCCCGCAAGCCGTGCCGACTGCGCATCTTTCCCGCCGACGTCGACGTGAATTCCGTCGATCTCAAGCGTTCCCGAGCTGTCGAGCGGGAGGATACCGCGATCGCCGGATTCCATCTGCGCAAAAAGAACCCCGCCGATGGCGAGGCCGAGAAGCGCAACGAAAGCAGCGACGAACCAGGGACGGCGAACCATTAGCAACGGCTTTTGGCGACAACGGCGTGGAAATCCAAGCTGCTTCTGGCTAGTCGGCGAAGCGATGTCTGAAAAGCCGCTAACTTACGCCGATGCCGGCGTGTCGATCGAAGCCGGAAACAGGCTCGTGAAAGCGATCGGTCCGCTGGCGCGCTCGACAGCAAGGCCCGGTGCCGACGCCGAGCTTGGCGGCTTCGGCGGCCTTTTCGACGTGAAGGCAGCCGGCTACGACGATCCGCTGCTCATTGCCGCCAACGACGGCGTCGGGACGAAACTGAAGCTCGCCATCGATCTCAACCGCCACCAGGGCGTCGGCATCGACCTCGTCGCAATGTGCGCCAACGACCTTGTCGTGCAAGGCGCGGAGCCATTGTTTTTCCTCGACTATTTCGCCTGTGCGAAGCTCGACCCGGAGATCGCCGGAGCGGTCGTGCAATCGATCGCGGAAGGGTGCCGCCAGGCCGGCTGTGCGCTCATTGGCGGCGAAACCGCGGAGATGCCGGGCATGTACTCGCCTGGTGACTACGACCTCGCCGGCTTCTGCGTCGGTGCGGTCGAACGGGGTCAGCTACTCGACGGCACCCGAGTGGCGGAGGGGGACGCAATCATCGGGATCGCCAGTTCGGGCGTTCACAGCAACGGTTTTTCTCTGGTCCGCCGAATTGTCGCTGACGGGTCGCTGGATCTTGCGGCCGAAGCGCCTTTCCTGCCCGGAGTCAGCCTGGGCGAAGTGCTTCTCGAACCGACGAGAATTTACGTGAAGCCGCTATTGCCGCTAGTGCGCGACGGGCTCGTTCACGCCCTCGCGCACATTACCGGCGGCGGCCTTCTGGAAAATATCCCCCGAGTCCTTCCGGAAGGGTGCCGCGCCGAAATCGACGCGAGGCTATGGCAATTCCCGCCCTTGTTTGCGCTGATTCAGGACGGCGGGTCGATTGCCGCGCAGGAGATGGCACGGACGTTCAATTGCGGCATCGGCATGGTCGCGATCGTCGCTGAAACGGATTCTGACGCGGTGATTTCCCGCCTCGGCGAGGCCGGCGAAAAGGCCCGCGTCATCGGGCGGATCGCCGCAGGGCAGCGCGGATGCACCGTTCGCGGGCCCGCCGACAGCTGGGGTTCACGCGAAAGCTGGGCCGCATCGCACGATGGCTGAGCGCGACAAGCGCCGAGTTGCGGTCCTGATCTCCGGCCGGGGGAGCAACATGCGAGCCTTAGTCGAGCAGGCGAGCGGATATGAAGTCGTTCTCGTCGGTTCCAACAAGCCGTTGGCGCCAGGGCTCGCGTGGGCGCGCAATCAGTCGATCCAAACGTGGACGTGGGACAGCCGCGGAATCGACAAGCAGTTGTGGGAATCGGCGCTCGACCAATCGCTATCGGATCATCGCGTCGGCACCGTCGCTCTGGCCGGGTTCATGCGCATCCTTTCCCCGCAGTTCAGCCGCAAATGGGCAGGCCGGGTCGTCAACATACACCCGTCGCTGCTGCCGAAATATCGCGGCCTCGACACGCACAAGCGAGCCATCGAAGCTGGCGATGCTTCTGGCGGTTGCAGCGTTCACCTCGTGACCGAAGAGCTCGATTCGGGCGATGTGCTTGCGCAGGCCGAGGTTCCGATTGTCGAGGGCGACACGGAGGAGACTCTGGAGGCGCGCGTGCTCGAAGCGGAGCACCGCCTGTACCCGAAGGCGCTGGCGGAGTTTGTCGCAGCATGAGCGATCCGCTCGCCCGAGTGCGCGCCTCGGCGCTCGAGCTTCCCGAGACGGAGGAGCGGCTGTCGCACGGCCAGCCCACCTTCTTCGTCGCGGGCAAGCAGTTCGCGCAGTTCCGCGACAACCATCACGGCGACGGACGCACAGTCGTTTGCGTGAAGACCACCGGAATCGACGAGCAGCAAATGCTCATCGAAGCCGCCCGCGACGTCTATTCTCGTCCCGCCTATCTCGGCCCTTCCGGCTGGGTCGGAATCAACCTTTTGGGCGGAGATGTCGATTGGGAGCTGGTCGACAGCCGAATCGCCAGGAGCTGGGAGCTTGTCGCTCCGCGCCGGCTGCTTGAAATGGGCGGGCGATGAACGAGCGCGAACGCGAGCGCCGCCGCTGGATCAACCTTGGCGAGCTCATTGCGCTTGCGGCCCTGCTCGTCTCGGCGGTCGGCGTTTGGATCAGCTGGAAAACTGGCGATCACGAGGGCCCGACCCGAATTGTCGAACAGCGCCAACCCATTCCGCTCACGCTTCGGGCGAGCGTCGAGCGCGGCGGCCGAACACTTGTCATCGCGCCTGTCGAACCGAGCCACGCGCTTGAATCGCTGACGGTCAAGATCGGTGGAGCAAGCCCGATCGAGGTGGGCAGCGACGGGCGTCTTGACGCCGAATTCGGTCCAATCCGCGCTTTCCGGGAAGGACAAGGACTCCAAAGGCGTCCACTCTGTCCCGGTGAAAATCGATACACGCTACGTCGAAGCGGGAGCGGACAAGAGGGCGAGCGGAAGTTACCGGCTGTCCTATCGCTGGGAAGGCGGCGGCCTTTTCGGCGGCCATTCGCTGCGCCTGGTCAGCCTCAGCCGCGCCTGACGAGATTGCGCGCGCACTAGACAGGCCCGCCCGGATATGCCGCAGTGCGCGCGATGCGGCCCATTCACATTTTCCTGACGGTCTTGGTCGTGTTGATCGAGGGGGCGGTGCTGTTGCGCGCAATTCTTCGCCCGCACCGCGAACCCGCGTCGAGGCTCGCCTGGGTCATCATCATCATCGCCGCTCCGATTGTCGGCACAGTCGCCTATCTACTGCTCGGCGAGACTCGGATCCGTCGCCGCCGCTTCGGCCTTGAAGTCGAAAACGCCCTCCCCCGGGCCCCGCCGGACGAGAGCGCGATCGCAACTCTGAAACGATCGCCCTACGAAGCGCCGTTTGCACTCGGCCGGACCGTCAACCAAATCGGTCCCACGGAGGGAAACAGCGCAACCCTCGCCGCCGACAGCAACGCGGCAATCAATTCAATGGCGGCCGACGTCAATTCGGCGACCCACCACGTCCACGTCACCACCTACATCTGGCTCGAAGATCACAACGGCCTAAAGATGAAGGACGCGCTGATCCGGGCAGCCAAGCGTGGAGTGCGGGTCCGAGCGCTCGTTGACGCGCTCGGATCGCGTCAGTTCATCCACTCGAGACATTGGAGCGACCTGAAGGCCAGCGGAGCGCAAGTGCGCATCGCCCTTCCGTTCGGCAGCCTGAGAAGGCTGCTTCGCGGCCGAGTAGACCTTCGCAACCACCGCAAGTCGCTGATCGTCGACAATCGCATCGCGTGGGTCGGCAGCCAAAATCTGGCCGACCCCGATTTCCGGATCAAGCCACGCTTTGCACCGTGGGTGGACGTGATGACGCGCTGGCAGGGGCCGGTCGTCGGCGGCTGCCAGTTCCTCTTCGTCTCCGACTGGATGGGAGAGGGAGGCGACGACATCAGCGAGTGTCTTGCCGAAACGCCGGTCGCCGTTTCGGGCGGAGGCTCGATCATTGCCCAGGTGATCGGCACCGGCCCAATTTTCACCTATGACGCGATGCCGAGCTGCTTTTCCGAGCTGATTCACTCTGCCCGCGACGAACTGGTGATTACGACGCCCTATTTCGTGCCCGACGAGCAGCTTCTCTATGCGATCCTGTCCGCCGCCCGGCGCGGGGTGCGGGTCGTTCTGGTGTTTCCGAAGCGAAACGACAGCCGATTCGTCGGCGGGGCCAGCAGGAGCTACTACGCCGCTCTGATCAGGGCAGGCGCGGAGATCTTCGAATTCCGCCCCGGTCTGCTTCACGCCAAGACGATGGTGGTCGACAGTCAGGTCGCGATGATCGGATCAGCGAACCTGGACCGGCGAAGCTTTGAGTTGAACTTCGAAAACAACATCCTCTTCGCCGATCCGCAATTCGCGGCCGACCTTCGGGCCCGCCAAGACGAATTCATCGGGCAATCCGACCAGGTGACTGGCGCAGACGTTGCGCAGTTCGGGATCGCCAAGCGCGTCTGGCAGAACGTGCTGGCGATGGTCGGTCCGTTGCTTTGAGTTACCCGACAATTCCCGGCGCGACGGCAGTCCACCGGACTGCCTCGCCGAGGATCGCGGGATGACGAGCTTCCCCCGGAAGCTCTATCCGACGATTTCGTCCGGCTCGAAGAAGAATGCGATCTCCGTCTTGGCGTTCTCGTCGCTGTCGGAGCCGTGCACCGAATTGGCTTCGATCAATTCAGCATAGCATTTGCGAATCGTTCCCTCGGCGGCATCGGCGGGGTTGGTGGCGCCCATCACGTCGCGATTGCGCTTAACCGCATCCTCGCCTTCGAGCACCTGAACCACCACCGGTCCCGATGTCATGAATGTGCACAGGTCGTTGTAAAAAGGGCGTTCCTTGTGAACTGCGTAAAAGCCCTCAGCCTGGTCGCGGCTCATTCGAATCCGCTTTGACGCGACAACCCGAAGGCCTGCGTCCTCCAGCATCTTCGTGATTGCGCCGGTGAGATTGCGACGCGTCGCGTCGGGTTTGATGATCGAAAAAGTGCGCGTGACGGCCATGGCCGAACGGTCTCCTGATGTTCGCGTGGGTTGGAGTTGCGGCGGCGCCTAGCCGCACCGCGCCTTTGCGGCAAGTGCTTCTCAATCGAGCGGTCTTCCTCCTCATTGCGGTTCCACACCGGCCACTGCTCGTGCCGATCGAACCGGTTGGTTCCGCCGCCCCGGCTCCACTTAACCAGATAATCTTGCCACCATAGCGTGTTGTAGTGATTGACCTGCGCCAGGCCGTGCGCCGGAGGTTCGATCAGAGCGGAAACGTCGGCTCGTGAAAAGCGTTGAGGCAGCGAAACCGTAGGACCGTAGCAATGATCCGTTACAGGCTGTGCTTCATCAATCCGAACACCGGCCAGATTGACCGGGAGCGCGAAATTGAAGCCAACGACGACGTGGATGCAGTCCATATTGCGGGGGAGTCGGACCATCGGCCGCTCGAGCTCTGGTGCGAAGACCGGAAGGTCAGAGCGCTCCGGCAGCCTGCGCCGCTTCACGCCTAGTATCCGGCAGACTGACTGCCGAAGCGAAAACCCTGCAGCCTGCGGCAGACGTTCGTGTCAGTAAACGCCCGGGAGGAGCCGGAACCGAACTCGGCTCGCCAGCTCGCGATAGCTTTCATCCGTGAGCAGGAATTTTTCCTCCTCGCGAATGCGCAACAGCTGCATGCTCCAGGCGAGAGCATATTTGATCGCATTACCGATCGTCAGGTTGGTAAGCAGAAAGCCAAGCTGGGTCAGGAAATAGCCGAGATACATCGGATGCCTGACAAATCGGTAGGGACCGCCGGCGCGAATTCCCCTGTTCGCTGGCGCGAGGCCGAAGCTGCGCCACAGGGCGAGCTTGGAAGCCACATTGAGGAACAGGCCCAGCAGCATCAGCACGGCGCCAAACGCCATCGGGACGAGCACGGTCCCGCCGTGGACCGGTCGCACCAGCAACGGAGCGGCAGTGCCGAGGAAGGCGAAGACGAACGGAAGCGGTTCTTGAGTGCATTCGCCCGGGCGCCGAATGAGCATCAGTCCCACGGGTAACAATTCACACGCAGCGAGCACGATCAGAAACGGCTGCGAATCGACATTCTGCAGGATCGAACGAAGGAACGCGGCCGCAATGACCAGCATGAACAGCCGTTCACCGTAGTCGAGGATCTTGTTCACCCGAATTCCCCCGTTGCCACTTTCCGCGTGAGTCTCGGTACCCGCGATGTTCGCAAGGAATGGTTAATGGCCCCGCCCGCGCAGCAAGCGGACACAAAAAAACGGCGGCGCCTTTCGGCACCGCCGTCTCTTTTCAGCTGAGGCTGACCTTACGACGCGTCGAGGTTGTCCGAAACGGCCGTGAAGGTGTTGGTCAGCGACGTGCCGACAGTCGACACTGCGCTGATGATCGCAACGGCGATCAGGGCGGCGATGAGGCCATACTCGATGGCAGTCGCACCCTCTTCGTTCTTAATCAGTTTCAGAAACTTGGCCATGTCCTGTCTCCTTTGGCTCCACTGTTGGGAGACGCTGCTCCCCCACCTGCGCCACAAACTTTGCGTAGGTTGCGGTGAGGATTAGGACTCAACCGGTTGAAAAAGCCTTAAGACTAGAGGTTTCGATGCATTAATCTTTTCTGCCGAAAAACCGTTCGCCCGCCGCCTATTGGTCGAGCAATTTGCCGAGCGCCTTGGCGAGGTCCCGAAGCGGCTTGGTGCCGTCGCTCCAGCTGTCGGGTAGCGGGCTCGGGTGCTTAGCCGGGCGAGGCTGCTGCGGCGCCGAGCGCTTCCGGTAAGCCGGCGGAAGTTGCGGCCCCTGCGAATTGTCGATCGAGAGCGCGGAGGTCATGAAATCGCGCCAGATTCGTGCGGGAACGGTCCCCCCGCTGACTTTGCCCAGAGACTTGTCGTCGTCGCGTCCGACCCACACGCCGACGACCAGATCGCCGGCAAAGCCGACAAACACGGCATCGCGATTGTCCTGAGTGGTCCCCGTCTTGCCGAAGGTCGGCACGCTCAACGCCGCGCGCTTGCCGGTGCCGGTATTCGCCGCCGCCCACAGCAGATCGAGCATCGGCTCGCGGTCGCGGCGCTCATCGAGATGCCCGCGCGAAGTGAAGAAGCTCGACAGCCCCTCGTCCTGAGGCTCGCCGGGAAGGCCGCGCGGCTCCACGGGATAGGCTCCGGACAATATTGCTGCATAGGCAGCCGTCAGTTCGAGAAGGCTCACACCGCCCGTTCCAAGCGCCAGGCTGGGCTTGTCCGGAAGCGGTGAGCTGATCCCGAGGTCGCGAGCGGCGCGAATGACATTGTTCCTGCCGACCGACTGCGCCAGCCTCACCGCTGCGGAATTGCTCGAACGGGCGAATGCTTCGCGAAGAGTGATCGGGCCGCGATAGACGCCGTCGCTATTCGAAGGAGTCCAGCCGCCAATGGTGATAGGCTTGTCGTCGATGATGCTGTCGGGAGTCCATCCGGAGCGCATCGCCGCGAGATAGACGAACAGCTTGAACGCCGACCCTGGTTGACGAAGCGCCTGAGTGGCGCGGTTGAACGGCGTGTCCGAGTAGCTCTTGCCCCCCACCATCGCCACGACCCGCCCGTCCGGCCGCATGGCGACAAGAGCCGCCTGCGCCGTGCCGATCGGCGCTCGGTTCACGGCGCGGAGCGCAATCCGCTGCAGCGATGAATCGAGAGTCGTCGTGACCCGGACCTGGCCGAAACCGGATTCGAAGGCGTCCTGCGCCTGCGGCGCCACCCAGTCGGTGAAGTAGGTCCCGGAGGGGAGCTTACTTGTCTGCACGACCGGCCGGGCGAGCTTCAACGTCCTCGCCCGTCGCTGAGTGATTACGCCGGTGTCGGCCATCGTTTTCAGTACCAGCCGGCTCCTCTCCTGCGCCGCCTTGAGGTGCCGAGTGGGCGCAAGCCGCGACGGCGCCTGCACCATTCCGGCGAGCATTGCCGACTGGGCGAGCGTCAGGTCTGCCGGATCGCGCGCGAAATAATGGTGGGCGGCAGCTCGAAGACCGTAGGTACCGTCTCCGAAATAGACGCTTGAGAGATAGCGCGAGAGGATTTGGTCCTTCGACAGCCACGCCTCGAGCCAGAAGGCGATAATCACCTCCTGGGCTTTGCGCTTGATGCTGCGGTCGGAGGAGAGAAAGTTCGTCTTCGCGAGCTGCTGGGTAATCGTGCTGCCGCCCTCGCGAACACCGCCGGCGCGAACGTCGGCGAGAAGGGCGCGGCCGATGCCGCGCGGGTCCACGCCCCAGTGGTGATAGAAGCGCCGGTCCTCGATCGCGACGAACGCCGCCGGCGTGAACGGCTTCAGCTTCGTGACGTCCACGGGCGCTTCCTTCATGGCGCCGCGCCTGGCAATCGCATGCCCGTCGGCGGAAACGAACAGCATCGCCGGGTCTGGAAGCGGCTGGAGAGCCTTGGAGAGCGGCGCCGTAAAGAACAGCCATACGAACGTGACGACGACGACCGCCAGCGCGGAAAGCGCGATCAACTTCGCCCGTCGCCACCGCCAACTCGACGGCTGCTCCTGCTCCGGCGGCTCCGCGGCCGGTGACGGTTCAGGAGCAAAGGGGTCGGGAAGCTCCTCGACGGGCACTCCGCCGCGCATCCAGATGCCTTCCGAATCGTCCATTTGCTGCGGGGAGTTCCTCTCGTACCTGTATTGTTTTAATAATACAGTCGCACCACATTAGCCATAGTCCCGCTGAACCAGGCATTGAGGCGGAGCGTTGGACACTGGAAGGCAGGTGATCGAGTGAGCAGGACAGCTTTCATGAACACGAGCAAATTCCGCGAGTTGCCGGCGCTCGGCAGGGATGCGCAGTCGGTCCGGCGCCGGCTCGAGTCGATGGAAAAGCTGCTCGAGCATATGTTCGTCATCCCGGGCATCAAACGGCCGGTCGGCCTCGACGTCATTCTCGACCTGGTCCCGGTGGTGGGCGACGTCGCCGCAGCGGCGCTCGGCGCTTACATCGTCTGGGAAGCGAAGAATCTCGGCATGTCGAAGTTTCAGATGGCCCGGATGACCGGCAACGTCGGAGTCAACTGGTTGCTCGGACTGTTCTCCGTGATTCCCGTAATCGGCGTCATTCCGACGCTTCTCTTTCGCTCCAACTCGTACAATTTGAAGATCATCCGCCGCCACCTGGACAAGAAGCATCCGGAGACGGCGACCATCGAGGCGCGCCCGCGCTAGCGCGGACCGGTCCCGATCGTCCGCTTCAGGAACGCCCATTCCAGGGCCGCCCGCTTTGCGTCCTCGGTCCGGTTGCCGCCGACCGAATGCCCGCCTTCAGTATATTCGTGATAATAGACGGGGTTGCCGTAGGCCTTCAGCTTGGCTGCCATCTTGCGCGCGTGGCCGGGGTGGACTCGATCATCCTTGGTCGAATTGTAAAAGAAGACCGGCGGGTAATGCACGCCCTTGCGGACATTCTGGTACGGCGAATACTTCTTGATGAACGCCCAGTCGGCGGGGACATCCGGGTTGCCATATTCGTCCATCCACGATGCGCCGGCGAGCAGGTGCGAGTATCGCTTCATGTCCTCCAACGGCGATCCGGCGATGACCGCCGAGTAGAGCTCGGGATGCTGGGTCATTGCCGCTCCGACCAGCAGCCCGCCGTTTGAACGACCGGAAATCGCCACTCCGTCACGTCGAGCAACGCCGGTGCGGATCAGGTCGCGGGCGACCGCCTCGAGGTCGTCGAACGCGTTCTGATGCTTTTCGCGCATGGCCGCCTTGTGCCAGGCAGGCCCGTACTCGCCGCCGCCACGAAGGTTGGCGAGCACGAAAGCGTTGCCGTCCTCGACCTCAAACAGCGCCAGCGGGCCTGAGCGGTACGGCTGCTCAGTCAGATATGTCGGAGTCTGGGCGAGCCGAAATCCGCCATAGGCATGGATCAGCACCCCGGTAGGCGCGGTCACCGCCTTGTTTCGGACCAGAAAATACGGGATCTTCGTCCCGTCCTTCGACGTCGCGAACCTCTGCACGACGGTGAATGTCGACGCATCGAACTCGGCCGGGAGCGCCTGAACCGTCTGAACGCCGTTCGCTCCGACCGCGACGAGCGTAGTCGGGTTGAGCATGCCCTCGACCGTCGCGAAGGCGAGGTCCTGCTTGTCGGCGGCCGCAATCAGCTGGACTGTGCGGTTGGTCGGAAGCGGCACTGCCTGCCGCGACCAGCTGCCGTCCGCCTGGCGGCGAAGTGCGAACAACTTGCCCGACACGTCGTCGAGCGCCTTGATCCACAGCACATGATCGGTCGAATCCACCTGCTCTATCGCCTGGTGCGAATTGGGGGCCATCACCAGCGTCGGAGAGGGCTTCTGCCCGGCCAGCATCGCCGCCATGTCGAAGGACACCACCGTTCCCGGGTTGAACCCGCCCAGCGGGTCGATCAGAGTGACGATCGCCTGGCCATCGACGATCGTGTCGAGCTCCGCCGTCTCCGGGATGGGAAGCTCGAGGAGCTTGCCGCCGGGACCAAGAATGAACCGTTTGTTCGCGTAGAAGCCGACGGCACGGTCTATCCCCACGTAGCGAGTGTCGCCGTCCATCATCGCAAAAGGCCGGACAGCAATATCCTTTTCAATGCCCTGGGCGACGGTCGCGGCCGAACTCCACGCGGTTCCGCGCTTCCACAGCTTGACCGTGCGCGGATAGCCGGAGCGGGTTGCCGTCCCCTCCCCTTCCACCCGGGCGACGAGGAGCGTATTCTTGTCGACCCACGTGGCGTTGTTCTTCCCAAGCGGTACAGTGAATCCGTCCGGCACGAACTGACCGCTACCAATGTCGAATTCGCGAATTACGTCGGCGTCGCCGCCGCCCGGGCTCAATGAGACGAGGCAGCGCTGATATTGTGGAGGAAGGCAGTTCGCGCCGTGCCAGACCCAGCTCTTGCCTTCCTTCGCGCCGAGCGCGTCGACATCGATCAGCGTGCGCCACTGCGGGTGCCCTGCGACATAGGCGGAAAGCGGCGAAATTCGCCAAAGCCCGCGCTTGTGGTTCGCATCGACCCAGTGATTGGCAACCATGTCGCCCATGACATCGTCGGGGGTCGCAATCTGCCGCGGGTTGTTGAGGATCGCGAGCGCCCGCTCCCGATGCTGTTCGTAACCCGGAATCTTGGTCAGGACCGCTTCGGTTTCGGCGTTCCACTTGCGCACCTGCGCCAGCGCCTTGGCCCCGGTGATATTCTCAAGCCAAAGATACGGATCGGAGGTTTGGGCGATGGCGGCTGTGCCAACGACGGCGGTTGCGGCGGCTGCAAGTAGAAGTTTGCGCAAGACTTTCTCCCGGAGATTTCATCTCATCGTGAGACCCTGCCGCCGGTGCGTCAACGATTGCTTCGACAAGCGGGCAGATGCGTTCTTCGGAACCATCTCCGCCCTGACCCGCTCCTCTGTGATGATCGGACAGACCCCGTGAGCCTGACCACAGTCGCAATCAATTGCAGCCTCAAGAGCTGTGATGACCCGCCCTCCTCGACCGACCGGATGATCGGCCTCATCGTCGATGAGCTGAAGAAGCACGACGTCGAACTCACGGACGCGATCCGAATTTCCGAACACAACATCCTGCCCGGAGTGACATCGGACGAGGGCCCCGGCGACGGCTGGCCCGACGTTCGCAAGACGATCCTGTCGGCCGACATCCTTATCTTCGGAACGCCGATCTGGCTCGGTCAGCCGTCCAGCCTCGCCAAGCGAGTGCTGGAGCGGATGGATGCGTTCTTCGGCGAAATGGACGACCGCGGCCGCTCGCCGGCTTTCGGAAAGGTCGCGGTGGCGGCCATCGTTGGAAACGAAGACGGCGCCCACCACGTCACCGCCGAGCTGTTCCAGGCGCTTCAGGAGGTCGGTTGGACAATTCCGGCAATGGGGTCCTGCTATTGGGTCGGCGAAGCAATGCACAAGACCGATTTCAAGGAGCTGAAGGAGGTGCCGAAGCTCGTCCGCGAAACCGCTGCCGGGGTGGGGTCAAACGCCGCGCATCTCGCGAGATTGCTGAAGGCGCAGCCATATCCGGGCCGGGATCCGGTCCAATAGCGTCAGGAACGCCGCCGCGTGGTTCACGTTGAACCGCCGGAGGCAGATCAAGCGAGAGCAATGGCCAGCCCCTTCCAAAGCTTTTTCCAGGCCGGATTCGAATGTTCGTCTCATCGCCGCCCTGACGGCGTCCGGCTCGACCTGATCCGCGCCACTTCGCACGCGCGGCATGTCCTTTCCGATTATCGCCAGTGCGCGGACATGGGCCTTCGAACGCTCCGCGACGGGCTTCGCTGGCACCTCATCGAAACCTCGCCGGGACAATATGACTGGTCGAGCTGGACGCCGATGCTGAATGCCGCCGAGGAAGCCGGTGTCCAGATGATCTGGGACTTGTTTCACTATGGCTCGCCTGACCATGTCGACCAGGCCTCGCCCGATTTCCCCAAGCGGTTTGCGGAATTCGCGGTCGCGGCCCTCGAACATCGAGAGACCGTGACGGGCGAGCCGCCGCTGGTGTGCCCGCTCAACGAAATTTCCTTCATCTGCTGGGCTGTCGAAACCGGCTATTTTCCCCCTGTTGGGCCAAGGGAAGTCGGGTGGATGAAGAGCCAGCTTGTGCGAACCGCGGTGGCGGGTTGCACCGCTATCCGCGAGTGCTGGCCGGACGCGGTGTTCGTCTGGGCGGACCCTCTGATCCACATCGCTCCGAAGGATGATAGGCGGAAGGAGTTGAAGGCGGCGAACCAGCTCCGGCTCGGACAGTTCCAGGCCTACGACTGGCTGATGGGCCGCGAACGCCCGGAGCTTGGCGGGCGCGACGATTTCGTGAATGTGGTCGGGCTCAATTTCTATCCGCACAATCAGTGGTATCTCGATGGCCCGACCATTCCGATGGGCCATCACGAATACCGGCCGCTCTCGGACATGCTGGTGGAAGTCGCGGAACGCTACGGAAAGCCGCTTTTTATATCGGAGACTGGGGCGGAGGGCTCGGGCCGCCCCGCCTGGTTTCACTACATCTGCGATGAGGTTCGCGCCGCACAGAAGCTGGGCGCCCGCATCGAGGGCATCTGCATCTACCCGGTTACCGCCTACCCGGGTTGGGACAACAGCCGGCACTGCGACGTGGGGCTACTGTCGCCAATCGGGTCCGACGGCGAGCGGGACGTGTACGAGCCGCTTTACCGGGAGCTTCAGCGTCAGCGCGCCATCTTCGAAGACGACGGCGAGCAGTCCCGGAGCGAACTGCGGGTGGCCGGAGGAACTGCGGCCTAGGCGGCCGGCGCGGGCATCGGCTCGTGCGACGGCGTTCCGATGCGCGGCCACCCGTCATTCCAGTGGACCTTGTCAATCAGCATCACCCGCCGGCTGTTCATCTCGTCATCCTGATGCTGCCGCGGCTTCTTGGGATCTATCGCGTGATAGAGGATCCATAGCTGCCCCGTGCTGTCCTCGGCTATGCAATTGTGCCCTGGCGCCAGCCAGTAATGGTTCTTTTGCAGGACGAGGCTGTGGGAGACGCCCGTCGCCTGCTCAAGGGTCTCGAAGGGTCCCGTCGGGCTGGCTGAACGCGCAACCATCACTCCGTAATGCGCGTCCGGCCCGCAGCAGTTATCGCCCGAGTAGAAGAGGTAGTAGTAATCGCCGTGCCGGATTACCCAGGCCGCTTCCACCAGCCTCGGGAACTCGCCCTTCTTCGGATTCGGCCAGACGAGATCGATCTGCTCGCTGTCCGGAGCGAAGGCGAGACGATCGGCGCTTAGCTCCTGGACTCTGATCGGCTGGAAACCCGATCCCCAGTAGAGATAATGTTTCCCCGACACCGGGTCATCGAAAGCCATCGGGTCGATATATTCGAAGCCGGCGCCGAGCAGCAGCGGCATGCCCATGTCGACGAACGGACCGGCTGGGGATGAGGACGTCGCGACCGCGAGAGCGTGGCCCTTTTCGTGACGGTGGCAGACATCCGGCGTCGCCGAATAATACATGAAGTAGGTGTCGCCGCCGCGGATGACGCTCGGTGCCCAAAAATCCTGAGTCGTCTTCGCCCATTCCGGCTTGTCTGGGAGTGCGTCGCCCAGCAGCTCCCAGTCGATGAGGTCGCTCGAGCGGGCGACCTGAATGTTGACCCACTTGCCGTCGCGCTGCGTTTGGGTCGCATAGGCGTAATAGAAGCCGTCCGGCGCGTGGATTACCGCCGGATCGGGAAAGTCAGCATCGAGGACGGGGTTCGTGTAGCAACGTCGCTCTGCGGCCTCGGCATCAGATTTCGTCTTCGTCGAATCGAGTGGAGCATTCATGGCCATGGCCTATCCGCTGGACGCCTGATGTAAAGTTGCAGTTCCCCAAGAAGGCTTGCGAAAGCTCATGTCGTGGATCAGCAATACACAGCTGAGCTGCGGCTTGTGGGGAGGAGCCAATGCACGGAGTGGCCACTGTCGGTTGCCGGACGATGAGCAAAGTTGCGGTCCTCGCGCTCTTCGCGACGGTTCCTTTGTCACCTGCCACTGCTGAAGCCGGCCAATGGCCGAGCAATCTGCAGGGGGTATGGCAAGGCACGCTCGGAGCGCAGCCAATCCGCGCCTGTTTCAACGAAGACGTCCCTTACGGTCTCTACTTTTACCAGTCTCATCTAAGCGACATTCCGCTGCAGCAACCGGACGGGAACGAGGCGCAGTTCGTGGAGGGCGACGGCGATGCGCATGTGAAGGCGCCGCAGTGGACACTTGCTTCGGCGGGACCGGATTCGCTGGCAGGCAAGTGGACTAGCGGGAGCAGGACGCTTCCGATCACGCTCAAGCGGGTCCCGGTGAAAGCGAGCGAAGATATGGGACCGTGCGGAAGCCTGGAATATCAGGCTCCGCGGCTGGACGGCATTCGAACGCTGACCAAGCCTGCGGTCAAGGACGGACTCCATTACACTCGCTTGATTCTCGACCCGCGCGGCCGCTTCGGCGGCGACATTTCGGTCGAGACCTTCGCCATCGACGGCGATTCGCCGGCGGTCCGGCAAATCAACGACAGGCTTGGCGAGGCGCTCGACACCAGCCGCGACGATAGCTGGTTCGAATGCGTCCGAATGGCCGATGCGTCTTCGCCGAACGGGGCCTCGCACAACAAATCCTACCAGCCGCACATGGTCAGCACGCGCTGGCTGAGCGTCGGGCATCATTGGGATGGCTATTGCGGCGGAGCCCATCCGGACGCTTTCAACTCAGCCATTCTGTTCGACCGGGAAACTGGCGGCGAGGTCGACCTGTTGAGCTGGTTTAACGGCCGCGCGGTAAAGCGCGAGCAGGTCGACAAGGACGTGCTGACGACCGTCCTTCCGCCGCTTCGGCACCTCATCCTCAGCGGGTGGAAAGCGCGGGACCAGGATTGCGGCGAGGCTGTTCGTAGCGAGGATTACTGGCACGCGGAGCTGACTCGGAGCGGCTTCGTCTTCACACCCGATCTGCCGCACGTCGTCGCTGCTTGTGGCGACGAATTCCGAGTGTCGTTCGCTCGTGCGGCTCCCTTCCTGACCGACGAAGGGAAAAAGAACGTCGCCGCACTGCAGGCGGAGACGACGGCGAACCGTTGATCAGTCGCCGCTGATCGCCGGGTCGATTTCCTCCGGCGGGACACCGCCGTCGGCATCCTCGACAATCTGCGGAGTACCGACGTCACCCTTTCCGACCGTGTTCCCGGCCATCTCGAGCATCCGCTCGAGCGGCTTCCTCGCGGCATCCATCAGCTCGGTTGAAAGCTCGATCCTCGGCTGGAGATCGCGAAGGCTGACGTAGAGCTTCTCAAGCGTGTTGAGCGCCATGTACGGGCACATGTTGCAATTGCAGTTGCCGTCCCCGCCCGGCACCCCGATGAACGACTTACCCGGCGCCGCCTTCTGCATCTGGTGGATGATGTGCGGCTCCGTCGCAACGAGGATCGTGTCCGCGTCCAATTCGAGGGCGAACTTTAGGATCGAGCTGGTCGAGCCGACATGATCGGCATGATCGATGATGTGCGGCGGGCATTCCGGATGGGCGGCAACAGGAGCGCCGGGATTCTCCGCCTTCAGCTTCAGAAGCTCTGTCTCGCTGAACGCCTGGTGGACGATGCAGATGCCCGGCCACAGGAGCATGTCGCGACCGGTCTTTCGGGCCAGATAGCCGCCGAGGTGGCGGTCGGGCCCGAAGATGATCTTCTGGTCCGGCGGGATCTGGTCGAGGATCGTCTGGGCGCTGCTCGACGTGACGATGATGTCGGACAGCGCTTTCACGGCCGCCGAGCAGTTGATGTAGGTGAGTGCGATGTGGTCCGGGTGGGCCTCGCGGAACGCCTTGAACTGGTCGGGCGGGCAGCTGTCCTCAAGACTGCAGCCAGCGTCCATGTCGGGCAGAATCACCGTCTTTTCGGGCGACAGGATCTTCGCCGTCTCCGCCATGAAGCGGACCCCGCAAAAGGCGATCACTTGAGCATCGGTGGCCGCTGCCTTGCGCGAGAGATCAAGGCTGTCGCCGACAAAGTCCGCAAGATCCTGGATCTGGGGCTTCTGATAATAATGCGCGAGGATCACCGCGTTGCGCTCACGCTTCAATCGCTCGATTTCGCCAAGAAGGTCGACGCCTTTGAGGCTGTTACTCTGAACTGTCATTTCTGCCCTCGTGCGGCTTCGCGCCTGTTCGCCTCGTTGATCGCGTCCTCATATGAGGTCGACACGTCCCAGACGCTAGTGTCCTCCTTCTCGCCCGGGAAACGGGCAACGACCTTGGCATCCGAAATCCCCGCCGCCTTCAAAGGCATCGCAAAGCTCCGCTCCACCGCCTGGCGCGCCGCCTGGCGAGCGAACTTCATCGGCACCTGCCCCTGCGCTTGATTGCGAAGGTCGGCGACGGCCTTCGCCCGGTTCGCCTGGTCCAGGTCCTCCCTGGCATTGGTGAACGTATCGAGAAGCCCGCCCGAGCCATATTCGCGGGCGTGAGTGAGATCGACGTCAGGCCCCGAAATCTCCATGTCGGGAAGGCGGACGAACAACGTGTCCGTTCCCTTGTCCCACTTCACGTCCTTCTGGTTCAGCTTGGACAGGTCGAGCTCGTAGCGGACATCGCCCGGCAGGATCAGGGTCCTCTCTGTCGACAAGCCGAGCTTCGATTCCTTGGCGCTGGTCACCGACACGTAGCGCGCGACGAACACGACCAGCCGGTTCTGGGCCCGCATCGATTGGAGACTGGAGGTCGCGATCGCGGTGGGGTTCGGGCCACCGAAGAGGCCGCCAATGAGCCCTGCCCCGCCGAGCGCGAGGCCGAGCAGCAGCGCAATGATCACCGCTCCGATCAGTAGCGGCAGGCGGATTCGGTCGCTGTCCATAGGTCTCCATCAACTGTAACCAGCGCGCGCCGCTTCAGGTCCAGAAGATGCGCGTAAACGGACCCGGCCGCGGCGGCGGTCAACCGCGGGTCCAAACCCGGATAGGCGTTCGCGACGATATCGGGGATATCGCGCGGGCACTGGCCGACAATCCGCAATATCTGCTTTTCGCGTTGCATCCGGTGGCCGATAAGCGAGCGGACGTGCCGCTGCGGTTTGGTTACTGGCGGCCCGTGTGCCGGGAAATAGATGCGATCGTCGCGACCGCGGAGCTTTTCCAAGCTCTGCATATAGGCAGCCATGTCGCCGTCGGGCGGGACGACGACAGTTGTCGACCAGGCCATCACGTGATCCCCCGTAAACAGCGCGTCGCCCCAGGCGAAACAGAGGTGATTGGACGTATGCCCAGGTGTCGCGACGGCCGTTAGCGCAGTGCCGTCAACCTCGATCGAATCACCGTCTCCAAGCACCCGGTCGGGTGAATAGTCGCCGTCGAAGGAGGCGTCGGCGCGCGGGCCGACCGTCTCCAGAGCCAAAGGCGCGCATCCCACGATCGGAGCGCCCGTCCGTTCCGCGAGCGGTGCTGCCGCCGGGCTGTGGTCGCGGTGAGTGTGCGTACACAGGATCCCGGCGATCTTCCGGCCGCCGACGGCCTCAATGAGCGCGTCGACATGCTCGGGCGCGTCGGGCCCGGGGTCGATGATCGCAACTTCCTCGTCGCCGACGATGTAGGTCTGGGTCCCGTGATAAGTGAAGGCGGACGGGTTGTGAGCGAGCACGCGAGCAGTTCCCCGCTCGAGCTGTTCAAGTTTTTCGTATGGCTCCATGGCTCAGCAACGCAGCAGGTACGGCCCCTGCCGGTCGAGCACCTGGCCCGCGCCGATTACCTCCATTTGCACTTCGCTCGACACCACTCCCGAGCAGATCGCCTGCGGAAGTTCGAACCGAAGTCTCTGCCCCTTGCGCATTGTTCCAAGCGCGAGCTCCGCACGGTCCTGGTCCCGGCGAACGAAGCGCAGCGACAGCGGAGTCGCGACCGGTTGCGGGGAGGTCACTTCCACGATCGTGTCGCGGCTAAGCGTCACACAGGGTCCGCCACCGGGATAGTCACCACTGATGCAGGAAAAGCGCAGCCGGGGATTGGCAATCGTCACAGTTTTCGGAGCGGCCGCGGGTGCGGCTGCTGGCGGTGAAGCATCCTCGCTCGGGGACTCGGCCAGAGGCATTTCGGTTCGTGAATCGCCGCGCGGTGTCGGAGCCGCTGGCGCCTGTGCTGGGGCAGGGAGCGGCGGAAGGAGCGAATAGTCGTCCGACAGCGGCTTCGGTGCGCTCATTGGAGGCCGTGCCGGCGCCAGCCCGGTGTCGCTATCGTTCGCTGCTGCCCCCTTGAGTCGCGCGATTTCCGACGTGATCGCAGCGATGATCTGGTCGCGGGTCGCCGCAGGCATTTGCGTGTTCGCCTTGAGCTTGTCGACCGCATCCTGAAGCGACCGGATCCAATCGGCATCGCTTTGACCTTCGTTGCCGCACATCTTGACCTTCGAGTGGTGAGTCTTTCCGTCGACGACCAATTCGACGGTCGTCTCGAACTTGTGCGCGTCGCAACTTTGCAGGAGATGCTCGAGCTTGGGACTGGGAGCCTCGCCAGCGGCTTGCGCCGGATCGGCGGGACGTTCCTGCGCGCGGGAAGCATCGGGAGTGAAGGCGAAAACCGCGAGCAAAAGCGCGGCGTAGCGAGTGTAGCGGATCATGAATTCTCCCTAGCAGAGCGCATCGCCGATGTCGGCCCGTCGCGCTGCACGGCGGCTGAACGGGTCAGGCGGCGGCGTTTCGTATGTAGCGGCGGCGGGCACGCGGCTGGACTGCGATGCGAGCGGCAATGACCCTCGGGTACAAGTCGCCGAAAAGCGCGCCAAAGGTCCTGTCCCAGCTGAATCTTCCGATGACGTGGTCCCGCGCCGCCTCGCCCATGGCCACGCGGTCCGAAGCCCAGACGTCGAGGATGTTTTCGGCCATCGCCCTGCAGTCGTCGACCGGCCCGAGGCGGCCCGTCTGCTCGTCGACTCGGTCGAGCATCGCTCCCGAGGCGACTCCCACCACGGGCAGGCCGGATGCCTGCGCCTCAATCACCGAGACCCCGAAAGTTTCGTCGGCCATCGCCGAGACATAGATGTCGGCCGTGGCCAGCCACCGCGCCAGCTCGCCGCGATCGCGAAGGAACCCAGGAGCGACGATCCGCGGGTCTGCCGCTTCGAGAATCGATTCACGCACCGGCCCGTCGCCGATCAGCGCCAGCCGCGCACCCAACTCCTGTGGCAGCTCGCCAAAGGCATCGACCACGACCTGGGCGCGACGCTCGCGATCGAGGCGGCCGACATAAATCAGTAGCGGTTGCTCGTCGTTCAGACCCAGGGACCGTCGAAGTTCCAGGTCCCGATTGCCGGGGCTGAATGCGTCGGTCTCAACTCCCAGGGGAATAATTTCGACGTTCGGCACCCCGGCCTCGCGTAGCTTTTCAGCGCCGCCGTTTTCACTCAGCGCCCAGACTGCGTCGAACCGGCGATAGAGGCCGCCGCAGTAGTAATAGGCAAGCGATCGCAACGGACTGGCTACCAGCCCGCCTGCCCACCGCTTTACCGGCCTGTGGACATAGGTTGTCGGAAAGTCGGTCATGTAGGCGGCTGTGACGGCAACGGACGGGTGACGCTTGCGGTACGCCAAAGCTGCCCACGGCAGGTTGTAGGCGTCCTGGCACTCGACCAGGTCGGGCCGAAACTTCTCCAGCGCCTGACGAACGGCACCGTTGCGCAGGAGAAGCCTGTATTTCGGGCTGGTCGGGACCGGGGGTGAAGCAATGGTGACCGTGATCGCGCGTCCATCATCGCTCACCGAGTCATCGGATCCGGGAACGATCAGCAGATGCCGGTGCGGCGTCTTGGCAAGGATGTAGTCGCGCTTGCGGCGAAGGTAGGTGCCGACGCCTCCGCCAACCTCGGACCAGCTCTGGGTCAGATCGCAAAAGAGCAGCGGCCCCGGGGCGACAGCAAGGTCCGTCATCGCTCGACCGGTAGCGGCGAAGCCGGGTTGCACGCGGGCCCCCAATTGTGTCGGATCGCTTTACAAGTCGGCCCGGCTTTGAAGAGCCCCATTCGTGTCTTTTCCCGGAAAACTGCCACAAACGTCATTTGGCACGCCTGTTGCTTAAAGTTGTATGTCCACTTGGTTCCACAACCACCAAAGGGGCGGTGAAGCGGCTCTCTGGTCCCGCCTCACCGCCCCTTCTCGGTTTTTGAAGCTCAGTCCGCTGGAGCGCCGACGAGCTGTTTCAGCTCGCCGCTTTCGAACATCTCCATCATGATGTCCGACCCGCCGACGAATTTTCCCTTCACGTACAGCTGCGGGATCGTCGGCCAGTCGCTATATTGTTTGACGCCTTGCCGGAGGTCGGGGTCCTGGAGGACGTCGACCGTCTTGAATGGCACGTCGAGGTGCTCGAGAATTGCCACCGCACGGCTCGAAAATCCGCACTGCGGAAACAGTTCCGTTCCTTTCATGAACAGGACGATGTCGTTGCTGCGGACAATGTCTTCGATCCGCTCGCGTGCGCTAGTCACTTCAAATCTCCTTCGGCACTGCGGTCTTCAGCTGCAGAGCGTGCAATTGCCCACCCATCCGCTGCCCGAGCGCAGCATAGACCTTCTGGTGCTGCTCAACGCGCGAAAGGCCGGCAAAGCTGCGGCTGACTACCTCGGCAGAATAATGATCGCCGTCTCCGGCGAGGTCCGTGATCGTGACTTGGGCATCGGGGATCGCCTGCTCGATCAGGTCGGCAATTTCGCTTGCCGCCATCCCCATCAGGAGCTCTCCTGGATGATCTGCCGCCGGGCTTCGATCATTTTGTGGCCAAGAGCCTCGCGAATCTGCGCTTCGTCCGTTTCTACTCCGGCAGAGGTAAAATCGCCGAGCAGCTTTCTGACCACATCTTCGTCTCCGGCCAATTCGAAGTCCGCACGAACGACATCCTTGGCGTAAGAGGCGCCCTCTTCCTCCGACAGGCCCATCTTGCGGGCGGCCCATTCGCCAACCAGCCGGTTGCGCCGGGCGACGATCCGGAACTGCATCTCTTCATCGTGCGCAAACTTCGCTTCGTACGCGCGCTCACGGTCGTCGAACTGGGTCATTCGGATGCCTTTTCACTGTTCGGCTGCGAAATAGGACGCGGCGCTATCAACGTCCAGCGGCCATTCGGCCGTACCGGCGCTGTCTAGGCGAGCGACACCGAGCGGCGAATGCAGGCACCGACCACGCGCCCGAGAAAGAGAAGCAGCTGCGAACCGCGGTCGCAGTGGCCGGCAAGCTCTGTTCGCTGCCCAAGCGTGATCAGTCCCGCCGGATAGGGCGGCTGGGTCTCGATTCGGATCAACGCTTGCGCGCGGATTTGATTGCGAGCGGAGACCCCGAACAGCGCGTGCCCCGTCTCCACCGTGTCGATTTCGACCTGGCGAGCGCCACGAAGAATCCGTTCGACGAAGGCCGGTTCGACGCGCTCGATACCGCTCCCGTCGGCACGGAAGGCGCGGTCGCCGACAACGAGCGCAACCGCGGCGAAATCGATGCCGAGAACCCCCGGCCACCGCCCGGTGATGACATCGAGCAGAGCTTCGACGCAAGGCGCTTCGATCGCCTCCAAGACCGCGCAGTTGATCGAGGCGACCGCATCCGAATGGCCGCGGGCGAAGGCGACCAGGTCCTCGTTGGCTTCTTCGGCAGCCCCAAGGCGCTCGCGCAGCTGAGCCACCGCACGCTCTTCGAACTGGATTAGCTGCCCCATGATGTCGAGCTACATCCGGACTGGTTAATTTCCGGTGGCCCCGGGTCGCGCGACGACCTATCCTTCCGTGCTCACGACGAGTGGAGGGCAAGACATGCCGGGTCTTCTGTTATCGCTGCTTTCCGGAACTGTGGTCGCCGCGACGCCGGTCACGGCGCCAAACTTCGACTTCATGCAGGATTATCCGATGAAGGCGTTCGAGAGGAAATGGGAGGGAGTCACTCAATTCGAGCTTCTGATCGCTCCTGACGGCAAGATCACGAAGTGCACTGTGGTCCACTCGAGCGGTCACGACGAGTTGGACGACAAAGCCTGCTTCCTGACGGAGAAGCGCGTTCGCTTCCGGCCAGCTCGGGACAACTCAGGTCAACCGGTTTGGGGAGTGTATCGGAGCGAGGTCCAATGGGCGCTTCCGGAGCATCGCGTTGCGAGCACCGCCGCGCCCGATCTTGAGGTCTCCGTCAACCGCCTTCCCGAGGGAGCGATCGAGCCGCCAGCGGTCAAGCTCGCCTACGCAGTCGACGTTCAGGGCAATCCATCATCTTGCACGATGATGCCGTCGTCGCTCAAGCAGCCGCGGGTGCTGGTCGAACTCGGCTGCAAGGAATTGCTGCAGAAAGTCATGCATGCGCCGGTTATCGGCCCGGATGGGCAGCCGGTCCCAGCGGTGAAGACCGGGGCGGTCCTTTTCAAGACACCCCAATAACGGCTTCGCCGGCCCGGCTCAGATCTTCTGGCCGGTCGCGTTCCAGTCCTTGATGAAAGCCTCGAGACCTGCGTCGGTCAGCGGATGCTTGAAAAGCTGGTGGATGACCTTAGGCGGCGCAGTCATCACGTCCGCACCGATTTTCGCTGCTTCGAGGACGTGCATCGGGCTCCGCACCGACGCGACTAGGATCTGCGTTTCGAAATCGTAATTGTCGTAGATCAGGCGGACGTCGGAAATCAGCTCCATTCCGCTTGCGCCGATGTCATCCAGGCGGCCTACGAACGGCGAAATGAACGTCGCCCCCGCTTTTGCTGCAAGCAGCGCCTGCGCCGCCGAAAAACATAGAGTGACATTTACCATCGTGCCGTCGCCGGTGAGCGCCCTGCAGGCTTTCAGCCCGTCCTGCGTCAGCGGCACCTTGATAGTCACATTGTCGGCGACCTTCCGAAGCTTATCGGCCTGCTCCATCATGCCGCCGTAATCGAGCGCCACGACCTCGGCAGAAACGGGACCGCTGCAGACTTGCGTGATTTCACGGAGTACTTCGATGAAGTCACGGCCCGATTTGTGGACCAACGACGGATTCGTGGTGACGCCGTCGAGCAGGCCGGTCGCGGCAAGGTCGCGGATCTCGGAGATTTCGGCAGTGTCTGCAAAAAACTTCATAACCGCCGGATAGCGGCTACGAGACATTCAGTCACCCGATTCGGGAGCGAAACATGAGCGAAGAGGTGCGGATCGACCGCGACGGCGCTGTGCTTACTATCAACCTTGCACGCCCAGACCGGCGCAATGCGATCACCGTTGCAATGTATTCGGCGCTCGCCGACGCGATCGAGAGCGCGGCCGGCGACAAGTCCATCCGAGTGATCGCGCTCCGCGGCGAAGGTCCCGATTTCACCGCCGGCAACGACCTGCACGACTTCCTCAATGCCCTGCCGCGCGAACCCGGCGATGACATCCCTGTGTGGCGCCTGCTGCGTGCGCTTGCACGCAACGTCGTCCCGCTGGTGGCTGCAGTCCAAGGCAATGCCGTCGGAATCGGAACCACCGTACTTCTCCACTGCGACCTCGTGGTGGCGGAGGAAAGCGCGCGGTTTTCGCTGCCCTTCGTCGACCTCGGCCTTGTCCCCGAGGCCGCGAGCACGCTTCTTCTTCCGCGTGTTGCCGGCCGCCGCCGAACGGCGCGCTACCTTCTACTCGGGGAGCCATTCGGCGCTGCCGAAGCGCTTGATTCGGGAATCGTCAGCCATGTTGTCCCGGATGGCGAGGGACATCGCGGTCTGGATGAAATTGTCGCTGCCCTGCTAGCGAAGCCGCCGCAGGCTCTTCGGCTCACTCAACAGCTGCTGCGCCGCGATCGCGCCGACGAAGTGCTGGACCGTATGGCGCTTGAGGGCAGCCACTTCGCCGAGCGCCTGTCATCGCCGGAGGTCGCTGCAGCGATAACGGCTTTCTTCGAGCGAAAGGGCTAACCGACGACGTATACCTTCTTCGACTTCGTGATCGTCACCGTCGGTCCGTCGAAGAACAGGAAATTGAGCGGCATGTTGTAAGTGACGCTGAGCGTCTTGTAGCCGCTTCCATCGACCGGGTCGCCGGCAGTGAATGTGCCCGCCGCGGGCTTGAAGCTGGCGGCATTCATCTTCGCCTTGATGTCGGCATCCGAAGGCACTGTGCACCCCATGTCGGGGTCCGGGTCGAGACAGAGAGTCGCATAACGCGCACCTTCGCCAAGCGCCTGCTGCATCCCGGCGTTCGCCTCGAACAGCAGTCCGATCTGGAAGATGCCCCAAATCATCGCCATCAGGATCGGGATCGCGAACGCAAATTCGACGGCCGCTGCGCCACGCTCGTCGGCGCTCATGATTCGCGCAAGGTTGGTCATTGGGTTCGCATCCCGGCCTGGGCATCGATGGTGTAGGTGCCGTTGGCATTGGCTCCAGGAAAGTAGGAGCTTTGGAACAGCGGAGTGAATTCCGACTGGACCCTGACGCTGACGTAACGCGCATAAGCCGCGCCATCGGCACATTTACTGTTATAATCGGCCTGGCGCGTGCCGTCGCACTCGAGCCAGTAGTCGAGCGAGACATCGCTGCTTGTCACATCGGTATATCCGGCGGAATTCGCCGCCGCCACCAGCTCGTTCTGGATTGTGGAGAAGGTACTCGTGTTCTCCTGATACTGCTGAACCTTCTCAATCGAGCGCTGAACGACCTGCTGCAGCCCCAGCTTGAACGAGTAAGCGCGGCTGACGTCGACCATCCCGATGAGAAACGAGGCGAACAGCGGCGCCGTGAGCGCCAGCTCGATGAGCGAGGTGCCGCGTTCCTCGGCTGCAAGGGAGCGAAGCTTCGCGATCATGCCACGAGCCTGATTTTCTGGCCTTTGAAAGCATCCGCGCCGGAATCGGCGGGGCACACGTTATGGATGCTGACATCGCCCGAAAATGTGAGTGTTCGCGCAACCATCTGAAGGCAATCGCTGCTCATTCCGGCATTGCCTGTGAGCGTCAGGTCCTGGTTGGGGAAATAGAGCGCGCCCTGAAGGAAAGAGGTTGAGCTGCCGTTGATCTTGTCACAATTACCGGAGCAAACCGCAGCTCGCCGGTCCTGGTAAAACATGATGCCCTCGTAATTGGCGGCAGCACCCGTGGCGCTAGTTCCGGGCGCGCTGAGGTTCAGCGTCGCCGCGCCGTTCATCGACAGCGAACCGATACTGGCGGTCGACGAGGTGTCGCGGTTCGTCAGGACAAACGTGCACCCGTTGCAATTAACCGTCGCGCCGGAATTGATGGTGATATCCCCGCCGTCGACGACGATGACGCTGTTGTCGGGAAAGGTTGTGGTTCCCTTGAGGCTGATGCTCCTGAAGCACATGGATCCGTCGCTCATCGCCTTGTAATCCGAGCCGGCGGTCCAGCTTGTCTTGACGTCGCTGGGGTGTGTCGAAAGGCTCGGGCAGTTGCCCGCCGGGAAAGAACCCGAGTTGGGCGGATTGACGTTCAGGAACGGATCCGGCTGCGCGAGCGAGAATGGCTGGAGCACAGTTCCTTCGCCCCAGTTGTCGTTGGCGTCAATTCCGCCCACGGCCGCAATCGGGCTTGCAGTCACCTCGGAGCTGCCGAATGCGATTGCCGCGCTCATTGAGGTCGAGTCCGTAATCATCCCGCAATGCAGATCGAGAGTGGCGTTACCGCCCGCGCTGATCCCCGTCACAGACGTGTTGACGAGACTCCTTGCGCAATAATCGCCGTCGGGGACGATGGTGGCGGTCGCCGACGCGGTGATCGTCGGAGTTGTGGCCAGGAACATCGACGAGAAGCCGAGCCGTTTTTGCACGGACAAAGTCACGCGCACCGCGTCCGGATCGCCGGAATAGTCGCCGGAGCTCGGCGAGTTTTCGACTGTACACGTCGTGTTGTCGTTTCCGACCCGGACGTGGTTGTTGATCACCAGATCCCGGCCCACAGGCGACGTGCTGCTGCAATCCCCGTCGACGGAGATGCCCTGCATGATCCCGTTCACGCCCGCGAACGCGGCCGAGTCGGCCGCCCTCTGAAGCTCGCGCTTCCACAGAACCCATTGAATCGTGTCGCTTGCTAGGCCGGCCGATCCGACCATCAGCGGCATCGATAGAGCAGCGATGATGAGCGCGTTGCCGCGCCGGTCTTTCCAAAGCTTTCTAAAGAACCCGATCATGAACATGCCCCGCGCACTGCGTGTGCTTTGCGGCGGTCTATCGCCAACACGGTGAGCAAACCGTTCAAGCTCTTGGTTAATGTTCCTCAACCGTATCGGTCCGGCGAACCTTGCGTGCCTCCGTGTTACACCTATAATACAGCTTAAGAGCTTGCATGCGGACGGTCCGGCGTTGAATGTCGCGCCCAAGCCGGCGAGCACAGAAAGGGCAGACGAGAATGGCCAAGGACGCCACCAACACCGGGACCGACCTCAAGCTGGACGCGCCCGAGGCGCTTAAGTCCGTTGCTCCTGCACAAGCCGCAGGCCTGGTTCCGCTGAAGGACGAAGAGGTTAGCGAGCTCGACAAGCGAGTCGGACAATTCGTCGACGAGCTTTCAAAGCTCGATGCAAACAGTCCCGAATTCGGGAAAAAGGTCGACCAGCTGACCGCGATGGGCCGCAAGGAAATCGCCGAGGCCGCCGGAGCGTCCAACCGTTTCCTCGACCGCCCGGTCAAGGCGATCGACAGCGACACCGGCATCGGCGCCGACCTGACGGAGCTTCGCCGAACCGTCGAGTCGCTCGACCCGGCAAAAAACGGCAGACTGACACCCGGGCGCAAGCTGTTCGGGCTGATCCCGTTCGGCAACCGGGTAAAGAACTACTTCCGCCAGTATCAAAGCTCGCAAACGCACATCCAGAAGATCCTCGGCAGCCTTGCCGACGGAAAGGACGAGCTGTTGATGGACAACGCCGCCATCGACACCGAGCGAGCCAATCTTTGGAAGACGATGCACAAGCTAGAGCAGATGGCGCACATCTCGAAGAGCCTGGACAAGCAGCTCGAGGACAAGGCGAACGAACTGGATTCGACCGACCCGGCCAAGGCCAAGGCGATCCGGGAAACCGCCCTTTTCTATACGCGCCAGCGCACGACCGACCTGCTCACCCAGATGGCAGTCACCGTGCAGGGCTATCTCGCACTTGACCTCGTCAAGAAGAACAACGTCGAGCTGGTGAAGGGAGTCGACCGCGCCTCCACGACGACCGTGGCAGCGCTGCGCACCGCGGTCACGGTTGCCCAGGCGCTGACAAACCAAAAGCTGGTGCTGGAGCAGATTGGAGCGCTCAATACCACGACCGCGGGAATGATCGATACCACCGGTGAAATGCTTAAGAGCCAGACCGGAGCGATTCACGAGCAGGCGGCCAGCTCCACCATCCCGCTCGAAACGCTGCAAAGGGCGTTCCAGAATATCTACGAGACGATGGACCAGATTGATCGCTTCAAGCTCGAAGCGCTCGACAATATGAAGCAGACGGTGAACACTCTTTCGAGTGAGGTCGAAAAATCGCGAGGCTACATCGCCCGTGCCGAAGGCGTGGAGAAGGCGAAGCTTGAAAACGCATCGTCGCCGCTGACACCGCTTGAGTCGAAGTGAGCGAAGAGGTCAATTCCAAGGTCCAGCGAGCCCTCGCCCGGTTTGAGCGAGTCACGCGCGCTCTGGACGAGCGGGACGGTCCCGCTCGCTCGGCTGCGCGGAGGGAACGCCAGAGGCTTAACCGCGAGCTCGGGCACCGGCTGGCGCGTGTCGGAATCGGGATCGGATTGATCAGCATCCTGACGATCGTCGTCGGGCTGATCACGCCCATCGGAATGTTCGGATTCCTGGCCGCCGTCGGCCTTGCGATCGGCATCGCCGCTCTCCTCGCCTTTGTCCCGACTCAGTCAGCGGCAACTGCTCCGGCAGCGGACCTGCCGAACGGGCAGATGGTCCAGCGGTTCGACTCGTACCTGTATCGGACCCGCGGGTTGCTTCCTGCGCCGGCTCGCGCCCAAATCGACGCCATCAGTTCGCGCCTGCCGTCGCTCCGGCAATCGCTCGAGCGAGTCGGCAGTCTCGATCCCAAGGCGCAAGACGCGCGCCGGCTGATGTCGGTCCATCTGCCCGGTCTCATCGACCGCTATCTCAACGTCCCGCCCGAGTTCCGCAAGCAGCAGGACAGCGACGGGATGACAGTCGACCAACGCCTGGTCGATGGCCTCGCCGCCGCCCGCACAGCAGTCGACGAAATCTCCCAGGACCTGGCGAAAAGCGATCTTGCCGCGTTCGAGACGCAGGGCCGATTTCTCAAATCGCGGTACGGCGAACAGTCGATCGACGGCTGAACTCGGCGGCTGCGCCGCTAGCCTGAGACAGGAAAAGCCTTGCAGCCGGCGTCCTGCAAGGGCAGTCCATTGCCGGGAGTGGGAAAGCAGGAGGGGCTGTCGATGACGTTGCGATCGCTTCGATTGCACGCCTACCGGCAGCTTGAGCCGACAGCCTGGCCCCGCAAGGGCCTGTCCCCGATCAATTGGCTGCTGGCCATTTTGATTGTCATCGCGGTCACCGACGCGGTGCTCGAAACCGAGCCCACGATATCGAAGGGGCACGCGATCTTCTTCGACGATTTCGAAATCGTCATCGCCAGCATTTTCTCGGTGGAATATCTCGCTCGCCTGTGGACCGAGGTCGAAAATCCGCGTTTTGCCAAGTATCGCTTCCCGCGGCTGCACTACGCACTGACACCGATCGCGATCATCGACCTGTGCGCGATTGTCCCGGCTTTCTTCGCATTCGGGGGCGCATCCAGCCTGGTTCTGCGATTTTTCCGCGTTTTCAGGATGATCCGGTTGGCAAAGCTCGGCCGGACGTCGCGCGCGTGGCTGATGATCCGCGAAGCCTTTTACGAGCGGCGCTACGAGTTCAGCCTCGTCCTTGGGCTAGTCGCCGTCGCCATCCTGATTTCAGGCGCGCTGATGTACTGGGCGGAAGCGGACGTCCAGCCGGATAAATTCGGAAGCATTCCCAGAGCCATGTGGTGGGCCGTCGTCACACTGACCACGATCGGCTATGGTGACACCTATCCCGTTACGGTGATGGGGAAAATCATCGGGGGCTTCATCGCAGTTGTCGGAGTCATGCTGATCGCGCTTCCAACCGGCCTCTTCGCTGCATCCTTCACCGAAGGAATTCAGCGCCATCGGCAGCGCCTGGAGCATGATGACGAGCCGGATGCATAGCGCCGTGGGCTCGCTACGGTGACTGCCGAGCTTGCCATCACAGGCAAGTTCAAGCCGCTCGGCCAACGGCTGAAGCTCCCGCACCGAGTCCCGCCGTTCAATACGACCGCGAACCGGATTTTCAGTGCAATCTGGGTAGCCGCCCTGTTGCTCGCGGCAATCGGGCCCGCTCTCGCGCTTTACGACCGGTACACCTCCCCAGGTGACAACTCGCTGCTGGTCCCGGGCAGCCGCGCGGGATTTGCGGTGTCACCGAACGATGCAACCAAAGTGCGCTTCTTGGTCGGACCGGCGGCGGCCAAGGCGGGGCTTCGCAAGGGCGACGACATCATTGCCATCTACGGCCTGCCGATGCCTTCGAAGATGCCGATAACGGAGCAGGCGCTTGCCGCCCACGCGGAAGATCCGGCCTATGTGGCGATGGGCAACATGCTGTTCGGGACCGACCAGCTGCCTTTCCCGCTGACCGTGCGATCGCTTGACGGCAAGGTGCACGACGTGACCGTCACCACCAACGAGCGGCACATTGACGAGGCTGCCCAAAGGATCGGCGTGCCCCCCGTGCTGCTCAGCTTCATCGACGTGGTGCACGTCATCTTCTATCCGTTCCTCATCTGGGCGGCGTGGATCCTCCACCGCCGCAACAGCCGCGATGCAGTCAGCTCCATTTTGTCGCTCGCGATCCTGCTGACGATCGGAACCGAGCTCCCGTCATCGGCCTATCTGGCGAGCGTGGGAGTCCCGCGGCAGGTGCTCGTCGCGCTTTTCGACCTCGGCAACGTGCTTCTCGTCATCGGAATACTGCTGTTTCCCCACGGCCGCCTCTCACGCGGAATCGTGGTGCTCATGTGCGCCGCGCCCTTGCTGATGTTCCTGCATGGGCAGGTTTACGAATCCTATCTCCTGATGCTGCTGATCATGGCGGTCCTGATCCAGATCAGGTGCTTCAGAAACGCCGAGGCGCAGGACCTGAAGCAGCAAATCCAGTGGGCTCTGTTCGGCTTTAGCGGCTACGCCGTCTTCAAGGCGGTTTCCTATATCACCGACCAGCTGAAATACACGGCGGGAAGCTTCGCCGGACAGATTGGTTACGAGCTGACTGCAGGGCTGACGTTCGGGCTTTCCATGCTTGTGCTGCAGCTCGGCCTGCTGGTCGCGCTGGTGCGCTACCGGCTCTACGACGCCGAGGCGATTATCAGCCGTACTGCAAGCGCTGCGCTTCTTACGGTCGCGATTGGCGGAACGTTCGCGGCAGTGATGGAGGGGATCATCACCGGAATCCAGTTCCTCTACCCGGACAGCAACACCAGCCAGGAGCTTGCGGCCATGGGCGGAGCTGTCATTGCGGCGGTGTTTATCGAACCGATGAACCGGAAGACGCACGCGTGGGTGGAGCGGCACTTCCACAAGAAACTCCTCGACATTCGGGTGAAGGTGCCGGAGCTGATGCGCGACACGCGCGATTCCGCGTCCCTCGACGAATTCCTCGAGACGATATTGACGAGGCTGGTTGCAGGCGTGCTGTCGGTACGCGGCGCAATCGTCCTCGAGGGACGCGTCCGGCAGACCGACCGCGTTAGCGAATCCCAGGTCGTCGCCTGGCTGAACGAGCAAAAACCGCAATTCGACAAGAATGTGCTGGACTGTATTCCCGAAGATCACCTGTTCCCGCTCCGGCTGGAGATCGAGACAAGCGCCGAATCGTTCGGCTGGCTTCTCATCGGGCCGCGGCCGGACGGAAGCATTCCCGGCGAGGACGAGCAGGAAGAGCTGGAAAAAATCGCACACAACCTTGGGCGCTCGATTCGAATCGTCCTGAGCCGGGACGACGAACGTCAGCGAATTCAGGGCATGATCGAGGCGCAGAATCGACGACTCGACAGGATCGAACAGCTGTTGAAGCTGCAGTCCTGAAGCAAAAGCTATCCCAGCGGCACCTTCATTGACCGCACCGCCGCGTAGGAATAGTTTCGGTTAATCCAGGGGAATCGGAGAGTTACTGCACCGTCATTTAATCACGCGAGTAATGCGTCAAGAGGAACTCCTTGGATCCGGGACAGGAGGAGCATGACATGAGAGCTGGCAAGCTAATCAAGTTCGGAACGGCAGTGATTGCGCTGGCGGTCTCGTCGGCATCGGTTGCAACGGTGCTGGTCGTTCGGGCGCAGGGCCCATCGGCGAAGGTCTATCCGCCCGGCAAGGCGCTTCCGGAATCAGCCAAAATCCAGCTTCAACCCGGCGATAGCGTGATGCTTCTCAATACCAATGGAGCGAAGACGCTTCGTGGGCCCGGGACATTCGCCGTGGCTTCCTCTGGGGAAGGGCTTGCTGCGGCGGCGAACCGGCGCGCCCGGTTCAGTGCGATGCGAGGTGCCGAAGTCCCGCTCAACCCGAGTCCGTGGAACCTCGACATAACCCAAAGCGGCAAACTGTGCGTCGCGAACCCGGGCAAGCTGACCCTTTGGCGGCCTACGAAGGACGACGAAATCAAGCTGACCATCAGGGGCGGTGGCGGAGAGCAGACCATCGATTGGGCCGCCGGAAAGGATACAATGGCTTGGCCGGCCTCGCTTCCAGTGACGAGCGGCGCAGAATATGAGCTGACACAGCCGAACGGCGGCGACATGGCGCGAGTGACTTTCGTGACGTTGTCCAGTGCGCCGAAGGACAACATCAGCACCGCTCAATCGCTGATCGCCAACGGCTGCAACAACCAGCTCGACGTACTAGTGGACGGCGCACCCGACGCTAACTGACCGGTCACCAGCCGACGGTTGAACCGGGCCTGGCGCCACTTGGACCGGTGGCGATCTCCCATGGAGAGCTGCAGCCACTGTTCCGGAGCCAAGCGGAACGGCGGCGGGAAACTGTGCGACCTCGCAGGCCGTTCATTGACCCACGTTGAAATCCGGGCATAATTTGCCGCTCGCGCAAAGGGGGTTCGGCGATATGTTCGTACGTCTGGTCACTGTCGCAGCACTTCTGGCGGTTGTGCCGGCGGCGCCAATTCTTCCGGCTGCCGCCCTGGCCCAGGATTCGCAAACCCGGTGCACTCAGGATCCCGCCAAGAAGGCTCGTCATTCGATGCTTGGAAGCCTTCTCGGGAGCATCGCCGGGAATGTCGCCGATAGGACGGGTGTCGGCAGCGTCGAGGGCGTGTCCCTGCCGGTGGGATCACTGCTGTCGGACGCGATCACAAAGCTGCTCGACTGCAAGGAACAGCAGCAAGCGGCCGCCGCAACCAACGAAGCGATCCGCGGCGGGGTAGGAAGCGAGGCGACCTGGCAAAGCGATACGCGCCCGAACGTCCGCGGGTCGTCGAAGGTAACAGGCCAAACTCAGACCGCCGACGGACGTCAGTGCCTTACGGTCACCGACGTTGTGATCGTCGACGGCAACGAGACAACGGTGCCCAAGACGATGTGCAGGGCGCCCGGCGGTTCGGGTTATGTGAAAGTCTGAGGTTGAGGACCGCCGTCCAGCTGATTTCCGCGCTGGCCCTGCTGTGGAGCGGGGCTGCGTCCTCCGCCGACATGGACCCGGATAACCCGACCTGTCCAAAGCACCTGAACTGGTCGACCTACCGCGAGATGCGGATCACACTCGACACGTCGAGCGGCCACAGGATTCTCAAGGCGGAAGGAGTGGTAGACGCCGGCGCTCCGCAGCGGCTTCAGGAGGCGCTGAAGGCCCAGGCCCCGATTGACGAAATCTGGATCCGGTCGCCCGGCGGCGATGCGCGCGCTGGCAATGCGGCGGGCAAGATCATTCGCGGTTCGGGAGTTCCCACTCGCATTCCTTCGGGCTGGGCGTGTTTCTCGGCTTGCAACTTCGTCTTCATGGGCGGGGTGATCCGCTACATCGACGACGGTGGCATTTTCGCGGTGCATATGTTCACGCACCTAGGGGACAAGCAGGCGGTCAAGCAGGAGCTGAAACAAGGCGGAGACGAGGCGATCGACCTGATCGGCGATGTCGAGCAGGACTCGGCACTGCTGGCCAGCGAGGACAATGACTTTCTCATCCGCATGGGCGTGTCGCGCAAGCTTCTGACCGATGTCATGTACAAGCAGAAGGCGATCGCCGAGGCCGACGACAAGTCCACTCGCCGCTGCCTCACTCGCCAGGAAACAGTCGAATATAATGTCGCAAACGCGCAATAACGGAGGGGAAGCATGAGTCGATCGATCGTGAAGCTCGGGCTTGCCGGCTTTCTCATCATGGGATCGACCGCTGCTTTCGCGGGCGCGCTCGTCGTTCGCGCTGCGGGCCCCTCGGCCACGAATTATCCGCCGGGAAAGATGCTTCCCGACAGCAGCAAGGTCGCGCTTCGGAATGGCGACACGCTCACGCTTCTAAACGCCACGAGCGCGCAGACATTGCACGGCCCAGGGGTCTTCCCGGTCAGCTCCAAGGACGAGGTGCTCGCCGATGCGGCGACCCGGCGAACGCGCTTCTGGGCTGTGCGCCGCGGCGAAATTCCTGAAAACCCGAGCCCGTGGAATCTCGACGTCACCCAGAGCGGCAAGGTGTGCGTTGCCGATCCGGCGAAGCTCGTTCTGTGGCGGCCGCAATCGGATCAGCCTTCCAGGTTGGAGATTAACGGCGGAGGTCACGACCAGATCCTCGACTGGCCCGCCGGCAAAGCTACGCTGGCTTGGCCGGCAACGCTGAAGATCACCGACGGAGCGGCCTATCGTCTGCAGCAGGACGGGAACGGCGACTCGGCAGACGTGACCTTCGTCACCGTCGCCAGCGCTCCGACTGCACTACAGCCCGCCGCTAAAGTGCTGATCGACAATGGGTGCGAAAACCAGCTCGAGACCCTGCTGGCCAAGGCCGGCGGCTAGGCGATCACGCCCTCGTCGCGCAGCCGCTTGAGCTGCAGCGGCTCGATTCCAAGTTCCTCGAGAAGTTGATCGGTGTGTTCGCCCAGACCGGGCGGCGGCAGGCTCGAATCCGCACGGTCGCCGTCGATCCGGACCGGTGAGCCGACGAGCGGTGTTCCCGCCACCATCCGCAGCATCGCCCGGTGCTGCGCCTGAACGTCGTTGAGAGCTTGCGTGACGCTGTTGATCGGCCCGGCAGGGATTCCCGCTTTCTCAAGATCCTGAAGCCACTCAGAAGCCGGTTTCGTGCGGATGCATTCGGCGACGGCGTTGACGATCGCCTCCCGGTTCGCCAATCGGTCGGAATTCGTCGCGAACCGCTTGTCCTCGACCCACTCCGGGTGGCCGCACATTTCCGCCAGCCGCGCAAACTGCCGGTCATTCCCGACGGCGATGATGATCCTTTGGTCGGCAGCTTCGAAGGTCTGGTACGGAACGATATTCGGGTGTGTATTGCCCTGCCGCGGCGGGTCCTCGCCGGAAATGAGTGCATTTGACGCCTGGTTTGCGAGCATTGCCAGCTGAGTGTCGAACAGCGCCATGTCGATATAGGCGCCCTCCCCCGTCTTCTCGCGCCGGTAGAGGGCGGAAAGGATCGCGACCGCCGTGTACATTCCGGTGAACAGGTCGGCGACCGCCACCCCGACCCGCATCGGTTCGCCGCCGGGCTCGTCGTCGGGCTTGCCGGTGATGCTCATCAGACCGCCCATGCCCTGAATGATGTAGTCGTATCCGGCGCGCGTTGAGTATGGCCCGTCCTGGCCGAATCCGGTGATCGACGCGATCACCAGACGTGGGTTCACGTCGTGCAGCGATGCGGCGTCGAGCCCGAATTTGGTTAGCCCGCCGACCTTGAAGTTCTCAACCACGACATCGGCGTAGCCGGCCAGTCGCCGGACCAGCGTAGCGCCTTGTTCCGTCGCGATATCAATCGCTGCGGAGCGCTTGCCGCGATTGGCAGAGAGGAAATAGGCGGCGACCTTCTCGCCGTCCCGGACGTGCCACGGCGGCCCCCAATGGCGAGTGTCGTCGCCGGCGCCCGGCCGCTCGATCTTCGTGACGTCGGCGCCGAGGTCGGCGAGCAGCTGTGTGCACCACGGCCCGGCAAGGACCCGGCTGAGGTCGAGCACTCGGATTCCGGCGAGTGGCGCTTTCACGCTGCGCGCCTCCGCCACGGCTTACGGTCCGACAGGATCGCATGCGCGGCATTGTGGCCAGGCGCTCCGGTCACCCCGCCGCCCGGGTGCGCGCCTGAACCGCACAGGTAGAGTCCTTTCAGCGGCATCCGGTAATCGGCAGCCCCGATCATCGGCCTGGCGCTGAACAGCTGATCGAGGCTCATCTTCCCGTGGAAGATGTCGCCGCCAATCAGCCCGAAGCGGCGCTCCAGATCGAGCGGCGAATGAATTTGCCGGCCGATGACCGACTTCGCGAACCCCGGCGCGTGGGAGTCGACGGCGGCGATGATCGAATCAGCGGCCTTGTCGCGTTCCTTGTCCCAGCTCTTCCCCGGGCCGAGATCGAAGCGGAAGTGCTGGCAGAAGAGTGACGCGACGTGCTTGCCCTTTGGCGCGAGCGTCGAATCGAGCGTCGACGGGATGAGCATCTCGATAATCGGCTGCTTCGACCAGCCGTTTGCCCGCGCGTCGACATAGGCGCGGTCCATGTAGGCAAGGCTCGGCGCCATGATGATCCCGGCGGTCAGGTGGTCGCCCTTCTTCGGGAGCACGGTGAATTTGGGAAGCTCTGACAAACCGACGTTCATCCGGAAGGTCGCGCTTTCGGAGCGCCAATGGTGCATCCGCGATGCCACCTCGGCATCCACCGCGCCTTCGGGGACAAGCCTGTCGAACAGGAGCTTGGGATTCACTCCGGCGACGACGATCGGGGCGCGAACGGCTTTGCCCCCGGCGACGACACCCGCGGCCCGGCCGCGCTCGACGATCATCTCCTCGACCGGCGTGTTGAGAATGATGTCGACGCCCTTTTCGCGGCAGGCGCGCGCCATTGCCTGGGTGATCGAGCCCATCCCGCCGATGGCGTGACCCCAGGCGCCCTCTACACCTGCAGCCTCACCAAATAGGTGATGAAGTAAGACGTATGCTGAACCGGAGTCGTAAGGCGATGCAAAGTTTCCGACCACTCCGTCGAACCCGAAGAGCGCCTTGGCGAGGTCGCCCTCGAAATGACGGTCGAGCACGTCGCCGGCGCTCTTGACGGCGAAATCATAGACTGTGCGAGTCTCTGCCACTGACAATCCGGCCATGTCGCGGCCAAGGCTCAGCAGCTTCGGGAGGGCGCTGATCTTCCGGCCGGCGTTGGGCGGTGCTCGGAGGATCCATTTCTTGAGCAGCCGGACGACGGTCTCGAGCTCGGCGAGGTAGCGGTCGTACCCGTCCGCGTCCGCTGGATTTAGCCGCTTGATCTCCTTGCGGGTAAGGCCGCCACGTCCGGCAAGCAGGTAGTCGCCGTCGCCGGGCAGGAAATTGTCGCGCTTGCGAAGCACAACCTTCAGCCCGTGCCGCCCCAGCTCCATGTCCCGGATCACCTTCGGCTGGAGAAGGCTCACGGTGTAGCTTGCTGCGGAATTGCGGAACCCCGGCAGGAACTCGTCCGTCACGGCGGCCCCGCCGACCTTGTCCGAGGCTTCGAGCACGGTCACGTTCAAGCCCTTGCGCGCAAGGTAGAAGGCGCAGGTCAGGCCGTTGTGCCCGGCGCCAATTATGATTGCGTCAGTCGTTGCCATTCCCCGCGCTCTTAGGGGCATCCGCCGAAGCGGGCCAGTATCTGTTGGAGCAGTCCGCGAACTGACCCGTTCCTCTTCAGAGGAGGCCGCAATGGCGAACGATGACGAACCGACGGAAACCCTGGAAGAAGGCGACATTTTCTTCCTTTATCGGCCGGACGTGGAAAAATGCGATCCGGACAGCATGAGCGATGTCCAGCGCTTCTATGTCGTCCTCCGGCCTCGAGGCGGGAAGCACGCGCGCCTTCTGATCGTCGGTGATAAGAAGCTGCCCGACGTGAACCAGCACCAGCGATTCTGGGGCTTCGTCGAGATGGTCAGCGACGAGTCCAAGCGGATCGAAAAGGAGCTTCGGTCGGAGACTTACGATACCAAGACCGAAGGCGAACGGTTCCAGCCCGCCGCACGGCCCGCCGGGGAAGGCACTTACGCCCTCATCTCGCCGGGGGGAGAGGATATGCACCTGGTGTATGTGCTGGAGCTGCCGAAACAGATCGGGGAAGTCCAGAAGGCCTTCAACATCGAAGACAAGGGCGCGTTCGTACTGTCGATGAAGAACCCCGAGAAAGGATCGCCCGAGGGCGTTGGACTCGATGAGGACGACGAGGCCGATTACCCGAAGTCGGTCCAGAAGGAGTTCCGCGACCGCCGCTTCGCAGCCTGCGACCCGCACATGCTCGACTATGAAGGCGCGGAGTTCGTGCTCATCGGCGCGCGCGCCAATCCGGAAAGGGAACATGGCGTAGACATCGACACCGACACGGGCGGAAAGCCCGACATTTTCACCAAGCTCAAGATGGCGCGCTCCCGGCATCCGGCCGAGCCGCTGTTCGAAGGCGAATGGGCCTGAGGCCTAGCGCATCAGCACCAGTTCTTCGGCCATGGTCGGGTGAAGCGCAATCGTCGCGTCGAAATCAGCCTTCTTCAGCTTCGCCTTCACGGCGATTGCCGCCGCCTGGAGGAGCTCCGGCGAGTCGGGGCCGATCAGATGCACGCCGACGATCTGGTCGCTCGCCTGGTCCACCACCAGCTTGTAGAGCGAGCGCTCGTTGCGCCCGGCAAGAACGTTCTTCATGGGCCGGAAGTCAGACGTGAAGGACTTCACCGAGCCAAGCTTGTTGCGGGCTTGCCCCTCCGTCATTCCGACGCCTGCGAGCGGCGGATGGCTGAAAACAGCCGACGGGATGCAATTGTAATCGACCCGCGTCGGAGTTCCGCCAAAGAAGGTGTCGGCGAACGCCTGGCCCTCGCGGATGGCGACCGGAGTAAGCTGTACGCGGTCGGTCACGTCGCCAACCGCGAAAATCGATTCCACCGAGCTGCGATTATCTTCGTCGACCTTCACAGCGCCACGCTCGTCGAGCTCGACGCCGACCTCTTCGCAGCCGATTCCATCGGTGTTCGGATGCCGTCCGACAGCACAGAGCAGCTGGTCGGCTTCGAGATTGTCGCAGCCCGACATCGTCAGCTTCAAGCGGCCGCCATGACGCTCGACCTTTTCGATCTTGGAGTTGAACTTGAAGTCGATCCCCTTGCGGATCGAGATCTGGATCAGCCGGTCGACGATCTGCTGGTCATAGCCGCGAAGAAGCACGTCGGTGCGGTTGACGAGCGTCACGCTGGAGCCAAGCTCGTTGAAAACGCCGGCGAATTCGTTGGCGATGTAGCCGCCGCCGACAATGACGATTCGCTCGGGAAGCTTCTCCAGGTGAAACGTCTCGTTCGAGCTGATCGCATGTTCAATGCCAGGGATTTGCGGCATCAACGGGCGCGCGCCCGTCGCGATCAGGATCTTTTCGGCACTGATCTCCCGGCCCGAAGCGAGCCGCACCGAATTCGGTCCGGTAATCACTGCGCGCTCACGGAAAATCTCGACGTCGTGGTTCGTGAGCGTGTCGGTGTAGGCGTCTTCCAGCCGGCCCACCTCGGAGAGGACGTTGTCGCGAAGCACCTGCCAGTTGAACTTCTTTTCGGGAATATCCCAGCCGAACATCGCCGCGTCGTCGAGATCCTCTGCGAAATGCGCGCCATAAACGAGCAGCTTCTTCGGCACGCAGCCGCGAATGACGCAGGTACCGCCGACCCGGTGCTCCTCTGCAACTGCGACCTTTGCTCCGTGCGCCGAGGCCACACGCGAGGCACGCACCCCGCCGGAGCCGGCGCCGATTACGAACAGGTCAAAGTCAGCCACTACAGATTCGCCCTTTGCATCAGCGCTTTCGTCGAAGGATCGAGATCGTCCTCGCCCTCGCCCTCGGCAAGCTCGCGAGCGATGTCCTTGCCAAGCTCGACTCCAAACTGGTCGAAGGGGTTGATTCCGAGCAGTACCGCATTGGCGAAGGTCCGGTGCTCGTAAAAGGCGAGGAGCGCGCCCAAAGTTCGCGCGTCCAGCTTGTCGAGCAGGATCGTCGAGCTCGGCCGGTTGCCGGCATAGTTTCGGTGCGGGTCGTCACTTGTCCGCCCGCGCATCAGCGCCGCACCCTGCGCAAAGGCGTTGAGAAGCAGCTGCCGGTGGTGGCCGGGAAGCGCCGTGTCGTCCTCGGCAACCGCCACGAATTCAACCGGCACGATTTGAGTGCCCTGGTGGAGCAGCTGAAACACCGCATGCTGCGCATCGGTCCCGACGCCACCCCAGACGATCGCCGCGGTCGGTCGCCCCACGGGCTCGCCGTCATTAGTGACCGACTTTCCGTTCAATTCCATCTCCAGCTGCTGGAGGTAGGCCACGAGCAGCCGAAGCCGCTCGTCGTATGGAAAGACGCCGCGCGTCTGGCATCCAAGCTTTTGCGTGTAGAGGAGGTCAGCAAACGCAGCCATTAGCGGCGCGTTGTCCGCCAGGTCGGTATAGCGGAAGTGCCGGTCCATCTCGGCCGCGCCTTCGACAAGCTCCTCGAATGAGTCCCAGCCGAGCGCCAGCGCAACGGAAAGCGAAACCGAGCTCCACAACGAATAACGTCCGCCAACCGCCTCGGAAAATTGCAGGATGCGGCTTTCGTCTATGCCCGCGTCGAGAGCTGCCTCGGGAGCAGCGGTTATGGCGATGACGCGCCCGAAGGGATCGTCGACTCCGCAGTCGCGAAGCCAAGCAATTGCCGCCGAAAGATTGGCTCTGGTCTCAGCCGTTGTGAAGCTCTTCGAAGCAGCAACAACCAGCGTCGAGGCCGGATCGAGCGGCTCGACGGCTCGGTCGAATGCTTCCGGGTCAATGTTGGACAGAAAGCTGATTCCAACGTTGGAGCTGTCCGTCCAAAGCGAATCCACCAGGAGCTCGGGCCCGAGAACGGAGCCGCCGATCCCGATGTGGAGAATGCCCGAGATGTCACCGAATGCGCCGGCCTCGACAGCATCGACCAGAGCGCGCATGCGCCGCTTCCTCGACGCCGCAAGCTCCACGGACTCCGGATCGCCCGACCCCCTCTCGGCGAGGTGCCCGGCGGGACGCTCCTCGGTCAGGTTGACGACGCCGCCGGCAAACAATGTCTCGCGTAGTTCGCAAAACATTCGCTCGCGAGCCAGACCTACGAAATCGTTTAGAAGCTGCCGGTCGAGGTGAGTCTTGGACCAGTCGAAATAGATTCCCGCCACCTCAGCCGACAGGCGGGTCAGCCGGTCCGGTTCATCCGAAAACAACTCCGTCAGCTGGCGGAGCTCGTGCTCCTCGATCGGTATCCAAGGGTCCTTTGGCATCTGGCGAGCTTCCATAGTGAAGCGCGGCGAGATTGCCATAGCTTGACCTTCCGCGAGGCGACCGGAAGAAGCAACGGATGGCCCGCGCCCGAGCACGCAAGACCGACAGCCGGCGCGGCGGCACTCTCCGCTTCGTCATCATCGTCGCGCTGCTCGCTTGGGCGTTCCGCAGCTTCGTCTTCGCGCCGTTCAACATTCCATCGGGATCGATGCTGCCAACGCTCCACATCGGCGACTATCTGCTCGTTGCGAAATGGCCCTACGGCTTTTCGCGCTACAGCTTTCCGCTCGAATTCCCGCCGTTCAGCGGCCGCATTTTTTCGCGGCTGCCGGAACGTGGTGACGTCGTCGTCTTCCTTCCTCCGGGCGAGCGGGAGGATTATGTGAAGCGCGTAATCGGGCTTCCCGGCGACACGGTCGAGGTCCGCAGCGGCCAGCTGATCCTCAACGGCAGGCCGATACCGCGCCAGGACATGCGGCCAGTGGCGATCCCGATAACGGCCAACAGCCCGTGCCGTGTGGTTCCCGGGGCGACTCCGCTGGTTCGTAACGGCGCTTGCGTCTATCCGACCTATCGGGAAACGCTTCCGAACGGAGCCAGCTATAGGGTCATCGACCAGGTGAACAATCAGATTGCCGACAATTTCCCGGCCACGAAAGTGCCTCCCGGAACCGTTTTCATGATGGGCGACAACCGCGACGACAGCCTCGACAGCCGATTTTCAGTCGCCGAGGGCGGGATTGGCTTCGTCCCCGTCGAAAATCTCGTCGGCCGTGCCAGCACAATCTTCTGGTCCACCGACGGTAGCGCGAGCTATTTGAAGCCATGGACCTGGTTCACGGCGCTTCGCGCCAACCGCGTCGGCCGCAGCCTCTCGCCGGACGCGAAATGAGCGACGACGTTGCCCGCTTCGTTTCCGAGCAGCTTGGCCACGACGCAAAGGACCCGGCGCTATTCGAAGCTGCATTCACGCATTCGAGCAGCCGCGGCGACAATTACGAGCGGCTCGAATTCCTCGGCGACCGGGTGCTCGGACTGGTGATCGCCCGGTGGCTGTACGAGCGATTCCCGCACGAGCCTGAAGGAAGCTTGTCACGGCGGTTCAACACGCTCGTCGACCGGGTCACCTGCAGCGACGTCGGGCGTGACATGGGTCTTCCGGCGCTGATCCGGCTCGGCAAGCAGGCGCGCGACGATGGCGCCAACTGGAGCGACAATGTCGTCGGCGATGTCGTTGAGGCGCTGATCGGAGCGGTTTTTCTGGAACGCGGCTTCGATTCCGCGGATCAACTGGTCCGGCGCCTTTGGGAGCGGCTGATCGACGATCAGCAGGGCGTTCCCAAGCATCCCAAATCGGCACTTCAGGAGCTCGCCGCTTCGCGAGATCTGCCCAATCCCGTCTACGAAGTGCTCTCGCGGACCGGCGCCCACCATGCGCCGAGATTCAAGGTCCGAGTTTCCATAACAAAGCTCGGCGAGGCGGAGGCGGAAGGCGCGAGCAAGCAGGAGGCCGAAACCGAAGCGGCCAAGACTTTGTTGTCGAAGGTGAAATGACCGAAACCAAGACTTCGAGCCGGATTCGTTGCCGTCGTCGGTGCGCCCAACGCCGGCAAGTCGACGCTCGTGAATGCGCTGGTGGGGCAGAAGGTCGCGATCGTTTCTGCCAAGGCGCAGACCACCCGTGCTCGCCTGATGGGCATCGCGATCGAGGGCCATGCCCAAATCCTGCTCGTCGACACGCCCGGCATTTTCGACCCGCGCCGGCGGCTCGACCGGGCGATGGTGACGGCAGCATGGACCGGTGCCGAGGATGCCGACCTGATCCTTCTCGTCATCGACTCGTCCCAGGGACTTTCGGGCGAAGCCGAGCGCGCCATCGCCGGGCTGGAGAAAACGCGTCATCCGCTGTTCGTCGCGCTCAACAAGGTGGACCTTGTCAAGAAAGAGCAGCTGCTTGGGTTAGCGACCCGGCTAAGCGAACGGCTCAAACCCGAACATGTCTTCATGATCAGTGCGTCGCAGGGCGACGGGGTTCCCGACCTCAAATCGGCGCTTGCCAAGGCGATGCCGGAGGGGCCGTGGTTATATCCCGAAGACGAGGTGTCCGACGCCACCGACCGGATGATCGCCGCCGAGCTCACGCGCGAACAGCTGTACGAGCAGCTTCGACAGGAGCTGCCCTATGCGTCGGCAGTTGAAACCGAAACGTGGGAGGATCGCCCCGACGGATCGACCGCTATCCGCCAGCAGATCCTGGTCGAGCGCGACAGCCAGAAAGCAATCGTCATCGGCAAGGGTGGCCGTCGGCTGAAAGAGATCGGCCAGGCGGCGCGGCAGACCATTTCCGAGCATCTCGGCAGGAAAGTGCACCTGTTCCTGCACGTCAAGGTGAACCCGAAATGGGGCGAGGACCGCTCTCTCTACGACGAGATCGGGCTGGAGTGGGCGGACTGAGATAAGGTCTCCGCTACCCAGAGAGGAACCAGCTCCACCGCCCGTCCGGTGCGGCTTTCGTCGAACATGTAGCTGCCGAGGCTTGGCTCCAGGTTCATCTCCAGCGTTCGCGCTCCGCAAGATCCGGCGGTCTGGACGAAGCCGGCGGCGGGATAGACCGCTCCTGACGTGCCGATTGAGACAAACAGGTCGCATCGCTGCAAAGCCTGCTCGATCTCGTCCAGTGCGTGCGGAATTTCGCCGAACCAGACGATATCGGGGCGGACGCGGCCGGAAGTGCCGCAGCTTGGGCATTCGGCATCTGTGCCCATCGCGCCGGTCCAGTGGAAGCGGCTGTTGCACTCGAGGCACCACCCGCGACCGAGCTCGCCGTGCATGTGGACGAGGCGCTTCGACCCGGCGCGTTCATGAAGGTTGTCGACGTTCTGAGTGATCAGCAAAAGCTCGCCCGGCCAGTCAGCGTCCAGCTTCGCCAGCGCCTCATGGGCGGCATTGGGCTGGACCGTCGCAAGCTTTTCCCTGCGGGCGTCGTAGAAGGCATGGACCAGCGCCGGATCGCGCACAAAGGCTTCGGGCGTGCAGACGTCCTCGACTCTGTGCCCCTCCCACAGCCCGTCCGGGCCGCGGAAGGTCGATAGGCCGCTCTCCGCCGAAACTCCGGCGCCGGTCAGGATCACGATGCTCGAAGTCTCGTGCACAGCTTCTCCGATAGAACAATACGGCCTCTCGACCGTTGGTTAAATAACAGAAACGAAGGAGGATTTTTGCAGTGGCAGACGACATTCTCAACGATAAGGCCAAAGGCGACCTCAAGCAGACCGGTGGCACCGTTCAGGAAAAAGCCGGCGAGGCCGTCGGCGACCGCGAAATGCAGCGCCAGGGCGAGGAAAACCAGGCCGAAGGCAAGCTCCAGAAGGCCTGGGGCAACGTCAAGGACGCAGCCAAGGACGTGGTCGACGGCGACAACGACTAACTCCAGCAATTCGAGCACGGGGCGGAGGCGAGAGCTTCCGCCCCTTTTTTTTGCGCGCGCACTTGCCGCTCCCTCCGATTTGCCCTCGGGCCATATCTTTTGATAGGGTGGTGAAAGATCATCAAAACTGGAGATTTTCCAACAAATGCAAGCACATAGACTCGCCCGTTTTGCCGTTGCCGCCGCTCTTGCCGCTGCTCCGCTGTCCTTTTCCGCGGCAATCGCCGCCACCCCTGCCGAGGTTCATCCCGGAATGCAGGTCGTCGACCCGAGCGGTGGCACCGTCGGCATCGTCGCGGGGATCAAGGGCAACATGCTCATCCTCAAGACGGCGAAACACGAAGTTCAGCTGCCGATGACTTCGTTCACTGCGAACAAGGGCAAGCTGATGTTCGGAATGACCGCTGCTCAACTCGACGCCGCGACCGAGCAGGCGATGGCGCAGGCCAATGCGGCAGTCGCCGTAGGCGCTACCGTTTACGGAAGCGACGGCACCGTTGCCGGCCAGATCGAGGAACTCGACGACTCGCTGGTCAAAATCAAGCTTGCCGACGGCCAATCGGTGCGCATCCCGCGGAACGGAATCACCGGAAGCCCGAAGGGCGCAGTTCTGGGTCTCACCACGGCGCAGCTCAACCAGCTGGCTTCGCAAGCGACGACGCCCGCATCGGGCGGCGAGGCTCCGCCGGCGGCAAACAACAACTAAGCTCGCCAGCCTCGCGGAACCCGCGATCGATCGCGGCATTCACCTGAAGTGCCGCGCGGACACATTCGCATCGGGATCGGCGGATGGACCTACCCGCCCTGGCGGGGAAGCTTCTATCCGCCGGACCTGCCGCAAAAGCGCGAGCTCGAGTTCGCGTCGCGGCAGTTCGGCGCCATCGAAATCAACGCAACCTTCTACGGACGCCAAAGCGCAAAAAGCTGGAACAATTGGGCGGAAGCGGTTCCGGACGATTTCCAGTTTGCGGTCAAGGGCTCACGCTACTGTGTCACCCGGCCGAAGCTGGCCGAAGCTGCCGAAGGTCTCGGCATCTATTTCGCACAAGGCCTCAGCGCGCTTGGCGGGAAACTCGGCCCTGTCTTGTGGACGCTCGCGGCTCGCCGGCAGTTCGACCCCGACGACATCGCCGGCTTTTTCGACATCCTCCCGCGTGAGCTCGACGGGATTCCCCTTCGCCACGCAATCGAGCCGCGTCACGAGAGCTTTCGCGACCAGCGCTTTTACGAATTGTGCCGAGAGCGTGATGTCGCTGTGGTCTTCGGCGATGATGAGCAGTTCCCCTGCATCGATGCCGACACGGCAAGCTTCGCTTACGCTCGCCTCCAGTGCATGAAAGAGGAGGTGCCGACCGGCTATCCTGAGGCCAGGCTCGACGACTTCGCAAAGCGCATCGACCGCTGGTCCGACGGCGGTCGCGACTGCTACGTTTTCATGATCAACGGCGCCAAAGCTCGAGCGCCGGCTGCCGCGCTGGCTCTGCAGGAGCGGCTCGGCTAACAATTGCTCAATGAGCCTCGTCCGAATTACTCTCTTCGCGCCCGACGGCCGTATGGGCAAGGCCATTGCCGAAGCAGTTGCCGAGACGGACGGCTTCGCGATCGACCCCGACAACGGCGATGTGCTCGTCGATTTCTCAGCGCCGGCAGCGCTCACAACCAGCCTCGATCGCGCCGTCGCGGCAAAGATCCCGATCCTGGTCGGAACGACCGGCCTGGATCAGGCCGCAGACGAGCAGATTGCCGAAGCGGCCAACTCGATTGCCGTCCTGCGCGCGTCCAACACATCGCTTGGAGTCGCAGTCCTTTCCAATTTAGTCGAGCGAGCGGCGCAGGCGCTCGGCACCGATTGGGACGTCGAGATCGTGGAAATGCACCACCGAATGAAAGCCGACGCACCTTCGGGAACCGCGCTTGCACTCGGAGAGGCGGCAGCGCGTGGCCGCGGCTCGCCGATGACGGCCGAGCGCGGCCGCGACGGCGTTGGGCTCAAGCGCCAGGAGGGAGCCATCGGGTTCGCGTCGGTTCGCGGCGGGACCATAGCCGGCGATCACGACGTGATCTTCGCCGGGCCTGACGAGCGGCTGATCCTCTCCCACCGCGCCGAGAGCCGGATGATCTTCGCTCGCGGGGCGCTCGCCGCGGCACGCTTCCTCATCGGCAAGCCCCCCGGGCTCTATTCGATGCGCGACGTCATCGCCGGCGCATGAAGAAGCCCGAAATTTTCGAGTTCTTTCGCCGGCTTGCGGAGGACAACCCCTCCCCGACGACCGAGCTCGATTACGTTAACCCGTACACTTTACTGGTCGCGGTTGTGTTGTCCGCGCAAGCGACGGACGCGAGCGTCAACCTCGCCTGCGGCCCCTTGTTCAAAAAGGTGAAGACGCCGCAGCAGATGGTCGATTTCGGCGAGGACGCGTGCCGCGACGCGATCAAGACCATCGGCCTGTTCAACACCAAGGCGAAGAACGTGATCGCCCTTTCAAAGGCGCTGATCGAGAAATTCGGGGGCGAGGTTCCGCGCACCCGCGAGGAGCTGATGTCGCTCCCCGGAGTTGGGCGGAAAACGGCGAACGTGGTTCTCAACACCGCCTTCGGGGAAGAGACGTTCGCGGTCGATACGCATGTCTTCCGGGTATGCAATCGCACCGGCCTCGCGCCGGGCAAGACCCCCGACGAGGTCGAAGCCAAGCTCGACAAGGTCGTGCCCGAGCCGTTCCGGCGCGACGCGCACCACTGGCTTATTCTCCACGGCCGCTACGTGTGCAAAGCGAGAACACCCGAATGCTGGCGCTGTGTGGTCGCAGACCTGTGCCGTTATAAGCCGAAGACGCCGGCGCCGAAGACTAGGTCCAAGTCCCGTCGAAACGGGAGCCGAGGTTCGTCAAAAGCTCGTACTGAGTGAGGCCGGAGGCTTGTGACGCGGTCGGAAGGTCATAGTCGAGCTCGACCCAGTCTCCTTCGGCGAGGGCCGGAGCGGCATCGCAGCCGACGGCGATCAGGTCCATCGACACTCGGCCGAGCACCGGGAGCGTGAACTCGCCGAAGAAGGCGGTTCCACGCGACGAAAAACCCCGCAGGTAGCCGTCGGCATAGCCAAGGTTGACGATTGCTGCTTCGGTGTCGTCGGGCGCGACGAACGTCGCTCCGTAGCCGCAGCTTTCGCCTTTCCGGATGGTTCGGCGCTGCACCACCTGCGCGTCTACGCGCGCGACCTGGCGGACATTGCCGTCCGCCTCGCGGCGCGGGATGCCGCCGTAGATCGACAGTCCTGGCCGAACCATGTCCATGCTGTAATCGCGTCCAAGCAGGATCCCCGCCGAATTGGCGATCGCGTAGCGCTTTGCCGGAATTGCCGCCGCAACCTCTCGGAACGCGCTCAATTGCCGCGCATTCATCGGCGAATCCTCGTCAGCGCAGGCAAGATGGCTGTGAAGCGTGTCGATCGCGACGCCTTCCAGGACGCCGGTTTCGTCAGGCCTTAGCCCAAGACGATTCATCCCGGTGTCGATCATCACGTCCGCAGGGCGGCCGCCGGCCGATTCTCGCCAGCGGGAGACCTGTTGCGCGGTGTTGAGGACGGGGCGCGCCTCCGACTCCAGCGCCGCCTGAAGATCGTCAGGGCCGGGGCCGTGGAAAACGACCAGCGAACTGTCGGACGGAACTGGACCGAGATCTTGCGCTTCGGCGTAGGTAGAAACGAAGAACGTGCGGCAACCTGCCTCGTGAAGCGCCTTCATGACTTCGCGCGCTCCAAGGCCGTAGCCATCCGCCTTGATTGCTGCTCCGGCGGGGATTCCCGCGCGGTCCTGCAGCCAGCGCCAGTTATTCTGAAGCGCGGCTCGGTCGAGCCTCAGGCGAAGCGGGCGATGCACGGGACCGAACTAGCCGTCAGCTTCTTTTCCGTCGAGCCGCCCCTTCGCTGATTCCCAATTTCGCCCATCGAACTTTTCGATGGCAAGCTCGGGCGGTTCGTCGAGGCAGTTGGCATTGATGCTCCATGCCTCCGGGTGAGAGCGCGGCTGATAGAAGCTCTTCACTCCACAATGTCGGCAGAACAGATGTTCGGCCGTGCCGCTGCCGAAGCGGTAGCTCGCCAGCGAATCGCGCCCGGTCAGCAGCTCGAAGCGATCGTGCGGAACGATCACGTGCAGGAATCCGGTCATTCGGCATACGGAGCAATTGCAGTCGAGCGCGGGGACGGGCGGATCGGGAACTTCCGCCTCGAACCGGACCGCACCGCAATGACATCCGCCGCTGACCTTCATCGGCTCACACGTAGTGCGGCTCGGGCCTTTCGCGAAGCTCTTCGTAGTGGACCAACTCCGGCACCGGACCAAGCGGCAAGCAATTCTGCCGACCTTAGCTCTTCGAGCGCGGAATTCGAATGGTCATCCTCTGGTCTGCGCGCATGACGGTCAGTGACGCCTTCCCTTTGGTGGCGTCGAGCGCCCGTCCAAGCTCCGACGCGCTCGAAACGGGCAAATCCGCCACGGCGACGACGACATCGCCGGCATGAAGGCCAGCCTTGTCGGCAGCAGATCCGCGCTGGACGATCGCAACCCCGGCGCCGCGCAAACGCCCGTCCAACAGCCTGTCGGCAAGCGCGGTCGAAAAATCGGCCGCTCGGAACCCGAAGGCGAGGCTCGGGGAGGGGGTTCCGCGGATCAGCTCATTGATGACGAGATCGGCGATTGCGCCGGGGATCATCGCGTCTGGAACCGCTGCATCCGCGATGGACACGGCGACCGCGTTGCCGTCGCTGTCGAGAAACGGTGCTCCGGGCGGAACGGCCGGACCCGTTGACTGAGTGCGGACATAGCTCACCGGCCCGCCCCCATCGGCAAGAAAGTCACTGGCGATCATTGCAGTTTCCGCCGAGCAGCCGTTCCCGTTAGGCGTCTGCAATCCGAACCCGAAGTCGCCAATTCTGGGAAACGCCTTGTCGGCCATGTCGACAGCGGTGAGATCCGCCGCGTCCACCTTCGCGATTGCGAGCCCCGAAACCGGATCGGTCCGGATCTCCGAGATGTTCGCGGTCCGGCCATCGCCGAAAAGCGCATGCATGTGCGCGGTCGAGTGAAGCGAGGCGCTCGTCACCAGCCACCCCGTGGCGGACACGACGAAGGCCGGCGCTCCGCCGCTCGTTGCCTGCCCGGATGACTGACTGGCCGTTCCCGGCAGGATCGAGGCGATTGAGGGGCAAAGGCGCGTAATTGTGTCGGCAAGGCTCGGTAAGCCCGGGCGCGGACGAACGAACTGCACGATCGGCCGGCTCGGCTGTGCCGGCGCGGGTTGCCGGCCGGCCGGAACAAACGAGCGTGCGACGAAGAACCCGGCGGCGAAGATGATTAGGACCGCGATCCCGCCAAAAATGGCGATTTGCCGCGGGCTACCAACGCCGGGCCCGGCGCCATCACTCACCGAAGAGCTCCCGCTGCGCCTTTTCAACCTCGTCGGTGTAGCGGCGGTGGACAAACCGTTCAGACAAGGTTCCCAAGACCTTCCGCTTTTCGTCGACAACCGCAAGGTCGTCGGCCTCGGTCGCATCGAAGATTTTCATCGCGGTGAGGATGTCCTCACGCGGCCGAAGAGCAACGTCGGCCATAGTGGCAAGCGACCCGATCTTCTCGGAAGGGTCAAGCTTGGTGTCGAAAGCCTTCGCCGTTTCGACGAGCCCGAGATAGCGGCCCGTGGAGTCGGTGAGGACGACACGGCGTGTCGACCCGAGCGGGAATTTTTCGCGAAACTCCTCGATCGTCATCTTGGCGCGAACCGTATCGGCCGATTTTTGCATCATCGTTTCGACAGTCAGAGTGCGCACCCAACCGACATCCCGCGCGCTTCTGATGCTTTGTCCGCGAGTGTGCATTCTCCACGTCGAGAAGGAGAAGCCGAAGGTTTCGCGAACGACGGTGCTGGCGACCAGGCCTGCGGTGACTGCAACGCTGGTCAACGCGAAATCGTGAGTTGTCTCCAGCACCAGCATCGACATCGTCATCGGTGCGCCGACGATCGCGATCGCCATTGCCGCCATGCCGATGAGAGCCGCGTCCGAAGGATCGATGATCGCCGCCAGCTGCGGGATTCTTACCGCTGCGCCGGCAAACAGCTGACCGGCGAGAGAGCCGATGAACAGGGATGCAAAGAAGAGGCCGCCCCTGAAACCGAATCCGAGCGAGACAGTGGATGCCATGATCTTCACGATAAAGACGAGCAGAAGGAATCGGAGCGCCATTTCGGCGCCGAGATCCATGTGAAGTGCCCCGTGCCCCGATGAGAGCGCTTGCGGAGTGATGAGCGCCAGCGGGATCATCAACAATCCGCCGATTGCCGGCCGGTAAAGATCCGCGATCGGCAGCTTGCGGATGTTAACTTCGAGCAGGGTGACTCCGCGCATGATGGCGATTGCGACACCGGCGCAGGCGATTCCGAGGACGGTGTAGATGAAATAGTCGACCGTGGTGATCGCCTTCGCTCCGGGAAGGGCGATCAGATAGGGCTCCAGGCCGGCAAGGCGGACGAACAAAGTGGCGCTCAGACAGGCAGCCGCGACTGGCGCGATTGCTGACGGCGTGTAGGCGCCGATGACGATCTCGAACGCATAGAAGGCGCCGGTAAGCGGGGCGTTGAAAGCCGCGCCGATCGCAGCTCCAGCACCGGCACCCACAAGAACCCGCATGTCGGCCCTGCGCAACCGTAACCACTGGCCGACGACGGAGGAAAATCCGCCGCCCGCCTGGCCGTAGGCCGCTTCAAGCCCGACCGATGCGCCCACTCCATTCGAAAGCAAGGTCTGGCCGCAGACGATCAAGGTGTCGCGGAGTGGAATCGCGCCGCCGTGAAGCGCGTTTGCCTCGACAACGTCGATTGGGGCCTGCCACCGCTTCGTCGCCTGGCGCGTGAGGAAGCCGAGCAATAGTCCGCCGAGCGGAAGCGACAGTAGCGACAGCAGCGGCAGGCTTGACGCCCCACTGAGCGTTCCTCCGTCCAGCCGATAGAGAAATCGCTGCAGCCCATGGGCGCTGCCGCTTAGGATGAGCGTACCGAGGCCGGCGGCGATCCCGACTCCGACCGACAGGAGGATGAGAGCCGCTTCGCTCGTCCGGAATATCCGCCGCACTGAAGCTATGCCTTCGCTGTAGCGAAGCAGCTCCGGGACGTTTTTTAGCTGCGGCGCCTTCACTCCACCGTCACGCTTTTGGCAAGGTTGCGCGGCTGGTCGACATCGGTGCCCTTTAGAACGGCCGCGTGATAGGCAAGCAGCTGCACCGGCGCTGCATAGACGATGGGCGCGATCAGCGGGTGTACCTCGGGCATCTCGATCGTCGCAACGCAGCCGTCCCCGGCCTGCTCTATCCCCTTGCCGTCGCTGATGAGGATGATCTTGCCCCCGCGCGCGCGCACCTCCTGCATGTTGCTGACCGTCTTTTCGAAGAGCGGCCCCGAGGGCGCCAAGACGATCACCGGGACATTGTCGTCAATCAGTGCGATCGGCCCGTGCTTCATCTCCCCGGCGGCATAGCCTTCGGCATGAATGTAGCTGATTTCCTTGAGCTTCAGCGCCCCTTCCAGCGCCATTGGATAATAGGGTCCGCGGCCGAGGTAGAGAACGTCGCGCGCAGGCGCGACGAGGTGGGCCATCGCCGCAATATCTTCGTCGTGCCCAAGCGCTGAATTGAGAGCAGCGGGGGTCTGCTGGAGATCGGCGACAATGGCGCTTTCGCCCTCGCGGTCGATTTCTCCGCGAGCGCAAGCCAGGTTCGTCGCGAGCGCGGCAAGTACGGCCAGCTGACACGTGAACGCCTTCGTCGATGCGACGCCGATTTCCGGGCCGGCATGGGTCGGGAGCACAACGTCCGCCTCACGCGCCATCGAGCTGGTGGGGACATTCACTACGACCGCGATCCGCTGACCTTGCTTTTTCGAGTGGCGGAGCGCCGCCAGAGTGTCGGCGGTTTCCCCCGACTGGCTGATGAACAGCGACAGCCCGCCGGGCTCGAGGATCGGATCGCGGTACCGGAACTCGGAGGCGACATCGATGTCGACCGGAACCCGGGCGAACTGCTCGATCCAGTATTTCGCGACCAGGCCGGCATAATAGCTGGTCCCGCAGGCGACGATGGTCAGCCGATCGACCGCGGCCAGGTCGAAATCGAAATTGGGCAGCGCGACTTCGCCCTCGAACGGGCGGATATAGCTCTGGAGAGTGTCGGCAACCACGACGGGCTGCTCGAATATCTCCTTTTGCATGTAGTGGCGGTAATTGCCCTTCTCGACCGGCGCCGACGCAGCTCCGGATTCGACGATCTCGCGCTCGACCGGAACATTGTCGCGATCGAAGATCTCGATCTTCTCGCGCCGCACCGCTGCCCAGTCTCCTTCGTGCAGATAGGCGATCCGCTGAGTCCAGGGTGCGACCGCGATTGCGTCCGAGCCCAGGTAATTCTCGCCGTCGCCATAGCCCACCGTCAGCGGCGCACCCATTCTCGCGGCAATGATGAGGTCTGGGTCCTCGCGGAACAGAAATGCGATCGCGAACGCCCCCTGAAGCCGCGGCAGGACGGCGGCAACCGCGTCTTTTGGGGATTTGCCCTGCTCCATCTCCCGGGCAACGAGATGGCCGACGACTTCGGTGTCCGTCTCGCTTTCGAACGTGCGCCCATCGGCGATGAGCTCTTCGCGGAGCGGCTTGAAATTTTCGATGATCCCATTGTGGACCAGCGCCACTGGGCCAGCGATGTGCGGGTGGGCATTGCCGACCGTCGGCGCTCCGTGAGTCGCCCAGCGGGTGTGAGCGATGCCGACGGTGCCGTGGAGCGGGTCGGATTCCAGCTCGTGCTTCAGGTTGTCGAGCTTGCCCTCGGCCCGGCGGCGGCTGAATTGGCCGTCGTGAATGGTGCAGATGCCCGCCGAATCGTAACCGCGGTACTCAAGGCGCTTTAGGCCGTCGAACAGGCGTCCGGCGACGTCTTTCTTGCCGACGATACCGACAATTCCGCACATCCTACTCGGCAGCCTTCCTCGTCATTCGGTCGCGGAACCGTCGAGCCCAGCCGGCGATTCCCTTTTGCTCGTTGCGCTCGATCGCGAGGCTGTCCGGCTCGACATCGCTGGTGATGACCGACCCCGCCCCGACGATTGCGCCGTCACCGATCGTGACGGGCGCCACGAGCGCGGTGTTGGAGCCGATGAACGCTCCAGCGCCGATGACGGTCCGGTACTTGCCGAACCCGTCGTAGTTGCAGGTAATCGTGCCCGCACCGATGTTCGCCTCGGCACCGATTTCGGAATCGCCGACGTAGGACAGGTGGTTGACCTTGGCGCCGGCGCCGACCTTGGATTTTTTCAGCTCGACGAAATTTCCGACTTTCGTTCCTTCGGCTAGGGTGGTGCCCGGCCGGATCCTGGCAAAGGGGCCGATCGAGGCGCGAGCGCCGATCGATGCGCCCTCGATGTGGCTGAACGCCTTGATCGTGGCACCGTCGGCAACCTCTACTTTCGGCCCGAAGACTACGTGCGGCTCGACGGTGACGTCGCGGCCCAGCCTCGTGTCGTAGGCAAACCAGACGCTCTCCGGATCGATCAGGGTAGCTCCTTGCTGAAGCGCCTGCTCGCGTCGGCGGCCCTGCCATTTCAGCTCGAGATGGGCGAGTTCGGCGCGGCTGTTCACTCCGGCGGTCTCATAGGGGTCGCCTTCGATAACAACCGCTTCGCGGCCTTCGGCGGCGGCGATGTTCACGATGTCGGGCAGGTAATATTCTCCAGCCGCATTGTCGTTCGTCACCTTGGCGAGCCAGCGGAACAGGTCCTTCGACCGCACCGCCATCATTCCCGAATTGCAAAGCCGGACCTCACGCTCCTCCTCGGTCGCATCCTTGTACTCGACCATCTTGGCGATGCGGTCGCCCTGCCCAAGGATGATTCGGCCGTATTGCAGGGGATCTTCCGGCGTGGACGCAAGAACGACGACACCGGGGCCGTCGTCGCCGTCGAGCCGCTCGATCATTCGCCTGAGCGTATCGGCTTCGACGAAAGGCGTGTCTCCGTAGAGGACGAGGACGGCGCCCTGGTAGTCGTCAAGCGCCGGTTTCGCCTGCAGAACGGCGTGCCCGGTGCCCTTCTGCTCAGCCTGGTGAACCACGCTCACTTCGCGGCCGTTCAGCGCCTGTTCGACCTGGTCGCGGCCCTTGCCGACGACGACGACCCGCTTGGTCGCGCCGAGGCAATCCACTCGATCGAGAAGGTGAAGCAGCAGCGGCCGCGAAGCGATCGGGTGAAGCACCTTGTGCGTGTCCGAGCGCATCCGGGTGCCCTGTCCGGCGGCGAGGATGACGACTGCGAATTCGGGGGCTTTGTTCATTTCGCGGTTGAATGGCACGCCCTATCGGCAAGCGCCAGTGGTCGCACATGCAAAAAGGGCGGCCCGAAGACCGCCCTTCTCAGAGGAAAGCAGATGGCGCTCGCGCTTAGAAAGCCGAGGTGTACGCCTCGTTGCCGACGAAGCCCATCTTGTCCACATGCGCTCGCTTCGTGATGGCGAGCACCTGGTCGACCAGCTCGTAACGCGCGTTCGGCTCGGGCTGCAGGTGGAGCTCCGGAATCGGATCCATCTGCTGCGTCGCGTCCAGGTACAGGCGAAGCTGCTGCGGGCTCACCGGTGTGCCGTTCCACAGGATTTGCCCGGCGGCGGTGATCACGACCTTGTTCTTGGTCGGAAGGATCGGTGGCGGCGGGGTCTGATTGTTCTGCGGAAGGTCCAGCTTGACCGCGTGAGTCTGCACCGGAAGCGTGATGATGAACATGATCAGGAGCACCAGCATGACGTCGATGAGCGGCGTCACGTTGATGTCGAGCATCGGATCGCCCTGCGGGTTGTCGCCGGTGCTTTGCATCGACATGTGAGAGGACTCCTACTGGCTAACGGTCGTGAGCGGCGGCGGTTCGGAGATGAACCCGATCCGCGCGAATCCCGCTTGTTGCATGGTGAAGATGGTCGCGCCGATGCACTTGTACGGCGTGTTGACGTCACCCCGGATGTGCGCTTCCGGCATGTTGTCTTCGGTGAGGTTCTGGACTCCGCCGACCTTCTGAATCTGGTCTTTCAGCTTCTTCACCGCGCGGTCGAGCAGCTCTTTGCTGTCGACCCTCTGCAGGTTCCAGTAAACCTCGCAACCGCCCTTGCCGTCGCCCCTGACAGACAGCGACACGTTCTCCGGCTTCGTCGTCGTCGGTTGATAGCGAACGTCGGGAAGCTTCACGGGAACGTTCTGGATCACGACTGGAACGGTCAGAATGAAGATGATCAGGAGCACCAGCATGACGTCCGTGAGGGGGACGACGTTGATGTCCGACATGGCTTCTTCTTCGCCTTCGGCCGGTCCTACACTTACTGCCATTGATCGTGTGCCTTCATATTGATCGTGCCGGCGAAGGCCGGACCAGGCTGATCCCCGTCCGGCCCATCGACTGCGTTACGCGCTCGGAGTTTGGGCCCCGGTCTGCGTTGCGCCGGTGCGGACCGGCTGACGGCCGCCAGGAGTACCGGCAGTGGTCGTGGCACCGGTGCGCGGAGGCGCTGCCTTGTCCGATCCGAACTTCGGCTTCACCGAACCGCCGGACATGACGTAGCCGTGCAGGTCGTTCGTGAAGGCCGCCAGATCCTCCATGATCGACTTGTTGCGGCGGATCAGCCAGTTGTAGGCGAGAACCGCAGGAACGGCGACGACCAGGCCGAGAGCGGTCATGATCAGAGCCTCGCCGACAGGACCGGCGACGGTGTCGATCGACGCCTGACCCGACGAGCCGATCCTGATCAGCGCTCGATAAATCCCGATAACGGTACCGAACAGACCGATGAACGGTGCGGTCGAACCGACAGTCGCGAGGAAGGCGAGGCCTTCACCGAGACGGGCGCCGATTGCGCCCTGGCTGCGCGCCAGGCTGTTCGCCATCCAGTCGTGCTGGTCGATCGGATCGGTCAGCTTTCCGTGCTGCTCCTGCGCCAGCAGAGTGTCGTCGACGATCGCGCGATAGGCACTCTTCTGGTCGAGCTTCTTGGCCGCCTCTTCAAGATTAGGCGAGTTCCAGAAGCCGGCACGCACCTTCCTGCCCTGGCTGATGATCTTCTGCTGCTGCATCAGCTTGGTGAAGAGAATGTAGAAGGAGAAAATCGACATGCCCACCAGGATGATGAACACCGACCATGCGATGATGCCGCCCTGCTCGAGAGCGGGCATCAAGCCATAAGGATTTGCACCTGCTTGGGCTGCTGCGGGATTTGCCATTGTTGCTTACTTTCCTCTGATAAAATTCCGAATTGCCTTAGCCTTGGAGGCGCCAGACGATCGACGCGGTAACGGTATCCGTGGTCGGCTGCCCATTACTTAGCTTTGCGGGCGTGAACCGGGCACGGCTGCTCAGGACTCGGCAAGTTGTCCTGTCCAGATCCGAATGACCGCTCGAACTCACGACGTCGCAATTGGTCACTCGCCCGTTTGTGCCGACCGTAAGTCTTACCGTCGTCCTGCCCTCTTCGTTGTTGCGGATAGCAGCGTCGGGATAATCCTCGCTGGTGATCAGCCCCTGCAGACTGCCTCGACTGCTCTGCGCTTTCGTCACCTTCGCCGGAGGAGGCGGAGGCGGCGGTGCAGGCGGGGCCGTTGGCGTGATCACCGGCGGCGGAGCCACAGGCGCCGTCTGAATGACCGGAGCCTCGCTCGGCGCCGTCCGGACGATCGGCGGCGGAGCCACCACCGGAGGCGGCGTTTCGGGCTGCTTCGGGGGCGGGGGCGGCGGCTTCTCTGGGGGCGGCGGCTGCTCTTCGACATCGAACGTCTTCAGATTCTCGGCAGCATGTTTGATAACATTATATGCGAGCCCGGTGACAATCGCGTAACCCAGCGTGAACTGAATGATCGCGACAATGATAATTGCCGCTGTGCGATTCCCGCTGAGCTCTTTCTTCTGGGCGTAAGACATTAACCCACAATTCTCCTCGAGACGCCGTGAACTTCCACGGTCGGACCGGGCCTCCCCATTTCAGCCCCGTCGCCAGGATAGGAAGCTACCCGAGTATTCGAAGTCAGATGGGCAGCAAGGGCGCCTCCTTATTGCCGCTTCAAGTGCGGTGCAAGGCATTTTGTTCCACAATGGCAACGGCATCGCCGAACGGTCGTCCACAGTCGCTAAACGGCGGGCGCTGCGCCATCGAACGAGGCTATTTCGACGCCGACGCCCTTGGCATTGGGATAGATGTCGGGCTTCGAGGTCGTCACCCGAAGAGCCCTCACTCCGCGCACGGCGGCCAAGCGGAGGTAAATCGCTTCGGCGAGCGTTTCCTGAAGATTGTACCTGCGTGACCCGGCAAGCTCCATGACCTGTTGGCGAACATGATCGTAGTCCCAGGCACCTCCGGGATTGTCCTGCGGCGGCGCCTGGTGGTCCTCCAGCCAGACTTCGACGGTTACCAGTAGCCGCTGCGGAGAACCGATCTCGAAATCGTGGAAGCCGATGTCGGCCATGACTTCGAGCGATTCGAGAAGAATCTTCGCGCTTTTCGGAAGGAGGGCATCGGGCACCAGTCCGCTTAGCTTCGGCTTGTCCATCGCGGCTCCAGGAATTGAACGTCACGCTCCGGCGCAGCAAATCGCTTGCCGGAATCGATTGTCAGAAGCTCGCCCGTCACCGCCGGGCTGGCGACCAGGTAGTCGATCGCGGCGATCACGTCGGCGGATGTGACTCCGCGACCGAGCGGATTGCGGTCGTGCATGGCGCGGAAATTCTCCTCGCTCTGCCCCGGCGATTTCAACATCAGCCCTGGAGCGATGGCGTTCACTCGGATGCCGTCCCTGGCAAACGCCCGCGCGGCGAGTTCCGTCGCGCCGAGAAGCGCCTGCTTCGAGAGCGTGTAGCTGAGGAAGTCCGGGTTTGGAGCAGCGAGTTTCGAATCCAGCAAGTTGACGACGACAGCCTCGCCTCCGTCGTGGCGCGCGGCAAGCTCCTGCATCAGCAGTACCGGCGCGCGGACGTTGGCGTGCATGTGCGCGTCGAATTCCTCGCTGCTGAACTCGCCGAAACCGTCCCACGCGAAGCGGGCGGCGTTGTTGACCAGCAACCGGACCGGAGGAAGGCCCTGGGCGGCAGCGAAAATCCGCATTGCGCAGTCAACATCGCGAAGTTCGGCGCAGACCGGATGCGCGCCATCGGGAACAGGGTCGCCATCACGCCGAACGTGGGCGACCACTGTCCAGCCGCCCTCCACCAGCGCAGCGGCAATGTCGGCGCCGATCCGCTTCGAAGCACCGGTGACGATTGCTGTTCGCGCGCCGTTCATCACTGCCTAGTTGTCATTGCAGGCGAAGCGACGCAATCCGGGACAATGCCGGAGACGAAACCTCCAATCGAGCTTCAGGGCCTCAGCCTGCCCGAACTGCAGGCGCTGATCGATCAACGAAAACTGCCGCCGGTCGACAAATGGGATCCACCCTACTGCGGTCATTCCGGAATGCGGATCGCCCGCGACGGCGCTTGGTATCATGACGGAAGGCCGATCACCCGTCCGGCGATGGTGCGGCTGTTCTCGACCATTCTCCGGCGGGAACAGGACGGCAGCCACGTGCTGGTCACGCCGGTGGAAAAACTCGGGATCGATGTCGATTCCACTGCCTTTCGCGCGGTCGAACTCACTACCGAGGGCGAAGGGCGAACCCGGCGAATTGCGCTTCGCCTCGACAGCGGAGACGCGCTCCTGCTCGGCCGCGAGCATCCGTTGACGGTGGTTCGCGGCGAGCGCGGGCCACTGCCCCGGGTTTCGGTCCGCCACGGGCTCGAGGCCGAGCTGTCACGGCCGGTCTATTATGAACTGGCGCAGATTGCCCTGGAGGAAGGCGGCGATCCGCCCGGCATCTGGAGCGACGGCTGTTTCTTCGCTCTGACGAGCGCGTCGTGAACCTGGCGGAGCGACTTCGCTCGGCACTCGAACGGCCGGCGATCGAGCCGCCGATTGCGGGCGATCTGCCGGAGCTCCGCTCGCGAGCAGCGACACCGGCAGCGGTTCTCATTGCGATTACCGATCGGCCCGACCCCGGTGTGCTCCTTACCGTCCGCCGCGAGCATCTGCGCACCCATGCCGGCCAGATTGCATTTCCTGGCGGGCGAGTGGACCCGGGCGAAGATCCGGTTTCGGCCGCGCTTCGCGAGGCGCATGAAGAACTCGGGCTTGAGCCGGCGGAGGTCGAGACAGTCGGCCGATTGGCGCCTTACCGGACCGTCACCGGCTACGTCGTCGCTCCGGTCGTTGGTGTGGTGCCGCCTGATCTTCCGCTTTCCCCGCACGAGCATGAGGTCGCCGATTGGTTCGAAGCGCCACTATCGTTCCTGGTCGATTCGCAACAGCAGCAACTGCAGAGCGCTGTTTTCGGCGGCCGCGAGCGTCGCTACTGGCAGATCGAATGGGACGGAAGACGCATCTGGGGGGCCACTGCGGCAATGCTCGTGAACCTGTCGCGGCGGTTGCAGTGGACGTGAGGCTGGACAGTGCGCGCTGGCGGAGACGCCCGGGAATGCCCAAGCTTCTCGACGCCCTCGGCGCAGGCGAAGGTATGACCCGGTATGTTGGCGGCGCAGTCCGCGACGAGCTTCTCGGCTTACCGGTCAGCGACGTCGATTTCGCCACGCGCCTGCGGCCCGAAGAAGTCGTCGAGCGGCTTCAATCGGCCGGACTCAAGGCAGTGCCGACCGGCTTCAACCACGGCACGATTACCGCGGTCAGCGCTGGCCATCCGTACGAGATCACGACATTGCGCCGAGACGTCGAGACCTTCGGACGGCATGCGACCGTGGCGTTTACCGAGGACTGGGAGGAGGACGCGGCCCGCCGCGACTTCACCATCAACGCGCTGATGGGCGACCCGGTGACGGGCGAAATCTTCGACTATTTCGGCGGTCTCGACGATCTTGAAAATCGCCATGTCCGCTTCATCGGCGATCCGTTCGAGCGAATTGCCGAGGACCATTTGAGGATTCTTCGCTTCTTTCGCTTCCACGCCCGCTTCGGCCGCGGAGACCCCGATGAGGCGGCGCTCGAGGCGTGCACCGCGCGGGCAAACGACCTGATGGCGCTGTCGCGTGAGCGAATTGCCGACGAGCTCCTGAAGCTGCTTTCGGTCGACAATCCCGTCCCGACCGTGAAAACCATGCTTGAGCGCGGAATACTGAAGCCAGTCATTCCGGAAATCGAGCCGGAATCGTGGCGCCAGCTAGACCATCTGCTCAGATCGGAAGCGCAAGCGGCGGTTCCGCCCGATGGCTTGCGCCACCTGGCGGCGCTGCTCCCGCGCGACCCGCGGCTGGCGGGCGGCGTGGCGGCGCGGCTGAAACTTTCGAATCGTGCCCGGAAACGCGTCGCCTGTGCGTCGGAAGCGGACATCGCCAATCCACGATCGATCGCCTACCGCTGCGGCGTCGAATGCACGGTGGACCGGCTCCTGCTCGCGGGCGAGGCCGCCGAGGCAAGCAGAACCGCCGATTGGACTCCGCCCCGCCTGCCGATCAGTGGCGGAGCCCTGATCAAGCGCGGCCTCCCCGAAGGCCCGCTCGTATCGCGCACTTTGCGCCGAATCGAAGACCGCTGGATTGAAGCCGGATTCCCCGGCGGCGAACAATTCGACGCAATCGTCGCGAACGCGCTGGCGAAGGCGCGTTAACGCGGTCTCAATCGGCTTCGGCTACTTGGTTAATCTCTTGATCACCATCCTCCCGCGCCTTGCGGGAAGGGAGGCGAAGACGTGGGGCTCCGAATTGCTATTGCCGCTGCCCTCGCAGCCGCCACCGCGGCTGCATTCGGCGCGCCCGCAACGGCGGCCAGCATCAATGCCCAAGCCAAAGCGAAGGTCGTAAAGCCGCTGACCATCCAGTCGGTCCAGGACCTGGATCTAGGGACGGTAATGCTCGCAACGGGCACCTGGTCGGGGGCAACGGTTCAGCTGTCGCAATCGGGAGCGCTGACGTGCTCTGCGCCGCTGACCTGCTCCGGAACCACTCAGGTGGCGATGTACAACGTGACCGGTTCGAAGGGGCAGACCGTCAACATCGACGTTCCGGACCTGACGCTCGTGAACCAGTCCAATCCGGCGGCGACGCTTAAGCTTGTTCCCGACAGTCCGGCAACAATCACGCTCACCAACTCGGGCAAGGCAGGAACAACTTTTTCCATTGGCGGAGCGATTTCGCTCAATTCGACAACAGCCGCCGGAACCTACACCGGCACCTTCAACGTCACTGCAGACTATCAGTAGCGGCGGCCGCTGTTTAAGCGACGGCTGCACGATCCATATGCACGGCCCCGGGGACGCCATTCAAAGCGCCCGACTGCAGCTGCCGCGGGAGCGCGGAATAGCAGTCGAAGAGCTCGCGAAAGTGGTCGTCCAGTGTTCTGACCTGGCTTGCCGCGATTGCGGCAGGAAAGGCCCCCCTGCCGCCCAGCTCCGTGAACTGGGCCAATGAATCGAGAAGCGAGCGTTCGTTGCCGGCGCAATAGGCCAGGCCGGCTCCTGGCCCGAGCTGTTCAATTGCTCCACCAGCGTCCGGAACAATGACCGGGGTGCCGCTCGCCCGCGCTTCGGCGATGGCAAGGCCGAACGTTTCCGCTTCGCAGCCGTGAACCAGCGCATCGGCGCTGGCCAGCACCCTTGCGAGTTTGTCGCGGTCATCGATCTGCCCGACCAGACGCACCGTCGGGTACCGGCTGGACATTGAGACGAGTTGCCGGCGGCGCATGCCGTCGCCGACGAGGAAGAAGGCGGCGGGCATGGACCGAGCAAGCTCTCCGCACGCGCGAATCACCAGCTCCCAGCGCTTCTCGGCTGACAGGCGGCCGACGCCGACGAACAATGTCGCCGACGGTGGCAGCCCCACGCTTTCCAGCATTGCGGCCCTGAGCCTTTGCTGGCGCAGTCGGGGCGCGAATCGGTCGCGTTCCACCCCCAGCGGAATCGTGGTGACCCGCTGCAGCCCCTGTTCGAAAAGGCGGCCGCCAAGCTGATGATTGGGACTGACAATCAGGTCGAATCTGCGGCCGACGGATCGCAAATGGCTCCAATAGGCTGTGCAGAGCCGGTCGATTTGCCTCTTGGGCAAAAGACCTCCGAGCCAGCGATAGGCGTAGGCGGATAGTGGATCACTGTGCATGACCAGCGAGCGCGTGGCCGAGCCGGGCCAGCGTGCGACGTAGGCGGCGCTTCGCCATGGTGAGCTGCATTCCACATGGTCGGGGCGCCAACGGTCCAGCTCTCGCCAAAGCGCCGGTTCGTCATTGAAGTAACGGTAGCGGCGATCCAACAGCAGCATCGGTCCCGGAATGGTCGCGAGCACAGCGTTCTCGGCGATTTGCAGGGTGGAGAATTGATCGCCCGGGACGACGATCACGCTCTCGTGGCCAAGCTGAGCCGATGCGCGAACCTTCGCCTCGACGTACGTCCTGATCCCGCCTCCAGATGGAGAGTAGAAGGCGCAAACGTCTACGATCCGCATGGCGCCCGCCATTTCCCCGTCCAGACGTGAATCGCAAGTGAACGGTTGTTCAATGTCGGTTCATCGCCAAAACAGCCACAGTTGTCGCATGTCCACCGTTAAGCCATTGCTTCTTGCGTCGATCCACGACGTGTCTCCCGTGTTCGAAAGCGATGTGGACAGCCTCCTCGATCTGATGCACCCGCACGTTGGCACTCGCCTCGCAATGCTGGTCATACCGAATCGGTGGGGCGAATCGCCGATCATTCCCGGATCGCCTTTCGCCACGCGCCTTCGCGCGTGGGCGGAAAACGGGATCGAGATTTTCCTTCACGGCTTTTTTCACCGCGACGACGCCGGCCATCGCGGCCTTGATGCCATTCGCGCGAATTTCCTGACCGCTCGCGAAGGCGAGTTCCTGGGTATCGCCCGCACCGAAGCGGTCAGCAGGATCACCGCCGGGCGCGAGCTGGTGGAACAGATTACCGGAAGGGAAATCGCCGGCTTCGTCGCGCCGGCGTGGCTCTACGGACCGCAAGCCGCTCTGGCGCTCTCGGATTGCGGCGTTCGCCTGGCGGAAGATCACTGGCGCGTGTGGTCGCCACGATCGGGACAGACGCTCGCCCGAGGGCCGGTAATCACATGGGCGAGCCGAAGCCCTGCCCGGCTGAATTCCTCGCTTGCCGCGGCCGCTGTCCTCCGGCGCTTCTACACTGCTCCGGTGCTCCGGGTCGCGGCGCACCCGCCAGATTGCCGTTCGCCGAGGCTCGTCGCGAGCATCTCGGCGACTTTGGCTTCGGCTGCACGAAAGCGAACGCCGGCCGGCTACTCGGACCTTCTTGGGCGCGCCTGAATGCCTCGGCGACGCGATTGCAGGAAATCGAGAGCGGCACCGGCCTCTAGCGGGCGGGCGAAATAATAGCCCTGTCCGTGAGCGCAGCCGAGTGTGGCAAGAGTGGTCGCAAGCTCAACCGTCTCGATCCCTTCGGCTGTAGTTGACATCCCAAGCGCATCGGCAAGACTGAGCACGGCCCGGACGATCGAGACCGCGTCAGGGTCGATGATCATTCCGGAAACGAAGCTCTTGTCGATCTTGAGTACGTCGATGGGCAGCCTCTGCAGGTAAGCGAGACTGGAATAGCCGGTTCCGAAATCATCCATCGCGACAGTGGCGTCGAGCGACTTCAGTGAGTTCGAACACGCGTGTCGCGCGCGCCGGGTCCTGGACGATGCAGCTTTCGGTAAGCTCGAGCGTGAGGCGGTCTCCCGACAACCCGCTCGAGCGGAGCGCGCTGGAAACCATTGCGGCTACGTCGTCGCGGGCGACCTGGATCGCCGACAGGTTCACTGCGACGTAGCAGGCAAGCTCCTCACCGGACTTGCGATCCCATTCGGCAAGCGTTTGCGTGGCCTTGTCCATCGCCCAGCGGCCGAGCTGCAGGATGAGCCCGGATTCCTCCGCAACTGGAATGAACTCGGTCGGGGAAATTTCGCCGCGGTCTTCGTGGGTCCAGCGCGCAAGTGCCTCGAAGCCTGCGACTTCGCCCGATTTCAGATTGATCAGCGGCTGGTAGAACAGCTTTAGCTGGTCCTTTTCGAGCGCACGGCGAAGCTCGGTCTCGATCGAGAATCGCCGCCTTGCCAGGCTTGCTTCCTTGGGCTCGTAAATCTGCGGCTTTCCGCTCGACTTTGCCTGCTTGACGGCGAATTGGGCGTTGCGGAACAACTCTTCCGAATCCTGTCCCTTTTGCATCAGCGCAACGCCGATTGCGCATTCGACCCGAATGTCGAGGTCGGAGATGTGAAACGGTGCCGACATCACCTGCTGGATTCGCGCAGCGGCCGTGACCGCGTCCTCGATTCCGCGCCTTAGCGAGACCAGGATTCCGAATTCGTTGCCGCCGGTGCGGGCAAGCACATCGCCGCCGCGAAGAGCCGATATCAGCCGCCTTGCGAAGGTGATTAGCAGCTCGTCGCCGGCGATGCTGCCCATGCTTTCATTGATCCGGCTGAATCGCAGGACGTCGACGACAAGGACGGCATGCTGCCGGTCGTAATCGTCGTCCTTGCCGGCCGTCTCGATCTGCTCCGTGAAGGCAAGGCGGTTCGGCAGGCCGGTCAGGCTGTCGCGAAGCATCTCGGCGCGAAGAGTTCGCTCGGCCTGCACCTCGACGGTGCGGTCGACCAGGCTCATCAGGCATCGCTTGTCGGTTCCGTGGCCGCCGGGAAGCGGAGCAAGCTTGATCCGCACGTAACGGGCAGCAACACCTTCACCATCCCTGAGGTCGAGCTCGCCGGCCGAGCAGGGATCGTCGAAATAGGTCTCGAACAGCTCCGCGACCGGGCCAGACTTCAGGCAATCGGCATCGTTCCAGTCCGTTGCAGTGCAGGCGGAAACGGCAATCGTTTCGGCAAAACGGTCGTTGTGGGCGAGGATTCGCGGCTTTCCGTCCGGCGCTCGCGCGATGACCGCGGCGGCAATCGGAAGCGCGCTCAGCAACGCAAGGTCGTTGCCAGCGGCAACGGCCCGACCTCCGGGCGCATCGCTTCCGCGCGCTCGGGTTAGCGTTCCCGTTCGCTGTTCTGCAGCCTGCATGGGGAACGCTATGCCGCAGAGCGGTTAATTCAACGTATCCAGCAGAATGTAAACGAGATCAGGTTTTGCGGTGAGGAAAAGCGCGTTTTCGCTGCAATCGACACGCGCAGCCTGCCCCAGGGACAGGCGATCATGGCGGTCACGAGAATTTATTGGTTCGAGGGAAACCCAGCGGCGGCATTCGCCCTGCAGCGCCCCTCGCCGCGCGCCAGGGCGACAGGTCGGATTCCGTCCGCGTTCGGCCGCTTTCGCCCCCAAGGCTCCAGCTCAGGCCATTTTCGAGCCGGAAGGCAAGTGCGTCGGAGAGCCCGCCGTCGCGATATCGCTGAAGCAGCACTCCCTGCCCTCTCGCCAGTTCCGGCAGATCCGACAGAGCAAAGATGAGCAGCTTGCGATTCTCGCCCACGACGGCGACCGCGTCGGCATTGTCCGGCACCGGCCGAACGACGGCGAGCCGCGAGCCCGGCTTCAAATTGACCAGCTGCTTGCCCTTGCGCGTTTCCGCCAGTGTCGATTCGCCAGACGCAAGGAAGCCGCGGCCGTCGGACGAGGCGACGAGAAGCTTCATCGCCGGCCGGATCACGAGCAGATTGACGATCTCAGCCTCGGGGTCGAGATCGATCTGAAGCCGTACCGGCTCGCCAAATCCGCGGCCGCCGGGGAGCTTGTCACCAGCCAGCGTAAAGACCCGGCCATTGTCACCGAAGAGCGCTAGCTTGTCGGTTGTTTGCGCATGGAAGTGGATGAACGGACCGTCGCCCTCGCGCCACTTGAGCTGCTCGACCTCCTCGAGAGCGACATGCCCCTTCATCGACCGGATCCAGCCGCGCTGCGACAGGATAACTGTGATCGGTTCCTTTTCGACCATCGCCGACCAGTCGATTTCCCTAGGAGCAGCCGATTCCTCGATTCGGGTGCGGCGTTCGTCGCCGAATTTCTTGCGTATTTCCGCGAGGTCGCGCTTCAGCCGAGTGCGCTGGCGAGCCGGGCTTTCGACCAGTTTCGAAAGCTCCTCCCGCTCCTGGCGCAAGGCCTCGCGTTCGCGGCCGATCTCCATCTCCTCGAGCTTTCGCAGGCTTCGCAAACGCCTGTTGAGAATTGCTTCGGCCTGCCGATCGGAGAGGGAGAATTCCGCCATCAGGACGGGCTTCGGTTCGTCCTCGCCTCGGATGATGGCGATCACCCGGTCGAGATTGAGGAATGCGACCTGGAACCCGTCGAGAAGCTCGAGCCGGTCGTCGATCTTGCCGATCCGCACCTGGCTCTTGCGGACCAGGACCTGGAACTGGAAATCGAGCCAGGCGGCGAGCGCTTCCTTGAGGCTCATCACCAGCGGCGTGCGAGTGGCGTCGAGCACGTTGAGGTTGAGCGGGAATCTGACTTCGAGATCGGTGAGCCGGTAGAGGCTCTCGATCAGGAGGTCGGGATCGACCGTTCGGCTTCTTGGCTCCACGATCAGCCGAACCTGTTCCGCGCTTTCGTCCTTCACGTCGCTGAGGATCGGCAGCTTCTTGTCGGCAATGAGCGCGGCGATCTGCTCGATCAGCTTACCCTTCTGAACGCCGTAGGGAATTTCGCTGATCAGGAGGTGCCAGGCCCCGCCTTTCTCCTTTTCGCGGGTGACGCTGGCTCGAAGCCGGAACGACCCTCGGCCGGTCGAATAAGCCTCGGCGATGCTGTCCCTGCTGTCGACGAGAACTCCGCCGGTGGGAAAATCGGGCCCGCCGACGAAATCCATCAACGCAGAGTCGTCGGCCTTCGGATTGTCGATCAGGTGAACGGCCGCGTCGATAAGCTCCGAGACATTGTGCGGAGGGATCGACGTGGCCATCCCCACAGCAATCCCGCTGGCGCCGTTGGCGAGCAGGTTGGGGAAAAGCCCGGGGAAAACCTCCGGCTCCTGTTCCTCGCCATTGTAGGTGGGCCGGAAATCGACAGTGCCGTCGTCCACCCCCGCCATCAGCTCGATCGCGACCGCCGTCAGACGGGCTTCGGTGTAGCGATAGGCCGCGGCGTTATCGCCGTCGATGTTGCCGAAATTGCCCTGCCCGTCGACGAGCGGGTAGCGAAGCGCGAAGTCCTGTGCGAGGCGGACCATCGCATCGTAGACCGAGGCGTCACCGTGGGGGTGATATTTGCCGATGACGTCGCCGACCACGCGCGCGGATTTCTTGTAAGCCCCCGCCGGATCCAGCCGAAGCAGCCGCATCGCCCACAGCAGGCGCCGGTGCACCGGCTTCAGCCCATCGCGGACATCGGGCAGCGAGCGAGCGGTGATCGTCGACAGCGCGTAGACGAGGTAGCGCTCCGAAAGAGCGGCATCGAACGGCGTTTCGATTGCGGAATTGGACTGAGGGTCGGGCATTTCCGCTCGCTAGCAACGCTCGGGGTCGGTTGCCACTCCTTGTAAGACCAAGCGATCGCCGCCGCGGCGCCTGCGGTTCTACGGATCGCCCCCGCCCGGGGCCCGGTCGACCTCGATTGGATCCCACGCCGTCGGGTCGGAGCCGCTGGTGACGCCCGTGTCGATGGTAGTCGCGTCGTCCGAATAGAGCGCTGACTGGTCAACGACCCGGTCGTTCTTCTTGTCCTTCTTTTTCTTCTCGTCGTTCGACCCGGTGCCGTCGTCGATCCACGGAATGATCTCGTCACGGAACGAAAGAGACGGAGGCGGCGGCGGCGGCGGTGGCGGCGGAGGCGGTGGCGGTGGCGGTGGCGGCGGAGGCGGCGGCGGCGGCGGTGGTGGCGGCGGCGGCGGTGGTGGCGGCGGCGGCGGTGGCGGCGGCGGTGGTGGCGGCGGAGGCGGCGGCGGTGGCGGCGGAGGCGGCGGCGGCGGCGGTGGCGGCGGCGGAGGCGGCGGCGGCGGCGGCGGCGGTGGAGGCGGCGGCGGTGGCGGCGGCGGCGGTGGCGGCGGCGGCGGTGGAGGCGGCGGCGGTGGAGGCGGCGGCGGTGGCGGCGGCGGCGGTGGCGGCGGCGGCGGTGGAGGCGGCGGCGGTGGAGGCGGAGGCGGCGGCGGCGGTGGAGGCGGCGGCGGTGGAGGCGGTGGCGGTGGCGGTGGCGGCGGAGGCGGCGGCGGCGGTGGCGGTGGCGGCGGTGGATTGCCGGCGTTGCCCTGATCGCCGCCATTGCCATTGTTTCCGCCGCACGGATTCCCATTCCCGCTCGCACACGGATCGCCCGGCGGGACGCCGTCGGGCGGGCCATTTCCGTTGCCGTTGCCCGTTCCCGGATCGGACGGCGGGCCGTTGCCATTGCCGTTATCGCCCGGAGGCGGTGGTGGCGGCGGCGCTGGCGGAGGCGGTGGTGGCGGCGGCGGCGGGGGTGGAGGCGGCGGCGGTGGATTGCCGGCGTTGCCCTGATCGCCGCCATTGCCATTGTTTCCGCCGCACGGATTCCCATTTCCGCTCGCACACGGGTCGCCCGGCGGGACGCCGTCGGGCGGGCCGTTCCCGTTGCCGTTGCCCGTTCCCGGATCGGAAGGCGGGCCGTTGCCGTTGCCGTTATCGCCCGGAGGCGGTGGCGGTGGCGGTGGCGGCGGCGGCGGTGGAGGAGGCGGAGGCGGCGGCGGTGGAACACCGTCGGGCGGACCATTTCCGTTGCCGTTGCCTGTTCCCGGATCGGACGGCGGGCCATTTCCGTTGCCATTGCCCGTTCCGGGATCGGACGGCGGGCCGTTGCCATTGCCATTTCCTGTTCCCGGATCGGACGGCGACCCGTTCCCGTTGCCGTTAGCGCGCGAAGGTAGCGGTCCCGCCCCGAGCGCCGTTCCGCTGTTTACAGGCGAAGGATTGCCGGGCGACTGATCCGCGTTTGCGCTGAACACGATCGCTCCGTCCTGGACGGTGACGCTGTTGACCTGCGGCTGAGCCGAGTTGGACAAAAGCAGCGAATCGACGTCGGGGGCCGGGCCGGCTCGGGAAATCGCCGGCAGTGACGGCGCTGCGGGACTGGGACTCTGCGGCACGACTTGCGGCCTCGCCCGCTGCTCCGATGGAGAACCGGGGTCGACGGCAATATCGAAGGTCCCTTGGTCCACGACCGTCGTAGCCGGCGGCGGCGAAGTCGGCCGATTGCCGGCATTGCGATGGGTGCCGTTGCTTCGCCCGACCGCTATCTGCGGGGTGAACCCGTTCGGTAGGTCCGGGCGCGATTGAGAGAGCCGGCCGTCGTTTTGGCCCGCCAGCTTCGCTCGGGACATGGGCGGTGGATTGCTTGTAGGTGAAGTGGCCGGAGCGCCGGGCAAGGGGCGCTCAGCGACGGCGGGGCTTGTGGCGAGGGCCAGGGCGCAGGCGCCAAGAAGCAACGCGCCACGTAGGGCGGAAGTCCGCCTGAATTGGGTTTCGACAAAAGCCAAAATCTGCGCGTCCCTATCCCGGATCGACGCGAACCCGCTCCTTTTCGCAGGAACCCTAAAGGCCAACAGGGATTTGGCACAGGACGCAAGTTGAATCAACGAACTAGCTGATAGTAAACGAAAAATTAATGGTTAACGTGAATGACTGTTAACCGTAATGACAAAACCGACTCGGTGGAGCGGCCCGGTTCCCGCTTGCTACTAGTCGTCGGGGCGCTCGAAATAGTGCTGCCCTCGAGCTTTCATCGCGGCCTCCAGGAGCCTTTCCGAAGTCTCCTCCGCAGCTGCGGGAGTAAGGCGAATTTTCACCGGGCCCGGTCCAAACACGCATACCGCCCCGTCCTCCGCGTCCACCTCGCTCGGCTCGTCGAACAGTTCGAATGCAGTCATCGCCCCGTCAACGATCGGGCCCGTGAGCCTTCTCCTCGGCGCGGCGCTGATCACAAACAGCTTATTGCTGCGCACGCGTAGCGGTTAATCGCTTGGGTCAAGCGTTGAGGCGGGAGATTTTCAGCCTTTCGGAAACGAGCCTCACCGCCTCGGCGACGGACTCATCAATCGTGAGATTGCTGGTGTCGAGGACGTCGGCATCGGCGGCCCGCGCCAGAGGAGCTGCAGCCCTGTTGGAGTCGCGTTCGTCGCGCGCCTTCAGGTCGAGCAACACGTCATCATAGTGGGCGGGCATGCCCCGCTCGAGAAGCTCGCGAACCCGTCGCTGAGCCCTCACTTCCGGCGAAGCGGTGACGAACAATTTGGCATCGGCCTCTGGAGCGATGACGGTGCCGATGTCGCGTCCGTCGAGAACGGCGCCGCCCGGCTGGCCTGCAAAGGCGCGCTGCCGGTCCAGCAACGCCTCGCGAACCCCGGGGTAAGCGGAAATTCGCGACGCAATCTTGGACACTGGTTCGCTTCGAAGCTCCGGATCGTCGAAATTTGCGCCGATGTCGTCGCAGGCCCGTACCGCTTCGAACTCGCTCCCCGGATCTCCTCCCCATCGCCACAGGTTCAGTGCCGCGGCACGATAAAGGACTCCGGTATCCATGTGCGGAAGTTTGAAATGCGCAGCGACAGCTCGAGCGACCGTTCCCTTGCCGCTTGCGGCAGGTCCGTCGACGGCAATCACTATACGCCGCCGCGGGCGCTGATCGGATGGCGTACGGTTGTTCAAGCGGCGCGCTTTGACAGCGCCAAATCCCTATGGCAAGGCGCGCGCCGCTCGCGGGCAGGATCGAATTCAGCCGGCGCAAACACAGCCTGAATGGAGTTACGGACCTGATGGTCAAACCGGAATGGGGCACGAAACGCACCTGCCCCAAATGCTCGACCCGCTTCTACGATCTCGGCAAGGAAGATCCCGTGCACTGCATCGAGTGCGGTACGGAGTGGATTCCCGAGCCCGTGCTGAAATCGAAACAGCCGATGCCCTTCGAAGCCAACGAGGCCGAGTCCAAGGATAAGAAAAAGAAGGACGAGGATCTCGAAGCGGACGACCTCAGCATCGACGAAGACGAAGAGCCGAGCGCCGACGACGAGGTTGACCTCGCGACCGACGACGACGATCTCGGAGTCAAGAAGAACTCGGACGAAGACGAAGAAAGCTAAAGGATTTCGCGCTTGCGCGGAGCAGCACATCGCCTAAAGGCGCGTGTGGACGGGGCCGTAGCTCAGCTGGGAGAGCGTCGCAATGGCATTGCGAAGGTCAGGGGTTCGATCCCCCTCGGCTCCACCATTTTCCGCGTAAGATGCCGCCAATCTTATCGTGCGGCGTGCAGCGGAAGCAGCCACATTGCCGCGATCAGCACCGCTATTCCCCCGACTGCAACAGCGGTCATCAGGCGCAGGCGCGCGTTCTTGAATTCCTGCACAGTGTGGGCGCTCAGCCGTTCGAGCACCTGGCAGGCACGGCGCTCCGCCGCCACGAACAGGACGATCGCAAAAAGAAGAAACACCGTTGCGATCGCTCGCGGCACCCACTCCGGCTGCATTCTCAGGAACAATGCCTGCAAGCCCAGCCCGATCCCGGCCGATGCGAACCCCGTCCTGAACCAGCTCGCAAACGTACGTTCGTTGGCAAGCACCGTCCGGTCCTCGGCAAGATCGGTCCGCTGCTCGCTCTGATCCCGGCGGTCCCGAAGCTCTCTGTCCATGCCCGGCCAACGCGCCACGGCCGTGCTTCTTTCCAGTGCGTGCGAGGCAGCTATTCCGCAGCCGCAGCTTGAACCTTTTCCATGCCGAGCGCCTTGGACGCGGCAATCTCTGCCAGAAGCCATTCACGGAACCGCTTGATCTTTGGCACCATCCGACGCTCGGGCGGATAGACGAGCCAATAGGACCAGCCGCGCGTCGACATCTGTTGGGGGAACAGCATCACGAGCCGCCCCTCGGCGATGTCGTTCTGCCAGAAGAACGGAGTAAGTAGCGCAATTCCAAGGCCCGCCATCGCCGCGTGGCCCTCGTTCGCCTGATTATCGAGGCGAACGCCGCGGCGCCTCGGCGCCCCCTCGGCAGTCAGTCCGGCATCGGAGAACCACTGGGCCCACCAATCATCTTCCGGGGTGATGAGATTGAGGTCGAGCAGGTCCTTCGGCTCGATCTTACGCCCAAGCGAGCGCTCCGCCTCGGCAATGAACGCAGGGCTGGCCATCGGCGTGTAGTCGGAGCGGATCAGCAGATTCTTTTCGAGACCCTGCCATTCACCGGTGCCACCGCGGATCGCGACGTCGGCGTCGCCGGAACGAAGGTCGACTACCGAATTGCTGGTGTTCATCCGCACCGCCAGGTCCGGATGCCGCATCTGAAACGCGCCGAGGCACCACGCCAGCCAAGTGTTGGCGAATGTCACCGTCGTTGTCACCGTCAAGAGCGATTCGTCCTCGGCCTGCTCCGCAGCAAAGGCGGCTTCGATCGCGTCGAATGCCTGGCTCAGCGCCGGAAGCAGCCTTTGACCCAGCGGAGTTAGAGTGGCGCGGCCGCGCTCGCGGACGAACAGCTGGGCCCCGATTCGTTCCTCAAGCGCCTTCACCTGGTACGAAACCGCTGCTTGGGTCATGCCGAGCTCTGCGGCGGCGGCCGTGAAGTTCTCGTTTCTGGCCGCTGCCTCGAACGCCCGCACGGCGGTCAGCGGAGGGAGTTTTCGCATCGGCAGTTCATAAGCTCGTCTTATGACCTCTGTCGAGCGTTTGATTGGCGAAACGAACCCGTTCGCACTAGCTGAGAATCACACCGCCGGCGGACCTTCCCCTCCCCTCAAAGCCCCGTCCGCCGGCGGCCAACAACAGGAAAGGAGGCGTGCCATGATTGATGGCCAGTCCAGTCGTGCGCCCATTAACGGCAGCCCAGCCCAGCGCGCTGTGCAAACCCAGCCGGAACGCTGCGCACACAATTGGAACAAGCTCGACCCCACCACCCGCCTGCGAGTGATCGAGCGGGCGCTCGGCTCGCCGGCAAACGACCTTTGCGACGGATTTCCGGTGGCTCTTTGAAGGAGAGATCAAGATGATCGACCCGATTTTTGACCGTGAATATCAGACGGCCCGAGCGGACCTGAATGCCGGGATCGCCGTCATCGTTTCCGGCATCGGCAAGTCTATCGCGGATGTTTTTCGAGTGCTCAACCGGATAGAGTACAACGCTCCCTGGCTGGAGCGGCGCGGGAAAATCCGCCGGACTTGAGGCCGTACGGGGGCAGGGAATTGCACGCGCCCTGCCCCTCTTCACCCGGAGCTTTCACTTGCGCAGCACAGGCTCTATAGCCGCCGCTTCAATCAATTCCGCTGGAGCGTTTCACCCGACATGGCTCGTCGCCGCCAGATTTATGAGGGCAAGGCCAAGATCCTTTACGAAGGTCCCGAGCCGGGTACCCTGATCCAATATTTCAAGGACGATGCGACTGCCTTCAACGCGCAGAAGCGCGGCACGATCAGCGGCAAGGGCGTTCTCAACAACCGCATTTCCGAGCACATCTTCACCGCGCTCGCGGCGATCGGGGTTCCGACTCATTTCATTCGACGCGTCAACATGCGCGAGCAGCTGATCCGGCAGGTCGAGATCATCCCGATCGAGGTCGTCGTCCGCAATGTCGCCGCAGGGTCGCTGTCGAAGCGGCTGGGCATCGAGGAAGGCACTCAGCTGCCACGCACCATCATCGAATATTATTACAAGGATGATGCGCTCGGCGATCCGATGATCTCCGACGAACATATCGCCTGCTTCGGGTGGGCCACCCAGGAAGAAATGAACGACATCGCCGACATGGCGATCCGCGTGAACGATTTCCTGTCGGGCATGTTCGCGGCAATCGGTATCCGGCTGATCGATTTCAAGCTCGAGTTCGGGCGCGTGTGGGACGGCGATTACGCCCGGATCATCCTTGCCGACGAGATAAGCCCCGATGGCTGCCGTCTTTGGGACCTCAAGTCGAACGAGAAGCTGGACAAGGACCGATTCCGCCAGGACCTCGGGCAGGTCGAAGAGGCCTATCAGGAAGTCGCGCGAAGGCTCGGCCTGATGCCTGAGGACGGCGAAGAAACGCCGGTCCTCGACCTCGACAGCCACCGCCGTAAACGAGGCCGCTAAACGCTTCTGTTTGCTTCCGGTCGGAAGCAATGACTAAGCGGGGCTGATGCCTCTGCAACGAGCCCGCGTCGTCACGCTCAACGCCGCTCTCGGGCCGCTCGACTATCGAGTGCCCGATGGTATGGCGGTCGAGCCTGGGTCCATCGTCGTCGCTCCGCTTGGCCCGCGACAGCTCGTAGGCGTCGTGTGGGAGCCCGAGCGGCTGCCGACCGAGGAAGTGGGTGACAATCGTCTTCGCCCGTTGGTTTCCGTCATGGACGTGCCTCCGGTACCGGCGCCGGTGCGCCGCCTCGTGGAGTGGGCGAGCGACTATTATCTCGCCCCCGCTGCGTCGGTCCTGCGGATGGTGCTTCCATCGTCGGCCGCGCTCGAGGGACCGCGCCAGCTCACCGAATATGCGCCCACCGGCCGTGCTCCGGAGCGCCTCACGCCCCAGCGGGAAAAGGCGCTCGCCGCAATAGAATGCCGCCAAGGGACAATCCGAGAACTGGCCGACCACGCCGAGGTCAGCGATTCGGTCATTCGCGGGCTCGTGAAGGCCGGAGCGCTGGAACCGGTGCAGGTGACCGCGGACAAGCCACTGGCCTGCCCCGATCCGGACTTTGCGCCGCCCCAGCTAAACGGGGAACAGCGGGATGCGGCGAAGTCGTTGGCGGACTCGATCGGCAAGGGATTCGATCCCGTGCTTCTTGACGGAGTCACCGGCTCGGGGAAGACCGAGGTCTATTTCGAGGCGATCGCGGAGTGCCTGTGCCAGGGCAGGCAGGCGCTCATCCTCCTCCCCGAAATCGCACTCACCGAACCGTTCCTGAAGCGGTTCGAGGCGCGGTTCGGCTGCGAGCCGGTTGCATGGCACTCCGACCTCCGCTCGTCGCAGCGCCGCCGCGCGTGGCGCGGGATCGCTTCGGGGGAAGCGAAGGTAACCGTCGGCGCCCGCTCGGCCTTGTTCCTCCCCTACCCCAAGCTTGGGCTGATCGTCGTCGACGAAGCGCACGAGCCCAGCTTCAAGCAGGAAGACGGAGTCCAGTATCACGCCCGCGACACGGCTGTGATGCGCGCCAAGTTCGAAGCCATCCCGATCATCCTTTCGACCGCGACTCCGCCGATCGAGAGCCGCCACATGGTCGAGGTCGGCCGATATCGCGAAGTGACTCTCGCCAGCCGCTATGCCGGTGCGCAATTGCCGCAAATGCGGGCCATCGACCTCACAAAGGACCCGCCGCCGCGCGGGCGTTGGCTGGCTCCGGAGCTGGTTAGCGAGCTTGAGGCGAACCTCGAGCGGGGCGAGCAGTCGCTCCTGTTCCTCAACCGCCGCGGCTTTGCGCCGCTAACCCTGTGCCGTCACTGCGGCCACCGCTTTCAGTGCCCGAACTGCACCGCCTGGATGGTCGAGCACCGGCTGATGCACCGGCTCGCCTGCCACCATTGCGGTCACGTGATGCCGCCGCCCAAGGCCTGCCCCGAATGCGGGGAGGAGGACAGCCTGGTTGCCTGCGGGCCGGGGGTCGAGCGGATCGCGGACGAAATCGCCGAATTGTTCCCGGATGCCCGCACTGCCCTCGTCACCTCCGACACCATCTGGTCACCGCTTCGCGCCGCCGAGTTCGTTGGCGCGATGGAGGCCGGAGCGATAGACATTGTCGTCGGAACGCAGCTGGTCACAAAAGGCTATCACTTCCCGAACCTGACGCTGGTCGGCGTCGTCGATGCCGACCTCGGGCTCGCCGGCGGCGACCTTCGCGCCGCCGAGCGAAGCTTTCAGCAAATCCAGCAGGTCGCCGGGCGCGCCGGACGCGGCGACAAGCCCGGACGCGTTCTCGTCCAGACCCACGATCCGGACGCTGCAGTCATCGCCGCGCTGGTATCGGGCGACATCGACGGTTTTTACGCGGCGGAGACGGAGGCGCGCCGCGAAGCCGCCATGCCCCCGTTTGGCCGCCTAGCGGCGATCGTCGTTTCTGCGGAGGATTTTGACCAGGCCGAAACGGTGGCACGCCGAATCGGCAACGCCGCCCCAAAAGTCGAAGGGATGGCCGTCTTCGGCCCCGCACCAGCACCAATGGCAATGCTCCGCGGGCGTCATCGCCAGCGCCTGCTCGTCCACGCCGCCCGCGCGCTAGACGTGCAAGACGTGATCCGCGACTGGCTTGACCGAGTGGATTGGGGCGCGAAGGTGCGGGTCAGCGTCGACGTCGACCCTTACAGCTTTCTCTAGAGGTCGAGCTCGAGCTTGATGCCCTCGGCGGCGAGCAGCTTCGTCTTGTTGGGAAGGCCGCCGCCATAGCCGCCCAGCGTGCCGTCGCTGCGGATGACCCGGTGGCATGGGATGAGAACTGAAACGTGATTCTCGCCGTTCGCAGTCCCGACTGCCCGCACCGCCTTCGGCCGGCCGATGGCTGCGGCGATTTCCGCGTAGCTTCGCGTCTCACCGAGCGGGATTTTGCGGAGCTCCCGCCACACCGCCTCCTGGAACGCGGTTCCTGCTACATCGATCGGAAGCTCAGGGGCCGCTGCGGGACGTTCGATGGCGGCTAGAGCGCCTTCGACCAGCTCGCGCATTCCGCCTTCGTCCTCGATCAAGGTCGCGTTCGGGAAAAGCCGTCGCAACGATTCCTCGCCGTCGTTGAACGTCAGCCGGCAAATTCCCTTTGACGTGGTCGCGATCAGCATCCGCCCGAGGGGACTGTCGAACGTCGTCCAGCGGATCGTTTCACCGCGTCCGCCTTCTCGCCAGGCCGAAGGTGTCATTCCCATCCTTTCCTTGGCGTCAGCGTAGAATCGGCTCGGCGCCGAATAGCCGGCCTCGTAAATCGCGTCTGTCACCCGTCCGTTGGTCCGAAGATGCTTTTCGGCCCGCTTGGTGCGGAGCGCCCGCGCATAATCGGCGGGCGAGACTCCAACGTCGCGCTTGAACAGGCGCTGGAAATGATGCGGCGTATAGCCGACGGCGCTTGCCAGCTGTTCGAGTGTCGGCGCCGCTTCGGCGGTTTCGATCAACCTCACCGCCTTTGCCACCGCCTCGCGGTCGCGGCCGACCTCGTCCGGCTTGCAGCGAAGGCACGGCCGGTAACCCGCCGCCCTTGCCTCTTCGCCGGTCGCGAAGAACTCCACATTCTCGCGGTTCGGCCGCTTCGCCGGGCAGCTCGGCTTACAGTAGATGCCGGTCGTCTTCACCGCTCCGACGGCCCGGCCGTCCCAGCTGCGGTCCCGGCGTTCGAACGCAGCCCAGGCTTCGTGGTCGGAAACCATCAGCATCTGTCGATCCTCGCCGAAAAGCAGCCGCGAGCGGCATTGTGCGCATGAATGTAGGCGATCGCGCCATTGTCGAACAGCGTTCGGATCCCGGAATCGGCCTCGCCCGGCTGAGTGATCAACGCGTCCTGCATCATTCCGTGCGCGTCAAAGGCGCGCAGTGACAGCACCCGCGGCTCGAAGACTGGCGGGACTTCGTCTCCGAACTGCGCCTGTTCGGCATCGGCAATGAAAATGGCGTGGCTGGCGCGATAGGGGTTCTCGACATCGTGGCTGAGGTGATTGAGCAGAATGACGGTTTCGCCGACATCGCGGTCGGCGAGGCTCACCCGGCAGGGAAAGCTCGGCTTTGCCGTGACGGTCATCCGCCGAATTCCGCGCTTTTCTAACTCCTGGTCGGAGAGGCTGAAAAGCGGCCGGAACGGCTTCGGGTCGAGCCCGGTGATTCGATATGCCATTTCATGAACTCCGATTCGTTAGATGGCTGTTTTTGGCCGATTCCGTTCGCCGACGCGTCCCGAAGCTTGCGGTCAAACGGTAGAATCCAGGCGCAAGTTGAAGTGTGTGGCCGCTCAACCGGTGGACGTGACAAGTTGCAGCGCGCACAAATCAGCCATGGCCTATCGCCTGGCGACGAATCTCACGTGCGCTTGCGCATTCGCGCTTGCGGTTCCTGGCACGGCAATGGCTGCCCCGATCGCCGAGCCGCTCAAGTTCTTCGAGGGCGTGACGGAATCAGTCGGCACGATGAAGGCGTTCATGCGGCACACCCAGCACGTGAAAAGCATCGGCCGCGGCACGATTTCCCCCGACGGAGTTCTAACTCTTGTTCAGCGGGTCGAAGACGAGGGCGAAAAGCCGCACCAGCGGGTCTGGCACATCCACCGGGCGGGCCCGACGAAGTTCGTCGGAACGATGTCCGACGCAGTCGGCCCGGTCGTTATCGAGCAAGTCGACTCCGGCTATCGGTTTCACTTCAAGATGCCCGGCGGGCTATCGGTCGAGCAATGGCTGTTCCCGGTCGACGGCGGCAAATCGGGGATCGGCAAGCTGGTCGTGCGGAAATTCGGAATGATCGTCGCCAGGTCGGAAACGACGATCAGGCGGCTGTCGCAGGAAGCGACCAACGGCCACTGACCGAGTGGCCGCGCTCGCCGCCTTGCATCCCCCTTCCCCCGCTGCTACGGGCGCGCCAACCCATGGGGGCGGTGCGGGTTAAACCCGCGCAAACGCCTCATTTTCGCATGGGGGCAATTCCAGTTCTGGAGCTTCGGGCGCGTGGATATTTCCGGCGGCATTCAGGCCAGCTTAGCAGGGCGCTACGCGTCCGCTCTGTTTGACCTGGCCCGCGACGAAAAGAAGATCGAGGCGGTTGGCCAAAGCCTCAACTCGCTGGGCCAGGCGCTCGCCGATTCTCGCGAGTTCAGGCAGCTCGTCGTCTCGCCTCTCGTCGATCGCGAGGAAGCGTCCAAGGCGTTCGCGGCAATCGCAGCCAAGCTGAAGCTCGACCCGCTCACCGCCAATTTCCTCGGCGTTCTTGCGAGGAACGGCCGTAAGAGCCAGTTGGAGCATGTCATCAGGATTTTCCGGCGGCTTGCAGCCAATCACCGTGGTGAGACGACCGCCGAAGTGGTTTCGGCGCATCCGCTCAGCGACGAGCAGGTGGCGGCGCTCAAGACCAAGCTGAAATCGCGCGCCGGCCGCGACGTAACGATCGAGGCACGTACCGACCCGGCCATTCTCGGCGGAGTGATCGTGAAGCTCGGAAGCGAGATGATCGACGCCTCCTTAAAGACCAAACTCAATAGACTCGCCCAGGCAATGAAGGGCTGACGAAAGGCTGAAGATGGATATCCGCGCCGCTGAAATTTCCCGCGTCATCCGCGACCAAATCGCGAATTTCGCCGCCGAGGAGGAGGTTGCCGAAGTCGGGACCGTCCTTTCCGTCGGTGACGGAATCGCCCGCATCTACGGACTCGACAATGTCCAGGCCGGTGAAATGGTCGAGTTCGACGGCGGAATTAAGGGCATGGCGCTCAACCTCGAGGCCGACAATGTCGGCGTCGTGGTGTTCGGATCCGACGAGGAAATCCGCGAGGGCTCGACCGCGAAGCGCACTGGCGCGATCGTCGATGTTCCGATCGGCAAAGGCCTGCTTGGCCGAGTCGTCGACGCTCTCGGCAATCCCATCGACGGCAAGGGCCCGATCGAGTTCACCGAGCGTCGCCGAGTCGAGGTGAAAGCGCCCGGAATCATTCCGAGAAAGTCAGTCCACGAGCCGGTCCAGACCGGCCTTAAGGCACTCGACGCGCTGGTCCCGATCGGCCGCGGTCAGCGCGAGCTGATCATCGGAGACCGGCAGACCGGGAAGACCGCGGTCGCGATCGACGCCTTCATCAACCAGAAGGAAATGAACGCCAGCGGGGACGAGAGCCAGAAGCTCTATTGCATCTACGTCGCCGTGGGGCAGAAGCGCTCGACCGTAGCCCAGATTGTCCGCCAGCTCGAAGAGAATGGCGCGATGGACTACACCATCGTCGTCGCCGCCACCGCTTCCGAGCCGGCGCCGCTTCAGTTCCTGGCGCCCTATGCCGGCTGCGCGATGGGCGAATATTTCCGCGACAACGGAATGCACGCGGTCATTGTTTATGACGACCTGTCGAAGCAGGCGGTGGCTTATCGCCAGATGTCGCTGCTTCTGCGCCGTCCGCCGGGCCGCGAAGCCTATCCCGGCGACGTTTTCTACCTTCACAGCCGCCTCCTGGAGCGGGCCGCGAAGATGAACGACGACAATGGCGCGGGTTCGCTGACGGCGCTTCCGGTCATCGAAACGCAGGCCGGCGACGTGTCGGCTTACATTCCGACCAACGTCATCTCGATCACCGACGGTCAGATCTTCCTCGAGACGGACCTGTTCTACCAGGGCGTCCGCCCGGCGATTAACGTCGGCCTGTCGGTTAGCCGCGTCGGCTCGGCCGCGCAGACCAAAGCGATGAAAAAGGTCGCTGGCTCGATCAAGCTGGAGCTGGCGCAGTATCGCGAAATGGCGGCGTTCGCCCAGTTCGGCTCCGATCTCGATGCGGCCACGCAGCGGCTCCTCGCCCGCGGCGCTCGGCTGACCGAGCTGCTTAAGCAACCGCAGTTCAACCCGATGCCGGTCGAAGAGCAGGTCGCCTCGATTTACGCCGGCACCAACGGCTTCATCGACAAAATCGAAGTCGGCGCGGTCACCCGCTACGAAGCAGCGATGCTCAGCTACATGCGCTCTGAGCACGCCGACATTCTCAAGACAATCCGCGAGACGAAGCAGCTCGACGACGACACCGCCGCCAAGCTGAAGGACGCGCTGACGGAGTTCGGCAAGAGTTTTGCGTAAATGGCGAGCCTGAAGGCACTCAAGCTTCGCATCGGCTCGGTGAAGTCGACGCAGAAGATCACTAAGGCGCTCAACATGGTTGCAGCGTCGAAGCTTCGGCGCGCGCAGCAGAACGCCACCGCCGCTCGTCCCTATTCGGAGCGGATGCGAGCCGTCGTCGCGTCGATCGCAAGCCGCGTGACCGTCGGACCGGAAAGCCCGAAGTTGCTCGCGGGCACCGGCAAGGACGACACGCACCTGATCGTCGTCTGCACCAGTGATCGCGGCCTTGCCGGAGCCTTTAACAGCAACATCGTCCGCGCGGTTCGCCGCAAGGCCGACGAACTGATCAACGAGGGCAAGACCGTCCACTTCTTCATCGTCGGCCGCAAGGGGCGACCGGTGCTCCAGCGGCTCTATCCGCGCAGCATCGTCGGCCAGCACGATACGACGGAGATGAAGAACCCGAGCTACGAGGTCGCTTCGGCGATCGCTGACGAGATTGTCGACCGCTTCGAAAGCGGCGGCTTCGACGTCGCCCATCTCGCCTATGCGAATTTCAAGTCGACGCTGGTCCAGGAGCCGGTGGTCGAGCAGATCATACCCGTTTCACGCAGCATCGAAGGCGCGGAAGAGACCGGTTCGGACAATTCGATGGTCGAATATGAGCCCGATGAGGAGGAAATCCTGTCGGCGCTCTTGCCGCGCAACATCAGCGTGCAAATCTATCGGGCGCTGCTCGAGAACCAGGCCGGCTTCTACGGTTCGCAAATGACCGCGATGGACAATGCGACCCGGAATGCAGGCGACATGATCAACCGCTTGACGATTCAGTACAACCGGACCCGTCAGGCCGCGATCACGACCGAGCTGGTCGAGATCATTTCCGGCGCCGAAGCGCTTTAAGAGCTCAAGTAGAGGACGACTGACCGATGGCCACCGCCGCCCCCGCAAAGACCCGCACCAAGAAGGCAACACCCACCGGCGAGACGCCGAAGGCGCCTGTCCAGACGCACAACCTGGTCGGCAAGGTCGCCCAGGTGATCGGCGCCGTCGTCGACGTGTCGTTCGAAGGCGAACTTCCGCCGATCCTGGCGGCGTTGGAGACCGACAATCACGGTAACAAGCTGGTCCTCGAGGTCGCTCAGCACCTCGGCGAAAGCGTCGTTCGAACCATTGCGATGGATTCAACCGACGGTCTCACCCGTGGCCAGGACGTACGCGCCACCGGCTCCCAGATCGAGGTGCCGGTCGGACCGAAGACTCTTGGCCGAATCATGAACGTCGTCGGCGAGCCGATCGACGAGCTCGGCCCGATCGGTGCCGACGAAAGCGCTCCGATCCACAAGGAAGCTCCGGAATTCGTCGAGCAGTCAACCGAGACCAGCATCCTCGTCACCGGAATCAAGGTCATCGACCTGCTCGCGCCGTACGCCAAGGGCGGCAAGATCGGGCTGTTCGGCGGCGCCGGGGTCGGCAAGACCGTGCTCATCCAGGAGCTGATCAACAACATCGCCAAGGGCCACGGCGGAACCAGCGTCTTCGCCGGAGTCGGCGAGCGCACTCGTGAGGGCAACGACCTTTATCACGAGTTCCTGGACGCCGGCGTCATCGCCAAGGACAAGGAGGGCAACGCAACGCCCGAAGGTTCGAAGGTGGCGCTCGTCTACGGCCAGATGAACGAGCCGCCGGGAGCGCGTGCTCGTGTTGCCCTCTCGGGCCTCACCGTCGCCGAATATTTCCGCGACGTCGAAGGCCAGGATGTTTTGTTCTTCGTCGACAACATCTTCCGCTTCACTCAGGCCGGTTCGGAAGTGTCCGCGCTTCTCGGCCGAATTCCTTCGGCGGTGGGCTACCAGCCGACGCTAGCGACCGACATGGGCGAGCTTCAGGAGCGGATCACCTCGACGACGAAGGGATCGATCACTTCGGTCCAGGCGATCTACGTGCCGGCCGACGATTTGACCGATCCGGCGCCGGCGACCAGCTTCGCCCACCTCGACGCGACGACCGTGCTCAGCCGCGCGATTTCGGAGCTCGGCATCTACCCGGCGGTCGACCCGCTGGATTCGACCAGCCGAGTTCTGGAGCCGCGCACCGTCGGCCAGGAGCATTACGAGACTGCACGTGCAGTCCAGGAGACGCTTCAGAAGTACAAGTCGCTTCAGGACATCATCGCCATCCTCGGAATGGACGAGCTTTCGGAAGAGGATAAGCTCACCGTCAGCCGCGCCCGGAAGATCCAGCGCTTCCTGTCGCAGCCGTTCCACGTCGCCGAAGTCTTCACCGGAATCCCCGGCAAGTTCGTCGACCTCGAGGACACGATCCGCTCGTTCAAGGCGGTTGTGAACGGCGAGTACGACCACCTGCCCGAGAGCGCCTTCTACATGGTCGGCGGAATCGACGAGGCGGTCGCCAAGGCAGAGAAGCTGGCATCGGAGGCCTGATTGCTGGACGACCTTCGTCTTGAGGATTGCGTCAACGCGCGTTGCCCGTGGTCGGGAGACCCGGTCAGCGCAGACTCGCTAACTCGCTACCGCGGCAAGGTCGTCGGTTTCTGCAACACCAGCTGCCGCGAGAAGTTCGAGGCAGCCACCTGCGCGTTCGACAGCGCGATTGAGGCGAAAAACTGATGGCAGACCTGCACTTCGAGCTCGTCACACCGCAAAAGCTGGTGATGAGCGAGGACGTCCACATGGTCGTCGTTCCCGGAACCGAGGGCCAGGCGGGCATCATGGCCGGCCATGCGCCCTACATGACGGTGCTCAAGGACGGCGACGAGGTTGCGGTCTATCGCAACAGCGGCGGTCAGCCAGAGGTGATTCCGGTCAGCGGCGGCTTCGCCGAGATGGGCGCAAACGGCCTCACCATCCTCGCGGAAAAAGCCGGAGACTAATCTTTCGGCCTGCTGATTTTCAGCAGGTGATGGCGCTGGTCGATGGTCAGGACATAGTCCTTCAGGAACTCCGACCCGACGTTGACGAAATCCACCGATGGATCGGTGTACAGGATCTTCTCGGCTGTTACGGTGATATCCCCGATCCCGACGGGCTCCTTCAACTTTGCTTCGTAGAGCTTCGCCTCGCTGTTCGTCCGGCCAACGGTTCCGAGCAGCACTGGAGTGCTCATCGACAGCTTTGCGACAATGTCCTCGGGGACCACGATTCCGCGACTGGACCCAGTGTCGATCTTCGCGGGATAGCAGCTGGACCTGAAGCAGATCGGGACGACAAAGCCCTCGTCGTAGCGGAGGACGCCCGGAGCGCCTGAAGTAAGTCCGCCGCTCGAAAGGCGGATCTGCCGGGCGGGATAGTCGATCGCGACCAGCCGGTCCGCGAAGAAGCCGCGTCCGATAATGCCCATGATCAGATGGTGCTTACGGCTGCCGTTGTAGTCGCGCGAGATCAGCTTCACATCCCGCTTCTCGACATCACCGAGGCGAAGGCTCGCGACCTGAATCACGGCGCTGCTCACCGTCTTTATACCGTCGCTGTTCGCCTTCTCTCCCGCTCTCGGCAGCGACAGCTTGTCCGTGAGTCTCGAGTCGGCGCGGCCGATGCCGCTCGCACCCGTGTCGAAGCCAAAGAGGAAGGGGCCCTCGCCGTTGACGAAGGCGTCGACGAAGATGTGGCCCTTGTACAATTCGAAAGGCACCGAGTTTCCGCCGGCAGGCGTCGCGCCGCTCGGAGCCGTCGCCAGTGCGAGCGCAGCAGCCATTATGATCATTCGCGTTCCCGTCCGGTGCATGACCTGTATTAACCTGATGATACAGCTCAGACGGGGGCGGCACCAGTCCCGCTTCGGGACGATTTTCTAAACGCGGTTAGCTTTTCCTAAAGCATTCCCACCTATTCCGACCGTTGGTTTTCCGCAGTTTCAGTCGGGGTTGGAATGAGCGCATTCGGCAAGCGGGGCAGTCTTTCGGCCGGTAACCGGCCGAGCTTTGGCGTCGCCAAGCCGATGAAGGGCGGCCCCGGCGGCACCTCTGCCGCGCCCGAGGGAGGCGACCAGTTTCCGCCGGTTGAAGAACTCGAGAACGCAGTTGCGCCCGCCGACGGCGCCCCGTCGGGCGGCGCGATGGATCGCCTGACGGCGCGGCAGAACGCCAGCGGCGAGGCGGCGAGCAGCAAGTCCGAAGGCTTCGAAGCTTCCGTCCACAAGATCAAGGAGCAGGTGCTCCCTCGGCTTCTGGAGCGAGTCGACCCGGAAGCTGCCGCGACGCTGCAAAAGGACGAGCTCGCGGAGGAATTCCGGCCGATCATCTCCGAGGTGCTAGCCGAGCTGAAGATCACGCTTAACCGGCGTGAACAGTTCGCGCTCGAGAAAGTCCTCGTCGACGAACTGCTCGGCCTCGGCCCGCTCGAGGAATTGCTGGCCGATCCGAACGTGTCCGACATCATGGTCAACGGCCCCGACCAGACCTTCGTCGAGCGCAAGGGCAAGCTGGAGGTGGCGCAGATCCAGTTCCGCGACGAAGAGCATCTCTTCCAGATCGCGCAGCGGATCGTGAACAAGGTCGGACGCCGCGTCGACCAGACGACGCCGCTCGCCGACGCCCGTCTTCAGGACGGAAGCCGCGTCAACGTCATCATTCCGCCGCTGTCGCTCCGCGGCACCGCCATCTCAATTCGTAAGTTCTCCGAAAAGCCGATCACCATCGACATGATGCGCGGCTTCGGTTCGATGTCGGAGAAAATGGCGACAGTCCTGAAGATCGCCGGCGCCAGCCGAATGAACGTGATCATCTCCGGCGGCACCGGTTCGGGTAAAACGACGATGCTCAACGCCTTGTCGAAGATGATCGACCCGGGCGAGCGCGTCATCACCATTGAAGACGCCGCCGAGCTTAGGCTTCAGCAGCCGCACTGGCTGCCGCTGGAAACGCGTCCGGCGAACCTCGAGGGCCAGGGCGCGATTACTATTCGCGACCTCGTCATCAACGCTCTTCGTATGCGCCCCGACCGGATCATCCTGGGCGAGATTCGTGGGTCGGAATGCTTCGACCTGCTCGCCGCGATGAACACCGGCCACGATGGCTCGATGGCGACGCTTCACTCCAACTCTCCGCGCGAATGCCTGGCGCGTATGGAGAACATGGTGATGATGTCGGACATCAAGATTCCGAAGGAGGCGATCAGCCGCCAAATCGCGGATTCGGTCGACCTCATCGTTCAGGTGAAGCGCCTTCGCGACGGCTCACGCCGAACCACCAACATCACCGAGGTGATCGGAATGGAAGGCGACGTCATCGTCACCCAGGAATTGTTCAAGTTTGAATATCTCGACGAGAGCGCTGACGGCCGGATCATCGGCGAATACCGCTCGATGGGCCTCCGTCCCTACACGCTGGACAAGGCGAAGCAGTTCGGCTTCGACCAGCCCTACCTCGAGGCTTGCCTCTAGGCCGAGCTAGCGCGCGGGTCCGTTGCCGCTGGTGCCGCCGACCATCGTCTGCTCGGCTTCAGCCGAGGCGGGCTCCAAGTCCATCCCGTCCTTGCGGGCAATCAGGCTTTCGTCAGCATTCTCTACTCCGCCGCCCGGCTGATACTCGGGTGCGCCCCACTGCGTCACTCCAGCCTTGCTTTCGCGTCCGCCCCCTTTTCGGTCTGCGGACTGCTGCTGGGCTTCGGCGGATTGCTTCATCTGCTCGCGCGCATTTTCGAGGGCGTCCTTAGGCCAAGCCTGTCGGATTTCCTCGGGAAGCGCCTGGACAACATTTCCGATCTCGCCAGTGGAGATGTGCCGGGACAGCAATGCGAAGACGGAGCGCACCGCCTGCTCCAGATTGATCGGGCGATTATCCTGCAGCCACTCACCGATTTCGGCGCAAAACTGCTTAAGAGTGTCGCAATCGTCAGGAAGCTGTTCGGGCTGGAACTGGTCGTAATAGATTCCGCGGACCAGGATCGGCAGCTGCGCTCCGAGATTGGCAGCGAGCCCAAGCGGAAGGCGGTTGCGGAGGCGGTGAAGTACGACCGCAAGCACTCGCCAAGCGGTTTTCCGGTCGGGCCCGAGATCCTCCATTATCTCATCGAGCCAGATGTTGGTGGTCTGAAGTGTCTTATCGAATGTATCGAGGCCGTTGGCGCTCATTCCCCTTCTCCTTCCGTGCCGAATGAAACTCGTTCACTTAGGCAACGAGGGGCGGGAGGCGATTGTTGCACAATCCAGCGCACGTCCGCGCCGCTTGGGCAAGGCGCAAGTTACTGCTGTTGAAGAGGAAATCAGCGAGTCGAGGGACGCCCGCCAGAAACAGCCGCGCCTGCGATGTAGCCCAGGGCGACCGCCGCCATGCAGGCAGCAAAAGATAGGAGCACGTTGCCGAATGCTTCCGCGACGTCGCGATTCCTCAGCAGCTCAAACGTCTGCAGGCTGAACGACGAGAAGGTGGTGAAGCCGCCACAGAGCCCGACCATCAGGAAATTGCGGCTGTTCGGGCTGATGATGAACCGGCTGTCGGGTCCAGAGAGAGCGGCAACGAAACCGATGATGAAGGAGCCGGCGACATTCACCGCAAGCGTTCCCCAGGGAAATGTTTCGCCAACGGCAAGCGCGATGGCGCGCGAGCACCAATAACGGCCGGCCCCGCCGATCGCGCTTCCAAGTGCAATCCAGAGATATGCGATCAAAGATTAGCTCCCCGGCAACGTTCTAGCGGAGCAACGGGAGGGGTAAAGCCGCAGCTTAGCGAGGCTACCCGGCTGATGCGCTTCTAGGGGCAAAAATGGTGGGCGTGGCAAGGATTGAACTTGCGACCCCTGCGATGTC
>CAWITR010000002.1:0-288951 GCA_963839145.1 uncultured Alphaproteobacteria bacterium
TCTCTGGCCGGCTCACAGGCGGTCTTCGCATCAACGCAAGACAAAGCGCCAAGGTCGATGATATTGCAGCGGTTCGCGCTGGAAAATCGACGAAGCTGTGCGCGAGAATGACTGCGGAGGTGATCGTCGCAGCGCGTTCCAGCGACGCGCTGAGAGGCGATCTCCAAATCTCGAGTGCGCGAACGAACCACCACCCCAGAAAAACGGCCATGGCCACGACGCCCGCGGCGCCCACTTCAAGAAGCAGCTCCAAATAATCGTTGTGGGCATGGTTTACGTATTCGTTCGTCACGGACGCCGGATCTTCGTGTTCTCTGTAGACCTCCTGGAAACTCCCCAGCCCTGATCCCACAGGGAAGGTATCCCGGATGGCCGCGGTGGTTGTTGCCCAGATCTGCTGGCGTGACTGGACCGAGGTTTCGGCTCCAAAGTCAGCTTCCATCGATGTCGGCGTGGAAGCGACAAAGCTGACAGCAGCTATTGTGCCGACCGCTGCGATCGCGCCTGCCAGTCGACGCCAGCGACCAGTCTCGGGGAGCAGCAACGCGCTTGCCAAGATCACGGGGCCCAGCATTGACGAGCACCGCAAGTGAGCCGTTCAAGGCAATCCCGACGGCCAGGAGAAGGAGGCAGGACACTATGACAAGCCATTTCGCTTGAAGGCATCGGCTGCCGGTCACGGCCGTGGTTTTTCCAATTCACCAGCAGTGCCACGGCAAATGGGATGCTTGCCAGAAGCAAAGTCCCCATGTGGTTGATGTTGGCGAACGGCCCGACCGCGCCTTTGTTCGTGTAGCGATAGAAATACGCCCAGGAGCTCGGACCACCGGCAATTTGGATCGCGCCGAGCATCGTCCCGATAATGGCCGCGATTATGATGCTGGCCGTCACCCACCGTAGGTCCGGATCCAGGTTGCGGACGGCCAGGTACACCGCGATCGCTGGAATCAGCGCGAAGAGTGTCGAGACACTTTGAGCCGGAGTTTCGGACACCGGCAAAAACGGTAACGGCTGGTGAAGAAGGTGGAAGCTCTGAGCGAGTTCCGCTCGGCCCGGCAGCTGCGTCCAGATTGAGGGCGGCAGCGGGATGAGCTGTAGCAGGACCAGCAAAAGGATTCCAAACAGCAGCCAATCAGGCGCAGATAAGCCCTCTCGGCCCTTCGCTCACATCGAGCGCTGCCCATGCGATCAGCGCAATCCCGCAAAGCTGAAGGGCAAGGTTGGACCACACTCCTTGTGCGCTCCCGCCAGCAAGGATGCAGGCAAGCAAGTAAATCGCGACGGGAACCGTTCTGAGCGGGTTGGTCAGTTTGATGTCCTCTTGATCGCGACCGGACCTACTACGAGGCTCAATCTGCTCGTTCGCGATCCTGTGCATAGCCAGCCAGCGAAAGCTCCTGTGCGACGCAATTATCCGGCGGCACCGCAAATTTTACCTCGACCGGCGAAGATCCCGAAAGATCGATGTCGGCTAAAGGGCCATTTTGCTTCCCGACGCAGCGAAGAACCCAGCGAAGACTGCCTGCAGGAGCAGACCCGCTGGCCCTCCCGCTGAGCTCGTAGGACCCGGGCGGCAACACCAGCAGTTCGGAAGCCAGCGTGGCATCGTCGCGCCCATAATAGACTATTCGCAACTTCCCGCCCTTTGCCTCCGCGATACCGGAACCGGACGAAGCGAAGGTCCAATTAAAGGGCGGGAGCGCATCAAGAGGCTGAAAACTGCCGTTGAAAACCAGCGACTTCGAACCGCTGTTGCCGGTGAACTGCTTCCACAAAGTGTAGGCGCGCTCGTACTCGTCTTTCTTGACGAGGTCCTGAAGGATGACGCGTTTCCACTGCGACGGCTCGGTTTCGGGCGCAACCGCAGTTTGCTGATCAAGCTTCAACAGTAAATCGGCATTGTCGGGATCTCGGGCGAGCACCGAAAAGAGCGCTTGCCTCAAACTGGGATCGCCACGCAAAACCTTCACGACCGGCGGACTTGCACCCACGCGTTGCACATATTCAGCCAGTGGCGGCACAAGGGCGGCCGACGCACCTGGAAGCAGTTTCGACAGGACGCCTGTTTCCGAGAGCGCAGGTGCTACACGCCCTTCGCTGAACAGCAGCTCGGCAAGCAGCAGACGTGCAGCGGAGCTTCGCGGATCTCGACGGCGAGCCTCAAGAAGTAGCTTCTCCGCGTCGCGGAGGCGGTCCTGTTGCTGAGCTATTGCTCCCGCGACGAGGAAAGGTTCGGGAGCGAGTGGCTCTCGGCGAAGAGCTTCAGCAAATTTGCCACGGGTTGCAGGTGAGGGAAGCTGTTGGCGGGCGGCCGCAGCGCCCAACTCCCCCATCGCCTCTGCGATAAGAGTTCTCGCCTGTTCTGGCGCCATCGCCTTGGCAAGCTGCAGCCGAGTCGACACGTATGTCGCCGCAACAGTCAGCCGTACCACCTCGCCAGCAAGCAACAGTGCGACTGCGATCACCGCCAAATGCTGCGTTCGGAATGAGCGCATGGCTAGGTGTTGATTGCGCTTTCTACCAGCGGGATTTCGTTCCGATTTTCAATTGCCTGCTTGCCGTAGCCGTAGCCGTAGCCGTAGTGACTTGCCGCTTCGGCCATTTTTGTCAGCGTCGCGCCAAGTACGTGCGCACCTGACGCCCGGATGGCGCGGAGCGCATCGCGCGCAGCGGCCGTTCGGGTTTTTCCGCTCTCGACCACGAAGAGGACGGTACCGCATGCCTGCGCCATCAGCGGTGCGTCGGAAAGACCAAGCACCGGGGGAGCATCGACAACAACAACGTCGAAGCTCGCGCATGCGCCGCCGATCACTTCAGAAAAGCGGCTCGTCGAAAGAAGGTCCGCGGGATTGGGCGGTCGTGGCCCGGCGGGCAGAAGTTGCAGATTGTGGATCGCCGTTGGGACGGTCACCTCGCCGGCTGTCGCCGTATCGGTCAACAGACCGGTAAGGCCACCATTTTGTTCGGGTGTTGTGAACGCCGGCTTTCGCAAGTCACCGTCAATCAGCAGAACATGTTTGCCTCGGCGGGCATAGCTCTGGGCCACTGCTGCAGCAGTCGAGGATTTGCCTTCTCCCTGCCGTGCGCTGGTAACAAGCAGGCACTGGGGGTCGCCCGTGTCGGTACTGAAACGAAGCGACGACGCCAGCGTACCATAGGCTTCCGAAATCGGAGACGATGGAGCTTTTCAGCTCGTCGAGGAATCTCCCTTTTGCGCGCGGAATTCGGCCCAGGCATGGCAGCCCGAGCTTCTTTCGGACATCCTCGGCCGTGCGAATGGTGTCGTTCAGATATTCAAGAACGACTGCGGCACACACACCAGCGATGAAGCCCAAGACGAGCCCGGCAATCAGATCGATGGAGAAGTTGGGTTTGAACGGGCCCGACGGAACAGTCGCGCGGTCGACAATCGACACCGGCGTCTTTCCGATGCCGCCTGCGACGCCGATCTCTTTGTACCGCTGCAGCAGCGCATCATAGAGTGCACGATTGGTGTCGACGTCACGCTGCAAAATCGCGTACCGAACGCTGCGACCGCGCAGGTCCAGGACCTGCGACTTTGCATTGGCAACCCGAGTCTTCAGCGCTTGTTCTGCAGCAACTGCCGCTTTGTAGTCGTCGCGCAGAGAATTTATTCGCGCGCTCGCCACCTTCGAATTTTCCTGAGCGATTTGCCGATCGAGTTCCTCGATTTGCGAACGCAGGCTCACCATCTCCGGATGATCGGGCTTCATCATCGTGCGCTTCTGTTGATATTGCGCTTCGAGCGCAGCTCGCGACTGGCGCAACGCCTGACTGCTCGCCGTTTCAGCCGATGTCACGCCGCCGCCCAGAGCGGCGCGATATGCTGCTTCAGCGGCGACCCGTTTGGCCGTTGCATCCGCCAGCGCCTGGTTCAGGGCTACCAGTGATTCGCTCTGTGGAGACGTTCCTCCTCCCTCGACAGGAGACCCGCTCTGGTCGGAGGACGTGTTGATGATGCCTTCCGATTGGGCATAGTGAACCAGCGCCCTCTCGGAAGCCTCAAGTTCACCGCGTGTTTTTGCAATCTGGCGCTGCAAGAAGTTGCGAGCATAGGCGGATGATTGATACTGGCGTTGAAGGTCCGAGTTGATGAATTCGTCGGCTATTCCGTTCGCTATTTTTGCGGCGAGCTGCGGCGAATCTGACGTGAAACTGAAGGTGATCAGCTGGCCCTCGTCAGGGACCGTGACATCGAGGCCGCCTTCAACAACTCCGGTCGCGGCTTTCACTCGTTGCGTCGGATCAATCGACTGATCGACGATGGCGGGGTCGCTCGGCAGGTTCAGACTTTCCGCAACGCGCTTCGCGAGAGCCGTACTTTTCAGCAGCCCAACCTGCGTAGCGACGAAGTCCCACGGCGTGGATGTGTCGGTGGTGCCGCCTGATTTCTGGTCCAGAATTTCCACGGTCGGGGGGTTAACCTGCAGGAGGACTGAAGCGCGGTACATCGGCGTCGTCAGCAATGCTGCCGCGATCCCAATCGCTGCTCCCGCGCCGGCAGCCGCGAGGATGAGCCAGCGCCACCGGTGAAAAATCCGCAGGAGCGTTGGGAGGTCCAAGACCGGGGAATCGTGGGGATCCTGTCCTGGCGATTCCCTGCCGCGGTAGGGCTCGATGTCCCAACCCTGATGATCCGGGCCAAGTGCCAGATCGCAATTCATTTGCTGCTGTCCAACATGCAGCTCTCGCAGCTCGAACATCTGCCTGAGCCGCTGATTTGGAAACGAATCACTCGCACTTCCCGCTCCTTACCCGACCGCGAACGCATTCGTTGCGAATTCGCCGCAATCATAACGTATTTTTCTCAGTCCCTAGTACCGCGAGCAGTTTTCGCAATGCTATTGCGACGCCTTGTCCCGGATGCCGCAGGGGAGCCTGTCGCAGCAATTCCCGCAAGTGTTGCTCGTAGCTGCACCAAACTCGTCTGAGCTCGCCGAAGGTCAGCTGGCGCCGGAAAACGCCCAAATCCTGACGGCGCCGGCCGTCATGAGTCCGGAACAGCTGTTACGAGGACCCGCTTGTGGTCCATACACTCCCGCCATCCGCTCGGCGCCGCAGGATTGATCTCAAAGGGAGCTGCTTCCGCTCCGCGCCCTCGCGGTCTTATCGGTTGTCCAAGTGAGACGGGGCGGCTACCGCACCAACGCATGGAAAGGCCGCCTGTCCTGGTAACCGGTGGTGCCGGCTACATCGGAAGCCACGCCGTTATTGCCTTGCGGGATTCTGGCTGGCCGGTTGTCGTCATCGACAATCTTTCTACCGGGAACCGCGAGCTCGTTCCTGACAAAGTTCCGTTTTATGAGGCGAACATCGCTCACCGCGCCAAGGTCGAGGGGATCATCCGCGAGCATCACATCGGTGGAATCATGCACTTTGCCGGATCGATCGTCGTTCCGGAATCCGTCACCGCCCCGCTCGCTTATTACGGCAACAACACGGTCGCGACCCACGCGTTACTTTCCGCTGCCGTTGCCGGTGGTGTTCGTCATATTCTGTTCTCCTCGACTGCGGCCGTTTACGGTGAGGCGGAAACGGTTCCGGTGGCGGAGAGCGCCCCCAAACTGCCGATAAATCCTTACGGCTCGTCAAAGCTGATGACCGAGCAGATGCTCAAGGATTGCTCGGCGGCATACGGTTTCAACTATGGTGCTCTGCGCTATTTCAACGTCGCCGGAGCGGATCCGAACGGCCGTTCGGGACAGGCCGGCAAAGGGTCGACCCACCTGATCAAGGTCGCGGTGGAAGCAGCGGTCGGCAAGCGCGACCATGTTGACGTCTTCGGAACCGATTACGCCACCGAAGATGGAACCTGCGTCCGCGACTACATCCACGTCAGCGACCTTGCCGATGCGCACGTGCTCGCGCTCGAACGGCTGATCCGTCATGCCGACGATAACTTCGTCCTTAATTGCGGCTACGGGCGCGGTCTGTCGGTGCTTCAGGTGCTCGACGCCGTCGACCGAAAGCTCAACAGCCCGATTCGGCGCGAGATAAAGGGGCGTCGAGCGGGCGATCCGCCCGAGTTGATCGCTGATAACTCGCGCCTGCTTGAGACTCTTCCGTGGAAACCACGATTCGCCGATATCGACAACATCGTGGGGCACGCGCTCGAATGGGAGCGGCACCTGGCGCGCAGCGAACGGCAGGCGCCCGAAAGCTAACGTTGGCCACAATTGGCTCCTGCGGCCCGGCTGCGGCGAGAACCGAAAGATTCCGACCCGCGCGCGAACAGCGGTTGCCGCTCGCGGGTCCGCCTGTGCTGAACGTCAGAAAGGGCGGTCGGACGCCAAAGCCCGAAAATATTCGATAGTGGTGTGGAGACCTTCGCTTAACGGCACCTTCGGTTCCCACTTTAAAAGGTCGCGAGCGCGATTGATATCCGGCTGCCGCTGCTTCGGGTCGTCTGCCGGGAGATCGTAAAGCTCGATTTGCGAGTCCGTTCCCGTCTGCGAAATGACCATGTCGGCGAGCTGGCGGATCGTGAACTCGTCAGGGTTTCCAAGGTTGATCGGGCCCGTCACCTCGTCGGGCGAGTTCATTAGCCGCACCAAACCGTCAATCAGGTCGTCGACATAGCAGAAGCTTCGGGTCTGACTGCCATCGCCGTAAATGGTGATCGGCCGCCCCTCGAGCGCATGAACAATGAAGTTCGACACAACGCGCCCGTCATTGGGGTGCATTCTCGGCCCATAGGTGTTGAAGATCCGCGCGACCTTGATCTTCAGCCCAAGCTGGCGGTGATAGTCGAAGAACAAGGTCTCGGCGCAGCGCTTGCCCTCGTCGTAGCAGCTTCTGGGCCCGATCGGGTTGACGTGGCCCCAATAATCTTCCGTCTGCGGGTGGACATTAGGATCGCCGTAAACCTCGCTCGTCGATGCCTGCAGGATCGGGATCTGCAGCCGCTTTGCCAGGCCGAGCATGTTCGTCGCGCCGACGACGCTGGTCTTCGTCGTCTGAATGGGGTCGTGCTGGTAATGAACCGGGCTCGCGGGGCAGGCCAGGTTGTAGATCTGGTCGACCTCCACGTAGAGCGGGAAAGTGACGTCGTGCCGAAGCAGCTCGAACATCGGATTACCAAGCAGATGAGCGACGTTGTGCCTGCTGCCTGTGAAGAAATTGTCGACGCAGAGCACCTCGTGCCCGTCGCCGAGCAAGCGCTCGCAAAGATGTGATCCGAGGAACCCCGCTCCGCCGGTGACCAGCACGCGCTTGTGGCTTGAATAATCCCGGCCCATGGGAGGCTGCGCTAGTGCATAGGCCTGGCAATGGAAAGCGGGAAGGAAGTGGCTCTATCGCCTGCTCAAAACTTCTGCCCGATCCGGAAAAACAGCCGCAGTCCCTCGCCGAACTCTTTGTTTGAGACATGAACGGGCAAGGCAACGCTTGCTTGTGCCATTGTGCCCGGCGGGAACACTGCGCGCAGGCCGAGACCTACCGAAGCGATGCTGGCGCGGTCGTAATCCATGAGGTCGCCGCGGTTCCAGACGACCCCGGCATCGCCGAACGCGAACGGCGTTATGTGCGCTCCGGGCGGGTGGAACAGATCGTTCAGACCGACTTCAACGGACCCTGCGATGCCGCTGTCGCCGGCGATTGTGGACGAATCAAATGCACGGCCGAAGGGCTCACCGCCGATTGCGAACCGAACCGCCGCCGGTACCGGGTCGAAGCCATATTGCGCTGCGGCTCCAACGCTCAGGACGACCAGCTGCGTTGGGCTCAAGGTGACGTTGGCGCCGGCTCTCACCAGCGTGAAGTCGGGCTTGCCGTCAAGTCGTGCGGCAAGCTGCGAAGAAGCTTTCGTCGCGCCGAAGATATCGAGACCATGCCACAGGCCAACTGACAAAGCGGCAGAGCCGCGAGGCAAGACATGTTCCGAATTAAGTCCGACTTCGAACCAGCGGGCGCGGTCGCGCGTTTTCGGCTCGCGCATGACGTCCACGTCGGTGTCCGTCATCTTCAGGCGGAGCTCGCCATAGAGGCTGTTGTTGATGGTTCGCACGAACGGGTAAGGTGACGTGAACGTCGCCGATCAGAGTCCCAACTCGCACGCGCGCGTCCGCGAGATCGCCTCCGGGCCGCGATGACGCATAACCGATGCTGTAGCCAGCCCTTAGCCCCTGAATGCTGATAGGGATGTCCTGTCCGACTTGCCCGAACAGCAGTTCCCGAGGGGAGTCAGGAACCGTCACCCCTGTGAGCGAAGTGCTCTCGAACAAACCCAAGAGGTCGCTGCGAACGACATTCGCGGACAATTGCAGCGGCCCGACGCTGTTCGAGCCGCGGTTATCGAGTCCGATCTGCGCGGCCCAGGGCTTGAACGTCAGCTCCAGGTCGAGGCTGCCGCCGTTTCCGGGCTTTTCGGGTCGTTTCAGTTTCGCCTCGACCGACATCCCCGCGTAGTCGCTCATCAACAGCAGCAATCGCTCGAGCCGGGCCACGTAGAGCGGCCGCATGGCTGTGATCTGGTCGATGTAAGGCGCCAGACGGGCCCGCAGCTCCGGCCGGTTCATCTTGAAATCGACCTTCCCGATGTAGGATTGGTCGTAGACGACGATGCGGATGTGCCCGTCGGTCACGTCCTGCTCGGGGACGACCGCCATCGCGAAACTGCCCGATTTTCGGTAGACGGACTCGATCTGTTTCGGGATCGCATAGATGTCCGACAGGCGGACCTGCTTGCCGATGAGGTCCTTCCAAAGAGGCGCGAACTGCGACTGCGGCAACAGGGTCGCGCCCTCGATAGTGATGCTCTTGAGCGTAAACGTGATGCGCTCGGCTTGTTCCTCCGGCACCGCCTGCTGCATGTCGGCGACGGAGAGGGTCAGCGTACCTCTTGCAGGCGGAGGCGTGTACTGCTCGATCGTGTGGATCTGCTCGACGACGACATCGGCAACATCGCCGGGATCAGCTGATTGCTGAGCCCACAATTCGGACGGCGTTGCCGCAGCAACGATGAACGCCGTAACGCCAGTTGCTGTGCTCCACCGCGCGCTTCGACTTGCGCCCGGCTTTGTCATTGCAACAACTGGAGCGGCGCCGAAGCGACCGCCGCTCATCGTGTGAATGTCCCGAGGCCGGAGACGTTGTAGAAGTCGAGGGTAACGGCCGATGCCCTGCCCGACGGGCCGGTTTTGAACGTTGCGTTCGACAGCCCGATGGCGTTCTCGCCAATCGTTTCAAAGACGAAACGGTCGCCATCCACATGCTTGAGAGGGAAGGTGGTCGGCGCCGCACTCGGGCCGAGAGTCATGGTCAGAGTCTTGCCGTTCGCTCTGACGGTCAGCGGACCGTAATAGCTGTTCTTGTAGACGCCCACATAGTCAGCAAACGGGCGCGCCGGGATCGCGTTGGCGGGGACGGTGCCGCTGGCGGCTTGAGAGCGCTCCTGCTCGCGCATTTGGGCGAAGACCTTGCCGAGAAAGCCGAGCCAATCCACGGTCCGGTGGCCATTTTGGACGATATCGAGGAAAGTTTCAGAGATCGCTTCGGCAGCGCCGATCGGTTCGCCGTTCGTGAGCACGACGATCCCGAGATCCTCTCCGGGGATCATTGCGATGTTCGTCGCGGTGCCGAGATTGAACGCGCCCGAGTGTCCCACGCGCACCCGGCCATGCTCGTCATAGGCAACATTCCAGCCGAAGCCGTAGAAGTGCCCGCGCGCCCTGGGGTCCGCTGGCGGCCCGGTGATCACCTGCGGCTCGTGCGGATCCGCGAGCGCTGCTGAATCGACGATCTGTTTGGTCCCGAGGCGGCCTCCGGCAAGCTGGATCCTTAAGAATTGGGCCATGTCCTTGATCGAGCTGCTCCCACCGCCGGCCGGTGCCTCGGCGTCCGGGTCGCGATCATATTTCGCCTCCCAGTGCTTGTCGGCGGGATTGCCGACACGAACATGGATGTGCGCCCTGTCCTGGTGAGCGAGGTAATCGGCGTGACGATAGCTCGTCCGAGTCATCCCCGCGGGTTTGAACAGTGCCAATTCGGCGAGCGCTTCCCACGTCGTTCCCGCCGCCTTTGCCGCGGCTTCGCCGCCTTCGGTGTATCCGAAATTGCTGTAGTGATAGGTCGAACGGAACGGGCTGAGCGGCTGCTGGACAAGCCGCGAGAGAATGGTTTCGCGGTCGAAGCCGAGATCTTCCAGGAGATCGCCGGCACCGGTGGCAAGGCCGGAGCGATGCGACAGCATGTCGGCGAAGGTCGCATTCTTGGTGACGTACGGGATCGGAGAGGGCGAACGCCGGATTATATTTCCGGATCGGATCGTCCCAATCGAAGCGTTTCTTGCCGACCTGAGTGGCAATGACGGTCGAGGCGATCGGCTTCGACAGCGATGCGAGCTGGAAAACGGTGTCGGTGTCGATCCGCCCGGGTTTACCGACTTCGCGAACGCCGAACCCCTTCTCGAAGAGGACTTTGTCCTTGTAGACGACCGCGACGGCTACACCGGGAATTCCCGTCGCCTGCATGACATTGTCGACGATTCCATCGAGGCGAGTGACCGCTCGATCGACATCGGCCTGCGTGAACTGCGGCGGCACGACTGCAACTGGCGCGGGTTTCAGCCCAGAGGCTGCCGGGGCCGTTGCCGGGGATTGCGCGCTGGCGGACGAGGCCGATACCGCCATGGAAGCTGCAACGGCCAGCACTGCCGTGCTCGCCGTCGACATTCGATTGGTCATGAACGCAAACCGGTCGAAAGACATCATCACTTCACCTCTCGTGCGCTGTGGATACTGGAGGGGACGTTCATTGCGACGGTAGCGCCGGCGCCGCTTGGCCGGGCGCCATCACGCCGCTGATTTTCTGGAACATCGCTTGGGCGGGATTGGGGTAATTCCCGTCTTTGCCGAAGGCGTCAGGGTTGAGCGTGGCCGCGATCGCGATCGCGACCCGCTCTGACGGCAAATACGCCTCGACCACGCCAATTCCCGACAGCAGCGGATTCTGCATGATCCAGTCGCCGCGGCGCACGATTCCGAGCCCGAAATTGTAGTTGACGGTCTGCTTGAAGCAGGCGTGGCAGCCTTCCCGCCGTTCACCGAACCCAAGAAGCTTCGGGTCCGTCATCTCGTGATAGCTCTCCTTCGACAGGAGCTTTCCAGTGCCGACGGCGACCGCGGTCGTGATCAGATCGTCAATCGTGGTGGTTGCGTTGGCTCCGATCGGAGTGCCCCACTGCGTGTTCCAGAAGGTTGCCTCCTCGTAATTTGGCGGGACTCGCTCGGTGCTGAAGGTGTGGAGGACCGGGCTCGGGATCGCCGCAGTTTCGGTGGCGGTCGTGCTCTTCAGCCCCATCGGCACATAGACTTCGTCGTGCAGCAGCACGTCGAGCGGCTTTCCCCCGATGCGGGAAAGGACATCGCCCAGGATCATGAAATTGGTGTGCGAGTAGCCCCAGTTGGTTCCCGGCGCGAATTGCACGGGGCTCGAAAACGCGACGTCGAGCCGCTCCTTGTACGTCCAGATATGGAATGGATTTCGGTTGAACTTCGCGAGGAAATCCGGGTCGATGACATATTCGGGGTAGCCGGTGGTCTGATTGGCCAGCATCTTCAGCGTGACCTTGTCGGCGTTCGGCAGGTCCGGCAGCCACTTGTCGACAGTGTCGTCGAGCGTGACCTTCTTCTCGTCCACGAACTTCATGAGAAGTGTGCCGAGATAGGCAAAGGCGACTGCGCCGTTTCGGAAGTGCATGTCCGGGCTCGCGGGAACCCCGGTCATCAATTCGCCATAGGCTTTGCGGATAACGACCTCGTCGCCTCTGGTGACCTCGACTATGGCTGCGCGGACGCCCGCCTTCTCCATTGCGTCGCGGATAATGCCGTCGATCTGCGTGGCCTCGGCGGGTGTCGCGCTTTGGGCGGCCGCCACTGAGGGCACGGTCGTCGCGCAGATCGCGGCGGCAATCCGCAAGCCAAGCTGGACCGCGCACGCCTTCGTGGCGAGATTTCGCATTTTTCCGCCCCCCAAATTGCCCCGGGTTGACAACATAGCGGAAAAACAACTGTGTGCTACCCGACGGTCACGGCGCGCAGCTGAAGGGGTTTTGGGCCGCTGCCGTCGCGGCGAAAGCGATGCTTTAGTTACTCCGTTTCGGCTTGCCGCCGGCGACTAAAGGCTCACCACACTTTCACGCGCTGATCGGGCTTCAGGTACAGCTTCTGGCCTTCCTTCACGTTGAACGCGGGGTACCAGCCGTCGATGTTCCTGACCGTGAGCACCCGCCACGGGCCCGGTGCGTGAACATCGGTCGCAACGCGGGCGCGAAGTGCCTTGTCGCGAAGCTTGCCGCGATGCGATTGCGCATAAGCGAGGAAGAAGCGCTGGTCGCCGGTAAGGCCGTCAATGACCGGCGAAGGCTTGCCGTTCAGCGATGCCTTCCAAGCGTCATAGGCGGCGGCCAGGCCGACCAGGTCGGCAATGTTCTCGCCCAGCTCCTGCTCTCCATTGAGGTGCAGCCCGGGAATGAGCCTCATAGGCGTCATATTGCTTGGCGAGCGCCGTTCCGGCCTGCTTGAAATGGGCGAGGTCGGCCGGAGTCCACCAGTTGCGGAGCTTGCCCGTGGCATCGAAGGTCGAGCCGAGATTGTCGAAGCTGTGGCTGATCTCGTGACCGATCACCGAGCCCACGCCACCGTAATTGGCCGCTGCGTCGGCATTCGGGGTCGTAGAAGCCCTTGTCGAGTATCGCCGCGGGGAAGTTCAGCGCATTCTGAAGCGGCAGGTTGACCGCGTTCACCGTCTGCGGGTCCATCCACCATTCCGAGCGATCGACCGGCTTTCCGATCTTACCGATCTGGTGTTCGTAATTGGCCAGCTGAGCGCGATCCAGATTGCCGTAGGCATCGTTCGGATCGACGTTGAAGTTCGAATAATCGCGCCATTTGTCGGGGTAGCCGACGCCGACGATCATCGAGGCGACCTTCTTCTCTGCTTCCCTCTTTGTCTCCGAGTTCATCCAGGTGAGCGTCTGAATTCTCTTCTGGAGAGCCGACTTGATGTTCTTCACCATGCCTTCGATGTCGGCCTTGTAAGACGCCGGGAAATATTTCTGCGCGTACCGCTTCCCGACCGCATCGCCGAGCCAGGCGTTCAACGAGTCGATCGCCCTTTTATCGCGCGAACGCTGCTCTGGAGTACCGGTGACTTCGGTTCCGTAGAAGGCGAAATGAGCGTCGTCGAAGCGCTTCGGAAGCACTTCGGCCATTTCGTTGATCCGGTGGAAGGCCAACCAATCCTTCCACACGTCCAACGGTTGTGACTGGACCAGCGCTGCAAGCTTGGTGACGGCGCCGGGTTGCCAGACGATGAAATTCTGCTGGTTGCCGAGCTGAGCGGCTCCGAAGAGGCGGCCCCAGTCCACGCCAGGTGCCTTCTTGTCGAAGTCGGCGCGGGACCAGGGGTTGTTCGCCTTCTGAGCCGACTGGCTGGCCTCCAGGCTCTCGTGCGCCTCGGCGATCTTGTGCTCGAGGGCGACGATCTTTTGCGCACGCGCTTTCGCGTCCGGCATTCCGGCGAGCGACAGCATCTTGGCGACATACGGCGTGTAATCGGCCCGGATCTTCGCCATCTCGGGCTTTGACGACAGATAATATTCGCGATCGGGAAGCCCGAGGCCGCCCTGGATGACATAGGGCACGGTCGTCGTCGGATCGCCGAGCGCCTGGGTAACGAAAATCCCGAACAGGTGCTCGGTGTGGAAGTTGGTGTCGTTGATCGGGTCGGCGTCGGCGCGGATCGACTGGCCGATCGCCTGGGCCAGCGCGGCCTTGTCGGGGATGGCTTCGATCTTGTCGACGTCAGCCTTGATCGGAGCAGCACCGCGCTGCTCGATCGCCTGCGTGTTGGTGTAGGCCTTGTAGTAATCGGCGATTTTGGCGTCATCGCTCCCGCTTGCCGGGTTCGAATTGACGATCGAATTGACGAGATCGGTTTCGCGCTTGTCGGCCCGATCGGCGATGACCGAGAAAAGCGAGACGGACGATTTGTCTGGCGGGATCTGAACTGACGCTTCCCACTTTCCGTTCGCATATTTGTCGAAATCGTCTCCGGGCGCGGCCGACGTATCCATCAGCGACTTGTCGATTCCCGATTGCGCCGCTTTTGCCTGGTCCTGGCCCGCGGCGTTGTTGTTCGTGCTGATGTTGCACGCCGCCAGGGTCAACGAAGACGCGAAGATTAGGAGCAGCGATTTCTTCACGGGGTTCCTTCCGATCCGTTTCGGCGTCGCAGCTGACGCCTCGAACGACGCTTTGCAACGACCGCGGCTAGCCGCTAGGCGAGCGGCAGTGCAGTTTCTACGAACGGACACGCGAAGCGGATGAGCGCCCCGCGCATCGAGAGCAAAATCGTTTCGGATGACGAGCAGTTCCGCGCACGCGCGGAGCATAACCGTGCGCTTGTCGACAAGCTGCGTGCCGACGTTGCCGAGGCGGCGAAGGGCGGGTCCGAGAAGCACCGAAAGCGGCACGTCGAGCGCGGGAAACTACTTCCGCGCGAGCGGGTGGAGCGGCTGCTTGACCCCGGTTCGCCGTTCCTGGAGATCGGGCAACTCGCTGCCTGCGATATGTACGGCGGCGAAGTGCCTGGCGCGGGAATCATCTGCGGGATCGGGCGAGTGTCCGGCCGCCAGGCGATGATCGTTTGCAACGACGCGACGGTGAAGGGCGGGACCTATTATCCCGTCACGGTGAAGAAGCACCTCAGGGCGCAAGAGATCGCCGAGCAGAACCGGCTTCCGTGCATCTATCTCGTTGATTCAGGCGGCGCCAACCTTCCGCACCAGGCCGACGTCTTTCCCGACCGCGATCATTTCGGGCGCATTTTCTACAACCAGGCGCAGATGAGCGCGAAGGGAATCGCCCAGATCGCCTGCGTGATGGGAAGCTGCACCGCGGGCGGCGCCTATGTGCCGGCGATGAGCGACGAGAGCGTCATCGTGAAGGAGCAAGGCACCATCTTCCTCGGCGGACCGCCGCTGGTGAAGGCTGCCACGGGCGAGGAAATCAGCGCCGAGGATCTAGGCGGCGGCGACCTCCACGCGCGCAAGAGCGGCGTGGTCGACCATCTCGCCGAGAATGACGAGCACGCGCTCACCATCGTCCGCGATATCGTCTCCACTCTGCAGGGGGAGCGCGGGGCAGGGCTGGAGTTGAAGGAGCCGCGCCCGCCGCGCTATGATGCTGAAGAATTGTACGGGATCATTCCCGAGGATGTCCGCGCGCCCTACGACGTGCACGAGGTGATCGCCCGGATCGTCGACGGGTCCGAGTTCCACGAGTTCAAGCCGCTCTACGGCTCCACTCTGGTCTGCGGCTTCGCCCATATCTGGGGAATGCCGGTGGCGATCCTCGCCAACAATGGAATCCTTTTTTCCGAGAGCGCCCAGAAAGGCGCCCACTTCATCGAGCTCGCAGCCATGCGCAAGACGCCGCTGCTGTTCCTCCAGAACATCTCCGGCTTCATGGTCGGCGGCAAGTATGAGGCGGAGGGAATCGCCAAGCACGGCGCGAAGCTCGTCACTGCCGTGGCCACCGCCCAGGTGCCGAAGATTACGGTGCTCATCGGCGGCAGCTTCGGTGCCGGCAATTACGGAATGGCCGGCCGCGCCTACAGCCCGCGATTCCTCTTCACCTGGCCCAATTCGCGAATCAGCGTCATGGGCGGAGAGCAGGCGGCAAGCGTACTCGCGACGGTGCACCGCGATTCAGACAAGTGGACCGAGGCGGAGGCGGAAAAGTTCAAGCAGCCGATCCGCCAGAAATATGAGGAAGAAGGGAATCCCTGGCACGCCACGGCGCGGCTGTGGGACGACGGAATCATCGACCCGGCGCAGACCCGCGACGTCCTCGGGCTGGCCTTGGCGGCCTGCCTCAACGCTCCCATTGCGGATCGGCCGTCCTTCGGCGTTTTCAGGATGTAACTGATGCAATCTTTGCCGCGTTCGCGTGTCTTTCACTTCCTCGTCGCGCTGTTGAGCCTCGCCGCCTTCCTCGGGCTCATTCATCTGCTGCCGTCACTGGCGAAAGCGACGGATCAGCAGATGGTCGTCAAGGCCACGGCCGAGATCCTGTTCACCGTGGCGCTGCTGTTCGCCCTCATCAAATGGGGCAGCCTTCCTGCCGAACGCTTTGGAGTTCGTAGAATCCGCGCGGCTAGTGTCGGTTGGGGCCTCGCCTGCTTCCTCGCCGCCGTGGCGCTTTCGGCCGTTGTCGTCCTGGCGTTTGCGCATTTCGGAATTACGCAGCAGCAGTCGGTCCTGAAGGCGCTCGGGTCAAAGCCGGTCCCGATCATCCTCCTCATCGCCGCAGCGGCAGGTATCGCCGAGGAAATCCTGTTTCGATCGATTCTGATAACCGAGCTGGAGTCCGCTTCGGGTTCGACGTGGATCGCGGCAATATTTCGCTTGCCGCCTTTGCGCTTGCTCACGCGTCGGGATGGGGCGCTTGGCAGATCCTGTTCGCGGCAGTGCCGGGCCTGGTCCTGACGTTATTCTTCCTTTGGAAGCGTGACCTGTGGGTGTGCATCATCGCCCATTTCCTGGTCGATGCGGTGGGCCTGCTGAGCGCCGCTGCAGCATTGGCGCACCATTCAATGATCGGCTCGCTGCTCATTGCCAACCGCGGCGAGATCGCCTGCCGGGTCATCCGAACGGCGCGGCGGCTCGGGGTGCGCACGGTCGCGGTTTACTCCGACGCCGACGCAACAGCGCTCCACGTGCGAATGGCCGACGAGGCGGTGCACATCGGGCCAAGCCCGGCACGCGAGAGCTACCTGTGCGGCGACAAGATCATCGCTGCCGCGAAGGCAACCGGCGCGGAGGCGATCCACCCCGGCTACGGCTTTCTCTCCGAGAACGCCGATTTCGCTGAAGCCGTCATCGACGCAGGGCTAATCTGGGTCGGGCCGAAGCCGGACAGCATTCGCGCCATGGGGCTGAAGGACGCGGCGAAGACGCTGATGGCGGACGCTGGCGTGCCGGTCACGCCCGGATATCTCGGCGAGGACCAGGATCCAAAGCGGCTGAAGAAGGAAGCGGAAGCGATCGGCTATCCCGTGCTGATCAAGGCGGTGGCGGGCGGCGGCGGCAAGGGCATGCGCAAGGTCGACGTGCCCGAGGATTTCGACGACGCCCTCGACAGCGCGAAGCGCGAGGCCGCGGCGGCGTTCGGCAACGATCACGTCCTTTTGGAGAAGTGGATCGAAAGTCCGCGCCATATCGAGGTTCAGGTGTTCGGCGACAGCCACGGCAATGTCGTTCACCTGTTCGAGCGCGATTGCTCGCTGCAGCGCCGCCACCAGAAGGTCATCGAAGAAGCGCCGGCGCCCGGCATGGACGCTGAAACCCGCGCGGCGGTGTGCGGCGCCGCAGTCCGCGCCGCGCAGGCGGTAGATTACGAGAATGCCGGCACTGTCGAGTTCATCGCCGACGCATCGGAGGGCCTTCGCGCCGACCGCATCTGGTTCATGGAAATGAACACCCGGCTCCAGGTCGAGCACCCTGTGACGGAGGAGGTCACCGGCCAAGACCTCGTCGAGTGGCAGCTGCGCGTCGCATCCGGGGAAAAGCTTCCCAAGAGCCAGGATGAGCTGTCGATAAGCGGTCACGCGATCGAGGCGCGGCTTTACGCGGAGGACCCTGCCAAGGGTTTTCTGCCGAGCGTCGGCACGCTCGAGCATTTCGATCTCGGCGACGAGGGCCGGATCGAAACCGGCGTGGAAGAGGGCGATTCAATCTCTCCCTTTTACGACCCCATGATCGCCAAGCTGATTGGCCGTGGGGAGACACGCGACGAAGCGATCGCCGAGCTCGCCGCGATGCTCGACAGCGTCGAAGTGTGGCCGGTGAAGACCAACGCCGGGTTCCTGTTCAATGCACTCACCTCCGATCAATTCTGCAGTGGCGAGGTCAGCACCGGCTTCATTGAGCAACATCTTGACGAGCTGGTTCCGGACGGCGAAGCCGACGATGAGGTGTGGCAAGGCGCGGCGGCGGTCGCCTGGCTGGCGAGCGAAGCCGACACCGAACTTCCGGGGCTGGCAGGCTTTCGCTTGAACGCGCCGCCGGCCGCCCGGGTGACCCTTTCACGCGCGGGGCAAACCCGCACCATCGAACTCGACGGCGAAGTCGGCGACATTTCCGGATTTGCGGAAGATGAGCGGATCGTCGTCTTTCGCGAAGGCCAGGCGTTCGGCTTCGATCTCGCGGCCCGCGGTAGCGTTGGGGCTGCTTCCGGAGACGGTGCGATCACCGCGCCAATGCCGGGCAAGGTCACGTCGGTCGAGACGAAGCAGGGCGCGAAAGTGACAAAGGGGCAGCGGCTGCTCACATTAGAGGCAATGAAGATGGAGCACGGGCTGACCGCTCCCTTCGACGGCATCGTCGCCGAGCTCAACGCGAAAAATGGCGCCCAGGTCGTCGAGGGCGCGGTTCTTGCGCGTGTCGAACCACAGGAGGAATAATGAATATCAACGGGATTTCCGCGGTCGTGACCGGGGCCGCGTCCGGGCTCGGCGAAGCGACCGCCCGCGAGCTCGCAAAGCGCGGCGCCAAGGTCGCCGTCTTCGACCGCAACTCAGAGGCGGGCGAGAAGGTGGCGTCGGAGATCGGCGGCGTCTTCTGCGAGGTCGACGTCACAAGTGACGATGCGGTGAAGGCCGCCTTTCAAAAGGCCCGCGATGCACACGGCCAGGAGCGAGTGCTCGTCAACTGTGCCGGGGTCGCTAACGCCGCGAAGACGGTCGGCCGCAACAAGGAGACGAAGGAGCCGATCCCCTATCCGATGGTTCAGTTCGAGCTCGCGATCCAGATCAACCTCATCGGCACGTTCCGCTGCATCGCCAATTCCGCGTTCGGGATGGTCGGCCTCGATCCGATGGACGACGGCGAGCGCGGCTGCATCATCAATACCGCTTCGGTAGCCGCCCAGGACGGACAGATCGGCCAGGTCGCTTACTCGGCGAGTAAGGGCGGCGTGCTGGCGATGGCTCTGCCGATCGCCCGCGACCTGATGAACGACGGCGTGCGCGTGAACACAATTCTTCCGGGCGTGTTCAAGACGCCGATGGTGGCGATGATGCCGCCCAAGGTACAGGACGCGCTTGGCGAGCAGGTTCCGTTCCCGAAGCGCCTCGGCCAGCCGGAGGAATATGCCCGCCTCGCCTGCTTCATGGTTGAGAACCCGTATCTGAACGCTGAGGCGGTGCGGCTGGACGGCGGAATCCGAATGGCTCCGCGTTGATTTCCGACCAAAGGCAGCTTCTCGAAGACCTCGCCGTCGCGACGCGTGAGGCGGGTGAGGCGATCCTTGCAATCGTCGCCCGCGGTTTCGGCGTCGAGCACAAGGACGACTTGTCGCCGGTCACCGAGGCGGACCGCGCAGCGGAGCTGATCATCCTCGCGGCGCTCGCGAAAGCCGCTCCCGGGGTGCCGGTGGTGGCGGAGGAGGAAGTCGCGGCGGGACGGATCCCCAACTTCGGCGATACTTATTTCCTCGTCGACCCGCTGGACGGGACCAAGGAGTTCATTCGCGGCGGCGACGATTACACGGTCAACATCGGCCTGATTTCAGGCGGAACGCCGCTGCTCGGCGCCGTTTTCGCGCCCGCTCGCGGCACGACTCACGCGGGGCTCGTCGGGGAGGGTGCCTGGATCGAGGATTCCGACGGCCGCCGCCCGATTTCCACGCGCGAAAGAGGGGCGGACGTGACCGCGGTCGCGTCGAAATCTCACTTCAACCAGCCGACGGCCGACTATCTCGCCGAGGCGGTGGGCGAATGCGACTACGCCGGAATTGGCTCCAGCCTGAAGTTCTGCATCGTCGCCGAAGGAAAGGCCGACATCTACCCGCGCCTGGCGCCGACGAGCGAATGGGACACGGCGGCCGCGCACGCGGTCCTGCTCGCAGCAGGCGGGCGCGTCGATGGGCCCGACGGGGAGCCGCTCGGCTATGGCAAGCACGCGTTCCTCAATCGTGGGTTCGTCGCCACAGGTGGATGGAAGGCCCCTCCGATCGGGCCGTTTCTCAAGCCGTTCTCCGGCGGCGGCAACCTACCGCACGGCACCTGACGGGCTGCGCTGCGAACGCGCGTTCCGGCGACAGCGTAATCGCAGGCAAGCCGATCTGAGCGTCTTGCGGTTCGTAGCGGCGCGTGGCACGGCCCTGCAAGCGGGCGGTTAGCTCAGCTGGTAGAGCATCTCGTTTACACCGAGAGGGTCGGCGGTTCGAGCCCGTCACCGCCCACCAGCATCGAAATTCGCAGTCAAAAGGATTGATGCCGGCAGAACGCGGTCGACTTGTTACCTCGCCACGCCGCTGGTCCAGTCATCTGCCCCACCTTTCTCGGCAGCCCCGAGTTTGGCCTTGCCGCCGCCATTGCTGTCGAGCCGAAGCTTTTCCACAAGCCACTCGTCCAGCCGCGCCTCGAATTCGAGGCCGCACGTCCCGCGGCGCTCCCAGATCACACGTGCGTAAACGTCGATGTCACCAACCTGCAGGAAAAGTTCGGTCCCAATCTTCGGCGTCTTCTCCGCCCGCACGCTCGCGCCGGTCGCGGAAATGTTCAAAAGCAGAGCTCTGTGACGATCGGCCATGGTGATCAGCAAGGCAGGGCGCGAAATGTCCAGGCGCTTTGCATCGCGGCGACCACCACCTTCACACCTGCCGAATCTCAAGCGGCTCACCGACGAAGCTCTAAGGCAACTTCGTCCTCTGTCCGAATTTGCCGTAGAAGCCGCATCGGAAGTGGCTCGTCAAATTGGACACCGCATTCACCATCGTGCGACCAGACGACACGACAAAGCATTTCGAGCGCTCCAGACCTCAACAGCCCCACCGTTCCTTTGGGTGGGAGCGGAGAGCCCCGCAACTTCGCACCATTCGCAGAAATGTCGGTCAGTTCAGGGAAGTGATAAGCGCTCATCGTCGTCATCGCCGCTGACATCGACACTGTCGAGCGGTGGGCGCGAGGCTGAACGCCTCGCCTAACGAAATTGGACGTACCCGTGCTCATCTTCCCCGAAGCTCTCATGGGAGTTGTTGGTTCGCCCGAAGGTAGATCGCGGGAGTTAACATCGATTGAACTCCTGCCGTGGGTTGAACACGCCTGGGCAATTCGCTTCGTGCCGGGAGGCGCAGCGGCCGCTTTCCACCGAAACCAGACGTGAGTAGCCCGTACGGCGTGACGACGCCGAGTGAATGTCCGCTGTTCGGCCAAAGCCGCTGCCATCGAAGCCGTCCATTGTGGCCAAAGTTATGCCATCGAGGACCTGGGGGGTGTTTTGACGCGCAATTCCTTTCGCATTTGTAATGCTGCAGACCGGTTTGTAACTTTTCAAAGGCCGGCCGCGCGCTCAGCTATGCTCTCCTAGCGGCTCAATTGGAGAGGTTATGGGTCCCACGCAGGAACAGCTTCAGCGCCTAAGGCAAATGTCGCCCGAGAATCGCCAGGCGTTTCACTTGAACCGGATCGCGACGAGCCTGGAGGAAATCCAGGTGCTGCTACGGTCGATGCGAATCGCGGACCTGACGGAGGTCTATCCCGATCCGAACGACGGCAAGGGCATCTGACCGCGTCCGCTTTCCACCCAAACCGGAGCGGTTACAGGCTCCGAACCAGCTTGATCGCAATGGCGATCCAAGGCGCGTTGGTGACGACTTGCTGTCGCATTCCTGCGCCCAGCGGGAGCAGGTGAAGCTTGCCGCTAGTTTCGCCCTCCTCGGGCGCCTCGCGTCCGATTAGCCGCCCGAACAGAAATCGCCCAGCCGGCCGCGGCACGAGCACGTCGCGGTTGAGAGCACGGCCGAATTCCTCCGGCTGGAGGGTTTCGCACCAGACCTCGTCACCGGCGCGATAATCGCCGATGCTCGCCGAAACCGTGACCGCTACGTCGTCCGATTTCGGGCGCGGCGGGATCACGATCGCCGTCCGGCGCGGCGCATTCGCGCCTGTCGCACCGACAATCGCAGCGACGGGAAGCTCCGCCTTTTCGCCGCCTCCTTCGACCAGGTCGCCGGCCTCAACTCCGAGAGCATTCGCAATTCGGTTCAGCCAGCCGAGGGAAACGGTGCGGGTGCCGGTCTCGAGCCGCCCGATCGTCTGCGGGGTCGTTGGCGGCTCGCACGCGCGGGCCACCTCGTCCAAGGTCATTCCACGCGCCCGGCGAACCTCGCGAATCCTCGTAATCACCAGCAGCCCCCTAACCAATGCGGTTTGTCTCTGTCCTACAGTTTTGCCGATGTGGCAAGAGCAGGTCGAATCGAAACGAAGACAGGAGCGGCGTGTGGCGCGAGTTCAGAAGAAGCGAATCCTGGTCGAGCGAGCCATCGGCCGCGACGGCGAAACGGTGCGCGGGCCGCGCCGGCGAGCGGTTCGCTCGGTCACCGTCAACATGGTGGAATCGCCGCTCGGGTGGCTGTTTGCGCGCGGCGTGGTGTCGAGGCGCCAGTTCGACGCCGGCGAGCAACTTCGGTCCGATTGGGAACGCGCCGGCCTCTCGGCATCAGTCACCATGCAATGGGACGCCGCGCCGATTGGCCGTCACTGCAGGGCTTCAGACGGGCGGGCGGATCTTGCCGCCGCTCAGATTGACGCCAAGCGACGATTTGAGGCAGCCGTCGAAGCGGCCGGCCCTGGCCTGTCCGATATACTGTGGCGAGTGGTTTGCTCGGGCGAGGGCATGCGGGAGGCGGAAACGGCGCTTGGCTGGCCGGCGCGGGCGGGCAAGGTGGTCCTCGTACTCGCCCTCGACCGCGTCGCCGATTTCTACCGAATTCGCTAGCGGCTAGTCCCGGTCGCCCTTGCCGCCGGTCTTTCGGGCGTGCGAGCCCATCCCCGTGGTCCGCTGCTCGATATTGTCTTCGATGTCGCCCTTTTGGGCATCAGGGTCGAGCACGGCGCTGCCGCTCTTGCCGCGCTTGCGCTCATGTTCCTTCATCGTCGGGTCGAGATAAAGGTCCCGCCCCTGATCGTCTCCACTGTTCCTGCGCATTTCCGGTCTCCTTATCCGCCACGTCCGACTTCACGGTCGGTGCCTTTGCGGTCGCCCATCTGCGGAGCGATCGTCTGCCCGCCATCGTCGGAGTTCGGCCCGGCCTGCTCGCCGTGGTGGGCGGCCTGGCCCTGCTTTCCGTGCTTCGACTGCGGCTCCTCCTCGAGAACATCGTCGAGGTCACGATTTCGGTCAGATTTCTTGCTATTGTTGTTCATCACTTGCTCCCATTTGTCATTTCAACGGACGGGAGCAGCGAGGTTTCCGTCTAAAGCAAAGGATTGGCTGATGATTCTCTACGGCTCGTCGCTGTCGCCATATGTGCGCAAGGTCATCGCTTATTGCGGTGAGAGGCAAATCGATATCGAGGTCCAGCGCACGGGAGTCGCGCCCGGCCAGCAGAGCGAGGAGTTCCTGCAAGCGAGTCCGTTCCGCAAAATGCCGGCGCTGCAGGACGGCGACTATAGTCTCGCCGATTAAAGCGCGATCATCCACTATCTCGAAGCCAAGTATCCCGACGGGCCGCTGATCCCGTCGGATGCCAAGCTCCGGGGCAAGACCATCTGGTATGAAGAGTTCGCCGACACGATCCTGGTCAGCTGCGGTGCAAAGATCTTCTTCAATCTCATCGTCGCGCCGCGGTTTCTGGGCCGGCCGGGCGACGAAGAGGCTGCACGGCAAGCCGAGCTCAACGACCTACCGCCGATCCTCGACTATATCGAAAGCGTTGCCCCGGGAGAGGGCGGGTATTTGGTCGGCGACTCGCTGACGCTCGCCGACATCGCCGTGGCTGGGCCGTTCGCGAATTTCCGGCACACAAACACCCACGTGGATGCCGAAATATACCCGCGGACCGTGGCTTACGTGGACCGGATATTGGCGCGGCCCAGCTTCGCGCCGTGGGTCGAGCGCGAAGCCGCCTTCCTTGCCAAAGAGGCCGCCTGACGGCTGTCAGGACGAGTCGGTTTCGGCTTCCGCCGTGAGGCCGGGGGAGGTCCCGTCGAGGCGCTCGGTTACGCTCTCCTCCGGCTGGGGTTCGCCGCCGGTTCTCTTGCGATCGGCAGCCGCTCCGGGCGAGGCCTGAGCAAGCGGCGAGCGCTCGGCTTCATCGTCGTTTCGCTGAGGTCGGCGGCCCTCGGCGCGCGGCTCGTCGGCTCTCGCGCCGGGGGAGCCGATCTGCTCACTCGGCATCCGAGCGCTCTTTCTCTGCGGATTCCGTCCCCGTCTGGCCAGGCCCGGGGCCGGTGCTTCCGCTTCCCGCGGCAGTGACCGAGCCGCCGTCGGCGCTCTGCTGGTGACCCGCTCCGAGCGGCTCGCCCTCGGCTTGCCCTTGCTCGCCCGAACCGCGGTCGATGCCGGCACTTCCGCCGGTGCCGCCGTTGGTCCCGCCCTGGACGGAGGTGTCGGCGTTGGATCCGCCGATCGTGCCGTTGGAGCCGACGCTCTGCCCACCAGGCGAGCCGCTGGTCATCGACCCGGTGGTTCCCGTCATCGATCCGCCGTCGGTACCGCGATTGGTGCCGCCTGGCTGCGCTCCTCCGGCGCCGGTCGCGGGATTGGCCGAGCTTGCGCCTGCCGTCAGCCCGTCGGTTTGGCCACCGGTGGTGCGGGCGAACTCACTGTGGGCTCCGCCCGGCAGCTCCGCGCCGGTGTTGCCGGTGCCTTCAGGGCCGCCCGCTAGCGCTTCGCCGGTCGCTGCATCGCCTTGGTGAGCGAACTCGCCTTTGGGGCTTCCGCCGCCGGGCATGGAACTGCCCGCGTCGGCAAAGCCGTCGCGCTTGTTGCCGGTGGTGTTGCTTGGCCGCGCCTCAACGGCGCGATCTTCTTCGTTGATTTTCGACTGGGTGTCGTTGGTGTCGATATCGTCAGCCATCGCTCGTGCTCCTCACTTTCGGGTCATGAGGAGAACCGGGACGGGCGGCGCGTCGTTCCGTGCCGCGCCGCCCCGATGCGATGAATCGACTATCCGGCCTGCTGTTCGCCTTCGCCTTCTTTGGAAGGGGCAGTTGCTTCGGCAATCGCCTCGCCAGCGGAATTCCCGTCGGACGGAACTTCGGTAGGCCTCGGCACCTGTGTCCTCGCCTTCGGCCTCTTCCGGCTCGCCCTGGAGCGCCTCGGCTGCGATCGGAGCAGCCTGCTCCTCGAACATTTGGGCGATCACGTCGATGCCCTGCGCCTGGAGCTCGGCTTCCTCCGGCGAGCGGGCAACGTTGACGTGAACCGTCACCGAGACTTCGGGGTGAAGCGCGATTCGAACGTCGTGCATTCCGATCGCCTTGATCGGACGGGCGAGGACCACCTGGCTCTTGCTGACCTTGGCGCCGTCGGCGTCGAGCGCCTCGACGATGTCGCGGGCCGACACCGAACCGTAGAGCTGGCCGGTGTTGGACGCCTGCCGGATCAGCTGAACCGTCTTTCCGTCGATGCTCTTCGCTTCTTGCTCCGCAGCGGTGCGCTTCTCGGCATTTTCGGCCTCGATCCGAGCGCGGTTCGCCTCGAACACCTTGCGGTTGCTCTCGTTGGCCCGGAGCGCTTTCTTATTGGGCAGCAAATAGTTGCGGGCGAAGCCATTCTTGACGTTAACGACGTCGCCGATGCCGCCGAGTTTCTCGACTCGTTCGAGCAGGATCACTTCCATCGGTCCGCTCCTTATTTCACGATGAAGGGAAGAAGGCCGATATGCCGGGCGCGCTTGATGGCACGCGCCAGCTCGCGCTGCTTCTTCGATGAGACCGCGGTGATCCGCGACGGGACGATTTTGCCGCGCTCCGAGATGAAGCCCTGGAGCAGGCGGACGTCCTTGTAATCGATCTTCGGCGCGTCCTTGCCCGAGAAGGGGCAGCTCTTGCGGCGGCGGAAAAATGCTCGTGCCATTATGCGTTACTCCCCGTCACGTTCACGGCCGCGGCCGCCGCGATCTCCGCCACGGCCCCCGCGATCGCGCTTCATCATCGCCGACGGGCCCTTTTCCAGCTCGTCGACCCGGATCGTCATGTAGCGAATGACATCTTCGTTGATGTTGGTCTGGCGCTCGAGCTCGGCAATTGCCGGCGCCGGAGCGTCGACGTCGAGCATCACGAAATGCGCCTTTCGGTTCTTGGCGATCTTGTAGGCGAGGGACTTGAGGCCCCAGGTCTCGGTCTTGACGACCTTCCCGCCATTGTCCTCGAGGATCTTGGTTGCGTTTTCCGCTAGGCTGTCGACCTGGGCCTGGGCCAGGTCCTGACGCGCAAGGAAAACATGCTCGTAGAGCGGCATGCTTGTTTCACCTGTGTTGGCCGATCGCTGACGCGGCCCAGTGCCACGCCCCTCCGGCTGTCGTTCAAAATTAAGGGCGCAGGGCCGAGCCGCTGCGCCAGGGTGGCCACATAGTCGAGGGACGGGGAAAAGGGAAGGGCGGTTCCCTCTGAGAGAGCGGAATCAGATTTCCACCTGACTTCCGAGCTCGATAACGCGGTTGGTCGGAAGCTTGAAGAAGTCCATCGCGCTTTCGGACGTCCGCGTCATGAACGCGAACAGTTTTTCGCGCCAAAGCGCCATTCCCGGCCGCTTCGACGGGATCACTTTCTGGCGCCCGAGGAAGAAGCTGGTGTTCATCGGATGAAAGTCGCCGCCGCAGTCTTTGAGCCGTGAGAGCGCTGCCGGAATGTCGACGTCGTCCATGAAACCGTAATGAAGGACCACGCGGTAGAAGCCCTTGTCCATGTTTTCGGCCTTGATCCGGTCGGCCGCCTCCACATGCGGCACGTCCTCGATTTGCACCGTGAGGATCAGCACCCGGTCATGGACGACCTGGTTGTGCTTGAGATTGTGAAGAAGCGCCGAAGGGATCGAGTTGCGCGACGCCGAGAGGAATACCGACGTCCCCTTGATCCGGTGAGCCGATGACGCCGCCGATTTGATGAACACCGGCAGTGGAAGCGACACCTCCTCCAGTCGGTCGCGAAGGATCTGACGACCGCGCGCCCACGTCGTCAGCACCGTGAAGGAAATGGCGGCCACAACCAGCGGGAACCAGCCGCCGTCGGGCACCTTGGTGATATTGGACGCGAAGTAAGCGCTGTCGACAATGAAGAAGACCGTGATCGCCGCGCCTCCGAGCAGCTTGTTCCATTTCCATACGTTGAAGATCAGGAAGGCGAGCATCAGCGTCGTGATCAGCATCGTTCCGGTCACCGCGATTCCGTAGGCCGAGGCAAGGTTTGTCGAAGCCTTGAAGGTGACCACCAGCAGGATGACCATCGCCAGCAAAGTCCAGTTCACCGCCGGAATGTAAACCTGGCCGACCGCCTTCGCGCTGGTGTGGAGGATCCTGAGGCGCGGCAGGAAGCCGAGTTGGACCGCCTGTTGGATGACGGAGAAAGCGCCGGAAATTACCGCCTGGCTGGCGATAATGGTGGCCACGGTGGCAAGCACGACGAGCGGTAGTCGCATCGCGTGCGGCGCCATCAGGAAGAAGGGATTTCGCACCGTCGACGGGTCGCCGATCATCAGCGCGCCCTGGCCCATGTAGTTAAGCATGAGGCATGGGTAGACGAGCCCGAGCCAGGTCCACGCCACCGCCGGCCGGCCGAAATGGCCCATGTCGGCGTAGAGAGTCTCGGCGCCGGTAACGGCGAGGAAGACCGAGCCCATTGCGAGGAACGCGAGCTTCGGGTTGACCAGGAAGAACTCGACGGCCCAGTGCGGGCTGAGGGCCTGCAGCACCTCGGGATGCGTGAGGATGTTCGACACACCCATGGTCGCCAACGTCGCCATGTAAACGAGCACGATCGGCCCGAAAAGCGCGCCGACTCCAGCGGTGCCTCGCGACTGAAACAAAAACAGCGCAATGAGGATGCCGATCGAGATCGGAACCACCAGTGGCTGCAACCCCGCCTCGACAACGGTGAGCCCCTCGACTGCTGAAAGCACCGACAAAGACGGTGTGATCATCGCATCGCCGAAGAACAATGCCGTCGCAAGCACTCCCAGCATCACCAGCGCCGGGGTCCATTTGTGCTTTGCCATCCGCCTCGAAATCAGCGCCAGAAGCGCCAGCGAGCCGCCCTCGCCGTTGTTGTCGGCGCGCATCGCGACGACGACATACTTGATCGTCACGATGAGCATCAGTGACCAGAAGATCAGCGAGAGCACGCCGAACACGTGGAGCGGGTCGACGTCCATCGGGTGCGGCCCGACGAAGCTCTCCTTCATCGTGTAGAGCGGGGACGTGCCGATATCGCCATAGATGACGCCGATCGCGCCAAGCATCAGCTTCGGCAGCTTTTCCTTCGGGCCGTGATGAGGGCGCGCGTCTGCCTCTGGTAGCGCAAGGGCGGTGGCCATGCGCCGCGATGTGGCTTCGAGAGGCGTAAAGATTCCATATGGATTACATGAAGTCGGCGTAAGGAATCCCGGTTGATTTGCACACCCGCCCTCGACGCGCGCGATTGTCGAGCGCAAATTGGCGGGATGGACAGGCTTGTGCAGGCGCCAGCTGCCGAAGAGCGGAGGGATTTCCCGGTCGCGGCGTTGCTCCTGCCTTATATCGCCGCGCTCGCGATGGTCGCAATCTCGACCATCGCCGGGACCTTCCTCGCGCCGCGCTGGGGCAATAGCGCGGTTGACCTTCTTTACCTTCCGACCATTCTCGCCTCGGCAATCCTGTTCGGCTTGTGGCCCGCGCTTGTTGCGGGACTAGCCTCGGCCCTCGCTTACAATTTCTTCTTCACGCCGCCGTTCCACACGTTTCGAATGGACCGCCCCGCGGACATCGTCACCGTGGTCATCCTCTTCCTCGTGGCGACAGTAACCAGCAAGCTCGCCGCGAACGTGCGCGAGCAGGCCGCCTTGGCGACCGCCCATGCAAATCGCAACGCCACTGTCGCCGGATTTGCCGCACGACTTTTGAGCTGCGCTGACAAGCAGGAGATTGCGTCCGTCGCTTGCGGGCAGATGGCGCGAATCTTCGGCTGCAACGCTGTGATGGTGGAAGGTCTTCCGACACCCGCGGTCGTCGCCAGCGCCCCCTCGCCCGTGCCGATGAGCCCGAGTGAGCTAGCGACGGCCGCAGCGGTGCTCGAATCCGGTAAATCGGCGGGGCGTGGCGCCAGGCGTCCTTATCCCACCGACTGGCAGTTTCACCCGGTCGGACGGAAAGGCGATGTGGTGGCCGCGATCGGGCTGGTCCGCGACGATGAGGCAGTGGCGGTCAACGAAGACCAGCAGGAACTTCTCGTCAGCCTTTTGAACCAGGTTGCGCTGGCACTCGAGCGGGCGCGGCTCGAAAGCGAAGCGCGCGACCTGAGTTCGCTTCGTCAGCGCGACCAGATTCGCTCGGCCCTGCTCTCATCGATCGGACGTGATCTGAGGCCCCGCGTCGAAGCGATCTCGACTGCTTCGCGGGAGCTGAGGCGGGGCGGAGCAGGCGCGAAGCAGGCGGCTACCGAAGTGGCTTCCGAAGCGCACAAGCTGGAGCTTTACCTATCCAATCTCCTGGAACTCGAACCGGACTCCGACCAGCAGCCGGTGGAGGTGAAAGGAGTCACCATCGACATGGTTCAGCGGCAGGTGTCAAAGCACGGAACGGCTGTGCACCTGACGCCGAAGGAATATGCGGTTCTGGCCGAGCTCGCGAAGCATCCCGGCCGGGTGCTCAGTCACGCCCATCTTCTACGGGCCGGATGGGGTCCGGCGCAGGAAGGGCAGACGGAATATCTCCGTGTCGCAATTCGCGCACTGCGACAGAAGCTGGAGCGCGACCCGCGCTCGCCGGAACTGATCGTCAACGAGCCAGCGGTCGGTTATCGGCTCGCCGTGTAACCGGTCTGCCAGCAAACCGCCGCTATTTACCCTGCAGTCCCTGCGCGATGTCGAGGTGCTTCTTCAGCGTCGGTAGCTGCTGCTTCGCCATGTCGGCGACCGGGGCCGAGCCGTTCGCTTCCTGCTGGAATTTGGCGATGTCCTTCTTGTGATCCTGGACCATGTAGGAGACGAACTCCTTGTCGAAAGCGGCGCCGCTCATGCCCTGCAGCTTCTGAAGCTCGCTCTTCGCTTCGGGCTTCATTTCGGTCGGGACGGTCATGTTCGCCTGCTGCGCGAGCGTCGATGCCTGGTCCTTGGCCTTGCCGTGGTCGGTGACGAGGGTTTGGCCGAAGTCCTTCACCCCCTTCGACGCGGCCTTGGTCTGGGCGAGCTGCCCAAGCTGGATCTCGCTATTGTCGCCCTTGATCGCATCGGTGAGGAAGGCGGTGTCGATATTCGTCGCGCCAGTCGTCGTCGCGCCGTTCAGGTCGGTCTCGTTGACGATCAGATTGTCGGCGACGAGCGTATTGTCGGCGGCGGTGTTGGCGGCGTTGTTCTGCTGGCACGCGGTCAGCGACGCTAGGGCAACAGCCGTAAGGTACAGCGATCGTTTCATTTTTTCCTCCTCTTGAGTCGGCCAACCGCTGAGGAGGCAGCGGGTTCCTCGAGCGAAACTACTGGTTTGTAGTTGGTGGTACCGCTTCGTTGGTGGCGGCATTGTTCGCGTCGGCGGCGCCGTTAACGTCGATCGCGCCGGTGGAAGTTACGTTATTGTCCACGCCTTGTTCGTTGACGGCGATGTTGGCGGTCGTACTCGCTGCCGCAGTCGTGTTGTTCCCTACGACGACCGTGGTTGGCTTGCACGCCGTCAAGGCGGAAATCGCCGCGGCGGTGAGATAGACGGTTCGTTTCATGCCTTCTCTCCTGTTGTTTGCCGCAACCCGCCAAAAGGCTCCGTGTTCCGGGAAATCGAGCCGTTCGAGGGCCCTCCCGCGAAGGTGCCGCGGACGCTATAGGAGAGCCATGGCAACGCACCTTCGTCCGATCGACCCCGCGCCGGATCCGCTTGAAAGCACGAGCTTGCCCGGCTGGCTTTATTACGACCCCGAATTCTTCGAAGCCGAGCAAAAGGCGTTCCTTCGAGCGGCCCCGCAGGTCGTTTGTCACGAGAGCGAAATTCGCGATCCCGGCGAGTGGCGAAGCCTCGAATATCTGGGCGAAAGCGTCATCGTCGTCCGTGGCGACGACGGGACGGTGCGCGCGTTCGGCAACGTCTGCCGCCATCGCGGTTCGCGCCTAGTCGACGGCACCGGCGGCTGCGCGAGGGTGTTGACCTGCCCGTACCACGGCTGGAGCTATTCGCGAGACGGGCGGCTCGTCGGGGTCCCCCACAGGAACGAATATCCCGGAATGGACACAGAGGCGCACGGCCTGTTCCCGGTGGCGCTGGAGAATTGGCGCGGGTTCCTGTTCGTGACCCTGGAACCGGGGGCGCCGTCCGTGGCCGAGATGATGGCGCCCTACGAAGCCGAGGTGGAGCCGTACCGGTTCGAGGATTTGCAGGCGATCGGGCGGGTCACTCTGCGGCCGCGGCCGCTCAACTGGAAAACCATCGCCGACAATTATTCGGACCATCTGCACATTCCGATTGGGCATCCTGGGCTGACGCGCCTGTTCGGGCGCAATTACCGGATCGAGGCGCAGGAGTGGGTGGATAGGATGGAGGGCGATCTGGTCGAGAAGCAGTCGGCAAATCCGTCGGAGCGGGCGTACCAGCGCCTGCTTCCCGACCTTGAGCACCTGCCGCTAACCCACCGGCGCAAGTGGCTCTATTACAAGCTGTTTCCGAACGTCGCCTTCGACATCTACCCCGACCAGGTCGATTTCATGCAGTTCCTTCCGGTGAGCTCGACCGAGACCGTGATCCGCGAGATTTCCTACGCGCTTCCCGACCAGCGGCGGAAAATGAAGGCGGTCCGATACCTAAACTGGCGCATCAACCGGCGGGTCAACGCCGAGGACACGGAGCTCATCACGCGCGTGCAGAAAGGCATGCAGTCGCCGGCCTATGTTCCGGGTCCGCTGGGAACGAGCGAAGTGTGCCTTCGCAGCTTCGCGAGGAAGCTCCGCTCTATGATTCCTGAGGCGCGGCTGGAATCGGCCCCTTCGGCCGGGTGGTCTTCGGTTTCCGGACAGCGAAGATAATCGCGCCGGTCGCGAGCAGCGCAAGCGAAAGCAGGAATGCCTCGAGCCCCGAGCCGTAAAAAGCGAACAGCACGAAAGCGAGGCCGACGATTGCGGCGATCGTCGTCAGCGGCTTCTTGTCCTTGATTGCCGCGGCGATGGCGGCTGCGGAATAGAGGTACAGCACCGCGTCGGCGGCAAGCAAAGTGATGAATGTGAAAAGCTGGGTCGTGCCCTTCGCCTGGTTGAGCCCAAGCAGGACGAACCCAAAAGCGACGCTCGCAATCAGCGCCGCATAGGGCGCGTTGTAACGGTTGGTGCGGCTGAAATAGCGCGGCATGTCGTTACGAAGCGCCATGGAATAGAGCATCTCTCCGCAGGAGAGGATAGAGGCGTTGAGCGTTCCGAAGGCGCTGACCACGATTGCTGCGGCAGCAAGGAATGCTGCCGTGCCGCCCCAGTAGGTGCCGATCGCCTGCGGGAAGGGCGAGATCGATTTTGCGATCGCGGAATTGGGGACGATGAGGCTGAGGCTCAGCGTTACGAGCAGGTACGTCACAGAAATCCCGGCGAGCCCGAAGACTAGTGCCCTGGTCAGGTTGCGCTCCGGATTGCGGATCTTGCCGACCGGCGAAAGCGAGAATTCGAAGCCGGTCAGGGCGAACAGGCAAAGGGCCGAAGCCGTCGCGACATTCCCAAGCGACACGGGGGGGACATCGATCGGCTGAAGCGGAGCGCCGGTGCCGCCGAGGATCGCCGCGATTACGACCACGGCAATGAGCGGCAGGACTTTAATGAGGACGGTCACGATGGCGACCTCGCCCACGGTCTTGATTCCACGCAGGTTCACCAGCGTCAGGATCACGAAGAAGGCCGACGCAAGGAGCACGAGGTGCCCGGAAAGAGCCGGAACGATGCTCGCGAGGCCGGCAGCGGCTGCCAGCGCGACGGCCGGATTGCCGACGCACGTCGAGCACCAGGTCACCCAAGTGACGATGAACCCGGCACCGGCCCCAAGCTCGTTTTCGACATAGGCCTGCAGACCGCCGCCGTCCGGGCTGACAATTCGCGATGCGCAATAGGCCATGGACATGACGCCGATTCCGCTGATCAGCCAACCGACGGGGACGCTTCCGCCAAGCGGCGCCAGGGCGATCGGAAGGAAGAAGATTCCGACGCCGATCACTCCGCTGATCACCAGCGCCAGAGTCATCCACGGCCCGAGCATCCGGGCCTCCTTCGCCTTAGCCATTGAAACCTTCCCGCCTTGGCAAGCGCGGCGCGCCCGCCTAGTCGCCTCGCAAACGAAATAGCCGAACAGGGGCAGCAATGCGCGCATTCATTTTCCCGGGCCAGGGGAGCCAGTCGGTCGGCATGGGAGCGGCACTCTCGGAGGCGAGCCGGGCCGCTCGGGACGTCTTCGCCGAAGTCGACGAGGCGCTTGGGCAGAATCTCTTCCGGCTGATGAAAGAGGGACCGGACGAGGAGCTGAAGCTCACCGAGAACGCGCAGCCAGCAATCATGGCGAATTCGATTGCGGTCCTCCGCACGCTCAGCGTGAACGTGGCGGACGTGGCAAGCTTCGTCGCTGGACACAGCCTGGGTGAATATTCGGCCCTGTGCGCTGCGGCTTCCTTCGACCTGCCGACCACGGCGAAGCTGCTGAAGCTGCGCGGCCAGGCGATGCAAGCGGCGGTGCCGGTGGGGCAGGGCGCAATGTGCGCACTTCTCGGTGCCGACCTGCCGATGGCCCGGAGGATCGCCGAAGCCGCGGCCGAAGGCGAGGTTTGCACTGTCGCCAACGACAATGACCCGAGCCAGGTGGTCCTGTCGGGAGCAAAGGACGCCATCGACCGCGCGGTTTCCATCGCCAAGGAAATGGGCGCGAAGCGGGCGGTGCTTCTGCCGGTGTCGGCGCCCTTCCACTGCCCGCTGATGCAGCCGGCTGCCGAAGCGATGAGTGACGCTTTGAGCTATGTCGTCGTCGAAGCGCCCTCGGTGCCTCTATTCGCAAACGTGAGCGCGCAAGCCGAGAGCGATCCCGACACAATCCGCAACCAGTTGGTCGAGCAGGTGACCGGCATGGTTCGTTGGCGCGAGAGCGTTTCGAACATGGCGCAGGCCGGGGTTGCAGACTTCGTCGAGATTGGGGGCAAGGTGCTCGGGCCGATGGTGAAGCGGATTGCGCCGGACGTGAAGGTGACCAGCGTCGTCACGATGGAAGACATCGAAACGCTGGCAAAGGAGATCGCATGATGTTCGATTTGACCGGAATGACTGCGCTTGTGACCGGCGCTTCGGGCGGGCTCGGCTCCGCGATTGCGAAGGCTCTGGCCGGTCAGGGAGCGCGGCTTGCGGTCTCCGGGAGCAATGTCGAGAAGCTTGAGCGCTTCCGCGAGAAACTTGGCGGCGACCATGTCGCGATCGGCTGCAATCTCTCGGATGCGTCCGCTGTCGACCACCTCGTGCCCTCGGCGGTGGAGGCTCTTGGCGGCAAGCTCGATATCCTCGTCAACAATGCCGGCATCACTCGCGACAACCTGCTGATGCGGATGAAGGACGAGGAATTCGAGGAGGTCTTGAAGGTCAATCTCGAAGCGGCCTTCAGACTGATTCGCGCTTCGGCAAGGCCGATGATGAAGGCGCGGTTCGGCCGGATCATTTCGATCACCTCTGTCGTCGGAGTCACCGGCAATCCGGGGCAAGCCAATTACGTCGCTTCGAAAGCGGCGCTCATCGGCATGACAAAGGCAGTCGCCCAGGAACTCGCCAGCCGGGGAGTGACCGCCAATTGCGTTGCGCCCGGGTTCATGACCTCGGCGATGACCGATGCGCTTAACGAGCAGCAGCGCGAAGGAATCCTGTCACGAATCCCGATGGGGCAGATGGGCAGCGGCGAAGATATCGGTGCAGCCTGCGTCTATCTCGCCAGCCGCGAGGCCGGCTACGTCACCGGGCAAACGCTTCACGTGAACGGCGGAATGGCGATGCCCTGACGAGCGACCTGCGAAGCGGCACGGCGAGCATCAGCGCTGCGGCGAGCAGGCCGAGGGGGAAATAGCTGAAGTGGGCAAGCTGTCGCGCCGCAAGCGGTGCAATCCAGGCGAGAGCGAGGATCATGCGGTCCCACGGCAGGAACCCGTTTTCTTCGCCATCCAGCCAGAGCCACGCGATCCCGAGGCCTAGCACCACGAAATCGTAGTCGATCACGTAAGGCGTCGCCAGGATCGTTGCTGCGGCTACCGCGGCGTTGCGGAGGCGCAGGTTGTCGCGAAGCGAGAGGAAGACGACCGTTGCCACGGCCGCCGCTGTGGCCAGCGACTGGACGGCATAGGCCAGCCGAATGCTGCCGCCCCACATCCGCACCGCGGAAAAGGTGCTCATGATCTTGAACCAGCCGGTATTGCCCTGCTCGATGACCACGGTGCGCGACAGTGGAATGCTGTCGATGAAGGCCTGCCAGACCGGCCAGCCCCACAGCAGCAGCGTGATTCCGACGAGCAACGCCGCCGACACGCAGGCTCCGGCGATCGCTCGCCAGTTGCGAGTGACGAGCAGCAGGGGCGGGATGATGAGCGCGAATTGCGGCTTGTAAATCAGGCAACCGAGAAGGAGGCCCGCGGCAACCGGCTTTCGCCCCAGCAGCAGAAGCCCTCCGCCCAGCAGCAAGGCCGTCAGGAAGCCGTTGTGCCCGTGAGTGACGCAAACCAACGTCACCGGCGCAGTCACGACGAGCAGGATCGTCTCCCACCGCGGCACGATCCGCCACATCAGCCAAGTGAATGCGCCAAGCGTCACCGCCTGCCAGAGCACAAGCGCGGGGATGTAGGGCAAAAGCGCCAGCGGCGTGGCGATCAGCAGGTAGGGCGGCGGATATTGCCAGCCATAGACGTCCACGGTCATGCTGTGCTGGATCTGCCGCTGGACGATGAAGTGCTTGGGCCAGGTCCAAACGTCGGCGGAATTGCCGGCCAGGACCATCTTGCCCGCCGCATATACCTCGGAAAAATCCGTCCCGAGCGGCCGTCCCAGCGGGTCCAGGGTCCCGTGCCCGAAGCCGAAGAGCCAGACGAGCACGAGTAACGAGCCGAATCCGACCACGATCGGAATCGCGATCACCCGCTCCCGGTCGAGCCACCTGCCGTGTCGAAGTGAGTCCACCACCAGCCGCTCTTGCCAGCGAATGGTTAAGAAGGCGCTGCCGCGCACTCCTTGTCGCGACCTGAACGGCACCTATATCCCTCTCGAAATCAATTGCTCCGGCTGCTTGTTGAAGGGCCGGAAGAGGGGATGAGAGAGGGATATATGGCGAAAGTTATCGGCATCGACCTTGGCACCACCAACAGCTGCGTCGCAGTAATGGAGGGCGGCAAGCCCAAGGTGATCGAGAATAGCGAAGGCGCGCGCACTACCCCGTCGGTGGTCGCTTTCACGAAGGACGGCGAGCGTCTGATCGGCCAGCCTGCAAAGCGGCAGGCGGTCACCAACCCCGACAACACCATTTTCGCGGTGAAGCGCCTGATCGGCCGCCGCTTCGACGACCCGGTGACCAAGAAGGACACCGAGCTGGTCCCGTACAAGATCGTGAAGGGGAACAACGGCGACGCGTGGGTCGAGGCAGGCGGCAAGGATTACAGCCCGTCGCAGATTTCCGCTTTCATCCTTCAGAAGATGAAGGAAACCGCCGAGGCTTATCTCGGTGAAAATGTCACCCAGGCGGTGATCACCGTTCCCGCTTACTTCAACGACGCTCAGCGCCAGGCGACCAAGGACGCCGGCCAGATCGCTGGACTTGAAGTCCTCCGGATCATCAACGAGCCGACAGCGGCTGCGCTCGCCTACGGGCTCGAGAAGCAGGACGGCAAGACGATTGCCGTTTACGACCTCGGCGGCGGCACGTTCGACATTTCGATCCTGGAAATCGGCGACGGCGTGTTCGAGGTGAAGTCGACCAACGGCGACACCTTCCTGGGCGGTGAGGACTTCGACGCCAAGATCGTCAATTATCTCGCTGACCGGTTCAAGCAGAAGGAGGGTATCGACCTCCGTACCGACCGGCTCGCGCTGCAGCGGCTCAAGGAAGCCGCCGAGAAGGCGAAAATCGAGCTAAGCTCCGCTTCGACCACGGAAGTGAACCAGCCGTTCATCACCGCGCGCATGGAAGGTGGGACGACGACCCCACTTCACCTCGTCGAAACGATTACTCGCGCCGATCTCGAAAAGCTGGTCGGCGACCTCATCCAGCGCACCATCGAACCCTGCAAGAAGGCGCTCAAGGATGCGGGTGTCGAGGCCAAGGACATTGCCGATGTCGTTCTCGTCGGCGGCATGACCCGAATGCCGCGAGTGCGCGAAGTGGTGAAGGAGTTCTTCGGCAAGGACCCGCACACCGGAGTCAACCCGGACGAGGTCGTCGCAATGGGCGCGGCCATCCAGGCCGGCGTGCTCCAGGGCGACGTCAAGGACGTGCTTCTTCTCGACGTCACTCCGCTCAGCCTCGGAATCGAGACCCTTGGCGGCGTCTTTACGCGGATGATCGACCGCAACACGACCATTCCGACCAAGCGCAGCCAGGTCTTCTCTACCGCCGACGACAATCAGAGCGCGGTGACGATCCGAGTGTTCCAGGGCGAGCGCGAAATGGCGGCCGACAACAAGATGCTCGGCCAGTTCGACCTGGTCGGAATCCCTCCCGCTCCACGAGGCGTGCCGCAGATCGAAGTTACCTTCGACATCGACGCAAACGGCATCGTCAACGTGTCCGCGAAGGACAAGGGCACCGGCAAGGAGCAGCAGATCCGCATTCAGGCATCCGGAGGCCTCAGCGACGACGACATCGACAAGATGGTCAAGGAGGCCGAGAGCTTCGCCGAAGAGGACAAGAAGCGCCGCGCCGGGGCCGAGGCCAAGAACAATGCGGAGAGCCTTATCCACTCGACCGAGCGCCAGCTCGCCGAGCATGGGGACAAGGTCGACCCGGCAGTCAAGTCGGAGATCGAGAACGCCCTCGCCGAGGCCAAGCAGGCCGTCGAGAGCGGCGACGTTGACCAGATGACGGAGAAGACCAACGCGCTGACCCAGTCGGCGATGAAGCTCGGCGAGGCCATGTACAAGGCCCAGCAGGCGGAAACCGAAGCCGCGGCCGGCCCGGACGCCGGAACGTCGCCTCCGGGCGGGGAGGAGCCGGCGAAGACGGACGAAGAAGTCGTCGACGCGGAATTCTCCGAGGTCGACGAAGAGAACAAGGGCTAACCCATGGTGCCGGCAGCGATGCCGGCACCTAGTCGGCGTACCGGGGGAGAATGATGGTAGAGCAGGATTATTACGAGCTGCTGGGCGTTTCCCGCGGCGCGGACCTGCACACGATCAAGGCTGCCTATCGCAAGCTTGCGAAGGAGCATCACCCGGACCGCCACAACGGATGCTCGCAACAGGAAGCGCGCTTCAAGGCGATCAGCGAAGCCTATGACGTCCTCAAGGACCCGCAGAAGCGCGCCGCCTACGACCGCTTTGGCAAGGCAGCCTTCCAGAACGGGGGCGGCGGCGGCCACGATCCGTTCGGATCGGCCGGGTTCGAGGGCTTTTCCGACATCTTCTCCTCGATTTTCGGCGATTTCGTCGACCGGGCGAACGCGCGCGCCAATCCCGCCATCGGCGCCGATCTTCGCTACGATCTCGAGCTCACCTTGGAGGAGGCTTTCGCGGGCAAGGAAGCGACGGTCACCGTCGATGCGCTTTCCACTTGCGAGAAGTGCGAAGGCCGCGGCTGCTCCGACCTGTCCGACTGCGCACGCACCTGCTCCACTTGCGGCGGGATGGGCAAGGTCCGCGCGCAGCAGGGCTTCTTCGTGGTCGAGCGCGGCTGTCCGACCTGCCGTGGAAGCGGGCAGGTAATTTCCGACCCGTGCCGCGCCTGCGAAGGCGAAGGCCGGACGCTCAACAAGCGCAAGCTGACGGTCAAAATCCCCGCCGGAGTCGATGAAGGCACGCGCATCCGGGTTGCCGGCGAGGGCGAGGCGGGGGTGCGCAACGCGCCCGCCGGCGACCTCTACATCTTCGTGCACATGAAGCGGCACCCGGTTTACGCACGCGAGGGAACCACACTGGTCGCCGACTGCCCGGTGAGCTTCACGACGGCGGCGCTAGGCGGGACGATCACGCTTCCGGGGCTCGATGGAACCAAGATCGAGATGAAGGTGCCGGCGGGCGTCCAGTCGGGCGAGCAGCTTCGCCAGCGCGGTGCTGGAATGACCGTGCTGAATAGCCGCGGGCGGGGCGATCTCGTGGCCCGAATCCTGGTCGAGACACCGACCAGGCTCAGCAAGGCGCAAAAGAAGCTTCTCGAGGAATTCCGCGGGACGGAGACCGGCGACGAATGCCCGGCGGCGAAAGGATTCTTCGGACGCGTGAAAGAGATGCTTGGCGCCTAGGGTTCGCCGAAAACCCGCTCGAAAATCTGGTCCACGCGCTTCAGGTGGTAGTCGAGATCGAACAGAGCCTCGAGCTGATCCTGTGACAGGCGCGCGGTCACTTCTGGGTCGTTACCGAGCAGTTCTAGAAGCGACAACTGGCCGTCGCTTTCCCAAACTTTCATCGCGTTGCGCTGGACGAGAGCATAGGCCTCCTCACGGCTGAGACCTGCCTGGGTGAGCGCGAGAAGCACCCGCTGCGAATGGACAAGCCCGCCCATCCGGTCGAGGTTTTTGAGCATCCGTTCGGGGTAGACGAGCAGCTTGTCCATGACGCCGGTGAGCCGCGCGAGAGCGAAATCGAGCGTGATCGTGGCGTCGGGGCCGATGAACCGCTCGACCGACGAGTGGGAGATGTCCCGCTCATGCCACAGGGCGACATTTTCCATGGCGGGAATCGCATAGGCGCGGACCATCCGAGCAAGACCGGTGAGGTTCTCGCTCAGCACCGGGTTGCGCTTGTGCGGCATCGCCGAGCTGCCTTTTTGCCCTGGCGAGAAATATTCTTCCGCTTCGAGCACTTCGGTGCGCTGCAGGTGGCGAATCTCGGTCGCTAGCCGCTCGATCGAGGAGGCGATCACGCCGAGCGTGGCAAAGAACATCGCATGACGGTCGCGCGGGATTACCTGGGTCGAGACCGGCTCCGGCTTGAGGCCGAGCTCGCGGGCGACATGCTCTTCCACCTCGGGCGGCACGTTGGCGAAAGTGCCGACCGCCCCGGAAATCGCGCAGGTGGCAATGTCGTCACGGGCGGCGGCAAGCCGGTCGCGGTTGCGAGCGAACTCGGCATAGGCCTGGGCGAGCTTGAGCCCGAAGGTGGTCGGCTCTGCGTGGATTCCGTGGCTGCGACCGATCGTCGGGGTGAGCTTGTGTTCGTGAGCGCGGCGCTTGAGCACGGCGAGAAGCTGGTCGAGGTCGGCGACAAGGATGTCCGCGGCCTGCTTCAATTGGACAGCGAGTGCGGTGTCGAGCACGTCGGAGCTGGTCATCCCCTGGTGGAGCCAGCGCTTCTCCGGACCGAGCTTCTCGCCGGCCCAGGTGAGGAAGGCGATCACGTCATGCTTGGTGACGGCCTCGATCGCGTCGATCGCCGGCACGTCGATGTCGCCCAGTGCGTTGCCGTCGTACGCGGCGCGGATTTTCGCCGCGTCGTCGGCGGGGATCATTCCGATCCGCCCCATTGCCTCGGCCGCGAACACTTCGATTTGCCACCAAATCCGGTAGCGGTTCTCGGGCGACCAGATCGCCGTCATTTCGGGGCGGGAATAGCGAGGGACCATCGCCGCGCTTTATGGGGGAGGGGCGGCTAAATCAAACCCGACGCGCGCATGCTGGTTCGGCCCGTCGCGCCGACGATGACATGGTCGTGGACGGCGATTTTCATGTGCCGGGCGGCCTCGATCAGGTCCTGCGTGATTCGAATATCCTGGTTCGACGGAGAAGGATCGCCGCTCGGATGATTGTGGACGATGATGAGCGCGGTGGCGCCGAGCTGGATCGCTCGCGCGATGACCTCCCGGACGTGGACCGAAGCTTCGTCGACCGAGCCGTCCCACATCGCTTCGTTGGCGATCAGCATGTTCTTGGCGTTGAGGAACAGCACCCGCACCTGCTCGGTTCGGGAGTGCGCCATCGCCGCATGCAGGTAGTTGCAAAGCGCGTCCCAGCTGGAGAGGATCGGAGCGCCCTCCGTTCGGGTTTCCAGCAGTCGAAGCGCCGTCGCTTCGGCAATCTTGAGCGCGCCGATAACCGAATCGCTCAGTCCTTCGCGGCGAAGCGTGTCGGCGCTAGCGGAAAGGAGGGGACCGATTCCGCCGAACCTCGCGACCAGCGCCTTCGCCTGGAGCTTGGTGTCGCGGCGCGGGATTGCGAGCGCGAGAAGATATTCGACCAGCTCGTGATCGAGCAGCGCCTTCTCGCCGCCTTCGAAAAGGCGCTTGCGAAGCCTCGAGCGGTGCCCGCTGGCGCTGTTTGGACTGGACGCAACTCGCCCGTGCATGCAATTCCCCACCGACTTGCCCGAGCGATGCAATCATAAGCGGAAATGGCGCGAAACGGAAAGTCGTACAACGGTCGTACCGGTGACGGAACGGCTACCACAGGCGCGGGTTGAAGCGCGTAATGGCTGAAGACGCGGATGAGAGCGGGGAAACCGTAGTCGTCGAGCGGCATCACCACCGCTGGCGGACGATCCTGACGTGGGTTGTTGCCGCAGTCCTTCTGATCATCGTCATCGCGCTGGTTGCGATCTGGATCGAGCGGCGTCCGATTGCCCGCAGCCTTATCAACCACGAGCTGAAGAGCAAAGGCGTCACCGGTAGCTACAAGCTCGACCGGGTGGGCCTCAGGACTCAGCAGATCAGCGACCTCAGTATCGGAAATCCCGAGCACCCGGACGTTACTGCGAAGCGCGTGCTGATCCAGATGCGGCTGAAGCTGAACGGAAGCATCGACGTCTACCGGATCGTCGCGCGGGGGGTTCGGCTTCACGGGAAGGTACTCAAGTCGGGCAGGGTGAGCTGGGGACAAATCGACAAGCTCCTGCCGCCGTCGTCGGGCAAGCCCTTCAGCTTGCCGGACGTCTCGCTGGACATTGCCGACAGCAGCATTTCGCTGAAGACGCCGTGGGGACCGCTGGGCTTTGCCGTGCAGGGCAACGGCAATCTTACCGGCGGCTTCAACGGTCATTTCGTCTTGACCGCGCCGAAACTGACACCCGGGAAATGCACCGCGACGAACGTCCGCGGCACGGCGGCGATCGAGGTGAAGGCGCGGCACCCTCACGTGCAGGGACCGCTCACCGCCGATAAGTTCGCCTGTCCGGCAAGCCGGTTGTCAGTCGTCCAGCCACGGCTGGAGCTGAATGCGAAGTTCGCAGAGGCGTTCAACAGCTTCGATGCGAAGGCGCGGATGATGTCGAAGGTGTTGACTGCCGGCGATAACGGGCTTGCGGCGATGAACGGGACCATCACCTTCGTCGGAGACCCGGTGAACGCGAGCGGAGCCGTCGACGTCACCGCCCAGAAGTCGAGGCTAGGCACAATCACCGCTGACCGCACTCGGGTCTGGGGCAAGTACCGGCTGAAGACCACGGCCGGCAGCCTGATCATGACGGGACACTACGACGCCGATGGAGCGGCGCTGGCGCCGTCGATGATTTCCGGCCTCACCGACGCGCTCCAGGCGACGAGGTCGACTCCGATCGGACCGGTCGCCTCGGCGATCGGCAAGGCCCTCACGACCAGCGCTCGGAACTTCGATGTCGACGGTGGAATCCGGCTGGTGAACTTCCCCGGCTACGGCGGCGCGCGAGTGACCGATGCAACGGTGACGACGCCGGCCGGCGGACGGGCGACCATCAAGGGCGGGAAGGGCATCAGCTATTACTGGCCGCGGGGCCAGCTGCGCTTCGACGGCACCTTGACCATGTCAGGCGGGGGACTGCCGACCGGCTCGGTCACTCTTCACCAGGCCCAAAACGGCGCACTGAACGGCTTCGGCAGCTTCCAGCCATACGTCGTCAACGGTTCCAAGCTGAGTTTGACGGGGCTTCGCTTCAACGGCCAGCCGAACGGTGCCACGAACTTTAGCGCGCTCGCCGGCCTCACTGGCAAGTTCCCCGGCGGGACTGTCCAGGACCTGAACCTGCCGATCAACGGGACCGCCGGGCCGAACGGGCGGATCCTCGTTGGCAAGCAGTGCATGGTCGTGACCTGGGACATGCTGAAGATGCAGCAGCTTCGGCTCGGCCATACCCGGCTGCCAGTCTGCCCGACCGGGGTGGCAATTATATCGCAGTCGACTGGCGGGCCGCTTCACGTCGGCGGGCGCATAAGCCACCCCGCGCTAGCCGGCAGCCTCGGCCAATCGCCGATGCGGCTAAATGCCAGCAGCATTCTTCTCAACCAGCGCGGGTTCAACGGAAGCGATGTGGCGCTGAGGCTCGGGCATCCGGATCACCCGGTCGCGGTCAATGCCGGCTCGCTTCGGGGCGCCTTCACCAAGGGCGGTGCGACAGGAACGCTGAGCAACGCCGATGCGGTGATCGGTACCGTGCCTCTGAAACTGACCGACATCGACGGCAAGTGGCGATTTATCAACGGCCGACTGGCGATCGACGGCAGCCTGTTCGTCAACGATCGCGCCGACCCGCCGCGATTCTACCCGTTGAAGAGCAACGACGCGCATTTCGTCCTCGACAACAGCCGGATCACGACGACGGGGACTCTGCGCGACCCGCAGACCGGAACGAAGATCACCGACGTCACCGTCGACGACAATCTCAACTCCGGGGATGGCCACGCCGATCTCGACGTTCCAGGGATCACGTTCGGGCCCAACTTGCAGCCCGAGCAATTGACCCGGCTGACCGAGGGTGTCGTCGCTCTCGTCAACGGCACCGTGCACGGCCACGGCCACATCGCCTGGACCGGCTCCGGCGATGTCACGTCGACCGGGGATTTCTGGACCCGGGATATGGACCTGGCGGCGCCGTTCGGGCCGGTGACCGGGCTGTCGACCAACATGCACTTCACGGACCTGTTGAACCTGAAGACCGCGCCTCACCAGGTTGCGACGGCTAAGGAGATCAACCCCGGCATCATCGTCGACAACGGAGTCATCACTTACCAGCTGCTGCCGGACAACCTGGTGAAGATCGAGCGCGGCGAATGGCCGTTCATGGGCGGGCGCCTCATCCTTCACGAGACCATTCTCAACTTCGGAAGCAATGCGCCCAAGCGGCTGACGTTCGAGCTGAAGGGCTTCAACGCCAAGATGTTCATCGACAGCCTCGGCTTCTCCGGGCTGGAAATCACCGGCACCTTTGACGGAGTGTTGCCGATGATCTTCGACGAGAATGGCGGAAGGATTGTCGGCGGGCGGCTCGATTCGCGGCCGCCGGGAGGCGAGTTCGCCTATACCGGCACGAAGCCGAAGGCCGGGATGGTCGCGGGGCTCGCCTTCGACCTGCTGAGCGACATCCATTACAAGTCGATGACCATTCGCCTCGACGGCGACCTTGCCGGCGAATTCGCCACGAGGTTTACCATTCGCCAGATTTCGCTCGCCCACAAAGGCGGCTTCATCGCCGGGCTTGTGCGCGGCGCGTTTAAGGACGTGCCGATGCAGGTGAACCTCAACATCACGGGCCCGTTCCGGGCGCTGATCCAGATGGCGAAAGGCTTCAAGGACCCGACTCAGGTGATCTCGCCGGTGATGCCGTTCCCGCTCGATGCTCCGGGAATCGTCACAGAGGTCCACGTCCTCAACAAGGAAGAAGAGCAGAAGTCGACGGCGCCGACCGATCAGGTCGACGTTTCAACCAAACCCCCACAGCCAAGCGAGAAGTGAAATGACCAAGCCAGTCCTGAAACGCACGATACGGCTGATTGCCGGTGCGGCAATGGCCGTCCCGCTGGCCAGCTGCATCACTGTGAAGGCACCGGAAAAGCCGATCGAGATCAACCTGAACGTCGATATCAGGCAGGAGGTGCTGGTCAGGCTTCAGCGTGACGTTCAGCAGCTGATCCAGCAGAACCCGGAAGCATTCCCGGCGAAGCCCAGCGGGGGATCGCAGTGAGGTCTTTTCGCAGAATTCGTTGCTGCTTTCGTAGTTGCGGCGTCGGCTTTCCCCGTGGCGGCGCAGACGAGCCCGGCGATCATCGCGGCCGAACAGGCCGGCGTCGTTGGCGAGCGCTATGACGGCTATCTCGGCCTGGCCGCCAACGCGAGCGAGCAGGTGCGGCGGCAAGTCGCGGCGGTCAACATCAAACGGCGCAGCCTCTACACCGAGCTCGCAAGGCGCAAAGGCGTAACAGTCCGGGATGTCGGGATAGCGGCGGGGTGCCAGCTGCTGGGGAGTGTCGCAGTGGGGCAAAAGTTCATGCTTGGCGACGGGGCATGGCGGACACGCTTGGCGGGAGAGGGTGCGCCGGTGCCGGGCTACTGCGCGCGCTGAACCTGGAAGGAGCTGCGATACTCCGGCTTAATGGTGGCGATCAGCCGCTTGGTGACCGGCAGTGCAATGTCATATTCGCCTTCGACATAGGGGCCGGCGACGTAGGGCGCCGCAATGAGATGCATGGTGTCGAGCTTGAGTCCGGGGCTCGATGAGCCCGGGATCAGCGCGAGCTCGGAAAATTTCGGGCAGGTATCGAATTCGGTGACCATCCCAGGCTGGTAATCATCGCCGCGCCGTTTCTTCCTCTCTCTATCGAGCGCCCGGCAATAGGGTGCCTTGAACACCGCCTGATAACCGCCGCCCGGCAAGAAGAGGGAAGTGGAGGAGATCTCTTTTCCAAGCCGGCGGTCCCACACCAGGGGAGTTGTCGCGCCATTGCCGTGCGCTCCGCCCGTAAACGCCCAATATTGCCGCGCCAGGACGAGCAGGCGCTCGCTGCTCCCGCTGGTGGTGATCTTCGTGGAGCTTTCGCACCGAATTGCCATTCCGCCAGTCTTGATCCGGATCGCACTTTCCTCCTTGCCGCAGCGGATCGATTCCGACTTTTCCTTCTCGAACCCGGCCCGAAAGAGTTTCACTAGCTGGGGCACCTCAGCGGCTTCTTTCGACCAGGAATAATCAACGGTCGCAAAGGGGCCGTGGTAGGACAGGCTGAGGCTTGCCGTAGCGGCCGCGGGGCTGCCGACGATGCTCAGGCCAAGAGCGAAGGCGATTATGTCCATGGCCACAGAAGTACAGCCGTTTCGCGCGGTTGACTATCGTCTGGCCCCTTCATAAAGGGGCCGCGCCTTGGCGGGCTCTTGCTTGCCATGTTCTTCGTCCCCGAGCCACAGCCCCGACGCTATCCGGCAGGGGCGACGCACAGGGAGAGACATGGCTGAGGACGAACCCGAACAGGCCCCGAAGCTTCCGCCAGACGCACGGCTCGAATCGCTCGATGAGCGGCTCGGGCGATTGCAGCAGGCAGAGCAGAAAAGGGCGAAAAAGCGGCAGGGCGACCCGAGCTGGCGGACTGGCCAGCTGGTCCTCAGCCACCTCGTTGGAGCGCCGCTCGGCGCCGGCATTTTGGGGTGGCTGCTTGATCGGTGGCTGGGCACCAGGCCGTGGCTGATGTTGGCGCTGCTCTTTATCGGGTTCGCGGTGGGTGTCTTCGATGTCCTCCGAATTTCGAAAACGCCGCCGGGGAACGATCCCGGCATAGGATTGTAGAGGACGTTCGTGGCCGGCAAAATCGACCCGATGGACCAGTTCGTGATCGAGCCGATTGCCGGCTCGTTCAACGGCGGCCACAACGCTCTGGTCCTGACGAACAGCGGCGTCTGGACGCTGATCATCCTGGGCGCCATTTGGCTGTTCATGTTCGGCGGAATGAAGCGCCAGCTCATTCCCGGCCGGTGGCAGGTCGCGGTCGAGGGGCTGATCGGCTTCGTCGACGACACGGTCCATGCCAGCATCGGCCCCGAGGGTCGAAAGTATATGCCGTGGGTGTTCACGGCCTTCGTGTTCCTGCTGTTCGCCAACCTGATGGCATACATGCCGACGGGGCTGGTTTCGGCATGGCACCCCTATACGACTACGGCACAGTTCACCTTCACCGGAATCATGGCGCTGATCAGCTTCGCGATCGTGCTGGTGGTCGGCTTCTGGAAGCACGGATTGCACTTCTTCTCGCTGTTCATCCCGCACGGCACTCCGAAGCCGATGATCCCGCTGATTTTCTGCGTCGAGCTGATCTCGTTCCTGGTGCGGCCGTTCAGCCTTGGTCTCCGGCCCTTCATCGCGATGTTCGCCGGGCACATCCTGCTCGACGTGTTCGGTGCCTTCGTCGTTCAGGGCCTTCAGGCCGGTGGCGGCGGAATCGCAATTTCAATTCTCTGCTTTCTGTTTCTCGCCTTCATCAATGCGCTCGAGCTGCTCGTCGCTGCGATCCAGGCCTACGTGTTCGCAATCCTGACGTCGCTGTACATCAACGACGCCGTCAACCTTCACTGATCAAAAGACTTTCAACAAGGAGTTCAATAATGGATCTCGCTTCCGCAAAGGTTATCGGCGCCGGTCTGGCCGCCATCGGAGTTGGCGCCGCCTCGATCGGCGTCGGCTTCGTGTTCGGCTCGTTCCTTCAGAGCGCGCTGCGCAATCCCGCCGCCGCTGACGGCCAGCAGGGCCGCCTGTTCATCGGCTTCGCCGCAGCCGAGCTTCTCGGCCTGATGGCGTTCGCCGTGGCGATGATCATCCTCTACGCAATCTAAGCGCACCGGAGCATTCGCGGGCCAGCTATCCATGCCTCAGCTAAACCAGCTTCCGATCGTCACCCTGTCACAATTCCTGTGGCTGGCGGTCGCGCTCGGCTTCATCTTCTTCGTGATCGCCCGGGGCATGGTCCCGAAGATCCAGGCGACCATCGACGCTCGCGAGCAGAAGATCGCGGCGGACCTCGAGGAAGTGCAGCGCGCACGCGACGAGGCCGAAAGAGCTGAGGCTGCGTATCGTGAGCAGATGGATGCGAGCAGAAACGAGGCCATGAAGCTCGCTCAGGCAGCAAAGGACGCGGGCGCGCAGGAAGCGGAGAAGAAGGTCGCTGCAGCCTCGAGGAAGATCGACGCAAAGCTGGAAAAGGCGGAGGCTAAGATTCGTAAGTCGGCCGCCGCTGCCCAATCGGAAATCGAAAGTGTGGCAGTTGAGGCGACCCGTGAGATCATTGCCAAGCTGACGGGCGGGACCGTGCCGGCGGCCGAGGCTACCCGGGCCGTGAAGGCGGTGATGAATGGCTGATCTTGCCGCCCTCGCGCGACTGGCTTCGGCGGCCGAAGTCCACCCCAGCGTCCTGGGCTTCGATGCCTATGGCTGGATCGCCTGGTCGATGCTGTTCGTGTTCGTCATCTTCCTTTGGCAGAAGGTGCCGAGCGCGGTCGGAAAGGCGCTCGACCGGAAGATCGATGCCATCCGCGAGCAACTTTCGGAGGCTGAGGAGCTTCGCAAGGAAGCTGAGGCGCTGAAGGCTGAATATGCGGCCAAGTCCGCGACCGCCGAAAAGGAAGCCGCGGCCATGGTCGAGCGGGCGCGGCACGAGGCGGACGCGATGCTTGAGAAGGCGCGCAAGGACGCCGATGCACTCGTCGAGCGCCGCAGCCGAATGGCGGAAGAGAAAATCGCCGCCGAGGAGCGCGCAGCGGTTCAGCAGGTCCGCGCCGCAGCTGCCGACGCTGCTACCCGCGCCGCCACTCGGCTGATCGCCGAACGAGTGGACGCGAAGAGAGATTCAGCGCTCGTCGACAGCGCCATCAAGGATCTCGGCGCGCGTTAGCGGTATCCCTGCGGAAGCAGGGATCCAGTTTGGGGAAAAGGAATCTCGGCTCCTGCCTTCGCAGGAGCAAGTTCACCTGCTCTGGTCGTGCTTTCTCCCGGGTGCGCTGACGCCCTGAAGCGCCTGATCGGCGGATTGGCGATCGGCCTCCCGGCTGAGGTCGCCGAGGCTGACGATTCCGCAAATCTTCTCGCTCGCATCGAGGACCGGCACCCGCCGCACCTGGGCGCGGCTCATCTTGGTCGCGACTTCCTCGACGTCGTCGGTTTCGTGGACGCAGACGATGTCGTCGGTCATCAGCTCGCGGACCGGAGTGTCGGGGCCGTAACCCTTGGCCACGCCGCGAACGGCAATATCGCGGTCGGTGATCATTCCGATCAACCGGCCATTGTCGCTGACCGGCATGGATCCGGCGTCCTCGCTAAGCATGAAGCTGGCGGCATCCTTCGCGCTGGAGTCGGGCTGCACCGTCTTCACGTCGCGTGTCATCACTTCGCTGATTTTCATGGTTCGTCCTCCTTGGCTGGAAAGTCGCCGGTGAAAACGAACGGAAGCGACTGCTGTTGCGAAGCTACGGCACGTTCTCGGTCAGAAGGTCGTAGGTGGCGACGAGTTCATCGTTCTGATTGAATACGTCGACCGCCCAGCGGACCTGGCCAGTGTCCTCGGTCTTGATCGACTTGGCCTTCACGGTCAGCTCAACGCGCATCGAATCGCCGGGGTACAGCGGCGTCAGGAAACGCAGGTTCTCAAGGCCGGTGTTGGCGAGCACGGGGCCCGGATCGGGGTCGACGAACAGGCCCGCGGCAAAGCTCAGGATCAGGTATCCATGGGCAACCCGGCCTTCGAAAATTGGCGAGGCCTTGGCGGCTTCCTCGTCCATGTGGGCGTAGAATTTGTCGCCGGTGAAATTGGCGAAGTGCTCGATGTCTTCGAGACTGACAGTCCGGCTTCCAGTTACCCAAGTGTCGCCGATGTTGAGCTCGCTCATCTTCAGTCGGAACGGGTGGACATCGATGATGTGCTTCGGTGCACCGGCGACATATTGGCCGGTTATTGCGGCGATCATCGCCGGCGATGTCTGCAGCGCCGTCCGCTGCATGTAGTGTTTCACCCCGCGGATGCCGCCCATCTCCTCGCTTCCGCCGGCGCGGCCGGGGCCGCCGTGGACCAGAACCGGGAGTGGCGAGCCATGGCCGGTTGATTCCTTGGCGTTGGTGCGATCGATGACCAGCATCCGCCCGTGGAACGATGCGGTCTGCTGAACGAAATCGCGCGCGGCATCGGGGGAATGGGTGAAAAGCGAGAGGGCGAGGCTGCCCTTGCCGCGATTAGCGAGGCCAATCGCGTCGTCGAGGTCGCGGTAGGGCATGATGGTTGACACCGGGCCGAAAGGCTCGACGTCGTGCACCGCTTGGTTTTTCCACGGCTCGTCGCTTCGGAGCAGTATCGGCTCGAGGAACGAACCGCCTTTCACCGGTGACTCCGCACCAGGATTTCCGGCGACAATTCGCGCGCCTGCTGCTTCGAGCTCGGCGATTTTCTCGCGGACGTCCTCGCACTGACTGACGCTGACGAGGGCGCCCATGCCCGTGTCCTCGGATCGCGGATCGCCGACCTTCAGCGACGCCAGGCGCTCGCGAAGCGCAGTCTCAACGGCGTCGATGTAAGCGGCGGGGGCGAGGGCGCGGCGGATGGCGGTGCACTTCTGGCCCGCCTTCACGGTCATCTCGGTCGCAACTTCGTTCACGAACAGGTCGAATTCAGGCGTTCCCGGCGCCGCATCGGGGCCGAGGATGGAGGCGTTCAGGCTGTCCTGCTCGGCGATGAACTTGACGCTCTCGCGGATGACCGTGGGATGGGTCCGAAGCTTGAGCGCGGTGGACGCCGAGCCGGTGAAGCTGACGACGTCCTGGCCCTCGAGGTGGTCGAACAGGTCGCCGACCGAGCCGACGATCAGCTGCACGGCCCCCTCGGGCAGCAAATCGCTGTCGATCATCACCCGGAAAGCCGCTTCGGTGAGGTATGACGTCGATGAGGCCGGCTTCACGATCGCGGGCACACCTGCGAGCAAGGTCGGCGCGAGCTTCTCGAGCATTCCCCATACGGGGAAGTTGAACGCGTTGATGTGGACTGCGGCGCCCTGCAACGACGTATAGATGTGCTGGCCAACGAAAGTGCCGCTCTTCGATAGCTGCTCTAGCGGCCCGTCGAGGAGGACGTGGGCGTCGGGAAGCTCCCGCCTCCCCTTTGACGAGAAGGAGAAGAGGGTTCCGGCGCCGCCCTCGATGTCGATCCAGCCGTCCTTGCGCGTCGCGCCGGTCTGATAGTTGAGTTCGTACAGCTCTTCCTTCCGGTCCATGATTGCGAGGCCGAGGCCTTTGAGCATCCGCGCACGCTCATGGAACGTCATCTTGCGGAGGGCGGGACCGCCGACATCGCGGGCGTGGCGGAGCATTGCTCCGAAATCGAGGCCGCCCGACCCGGCGATTGCCACCGGCTGGCCGTTGATGGCGCTTGGCAGCTCCACGAGCCCGTCTTGCCCGGCGACCCAGCGGTCGCGCTCGTAATTGAGGAGTTGTTGAGTCTTCATGCGGTCTCTCTAGAAGAAAGTCGGGGCGAACAGGAGGGGGTGAGAGATGATCGACCCGGTTCGGCCAATCGAGATCGCCGATATCCAGGCGGCGCGTGAGCGGATCGCCGGGACGGTGCTTCGTACGCCGCTGGTGAAGCTCGACTTGGGCCGGGATGGGCCTGATGTCCGGCTGAAGCTGGAGAACCTGCAGCCGACGAACGCCTACAAGATCCGCGGCGCGGTAAACGCGGTGGCGTGCCTGTCCGATGAGCAACGTTCACTCGGAGTGTGGACCATCAGCGCCGGCAATGCCGGGCAGGGAGTTGCCTATGCCGCCAGAGAAGCGGGCATTGCCTGCTCGGTCGTCGCCATCGAAACCGCGCCGAAGACCAAGCTGGACCGGATGCGCGCGCTCGGCGCGACCATCATCCCGGTGTCCTACACTGAAGCCTGGAGAGCGGCCGAAGCACACCAGTTTCCCGGTCTCAAGGGCACCTTCATCCACCCGTTCGACAATCACGACTTTATCGCCGGGCACGGCACCATGGGCCTGGAGATTCTTGAAGACTGCCCGAACGTGAAGACGGTCATAGCCGCAATCGGCGGAGGCGGACTGATCACCGGTGTCGGAAGCGCGATCAAGGCGCTCCGACCCGACGTCAACGTCATCGGTGCCGAACCGGAAACGGCCGCGCCTTACGCTTATTCGCTTGCGCAAGGTGGTGCGAGCGAGTTTCCGGAGTGGCAGGCATCCTTCGTCGACGGCGCCGGTGGTCAGAGCGTCAGTGAGCGCATGTGGGATCGGATGGAGCCGGTTGTGGATGGCGCGATCACAGCCACTCTCGACCAGGTGAGCGAGGCAATGCGGCTCATGGCAGACAAGACGCGAGTGGTCTCGGAAGGCGCCGGGGCGCTTGCGCTCGCCGCTGCGCTTACCGGAGAAGCGGGTGAAGGGCCGCTCGCCTGCATCGTTTCGGGCGGCAACATCGATCTCGCGAAGTTCTGCTCGCTGGTCTCGACGTAAGGCGGATTACCGCCACAAAAGTGGACTTTCGCGCCCGAAGGACTATCTGTCGGCGCATCACTGTAGCGATGTCCATATTCGCCCGTTTCGGGCCGCGGAGCCGCATATGTGCGGCATAGCAGGGGAAGTCCGCTTCGACGGTGGCCTCGCCGATGCCGCCGCGGTCGCCGCAATGATGCGCGAACAGGCTCGTCGCGGGCCGGACGCGTGTGGCCAGCTGATGCGCGGGCGCGTTGGGATGGGCCACCAGCGGCTAAAAATCATCGACCTGTCGTTCCACTCCGCCCAGCCGATGGTGGACTCCGAGCTTGGACTCGATCTGGTCTTCAACGGTTGCATCTATAATTACCGCGAGCTCCGCGAGGAGCTCGAAGGGCGCGGCTACCGCTTCTTCTCCGACGGTGACACGGAGGTCATCCTCAAGTCCTACCACGCCTGGGGAATCGATTGCGTCCAGCGCTTCAAAGGGATGTTCGCGTTCGCGATTCATGAGCGGGAACGCGGACGAGTAGTGCTCGGTCGCGACCGTTACGGGATCAAGCCGCTCTACTACAGCCATGTGGGTCAGCGGCTTCGCTTTTCTTCGACGCTGCCGGGAATCGTTGCCGCCGGCGATGTGGACACCTCGATCGACCGCACCGCGCTCCATTTCTACATGAGCTGGCACGCGGTCGTTCCGCCGCCGCTGACAATTCTCAACGGCATTCGAAAGCTGCCGCCCGCAACAGTGCGCGTTTACGAATCTGATGGGAGCTTCACTGACACGCTCTATTGGGATCCTTCTTTCGGGCCTCAGGATGGCGATGCCACGCGAACCAAGGCCGAGTGGGAGGAATTGCTCCACGAGAGCCTTCGAAGTGCGGTGCGCCGGCGAATGGTCGCCGACGTCCCTGTCGGCGTGCTCCTGTCCGGCGGGCTGGATTCGAGCCTCATCGTCGGACTGCTCGCCGAGCTTGGGCAGCACGGGCTGTCCACCTTCTCCATCGGCTTTGAGGAAGCGCACGGCGAAAAGGGCGACGAGTTCGTCTATTCGGATCTAATCGCAAAGCACTACGCGACCGACCACCACAAGATTCATGTGCCTTCGGCGGAGCTGCTGCAGCACCTTCCGGACACGGTCGCGGCAATGAGCGAGCCGATGGTCAGCTACGACAATATCGGCTTCTATTTGCTCTCGCGAGAGGTCGCGAAGCACATCAAGGTCGTCCAGTCCGGCCAGGGCGCTGACGAGATTTTTGCCGGCTACCACTGGTACCCTCCAATGAGCTCCGCGAACGACCCGCTGTCGGCCTATTCGCGGGCATTCTTCGACCGCGACTGCGAGACTTCTCAACCGCCAGCTTGGCCCTGAATGGCGCAACGGCGGCGCACCGCTCGAATTCGTTCGTCAACATTTCGCCAGGCCCGGCGCCGACGACCCGGTCGACAAGGCGCTCAGAATCGATTCCACGGTCATGCTGGTCGACGATCCGGTGAAGCGGGTCGACAACATGACGATGGCCTGGGGACTGGAGGCGCGGGTCCCGTTCCTCGATCACGAGCTGACGGAGCTGGCGGCGCGCATCCCGCCCGACCTCAAGCTGGCGCAGGAGGGGAAGGGAATCCTCAAAGACGTGGCCCGTGAGGTGATCCCGAGCGAGGTCATCGACCGGCCCAAGGGCTATTTCCCGGTGCCGGCGCTCAAGTACATTCAGGGATCCTATCTGGAGCTGGTCCGCGACGCGCTGACCAGCACCGCGGCGAAGGACCGCGAGCTCTTTGCGCCGGACTATCTCGACTCGCTCTTCGCCGATCCGAAAGCGCACATCACTCCGCTTCGCGGATCCGAGCTGTGGCAGGCGGGACTGCTCGAGTTGTGGCTGCAGGAACATGGGGTCGGCTGATGGGCCGGAGCGTTCGAGATCCGCGGCCGGAATCGCCATTCCCGTACCTCAACAATCCGAGGGCGCCGCAGCCGCGCAGGAACGCCTGCGTCCACGTCGGCTGGGGGCGGGTGTTGTTCGCGCAGACGTTCGAAAGCTCGGAAAAGCTGCTCAGCGAGCTCCGCGCCGAGGGCGAAGAGCAGCGCGACATCGCGATGTACGTCAGCGACCCGCATGTGCTGCTTGCCGCAGCGCCTGCCGAGCTGTTTCTGGACCCGTCGCACAGCTATCGCCTGAACCTGAACACGTACCGGCCGTCACGGCGCCGTTCACCCGGCTTTTTCATTCGCAGGATGATCCCCGAAAGCGACGCCGACGCCGTGAACCGGATCCACGCGGCTCACAAGATGGTGCAGGTGCGGCCCGACTTCTTTGCCGAGCAGAGCAAGGACGATCGCCGGCTTCTGACCTATTTCGTCGCCGAGGATTCAGAGACTCACGACGTGATCGGCACCGTAACGGGCATCGACCACTCGATCGCGTTCGATGACCCGGAGGGGTCGTCGCTCTGGGCTCTCGCAGTCGACCCGCAAACGCCGCACCCCCGCGTTGGCGAGGCGCTGATCCGCCAACTTGCCGAGCACTATCAGACCCGCGGCGCCGGCTACATGGACCTGTCGGTGATGCACGACAACAAGGCTGCGATTGCTCTCTACGAAAAGCTGGGCTTCCACCGATTGCCGCTGTTCAGCGTCAAGCGCCGAAACGTCATCAACGAGCGCCTGTTCGTCGGCTCCGACCCTGCCGAAGCGATGAACCCTTATGCGCGAATCATCATCGATGAAGCGCGGCGCCGGGGAATCGACGCCGAGGTGCTGGACGCCGAGGGGGGCCTCTTTGAACTACGCTTCGGCGGCCGCCGGATCCGCTGCAGGGAATCCTTGTCCGACCTGACGACCGCGGTAGCTCTGTCCATCTGCGACGACAAGGCAATGACCAGGCGCATCGCCAAGGCGGCCGGAGTGACCGTCCCCGAGGAAGCCGACGCAGGCGATTCGGAGGGAGTGCTCAAGCTGCTTCGAAAGCACAAATCGGTCGTCGTGAAGCCGGCCCGCGGAGAGCAGGGACGCGGCGTTGCCGTGGACCTTCGGACGAACCAGGAAGTGAAGGCGGCGATCCGGCGTGCATCGGCTCTGTCGGATCACGTCTTGGTGGAAAGCTACCATCCTGGCGACGATCTCCGGATCATCGTCATCGGCTTCAAGGTCGTTGCTGCGGCGATCCGCTGCCCGGCCGCGGTGGTCGGTGACGGCCAGCACAACGTTCGCGACCTCATCGAGCGGCAGTCGCGGCGGCGGTCGGCGGCTACGGGCGGCGAGTCCGCAATTCCGCTGGATTCGGAGACCGAGCGATGTGTCGGCAGAGCCGGCTATTCGCTCGACGACATTGCACCTTCTGGCGAAAAATTCCCGGTCCGGAAAACCGCCAACCTGCACACCGGCGGGACCATTCACGACGTTACCGAGATCCTTCATCCCAGGCTCGCCGAATGCGCGGTCGAAGTGGCGCGGGCGATCGATATTCCCGTCGTCGGAGTCGACCTGATCGTGCCGAGCGTCTCGCTGCCCGAGCATGTCTTCATCGAAGCGAATGAGCGCCCTGGGCTGGCGAACCATGAACCGCAACCGACCGCGCAACGTTTCATCGATCTGCTGTTCCCGCTGAGCAGGCCAGACCAACCGGAGTGACAATGAATCCGCAAATCGACAGCGGCTATTTGTGCGACGTCCTTCAACGGCTTCTGCACGTGCCGAGCCCCACCGGCTATACCGACGAAATCGTCCGCTGCGTTTGCGAGGAGCTGCAACGGATCGGAATTCCGTTCGAAGTAACTCGCCGTGGCGCGATCATGGCCATCTATCGGGGCAAGAAAGAAGAGGGGGCGCGCGCGGTTGTCGCGCACGTCGACACGATCGGAGCGACGGTCAAGCGGATCAAGGACAATGGCCGGCTCGAGCTGGTCCCGATCGGATGCTGGTCCGCTCGCGCGGCTGAGACCAGTCGGTGCACGCTGTTCACGGACGAGGGTTTCTTTCGCGGCACGATCCTGCCCCTGAAAGCGTCCGGGCACACGTTCAACGACGAGATCGACACGCAGGGCGTCGGCTGGGACCACATCGAGCTGCGAATCGACGCCGACGCACACGACTACGACAGCGTTGCAGCTCTGGGCGTGAATGTCGGCGATACCGTTGCGATCGATCCCGGCACCGAGATGCTCGACAACGGTTACGTCGTTTCACGCCATCTCGACGACAAGGCAGGCTGCGCGGCCATGCTGGCGGCGATGAAAGCCATGAAGCGCGCAGAGGTGGAAACGCCGGTCGACATCCACTTCATCTTCACCATCACCGAAGAGGTCGGCTCCGGCGCATCGGCGGTGTTGCTTGAAAACGTCGTTGCGATGGTGTCGATCGACAATGGTACGACTGCGCCCGGCCAGAACAGCCGCGAGACCGGAGTGACGATCGGAATGGCCGATTCCGTGGGTCCGTTCGATTATCACCTGACCCGAAAACTGATCCGCCTGTGCGAGAGCGAAGGCATCCCGCACCAGCGCGATGTCTTTCGTTATTACAGGTCCGACAGTGCCTCGGCGATCGGCGGTGGTGCCGATGTTCGCACCGCGCTCATCACCTTCGGCATCGACGCGAGCCACAGCTACGAGCGGATACACCTGAACGCGCTGGAATTGATCGCCCGCCTCGTTTGCGCATACGCAGCGAGCACCGTCGAAATCCGCCGCGACGTCGAAGAGCTGGGCAACCTTGAAGGGTTCACCACCCAGCCGACCGAGCGCGCGCCGGCGAGCAGCGAGGAACCGGCGCCCTAGCGGCCGACGAACTTCGCCGGGCGCTTCTCCAGGAAGGCGGCGACACCTTCGCGATAATCTTCGGAGTATCCGAGCCGCCGCATCTCGTCGCGCTGAAGCTTGAGCTCTTCGGGAAGAGTGCGCTCCCAGGTCGAGCGAATGATCGACTTGATCGCCGCGAGACCGAGCGGCGGAAGCGCCGCGAGTTTTTGCGCGAGGGAATCCACTTCGCCGCCGAGCGCCTCGTCGTCAACGCATTTCCAGATCAGGCCCCATTGCTCGGCCTTTTCGGCGCAAAGCGGTTCGCCTGTGAGGGCGAGACCCATCGCCCGCGCCTGGCCGACGAGCCGGGGCAAGATCCACGAGCCGCCGCTGTCAGGGATCAGCCCGATCGCGGAGAAGCTCTGGATGAACTTGGCCGATCTGGCTGCGACGACCAGGTCGCAGGCGAGGGCGATGTTGGCGCCTGCTCCGGCGGCGACTCCGTTGACCTGAGCGATCACCGGCTGCTGCATCGTAGTCAGCGTGGTGATCAGCGGGTTCCAGCCCGTCTCCACGGTAACTCCGAGATCGACCGGCTGATCGCCCGACGCGACCGATCGTTCGTTGAGGTCCTGCCCGGCGCAAAAAGCTCGCCCGGCGCCGGTGAGCACAATGACGCGAGCCTCGGTTGCCTGCGCGAGCGCGTCGCGGAGCTCCTGATGCATCTGGGCCGTGAAGCTGTTCAGCCGGTCGGGCCGGTTGAGGGTGATCCGGGCGACGCCCTCGTCGAGCTTGAACTCGATGGTCTCGTATTCCATTGCGCCGAAGTAGCGAAGGAGGGGCAGTGGACGCAAACGAACTCGCTAGCCGGGTAGCCCATCGAATGCTCGCCGACGAGGGAACCGGGCCGGCTTGGAGAATCCGCATCGAGGAAGCGCGCCAGGGCTATTGCCGGCTCTCGATGAAGCTCCGCGAGGACATGCTCAACGGCCACGGCACCGCGCACGGCGGGATCATCTTCGCGCTCGCCGATACCGCCTTCGCCTACGTCTGCAATGGCGACAATCATCGCACAGTCGCCGCTCAGGCCTCGATCGTCTTCCTTGGCAGCGCCGAGGCCGGCGAAACGCTGATCGCGCAGGGCGAGGAGATTGCGACGGCAGGCCGAAGCGGGGTCACTCGCGTTTCCGTGAAGACACAGGACGGCCGCGACGTTGCCGAGTTCACCGGCTATTCGCGAACGATCGGCGGAGCGGTTGTCGAGATTTGAACGTTAACGGGGCAGGGACTACATCGAGACCATGTACACGACCGAGCTCCAGAAGAGCGGCAAGATCGAGAGCCTCGAAGACCCGAAGCTGGTCGATGCCTTCGAGGCGCGGGTTGCCGCTGACGAATTCATCGAGCCCAAGGACTGGATGCCGGAGGCGTATCGCCGAACGCTCGTCCGGCAGATTTCGCAGCATGCCCACAGCGAAATCGTTGGAATGCTCCCCGAGGGCAATTGGATCACTCGCGCGCCGTCGCTTCGGCGCAAGGCTATCCTTCTCGCCAAGGTCCAGGACGAGGGCGGGCACGGCCTCTACCTCTATTGCGCAGCGGAAACGCTTGGCACGAGCCGCGAGGAAATGGTCGAGGCGCTGCACTCGGGCAAAGCCAAATATTCGACGATCTTTAATTATCCGACTCTGACCTGGGCCGATATCGGCGCGATCGGCTGGCTGGTCGATGGCGCGGCAATTATGAATCAGGTGCCGCTGCAGCGAACCTCATACGGGCCCTACGCCCGTGCAATGGTGCGCGTTTGCAAGGAAGAAAGCTTTCACCAGCGCCAGGGCTACGAAATCATGATCGCGATGGCGAAGGGCACGCCGGAGCAGAAGCGCATGGCGCAGGACGCGCTTAACCGCTGGTGGTGGCCAAGTCTGATGATGTTCGGCCCGCCCGACGAAAATTCCCCCAACACCGCGCAGTCGATGCGCTGGCGGATCAAGCGCGAGACCAACGACGAGCTTCGCCAGAAGTTCGTCGACATCACCGTCCCGCAGGCGGAGTATCTCGGCCTCACGGTTCCCGATCCCGACCTCAAGTGGAACGAGGCGAAGGGCGGCTACGACTTCGGCGAGATCGACTGGGAAGAATTCTACGCGGTGGTGCGCGGCGAAGGGCCGGTTGCGAAGGAGCGGATGCACGCCCGCCGCAAGGCCTGGGACGACGGCGCCTGGGTCCGCGAAGCGGCCGACGCGCATGAGGCGAAGCGCCGTGCAAGGAAGGCGGCGTGAGCGGACATGACTGGCCGCTGTGGGAAGTTTTCGTCCGTACCAGGGGCGGTCTTTCGCATCGCCACGTTGGCAGCGTTCATGCTCCTGACGCGGAGCTCGCGGTCGCACACGCGCGCGACACCTACACGCGGCGGATGGAGGGGGTGAGCCTCTGGGTGGTGCCGTCGAAGGAAATCATCGCTAGCGACCCTGACCAGGCGGGCGAGTTGTTCGAGCCTGCGGAAAGCAAGATTTACCGCCACCCGACCTTCTACGATATTCCCGACGAGGTGAAGCACATCTGATGGCGACCGCTTCGCCCGCGCAGACGGTGGATTCCGCGCGCAACGACTATCTCCTCCGCCTTGGCGACGACGCCCTCATTCTCGGCCAGCGCCTCAGCGAATGGTGCGGCCACGCGCCCGCGCTGGAGGTGGACCTTAGTCTTGCCAATCTCGCCCTCGACCTCATCGGGCAGGCAACTTTGCTGCTGGGCGACGTCGGCGACGCCGACGAGCTGGCGTTCCATCGCGATGTTCTCGACTTCAAGAACTGCCTTCTGGTCGAGCAACCGAACGGTGATTTCGCCCAGACGATTGCGCGACAGCTGCTGTTCTCGACGTGGCAGCACATGCTGTTCCAGCGCCTGGTGCAATCTTCGGACCAGTTCCTGGTCGAGTTCGCGTCGAAGGCGGTCAAGGAAGTCGCCTATCATCGAGAGCTTGCGTCCGACTGGACGGTGAGGCTCGGCGACGGCACCGACGAGAGTGCCCGGCGAATGGCCGAGGGGCTCGACTGGTGCTGGCGCTTCATTCCCGAGCTGTTCGAGGTGGACGAGACGCTAAAGGAGCTGGTCGACGCCGCAATCGCGCCGGATCCGCGGCAGTTCGAGGACGAGTATCGCTCGGCGATCGGCAATGTGCTCGCTGAGGCGAAGCTGGACGCGCCAGACGACCAGCGGCCAATCCTCGGCGGGCGGCGCGGTCACCACAGCGAGCATCTCGGCCACATCCTCGCGCCGATGCAGTACCTCCAGCGCACCTACCCCGACGCGAAGTGGTGAAGTAAACGGCTTCACGTGAGTGCACATTTCCATCCGCTTCGGGTCGCCGCGGTCGTGCCCGAGACCGCCGAGGCCAATTCGATCCGCTTCGAAGTTCCGCAGGATCTTCGCGACACGTTTGAGTTCAAGGCCGGGCAGCACCTGACCCTGAAGGCCGAGATCGGCGGCGATGAGGTGCGGCGCAACTATTCGCTCTGCACCGCGCCCGAAGAGCGCGATTGGATGGTGACGGTCAAAAGGATCGCCGGCGGGATATTTTCCAACTGGGTGGGTGACGAGCTGAAGGCCGGCGACACTCTGGAGGTGATGCCGCCGCACGGAAGCTTCACGACCGAGTTCAACGCGAACGCCACGCGCCACGTCGTCGGAATTGCCGGCGGATCGGGAATCACGCCCGTCATGTCGCTTCTTCGGACGCTCCTGAAGTCGGAGCCGGAGAGCCGGTTCACTCTGCTTTACGGTAACCGGGATTCCACCTCGATCATCTTCCTCGAAGAGCTGGCGCGGCTGAAGGACCGTTATCTCGACCGATTCGACCTTTATCACTTCCTCGACGCCGAAGAGGGCGACGTCGAACTGTTCAACGGAATGCTCGATCGCGAGCGGCTGGACGAGGCCATCGAGCATCTGGTCGGGTCGCCCAAAGAGATTTCCGACTGGTTCATCTGCGGCCCCGGCCCAATGATGGACGCCGCCGAGGGTGCTCTTATCGACCGCGGCGTGGGGCGCGAGCGAATTCACATCGAGCGATTCACTGCCGACCGCCCGAAGGACTCGCTGGTCAAGGACATGGCCGAGCTTCAGACGAAGGCGACCGGGCTGACCGTGTCGGTGACTCTCGACGGGCGAACCCGCAAAGTGCCGTTCACCGAAGGCAACATCCTCGACAGCGCCCGGGCGGCGGGGCTTCCGGCGCCGTTCGCCTGCAAGGCGGGCGTATGCGCCACTTGCCGGGCCAAGGTGACCGCCGGAAAAGTCGAGATGGCCGCCCGCTATGGCCTTACCGATGAGGAGTTGGAGGATGGCTACGTGCTGACCTGCCAGTCCGTCCCGGCAGGCGACGGCGTCGCCGTCGACTACGACGCCTAGTTCCCGTCCCTTGGAGGGAGAGGAGTAGTGCGCTAAGCCGCTCGATATGTTGGACCAAGCGGAAGTGAGTGCTCGCTCGATAGGCGATTTGGAACCGGTGAAAAGCGACTCGCTGCTCGCTCTCATCGAGCTCGCGAAAGCCGATCCGCGGCCGGAAAAGATCGACGTCGGTGTCGGTGTTTACCGCGATAGCGCGGGCAACACGCCGATCCTGAAAGTGATCAAGGAAGCCGAACGGCGGCTGTGGGAAACGCAGCAGACGAAGGCTTATTTGGGCGGCCGCGGCGATATCCTCTTTACCCAGCTTCTGCGACCAATCCTGCTCGGCGAACATGCCGCCGACGACCGTATCGCCGGGTTGCAGACACCGGGTGGATGCGGTGCGCTCACGCTCGGCTTTCACCTGATCAGGGCGGCGAACCCCGATGCTCGCGTTCTGATCGGCACGCCGACGTGGCCGAACCACGTTCCGATCGTTCGCGGCTGCGGGCTGAAGATCGTCGAATACCCTCATTACGACCGCGATTCCCGCCAGCTTTGCTTCGACCGAATGCTCGACACGATAAGCAACGCCAGCGCGGGCGACGTCGTGCTTCTCCACGGCTGCTGCCACAATCCGACCGGCGCCGACCTCAATCCCGTCCAGTGGGCGGAGGTCACCGACGTGATCCGCGAGCGCGGGCTGCTCCCTGTGGTCGACATCGCCTATCAGGGGTTCGGCGATGGCCTCGCTCCAGATGCCGCCGGATTGCGCGGCATCCTGAGTCAGTGCGACACCGTGGTCATTGCCCAGAGCTGCGACAAGAATTTCGGCGTGTATCGCGACCGCGTCGGCTCGGTCTGGTTCAAGACTCCGAGCGCCCAATCGACGGCCACGGCAATGGGCCACGTCCTCCAAATTTCGCGGGAGATGTGGTCGATGCCGCCGGACCACGGCGCTGCGGCCGTCCGAATTGTTCTCGATGATGCGCAACTGAGCGCCGACTGGCGCGTCGAGCTCGAAAGTATGCGGGAGCGGATCGTGTCGCTACGGCAGCGGCTTGCCGGAGCGAACCCTGTGTTCGACTACATCGCCGATCAGAAGGGCATGTTCTCGATGCTTCCGCTTTCCCCGGAACAGGTCCTGCAGCTGCGCAAGGACCACGCGATTTACATGGCTGACAGCGGCAGGTTCAACATCTGCGGCCTGGCCGACGAGCAGGTTGACCGCTTCGCTGCCGCAGTCCTCGAGGTGATCGGTGGCTGACGCGGATTCGTCCCGATTTACAGGCGCAAAGGTGGACTGGAAGCGGGTTGTCAGACTCGTCCTTACGTCGCGCGAACTGGACCGTGTCGAAGAGCAGGAGCTCGTCCCAGCAAGGAAAGTTCTCTACCAATTCTCCGCCCGCGGCCATGACATGGCCCAGGTGCTCCTTGGAATGCACCTGAAGGACGGGGATGCCGCCTGCGGATATTATCGATCGCGGCCGATGCTGTTGTCGCTCGGCGTCGATCTCGCGGATGCGCTTGGCTCCGGAATGGGGCTGGCATGCGGCTATTCGAACGGGCGCGATATCGGAGTCGTCTTCAATTATCCCAATCCCGGCGGAGCGCATGCGCTGCCGATGAACGGCGGTGTCGGTGCGCAATATACGCCTGCCGCCGGCTGGGCACAGGCCATCAAGTACAAGCGTGAGGTACTGAAGGAGGGGCCGAAGGACGCGATCGCTCTGGTTCTCGGCGGCGACGCGAGCGCTGCAACTGGCGGATTTTGGTCGGCGCTAACAATTGCAACGACTCAACAATTGCCTTTGCTCATGTACATCGAGGACAACGGCTACGGGATATCCGTTCCGTCCGAGTACCAGACTCCGGGCAAGGATATCGCCGCCAACCTGGCCAGCTTCCGCGGCCTCACGATCTTCAACGGCGACGGCACCGAGCCGGCGCAGGCGGCCGAGCTGATTGCCGAGGCGATGGCGCACGTCCGGGAAAAGAGGACTCCGGCGCTGCTTCGACTGACGGTGCCGCGACTGGAGGGTCATAGCGCGCAGGACACTCAGGCCTACAAGGCCGAGGACGAAATCGCGGCCGAATGGGCGCGCGACCCGCTTCCCAAGCTCAAGGAGCACTCCGGCCTATCCGACGACGAATGGGAGAAGATAGAGCGGGAAGTCGGCGGCGAAGTCGCCGCTGCCGTGGCCGAAGCGGAAGCGCGCGGAGTCTCCAACCCCGAAGACGTCACCGATCACGTCTTCTTCGATGACGAGGTGCAGCAGGTCGGCGGAGGCGCTGGGCTCAGCCTCGACGGCACCACGGACGAGGCCAGGCCCGAGGGCCAGCGAATCAACATGGTCACGGCGATCCGGCGCACTCTGGACCAGGAGCTGGAGTCGAACCCGCGCGTGCTGATGTTCGGAGAGGACATCGGTCCGAAGGGCGGGGTCCATGCGGTCACCCTCGGGCTACAGGAAAAGTTCGGTCGGACACGCGTCTTCGACACTTCGCTAAACGAGGAAGGGATTGTCGGTCGCGCAGTCGGAATGGCGCTCGCCGGGCTCATGCCCGTTCCGGAAATACAGTTCCGCAAATATTCGGAGCCGGCGACCGAGCAGATCCACGACTGCGGGACCATGCGCTGGCGGACGAACAACCGCTTCGCTGCGCCGATGGTGCTCCGGGTCCCCGGCGGTTTCTTCAAATGCGGCGATCCGTGGCACAGCCAGACGAACGAGGTCGAGTTCGTCCACAATCCAGGATGGAAAGTCGCGGTGCCGTCGAACGCCGAGGACGCGGTAGGGCTCCTGCGCGGAGCTTTGCGGGGCAATGATCCCGTGATCTTCTTCGAGCATCGCGCGATGTACGATGATGCGTGGGCGAGGCGGCCCTGGCCGGGTGACCAGTACGTGCTTCCGTTCGGGCGAGCGAAGACGATTTGCGAGGGTGACGACATTACCGTCGTCACCTGGGGCGCAATGGTCCCACGCTGCCAGGCCGCGGCCGAGGGAGTCAGCGCCCACATCATCGATTTGCGGACGCTGATGCCGTGGGACCGCGACGCAGTCCTTGAGAGCGTCCGCAGAACTCGCCGCTGCCTCATCGTCCATGAGGACCTGCGCACAGGCGGCTTTGGCGCGGAAATTGCCGCGGTGGTGGCCGACGAAGCCTTCCTGGACCTGGATGCGCCGGTTGCGCGCGTGACCATGCCGGACATTCCGAGCCCGCATCACCCAGAGCTTCTCGACTGGGCAGTGCCGTCGGTCGGCGATATCCGGGCCGAAATCGATCGGCTGGTGGGGTTTTAGAAGTGATCGAAATTCGTGTTCCGGACGAGCAGGAGGGGACGAAGGCGGTCGTCCGTTCTTGGCTGAAGAAGGTCGGGGATGCGGTCGCCGAAAACGACCCGCTGGTGGAGCTGGAGACCGACAAGGTCACTCAGGAAGTGCCGGCCCCGGCCGCGGGGGTGCTCGCCGAAATCGTTCTCGATACCGATGCAGACGCTGTTCCGGGCGCGCTTCTGGGGCGGATCGAGTCCGGAGTAGGCGGTGCAAGAAGTGCCCCTGCGAAGACAGCGGCCCAACCCAAGGCAACAGAAAAACCTGGGCTCCTGCCTTCGCAGGAGCACACTCACCGCGAAACCAGGCTTTCGCCCTCGGTCCGCCGGGCGATTCAACAAAACGGCATCGATCCGTCGCTGATCAAAGGCACCGGGCGCGACGGTCGGATCACCCGCGCCGACGTCGACCGCGCCGTCGCCGAGGCCACTGTCGTGGAGGTCGCCGGTGGCGAAGGCACGGCGCAACCACGAAACATTGCGGATATCCCGCACGATCGCATGCGGCTGAAGATCGCCGAAAACATGGCGCGCGCAGTGTCCGAGCAGCCGCACGTCACCGCCGTTTTCGAGGCGGATTTTTCGGCAGTTGCGGCGCACAAGGCGGCAATGGCGGAGGCGGGGAAGAAGCTCAGCTACACCGCTTACATCGTGAAGGCGGCAGCCGAAGCGATGGCTGTGGCGCCCGCGATCAACGGCCGCTGGGAAGAGGATCGAATCGCCATCTCGCCGAGTATCGACATCGGCGTCGGAACCGCGCTCGGCGAAAAGGGGCTGATCGTCCCGGTGGTGAAGGACGCGGGCAATCTGTCGGTCGAGCAGATCGGCGCCAGGCTGGATGACCTCACCCGCCGCGCTCGCGAAGGAAAGCTGACCGGAGGCGATGTGTCCGGCGGAACTTTCACAATCTCAAATCACGGAGTCTCGGGCTCGCTCCTCGCGGCGCCGATCATCCTTCATCAGGGCCAGGCGGCAATCCTCGGCATCGGCAAGCTCGAAAAGAGAGTGATCGTTCGCGAAGTCGATGGCGAGGATGCGATTCTGATCCGCCCGATGGCGTACGTGACTCTGACGATCGACCACCGGGTGGTCGACGGGCATCAGACGAATGCGTGGTTGACCAAGTTCGTCGACGTCATCGAGGGCTGGCCGGCGCCTTGATCGCTCCGCCCCCGGAACGGGTGACCGTTCCAGCGGGTTCAACAGACAATGGCGAGCCCACAAAGCAGCGAAACCGGCGAATTCACACGCCGGGTCCTCATTGCGACGGCGATTGTCGCGGTCGCGTTTCTGCTTTGGAAGCTGCGGTTCGTCCTCGTCCTGCTGTTCGGTGCGGTGCTGATCGCGACGATCATCCGCGCCATCGCCGCTCCCTTCAGCAAGCATTTGCGATTTCCCGACGGCCTGGCGGTCGCCACGTCTTTCCTGTTGATGGTCGCGGTGGTGGTAGGCGCAAGCTGGCTCTTCGGCGCACAGCTCACCGCCCAGACTCACCAGCTCACCAACGCCTTGCCGGACGCGATCGATCGGCTTGACGAGTGGCTCGCACAATTCGGTTTCAACCACCCGATCCAGTCCTATGTCGACCAGTTTCACAATCGCGGTGAGCAGCTGGTCTCGCGCTTTGGCGGGCTGCTTTCGGCGACCACCAATGCACTGGCCTATTTCCTGATCGTCATCTCGGGAGGCGTGTTCCTGGCCAGCGAACCCCGCTTCTATCGCGCCGGAGTGATCAAGCTGGTTCCCGCCGCAAAACGAAATCTCATCGGCGAAGCGATGGACGAGTCGGAAACCGCTCTCCGGCTATGGCTGAAAGGACAGCTGATCGCGATGTGTGTGATCGGAGCGATGACGGCGGCGGGCCTTTGGCTGCTGGGAATCGATTCCTGGCTCGTTCTCGGGCTTCTCGCCGGGATCTTCGAATTCATCCCCTATGCGGGACCGATCCTGTCGGCTGTCCCCGGAGTTCTCATCGCGCTCCTGAGTGGCCCAGAGCTCGCCCTGTGGACTGCGCTGATGTACTTCGCGGTCCAGCACTCCGAAGCCTATCTGATCCAGCCGGTCATTGCCCAGGTGGCAGTCGAGCTTCCGGCTGTCGTCCTGTTGTTCTCGCTTCTGGCTTTCGCGCTGCTCTTCGGGATCGTCGGGATCTTCTTTGCAGCGCCGATGACTGTGGTGACCTACGTGCTCGTCAAGCGGCTCTATGTAGTCGAGGCGCTGGACACCGACACGCCGATACCCGGCGAAGACGGTCGCTAGCTCGGCGGTGCGTCCTGGGCTGCAAAGGCGATCCTGAGTGCTTCCGACAGGCTCCGAACGTCCAGCTTCGTCATCAAATTGGCACGGTGGATCTCGACCGTTCGCGGACTGATGCCGAGGTCATAGGCAATCGTCTTGTTGGGAAGCCCCTGCGCGAGTCCGTTCAGGACTTCGCGCTCACGCGGAGTGAGCGCCTGCAGCCGCACATCCGCTTCCTTCGCACGCTCTTTCGCCGCCTTCGACCGGCTCAGCTGCTCGAATGCCTGCTCGATCGCATCCAGCAGGACCGCCTTTTCGAACGGCTTTTCAATGAAGTCGACGGCTCCGGCCTTCATCGCCTGCACCGCGAGGGTCACGTCGCCGTGGCCGGTCATGATAATCACCGGCAGGGCGATTCCGCGTTCCCTCAACGCCTGCTGTACTTCCAGCCCATCCATTCCGGGCATTCGGATGTCGAGCAGAATGCACCCGCGCTCCAGGTTCGGCCCCTCCTTGAGCAGGGCATCGCCCAATTCGTACGTCCGAACGCGAAAGCCCGAGGTCTTCAGCATGAACCCGGCGGATCGCCGGATGGCTTCGTCGTCATCGACAAGGTGGATGAGACGTTCTTCGCTCATTCGTCAGCTCCGACTGTCGGCAGTGTAAAGTGAAACTTGGTTCCGCCTTCGGGGCGGGTTTCGAACCAGATTCGTCCGCCATGCGCTTCGACAATAGTCCGGCAGATCGATAGGCCGATTCCCATCCCCCCCTGTTTTGACGTGACGAACGGTTGGAAGAGTTGGGCGGCGACGCTGTCGCTAATTCCGCTTCCGCTGTCTTCGACGCTCACCATCGCCAGGTCCTCGCCCGCATCCGCCGTACGGATCGTGATCGACCGCACCGGACTTCCGATCGTCGCGTCGACCGCGTTGCGGATGAGGTTCACTAGCACCTGCTGAATCTCGATCCTGTCGACGAAGACATGCGTCTGTTTCGCCTCGAACTGCACCTGAACGTCGATTCCATGCTCTCGTGAGCCGACGAGCGCCAGCGCGTTCGCCTCGCCGACGAGCTTCGAAAGTTCCTCGGAATGTCGTTCATTGTCTCCGTGCGACATGAAATCGCGAAGGCGCCGAACGATCTGGCCTGCGCGGATCGCCTGGCTTGCGGCATCATGAAGCGCTTCCCTGACCATCGCCAGGGTTTTCTCGTCAGGGGTGCCGTCGAGGAGGTCGCGGGCGCTCTCGCAATAATTCGCCATTGCAGTCAGCGGCTGGTTCAGCTCGTGGGCGAGTGCGGAGGCGAGCGTCCCCATCTCGCTGACGCGCCCCACGTGAGCGAGCTCGCTCTGGAGCTCGTGAAGGCGCCGCTCGGCGGATTGCCGTTCGGTCAAATCGCGAATGAAGCCGGTGAAGATTCGCTCCCCGTCCACAAAGGCTTCGCCAACCGACAGTTCAATCGGGAAGGTGAAGCCGTCGCGGTGAAGCGCGGTCGTAATCCGGCCGATGCCGATGATCCGCCGCTCTCCGGTCGTCAGGTAACGGTCCAGATAGCTGTCGTGCTGTTCGCGAAGCGGTGAGGGCATCAGCATGCGAACGTTCTTGCCGATGACTTCATCCGCAGCATAGCCGAACATCTTCTCCGCAGCGACGCTGAACGAGTGAACGACGCCCTTTTGGTCGATGACGATCATCGCATCGGGAACGGTCGCGAGGATTGACCGCAAATGATGTTCGCTGCTGCCGAGAGTCGACCGAAACTCGGGAGAGGTGTGTTCCATTTTAGCGGTCATAGCGTGCTACCGGAAATGTGACTAACCTGGATCACATTTCGCTGCCGATCAGGATACTTACGTATCCCCGCCGCCGCTTGCGCCCGGTTAAACGTGGCGAATGTCGAAGCATACGCCTCATAAAGTGAGCGGAGACCAGCCCGAGCCCGTCGATCTGGTGAAGCGGCTGGCGCGCTATCGCGCGCGCGTCGAACGCGAAGGCCGCCCTGCGGCGGTAGAAAGGCTCGACCGTGCAATCGACAAGGCGTCGCGCGCGCCGAGAGCACTGCCGCCCGACTAGAGCGGCAGGTTCCGCTACGGGAAAGTCCGTATCGCGCCGGTGATCCACATCAATTACCCCGCTCCCATGCTCAATCCACGGCACCACGACAGCAGCGAATTGCCCCAGGGGCATCCATGCCGCGGTTGCCCGGTTCGGGACTGCGCAATCTGCGGCGTTCTCGATGCCGCCGATCTCAACGCCTTTCGCCACCTCGGCTGCGGGATCGAGCTTCGCGACGGCGAGAGCCTGTTTGCTCAGGGCGAGCCGGCACTGAGCGTGTTCACCGTCACCGAGGGAATGCTCAAGAGCTACAACATCCTCGCCGACGGGCGACGACAGGTCACGGGTTTCCACCTGCCGGGCGACTTCGTCGGCACCAGTGTCGACGAGGATCACCAGTTCTCGGCCGAAGCGGTTGGCGAGTGCCGGGTTTGCGCTTTTCCGATCCGTCGATTCGAGAATTTCGTCGAGGAGCACCAGCCGATGGAGCGCGAGCTCTACATCGCTGCGGCTCGTGAGCTTGCGCATGCCCAGCAGCAGATGGTGCTACTCGGGCGCAAAACCGCGCTTGAGCGCATGGCAAGCTTCTTCATGGCCCTGTCCGATCGCTGCAACGGCTCCGATGTGGTCGAGCTGCCAATGAGCCGCTCCGACATTGCCGACTATCTCGGGCTGACGAAGGAGACGGTCAGCCGAGTCCTCTCGGACCTCAAGGGCAGCAGGATCATCCGACTGCAGGCGATCGACAGAATCGAAATCCTCGACCGCCCTCGGCTGAAGTCAATCGCGACCGGCGCCTAACCAAAGGTGAAGGAGAAGGCGCGAACGCCGGGGTCGAGAAACTCAATCTCGAACGTCCGGTCCTTCACTCCGCCCTGCTGCCGAACCAGCTGGTACAACCGCTCCTCGGTCACCACGCCGCTGCCGTCAGGCTTGACGTCGCCGCCGGCGTCGGCTCCTGGCGCGTGCCCGTCCATGCTGACTTTGAACCGCACCGGCTTTCCACCCGCCGCCGGCCCAAGCACCAGGTGCAGGTCGCGAGCGTGAAAGCGGAATACAATCGTCCCGTTGGGTGAAAGCGAAGTTGCGACTTGCGGGGCAACGCTCCAGCGGCCGCCAAGCGCCCATTGGTTCAGATCGAGCTGAGAAGGAATTGAATAAACTTTCGCCCGGTCCCTCGCTTCGCCTCCGGGCGAGACGAACCGGTCGGCGCGCGCATAGCCGATGTAGGTTTCCGGCGAGCGAACTTCGCCGAGGTCAGCGGCCATTTCGACGGCGCGGCTGGCGCTCGTGTTGGCCATTCGCCGCGACGGCGGGTGACCGGCATCGGCCAGCAGCTGGCGAATGACCTGCTCGGACTCGTCGTACCCGCCTTCGCCAAAATGGTGGTAGCGGATCCGCCCCTGGGCATCGACGAAATAGTGGGCGGGCCAGTAGTTGTTGTGAAGCGCTCGCCACAAGTGCCAGTCGTTGTCGAGCGCTACAGGGTAGGGGATGCCGAGGTCGGCAACCGCTTTCTTCACGTTGTCGAACTCGCGTTCAAAGGCGAATTCGGGCGCGTGTACTCCAATCACGACGAGCCCGTCGTCCTTATAGCGGTCGTACCACGCGCGCACGTAGGGAATGGAACGCAGGCAGTTGATGCAGCTGTAGGTCCAGAAATCGATGACGACGACCTTGCCCTTGAGCTGCTCGCGAGTGAGCGGGGGCGAGTTGATCCACGGCCCGATTCCGGTGAGCGGCGGAAGCTCGCCTTCGACCGGGAGAACGAGCCGGCCGTTGCGGCTCTCGGTCGAGGTCGTGACGTCCATTGCCTTCACGCCGAGCGTGCGCGCGAGTCCGGTTTCGAGCCGCGAAGTCTGTCCGCTCGAGATTTGCGCCAGGAATCGGGTGTCGAGCCCTGCTGCGATTGTGGCCACTCCGACCAGGACCAGGATTCCGAGCGTTTTCTTGATCCACTCGCCCGCGCCGAGTGACCGCTTCATCCGAGCGAAGATCTTGCCGCCTGCGAGCAGAGCCAGCGCGAGCGAGGTCGCCGCGCCCAGCGCATAGGACAGAAGCAGGAGAGTCGTGCTCGCATTGGCACCGTTCAGGGCGGCGGTCGTGAAGATGATGCCGAGGATCGGTCCGGCGCAGGGGGCCCACAGCAGTCCGGTCGCAACTCCGAGAAGAAGCGACGATCCGATGCCTCGCTTCTGCCCTGTCTTCTCCGTCAGCCGGGAGCCGAGCGCCACAAGCGGCCTCGTCATCCGGTCCGACAGCGCGGGAAAGATCAGCGTCAGTGCGAACAGCGCCAGCAAAGCAAGCGCAACCCAGCGGCCGATTTCGTTGGCGCGCACGGCCCAGCCGCCGCCGACCGCGGCCAGCGTCGCGACGATCGCGAAAGTCAGCGCCATCCCGGCAAGCAGCGGCAGTCCGCTTCGAGGGAATGGCTGGTCGGACTTGGCAAAGACGAACGGAAGCACCGGCAGAATGCACGGGCTGAGGATCGTCAGGACACCGCCCAAATAGGCGAGCAGGATGAGAAGCATTGTCGAGTCCGCGACTGTTCGGGGTGGCTCATGCCGGGTGCGAAATGAACAGCCGCTGACGCTTATCTAGCGCGGGCGCGCCGATACAGTTTCAGCACCTTGTCGATCGGCAGCGCGTCAATGTGATGGCCTTCGTCGCCGGTCATCGGGGTGGCGGCGAATAGGGAGTTGATCACCGCTTCCTCCGTCGCTTCCGTCACCGCTTCGAACAGCGGCGACATCTGGTCGTTTGGAAAATCCACGATCGCGCTCGGGTGGGCACGCCTCTCCGGAGTCCGCCGAACATCGGCGTTCGTAGAGAAGGCGATTGCGTAATCGCCCGAGCCGTTGCTGATCGGTGACCCGGTGCGCGCGATTCCGAGGAAGGTTCGCTTGGCCAGCCGTTCGAGATTGCGGTCGGACAGTGGCGCGTCGGTTGCGACGACGATGATGACCGACCCATCGGCCGAATCCTCCCGGCTCAGCTCGTCCTTGAGATAATATTGGCCAAGCGCCTGACCGACCGGCACGCCCGCGACCTGAAGAACTCCGCCAAAGTTCGTCTGCACCAGCACCCCGACTGTCCAGCCGCCAAGGTTCGCCGGAAGTTTTCGGGAGCTCGTGCCGATCCCGCCCTTCCACCCGAAGCAGACCGTCCCGGTACCGGCGCCGACCGCGCCTTCCTCAACCGGTCCCTCCTTTGCGGCTTCGATGGCCGTGATGGCGTCCGAAGGCTTTACGCGACGGGCGCGAATGTCGTTGAGGTAGCCGTCGTTAGTCTCGCCGACGATCGCATTCACGGTGCGAACGTCCTCGTTTCCGGGCTGATTCAAAGTCCATCCGATGTCGCCGGCCGCAGCTTCGGGGACGTTGAGCGTGTTCGTGAGCACGATCGGAGTCTCGATTTCGCCGAGCTCCTTGACCTGGGTGGAGCCCATGAATTTGCCGAAAGCATTGCCGACGGCAAATCCCGCCGGGACCTTGTCCTGGTAGACATTGCCGCCGTGAGGCAGGATTGCGGTCACGCCCGTACGAATGTTCTCGCCTTCGATGATCGTCACCTGCCCGACCTTCACGCCGGCGACATCGGTGATCGCGTTCAGCGGTCCGGTGGGAAGAATTCCGAACGTGAGTCCAACCTCACGCGGGCTCGGACGCCGATCGGCGGAATGGGCGGCACTGGCCATCAGGACGACCGCCGCGAAGGCAAGGAGGGTGCGCATCTGTTGCTCATTGCGAGCAGCGGAGCCACGAAGCAAGCTGGCGCACCCGACAGGATTCGAACCTGTGGCCTCTGCCTTCGGAGGGCAGCGCTCTATCCAGCTGAGCTACGGGTGCGTGGGAGCGCGACTTAGCGACGGCGGCTGCTACCGGCAAGGAGCACCGAGGAATTTCGCAAGCACCTGGTGCAGCTTTGTTCGCGCGGAGCCGACGATCATTCCGACATGGCCGCCATAGATTTCCACGGCCTCGCCGGCGGAAGCAGTCGCTGCGGGCGCGATCCGGTCGGCTGCCGCCGTGACGTTGAGCAACGGGCAGTCGAGGCGGTCGCTCATTCGCCGCCCGCAAACGCTCCATTCGCCTTTGCCCGGCAGGTCGCGGCCGAACAAATCCTCGATCAGCTCACGCGCGGCGGCAAAGGGGAGGGGCTCACCTTGGTTCGCCCAATCCTCGAGAGTGACGAACCGCTGCGCAGCGGCACTTTCGCAATCTGCATCGGCAAGGGCTGCAAACTTTGCGACTGTCCGCTTCGGGTCGAGCGACCAGAAGGCGCTTTGAAGCACCTCCATCGGCAACGCGTGAAGCTCCTTCGCCGCACGTCTCGAGCTTTCCCACAGCCGCAGCAGCGCGGCTCGCGAATCGGCGGGGTAGGCCGAGAAATTCCACGGCGCGGCGATGGTGACGACAGCCTCGACGTTCGTGAGGTTCGCAGCTGCGATCGCCATTGTCCCGCCAAGGCAATAGCCGACAAGAGCCGTTTGCTCGCCGGCTTCACGCAACAGGGGCAGCAGCAGTTCGGCGACGTGTCCGCCAAGGTCGAGGTCACACCGATGCTTCGCCGGTCCCCAGTCGAGAAGCAGCGCCTTGCGGCCCATCGCCGCAATCGCACCGGCAAGCGAAGTGCGCTCATCCAGGTCGAGGATTTCGGGCGGATTGATCAAAGATGGGATAAGGACGGCGGGCGGCCCGCTTCCGCCGCAATCGCGCAGGCAGGCTGCGCCGGCTCGGGCAATCACCGGTCGTTCCGGGCGCGATTTGCGCCTTTCCGCAGACTCGTATCTGGCAAGCCCTTGAAGCGCTCTCGACGCGAGTTCCGGCTCACTTTCCGCCGCGATCCGCACCAGCTCCAGGAACAGCGGAAGCGGGCGCGGTGCGTGCTTTTGTTGCACCGCACTATTCGCGTCTGTTACGCTGCTTCGTCGATCATCGGAGCGGTTCATGGGCAAGTCTGGCGGCAAGGTGACGATAAAGAAGTACGCCAACCGGCGGCTATATGACACCGAAAGCTCGTCCTACATCACTCTCGACCGTCTCGCCGAGATGGTTCGGGAGGGGCGCGAGTTCGAGGTTGTCGACGCGAAGACCGGCGAGGACATCACGCGGCAGGTACTGACCCAGATAATCGTCGATGAAGAAGCGCGCGGCTCGACGATGCTTCCGGTCAATTTCCTTAAGCAGCTGATCGGGCTCTACGGCAATTCGATGCAGGCGGTGGTGCCGCAATATCTCGACGCGGCAATGGACGCGTTTAAGAGCAATCAGAAGGCTCTTGGCGACGCGTTCAGCGGCAACGCTTTCGCCGATCTCGCCAAGCGCAACATGGCAATGTTCGAGGACGCCGCCCAGGCGCTCACCGGCGGCACCCATAAAGCGGCGACGGCTTCGGAAAAAGAGCTCCAGGAGCTCCGGGCCGAACTTGCGAAGCTCCAGGAAAAAGTCGATCGCCTGAGCAAATGAGCAGAATCATGTTTGCGTTCGCGGCGGCGTTTGCGCTTCCGTTCGCCTCCGCCGCTTCCGCCCAGATCCCCGCGAAGGTCGATCTCGAAACCGTACAGCCGATCTCCGGCACCTGGGCCTACGGCCCGATCCAGGCGGGCAGCGAAGCCGATTTCGTCAACTCGAGCTCGGTGGTGCAGTTCAAGGTTCGCTGCAATCGCTCTGCCCGGACGGTTTCTCTCATCCGCACCGGAGTGCCGGCAGCAGCGCCAAGCCTGGCGATCTGGACGACGTCGCTGTCGCGCACCGTTCCCGCCCGGTTCCTTGCAAGCCGCGAGCTGGTCGCCGACCTCGCTTCGACAGATCCGCTTCTCGACGCGATCGCGTTCAGCCGCGGCCGTTTCGCTACCGCCGCAGCGGGCGCGCCGATGGTCGCAATTCCGGCGTGGCCGGAAGTCGCACGAGTTGTCGAAGATTGCAGGAACTGACGCGCCCAACTGATTCGGAAGCGCGAAGTCGAAGACAATCGTCCAAACTCAATCGCATTACAAGACTTGTGCTTTCGTCTTCGGCGATTCATCTTCGACTTGGCTTTAACGCAGCGAAAGGAGGTGATCCGATGTCTCATGGTTCAGCAGAGAGGTCGGAAAGGGGGTTCGTCACGCCGTAGTGCTGACGGACGGCCACATCTCCGGCCGCTGACCATGTTCGAGGGAGCCGTTGCCGAGGTGGCGGCTCCCTTAAACATATCTGGAGCGCCGAATTCCTTTGCCTTTTCGCCGCCGCAACGGAACTGTTGTTCCCGTCGATTGTCTAAATGTCGACTCAAACGGGAGGTCGCGATGGCAAAATCCACCAGGCGCACATCTGCCTCGAATTCGTCCAGTTCGAACTCTTCGAAATCAAACGACACGATGGACAAGCTCACCAAGGCGGCAATGAGCAAGGAAATGCTGGCCGCCGGATTGACCGCCGCTGCCGCGGCGATTGCAGCCAGTCCGAAAGCCCGAAAGGCGATCAAGGACGCCGGAATGGACGCCGCCGACACGGCTGAAAAGGCGGCCAAATCGGTGACTGCGAGCGCAACCCGGCTGGGATCGCTGATCGCCGAAGCCGTCGCCGATGCGGCGGAAAAGGTGATGAGCGGAAAGTGGCCGATGGAGCAGTCCGCGACTGCATCGAAGCCGTCGCGGAGTGGTGCCAAGCCGAACGCGAAAACGGCGTCGAAATCGGCCAGTCGCGCAAAGAAAGCGGGAGCGAAGAAGCCGGCCGCTAAGAGATCGACCGCCTCTGCTTCGAAAAAGAGCAGCACAACGGCTCGCAAAACCAGCGCCAAGTCTTCGACCGCAGCGAAACGGTCGGGCAGCTCGAAAAAGAAAAGCTAGGCGGCCTGCCCGGCAAATTGCAGGCGGGCGAGGCTCGCGTACAGCCCGTTCGCCTTGTTGAGTGACTCGTGCGTTCCCTGCTCGACGATTTTGCCGCCGTCCATGACGATGATCCGGTCGGCGGCTCGGGTGGTCGCCAGGCGGTGAGCGATGACCACAGTCGTTCGCGTTTTCATCAGCCGCTCGAGCGCTTCCTGAACTAGCTTCTCGCTATGCGCGTCGAGCGCCGAGGTCGCCTCGTCGAGCAGCAGCAGAGGTGCGTCGCGAAGGAGGGCGCGGGCGATAACGATCCGCTGCCGCTGACCGCCCGACAGACGCGCTCCGCCTTCGCCGAGGAAAGTGTCATAGCCGTCCGGAAGCGAATCAAGGAATTCGTGGGCATTGGCTGCCTTAGCCGCCTCGACGATTTCTTCGTCGCTGGCGTCCCAGCGTCCGTAGCGGATATTGTCCTTTGCCGAGGCGGCGAAGATTATCGTTTCCTGCGGCACCAGCGCGATTCGCTTGCGAAGCTCGGCGGGATCGGCATCGCGAATGTCGACTCCATCGAGGAGAACTCGCCCTTCCTGCGGGTCGTAAAAGCGCAGCGCCAGCTGGAAGAGCGTCGACTTTCCGGCGCCCGACGGGCCCACGACTGCAACCGTTTCGCCCGGAGCGATGCTTAGCGAGAGATCGTGGAGCGCCTTCTCCTCCGGCCGCGTGGGGTAGCGGAAGGTGACATTGTCGAACTCGAGGCTTCCGAGCGGCGGCTCGGGAAGCGCAACCGGCTTCTCTGGCGCCTCAATCTCGGCTTTGGCGACCATCAACTCGTGGATCCGCCCGGCAGCGCCCGACCCGCGGAGCAAGTCGCCATAGGTTTCGGTGAGCGCCCCGAAAGCGCCGCCGACCAGCACTCCGACAAAAACGAACGCTGCGATCGCGCCGCCGCTCATCGTGCCCTGGGCGACGTCGCTGGCGCCTTCCCAAAGGATCATCACGATGGCGCCGAACATCAGCAGGATGACGCTGAAGGTCATGATTGCGCGAACCGTGAATTGGTGGCGGGCAACCCGGAAGGCATTCTCGACCGAATCGCGGAATCGACCGAGCTCGCGCTGTTCCTGCCCGAACGCCTGGACCACCTTCATCGCCCCGAGGGTCTCGGCAACGGTCGAGCCGACATCGGCGATTCGGTCCTGCGACGATCGGCTGAGAGCGCGCACCCTGCGGCCGAACAGGACGATCGGCCCGACGACGACGGGGATTCCGATCAGGAGCATTGCCGCAAGCTTCGGCGCGAGGACGAACAAATATATGATGCCGCCGATCCCGGTCGCCAGGTTGCGAAGCGCGATGGACACGCTGGAGCCGATAATCTGGTCGAGGATGGCGGTGTCGGCGGTTAGCCGGGAAGCGATTTCCGACGGGCGGTTTTCCTCGAAAAAGCGGGGCGGCAGGCTCAGCAGGTTCTTCTGCACCGCGATTCGAAGGTCGGCGACGGTCCTCTCGCCGATCCACGAGACGAAGTAGAATCGCATCGCGGTCGCGAATGCCAGGGCCGTGACGATGATCAGGAGCACGTGAAAGGCGGAACTGACGACGTGCGCGTTTCCGCCGTGGGCCACGAAGCCGCGATCGATTACCCGCTTGAAACCCCACGGAATCGCAAGCGTCGAAAGCGAAGACATCAGCAGGAAGAAAAGAGCGCCGGCGATCTGTGCCGGATATTTCCGGGCCGCTTTCCAGACAATCCGCAGATTGCCGAAACTCGGCTTTCTCTTCTCGGGAGGTGCCGCCATGCGCAAGCGCCTAGCAGCCACCGGCGTGGCGCTCAACGCGGTGGCGAAAAACCTCGCAACGTGGTCACTCCCGCGGCTGAGCTTCGACTTCAGCCGAGCAGGTCAACGCCCCCAAGCTGCAGGAAGTACAACAGCGCCGTTGCCTGAGCGGAGCGTTTCCCTACCGCAGGCGCCAAACTGAGGCCGCAGTCCTTTGCGTCAACTCAGGCGACGACCGGCTCAGGCAAAAGCGAAGTTGACCGGGTCCAGGTTAGCCAGCTTGTCGAACGCCTCGTCGCGGTAGGGACCGTCGCGCTCGACGAAGCAGAGAAAGAGATGCGCCGACCATGCATTGGGATTGGGCGTGGTTCGCGCGTGCGGGTACCTGACGCCCTGGTAAACGACTGCGTCGCCAATCTCCATCGGGATTGACGAATACTCCTTCTCCCATTGCTCCTTTAGTGGAGGATAGGAATCGACTGTGTAGCGGCCAACTTCCAGCGGCCACGGGACTCCGTCGCTATAGTCGAGGGTCAGCGAAACGGCATGCTGGCAGGCAGGCCGATCCGAGTGGACCCGGCAAATGTCGCCTTCGCGGTAGAGTCGGAAATAATCGAACGTCGGAAGGACATCCCGGCCAGTGATCCGAGCGACCGTCGGAGTGAGCGCCCAAAGGAAGAAGTTCATCGGCCTGTGCGATTTTCCATGCGCCTGGAACGTCGTTCGCGTGAGTATGTCCGGGTGTTCGTTCGTGTGGCTGAGCCGAATGGGGTCGGGTCCCAAATCGTCCTTGATGCTGCGCATAAACGCGCGGGCGACTTCCTTGGGAACGAGGCCCCGAACGACCACATAGCCGTCTGCGTCATAGTCGCCGATGATTTCCATCCGCGGCTTCGTAATTAGCCGCTCCGGGGACTGCAACGGTGGTGCAGTCGCTGCGGCGCAGCATGAACCTTGCGCAAGTGCGAAATAAGGGCCACATCGACGGCGGATGCTTTACGACGCTTACGAGGTGCAGCGCTCCTTCCTCGCCGGAGCGAGCAAATTGGCGGGACTCGGGGCCGGATGGCTCACCAATCCCGCAAATCCCATGGCCTATGCGACCGCGAGCCCGCTGGTTGCCGCCAGCCTGGAGGTCTTCGCTCATGCCGCCGCCCCGCGCGGGAAGCCGGCATTCGGAATCGAGCAGACCACCGTGGACGGAAAGCAAGTGGCGGTTCGCGAAGAGGTCGTGCTCCGCAAGCCGTTCGGTCAGCTGAAGCGCTTCGTCCGCGAGGGCGTGGAAGCCGGCCCGCGGCTGCTGATCGTCGCGCCGATGTCGGGCCATTATGCAACGCTCCTTCGCGGGACGGTGGAGCGCATGCTCCCGGGCCATGACGTCTATGTCACCGATTGGCGCGACGCGAAGCTGGTCCCGACCGATGAGGGCAGTTTCGATCTCGACGATTATGTCGACTATCTGATCGAGTTTCTCGAGACGATCGGCGAGACGACGGGCGAGCGGCCGCACATGATCGCCGTCTGCCAGCCGGCGGTCCCGGCGTTTGCTGCGACTGCGCTGATGAATGCCGACAAGAACAAGTGGACGCCCAAGACCCTGACGATGATGGGCGGCCCGATCGACACGCGAAAGGCGCCGACCGCGGTCAACACGCTTGCGACCCAGCGGCCGCTCAGCTGGTTCAAGCATAATGTCATCGCGACGGTGCCGGCGCTTTATCCGGGATCCGGGCGCCAGGTTTACCCCGGTTTCCTTCAGCTTGCCGGCTTTATGGCGATGAACCTTGGCGACCACCTCGTCAGCCACTGGGAGATGTTCAAGCATCTTTCCGTCGGTGATGACGAAAGCGCCGAAGCGAGCCGCGCCTTCTACGACGAATATCGCTCGGTCTGCGACATGACCGCCGAATTCTACCTGCAGACGGTCGAAGTGGTGTTTCAGAAGCATCTGCTCCCGCGTGGCAAGTTCACGCACCGGGGACGCAAGGTCGACCCTAAGGCCATTACGGACACCGCGCTGCTGGCGATCGAAGGCGAGCGCGATGACATTTCTGGAATCGGGCAGACCAAGGCGGCGCTCGAACTGGCGCCGAAGCTTCCCGAGTCGAAGAAGCGTTACTTCCTCGCCGGGAATGTCGGGCACTATGGCATCTTCAATGGCCGCAAGTGGCGCGAGCTAATCGCCCCTGTGGTCGAGGACTGGATCGCCAAGAACTAGTCGCGCTGCTGGAACTCGCAGATCGCGGTCTCCACCATCCGCGACCACGTTTCCGGATCGCCTTTCGAAGCCATTTTTTCGTCCGGCTCGCGCATCGTGTGAAGCACCGCGAGCGCTTCGTTGACGTGATCGCGCCAGAGGCCGTCGACCTCCGGGCCGGCATGCGCGTCGGCACCTTCGGCGTTGTCGCTGAGCTCCGACGCGGCAAGAACCCGCGCGAACTCGTTCGACCAGCGGTTTCTCCGAGACAGGCATGTCGTTCTCCTTTGCCAAGCGACAACACGCGTCGCGCGGCGGGGTTTCACCCGACGCAACGATAAGCGGAACGCGTGCGCGTGGCCGTTGTGACTACAACACCTCGAACAGCCCGGCCGCGCCCATTCCGCCACCGACGCACATCGTCACGACTACGTAGCGAACGCCGCGCCGCTTGCCTTCGATCAGCGCGTGGCCGGTCATCCGCGCGCCGCTCATTCCATAGGGGTGGCCAATCGAGATGGAGCCGCCGTCGACGTTCATCCGGTCCTCCGGAATCCCGAGTTGCTCGGCGCTGTAGATCACCTGGACGGCGAAGGCCTCATTCAGCTCCCACAGGCCGATGTCGTCGACCTTCATGTCGAATCGGTCGAGAAGCTTGGTGACCGCCGGGATGGGCCCGATTCCCATTTCGTCCGGCTCGGTCCCGGCAACCGCCATGCCGATATAGCGGCCGAGGGGGGCGATCCCGCGCCTTCGGGCTTCCCCGGCCTCCATCAGGACGCAGGCCGAGGAGCCGTCGGAGAGCTGGCTCGCGTTGCCGGCAGTGATCGACGTGCCGGGGCCGAGCACCGGCTGGAGTTGGGACAGGCCTTCGAGGCTGGTGTCAGGACGGTTGCCCTCATCCTTCTCGATGGTCACCTCGCGCTGGGAGACCTCGCCGGTCTGCTTGTCCTTGACGGCCATTGTCGTCGTCACGGACACGATTTCGTCGTTGAAGCGCCCCGCCTGCTGCGCCGCTGCGGTGCGCTGCTGGCTCTTGAGCGCATATTCGTCCTGCCGCTCGCGGCTGATGCCGTAGCGCTGGGCGACCGTTTCCGCGGTCTGCAACATTGGCATGTACACGTCCTTGTGCATCGCAATCAGCGAAGGATCGGGAGCGATCCGCATCTCGGGGGTCTGAACCATCGAGATGCTGTCCTGGCCGCCCGCAGCGACAACCTGCATCCGATCGGTGATGATCTGCTTGGCAGCGGTGGCGATCGCCATCAGGCCGGACGAGCACTGGCGGTCGATCGTCATCGCCGGAACTGTAACCGGGCAGCCGGCGCGAAGTGCGACTTGGCGGCCGATATTGCCGAACTGCGTGCCCTGGGTGAGGACCGCTCCCCACACGACGTCGTCGATCTCGCCCGGATCGATATTGGCGCGCTCGATTGCGGGTTTAAGCGAAAAGCTGCCGAGAGTTGCCCCGGGCGTGATGTTGAAGGCGCCTTTGTACGCGCGGCCTATCGGGGTTCGGGCGGTTGAAACGATGACGGCTTCGCGGGCCATTGAATGTCTCTCCTCAGGTGAACAGCAAAGTCAGCCATACGGCCGAAAGCGCCGGCTTGTCCTCGCCCTCTATCTCGACGGTGACGTTGTGCCGCAAAAGAATTTGCCCCGATTCCCTCTCTTTGACGCAATCCAGTGCGAAACGGCCGCGAATGCGGCTCCCGGAGCGCACGGGCGCGAGGAAGCGGACCCGGTCGAGACCGTAATTGACTACGAGCTTGACGTTCTCGGGAACGAGCATTGCATCGGCGGCCATGCGCGACAGCAGCGACAGGGTGAGGAAACCGTGCGCGACGGTTCCGCCGAAGGGTGTTCGGGACGCGCCTTCGGGATCGACGTGGATGAACTGACGGTCTTCCGTCGCGTCGGCGAACTTGGAAATCCGGTCCTGCCCGACCGCAATCCAGCCCGACACTCCGACTTCCTGGCCGGTGTGCGAGCGGATTTCCTCAAGAGTTGCGAGCGGCACCGGCGGCGGCTACGATGTGGGCAGGATAGGGCATGATCATCTTGCCGTCCGGAGCGGCGGTGAAGGTCGTCTGTGTCGGATAGGCGAAGTCAATTCCTTCTTTGCCGAATTTCTCGATCAGCTCAATCATGATCGCGGTGCGGTCGGCGGCGATCACTCCGAAGTCGAGATTCAAATTGTTGTAAATGAGCTCGAAGTTTAGGCTCGAATCGCCAAAGCCAGTCATCGAGCATCGGAAGAGGGTGCAGCCTCTGCGCTTCTCGATCACCGCCTTTGCGATTTCCGGGATCCGGCGCAGCTGCTCGGGCGTGGTCTGGTAGATGACACCGAAGTTCAGGAAGGTGCGGCGAAGCTCGGCTTCGGTCATGTTGAGAAGCTCTTTCTCAAGCAGGTTCTTGTTCGCCATCACCAGCTGTTCACCCGAGAAGGTGCGCATCCGCGTGGTTTTGAGCCCAATCCGCTCGACCGTTCCCCCGGTGTCGCCGAATTTCACCAAATCGCCGCGCGTGAACGGCTTGTCAAAGAGGATTGCCAGGGCCGCAAACAGGTCGGAGAAAATGCCCTGCGCGGCAAGGCCGATCGCGATTCCGCCAATTCCGAACCCGGCGACCAGAGCGGTGACGTTGACCCCGAGATTGTCGAGGATGACCAGCGCCGCGACCGCGAATAGGGCAACGCTGACCAGGACCCGGATGACCGAGCGGGCATTGTCGAGCGCGGTTTCGCCAACTTCGTCGCCCGCTTCGACGGAGACAACGCCCATGATCAGCTCGCGCGCCCAGATCGCCACCTGAAGGGCCGCGGCGATGGTGAAGCCGATGGCGAGCGGGTGAGCGATTTTTGGCGGCGGGACTGTGTAGTTTGCGACGATGTCGAGCGCCGCGACTACCATGAAGAACATGGTCGTTTTCGACAGCACCCGGCCAATGACCGATTGCCAGGTGCGGAAGTGCGGGTCCTTCCGGATCATCGATTCGCCGACTCGCCGAAGCACCGTCATGACCAGCACCAGCCCGGCGGCGACCGCAGCGCCGATCAGCAGGTCGGTCGGGTTCTGCGTCAGCCAGGAGGCGATGCGTGAAGGCCAAACTATCCGCTCGTTCATTGCAGCCGCTCATGGCCGCTGCGGCGGTGGGAAATCAAGCCGCGCGCTTGGAACGCGGTTGCTGCTCCCTTTCGAGGAACTTGAGGAAGCCGACTTCAGTCGCCGACAGCCACTTCCACTTGCCCGGATAGTCGAGCCCGTTCAGCGGCTCGCGCGGGTTGTCCTTGACCGCCTCGATCAGCGCCGGGTGGACGTAGGACTTGCGGCTGATCGCTGGGGTGTTGCCAAGCGCCTCCGCGACCGGCTCGACAACGGTCTGGACGCTGATCTTGCGCCGTTCCTCTTCGGCTTCCGCGATCTGCCCGAAGGCGATGACACTGGCCCACCAGGTACGAAAATGCTTCGCGGTGAAATCGCCGCCACTCGCCTCGCGAATGTAGGAATTGACGTCGTCGGACGTGATCGGGTGCGGTATTCCTTCGCCATTGATGTACTGGAACAGGGCCTGGCCCGGCAGCTCCTTGCATTGCCGGACGATCCGGCCGAGCCGGCGATCGCTAATCTCCACCTCGTGAGTCTTGCCCGACTTCCCCTTGAACCGCATTCGAACCTTACCGCTGTCGTCCTTCACGTGGCGGCTAAGCAGGGTCGTCGCTCCGAAGCTGTTGTTGTGATGCGCGTAGCGGTCGTTGCCGACTCGCAGATATTGGGTATCGAGAAGCCGGACGACCGCGGCGAGCACCTTTTGTCGAACTCAGCGGCCGCTCCTGCAGGTCCTTGTCGACCCTGGACCGGAGCTTGGTCAGCGCGTGGCCGAACTCGAGCAGTCCTGAAAATTTCTTCTTGTCGGCACGGGCACGGAAGTCCGGGTGATAGCGATATTGCTTCCGCCCCCGAGCGTCCTTGCCGGTGGCTTGCAAATGACCGTTCGAATCCTTGCAGAACCAGGCATCGGTGTAGGCTGGGGGAAGGCCGATCGAATTGAGCCGGTCGATCGTGTCGCGATCCTTCACGCGCTCTCCGTCCTCGTCGAAATAGGCCCAGTAACGGCCCATCCGCTTGCGCGTGTAGCCCGCCTCACTATCGCTGCTGTGGCGCAACCTTTGCTTCTTGTCCGGCATTGCTTGCTTAAGCGACCGGCAGGCCGGACCGGTTCCTGAGAAGTTAAAGAAGGAGGCAAAAAATGCCAAAGATTTCAGACTCGAAGATACTGATCATGGCAACTGACGGTTTCGAGCAGTCGGAGCTGTTCGGACCGCGCGAGATCCTGATCGACCGCGGCGCTGAAGTGAAGCTCGCTTCGCCCGACCTAAAGCCGATTCAGGCGACGGTCCACGACGACCCCGGCAAAACGATCACTCCCGACCTGACCATCGAGGATGCCCGCTCGGCCGATTTCGACGCGCTGATTTTGCCGGGCGGAGTCCGCAATCCCGACGCGCTCAGGACCAACAAGGCGGCGATCGCGCTGATCCGCGATTTCGACGCCGGCGGCAAACCCATCGCGGCGATTTGCCACGGACCGTGGCTGCTGATCGAAGCGGACCTGGTGAACGGCCGAACCGTCACCGGCTGGCCCTCGATCCGCACCGACCTTCTCAACGCCGGCGGGAACGTCGTGGACCAGCCGGTCGCGATCGACGGCAACGTCATCACCAGCCGCAAGCCCGACGACGTCGAAGCGTTTACGGGCGCGGTAATCGATGCCGTCGAAAACGCGATGTCGACAAAGGAGATGGCACCGGCCGACGATACGATCTGAGCGCAGCAAGGCCCTAACCAGCTGGCAAGGATTCCGTCCTAGGGTTGCCCAATGGCATTTCTCAGACGGCTCCTTGCCCGCCGCAACTTCCCGCTCGCCGAGTTCGATCTGCAGCCGCTGGCGTTCGAGCTCGGCGCTTTGCAACCGGACGAACTGCTCCTCGACCGACGCATCGTCAGCGGGCCGGGGTCGAACGTCGTCACGCTTGCCAAGCCGGTACTCACGCCGGGACAGCTTCGCGATTCGATCGAACGGCACCTGAAATCGCGGAGCACGTCCGCAAGCGCACCCGCGGTGGACGCGGTCGACGAGTTGCGTGAGGCGCTTGCGCAGGTACGTCGCTCGCTTCGCTAGCTCTCGACCGTCAACGCCTCTATCGCAAGCGCGACCGAACCGTCTTCGCGCTTCTCGGGCTCGCCGTCGAGGGCGATGTCGGCGACCAGATGGCCGGGCAGCGAGAACTCCAAATCGGCTAATCCGTTAACCAGCTTGGCCACGGTCTCGGCCGCGCCGGGCGCTGGTATTCGAAAGCGGATTTTGTGTTGCTCACCTATAAAGGTTAACGATTGCCAATCCGTTGAACGAAACTCGGTAAGCAGAATCCTATCGCGGTCGATGCCCGCGCGCCGAAGCAGCTCACGAAGCAGCCCGGCGGCTGCGACGGACATTGCCAAACGCATCATTGGACCGCCTCCAGATAGGCGCGCACCTTCGCTTCCGTCTGCGGGCGCGGCTCCCTGCCTCTCCTGAGGTCGAACACGAATCTCGGATCGCCGACGACGTCCCGGCCGAAGCGGGTCGGAGCGACCCGGCGATTTCGTAAGAATTTTTCCACTTCCCTTAGCAAATACAATTCAATTCCCCACGTGTCTGGCGACTCGGCTGCACATTCAATTCCAACGCATTTCCTACTTGTCTAGGCAGGTTCCTACATTTATGACGTTGCGGATGAGTACCGATCCGCGATCAGTGCTGGAGCGTTTGTGTGTCGAGCGTGGCGAAGATTTTGCCGGCCTGTCGCGGATGCTCGGGCGTAACCCGGCCTACATCCAGCAATTCGTCCGAAGGGGGGTTCCGAAAAAGCTGAAGGAAGAAGAGCGAAAAAAGCTCGCACGTTTTTTCGATGTGCCGGAGTCGGCCCTGGGCGGGCCTCCGGAACTTGACTCGGCGCGGTCGGGCCTCGTGCCGGTCAAGCGGACTCTGGTGCGGGCGTCGGCGGGGCCGGGGGCATTTGCCGGAGAGGAGAGGGCGGGCCCCTATTTTGCGTTCGACGAGCGATGGCTCCGGGGCCTTACCGGATCACCGTCATCGAAGCTTTCTATCATCCGGGTCGAGGGCGATTCGATGGCGCCGACGCTCAACGCCGGCGACGACATTCTCGTCGATCTTGGCGATTGCATGGAGCGGATTCGCGACGGCATCTACGTGCTTCGCGCTGACGATGTGCTGGTGGTGAAAAGACTGGCGATCCATCCGACCGGACGGCGAGTGACGGTGCAGTCGGACAACCCCGCTTACCCGGACTGGCCCGACTGCGACATCGACGCGATCCACTGTATCGGCAGGGTCATCTGGGCGGGCCGAAAGCTCGGCTGAGCTTGGCGTACTAGCGTTTGCGGATGTCGAGCATCCACAGAACCGCGACAATGAACAGCCCCACGCCGGTTCCTATCCAGACGCCCAGCAGGGGATTTTGGATCGCAAGCCCGAATAGAAAACCGAGCAGGATCGCTCCCATCATGAAACATCCGCCGGCGCGTGTGTTCTGTGGCTCCATTCCCGCGCCTTGGCAGAGGCGGGCGGCAAGCGCCAGCCGTCAAACGCCGGGGAAGTTCATCGTCTTGAGCAATGCTCGATATCGTGGATCGGACCGGATCGGGTCCATCATTTCGTCGACCTTGATGCTCAGCAATCCGGAATCCCGGATCGCCAGGGCGCGATCAAGAGCGGAAAATGCACGCTCGCGATCACCCATTAGGGCATACATCTGCGCGATCTGGTAGCTTGCGGCGTCGCCGTAATTTTTCTGAAGCACGGCCAGCTTCTCGGCGATGCCGGCCCTGTTGCCGGTTCGTGCCAGGACCAGAGCCTCGCCGGTGAGGCGCCTGTAGCTGGTAGGCGGTGCCTGTTCGAAATAGGTCTTCGCATCGGAATAGCGGCCGAGGAACGCCAGTGCGGTGCCGACGAGGTCCGGCGCATCGAACAGCTCCGGCCTGGTTCGTTCCAGTTGCTGCGCGTACATGAACGCTTCATTGTACTTTCGGGCCGCCATGAGGCTGGCGAAGCGAGCCTGGTAGGTCGCGGGACTGAGTGGATCGATGGCGATCGCCTTGTCTGCGAAGTCCAGTGAGTCGGTGAACTTGCCGACGCGCGCAAGCAGGTAAGAATAAGACACGAAGGTCCAGCTGTCGCTGGGCGCCAGCTGGAGCGCGCGGTCGTATTCGCGGATTGCTTGCGGGACCTTGAAATCGAACTGGTAAATGCTGGCGAGGACGCGGTGCGCAGTGGGCAGATCGGGAGCGAGTCGAAGCGCTGTTTGCACATCGTTCCATGCATATTGGCGAAACCTGGCCAGCTCGGATGTCGTTGCCGCCACATTGTTCGCGTAAAGGTTTTCGTACCCGGCTTTCCCAGCAAAGGCCTCGGCATAGTGAGGATCGAGTTCAATTGCGGAACTTGCAAGCGCAATCGCCTGGCGGAGCTGTGGCCCGTTGATCTGGCCGCCAGCGGCCTGAACGGATCGCAGAAGCAGCTGGTGGGCGGCAACATTCGTAGTGCCACCTGCGGCGATCGCTTCCTGCGCGACATTCCCGAGTGCGGTACTGAGTGAGCGCGCGACATTTCCAGCGATGTCGGTTTGGATCTTGATCGCATCGCCGGGCGAGCGGTCATAATCCTGCGACCATTTATCAAGACCTGTGCGGCCGTCGACGAGCTCGGCGGTCACCCGAATCGTCGACGGGGACTGTCGGACACTTCCGCTGAGAATGTTCGCAACGTCGAGCTTTTTGGCGGCAGTTGCGGCGTCGTCGTTGCGCACGGCTTCGGACGAGGTTCGGCCGACCACCTTGACACCCGTCAGGCGGGCGAGGGCGCTTCGGATTTCTTCCGCGATGCCGTCGGAGAAATAGGCCTGGTTGGGATCGCCGCTGAGGTTGGCGAAGGGCAGCACGGCGATGCTGTCCGATGCCGACGCTGCACCCGGCCGCAAAATCTCCCATGCGCCGATTCCCGCAACCCCGATGGTTACGGCTGCTCCACCCGCGATCGCGGCTCGGCGGCTGATTCCGCCGCCCTTTGCCGCGTCGGCGACGGCGCTAGCGGATCGATCGCCGGCAATTCGTCTAATCGCGCCAAGGACGCTTTGGTATCGCGGGTCCGACCTGTCCCCCTTCCACCCCTTCAGCGAGACGCCCTGGCTTTCCCCGAAGCCGAGCGGCGGCTGGATCGAATCGATCAGCACTGGGACGTAGACGTGCCGGCGCTGCGCCCGCGAAGCTTCGTCGCGAACGAAATGGCCGTCCGGCCCAACCGAGCGCTTGCTCCACACTACGACGACGCACTTGGCCGAATCGAGCTGCTGCTCGATTGACTGGCGCCACTCGTCGCCGGTGTCGATATGCTCGTCCCACCAAACGGAGTTGCCGTCGGCTTGCAACGCCTCCACGAGCGGCTTCACCCGGCGGTGGTCTTCGGCCTTGTACGAGACGAACACGTCGCTCATGAGCCTCCCCGGAGCCTCCGTCTGCAGCTTATGGGGAAAGCAAGTGGTCGGCAATCGACAAAATCATAATAGCTAACGCTGTGTTGACGATGCTTGTCGGCAGTCCGGAAACGCACCCCGGGTTAATGGGAGGGCATGGATTTACCCTTTATCTCCGGACGGCCGGCGCTCGCCGACGCCGCCGAGTTGATGGCGCGCTACGGCGATGACGCCGGGTTCGAAGCTGCCGCTCGCGCCGAGCAGAGCCGCGAGTCCGGCAACGTCATCCGCTTTTGCCATTGGCGGCAGATCGAACGAGTCATCGTGACTCTCAGCAGCGACGAAGTGCGCGGAAGCATTCACTAAATTGCTTCGCCGGTCTGGCGCGGTTCATGTACGGCCTCTAGTCTGAAGCGATGAGAGCGTGGGGTGTACGGGCAGGTGAGCAACCTGTCCGCAGCCGGAACCTGTTCACTGAAGCGACCACAAAGCGGCTGCTGTGCGCAGCTGCATCGGCTGTCTTTGCCACCTCGCCTGCACTGGCGCGGCAGGACCCGCAGCCGCCGCCGAGCCCGCCCGCGTCGCCGGAGGTGAATCCCTCGGCTCCGCTGGCGCCGATGCCCGACATTGGCGTCGACTGGCCCGATCTGAGCAAGGCGCCGCCCGAAGAGACCGCTCCGGAAACTGCTCCGCCGAGCGGCAGCGCCATCACCGACAACAACGCCGAGCAGAACTACGCGATCGCCATCGAGGGTCTCGAGAGGATCGGCGATGCCCGGGCTCTGGTCGACGAATTCCAGAAGCAGTCGGCTTTGTTCCTGGGACGCAAGGATACGGCCAATGCCGCGCAAATCCAGCGCCGCTCACAAAGCGATTCCGACCTGCTTGCAGAAATACTTCGGTCGCAAGGCTATTACGATGCGGTCGTCGAACCGGAGATCGAGCCGCAAGGTTCGCTGCTCCAGGTGACGCTTCACGCCGATCCCGGCGAGCAGTACAAGTTCCAGTCGGTCGAACTTCCAGGCCTCCAGGCGGCAGGACCCGACGCCGAAAAGCTTCGCGACTCCTTCGCGGTGAAAGCCGGCGACCCGGTGGTCGCATCCGATGTCATCGCAGCCAACCTGGCGCTGAAGGTCGCACTTGGCGAGGAGGGGTTCGCGCTCGCCAAGATCGGCGATCAGAAGGTGACGGTGGATCACCAAACTCACCTCGCCACGCTCGTGTTGCCGGTGAAGCCAGGGCCGGTTGCGCACTTCGGCACAATTCATGTGACGGGCCGGCCACCGTTCAGCGCCGCTCACCTTCAGCACATGGCGCGGTGGCAGCCAGGCCAGCGGTTCGAGCGCGACAAGGTCGACGACTTGCGGCGGGCTTTGATCGCCACCGGGCTCGTTGCCTCCGCCGAAGTCGATGTCGTTCCAGTTCCCGACCACGGCACGGTGGACCTCGACGTGACGCTCACGCCCGCGCCCAGGCACACGATCGCCGGAGAGCTCGGCTACGGGACCGGCGAAGGGGCGAAACTCGACGCCAGCTGGCAGGACCGCAATTTCATCAACCCCGAAGGGGCGCTGACCGTTCGCGGGATCGCCGGTACTCGCGAGCAGCTTGCAGGAGTCGAATTCCGCCGCAACAATTTCGGCGCCCGCGACCGCGTCCTCAACGTGCAGCTGTCGGCGAGCCATACGAAGTTCGACGCTTACGAAGCGCGAACCATCCGCCTCTTCGGAAGCCTGGAACGGCAGAGCAACATCATCTGGCGAAAGAAATGGACGTGGGGTGTGGGTACGGAGCTGCTCGCGACCGACGAAAGGGGAATCTTCCTCAACCCGACCGAGAAAGAGACCAAAACCTTCCTCATCGCCGCGCTTCCCTCGAACATCGCCTATGACGGCAGCGACGACCTGCTGAACCCCACGCGCGGCTTCCGCCTTTCGCTTCACCTCAGCCCGGAGATCTCCGCCAAGGGGATTTCCTTCGCTTATGCGCGCGCCCAGATCGACGGCAGCGCCTATTTGCCGGTTGGCGCCAGCACCGTTCTCGCCGGGCGAGTCAGGTTCGGGAAGATCCTCGGCGCCGATGCGCCGTCGATCGCGCCATCGAGGCGATTTTACGCTGGCGGAGGAAGCTCGGTCCGCGGCTACGGTTATCAGCGGGTCGGCCCGATCGACTATGAAAACGACCCGATCGGCGGCTCGACGCTGACCGAATTCTCGCTCGAGGCGCGTATCCGGCTCAAGTCGTTCGGCGGCAACTTCGGCCTGGTTCCTTTCTTCGACGGCGGTTCGCTGACCAACAAGGCGATGCCCGGATTCAACGGCTGGCAGTTCGGAGCAGGCCTGGGCGTTCGCTATTATTCCTTATTCGGACCGATCCGGATCGACGTCGGCACACCGCTGAACCCGCGGCCGGGCGACAGCAGAATCGCCGTTTACGTCTCGCTTGGACAGGCGTTCTGATGACCGAGGCGGCGGTCGCAAGCAGCGGCGGCGGCGAGCGTCCCCCGTACCGGCTTAAACGCGACTGGCCGCGAAGGCTGTTGCGCGAACTGCTCGTGCTGTTGCTCGGCCTGGTGTTCCTTCTGGCGTTGGCGCTGGCGATCCTCGACACCGCTCCAGGACACCGCTGGGTCGCCGACCAGATCGCCAAAGTCGAGACTTCGTCCGGGCTGCGGTTCCGGATCGGCCGCATCGAAGGCTCGCTGTTCGGCCATTCGACCCTGAAGAATGTCGAAATTCTCGATCCCAAAGGCGTGTTCTTCACGTCTCCCGACATCGACCTCGACTGGACGCCTGGAGCCTGGCTCTACAACAGGCTCTACATCGAGCGGCTGCACGCCGATCGCGCGACGCTCGAGCGCCTTCCGGAGCTACGGCCGAGCACGAAGAAGGGGCCGATCCTCCCTAGCTTCGACATTCACGTCGGTAAGCTGTCGATCGACCGGTTGGAAGTCGGCAAGTCGGTGACCGGAACGGCGCGGGTCGGGCGATTGCAGGCAAGCGCGGACGTGCGTTCCGGTCGTGCCGTCGTGAAAATCAATGCGGCAATCGACGGTTCGGACAAGCTGAACCTGGACCTTGACGCGGAGCCGGACGGCGACCGGTTCGACCTGGAGCTTCGCGCACATTCGATTGCGAGCGGCGTGATTCCAAAGCTTCTCGGCTTAGAACGGCCCCTCGATGCAGTCGTCACCGGGAACGGGAGCTGGACGAGCTGGAAGGGGCGCGCGGCGCTGAACCTGTCCGGCCGACCGACGGCAAGGCTTGCCCTGACCGCCAGGAAAGGCCGTTTCACGCTTTCGGGCGTGATGAAGCCGTCGCAGTTCCTCGACGGGCGGCTGAGGCGGCTGACGTCGCCCGTTGTCAGGGTCACCGGTTCGGCCAGTCTCAAGGACCGGATCGTCGATGGCCAGCTGGTGCTCGGATCGGGAGCGCTGAGGGCGGTTGCGAGCGGTGCCATCGACCTCGGCCACAACCAATTCCGCGGGCTTCGTCTCGGGGTCGACCTGCTTCGTCCGCAGGCGCTGTTCACGAACATGACCGGCCGCAATGTCCGCATGCTTGTCACTCTCGACGGCCCCTTCGACACGGCAAATTACGCCTACCGGCTGAGCTCCCCGGGCGTGAAGTTCGACGATACGGGATTCGTCGATGTTGTTGCCGACGGCCGGGGGCAGCTTTCGCCCTGGCCGATGCGCCTTCCGCTTCACCTCAAGGCGCGCGCGATCACGGGCGTCGGCGACACCGCTAGCGCGATTCTCGCCAACGCCAGCCTGGACGGGCTGCTGACCATCACGCCCAAGCTGGTTCGGGGCGACAACCTCCAGCTTCGAAGCGCCCAACTCAACGGCAAGCTGTCGCTGCTGTTGGATCTCGTCACCGGGCACTTCCAGGTGCTGCTGTCAGGCGGAATGCACCGTTATTTCATTGACGGGCTTGGCATCGTCGATGTCCTGACCGACCTGAAGGTCGTTCCCGGCCCGGCGGGTCACGGGACACTCGTCACCGGGACCGCCAAGGCGTGGGTGCGGCGGCTCGACAACAGCTTCTTTCTCAGCCTCACCGGCGGGCTTCCGCGGATTGAGACGAACCTCACCCGGACACCGGACGGAATACTCCACCTGACAAATCTTCAGCTCTATTCGCCCAAGCTGAGGCTGACGGGGGAAGGAGTTCGCTACCGCGACGGCACCTTCCACATCGTCGCGCAGGGGAAGCAGGCAACCTACGGCCCGGTTCGGATGACTCTCGACGGCCATATCGAACGGCCGAAGGTGGAGCTCTTCCTCGAGAAGCCGAACGATACGCTCGGGCTTTCGAACGTCCACCTGCTGCTCGACCCGACCGCTGCCGGCTATAATTACAAGGCGAACGGCGGATCGCGGCTTGGTCCCTTCACAAGCAACGGCGCGATCCTCATACCGCACGGGGCGAGGACGGTTATCGCAATTGCCGCGCTGGACGTGAACGGCGCCCACGCGAGCGGCAATCTTCGCGCCGATCCGGGCGGGTTCACCGGCGCTCTTGACGTGGCCGGCGGCGGAGTCACCGGCTCTCTGGCGTTCGCCCCGGTTGGTGACGCCCAGAAGATCGAAGCGCATCTCACGGCCGATAAAGCGACGTTCCCCGGCGCCCTTGCCGTCCGATCGGGGCACCTCGACGGCACAGTCGTCCTCGCCGATGAAAAGACGACGATGGCCGGAGTGGTCAATGCGCGAGGGGTGGACGTGAGCGGCCTGTCGATCGCGCGCCTCACCGCCAATGCCAACCTCGTCAACGGAAGCGGCCAGGTCCGCGCGGCGTTTGCCGGTCGCCGCGGCGCCGAATTCCAGTTCACGACCCTCGCTGAGATCTCGCCGGACGAAATCAGGCTCACCGGCCGCGGTGAAGTCGATCGCAAGCCGCTGGTGCTGGAGGAGCCGGCGGTCCTGACCAGGTCGGGCGACGGCTGGGCGGTCGCCCCGACTCGCGTGTCCTTCGCCGGCGGCCGGGCGGTGGTGTCCGGAAACAGCGGTGCCTTCCCGGCCGTGCACGCACAGCTTCAGTCGATGCCGCTGAGCGTGCTCAACATCGGATGGCCCGATCTCGACCTGTCGGGCCGAGCGACAGGGTCGTTGGACTATGGGTGGAAGGGAAGCCGCTCGGGCAAGCTGAACCTGACGATCCGCGGCCTCAGCCGTTCGGGCCTGGTACTTGCATCGGAGCCGATCGACCTTGGCGTTGCCGCGATCCTGACGCAGGACAAGGCGGGGATCAGGGCGGTCGCAGTCAGCAACGGCAAGACCATCGGCAGGGCGCAGGCGCGGCTGGCTCCGCTTGGGCCTGGGTCGGTGATGACCGCTTTGATCAACGCGCCGGTGTTCGCCCAGCTGAGGTATCAAGGGCCGGCAGACACCTTGTGGCGGCTGTCCGGAATTGAGCTGTTCGACCTCACCGGGCCGGCGGCAATCGGCGCCGATATCAACGGGACCCTCGCGAACCCTGTCATTCACGGCGCGCTTCGAACCGACAATGCTCGCCTCGAGAGCCCGGTTACCGGGACCGTGATCACGAACCTGGTCGCGGACGGCCGCTTCCAGGGCTCGCAATTCCTGTTCACTCGCCTCGGCGGGCAGACTGCGGGCGGAGGCTCGATCGAAGGCTCCGGGAGCATCACTTTCTCCGAAGCCCGCACGCTGCTCGATCTCTCGTTCAACGCCAAAGACGCGCAGCTTCTCAACCGCGACGATGTCGCTGCCAAAGTCACGGGACCGCTTCGGGTTCGCTCCGGCGCCGGCGGCGGCGGCACGATTTCGGGCAAGCTCAAGCTCAACTCCGGCCGCTTCACACTCGGCCAGGCGAGCAGCACGGCCTCGGTTCCGAAGCTCGCAGTCACCCACACCGGGCTCGACGAAGCCGATGTGATCGCGCCCGAACAGCTCCACCCGTGGCGTCTGGACGTCGACATTGCCGGCGGCAATCTGCAGGTGCGGGGGCTTGGGATCCGAAGTACCTGGACGACCGACCTCCACGTCGGCGGCTACGCCGATTCGCCGGCGTTCACCGGCAGGGCCGACTTGGTACGCGGCGACTACGAGTTCGCGGGCAGGACGTTCAGGCTCGACCGCGGGATCATTCGTTTCCGCGGCAACAGCCCGCCAAACCCGCTGCTCGACATCCGCGCGATTGCGCAAGTCCAGGGACTCGATGCGAGCGTGCTGGTGCAGGGAACTGGGCTGAAGCCGGAAATCAGCTTCACCTCCAACCCGGCGCTTCCGCAGGACGAGCTGTTGTCGCGGCTCCTGTTCGGCACGTCGATCACCAACCTCTCGGCTCCGGAGGCAATCCAGCTTGCGTCCGCCGTGGCGGCGCTCAATTCCGGCACAGGAAGCCTCGACCCCATCAACGCGCTTCGAAAGGCCGTCGGGCTCGACCGGCTGCGTGTCGTTCCCGCCGACATCGCCACGGGGCAGAAAACCGCGATCGCCGCCGGCAAATATATCGGCCGCAAAATCTACGTCGAAGTGATCACCGACGGCCACGAATATTCCGCCACCAGCGTCGAATATGACATCACCAAGTGGCTTTCTGTCCTGTCGACCGTCTCGACGATCGGGCGAGCCCAGGCGAGCATCCGGGTCAGCAAGGATTATTAGCCGCTGATTACGCCGGGGTTGACCCGACACTCCCGTTCTTTTCTACCGCAGCTGAAAAGCAGCCCCCGGAGCGAGCCCGGGGTGACGGGGAGGATCAGCACCGAATGAAGAATTGGAACGTCCGAAAGACCATCGTTGCGCGCGAAGACATGGCGCCGGAGCACAGGCTCAATCCCACCCTTTCCTGGCCGCATTTGATCGCGCTTGGAGTGGGAGCGATCGTCGGCACCGGAATCCTGACCTTGACCGGCGTCGGCGCAGCGAAGGCCGGCCCGGCCGTCATCCTCAGCTTCGCGATTGCTGGCCTGATCTGCGCGTTCGCGGCGCTCGCTTATGCGGAAATGGCGACGATGTATCCCGCAGCGGGAAGCGCCTACACCTACAGTTACGTTGTTTATGGAGAGCTGATCGCCTGGGTGGTGGGCTGGTCGCTGATCCTTGAGTACAGCCTGGTCGTCAGCGCCGTCGCGGTCGGCTGGTCGGGTTATGCCGCCGGTTTCCTGACCAGCATAGGCGCTGGCTTGCCTTCGGCGATCATTCAGGGACCGGAGCTGGGCGGGGTCGTCAACCTTCCGGCAATTTTCATCATCGCCGTAATCGCCAGCCTGCTGATTTACGGCACCCGCGAGAGCGCCAACCTCAACGCTTTCCTGGTGGTCGTGAAGCTTCTGGCGCTGGCGCTGTTCGTGGTCGTGTGCCTGCCGTTCTTCGACATCGGCAACTTTCATCCGTTCATGCCTTACGGATTCCAGCGAAGCGGCCCTCCGGGGCACGAAGTTGGGGTCATGGCCGCAGCGGCAATTATCTTCTTCGCCTTCTACGGCTTCGACGCAATCGCGACTGCGGCGGAGGAGACGAAGAACCCGGAGCGGGACCTTGGCATCGGAATCATCGGTTCGATGATCCTGTGCGTGCTCATCTACATGGCGGTCGCCGGCGCAGCGATCGGGGCGCTTGCCTTCACTCGCTTCGCGAACAGTCCCGAGCCGCTGGCGCTGATCCTTCGCAACATTGGCCGACCGTGGGCCGCGAGCGTCCTCGGCGCTGCGGCCGTCATCGCCCTGCCGACCGTGATCCTCGCCTTCTTCTACGGCCAGAGCCGCATCTTCTTCACAATGTCTCGCGATGCTCTTCTTCCGCCAGCCCTGGCGCGAGTGTCGAGCAGGGGAACCCCGGTTCGGATCACCGTCTTTACGGCGCTGGTGGTCGCAGTGATTGCCGGCATCTTCCCGCTGGCGGAGATCGCTGCGCTTGCGAATGCCGGCACTCTGACGGCGTTTATTGCCGTTTCGGCCTGCATGCTGGCGATGCGCAAGCGTGAGCCGAACGCGCCGCGCAAATTCTCCACTCCGGCGCCGTGGGTGGTCGGGATTTTCGCAATCCTCGGCTGCGCGTACCTATTCTGGAGCCTGCCGCTCAGGACTCGCGAATATTTCCTGTTGTGGAATCTCTTCGGGTTGGTGGTCTATTGGATTTACGGCTCGCCGAGCGCGGAGAAGGCGAGGGTCGCCGCCGCCGAATGAGGGGATTGATCGCAGCGCTGCTCGCGTTGGCGGTTGCTTCCTGCGCTACCGTTACGCGACAAACGCAGACCACGACCGTCCTCGTGGTGCCGTCCATGCACGGGCTGCACGCGTCGAGCCCAAAGTACGGCTTCGACACGCTTTATGCCCTCGTCGCCGGCTTCGATCCTGACGTCGTCGGCGTGGAAATCCGGCCTGACGATATCGACGCGCCGGACCAGTATCTGAAGAAGAACTACCCTCCGGAAATGATCGCGCTGCGCGACAAATACCCCCAGCGCGTAACCGGCTTCGACTGGCTCGGGCCGGAGCTTAGCGGGCGCTCCATACCGGACGGCTGGTGGAAAAACGGAAGCCGGATCAAGGCGCTCGAACGGCAGGCCGAAAAGGACCCGTCAATGCAAAGTCCGCAGGCCGACGCCGTCGCCGAGCAGGAGCAGGCGATCCTGAAGGATGCCACGCCGGCGTCACTAGCGGACGGGCGCTACTATCGCCTGGTGATGGCCAACCGCGCGCTCAAGGCGAAGTTGGCCGGTGATGGCCCCTATCGCGAGCTGGTGCAGTTCACTGCCGAGCGCGATCGCCGAATCGATCGCAATATGATTTCCATCGTTCGGGCCAATCCGGGCAAGCGGATCGTCTTCGTGATGGGCGCAGATCACTTCGGCTATGCGCTCGACGCACTTCGGGCGACGTTCGGTCCCGAAGTCCACATCCTCACGCCTCGATAGACGTCAGCTCGAATAGTACATGTCGAACTCGACCGGGCTCGGCGTCGTCTCCCAGCGCATGACCTCTTCCCATTTGAGCTCGGAATAAGCGTCGATCTGGTCGTCGCTGAAGACGTCGCCCTTGGTCAGGAAAGCGCGGTCGTTCTGAAGCGCGATCAGCGCCTCGCGGAGGCTTCCGCAAACGGTCGGGACATCGACCAGCTCCTGCGGCGGCAGGTCATAGAGGTTCTTGTCCATCGGGTCGCCGGGGTGGATTCGGTTCTGGATGCCGTCGAGCCCGGCCATCAGGATCGCCGAATAAGCGAGATAGGGGTTGGCAAGCGCATCCGGGAAGCGGAACTCGACGCGCTTGGCCTTTTCGCCGGCGCCGTACGGGATGCGGCATGATGCGGAGCGGTTGCGGCTCGAATAGGCCAGCAGCACTGGCGCTTCGAATCCGGGCACCAGCCGCTTGTAGCTGTTGGTCGTCGGATTGGTGAACGCATTCAGAGCGCGTGCGTGCTTGATGACTCCGCCGATGAAATAGAGGGCGGTCTCGGAGAGGCCCGCATAGCCATCGCCCGCAAAGAGCGGCTTCTTGCCCTTCCAGATGGAGATATGCGTGTGCATTCCGCTGCCGTTGTCCTTGCCGATCGGCTTGGGCATGAAGGTCGCGGTCTTGCCGTAAGCCTGGGCGACCATGTGCACGGCATATTTGTAGATCTGCATCCGGTCGGCGGTCTGGACCAGCTCGCCGTAGGTCAGGCCGAGCTCGTGCTGGGAGGGTGCGACTTCGTGGTGGTGCTTGTCCATCGGAAGCCCCATCTCGAGCAACGTCGAGACCATCTCGCCGCGGATATCCATGGCGCTGTCCACCGGCGCGACAGGAAAGTAGCCGCCCTTGGCGCGGGGCCGGTGGCCGAGGTTGCCACCTTCATATTCGCGGCTGGTGTTGCCCGGCAGCTCCGTATCGTCGATTCGGAAGCAGCTCGACGCGTAGCCGTCCTCGAAACGGACATCGTCGAACATGAAGAATTCTGCTTCCGGCCCGACGTACACGGTGTCGCCGATACCGGTCTGCTTGAGATAGGCCTCGGCGCGGGTGGCGGTGGAGCGCGGGTCGCGGCCGTAAAGCTCTCCCGTCGAGGGTTCGACGACGTTGCAGAACAGGATCAGCATCGGCGTGGCGCTGAACGGATCGATGTAAGCGGCGTCGAGGTCCGGCTTCAGGATCATGTCGGACTCGTTGATCGCCTTCCACCCGGCGATCGAGCTTCCGTCGAACATCAGGCCGTCGCTGAGCGCGTCTTCGTCGATGACTCCGCTGGCCATGGTGAGGTGCTGCCACTTGCCCTTGGGATCGGTGAAGCGGAGGTCGACCCACTCGATGTCCTCGTCCTTGATCTTCGAAAGAATGTCGCCAGCGTCCGCCATTTTTTGCCGCTCCTCGGGCTTTCGTTGTTGCCTTTGCTCCGGACCAACGAGGCCCGACGCCCGCGCGGCTGGCGAGCCGGCGAGGGGGGTTCGCGAATCCGAAGCTTGGATCCGTTATGTCGGGCCGGTGCGGTGTCGAATCCAGATGCCGGTTAACTTTTCACCGGCCGCCGGCGACGCCGCTGAGCGGAGGCGCACGTCCAACAGAATCGGACAGGCCGGGGCAGCGACGCCACCCCGGCCCGTTCAATTTACTCGAGCAACTGCCACTTCGTGTGACTGAGCAGCTGGTCGCCCGAACTGCTTCTGCTGCTACAGATTTCCGGTCAGAAGCAAGATGATGACGATGATCAGGATCAGTCCGAGCAGGCCGGACGGGCCGTAGCCCCATCCGCGCGAGAAGCCCCAGGTCGGGAGAGCGCCGATGAGAAGCAGGATGAGCAGGATGATGAGAATTGTACCAAGCACGGATTCCTCCCGTCTTTGTGTTTGGGGCGTAACGAGCGGGAGCGATACTGGTTGCGCTAGAAAGCGCGCCGCTGCGCCGCGATCAGCATCCTCAGAAGCATCGCGACAGGGCGGGGAACGCCCACTTTGCCTTCCAGCCACAGGCTAACCGCAGACCGGGACACGCCGATCCCGTTGGCGAGATCCGCCTGAGTCCGGTAGCCAAGGGAGCGCATCGCCGACTTGAGCTCCTCGGGCGACATCGATGCCAGCATTTCGTCCCTGCGAACCCCGTCAGATGGCATCGGTCCCCCTGTCGCCGGTGCGGATTCGGACAGCCTCGTCGATGGGCAGGACGAAGATCTTGCCGTCGCCGATTCGGCCCGTCCGCGCAGCCTGCGTGATCGCTTCGACGACGTTTTCAACGAGGACGTCCTCGACGATGACCTCGACCTTCACCTTGGGGAGGAAGTCGATGACATATTCGGCACCGCGGTAGAGTTCTGTGTGGCCCTTCTGGCGGCCGAAGCCCTTGACCTCCGTGACTGTGATTCCAGACACGCCGACCTCGTGCAGGGCGTCCTTGACGTCGTCGAGCTTGAACGGCTTGATCACCGCTTCGATCTTCTTCACGCGATCCTCCACTGGTGCATCCGGCTAATGCCCAATCGGCGCCGCATTTGAAAGGCAGAGCGAACGCATGGACAAGGCGATCATCCTTTCGGCGGGGCAGGGGAGCCGTCTCGGCCACATGGTGGATGATAAGCCCAAGTGCCTGATCGAGTTCGGCGGCCGAACGCTTCTGGACCGCCAGCTCGACACCTTGGCCGCCAATGGCGTGGGACAGGCGATCGTCGTGACCGGTTTTCACGATGAGCTTGTGGAGCAGGCCATCGCCAGGCGCTCGGGCGGGCCGAAAGTGCGCACGATCTTCAACCCCTTTTACAAGGTCGCCGACAATCTCGGGTCCCTGTTCTTGGCCCGTTACGAGCTCTGCGGCGAGTGCCTGGTGTGGAACGGCGACACCTTGGTTTCGGATTCGCTGATGGGCCGAGTCGTCGGCAACAGCCGGCCGGGCATTTGCGTCACCATCGATCGAAAGCCTTCCTATGACGAAGACGACATGAAAGTTGTCGTTGACGGGGACGGGCGCCTGAAGGCGATCGGAAAGCGAATAACGAAGGGCGTGAACGCCGAATCGATCGGCCTGCTGGCGTTCCGAGACGGCGGTGCCGAGCGCTTCAGCGAAGCGGTCGAGCATGACATTCGTACCTCTGAAGGAACCACGATGTGGTACTTGCGCGTGATCCATCACCTCGCCGAGAAATCGGAGGTGTGGACTCTCGACATCAACGGCGAGGAATGGGGTGAGGTGGATTTCCCGCAGGACGTGAAACGTGCCGAACGCCTGGTGGCCGGTTGGGATTCGCAGTCCAAGCCAGCCGCAGCCTAGGCCGCTTGTTTCAGCTCTCCTCGCGCCGCTGCTCGAAGCTTGCCCAGGCGAAGGCGAGTCGGTGCTTGGCAATTCCGGCCTTCTCCGCTGATTGGAGGAGCGCGGCCATTGCGTCGATTCGACCGATCCGCTCGTAAAGCAGCGCCAGCTCGCGGAGCGAATCGACGTCGAGCGGTGCTGCTGCGAGCGCCTGCCGATACGCTTTTTCACCGTCATCGAACTGCTCCAGGCGAAGACAGGCGCGGGCAAGATTCACCCACGCCCGATGATCGTTCCCGCGGGCGACCGCGATCATGCGCCAGGCGCGAACCGCCTGCCCGTCGTCGGCTGCCGAATCCGCCGCTTCGGCGCGGGCCTCCCACAGCGCCAGGATTTCGGCGGACCTGCCGGCTGCGGGCGCGTTCCTCGCCAGTACGTCCGTGGGACGGCCCGAGTCGATCAACGCCCGGGCAAGCATCACCTCGAAACCGACATTGTCGGGATCGCCATCGGCTGCCGCCAAAAGGTGAGGAACGCCAGCGGCAAAATTTCCCGACCTGCACTCGATGAGGCCGAGAAGGTGCCGCCAGCGCGGCGACCTTGAACTTCGGCTCTCCCGCTCGGCAATGTCCCGCGCTGTCTTCAGATCGTCGCGATTGAACGCTTCAACTGCGCGCGAAAAGGGGGACATGCCGTTGCTATTCAGGCGTAAGGCGGGTGGTCCAGGCCCTTCGGGCTCTTGGTAAAAATCTCGCAGCCGGTTTCAGTGATCCCGATCGAATGTTCGAACTGGGCCGACAGCGAGCGGTCGCGGGTGACCGCGGTCCAGCCGTCGTCGAGAAGCTTCACGTCGGCGCGGCCAATGTTGATCATCGGCTCGACCGTGAAGATCATCCCCGGCTTTAGCTCGGGCCCGGTGCCGGCGCGGCCGGCATGGATTACTTCGGGGCTGTCGTGAAACAGGCGCCCGACTCCGTGGCCGCAAAAATCTCGAACGACGCTGTAGCAATTCTTCTCGGCATGCGTCTGGATCGCGTTGGATATGTCGCCGAGGCGATTGCCCGGCTTTGCTTGCTCGAGCCCGAGCATCAAACATTCGTACGTAACGTCGACCAGCCGCTTCGCCTTGATCGGCACGTCGCCGACAAGGAACATCCGGCTGGTGTCACCGTGCCAGCCGTCGAGAACCGGGGTGACGTCGATATTGACGATATCCCCGTCTTTCAGGACCCGGTCGCCCGGAATCCCGTGGCAGACGACATGGTTGATCGACGTGCAGCAGCTCTTGGTGAAGCCGCGGTAGCCGAGGGTCGCCGGAACGCCACCCGCTTCGACAGTCATTCGATAGACGATCGCGTCCAGTTCGCCGGTGGTCACTCCGGGAACGACATGGGGAGCAAGGGCATCGAGGATCTCGGCGGCAAGCCGCCCGGCTTTGCGCATTCCGGCGAATCCATCCGAGCCGTGGAGCTTGATCACTCCGTTTCGAGCTTCGACGCGATCGTCGGCGGCAACTGGAACATATTGAGTCATGGCGGCTAGATAGGCATTCGGGGGCCGGAAGTCACCGGAGACAGAGGCGTGGCCGCAAAATCGAGGATCTGGACTGCGGCGCTGGTCGTCATCGGCGACGAAATCCTGTCCGGGCGCACCGAAGAGAAAAATATCGCGCAGGTCGCGCGCTGGCTGAACCGTCAGGGAATTCGCCTGGCGGAAGTGCGCGTCGTTCCCGACCAGGAGGAGGCGATCGTCACGGCCGTGAACGCGCTGAGGCCCAACCACGACTATTTGTTCACGACCGGCGGAATCGGTCCCACCCACGACGACATCACCGTCGACTCGGTTGCCGCGGCCTTCGGCGTGCCGGTAATCGTCCACCCCGAAGCGCGGCGAATTCTCGACGAATATTATCAGGACCGGCCGCTTGGGCTCACCGAAGCTCGGCTTCGGATGGCGCGGGTTCCCGCAGGCGCCGAGCTGATCCCCAACCCGACTTCAGGCGCGCCCGGAGTGAAGATCGGCAACGTCTACATCCTTGCAGGTGTGCCGAAGATCGCCGGTGCAATGTTGGACGCGCTTGACGGCACGCTCGAAGGCGGCGCTCCGGTCGTCTCCGTCACCGTTCGAGCCCATGCCGCCGAAAGCGATGTTGCCGACCTTCTGAAGCAGGTCCAGGACGATCACCCAGGCGTTTCGATCGGCAGTTATCCCTTCTACGGCGGCGGACGCTACGGAGCCGATTTCGTCGTCCGCTCGGATGATGAGGATTTGGCGAACGCCTGCGCCGATGCTCTTCGAAAGCAGCTAAAACAGGCGAAAATCGAGGTGGTGGAAGAGGGGTAGGCGGCGTTTCGCCCGTCGCCTTCGGGCGCGCTCCAGCACGACGGCAGTCCCCCGGACTGGCTGTCGCCCCGCCGCTTTCCCGCGGGCGCTCCAGTCGCCGCCCTTCGGGCGCGCTCCAGCACGACGGCAGTCCCCCGGACTGCCTATGCTGGAGCGGGTAGCGGGAATCGAACCCGCGCGATCAGCTTGGGAAGCTGACAGGCTACCATTACATCATACCCGCTAAAGCGCCGCGCCGAATTAGGTGCTCACCGTTCGGCCGTCAACGAGTGGACGCAGAGCGGATTAACCCGCGAGCGGTAGCGCTGTCAGCAAAGCCGGAGCGGCGGACGGTCTGAGCGTGAGTGGACGGCAGAGCGGATTAACCCGCGAGCAGCGCTGCTCAGCAAAGCCGAGAGCGGCTGAGGGTCTGAGCCGCTGACCCCGCGCGTGAGCCCGAAAAGCTCGCGCTGCGCCGCAAGAATTTTCGTGACGAATAGCAAGGACTGGGAACATGCCGCCCTTCGGTTGATTTAATAAGCACCGTTATTATATGGGCGCTCAATGGAAGATCTCCTGTTTCAGATCAACGAAACCGCGCGCGGCGTCCGCCGGGCGTTCGATCAGCGTGCCGCTCAGCTCGGGATCACTCGTCCGCAATGGCGGGTGCTCGCGCGGCTGAAGAGAGAATCGGGCCTGAGGCAGGTGGAGCTCGCCGACCGGCTGGACATGGAGCCAATCACGCTCTGCAGGATTGTCGACAGACTGGAGGAGGCCGGGCTTGTGGAGCGCCAGCCGGATCCGTCCGACCGGCGCGCGTGGCGGCTCGAGCTGACGGACAAAGCGGCGCCGCTGGTGAAGCAGCTTCGCACAATCGCCGCCGAGCTGTCGGAACAGGCAACCGCCGGGATCGCCCCCGGTGAGTTGAAGGACCTTCAGGAGAGACTGGCGAGAATCAGGACAAATGTCTCCCGCTGTGGAGACACAAAGGGGAAAGCGATTCGGGCATGAACGAGGTGAAGACCGAAACGGCTGAGCGTCCAGCCACCCGGGCCGAAACGCCCGAGGAGGCTGCCGCAATCGCCAAGGCTTCGCGCAAGGCGGACAAGTCGAAAAAGTCGCGCATCCGCACGATCGCGATGCTGTTGGTGCCGGTGCTGCTCGTGCTCGGCCTCGGCTATCTGTGGCTGACAAGCGGCGGATCGGAATCCACCGACAATGCGCAGGTCAAGACCGATGTCGTCTCCGTGACTGCGCAGGTCACCGGCCCCGTGGTCGATGTCGAAGTGAAGAACGGTTCTCACGTGAACCGCGGTGACGTGCTGTTCAAAATCGACCCGGCGCCTTTCCGCGTGGCGCTCGAACAGGCGCAGGCGCAACTTGCCGCGGCGAAGCTGCAAACGCAGCAGCTCAAGACTCAGGCCTCGGGAACAGGCGCCGACATCACCGGTGCGCGCGCCAATCTCGAGATCAAGCAGAACGCGCTCCACCGCCAGGAGCAGCTCCTGAAAGAGGGCTTCACCACGCGCGCCGATTATGAGGACGCGCTCAACGAAGTGAAGTCGGCCCAGACCCAGCTCGAGGACGCCAAGGCTCGCGCCGCCAACGCGCAGGCGGCGATCGCACCGGGAGAGCAGCCGTCAATCGCCCAGGCGCAAGCCGCAGTCGACAAGGCGAAACTGGACCTCGACCGCACCGTCGTCCGAGCGCCGATTTCCGGCGAAGTTGCCAATTCCGACCGGCTGCAGATCGGAACGCAGATCGTTTCCGGGGTCGGCGCGCTGTCGATCGTCCACAGCAACAGCGCCTGGGTGGAAGCGAATTTCAAGGAAAAGCAGCTGACCGACATGCGTCCCGGCCAGCCCGCGACGGTCAAGATCGACGCCTATCCGGGCCAAAAGTTCAAGGCTCACGTCGAGAGCATCGGCGCCGGCACAGGCAGCGAATTCTCGCTTCTCCCGGCGCAGAATGCCAACGGCAACTGGGTCAAGGTGACCCAGCGTGTACCGGTGAGGATCGTTTTCGACGGGAAGCCGTCGAAGCCGATGATCGCTGGCCTTTCAGCGGTGGTCACCGTCGATACCGACGGCAAATAAGCCCGAGAATGGCCACCGCGCTCACTGCCGCCCACCCGCTTCCGACGGGGCGAAGGCTGATCGTCACCGTGGGGGTGATGACGGCGGTGCTTCTGCAGGTCCTCGACACCACCATCGCCAACGTCGCGCTCCCGCACATGCGTGCAAGTCTTGGCGCAACGCAGGAGAGCATTAACTGGGTGCTGACCAGCTACATCATCGCGTCGGCTATCGCTTTGCCGATGAGCGGCTGGCTTGCCGACCGGATCGGCAGGAAGCGATTGCTGGTGATGTCGGTGGTGGGCTTTACTGCGGCATCGGTGATGTGCGCTACGGCGAGCTCGCTTTTGGAAATGGTCGGCTTCCGTGCCATTCAGGGAGTCAGCGGAGCGTTCATCGTGCCGCTTGCCCAGGCAACCCTGTTCGACATCAACCCGCGCGAGAAGCATGGACAGGCGATGGCGCTGTTCGGCGGCGGAGTGATGATCGGGCCGATCCTGGGGCCGGTGCTCGGCGGCTGGCTGACCGACAGCTACAACTGGCGCTGGGTCTTCCTCGTCAATCTTCCCGTCGGAGTCATCTGCTTTTTCCTGATGACCGCCTTCATGCCGACGACAGACACCCACAAGCGCAGGTTCGACCTCTTCGGGTTCGGGCTGCTAGCGGTGGCGCTGGCGTCGCTCCAGCTCTTCCTCGACCGCGGCAATCAGAAGGATTGGTTCGACAGTTGGGAGATCATCCTCGAGGCGAGCGTGGCGGTTGCCGGGTTCTGGATGTTCCTGGTGCACACCGTCAGCGCAAAGAATCCGCTGTGGGACCGGGAGATGTTCGCCGACAGGAATTTCGCAAGCTCGCTGGTGTTCATGGTGATTACCGGGGTGCTGCTGCTTGCCGGGCTGGCGCTGCTGCCGCCTCTGCTTCAGACGCTGTATGGATATTCGGTCCTGCAGTCCGGCTTCCTGACCGCGCCGCGCGGAGTCGGCACATTGATGTCGATGTTGCTCGCCGGACGGCTAACCGGACGGATCGACGCTCGAATTCTCGTCGCGATCGGAGTGGTGCTGATGGGCATTTCGCTATGGCTGATGACCGGGTTCGCGCTCGATCAGCCATCCAGGCCAGTGATCGTCAGCGGCGTTATCCAGGGGCTTGGGCTGGGGCTGATTTTCGTGCCGCTGCAGACGCTGGCCTTTGCCACGCTCCCGGCTCGCGACAGGACTACGGGCGCTGCGCTCCTGAACCTCGCCCGTAACGTCGGCGGCTCGGTCGGGATTTCGGTGGTCAGCTTTCAGTTGGCGCGAATGACCCAAGTCGCGCACGCCGACCTCGCAAGCCAGATCACCGACAGCAAGATTCCGACAATCGACCCGAACGTGCTTCAGACGTTCGGCAACCAGGCGACCTCGGTGATGGCATTCCTCAATGCGGAGATCACCCGGCAGGCGCTGTTCATCGCCTATCTCGATGACTTCAAGCTGATGATGTACGTCTGTTTCTTCGTGCTTCCGCTGCTGTTGCTGATGCGGAACTCCCGCCAGGCGGACGAGACCCCGCTGGTCCTCGACTAGGCCGCGAGATAGCTCTCCAGCGCCTCGGCGAGATCGGCAATCAGGTCGTCCGGATCCTCGAGCCCGATCTGGAGCCGGACGATCGGCCCTTCCCACTGCGGCTCAGTGACAGTGCGGATCGGCTCGGCCGGAACTGCGAGGCTTTCGAACCCGCCCCAGCTGTAGCCGATCCCGAACAGCTCCAGCCGCTCCACCGTGCGGTCGGCGGCTGTTGAATCGCCGCCGGCGAGGACGATGGAAAAGAGGCCGCTCGAGCCGCTGAAGTCGCGTTTCCAAAATTGGTGGCCGGGGCAGCTTTCGAGTGCCGGGTGAAGAACTCGCGCGACCTGCGGCTGGTCCGCGCACCATCGCGCAACTTTCAGTGCGCTCTCCTCGTGCCGCTTCAGCCGAACTCCCAGGGTCCTTAAGCCGCGCGCCGCAAGCCAGGCATCGTCAGGCGCTGCCGCGTGGCCGAAATCCCACGTCGCCCGCTGGACCTGTTCGTACCATTGCGAATTGGCGGTGATGGCGCCGAGCAGAAGATCGGAGTGGCCGCCGACATATTTGCTAAGCGCTTGAATGCTGATGTCGACTCCGTGCTTGATTGCCGGGAAGAACAGGGGCGTCGCCCAGGTGTTGTCGAGCAGAGTGACGATCCCGCGCGGCCGCGCCATCGTGCAGATCCCGGGCACATCCTGGACCTCGAAAGTCTGCGATCCGGGACTTTCCAGGAAAATGGCCCGAGTCTTCTCCCCGAGCGCTGACTCCAGCTCGTCGGCAGTCGCAAGCGGGTCGTAATAGCGGGTAGAAATCCCGAAGCGCTTCAGTACGACGTCGCAAAAGTGCCGGGTCGGTCCGTAAACGCTGTCGACCATCAGCAGCTCGTCACCGGCCCTGAGCACCGCCGTCAGCGCCGAAGTCACCGCCGCAAGCCCGGTTTCGCAAAGCGCCGTTCCCGCCGCTCCGGGCTCGAGCTCGGTCAGCCCCTCGGCCAGTGCCCACTGGGTCGGCCAGCCGTGAAGCCCGTAATAATAGTCACCGAGACCGGGCTTTGCCGCCCGCATCTCCTCTGCATTTTCGAACAGAATAGTCGACCCGCGATCGACCGGGGGATTGACGAGGCGGCCGCGCCATTCCTTGCGACGGCCGCCGGTGACGAGCTTCGTGTCGATGTGGCTGGAGTCGCGGCTCCCGGCGCTCAACGGTTCACCGTTTCCATGCCGCGGGCGTGGTAGCGATCGCCGGCGGCGGCCCCGGGCGGCAGGATCTCGTCGAGCCGTTTCAGGTCATCGTCCGAAAGCTTTACGTCGAGCGCGCCGATATTCTGGTCGAGATATTTGCGGTGCTTGGTGCCCGGAATGGGGACGACGTCGTCGCCCTGCGCGAGCACCCAGGCGAGCGCCAGCTGGGCAGTCGTGCAGCCCTTGGCCTCCGCCATGTTCTCGACTTCGCGAACGAGCGCGATGTTCTTGTCGAAATTCTCGCCCTGGAAGCGGGGGTGATTGCGGCGGTAGTCGTCGTCAGGGAAATTCTCCGCCGACTTGAAACGCCCGCTCAGGAATCCGCGACCGAGCGGCGAATAAGCGACATAGCCGATGCCGAGCTCCCGGACAGTTGGAAGCACTTCGGCTTCGGCGTCGCGGCTCCACAGCGACAGCTCGGTCTGGATGGCGGTGATCGGGTGGGTCGAATGGGCTTTGCGGATCGTCTGCGGAGCGGCTTCCGAAAGGCCGAGGTAACGGATCTTCCCCTCGTCCTTCAGGCGCGCCATCTCGCCGACCGTGTCCTCGATCGGCACGTTGGGGTCGACCCGGTGCTGGTAGTAGAGGTCGATCGTGTCGACCCCGAGCCGCTTGAGGCTCGCCTCGCAGGCGGAGCGGACGTAGTCGGGATCGCCGCGAACGCCGAGGAATTCGCCGTTCTCGCCGCGCACGTTGCCGAATTTAGTGGCCAGGAAGACCTCGTCGCGGCGTCCGTCGATTGCCCGACCGACCAGTTCTTCGTTCTTGAACGGGCCGTACATGTCGGCGGTGTCGAGAAAGCAGACTCCGCGATCAAGGGCGTGATGGATGGTTGCGATCAATTCCTGCTCGTCGCCGCTTCCGTAAAATTCGCTCATGCCCATGCAGCCGAGACCGATTGCGGAAACTTCCGGTCCGTTCTTGCCGAGCCGGCGCTTTGCGATTCCGAACATTGCTCTCTCCCTTGTCACGATCCACCGAGTATGCGGCGCATCTCCTCGGTCTCAAATGGGGTCGAGATCCGCTTGTGACGACTAGCGTGCCCCGAAACAATCGTCAGTTCGGAACGGCTCACCCCAAGCGCCTTTGCAAGAAGCTTCACGACCGCAGCGTTGGCGGCTCCGTCTGCGGGCGGATCGGAAACGCGCACCTCCAGCTCCTCGCGGCCATCCGCACCGGTTCGCCAGCCGCCGATGCCCGGCTTGGCCGACCGTGGCGTCACACGAATCGCCAGCTGGCCCATCGCTTTTGCGCTCACGGGCCGCGGACGATCTCGCCGCCTTTCATCACCAGCCGGACGTGCTCGACGGCGGACACGTCTTTCGTCGGATCGCCCTCGACCGCGACGAGGTCGGCGAACAGACCCGGCTTGACCGAGCCGCGGTCGGCGAGGTGAAAGATCTTCGCATTGCGAGACGTTGCCGAGATCAGCACCTGCGGAGCGCTCATTCCGGCGCGCTGCATCGCTTCCATCTCAAGCCAGTTCTTGCCGTGGCTGAACACGCCGACGTCGCCGCCCATGCAGATCGGAACGCCGGCCTTCATCGCTTCGCGGAACGAGCGGCGGTTCTCCTGGACGCTTTCGGGCGCGGGCTCCTGTCCATTCCAATGCTGGAAATAGCGGGCGTAAGCCTCCGACGCGGCAATGGTCGGGCACAGCGCGATTCCGCGTTCGGCCATCATCTTGAACACTTCGGGAGTGCCGCCATAGCCATGCTCGACCGTGTCGACTCCGGCGAGGATAGCGCGGCGCATTCCTTCGGCAGTGGTCGCATGCGCGGCCGCGAGACGGCCAGCGTCGTGGGCGACCCGCACCCCCGCCGCCATTTCCTCTTCGGTGAGGGTGGGGCGGCTCGGCTCGCCCGGCTGATAGTGATAGTCGGCGTACATCTTTATGACGTCGGCGCCGGCTGCAATCTGGTCGCGTGCGGCCCTGGTCATCTCGTCGGGGCCGCTGACTTCCTCCGCACCCTGTGGGATGTGAACGCCCGGCTCAAAGCCTTTGGGGCCATAAGCACCGCGGGCGACATTGGCCTTGGTCGCGACCAACATCCGCGGGCCAGGGATGATCCCCTCATTGATCGCCTGCTTGATTCCGACATCGGCATAGCCCGCGCCCTCGGTCCCGAGGTCGCGCTCGGTCGTGAAACCGGCGTCGAGGGTTTTCCTGACATGGACCACGGCGCGGGCGGTGCGCAGCGCCAGCGGCTCGTGGAGCACCTGATCGTCCCAAAGGGTCTCGTTGTACGGGTGAAGGAAAATGTGGCTGTGCCCCTCGATCATTCCGGGCATCAGCGTCGTTCCGGGAAGGTCGATCACCTTCGCCCCCGCCGGTGCGGTGACGTTTGGTCCCACGGCGGCGATCTTTTCGCCCTCGACCAGCACCGACCAGCCGGGATGGGCCTGCGGGTCGACGCCGTCGAACACCTGCGCGGGGCGAAGGAGGATGGTCTGGGCTGCCACGGGCATGGCGACAACGAGCGAAATCAGGAACGGGATCAGGCGGCGCATCGAACATTCTCCCCCGGCCGAGCGTAGCTCGTGATCCAGCAAGCGCAACTGAGGGCTGCGAGATCACACCGCGGGTTGGCCCGCTCCGAGGGGCTCGAACCCCCAACCTCCGGGTTCGAAGCCCGGCGCTCTATCCGGTTGAGCTAGGAGCGGTGGTACCTGCTGTTCTACTCCAGATACGGGGCCGTCACCCCACAAGAGCTTTGGCCGCCACGCGGATGAATCCGCGTGACGTCGGTCCTGTCGCTCGGCGCGGCTCCGGCCGCTTGGGCGCAGGCCGGCCGGCATCGGTAAGTCTTCGCACTGCTTCGGCGGCGCGTTCCGCGCCGGCGGCGCTGTGCTCGCTTACCTCTTGCTGAACTGGAAGCTGCGGCGTGCCTTGGCGCGGCCGTACTTCTTGCGCTCGACGACGCGGGGATCGCGGGTCAGGAAGCCGGCCTGCTTTACGGCCGTCCGGAGCGCCGGCTCGTAGCGGGTCAGCGCCTGGGCGATCCCGTGCTTCACGGCGCCGGCCTGGCCCGACAGTCCGCCGCCCTTGACGGTGGCGACGACGTCATACTGGCCGCGGCGGTCGGCGACGTCGAACGGCTGGTTGATCACCAGGCGAAGTGACGGACGGGCGAAATAGACCTCCTGCTCGCGGCCGTTGACGGTGATGATGCCCGATCCGGGCTTCAACCACACGCGGGCGATGGCGTCCTTGCGGCGTCCGGTCGCATAGGCGCGGCCGTGCTTGTCAATCTGCTGCTCGTAAACCGGCGCTTCCTCGGCCGGCGGCGGAGCAGCGGCCTCAGTTGCTTCCTCGGCGGTTTCGGTTTCGGCAGGGGCGGGGGCCGCCTCCTCCTTCGTCAGCTCAGCGAGATCGGAAAGGCTCTTTTTCTTCTCGGCCATTATGCGCCAACCTTGTTCTTGCGGTTCATCGACGCGACGTCGAGGACTTCGGGGTTCTGGCCGGCATGCGGGTGCTCCGGCCCGTTGTAGAGGTGGAGAGCGCGCATCTGCTGGCGCCCGAGCGGCCCGCGCGGGATCATCCGCTCAACCGCCTTTTCCAGGACACGCTCCGGGAAGCGGCCCTCGAGGACCTTCTCGGCAGTGATCTCCTTAAGCCCGCCGACATAGCCGGTGTGCTTGTAATAGATCTTCTGCTCCAGCTTGCGGCCGGTGAACTTCACCTTGTCGGCGTTGACGACAACGACATGATCGCCGCAATCCACGTGCGGAGTGAAGCTCGGCTTGTGCTTGCCACGCAGGATATTGGCGATGATCGAGGCCACCCGGCCGACAACCAGGTCTTCGGCATCGATCAGGTGCCATTTCTTCTCGACTTCGGCCGGCTTTGCCGACTTGGTCGTCTTCATCAGCGCCTTCATGGCGGGTGACCTCTTTCTAACGAGAAAAGCGGCGCCTAGGCCGAAGCCTCGGAGCGCCGCCGCTGGGCGGGCTATTTGCGTGGAAGCGCCGGAAAGTCAAGCAAATCCGGGGCGTTCTCGACGGGTAAAATGGTACCCGCCAGGCCTGCCAATGGCAATCTGGCGTTCAGATTCGCGCGATAGCTTGGGGCTGTTCACTCATCAGGTGTTGGAGGACGGTCGATGCCGAAACTTTCAACTTTGGCGCTTGCGGCGGCAGGAGCTGCTGCTCTGGGCGGAGCTGCGGCTGCCGCGACGAAGCCCGCAAGCCATGTCATGGACGTGGCTCTTCCCGACGGGGCAATCGCCCACGTCCGCTATTATGGCGATGTCGCGCCCAAAATTACGGTTTCGCAGGCGCCGGGCATTTTCGGCCCGGTCGCATGGGCGCCACTGCCGATGCCGCAGCTCGGCGATTTTGGGCAGGTGATGGCGCGCATCGAGCGCCAGCGCGAAGCGCTGGTGAACCGGGTGCGGCAGATGTCGAGACAGGCCGGCACCGCGCCCGGAGCTCGGGCCAATGTCGTTTCCTACGGCGATGCTCCGGCCGGAAGCAGCAGCGTCAGCGTCGTCTCGGTCAGCAACGGCCGCTCGACCTGTACTCGAACGACTCGGGTGACGTCGCAAGGCGCCGGAAAGCCGCCGAAGGTGACGAGCGACATCAGCGGGAACTGCTCAGCCGAAGGTGGCGCTCCGGCGCGGCGGGGAGCAGCCGCCGTTCATAGACCCGCACAAGCCCTGGACCGGACCTGATCAGCCGCGGCCGGACGGCTCGATGCGAGCAACTCGCCGGTTGCGTTCCCACACTTCCGAGGGAACCGGGAGGTTCCTTTCGCGGACCTGGCGAACGGCATCGTCGTCGTCAACGGCATCGAGCCACTCGGCTTCGCGAATGCGCCCCGTGCCATCGAATCGGTAGTACCTGTACGCCACAAAAAGCTCCCCATCCTCGGCGCCGCAGGTATAGCTTTGCGGCGTGAAAATCCGATTCACCCAGATTACGTCCTGAGCCAGTTAGGCTTTTAAAAACGCGTCTTTTTTGTAAACGTAACGGACCTGTAACCTAGGTTATCCGCGAAGTTCTGTGCGGCGTTGCAAGAGGCGCGGCGAATGATAACCGCTCATTTGAAGAAGCTGAGACTGCGTACCACGATCAGCCCCGACGATGAGCGGGTGATCCGGGGTCTGGTCGACCACACCCGCCAGGTTGCCGCACATGAAATGCTGGTGCGTGCGGGCGAGCCGCTGAACCACAGCATTCTGCTGCTCGACGGTTGGCTAGCGCGATCGAAGGACCTTCCGAGCGGCGAGCGGCAGATACTGGAATTGCACCTGCCCGGCGACTTCGCCGATCTCCATAGCTTCACTCTCAAGCGTCTCGACCACGACATCGTGAGCATTACCGAGTCGATCGTCGGAATGGTCCCGCATGAGCGCTTGACTGAGGTGACGGAAAGGCATCCGCACCTCACCAGAGTCTACTGGTTATCAACGAATCTGGATGCGGCGATTGCCCGAGAGATGGCGTTGTCGCTGGGGCAGCGTTCGGCGATTTCGCGGATGGCACACCTGTTCTGCGAGATTCACCTGAGGCTCCAGATCGTCGGCAAGGCCAGCGACGACACGTTCGATTTCCCGCTGACCCAGCGTGAGTTGTCCGAATGCCTGGGGCTGACGGTCGTTCACGTGAACCGGACGTTGCAAGAGCTTCGCCGAAGGCAGGTGATCGAGGCGGAAAACCGCCACATCAAGATCCTCGACCGACGGGCGCTCGAGGCAATTGCCGAATTCGACCCGGGATACCTCCAGCTCGACAAGCGGCGGCTATAGAATCTCGGGTGTGCGCGGCACCGCAACGGCCGTAGCGGCGTTGCCGTAGACGATGCCGAACGACGCAACAACGGCCAGCGAAAGCGAAGAGAGCCTCACCGGAAAGGCTCTCGCCAGCTGGCGAACCTGGCTTCTCGGCATTCTATTGGTTGGTGCCGTCATCTTCGCCACCATTCACTGGGGCGACGTCAAGCAGTTCGCAAAGCTCGTAACTCATGCGCGCCCGCTATGGCTTGTGGTCGCTCTTGGCGCCCAAATCCTCACCTACGTCATCCTCGCCCTCGAATGGTACCTCGTCCTCCGCGCCTGCGACTGCGACACCCACTTCGTGAAGCTGCTTCCGCTGACGGTCACCAAGCATTTCGCCGACCAGATGGTGCCGACCGCCGGAATGAGCGGCAATGTCGTCGTCGTCGACCGGCTGAGGAGCCTTGGAGCATCGAAGAAGGTCGCGGTCGCGGCCGTTATCCTGGCCATCATCAGCTATTATGCGGCTTACGCGATCTGCGCTCTGGGAGTCCTGTTCCTGCTGTGGCTGATGTCCGCCGACAGCTGGCTCATGATCGGGCTGATTTCCGCATTCCTCGTTGTCGCTGCAGGGATTCCGTCGCTGTCGCTCTGGCTTCAGAAGAAGGGCGAAAAGGCGATTCCCAAATGGCTTCGCCAGTTCGGCCCCGTCCGGGAGCTGTTCGAAATGATCGGTGAGGCTCCGGCGAAGCTCGTCAGGAGCCGCGAGCTCATCATCGAGCTGTCGCTTCTCAACGGCCTCACCTTCGTCCTCGACGGATGGACGATGCAGTTGTGCCTGTTTTCGCTTGGCGTGAAAGCGCATTTTGCAGCAGCGTTCGTCGCCTTCATCATGGCCTCGATCGTCGTCACTCTTGGGCCGATTCCGATGGGGCTTGGCTCGTTCGAAGCGGTTTCGATCGGCACTCTGCGCCTGTTCGGGATACCGTTCGAAGCGGCGCTTTCGGCAACCCTGCTGTTTCGCGGCTTCACGCTGTGGCTGCCGCTAATCCCCGGAATGCTCACCAGCCGCCACGCGCTGAAGGAAAGGCCGAAGCGAAAGAAGGCTTAGCCCTCTGGGGCGACCGACTGTTCGACCCATTCGGAATAGCTGCGCAGAAGCTTGTCGATCGGCCAGACGGCGATGCACGGCACGTCGTAGCTGTGCAGCTCGGATATTCGGGCGATCAGCGCGTCCGCCTGCCAGCTGTCGGTCTTGAGGATTGCCGGAACTTCGTTGGCGGTCTCGACTGCGCCCTGCCAGCGGTAGATGGAGCGGCACGGTCCTAGGATGTTGATGCAGGCGGCGAGGCGCTCTTCGACAACCGTTCGGCCGATCCGTTCCGCTTCCTCGGCACTGGCGAAGATTGCATAGACCGAGACGATGCTCACGATCGCTCTCCGACGACGTGCGCGCCCCACACTGTCGAGGCGAGAACCAGCGCCCCGACTGCTTGGTGCGCCACGGCGACTGGCAGCGCGATCCCGCTCATCACCGTGGCAATGCCGAGGATGATCTGCGTCCCGAACGCCGAGTGGATGGCGATTGAGGCGGGGCGACTGCCGGCGCGCCGCACCTTGCGCGCAAACACGACCAGCGCCGCGACGACGACCCACGCCCACCAGCGGTGCATGAAGTGGAGAAGGAACGGGTCGTGAGTGAAGGCGAACGCAATTCCGTTCGACCAGTCCACGCCTTCAGGAAAGAAGTGGCCGTTCATCAGTGGCCAGGTGTTCGACACGTATCCGGCGCGAAACCCCGCCACCCAGGCGCCAAGCAACAGCTGGACAAAGACGATTGCGAGAACGCCAATCGACCAGCCGGTCAGCCGCGCCGGGCGAGCCGACAGAATCCTTGGCGATTTGGCGAAGGTCGAGCGCCGTCCAGATGAGCGCGCTCATCAGGAACAGCGCGAACAGGAGATGTGCCGAAAGGCGGTAGGGGCTGACCTCCGTCCTGCCCTCGAGGCCGGACATGACCATCAGCCAGCCGACGGCTCCCTGAAGTCCGCCAAGAACGAAAAGCGCAACCAGCCGCCAGGCGAACCCTCGCGGGATCGCCCGCTTCATCGCAAACCAGCCGACACCGACGAAGAAGACCAGTCCGATGATTCGCCCGAGCAGCCGGTGCGCCCATTCCCAGAAGAAGATGAACTTGAATCCGTTGAGGTCCATCCCCGCGGGGCCGGCGACCTCGCGGTACTGTGGAGTCTGCTGGTAGAGCTGGAATTCGTGCACCCACTGCGCGTGAGTGAGGGGCGGCACCACTCCCGTCACCGGCTGCCATTCGGTAATTGAAAGCCCGCTTTCGGTGAGCCTGGTTATGCCGCCGATGACCACCATCGCGAACACCATGGCTGCGACCGCGAACAGGAGGGCCGAAAGCGGGAGCGGCTGAGGACGGACGGCGGCTTGCGCCTTGGCTTCGGAAGCGAGTGTCGAGGTCATCGGTGGGTGCCTGTTGGCGCGCGGCGGACGGAGGGGCAACCCGAAATATCCGGCGCATGATATATTGTATCTGGAACGAACAGTCCCTAATGTCTTGGCAATGGCAAGGCGACCCGCTTCATCTTTCCGGCTCGACCGCATAGCCGTAGGCCTGTCCGGCCTGTGCGCGATCCATTGCGTGGCGACGGCAGTGCTTCTGGGGCTGCTCGCCTCGGCGGGCGGGATCCTGGGGCAGCCGATCATCCACGAGGTCGGCCTCTCGCTGGCGATGGTCATTGCTGCGGTCGCCCTCGGCCGGGGCATTCGCGATCACGGGCTGGTGCTTCCGAGCGTGGTGGGCTCGGCGGGGCTTGCGACGATGGCGCTTGGCACGATTCTTCATGACAGCGGATACGAGCCGCTCGTGACGATTGCTGGAGTGAGTATCCTGGCGCTCGGGCACCACCTCAACATGAAGGCGCGCGGAGGGCGCTGCGCCTTCTGATCGCTTGCCCGCCAGCGGAGCAGCGCTTATCTCGACGAAGAAATGGCCGGTCACGAGCATAAGCTCCACGAGGGCGAATCGCTTCGCACCGCTGCTCGAAAGCACCTCGAGTCCAATGGCGAGCAGTGGACTCAAATGCGCGCAGCGGTGTTCGAAGCGCTGGCGTCATCCGCCCGGCCCGCAAGCGCCTATGACATCGCCGAAGCCGTTTCGAAGTCGCAGGACCGCCGGGTCGCGGCGAACAGCGTCTATCGAATTCTCGACCTGTTTGTCGGGGCGAACCTCGCCCGGCGCGTCGAAAGCGCCAATGCCTATGTCGCCAACCAGCATCCAGACTGCCTTCACGATTGCATTTTCTTGATCTGCGACAGTTGCGGACAGGCGGTGCACATCGACAACGACAAGCTTTCTGGAGGAATCCGCGATGCTGCCGCAAGCGCCGGGTTTTCGGCCGAGCGGCCGGTGATTGAGGTCCGCGGCAAGTGCGAGGACTGCAGCAACTCCTGACGCCGGTCACGAATCGGAACCTTCCCCGCTGCCGATTCATTGCCTGTTAGTAGACCCGGTAAAAACAGGAGATTTCTGGTGGTCGATGCAGACAGGGCAGTTCCTGCGGGATTTGGCGCGCCCGCGTTGATGAGACGCGCTTCGTGGGGTGCAATTCTTGCGGGCGCCGTCGTGACGGTGGCGCTCATGGCCTTGTTCAGCCTGCTCGGGCTGGCGATCGGTTTCGACAGCATCCACCTCGGCGAGCAATTGCATCATGTGCCGCGGACCACTGCTTTGTGGTGGGCGGTAAGCACGATCATCGCGACCGGCATCGGCGCATTCGTCGCCGGACGGCTTGAAGGCATACCCAATGCGCTCACCGGCTTTTTCCACGGGGCGGCCGTGTGGGCGCTCTCAAGCCTTGTCGTTCTATGGCTCGCGGCAACCGCCATCGGCTTCGCCTTCGGCCTTGCCGGACAGGCGGTTTCGACGACCGCGAGAGTGGCGACCGGCGCTGCGACGACTGCCGGCGGGCTGGTGCTCCGTGGCGGAGGAGCCGCAGCTTCGGCTGTCCCCGGCGATGTCGGGCCGACACGCGATCAGATCCGCAATGAGGCAGTCAGCATCGCCAATCAGGCAGGCATCGGCCAGCAGAATGTTCAAAAGGCGCAGAACGCCGTGACGACCGCCGCCCGACAGGCGATCCGCAACCCCGGCGATCTTCCGCAAGACCTCAACCAGCTCATCGACCGGCTCTTCCGCGGCCCCAATGCTGTACTCACTCCACAGGAGCAGGACAGGCTCGTGACCGTCATTGCGAATCGCCTCGGCGTCTCGCGCGACGAGGCGCAACAAATTGCGAACCGGTGGCAGGTCCAGGCGCAGGCGGCGTGGAAGAACGTCAGCACCACGGGACGCAACACGGCCAATCAGATCGGTGCGGCCGCCCAGGATGTCGGTCAGACCGCGATCGACGTAACGGCTGACGTCGCCTGGTACATGTTCTGGAGCTCGCTTGCCGGATTGGTTGCGGCCCTGATCGGCGCTGCTATCGCTGCGGCGACAGTCCCTGTCCCGATGGCGGTCACGAGGACCGATGTCGACAACGACGACGACTATGACGATTGATCCGAAGCGGCGCGAGGAACGCTGAGCATTTGGTGAGCAATCGCTGAAATCGCACTCTGATGCGCCGCCTGCCGTGACACGGCGACGCGGTGGGGATAAGGCCCGTTGACGATGTCCGACCGCCCCAAAACCCCGCTGCTCGACCAGGTGGAGCTGCCGGAGGATCTCCGCAAGCTCGACCGATCGCAGCTCGAAGAGCTTTCCGACGAGCTTCGGCAGGAGGTAATTTCGGCCGTTTCCGTCACCGGCGGCCACCTTGGCGCCGGCCTCGGCGTGGTCGAGCTCACCGTCGCGCTCCATTATGTGTTCGACACGCCGCGCGACAAGCTGGTGTGGGACGTCGGTCACCAGGCCTATCCGCACAAGATCATCACCGGGCGGCGCGACCGAATCCGAACGCTCCGCCAGGGCGGCGGCCTTTCCGGCTTCACCAAGCGCAGCGAGAGCGAATACGACCCGTTCGGAGCCGCTCACAGCTCGACGTCGATTTCCTCGGCCCTCGGCTTTGCAATCGCCAACAAACTTTCGGGCGACCCGCACCACGCCATCGCGGTAATCGGGGACGGAGCGATGAGCGCGGGAATGGCCTACGAGGCGATGAACAACGCCGCTGCTGCGGGCAACCGGCTGATCGTCATCCTCAACGATAACGACATGTCGATCGCGCCGCCGGTCGGAAGCCTCCGAAACTCGCTCGCCCGGCTGGTGAGCTCGGGCAAGTATCTGGCGCCGCGTCGGCTTGCCCAAAAGCTTGCGAGGGCAATGCCCGAACCGCTCCACGTCGCTGCCCGCCGAATGGAGGAATATGCGCGCGGCCTTTTCACCGGTGGCACGCTCTTCGACGAGCTCGGTTTCTATTACGTCGGCCCGATCGACGGCCACGATGTCGATGCGCTGGTCGAAGTCCTGGAGAATGTGCGCGACGCCGAGGAAGGGCCGATGCTGGTCCATGTCGTCACCAAGAAGGGCAAGGGCTACGCGCCGGCCGAGAACGCGGCCGACAAATATCATGGCGTCGTCAAGTTCGACGTTGTCTCGGGCAAGCAGGACAAGAGCACCGGCGGTCCGCCGTCTTACCAGAACGTGTTCGGCGAAACGCTGGCGAAGCTTGCCGACGAGGATCCGAAGATTTGCGCGATTACCGCAGCGATGCCTTCGGGCACCGGAGTCGACAAATTCGCGGCAAAGCACCCCGAGCGGGCCTTCGACGTCGGGATCGCAGAGCAGCATGCGGTCACCTTCGCAGCGGGCCTGGCAGCGCAGGGGTACCGCCCGTTCTGCGCGATCTATTCGACCTTCCTTCAGCGCGCCTACGACCAAGTCGTCCACGACGTCGCCATCCAAAACCTGCCGGTGCGTTTCGCGATGGATAGGGCGGGCCTCGTCGGCGCCGACGGGGCAACCCACGCTGGAAGTTTCGATCTCGCTTATCTGTGCACGTTGCCGAACTTCGTCGTCATGGCGCCCGCCGACGAGGCGGACCTTGTTCACATGGTGAAGACGATGGAGCTTCACGACAGCGGCCCAATCGCAGTGCGCTATCCGCGCGGGGCGGGGAGGGGCGTAGAGCTTCCGGACATCCCGCAGGCGCTGGAGATCGGCAAGGGCCGGATCGTCCGCCAGGGAAGCAAGGTCGCGATCCTGTCGCTCGGCACGCGGCTGGAGGAGGCGGAAAAGGCCGCCGACCAGCTCGAGGCGAAGGGGCTTTCGACTACGGTGGCCGACCTTCGCTTCGCGAAGCCGCTGGATGAAGAGCTCATCCGCAAGCTGCTGACGACGCACGAGGTCGCGGTGACTGTCGAGGAAGCGTCGATCGGCGGCCTTGGCGCGCACGTGCTGACGATGGCGAGCGACGAGGGGTTGGTCGACGCTGGCCTGAAAATCCGGACGATGCGGCTCCCCGACCGCTTCATCGACCAGGACAAGCCCGAAAAACAGTACGACGAGGCGGGCCTGAACGCGCCTCAGATGGTCGAGACGGTCCTCAAGGCGCTGCGGGTGAATAGCGCCGGCATCGAGGAGGTCCGGGCGTAGCCAAGCTCCGCGCAGACCAGCTGCTGGTGAGTCGTGGGCTGGCCGAGAGTCGGACGAAGGCTCAGGCGCTGATCATGGCCGGGACGGTATTCTCGGGCGAGAAGAAGCTCGCCAAGGCGGGCGACATGCTCGCCGACGACGCACCGCTGGAGGTTCGGGGGAAGGATCACCCGTGGGTGTCGCGGGGCGGCGTCAAGCTTGCGCACGGGCTCGATCACTTCGGCTTCGACGTCGCCGGCGCGGTGGCGCTCGACGTAGGCTCTTCCACCGGCGGGTTTACCGACGTCCTGCTCTCGCGCGGGGCGGCCAAGGTCTACGCGGTCGATGTCGGCACCAACCAGCTAGCGTGGAAACTTCGCCAGGATCCGCGGGTGATCGCCATCGAACAGACCAACGCGCGCTACCTAACAAGCGAGCAAGTGCCGGAACCGATCGACATCGTGACTTGCGACGCAAGCTTCATTTCGCTTTCCAAGGTGTTGGAATCACCCTTGAAATTCGCCAGGCCCGGAGCGAAGCTTCTCGCGCTCGTCAAGCCGCAGTTCGAAGCCGGACGCGAGGAAGTCGGAAAGGGCGGCGTGGTCCGCAATCCCGCCGTACACGAACGGGTCTGCACCGAGGCTAAAGACTGGGTTGCCAGCCAAGGCTGGACTGTCGTTGGAGTAACCGAGAGCCCGATCACCGGGCCCGAGGGTAATGTCGAGTTCCTGCTGGGAGCGGTGAAGAATGGCTGAAGATCGTCAAGGGTGGTGGAAGTCGGCCGTTGTCGCCGTCGTTTTAATCGAGCTGCTTGGCGGCGTCAGCGGCTGGCTGTCGAACAGCGGTTTCGGCAACGGCTGGTTCGATTCTCTCGCAAAACCGGACTTTATGCCGCCCGGCTGGGCCTTCGGCGTGGTCTGGCCGATCCTCTATGCGATGATCGGCGTCGCAGTGGGGCTAATCCTTGCCGCGCCGCCTTCCGGCCGCCGAACCAGCGCGCTCACTCTGTTTTTCATCCAGCTGGCCCTGAACTTCGCCTGGTCTCCGATCTTTTTCGCCGGTCACGACATCCTCCTGGCGCTGGTCGTCATCTTCGTGATTGCGGCATTCGCGGTGGCCGCGGCCGTTCAGTTCTGGCCGATAAGCCGGGCAGCCGCATTGCTGATGCTGCCCTACATCGCGTGGCTGGCCTTCGCGGCGACTTTGAACGCGACGATCCAGGCGCTCAATCCGGCCGCCGGGACTTCGCTGCTCGGCATCGGATAATTGGGGATAGTCTGCGACGCCAGGGTGGCGGAATTTCGCTCCACTTCCTATCTGCGCGCTGGAAAGGGGTTCGCAAATGCAGTCCGAGAACCGGATTTTCGACGATTTCGTGAAGATGGTGAACGGCTTTGCGGGCACGATGGCCGGAATGGGCCGCGAGGCCGAATCCTCCGCGCGCGAGAAGGTGCGCGAGTGGATGGGCGGGATGGACTTCGTCTCCCGCGACGAGTTCGAGGCCGTCAAGGCGATGGCCGCGAAGGCGCGCGAGGAGAATGACTCGCTCAAAGCTCGAGTTGCTGCCCTGGAGGCCAAGCTCGGTTCGTCGGCAAGCGCCAAAGCCGCACCGAAGCCGAAGACGAAGAGGGGGCCGAAATCCTGAGCGAGAGCAGCGTGACCGACGAGCGCGAGGACGGCGCTCCGATCGAGATTCTCGAGCAATATTTCGAGGCTCGCGGCTGGGCGTGCGAGCGGTCGGGCGAGGGCGAGATCGTCGGCTCGGCGACTGGAAGCTGGGCGCAGTACGAGCTTCGCGGAGTGTGGCGCCCCGAAGACCAGGTGCTCCAGTTCCTGTCCTTTCCCGACATCAAGGTGGCTCCAGAGAAACGAGGAGCGATCTACGAGAGCCTAAGCCTCATCAACGAGCAGCTGTGGCTAGGGCACTTCGAGATGTGGTCGGGCTCGGGACTAATCGTGTTTCGCCACTCGACCGTCCTCGACACGCGCGACGGCGAAGGGCTTAGCCTCGAGCAGGCCGAAGCGATCTCCGAGGCGGCGCTGGAGGAATGCGAGCGTTTCTATCCGGTGTTCCAGTTCGTCCTGTGGGGCGGCAAGAGCCCGGGCGAAGCTATCTCGGCGGCGCTGATCGACACTCACGGAGAAGCATAGATGAACTTGCCCGTCCCAACCTGGTTCGTCGGCTGCGGAAACATGGGCCAGGCGATGGTGGAAGGCTGGAGGTCGGCGAACGTCGATCTGTCCAGCCTGGTCGCGATTCGTCCGAGCGGGCAGCTGGTACCGGGGGTGAAGACCGTCTCGTCTCCGAAACAGGCGGGGGATGCTCCGCGGATGATGATCCTCGGCTTCAAGCCGCAGAAGCTCGATGAAATCGCTCCCCAGCTTAAGCCGTGGGTGACCTCCAAAACGATCGTCGTTTCGCTTCTCGCGGGCGTCGAAGCCGCGACTCTCACCGAGTATTTCGGGAAGGCGACGATCGTTCGCGCAACGCCCAACCTGCCGGTGTCGGTCCGCCGCGGAGTGGTCGCGCTCTACTCGCCGGAGGACATTCCTGAACAGCTGGTCAAGCAGCTTTCGGATGTCTTTTCCGCCCTCGGCTTTTCGATGTGGGCGCAAAGCGAAAAGGCGTTTGGGGCGATCGGCGCAGTCGCCGGTGCCGGGCCCGCCTATGTCGCACGCTTCATCGACTCGCTCGCCGACGCCGCCGCCCAGCAGGGGCTTCCGCAGGCGCTCGCGGCCACGCTCGCCCTGGAAACGGTGCTTGGAACCGCGTGGATGGCGGCATCCACCAAGGAAACGATGGACGAGATCGCCCGACGCGTCGCTAGCCCGAGGGGGACGACCGAAGCGGGGCTTGCCGTCCTCGATCGCGAAGCGGCGCTGCAAAAGCTGATCGGAAAGACCATTGATGCCGCACGCCGCCGCGGCGCCGAGCTTGCCGCCGAGGCACGCGGTGAGCAGGTCGCCTGAGGGCAGGCGTCCGAAGCTGCGCCGCCTGCCGGAAACTTTACGAGCCGCGGTGCCTGACGTAGGCGCAATTCATGGCAGACACGACACCGTATCACGACCGTGAAGGTTCAATCTGGTTCGATGGCGAGCTCGTCCCGTGGCGAGATGCGAAGGTTCACGTCCTCACTCACGCGCTCCACTATGCGTCCTCGGTGTTCGAGGGGCAGCGCGCCTATGGCGGCGAGATCTTCAAGCTTCAGGAGCATTGCGAGCGGCTGCACAAGAGCGCGAACCTCCTCGGCTTCCAAGTCCCGTGGAACGTCGAAGAAATCGCCGACGCGTGCAAGGAAGTGCTGAAAGCCAACGGGCTCACCAACGCCTATATGCGCCCGGTCGCCTGGCTCGGCTCGGAGCGGATGGGAGTGTCGCCGACGGGGGCGAAGGCGCACCTGGCGATCGCCGCGTGGGAATGGGGAAAATATTTCTCTCCGGAAAAGGCAGCGAAGGGAATTCGCCTGACGATCGCTCCGTGGCGCCGTCCGGCTCCCTACACGGCGCCAGTGCATTCCAAGGCCTCCGGGCTCTACATGATCGCGATGCTGTCGCGAAAACATGCCGAGAACACCGGCTTCGACGATGCGCTGATGTTCGACTGGCGCGGGCAGGTGGCCGAGGCGACCGGTGCCAATGCTTTCTTCATCCGCGACGGAGCCCTCTACACGCCGACCCCGGACTGTTTCCTCGACGGGATCACTCGGCGGACGGTGATGGACCTTGCCCGTAAGCGCGGGATAGAGGTCGTCCAGCGGGCAATCTGGCCGGACGAGCTGGAAAGCTTCGAGCAGATGTTCCTCACCGGAAGCGCAGCCGAAGTTACTCCGGTCGGCTCGGTCGGCCCGTGGAATTTCGAGGTGGGCGACCTGACGCGCCAGCTCGCTCAAGACTATGACGACCTGGTGAACAAGCGAACCCCTAACAGCTAGGACAATTCCGCCGGTGCGCCGGCGCCGTTCACATTTTGTTTGCCGTTCGGCGTTACCGCCATTTTCGCCCGCCTCGTGCGGGGTTCATCGTGAGTGGCGGACGGGGTGTAAGTGTTACTCCACGCGTTTCGGCAAAGAGCGGGCGAGGCGGGCTCGGTGGAATCCACCGAGCCTATTCGTGAGCTGCTCAGCTTCAAGGAGCCGCGCGACGCGATTTCAGTGGCGGTTCGGCGGGCTCAGCTTGACGCCCTCATTCGCCTCGTACCGCTAACGGTCGGATGCCAGCTTGGCGCTGTCCTGCTAGTTGCCGCTTCAATCCACGACCATGTGCCCGGCCTGGAACTGAGCCTTTGGGTCCTTGCAGCCGTCGCGATCTGTATCCTTCGCGGCGGGCGCGCTCTGCGGGTACGCGCCGACCAGGAGTATGCCAGCCGCAAACCCCCCAGGCTCGAGGCGGTCGCCGTCATCGTCTGCCTTCTGGGAATTCTCTGGCTCGTCCCGGGCTTGTTTTGGTTCCACGCGCTTGATGCTGATGAGAGAATTCTCCTCTACGTCCTCGTTGGCGGATTGATGAGCGGAGCGTGCGTCAGTCTCGCAACAGTTCCTCAGGCAGCGATTCCGTACCTGGCGCTTCTTACGGTCGGCGGCATCGTCATGGCCGCGCAGGTCGAGGACGCGCTACAAATGGTTGCACTGGAACTGCTTTTTGCGTGGGTGCTGTCCTGGGCGGCGATACTCAACGCACGGCGCTTCATCAGCCATGTCCGCGACCAGCTCGAGCTTAGGGAGCAGAGCGAGCTGGTGCGGTTGTTACGGGAATTCGAGGCGAGCGGGAGCGATTGGCTGTGGGAAGTCGGGGCGGACAGCCGGCTTCGGTACATGTCCAAAGCGATGGCGGACGCCTTTGGAGAGCCGCTTCGGGAGCTCATCGGCAAACCTGCAATCGAGATTTTGGACCCCGACGGTAAAGCCAGCCAGCTGTCGGTCGGGATGCGGATCCTGGAACAGCATGCGCGCGACCAGAACTCCGTTCAAGGACGTCGCCGTCCCGATCCATTACGGCCGGCGATGGTGGCTACTTTCGGGCAAGCCGCTAATCGATTCTTCGGGCACATTCCTCGGCTGGCGGGGAGTCGGCTCCGACATCACCGACCTTCGTCTCACCGGCACCGACTCCGTTCGGACAGCACGGCTCGACCCGTTGACCGGAGTTGCCAACAGGCTGCTGGTCAGGGAGCAACTCGAGGCGGCGCTTCTGCGCAGCATCGATGGGGGCTCCGGCTGCGCGCTGCTGCTCGTCGACCTCGATCGCTTTAAACTTGTCAACGACACGCTTGGTCACGGGGTCGGCGATCGCCTGCTGTGCGAAGTCGCCGTCAGGCTCGAGGAAAGTGCCGGCGGGAGCGGCATTGTCGGCCGCCTCGGCGGCGACGAGTTCGCAGTGGTTTGGAACGGCTCGGCTGATGCCGAGTCGCTGGCGCGAATGGCCGAGCGGATCATTTCCGAGCTCACCCGCCCGTTCGCGATCGCCGGGTCGGCGATCCACGTCGGCGCGACAGTCGGGATCGCTCGCGCTCCGCAGGACGGTGCGGATGAAGAGGCGCTGATCAGGAGCGCCGATCTCGCTCTCTACCAGGCAAAGGGCCAGGGGAGGGGTGGCTACCAATTCTTCGCGGAGTGGATGGCGGATGAAGCGATTGCCAGCCGCCGTCTCGAGTCCGATCTTCGGAGCGCGTTGAGCGATGGCGGCCTGTCGATCGCTTACCAGCCGATCGTCGATGCTGCGACGGGCGCAGTTGTCGCCCGCGAGGCGCTCCTTCGCTGGACCCATCCGGAGCATGGGGACATCCCGCCCGAACGGTTCATCCCGATCATCGAGGAGGCCGGCTTGATCGGCCACGTCGGCGCCTGGGTCATTCGCGAAGCCTGTGCCGAGGCGGCAAGCTGGGCAGAGGACGTAGCCGTCGCCGTCAACGTCTCGCCGGTCCAGCTTGGCGGATCTGGCCTCGAAGCCGTTGTCGTTGGCGCGCTCGCCGCGTCGGGACTGCCTGCCCGGCGGCTGGAGCTTGAAGTGACGGAAAACCTGTTCCTGAACGACGATCCCGTCACTCGCCGTGCGCTATCGCGTCTTCGGCGGCTGGGGGTACGGCTCGTTCTTGACGACTTCGGGACCGGCTACAGCTCTTTCGGGTCGCTTGCCCGCGGCGAGTTCTCGAAGATCAAGATCGACCGTTCGTTCGTCACCGGCGCTGCTGCAGGCGAAACTCACGCCTCTTCCATCGTGGAGGCAATGGTCGGCCTTGCACGCGGGGTTGGGCTGCTGGTGACCGCCGAAGGCATCGAGACCGCCCGCGAAGCCGAAATCCTCACCCAACTTGGATGTGATCACCTGCAAGGCTTCTACTTCGGCCGTCCGCAGCCTTCGACGCGGGCGCCGAGCTTCGACTCGCTCGCGGTGCCCGGCGAAACGGCGTTTCCGCGCGATCGCCGCCGCCTCGGCGGACGGTCCTAGCTCCACCGGGCGTTCCAACCCTTCCAAAGCCTCGAGCGGCCGCTATATGCCGCTCTTCGCTGCTGGGGCGTCGCCAAGTGGTAAGGCAGCGGCTTTTGGTGCCGCCATTCGCAGGTTCGAATCCTGCCGCCCCAGCCAGCGTTCACTCGCTTCGCAAGCTGCAGCCGTTCAAGCGCCCGCAGATTCATCCGCAATGGACCGGCGGTTAATTCGCGGGTGAGCGGCTGCGTAGCAGCAGGTGCTAATGGACCGGCAGCAGCAGAGTCGAACAGTGAAGCCGCGGGAAGAGCGCCAGCGCGTGATGCTTCCTGCGCGAATGCGCGGCCCGTCAGGCTGGAGCGATGCCTGCATCCTCAACATCTCGTCGCGCGGGCTACTCGTCTATTCGAGTGGAAATGCGCAGCCCGGGAGCAAGGTTGAAATCCGGCGCGGCGGGCAGATGGTGGTGGCGCGGGTTGTTTGGCGAAGGAACCAGCGAATTGGCCTTTGCAGCCCCGATCCGGTCCACGTGGCCGATGTCATCACCAGCAAGTCGGCGGCCTCTGCCGTAATTTCGGCCAGCTCCGAACGAGTCCTCGAGCGCCGCCGAATTCCGCGCACGGCCGAAAAGAGCCGAGCACGGGGCCGCGCCTTCGAGTTCGTCTCGCTCGTAATTGCTGGGGTGGCCCTTGCCACCGCTGTTGGAACATCGGTCGAGGAGGCGCTTGCGCAGCCGCTTTCCGCCGTCCGTTCCGCTCTCCGTTCCAAGTAAGGTACGAGGCGACTTGAGTTAGAGCGCGGCCCATGTGCATCAGTGCAGCGATGCCGGGGCCTCTTGACGGACTGACGATTATCGAAATGGCGGGAATTGGGCCTGCGCCATTCGCAGCGATGATGCTCGCCGACCATGGCGCGGACGTGATCCGGGTCGAGCGCGAAGGGCAGATCGGAATCCCCAACGACCCGCTTTTGCGTTCGCGCCGGTCAATCGCGCTCGACCTGAAGAAGGGTGCCGCAAGGGAAGTCGTCCGCAAGCTGGCGAAACGCGCCGACGGGCTCGTCGAAGGCTATCGCCCCGGCGTGATGGAGCGGCTCGGGCTTGGACCGGGCGATCTCCACGCCGACAATGCCGCGCTCGTCTACGGGAGGGTCACTGGCTGGGGGCAGGATGGCCCGCTCGCCAGCACCGCCGGGCACGATGTGAATTACCTGGCCGCCAGCGGCCTTCTTCACGGGATCGGGCCGAAAGAGCGCCCAGTCGTGCCGGTCAACTATATCGCCGATTACGCGGGTGGCGGAATGATGCTGGCGTTCGGGATGGCGGCTGCGCTGGTGCAGGTTCAGCGCGGCGGCGCCGGGACTGTCATCGACTGCGCGATGAGCGACGGCGCGGCGCTGATCGGCGCCTTCACCTACGGGATGCACGCAGCGGGACTGTGGAGCGACGAGCGCGAGTCCAATCTCCTCGACGGCGGCAGCGGCACCTATCGGGTGTACGAGTGCAGAGACGGCAAATTTCTCGCCGTTGGTGCGATCGAGCCGCAGTTCCGCGAAGCGCTGCTCGAAGGACTTGGGCTTGCCGCCGACGCCGGCGCGGACGAAATCGCGGCGGCCATCTCGATTCGCGGCCGCGACGAGTGGGTGGAGCATTTCGATGGCAGGGACGCCTGCGTTGCTCCGGTCCTGACGCTGGAGGAAGCGCCGGATCACCCGCACAACCGCTCGCGCGGCACGTTCATCGAAGTGGGCGGTATCGTACAGCCCGGGCCCGCGCCGCGCTTTTCCGGGAGTTCGTCCGGCAGGCCGCGACCGCCACGAAAACCCGGCGCCGACGGGGAGGCTATTCTCTCGGATCTCGGCTATTCGCCCACCGAAATCTCGCAATTGCGCCGCGAAGGAGTGCTTCTTTGAACCCGTTATACGAAAGCATTCCGACCAGCATTTTCGCAAGGATGTCATCGCTCGCTGCCGAGCACGGCGCGGTGAACCTCGGCCAGGGGTTTCCCGATTTCGGCTGGCCGGACGAACTGCTCGACGCGGCCGCACGGGCGCTCAAGACGGGCTCGAACCAATATGCCCCGTCCCGCGGGCTACCGCAGCTGAGGGATTCCGTCGCCGGCCATTACCACCGCTGGTTTCAGCAAGAGCTGACTGCGGAAAATGTCTGCGTCACTTCGGGCGCAACCGAAGCGCTGGCCGCCTGCATCCTTGCCACCGTCACTCCGGGCGATGAGGTGATCATCTTCACGCCGGCCTACGACAGCTATGCGCCCATGATCCGCAGGGCAGGAGGAACGGTGAGGGAGATAGCGCTGCAACCGCCGGAGTGGCGGATCGAGCGCGAGGCTGTCGAAGCGGCGGTCGGGCCGAGGACGAGCGCAATCCTGTTCAACAACCCGCAAAACCCGACCGGGCGGCTGTTCGATACGGGCGAGCTCGAGGTCATAGCCGACGTCGCGACGAAGAATGACCTGATCGTGATCAGCGATGAGGTGTGGGAGCATATCCTTCTCGACGGACAAGAGTTCACGCCCTTGTCGACGCTCCCCGAAATGGCCGGGCGGACTTTGAAGATCGGCTCCGCGGGCAAGATTTTCTCGCTGACCGGGTGGAAGGTCGGCTGGATCGTCGCCGCGCTCGAGCTGGCCTCGGTCGCCGCTCGTGCGCATCAGTTCCTCACCTTCTCGACAGCGCCAAATTTGCAGGAGGCGGTGGCGTTTGGAATGGCGGAGGGCGATGCCTGGATCGAGCCGATGCGGCAGCGATTCGCTCGGGCACGGGACCGGCTGATGCAGGGTCTAAAAAGCGCCGGCTATTCGGCTCTTCACCCGGCATCGACCTACTTCCTGTGCGTCGACCTTAAACAATCTGGCATAGCGCTGGACGACGAGGCATTCGCGGCCGCCGCGGTCGAGAGGGCCGGAGTTGCCGTCGTCCCCGTATCCGCCTTCGCGGAGGACAATCCGCCCCGCCACATCGTCCGCCTGTGCTTTTCCAAGCGCGATGGAACGCTCGACGCGGGAATTGCGGCGATGGCCAAGGCGAAGGAGCTTCTGGAATGAGCCCGGCCGAGGAAGCCCGCGGCCTGCTGAACCAGCTCGGCGTTCAAACCGGCGGTTCGCTCGAAAGCCGCTCCCCGATCGACGGAAGCATCATCGGTGCGGTCGCGGAGGCGAAGGACGTCGCTTCCGCTTGCGAACGCGCCCACGAAGCGTTCGTGAAATGGCGGACCGTTCCCGCGCCCCGCCGCGGCGAGCTCGTCCGGCTTCTCGGCGAGGAGCTTCGCCGCGCCAAGGAGCCGCTGGCGCGCCTGGTGACGCTCGAATGCGGCAAGATCGTCCAAGAAGGCCTGGGCGAGGTTCAGGAGATGATCGACATCTGCGACTTCGCCGTCGGCCTGTCGCGCCAGCTTTATGGACTGACCATCGCCAGCGAGCGCCCGAACCATCGAATGGTTGAGCAGTGGCACCCGCTCGGACCGGTGGCCGTGATCACTGCCTTCAATTTCCCGGTGGCCGTTTGGGCGTGGAACGCCGCTTTGGCGCTAGTCTGCGGCGATCCCGTCATCTGGAAGCCAAGTGAAAAAGTGCCGCTTTGCGCCGAGGCGGTCATGGCGCTTGCACAGCGGGCGCTTCAGCGGTTCGGGGATGCTCCCGAAGGCCTCCTCCAGTGCGCCCAGGGTGGCCGCAGCGCTGGCGAGGCACTTGTCGCAGATCGTCGGATTGCCCTCGTCTCCGCCACTGGCTCGACAAAGATGGGGCGGATGGTTGGCCCGAAGGTCGCAAAGCGTTTCGGGCGGGTCCTGCTCGAGCTCGGCGGCAACAACTCCGCCATCGTCATGCCGTCGGCCGATCTCGAGCTTACCGAGCGCGCCATTCTCTTCGCGGCCGCTGGAACGGCAGGGCAGCGATGCACGAGCTTAAGGCGCTTGATCGTCCACGAAGACATTGGCGACGAGTTGGTGTCCCGGCTGGGAGAGCTGTTCGACGGCCTTGCTGTGGGCGACCCCCGCGATGCCGGTACGCTGGTCGGGCCGCTGATCGATGGCGAAGCTTTCGGGGCCATGCAGGCGGCACTCGATCGAGCGCGCAAGCAGGGCGGCAGGATCCGCGCTGGCGAGCGCGTCGGAGCGATCAAGGGTGGCTACTATGTCCGCCCCGCGCTGGTCGAAATGCCCGCCCAGAAGGGGGTCGTGCTTCAGGAGACGTTTGCGCCGATTCTGTACGTGGTTCGAGTGTCCGGCCTGGACGAAGCGATCGCGCTCAACAATGCGGTTTCCCAAGGACTTAGTTCGTCGATTTTCACGAACGATCTAAGGGATTCGGAGCGCTTTTTGTCCGCCTGCGGGTCCGATTGCGGGATCGCCAACGTCAATATCGGCCCCTCGGGCGCGGAAATCGGCGGTGCGTTCGGTGGCGAGAAAGAGACTGGCGGCGGTCGCGAAAGCGGGTCCGACTCCTGGCGCGCCTACATGCGCCGGCAAACCAACACGATCAATTACGGCTCCGAATTGCCGCTCGCCCAGGGTATCGAGTTTAAAGTCGCGCCTTAGGACGAACTTAGCCGACGAGCTCCGGCCAGCGCCGTTCGAACTCGCTGCACCACGACTGGAGCTTCTCGCCTTCGAGCGGCTCGGCGATCAGATAGCCTTGAGCCACGTCGCAGCGAAGCGAGCGAAGGAAACGCAGCTGTTCGGGCGTTTCCACCCCTTCGGCCGTCGCAATGAGGCCCAGCCCGTGAGCGAGATTCACAATCGCCTCGACGATGACGCAACTGTCATGCGCGTTCGGCAGGTCCTTCACGAACAGGCGGTCGATCTTGACCTCCGTGAAGGGCAGCTGGCGAAGCTGCATCAGCGATGAGTAGCCGGTCCCGAGATCGTCGATCGCGAGGCCAATTCCCTTGATCCGGAACCGCGTCAGCGTGTCCATCAGCTTGATGAGAGGCTGAGTTGCGCCCTCGGTAAGCTCCAGCACCAGCCGCTCGGCCGGAACGTCGAGCTCACGGCAGACGCGCTCCACCAGGTCGGGGAAATCGAGGCTCTGGAGGCTCATCGCGGAAATATTGAAGGCGACGTCCGTGTCCAGGCCCTGGTCCTTCCACGATCGCCACTGCTTCAGAGTCGTCCTCAGGCCCCAGTCGGTGAGCGGTCCGATGAGCCCGTATTTTTCCGCCAGCGGGACGAACCGCGACGGCTCGACGGGTCCGATTCCGGGGCGTTCCCATCTGACCAGGGCTTCGAGCCGAGTCAGCTCGCCCGTGTCCATTCGCACCTTGGGCTGGTAGAGCATGTGAAGCTCGCCGCGTTCCAGCGCGCGCTCGAACTCGCGAAGGAGGTTGCGCTCGGGCTGCGGGCTCATTGCGCGAGGGTCGAGCGGGTCATCGCGAACACGCGCTCCAGCTCATGGACGCGAACCGGCTTTTCGAGCGGACCGATCATCGTCAGGCCAAGCGCCTCGCCGAGCCGGAAGGCGGATTCGAGCACCCGGCGGTCGAACCCGCTGATGATCAGCACCGGCGCCCGGCTATCTTCCTCGGCAAGGAATCGAAGCAGCTCGACCCCATCCATGCCCGGCATTCCGAGGTCGAGAGCAACCATTTCGGGCCGTTTATTCAGCACGGCTTCGCGGAACGCGCGGTCGTCGCGGGTCAGGATCGGCTCGAACCCGCACTCGCTGGCGACTTGGGCGACGAAGTCGGCGAGCGCCGGCTCATCGTCGATCACAAGCAGCTGCGGCCGGTCCATTCGTCCTCCGAAACGTCCTTCGCGGTGTTTGCGCCGCTGCAATAACGAATGAAACCGCTTTTTAACCGTGATCCGTCCAGAATGAGGACAAGTTCAGTGAAGCGAGGAAGCAGGATGTTCGCATCGATTATCCGCCGCAAGCCAGGTCCGCTTGCGAGTGACGAGCAGGCGGCGTTTGAGTCGACGACATTTTCGCTGACCATGGACGTTCCGCGGCCGGCCGAGCAGCGCGCTGACGACCGGCTGATCCCGCTGCTCAAGGTTGCAAAGATTATCAGCGAGGGCAGCGAACGGCTGATGAGAATCCGCAACATCTCGGCGGGCGGGGTAATGGGCGAAGTGAGCGAATGCCCGGGTGTCGGGGAGGCGGTGTCGGTGGAGCTGTCGTCACAAAAGATCCCGTCGACGGTGATCTGGATCCGCGAAGGACTTGCCGGGATCAAGTTCGACCAGAGCGTTGATCTGGGCGAGCTGCTCGCCGGCCGCAAGCCGCGCCACGGTTTCCGGCCCCGTCCGCCGCGGCTCAACGTCGAGTGCAAGGCCTCGGTGCGGGTCGGCAAGGTCTATTACACCGTCGACGTCCACGACATTTCGCTCGGCGGGATGAAGGTCGAGCCAATCGAGGAATATTGCGTCGGCCGGGAAGTCACCGTGGTTGTCGAGAGCCTAAAGCCGATCAAGGGGCAGGTCCGATGGTATTCGGACCGGCGCGCCGGAATCGTGTTCCACAAGCCGCTCGACTTCGAGGTGCTTGCCGAATGGGTCGGGAAGCGCCTGGAAGTCGCCAGCCTGAAGGCCAGCTTCAAGCACTAAGCCCTCTCGCAAACCACCGGGCGCGCGCCTATCTCCTTGCAACGAAGGAGATTGTGCGATGGCGGACGAAGTCGCGGTTCTTGCCGGCGGATGCTTCTGGTGCACCGAGGCCGTTTACAACGACGTCATCGGCGTCAAGACGGTCGAGAGCGGCTACACCGGCGGGAGTGTCGCCAACCCCACCTACAAGCAAGTGTGCGGCGGCGACACCGGCCATGCCGAGGCAATCCGAATCACCTACGATCCGGACGTGATCAGCTACGGCGACCTGCTCGACATTTTCTTCGTCGTCCACGACCCGACGCAGCTCAACCGCCAGGGCAACGATGTCGGCACTCAATACCGCTCGGCGATTTTTCCGAAGAATGACGAGCAGGAGCATGAAGCGCGGGCGGCAATGGCTCGGGCAGAGGCGCATTGGGATGGCCAGATCGTCACCACCATCGAGCCGAAAGGCGAATGGTGGCCGGCGGAGGACTATCACCAGTCCTACTGGGAAGGCGAAGGCCAGCGGAATCCCTATTGTATCGCCAGCATCCCGCCAAAGCTGGAGAAGCTGAGGAAGAGCTTCCAGGCCAAGGTGAAGGGGGAAGACGCCGCTTACTGACGGCCCGCGGCTCTGGGTGCCGCGGCTCTTCGGAGGCGATCATTGATCGCCAGGCCAAGCCCTGTTTCCGGCACCGGAGCGACTGCGATTTTCGCCTTGGGGGACGAGTCAGCCTCGTGCAGCTGTTCGAACAATCGCGCTGCCGCCTCGACGAGATCACCGGACGGGCTGAGGTTCGATTCGCCAGCGACGCCTCCGAAGCCGATGAGATACTCGTCCTCCGCCGATTCGATCGCATTCAGGCGAAGGGGCTTTGACGGCGCATAGTGACTTGCCAGCTGGCCCGGCGCCTCGATCGAGGATCCAGCCGCCAGTTCCGCCCCAGTCACCTCGACGGGCCCCCGCCTCAGCAGCCTTAGCTTGCCCTCGCTTTCGGCGACGATCGTCGACTCGATTCCGCCAGGACAGGGGCCGTCGTCCACGATCAACGGAATTCGACCGCCGAGGCTCTTGAGCACATGCTCTGCTCGAGTCGGGCTGATCGAACCGCTGGCGTTGGCGGAAGGCGCGGCGAGCGGCCGCTGCACTTCCCGGAGCAGCGCCTGCATCGCCCGATGGCTCGGTACGCGAATTGCGATCGTGGAAAGGCCGGCCATTACGAGTGGCGCCACCCCGCTGTCCGGCTTGAGCGGGGCAACGATCGTCAGCGGTCCCGGCCAATGCCGCTCGGCAAGCGCCAGCGACTCCGGTCCCAAGGTCCCGATGCGTTGGGCCTGTTCGATGTCGGAAACGTGGACAATCAGAGGGTTGAACGACGGTCTTCCCTTGGCTTGGTAGACCCGTGCGACGGCTTCCGCATTGGTCGCATCGGCGGCGAGGCCGTAGACCGTCTCTGTCGGTACCGCGACCGGCTCACCCGCACGGATCAGCCGAGCGGCTTCACCGATTGCGCCGTCACTTAAAGGAAGAACCCGCGTCTCCATCGACGCGGCTAGTAGTGACTAGGCGCGCTGCCTGTCGAGCAGTTCCGCCGGATCGATTCCGAGCCGCTCCATCCGCTCGCGGATTTCCGGCCACTCCTCGTTCAGGAAACGGTCCCGCTCCGAGGTTTTGAGCCGCGCGCGGGCGCCCGAAGCGACGAACAGTCCGACCCCCCGCTTGACGATGACGAGGCCTTCGTCCTGGAACCCTTGGTACGCCTTGGCGACGGTGAGCGGATTCGCCTGCTCTTCGGCAGCCAAAGCGCGGACAGAGGGGAGGGCGTCGCCGTCGCGGTAGCGCCCGGAAACGATGCCGTTGGCAATGGTTTCACGAAGGCGAACGTAGACCGGCTTTTCGTGGCTCGTTTTGAGCGTCATGCTGTCATAATACAGCAGCGCGGGATTTCGTCAACCTAATCCGGGATTTGCCACCGCCTTGCGACTTCGTCCAGCTCCGGCCGCGGCCGCTCCTCCAGCTCGACCGGCGAGCGGCCGATGAAGATGAAGCCGCCGATCCGCTGTCCAGGCTCGCAAAAGGCCGCGGTCACGAGCGGCGAATAGGCGCGCCAGCCCGTCAGCCAGCCGGCGTCGTAGCCGAGCGATTGAGCCGCCAGGAGCAGGTTCATTCCTGCCGCCCCGCAGGAGAGTTCCTGCTCCCACATCGGGACCTTGTGGTCCGGAGCGGGTGCGGAGACGACAACGACGAGAGTGCCGCCGTAATGCGCAAACTCGTCCTCCTTTCTGTGGTGGGCGGCAGTCGCCCGCGGATGCTCCTCCGCGAGCGCGCGGTTCAGAAGCGCAGCCAAAGCGTCTCGCTGGTCGTCTTCTACGACGACGAAGCGCCACGGATGAAGCTTCCCGTGGTCGGGCACCCGAGTGGCGATCGTAAGGATCTCCTCGAGCTCCTGCCGCGTCGGGCCGGGCCCCGTCATCAGCCGGGGCTTGGCCGACCGGCGGGTCTTCAGAAGCGAAAGCGGTGAGGATCTGTCGTTGAGCACATCCATCCATCTAGGGAGCAAGCCCGTTTGCAGCAATCGGCCCTTCACAAGCGCAATTTGCTCGTTACGGTCGCGATCCTCGTGTTTTCCGGCGAGGGGAGGGGAGAGCGATGACCAGCGTCAAGGCTGTCGGCCTGTGGAATGAAGGCGACTGGACCGCCGCCATCTGCCTGCTGGTCCTGATCGCATTCCTGACTGTGGGCGCGCTCGTCGCAGTCCAGCGCAAGCCCGAGTTCATGGGGCAACCGAAGGGCCTGTACATGCTCTTCTTCGCCGAGATGTGGGAGCGCTTCTCCTACTACGGCATGCGGGCGCTGCTGGTCTTTTACCTCACTCAGCACTGGCTGTTCTCGGATGCCAAGTCGAACCTGATCTACGGCGCCTATACGAGCCTGGTCTACATCACTCCGGTTCTCGGCGGCTATCTCGCCGACCAGTATCTCGGCCAGCGCAAGGCGGTCCTGTTCGGCGGAATCCTTCTCGCTCTGGGCCACAGCTTCATGGCTGTCGAGGGCCACGGCGGGCAGGTCGATCCGACGATCGGCATCTTCTGGCTGGCACTTTCGCTGATCATCGTCGGCTCGGGATTCCTGAAGGCGAACATCTCGGTCATCGTCGGGCAGCTTTACCCGCTCACCGATCCCCGCCGCGACGGCGCTTACACGATCTTCTACATGGGAATTAACGTCGGCGCCGGAGCCGGCTCGATCCTCGTTGGCTATCTGGGCCAGGTAGTCGGCTGGCGCTACGGCTTCGGGCTTGCCGGAATCGGGATGATCGCGGGACTTCTCGTCTTCGTGCTCGGAAGGAGGGCGCTCCGCGGCCGCGGTGAGCCGCCAAATCCGGCAGTGCTTCGCAAGCGGGTGGCGGGAATCAAGCTCGAATGGCTGCTCTACGGCGTCGGAATCCTGGGCGTGGCGGTGATTTGGGCTCTGATCCAGTATCAGGACGTCATCATGTGGTTCCTGATCGCCGGCGGGATCGGGCTGCTGGTGTACGTCCTTGCCGCTGCTTTCCGGCTCGAGCACGACGCCCGGCAGCAAGTCTACGCAATCCTGTTCCTGGTCGCTCTGCAGCCCTTGTTCTGGGGCCTGTACGAACAAGCCGGTGGCTCCTTCAACCTCTACACAGACCGCTTCGTTGACCGTTCCGGAGTGCCCGCGTCGCTGTTCCAGGCAGTGAACCCGGTCTACATCATGATTTTGGCGCCGATCATGGCGTGGATGTGGACTTCGCTCGGGCGCCGGGGGCTCGAACCGTCAACTCCGATGAAGTTTGGACTCGGGATCATCCAGGTCGGTCTCGCCTTCCTCGTCTTCGTGTGGGGCGCCGAGGCTGCCGGAGCGGCGCTGACGCCGGTCATCTTCGTGTTCCTTCTCTACTTCTTCCAGACGACCGGAGAGCTGTCGCTGTCACCGGTGGGGCTTTCGGCGATGAACCGGCTTGCTCCCCGTCACATGGCATCGCTGATCATGGGCGCGTGGTTCTATGCGACCGCTGGCGGCGAGTTCCTGGCCGGCAAAATCGGCGAGGCGACCGGCAACGGCGCGGGCGGCGAGATGACCAAGGCAGGAACGCTGTCCGTGTACAGCGAGATTGGCTGGATCGGGGTCGGCGTGGGCGTGCTGGTGATGGTGGTTGCGCCGCTGGTCAAACGCCTTATGCATCTCGACACGCTCAAGGACGAGGAGCTTGCCGGCCGCGACGAACTCGGTCTGGACAACCAGGAAGCCGGGATGTTCCCGGGCCGAGAGGCGAAGCCGACGCCGCAACAGAGCTAAATTGGGAAACCCGGGGGAATGATGTTCTTCAGACTAGCTGCACCGCTTGCCGCTCTAGCGGCGCTTTCCGGATGTGCCGCACTGGCGCCTCCAAAGGAGTCGGCGGCGCCGATTCGAATAAACGAAAACCCGTATCCGTCGACCTACACGCCTTATCCGAGCGTTCCGACGGCGATCCGCAACGCCACCGTCTTCGACGGGCAGGGCGGCCGGATCGACCACGGAACGGTCGTCATGGCGAACGGCGTCATCCAGGCGGTCGGCGGCCCCGACGTGGCAATTCCCGCCGGTGCCAAGGTCATCGACGGCACCGGCAAATTCGTCAGCCCGGGAATCATCGACATCCACAGCCACCTCGGCGACTATCCGTCGCCGGGAGTGTCGGCGAACTCGGACGGCAATGAGCTCACGGACCCCGTCCATCCCGACGTCTGGGCCGAACACAGCGTGTGGCCGCAGGATCCCGGCTTTTCGCGGGCGCTTGTGAATGGCGGAGTGACCACGCTCCAGATCTTGCCGGGCTCAGGCAATTTGTTCGGCGGCCGCTCCGTCGTCTTGAAGAACGTGCCCGCCCGGACCGTTCAGGGGATGAAATTCCCCGGTGCTCCCTACGGGCTGAAGATGGCCTGCGGCGAAAATCCGAAGCGGGTCTATGGCTCGAAGGGCAAGATGCCGCAGACCCGGATGGGCAATGTCGCCCTTGCCCGCGAGACGTGGATCAAGGCGGTCAAGTACAAGCACGACTGGGACAATTATTACGCGCACGGCGGCAAGATGCCCGAGCGCGACTTGTCGATGGATACGCTCATGGGCGTGCTCGACGGCAAGATCCTGGTCCAGATGCACTGCTACCGCGCCGACGAAATGGCGAACGTGATCGATATGTCAAAGGAGTTCGGCTATCACGTCACCGCCTTCCACCACGCGGTCGAAGCCTACAAAATTGCCGACCTGCTTCGCGAGAACGACATCTGCGCGGTGATGTGGGCCGACTGGTACGGCTTCAAAATGGAAGCGTACGATGCAATTCCCGAAAACATCGCTCTGGTCCACAATGCCGGGGCATGCGCGATGGTCCACTCCGACGACCCGAACGGGATCCAGCGGCTGAACCAGGCGGCAGCCAAGGCAATGGCTGCCGGTCAGCGGGCCGGCATCCCCAACCTGTCGGAGGCGGTCGCCTGGGAATGGCTTAGCCGCAATCCGGCAAAGGCGCTCGGAATCCTCGACAAGACGGGCACCCTGGCGGCCGGGAAAATGGCTGATGTCGTGATGTGGAACGGCGATCCGTTCAGCACCTATTCGCGGCCCGAGCGCGTGTGGATCGACGGCGCCGAAATGTATGACTCGAACGATCCGCATAAGCGGCCGGTGAGCGATTTCGAGCTCGGCCAGCCCGGCGAGGGAGATGTGAAATGAGGCGTTCAATCCTTCTCGCCATTGCGGCGCTGGCGCTGCCGATCGCGGCGCCGGTCTCGGCCGAAACCATCGCCATCACCAACGCCACGGTTGCCACCGGTGACGGCTCTGCACCAATCCAGGGCGGAACCGTCGTCATTCGCGACGGCAGGATCGTCGCTGCCGGTGCCGGAGTCGCGGTCCCGTCCGACGCACGGGTGATCGACGGCACCGGGAAATGGGTGACGCCCGGAATTGTCGCGGGTTTTTCCAGGCTCGGCCTCGTCGGAGTGAGCGGCGGCGCCGAGGGCGCCAATGACGAAGGCGCAGACAAAAGCCCGTTCAACGCAGCGATTGACGTCGCTCCGGCAATCAATCCCAATTACGAGCCCGTCGCAGTGAACCGCGCCGACGGAGTCACGCGCGCGGTCGTCGCGCCGCAGGCGGAGCACAACATCTTCGCCGGACAGGGTGCGGTCATCGACACGGGCGCCGATCTCGACCCGATCACGAGGCGCAAGGCGTTCCAGTTCGTTGAGCTTGGTCAGGCCGGCGCTGAGGACGCGGGCGGCTCGCGCCCCTCTGCCTACGTTCTGTTCCACGACGCGCTCCGCGAAGCTGCTGAGCTTAGCCATTTCGCCGGCGCGGTGCGTTCTACGCAAGCGGCCGGAGTCGACGTGCGTGACCGGGCGATCGACAACCCCAACGAATCGCGCATCTACAGCCGCGGAGCCGAGCGCAGCCGGGATGTCCTTATGACCCGCTTCGACGCGGCGGCGCTGGTCCCGGTGCTTCAGGGGCGTCAGCCACTTCTCGTCCATGTCGAGCGGGCGAGCGACATCCTCAACGTGCTGGCGCTCAAGCGCGAATATCCGTCGCTGAAGATCGTGATCGTCGGCGGCACCGAAGGGTGGATGGTCGCCGACCAGATTGCCCGCTCCGGGATTCCGGTGATTGCCTCGGCGATGAACGACTTACCGGCGAGCTTTGAGGAGATCGCGGCGACCCAGTCTAACGTCGGGCGGATGATGAAGGCGGGCGTGAACGTCTCGATCGGGATGATCAACGACGATGACTCGCACAAGCTTTTCTACGAGCGCCAATATGCCGGCAACCTCGTTGCGCTGGACAAGGTTCCGGGAGCAACAGGCGTCAGTTGGGGCGAAGCGCTAGCGGCGATCACCTCGGGGCCGGCTAAGGCGATCGGGCTCGGAGGCCAGATCGGCAGCCTGACGCCCGGCGCACACGGCGACGTCGTCATCTGGTCGGGCGACCCGCTGCAGGTAACGAGCGCGGCCGAGGAGGTGTACATCGACGGAGTCCGCCAGCCGCTCGAAACTCGCCAGTCACGGCTGCTCCAGCGTTACCGCAATCTCGAACGGGGAGCCTTGCCGAAGGCGTACACTCACTAAGCTACTTTGGCGGCGGCCGATTTCGCGGCTATGAGCCGGGCATGACGCGTAAGTTTTTCGGCACCGACGGAATCCGTGGCCTCACCAACACGGAGCCGATGACGGCGCAGACCGCGCTGTGCGTCGGCCAGGCCGCGGGGACTCATTTTCTGCGCGGCGACCACCGCCACCGGGTGGTGATCGGGAAGGATACACGGCTGTCCGGCTACATGATGGAATCGGCGCTGGTCGCCGGCTTCACCAGCGTCGGAATGGACGTGGTTCTGGTCGGGCCGATGCCCACTCCGGCAGTGGCGATGTTGACCAGATCGCTGCGCGCCGATTTGGGAGTGATGATCTCCGCATCCCACAACCCGTTCCGCGATAATGGCATCAAGCTGTTCGGTCCCGACGGATACAAGCTTAGCGACGAAGCCGAGCGGGCCATTGAGCGGCGCCTTGAAAAGCCGGTGAATCTCGCAAAACCGGAGCTCATCGGGCGCGCCAAGCGCATCGACGACGCCCGCGGCCGCTACGTTCATCACGCCAAGTCGACTTTCCCCGAGCGCCTCAGGTTGGATGGGCTCAAGGTCGTTCTCGATTGCGCAAACGGCGCCGCTTACCATGTCGCTCCAGAGGCGCTGTGGGAGCTTGGGGCGGAAGTGGTCACCATGGGCGTTTCGCCCAATGGTACCAACATCAACGACAATGTCGGCTCAACGCATCCCGATGCGCTTCGTGAGCGGGTCGTCGACGAGGGCGCGGATATAGGCCTTGCGCTCGACGGCGACGCCGACCAACTCGTCGTCGTCGACGACAAGGGCAATCTGGTCGACGGCGACCAGATGATGGCGCTGATCGCTCTCGACCGCTCAAAGAGGCAGCAGCTCAGGGGCGCAGTGGTGGCCACCGTAATGTCGAACCTTGGGCTGGAGCGGCACTTGGAAGGGGCCGGTATCGGCATGGTCCGCACCCAGGTCGGCGACCGCTACGTGCTGGAGGAAATGCGCAAATCCGGCTGCAATGTCGGCGGCGAGCAGTCGGGGCACATTATCCTGACCGATTATTCGACGACCGGCGACGGCCTTGTCGCGGGTCTCCAGGTCCTCGCCGCCCTCGTCGACAGCGGAAAGCCGGCGAGCGAAGCGCTCCGCCAGTTCGAGCCGCTTCCGCAGATCCTCAAGAACGTCCGCTTCAACGGCGGAGCGCCGCTAGAGAACAAGACCGTAAAGCAGCGCATCCATGCAGCAGAGCGCCAAATCGAGGGGAAAGGTCGGATCCTCATCCGCAAATCGGGCACCGAGCCGCTGATCCGGGTGATGGCCGAAGGTGACGATCCGGCCCTGGTCGAAAAGGTCGTGGACGAAATCTGCGAGGCTGTTGAGGCTGCGGCGTGAACGCTTTCTTGGGAATTTCGTGCGCAAAAGTCGCCTGTGCACATGGAAAACTTCGCCCCAGGGAGCGGGTCGAAGGCGCATAACGTGACGCCGACGGCGCGAATCCTGATCATCGCAGGCTCCGATTCGGGGGGCGGGGCGGGCATTCAGGCGGACATCAAAACCGTCACTATGCTCGGCGGACACGCGACGACGGCGATCACCGCCGTAACCGCCCAGAACACTCTTGGCGTGAACAGCGTCCATCCCGTGCCCGCCGAGATGATCCTGTCGCAGATTGACGCGATCGCCGCCGACATCGGGATCGACGCGGTGAAGGTCGGGATGGTCCCCGGACCGTTCGCCGCCCAGGCGATTGCCGAGCGGTTGGCAAAGCTAGGCAAGGTGCCCATCGTCTTCGACCCGGTGATGATCGCCACCAGCGGCGCGCCTCTTGCCGACAATTCGACGATCGCTGCCTTCGGCAAGCTGATGGAGATCGCCACGGTCGTCACGCCGAACCTGCCGGAGCTCGACCGGCTGACCAGCGAGGAAGATCCGGTTGCCGCTGCTCTCCACCTGGTCGGGCAGCACGGCTGCGCGGTTCTGATAAAGGGCGGCCACGAAGAAGGTGACGCGCTCGCCGACGCGCTTATCGAAACCGACAACATGACGAGCTGGCAGGGCCAGCGAATCGACACGTCCAACACCCACGGAACCGGCTGCACCCTGGCGAGCGCGATCGCGACTTTCCTGGGGCAAGGCGACAGTCTCATTTCGGCCGTTGAGCGGGCACGGACGTTCGTCCGTGTGGCACTCCAGGATTCGCTCGACATTGGCGAAGGGGCCGGGCCGGTCGGACAGGGGCGAGTACGGCTCGACGTCGGTTCGAGTCCGCGCCTCAACCAGGTGACCGTTACCGGCACCAGCTATCGCAAATCGGTCGAGTTCTACCGTACGCTCGGCCTTCGGCAGATCGTCGACAGCCCGGAGAACGGCTACGCACGGTTCGAAACCGAAGGCGGAGCGACCCTGTCGGTCCAGATCGATCCCGACGAGACGATTTCGGCAACGACGGCGGTCTACCTGGAATGCGACGACCTCGACGAGCGCGTGGAGCGTCTCGCGCGCGGCGGTCTTACGTTCGAGCATGGCCCGCGCAACCAGCCGTGGATGTGGCGCGAAGCGAGGCTTAGGGACCCCTCGGGCAACATAATCTTCCTGTACAAAGCAGGCGAAGCACGGCGTTTTCCGCCGTGGCGCGTGGAATAATCAAACTTTTCCACAACTTCGGCCGATTCACCGTCTGGACCGAACGCTCGGCACGGGTGCACATAGTGAGCCGATGCCTCGCCGCTGCAATTTTAAGCTCGAAATCGACTTTCCCCAGCCGCTTGCCGGAGTGGACGAAGCCGGCTGTGCTCCGCTTGCCGGCCCCGTAGTCGCCGGAGCAGTGATCCTCGACCGCGGTAAATTTCCCCGCGGAATCGACGATTCGAAGAACTTGCCCCTCGAGAAGCGCGAGTCGCTCTACGGCCGAATCACCGACCAGTGCGTCGCCTGGGGCGTTGGAATTGCCAGTGTCGAGGAAATCGACAAGCTCAACATCTACTGGGCAAAGATGCTGGCAATGACTCGCGCCGTCGAAGCGCTCGGGCTGGAGCCGGCGTGGGTGCTCGTCGACGGTCCTGCCTGCCCGAAATGGGATCGGCCGTCGAAGGGCATCGTCGATGGCGACGCCAAGTGCCGCTCGATCGCTGCCGCTTCGATCCTCGCCAAGGTCACCCGCGACCAAATCATGGCCGATTTCGCGGCAGATTATCCCGGCTACGGCTGGGAGACGAACCGCGGGTATGGCACGCCGGAGCATTGGCGGGCGCTTCGAGCGCTTGGACCGACGCCGCTCCACCGGCGAAGCTTCCCGCGGGTGCGCGCCGCAATCGAGGAGCCGGAGCTGGTTTTCGAAGAAATCCAGCCCGGCGAGTCCTTTGCGCCACACACACCAAGGGTTGAGTCCGAACAGGCGGGGCAAACTCAACATCTTGTAGTGGAAGAGCCTCCCGTTCGGCCCATCTAGGGGCTTTCCTGCGCGATATTCACGAACGCGGGTTGACCGCGAGTCCGGCCTGACTCACCTTCGACGCCTTACCAGGGGGCGTATTTCAGATGAATTTGCTGGCTCGAGTAGCGGAGACAGGGGGACGAGTCCGCCGTGCGCGGACGCAAAAGCGCGAGCTGGAGCTCGACACCATCCTCCAGGGCGACTGCATCGCCGAAATGGCGCGCCTTCCCGACAAGTGCGTGGACATGATCTTTGCCGACCCGCCGTACAACCTGCAGCTCGGCGGCGACCTCTTCCGGCCCGAGGGCAGCCGGGTCGATGCCGTCGACGACGAATGGGACAAGTTCGACAGCCTGGCGGTTTACGACGACTTCACCCGCGAGTGGCTCCATGAAGCGCGCCGGATCCTCAAGGACGACGGCACCATCTGGGTGATTGGCAGCTATCATAACATCTACCGTGTCGGGACGCTTCTACAGGACGCGGACTTCTGGATTTTGAACGATATCGTCTGGCGCAAGTCGAACCCGATGCCGAACTTCCGCGGCACGCGCTTCACCAACGCCCACGAAACACTCATCTGGTGCGCGAAGGACGAGAAAGCCCGCTACACCTTCAATTATCGCGCGATGAAGGCGCTCAACGAAGACCTGCAGATGCGCTCGGACTGGGTGCTCCCAATCTGCAGCGGCGCCGAGCGGGTGAAAGGCGCCGACGGGTCGAAAGCCCACCCGACGCAGAAACCCGAAGCCCTGCTGTACCGAATCCTTCTGGCCTGCACGAAGCCGGGCGATGTCGTCCTCGACCCGTTCTTCGGCACCGGCACGACCGGAGCAGTCGCCCGCCGGCTTGGGCGTCACTGGGTGGGGATCGAGCGCGAGCCCTCTTACGTCAAGGTCGCGCTGGAGCGAATCGAATCAACTCTTCCGCTCGACGAGAGCGCGATCGTGACGATGGCAGACAAGAGGGCGGCACCACGCGTCGCCTTCGGGCTTCTGGTCGAAAGCGGCCTTTGCCCGCCGGGAACCGCTCTGGTCGATTCGAAGCGGCGATATTCGGCAAAGGTGCGTGCCGACGGCTCGATCGAGAGCGGCGCTCATAGCGGCTCCATTCACCAGGTCGGGGCTGCGCTTCAGGGCGCGCCGTCGTGCAACGGCTGGACCTTCTGGCACGTGGAAGAGAGCGGAGCCCTTAATCCGCTCGACAGCTTGCGCCAACGGCATCTCTCCGCGCTATAGCGCGGGCCCATGCGAACACTTATCCGCCCGACCGCCTTCGTCGATTCTCCGTTCGGTTTCGATGGCCAGGTCGAGCGGCTAGCCGGCGGGCTGAACTGGTTCGCGGCTGTCGAGCTTCTGACCGTCGACGGTAAGCGTAGAACTTCGACAAAACTCGTTTCAGTCGAAGATCTTCAGGACAGACTCGATGACGATCTCGCAGCTCAATGGAAGCGGCTAACCGGCGCTCGCCCGCCGTTGAAGCTCGGCGAGCGCACGATACGCCTCGACCAGCCGCAGGTGATGGGAATCGTCAACGTAACGCCGGACAGCTTTTCGGATGGGGGGCAGTTCTCCGAGGCCGAAAGCGCTGCTGCCGCCGGCGCGCGAATGAGCGAAGCGGGAGCGGCAATTGTCGACGTCGGCGGTGAATCCACACGCCCTGGGGCCAAGCCCGTCTGGGAAGGCGACGAAATCGAGCGCGTCGAGCCGGTGATCCGGCAGCTTGCGTCGGGCGGGGCCGCAGTTTCCGTCGACACGCGCAAAGCCGACGTCATGACGTCAGCGGTTTCGGCGGGCGCGCGAATGGTCAACGATGTCTCCGCTCTCGCCTACGACTCGCGCTCGGCGGAGGTGATCGCATTGGCGGGCGTGCCGGTCGTGCTGATGCATCACCAGGGCAAGCCGGAGACGATGCAGAAGGACCCACGCTATGAAGACGTAGTCGTCGAGGTTTACCTCTGGCTGGAAGAGCGGGTCGCCGAAGCCGAGCGGGCGGGGATCGCCCGCGATAAGATCCTGGTCGATGTCGGCTTCGGCTTTGGAAAGACGCTCGCGCATAATCTCGAGCTAATGAACAACCTGTCGCTGTTTCATTCGCTTGGCTGTCCGCTGGTCCTCGGTGCCAGTCGCAAGCGTACAATCGGGGCGCTGTCCAACGAAGCCCCGGTCGAGCAGAGGCTTGGTGGAAGCATCGCCTTTGCGCTCAAGGCGGTGGAGCAGGGCGTTCAGATCGTTCGTGTCCACGATGTCGCGGAGACGGTGCAGGCGCTTCGGGTCTGGCGCGGGCTTCGCGACCAGGCTCTGACTCCGCGACTCTGACTGCTTTGCGCCGGAACCGTACCGGTGGCGCAACGTTCATTGAGCTCCTGTCATGAAGGGGACGAAGATGAGCGTTTTAACGATCCTGATTGTCATCCTGGTCGTCGGCGTGCTGCTGTGGCTCATCAACACCTACATTCCGATGCAGCCGACGATAAAGAGCATCCTCAACGCCGTCGTCGTCATCCTGCTGGTTGTATGGCTGCTCGATGCGTTCGGGCTGATTAACGTGTTGAAGAACACCACGGTCGGCCAATAACGCCGCGCGCGCCGCAAGACCGCCTAGGCGGCGCTTGTGTCGATTCCGATTTCGGCAAGCTTGCGGTAGAGTGTGGAGCGGCCAATGCCGAGCCGCTTCGCCACTTCCGTCATTCTCCCGCGATAATGGCCGATCGCCAGCCGGATCAGGTCGGCCTCGATTTCTTCGAGGGGACGGATGTGGCCCTCGTCGTCGAAAAGCGTGATTGCGCCCACTCCATTGACCGCAGCGTCGCTCGATTGCTTGCTGATCCTCGGCGTGAAGTCCGTGGATCGGGCGGTAAAGCGGGACTGAGTGGCGATGTGCGGGAAATCGTCGGCGCCCAGGGACGAGCCCGTGCAATCGATGCCGGCGCGGAGCAACACGCTTGCCAGCTGCCGGACGTTTCCCGGCCAGCCGTAACGCATCAGGACCGTCAGCGCGCTGTTGTCGATCGACAGGGGCCGCATCAGTTGCTGCTCTGCAAATCGGCTGAGCAGATGCCGCGAAAGCGCCGGAATGTCGCTGCTACGATCCCTTAGCGGCGGCAAGGTTACGACTGTCCCTTCGAGCCGGTTGCGAAGCTTTGCGTTGAAACTGTCGTCCAGCGGCCGGTTTGCGGTCGCGATTAGCCGGACGTCGACCGAGTGACTACCGTTGCAGCCGACCGGGCGGACCTCGCCGGTCGCAAGGGTCCGATCGAGCGCCTCCTGTGTCGGCTCCGGAAGCGCGGTGACGTCGTCGAGCAGGAGGGTGCCTTCGTTAGCCTCAAGGATCTTGCCGACCTTGGCTGAGAATGCGCCGGCGAAGGCCCCGGGCTCATGGCCGAACAATTCGCTGTCAACGATGTTCGCCGGAACCGCCTTGCAGTCGAGACTAACCAAAGGCGATTTCGAGCGTAGGCTGGCGGCGTGAATCGCCCGGGCGAAAGTTTCCTTGCCGGTGCCGGGCTCGCCCACGATCAGGATCGGCAGCCGATTGCGGGCGGCCTTGGCGGCGACCGCGAGCGACGAGCGGAACTCAGGTGTTGCCCCGACGAGCTGTTCCAGCGGAAGATTCGACGCGAGCTTCTCCGTGATCGGGATTAGCTCCCCGGCCGGCCGGCGGCGATCGGCTACTGCTGCAAGCGCATCCAAAAGCCTTTCCGGGGCGACCGGGTGAGCGAGGAAATCGGTTGCTCCAGCGCGGATCGCGTCGACGGCAGCGGGCTTCGGTCCGTCGGTCAGGACAAGAACAGGAAGCGCACCATGGCAAGATCGCAGGGCATCTATCAGCGCGCCGCCGCTCTGTGGGTCCCAGTGGCCAAGAAGGGCCACTCTCACCTCCGGGCCGTAGGGTCCCTTCAGGATCGCAGCCGCGGTTTCGGCGCCATCTGCTCCGACAACCGTCCACCCGGCGCGCGAGGCGATCGCCGAGATTCGGCGCCGCTCCGCTGCATCAGCGTCGACTAAAAGCAGCGATTTGATCGGCTCGTTAGGCATGGTCCACCTCGCTGCCGGTTCTAGGACGAAGCGGTAAAGGCGGGCTTAAAGCCTGTGCTTTCGCTCTTGGGGGAGCGGCGGCGGGTTGTTATGCACTCTGCCGCGAAACAATGGGGAGCCATATGGCGCACGAAGAAGAGCCGATCCTGACCCACCCCGGAACCAAGCAGATGGCCCGGCACATTCACGACTACGATCGCTTCACCTTTTTGCTGAAATGGGGCGCGGTTGCCGCCTTGATCGCGGCGATTATCGTACTCCTGATCATCTACTGATACGGCAGGAGATGAAGATCGCGGTCTTGAAGGAATTGGCGCCGGGCGAAACCCGCTGCGCCGCGATTCCCGAGACGGTGAAGAAATTCGCCGCCCTTGGGGCCAAGGTGGAGGTCGAGTCGGGCGCGGGCGAATCCGCCTTGATTAGCGACGACGAGTTCAAACAGGCGGGGGCGACGGTCGGCACCCGCAAAGCTGTTCTCGACGGCGCCGGTGCAATCCTGTGCGTCAACGGTCCCGACCCGAGCTCTCTCGACGGGGCAGCCAAGGGCGCATTGCTGATCGGCGCTCTCGACCCGCTGCGGCGCGAGGATGACGTCAAAGCCTATGCGAAGGCGGGGCTTCAGGCACTGGCGATGGAGTGGATGCCGCGGATCACTCGCGCCCAATCGATGGACGTGCTGTCGTCGCAGTCGAACCTCGCCGGCTACAAGGCCGTGGTCGACGCCGCCGCCGAGTTCGGCCGCGCCTTTCCGATGATGATGACCGCAGCCGGCACGATCAGCCCCGCCAAGGTCTTCGTCATGGGCGTCGGTGTAGCCGGATTGCAGGCGATCGCCACCGCCAAGCGGCTCGGAGCGCAAGTCAGCGCGACCGATGTCCGCTCAGCGACTAAGGAGCAGATCCAGTCGCTCGGCGCTAAGCCGATCTTCGTCGAGAATGTCTCCGGGATCGAGGGCGAAGGGAAGGGCGGCTATGCAACCGAGATGTCGGACGAGTACCGCGAGGCGCAGGCGGAGCTGGTGTCCGCGCACATCGCCAAGCAGGACATCGTCGTCACGACGGCGCTGATCCCCGGCAAGCCTGCACCGCGGCTCATCAGCGATGCCCAGCTCGCGACGATGCGCCCGGGCAGCGTTATCGTCGATCTCGCCGCCGATGCGGGCGGGAACGTCGAGGGCTGTGTCGCCGGCGAGAAGGTCCAAAAGCATGGCGTGACGATTATCGGCGCTTCGAACCTCGCGCGCGGCTTGCCAGCCGACGCCTCGGCGCTGTTTTCGCGTAACTTGTACAATTTTCTCAGTGCCTTCTGGGAGAAAGACAAGAAAGAGCCTGAGCTTCCAGACGATGACGAAATCGTCGCTGCGATCTGCCTCACAAACAACGGCAAGATCGTGAACCAAAGGCTGGTCTCGTCCTGACGACCGACGTCCTGGTCATCGGCGGCGGGGTTGCGGGGCTTTCAGCCGCGGCGGCGCTTTCATCACATTGTAGTGTGACAGTCCTCGAGGCTGAGGAGTCGCTCGGCTACCATTCCTCCGGCCGGAGCGCGACCATGCTTCACTATGCGCTCGGCAACCGCCTCGTTCGCGAGCTGACACTCGCGAGCCGCCCCTTTTTCGAAGAGCCGCCCGAAGGCTTTGCCGACGTGCCACTGGGGACGCAAAGGCCGGTGCTCATCCACGCCCGAGCCGGTGAAGTGGCGGCCCTCGACGAGCTGGACGCCGCAATCGCGCAGTTCGCAAATCTGCAGCGTGTCGGCGAGGCTGAAATGCTAAGCCTCTGCCCGGTGCTGAAGGTCGGCGAGGGCGGGGCGGTCGCCGGCCTTTTCGACCCAACTGCGATCAAGCTCGACAGCAACGCGCTTCTTCAGGGCTATGCGCGCACGTTGCGGCGCCAGGGGGGGCGGATCGTGAGCGGTGCTCGTGTCAGCTCCGCGACACGTGAACTCGGCGCGTGGACGGTTGGAACCGATCGCGGCGAGCGTTTCTCCGCTCCCGTGCTCGTCAACGCAGGCGGATCCTGGGCTGACGCGATCGCGCAAATTGCCGGCGTCGCCCCGCTCGGACTCACGCCGAAACGGCGGACCATTATCATCTTTGACGGCCCGGAAGGTGTCGACGTCAGCGGCTGGCCATTCGTGAAGACGATCGGCGAGGAGCTGTACTTCGCGCCGGAATCGGGCCGGCTCTTCGCCTCGCCGATGGACGAAGTGCCGAGCGAACCGACCGATGCCCAGCCCGACGACTATGAAGCCGCGCTGGCAGCCCAGAGGGTCGAGGAGCGAACCACGATCGAAGTGAAGCGGATCGTCCACAAGTGGGCGGGCCTTCGCACCTTCGCGCCCGATCGCAACCCGGTTGCCGGCTTCGAGCCTGGCGTCGAGGGGTTTTTCTGGCTGGCCGGGCAGGGCGGCTTCGGACTCCAGACGTCGCCGGCAATTGCTGCAATCACTGCGTCACTGGTGGCGGGCGCTCGGTGGCCGCTCGGCGGCCTCTCGCCAGAGGAGTTAAGCCCCGCCCGTTTCGCCGGGCGGAGTGCATAGATCGACCCACCGCTCGGCGACTAATTCGAAAAGGCGACTTGCCGACACCTCGACAGACGTGTTGAGCGATCCGCCGGCAGGGTAGACCGTATCGAATGCCTGGAGCGAGACGTCCATGTAGACGGGCATGGCGGTTTTGAGCCCGAACGGACAGACCCCGCCGACTGGATGCCCCGTGAGCTGGAGCGTCTCTTCGGCCCCGAGCATCCGCGGGCGGGCGCCGAATTCGTCCTTGCACTTGCGGTTGGAGAGCCGAGCATCGCCGCGGGTGACCAGCAGGAAGACAAGATCGCCGGTGCGGATTGCCAGAGTCTTCGCAATCCGCCCTGGTTCGACGTTCAGAGCCTCGGCGGCAGTGGCAACAGTCGCTGTGGTGCCCGGAACTTCGATAATCGGCAGGTCGGGAGCATGTTCGGCAATCCAGCGGCGCACAAACTCCGCGCTCATTGCACCTCGCCGATCAGGTGGAGCGAAATGCGCCAATTCGGCGGATCGCGTCGATGCTCGAACAGAAAAATGCCCTGCCAGGTGCCAAGGACCATTTTGCCGCTTTCGACGGGGATCGACAGCTGAGTCTGCGTCAGCGCCGAGCGGATATGCGCCGGCATGTCGTCAGGCCCCTCGTCGTTGTGGGTATAAAGCGACGGATCTTCGGGCGCGATCCGCTCGAAAAAGCGCTCGAGGTCGCGGCGGGCGGCGCGGGCGGCATTTTCCTGGATCACGAGCGATGCGGAGGTGTGGGCGACGAAAACGGTTAAGAGCCCGTCGCCGATTCGCTGCGAGTCGAGCCACGCCGAGATGTCGTCCGTGATCTCGTGAACGCCGGCTTTCGGCGCACGGATTCGAAGCGTTCCAAGAGCCTGGATGAGCGGCATATCCGCTTCAACCACAGGCCCGCTGCGGAGTTCAACCCAAACGAAAAGCGCCTGCAAAAGCAGGCGCTTACGCTTTACCAATAATGAGCTGTTAGGTTAGCTCAGCCCTGGACGCCGCCGCCGCCGGTGTGACCCCCAGTGAGCCATGACCAGAAGCTAAAGCGAGCCTGATAATTCTTTTTCACTTTGATCCCCGTTTGTTACCGACTGCGATTCGGCAGCTGAGGGCACATTAACCTTAACAAGCGTGGTTAGCAAATGATTCACCAAAACTGGAACGAGCGACGTCCCGTTGTGAGGTGCAGGATTTTGAGGTGTGGAAGGGCTAAGCGACCTTTGAGTGGCGCTCGGAGGCGAGACGCCGTCGCAGGCTCTCGAGGCTCATCGGCCTGCCGGTGACAAATCCCTGCGCCATGTCGCATTCCATTTCGGCGAGAAGCTCGAGAACCTCCCGAGTTTCCACGCCTTCGGCGACCACCTTGCGGCCCAGCGAATGCGCAAGGGCGATGGTCGAGCTGACCATCAGTCGTTCGCTTCGATTTTCGACCATTCCGCGGACGAAGCTCTGATCGATCTTGATCTCACCCGCCGGAACTCGCTTCAGGTAATCGAGCGTGGACAGGCCGGTCCCGTAATCGTCAATCGATATGTTGATCCCGAGGTGACGCAGCTGCGCCAGCATGTCGAGCGCTTCGCCGCTTCCTGCGAGAGCGGCCGTTTCGGTGAGCTCCAGCGTCAGGTGCTTCGGGTCGAGTCCGTGGCGTTCGAGAAGGATCGCGATCCTGCCGACCAGCGCCTTGTCGCCAAGCAAGCGGCCGGAGAGGTTCACCGAGATGTCGAAGTTGCGCCTGCCGTTGTTCAGCGCCGCTGCCGCGACGATTGCCCGGTCAAGCATGAACGCGGTCAGTTTTCCGATCCGATCATGCTGTTCCGCCGCCGCGACGAACTCGGCGGCGGCGATTGGCCCTTTTTCGGGATGAGTCCACCTGGCGAGCGCTTCCGCACCGATGATCTTGCGGGTCTTGAGATCCACTTTGGGCTGATAAGCGACCCAGACCTCGCCGCGATCGACCGCATCATCGAGTTGACTGAGCATGGACAGCTTCCACGACGCGTTCTGCAGTGAGTCGGGGTCGTGGTACTTCCACTTGAGCCCGTCATGGGCGGCTTCTTCGGCGGCAAGCAGGGCGCTCCCGAGCCGATTTGCGAGCGAGCGGCTGCTGCCGATTTCGACGCCGAAGCTGATGGACAGGTCGATCGACATTCCGCCTACGCGGACAGGCGTCCGGAACAGTGCGTGGAGAGCTTCCAGGTGGTGACCGAAGGGCCTTGAGGGCTCGTCGAACCAGGCGAAAATACCGTCGTCGCCCTGGTAGAGAATCCGGTCTGGCGCACCGACAGAAAGTCGGCTGACGGTTTGTTCTACGAGCTGGCGCTCGTCAGCTGGCGGAAGAGCAGCGACAACTTCTGCGTAATTGAGAACGCGAGCGACAATTAGCGCCTGGTCGCGTCCGGCGCGGCTTGACTTCAGCGCGATCAGGTTGGGAAGACCCGACACTGCGTCGACAAAGCCGCGTGCGCGGAACCGATTGACCGTGACGACAGCTGCTGTGAGAGAGAGCACAATCACGGCCGGAATGATGTCCACGAATATCAGCCTGCTTTCGAGGAGCGCGGGCCCAAGGAGGACTATAACTGCGGACAATCCAAGAAGAAGCACCTGATGGCGGCGATTGCTCCCGAGGAGGACCGCCGCAGCGACTGCCATCGCCAGCAGGAACATTGGCGGCCAACCAAGATCGAGTGGCACTCCAGACCTCAGCGTTTCGGCGCCCATTACATGCACAAAGACGGCGCCCATCTGGCCCACACCCGGAATCAGGTAATTGTCTCCAAGAGCGTGGTTGGTCGCACCGACAACGACATCTTTGCCGCGAACGACAGCCGGATCGAAACTGCCCAGCAGAACCGAAGCCGCGGAAATCGAAGGTATCGAGTTCACGTCTATCGAATAATCGGGCCTGAACCACGTATCGGGTGCGCCGGATCTGCCCGATAACAGGGATGCGAACGACCGCACCGGATGTCCGTGATTGGACAGACCGAACGGAAGTTCTGTGATGACGTTTAGATTGTCGAAATGCATGCTGACGCTTGCAACCCGTGCGTGCTTCGCAAAGAACGGCTGAGGTCCCTCCGCAGTCCCGTTCACATAAGCGTTATCGGATGCTCCGCGAGCAGCTAGGGTAACCCGCCCGGATTGCTGGAGCGCATTCGCCAGCCTTCGGTCGTCCAGCGGATCGCTGCTCCCGTGGAACAGAACATCGAAAAAGATCCGCTTCGCGCCTGCCTTCGTCAGCTGGTCAATCAGTTGCGCGTGATAGCGACGAGGCCAAGGCCAGCGCCCGACATCGCGCAGCGAATCCTCGTCGATCTTTACGACGACGATGTCACCGCTCGCCTTGTGCATGTGGAGGCCGTTGCGTGCGGTTCTCAGGAACCCCTCCGCCATGGAGCCGATCCCGACGATGCCGAACAACAGCCCCGCGATGGCGATCAGCAGCAGCGCTCGCCACGGCTTCGTGTGAAAATTGTCGAGTTTGCGCTGGTCCACCACGCGCACATGCGCGCAAAAAGGTTAGAAATTCGGAAACTTTAACGCGGTGAACGAAAGGAAATCGCGCCGCCCCCTCGACAGCCCCAGATCGACCGGCCACAAAAAGCGCGAAAGGGAGGGGCGATGGACTTCATCTCGATCCTGTCGATCTTCGTGCTGGCCTGCTTCGTCGGCTATTATGTCGTGTGGTCGGTGACTCCGGCGCTTCACACGCCGTTGATGAGCGTCACCAACGCCATTTCCTCGGTAATCATCGTCGGAGCGCTGATCGCGGCTGCTGCCGCGGGAAGTGCTTCGTCGAAGTGGCTGGGCCTTGCCGCGGTTGCACTTGCCAGCGTCAACATTTTCGGCGGCTTCGCGGTCACCGCTCGAATGCTGGCGATGTACAAGAAGAAGGAGCGGCCGGCCCCGCAGGGGGACAAGTCCAATGCATGAGGCCGCTTCGGCCCCGGCGTGGGTCCTTCTCGCTTACCTGGTCTCGGGAGTCTGCTTCATCCTCGCCCTGAGGGGGCTTTCCAGCCCGGAAAGCAGCCGCCGTGGGAACTGGACCGGAATGGTCGGGATGACGATTGCTGTCGTCACGACGCTGATCGTGCACTTCCCGATGGAGCGGCAGGTCGTCGCTCCCGATCAAATCAACATCGCCATCGATGGCAGGACTGCGCTCGAGATCCTGGGTGCAATCCTGATCGGCGGCGGGATCGGCCTAATCACCGCGCGCAAGATCCAGATGACGGCGATGCCGCAGCTGGTCGCGGCCTTTCACAGCCTGGTGGGAATGGCGGCGGTCCTGGTCGGCGCGGCTGCTTACCTGAACCCCGGTGCCTACGGAATTCTCGGTCCCGACGGAATCCACCAGGTGAGCCGCATTGAAATGGGGCTCGGGGTCGCAATCGGTGCGATCACCTTCTCCGGGTCGGTCATCGCGTTCCTCAAGCTCAACGGCAACATGTCGGGCAAGCCGATCTTGTTGCCGGCGAGGCACGTCATCAATCTCGGAACGCTGGCTGCAATCCTCGGGCTGATCGCTTATTTCGTTACCGATCAGTCGCCGTGGGTGTTCGGCACGATCACGGCGCTTAGTTTCGCCATCGGCTTTCTTCTCATCATTCCGATCGGCGGCGCCGACATGCCGGTCGTGATCTCGATGCTCAACAGCTATTCGGGGTGGGCCGCTGCGGCGATGGGCTTCACTCTGCACAACAGCGCCATGATCATTACCGGCGCTCTAGTCGGAAGCTCCGGCGCGATCCTCAGCTACATCATGTGCCGTGCGATGAACCGAAGCTTCATCTCCGTTATCGCCGGCGGGTTCGGAGCCGTATCGAGCTCAGGGGACGCAGAGGCAATCGACCGGCCGTACAAGCGCGGCTCGGCCGAGGACGCGGCCTTCCTGATGAGCCAGGCCGACCAGGTGATCATTGTCCCCGGCTACGGAATGGCCGTGAGCCAGGCGCAGCACGCGCTCAAGGAAATGGCCGACGAGCTCAAGGAAAAGGGCGTTCGCGTCAAATATGCAATCCACCCGGTCGCAGGGCGAATGCCGGGGCACATGAACGTCCTGCTTGCTGAGGCGAACGTGCCCTATGACGAGGTGTTCGAGCTGGAGGACATCAATAGCGAGTTCGCGCAGACGGACGTCGCTTTCGTTATCGGTGCGAATGACGTCACCAATCCCGCCGCCAAGACAGACAAGAGCTCGCCGATCTACGGAATGCCCGTGCTCGACGTGGAAAAGGCTCGGACAGTGCTGTTCGTCAAGCGGTCGATGGGCGGCGTCGGCTATGCCGGAGTGGATAACGATCTTTTCTATCGCGACAACACGATGATGCTTCTGTCCGATGCGAAGAAGATGGTCGAAGAGATTGTAAAAGCGCTGGATTAGCGTCGCGGCAGGTGTACTTCGGCGATCATGCAGCGGACGCTTCCGCCGCCCACCGCCTCGATTGTCGGAATATCGGTTTCGACCAGTGCTCCGAAGCTTTCGAGCGCTCGGACCTGGTCGGGCCGGAGATTCGCGAGAGCCTTCGCCGACAGCGCGATGAGCGGGTCTCCGCCGCGGCTACGCAGCTCCAGAAGGTTGCAGGCGAAACGTCGGAGCTGGGCGAAGCTCATCTCGATGAGGGCGCGCCCGCTCTCCTCGATTGCCGCCATCACTCGGCTTTGGTCGTCCGGGGCGATTGCTTCGGGGCAGACCGCGGCGAAGCGAGTGCCGAGGCTGAGGAGTACGTTGGTGTGATAGATCGGACGGCCGCCGGGATCGCGGGCCTGGAAGATCAGCGTTTCACATCCGAGCTGTCGGTCGAAATCCGCGATCGCGGCGGGGTCGGTGCGCTGGCTGAGGCTCGCAAACGCGCGGCGGCGGGGGCGGTCGAGGACCAGGCTTCCGGTGCCCTCGAGGAATTGGCCGACGCCTTCGTGATCTGTCAGGTCGATGATCCGGGCGGCTCGGAACCCGGCATTGTCGACGAGCTCGCGGATGGCGTCCGGCCTTCGCTCCAGCCGCCGCAAGGGGCTCGCCATCGGGTAGAGCACCATCGTCCCGTCGGCATGTAAGGACAGCCAGTTGTTCGGGAACACCGCGTCGGGCTTGGCGGGATCGGGCTCATCGTCGAGGACGAGCACTTCAACTCCGGCATCGGAAAGCCGCTGCGCAAGAGCGTCGAACTCGGCCAGAGCCTTTCGGGCGAGATCCGGATCCGCCGAGGCATGGGCGAAGACGTTGGACTGTGCAGCCTCGGCATTGAAGCCGAACGCGGCAGGGCGAACCAGCAGGACGGCATCTGCGGATTGCGTTTCCATCCCGCTGATTTCGACTGCGCCGGCAATGGCGTCAATCGCTCCACAACTTCCGCCAAGCCCCGCTTGCCCACAAAGGCGATTTGCCCGAAAGTCCCTCGACAGCTGAGTCGTCTTGCGGCTCGGCGGCACGAATAATCGCATCTGGGTTCAAGCCCCCAGCCGGTCGCCCGGTCGGGGCGCCAACCGGAGGGGAGGCAGGTTTTGCGGAAACTCGGAATTATCGGCGGCACCAGCTGGGCCTCAACCCAGCTCTATTACGAGCATATCAACCGCGGGATTGCGCGCCGGCTTGGCGGGCTTCACAGCGCCCGCCTCGCCATCGAGAGCCTCGATCTCGCGCCTGTCGCCGAGTTGGAGCTTGCGGGAAATTGGGACGGCGTTGGCGCGGTCATGGCGCAAGCGGCGGAGAATCTTGTCAACAGCGGCTGCGACGGCCTTCTGATTGCCTCCAACACCGGTCACAAGCTCTTCAACGCGCTGTCCGCGACCGTCCGGGTGCCCATGCTTCACATCGCCGACGCCACTGCCGACGCCCTCGCCGCCGACGGACGAAGCCGAATCGCTCTACTCGGCACTCGCTTTACAATGGTTGAGCCGCACGTTCGTTCGCGGCTGGAGTCGCGCGGGATCTCGCTGTTTCCGGTCGAGCAGAAGTGGATTGACGAGGTCGACCGGATCATCTTCGAGGAGCTCGCGGCCGGACAGGTAATCCGCGACAGCCAGCGCAAGCTCAAGACCCTGATCGCCGACCTCGCTAGGCAAAAGGTGCAGGCAGTGGTGCTCGGCTGCACCGAGCTAGTGCTTGCAGTCGACACTCGGGCGAACGTAATCCCGGTCTACGACACGACGGCAATTCACTCCCGCGCCGCTGTCGAATGGATGCTTGCGGAGGTAGAGGAAGCGAAAGCGGCGGCTTAGCCCTCGCGCTGCACTGCGCTAGTCCTTATCTCGCTAGCGTGAGCAAAGCCGACCGTCCCGAGCACCCGAGAGCCGCCGAGCGCTTCAACGAAGAGCAGGCGACCTACGCCGTGCGCGGCTCCGAGAAGCCGGACCTGGACCAAGGCGTCGCCGCAATCCGCGACGTGCTCAAGACGCTTCCCAGGCGGCCCGGGGTCTACCGGATGAACGATTCCCGCGGCGACGTGCTCTACGTCGGCAAGGCACGGGCGCTGAGGAACCGCGTTACCAGTTACACGCAGGTCGCCCGTCTGCCGAAGCGGCTCCAGCGGATGGTATCGCAGACCCGGTCGATGACGATCGTCACAACCCGGACTGAGGCGGAGGCGCTGCTTCTGGAAGCGCAACTCATCAAGCGCTTTCGGCCGCCTTACAACGTGCTTCTTCGCGACGACAAAAGCTTTCCCTTTATCCTTCTCCGCGAGGACCACCCCTTTCCACGAGTGCAGAAGCATCGCGGGGCGAGGCGGGCCAAGGGCCAATATTACGGGCCATTCGCAAGCGCCGGATCGGTCACCAGAACGCTTAACGCGCTTCAGAAGCTTTTCCTTTTAAGAAGCTGTTCTGACAGCTTTTTTGAAACTCGATCGCGGCCTTGCCTCTTGTACCAGATCCGGCGCTGCTCGGCGCCGTGCGTCGGACGCATCAGCGAGTCCGACTATGCCGAGCTGGTGAAGGATTCAAAGGCATTCCTCGCCGGCCGTTCCACCGGAGTGCAGGAGAGGCTCGGGCGGCAGATGGCCGAGGCCGCCGACAAGCAGGACTATGAACTCGCCGCCGTCTATCGCGACCGTCTTCGAGCGCTGACCTACATTCAGGGGTCGCAAACCGTTCATTCCGAGGGGCTCGGCGATGCCGACGTGTTCGCGCTCGCCTGCAAGGCAGGGGCAGTTTGCATCCAGGCGTTCTTCATCAGGGGAGGGCAGAACTGGGGTCATCGTGCCTTTTTCCCGGCGCACACCAACGACATTCCGGAAGAGGAAGTGCTGTCGGCATTCCTGATGCAATTTTACGAGGAGGTGCCTCCACCGAAACGGATCCTCGTGGATCGCGAGCTTCCGGATCGAGAGCTTCTGGAAGAGGCGCTGTGCGAACGGGCGGAACGCAAGCTCGCAATCGATCAGCCAAAGCGGGGCAAGCGCGCCAAGCTGATGGAGCAGGCGCGCCGCAATGCGGAGGAGGCGCTGGATCGGCGCATGGCCGAGACCGCGACCCAGCACAAAGTGCTTCGGGAACTGACCGAGACATTCGAGCTCCCCGAAATCCCGAAAAGAATCGAAGTCTATGACAACAGCCACATCATGGGGACCAATGCGACAGGCGCGATGATCGTCGCCGGGCCGGAAGGGTTTCGGAAGAACAACTACCGCAAGTTCAACATCAAGCGCCCGGAAACCGCGCCGGGGGATGACTTCGCGATGATGCGCGAAGTGCTCGAGCGGCGCTTTGCCCGGCTTGAGAAGGAGGATCCGGAACGGGGAAGCGGCGAATGGCCCGACCTGTTGCTGATCGACGGCGGCAAGGGCCAGCTTTCGGCAGCGTGCGACATCATGGAAGAGGCGGGGGTCCATGATATCCCCGTCGTTGGCGTCGCCAAGGGGCCGCATCACGGGCGTGAAGGACGCGAGGTCTTCCACCTCCCCGGCGGCCGCGAGATCACTTTGCCGCCCAATTCGGCGCTTCTGTTCTACCTCCAGCGGCTGCGCGACGAAGCGCATCGCTTCGCAATCGGCACTCACCGGCAGAAGCGGGCGAAGAGCCTGACGGCATCGTCGCTCGACGATGTTCCCGGAATCGGCCCGAGCCGCAAGCGAGCCTTGCTGATGCACTTCGGGACAGCGCGCGCGGTGAAGAACGCGGCGCTCGAGGACCTGGAGCGGGCGCCCGGAATATCGACGACGATCGCCCGGCAGCTCTACGACCATTTCCATCCGCGCGGATGACGATGCACATCGAAACCGACGCGGTGGTCTGCGGGGTTCTCGCTCATGGCGAGCATGGCGCCGTGGTCCGGCTACTGACTCCGGAGCACGGGCTCATCGCCGCTTATGTTCGCGGGGGCCGCGGCCGCCGAATGCGGCCCGTGCTGATGCCGGGCAATGTCGTGACCGCGCAGCTTCGGTCGCGCACTGACACGCAGCTTCCGCAAGCCACGATCGAGCTCGTCCACAGCCGAGCGCCGATGTTGAGCGAGCCATTGCAGTCCGCGGGCATCGAGTGGGTTACGGCGCTTGCCGCGTCGGCGCTTCCGGAACGGCAGTCCTATCCGCGCATTCACAGCGCGCTTTCGGCTTTGTTGGACGCAATCGACGCGGCGCCGTCCGCGAACGGGTGGGGCGGCGGTCTTGCCAGGTTCGAACAGCTGGTGGTCGCGGAACTCGGCTACGAACGGACAGAGGCTGATCCCGGCGACTTGTTCGCCGCCCTGGAATCCTCGGGAAACCAGCTGTTCCGCGACGTGCTATTTGGGCGAACCGACTCGCTGCGCGACAGCCGGGCACGCCTGGTGGAGCGGTTGCGACGGGCGCTCATGTAAATCGGGGGCAATCCCGACCATTGCCGGTTGTGAGTCCGGACCCTAGTCTTGCCGGCAATGGCCTCTAGCGCTCTCTCGGTGCTGTTTCCGAATGTTGCGACAACTCGCGGAATGACCGTGAGGGTGGCGGTCAGCTACCTGGCCGAGCAGTCGAACCCCGCGCTCAACCGCTGGTTCTGGTCCTATCATGTGCGAATCGAGAACGGGTCCGATATATCGGTGCAGCTTCTGACGAGGAGCTGGCGGATCGCTGATGGACGCGGCGTGACCCACGAAGTGGAAGGGGAGGGGGTCGTCGGAGAGACGCCGCTAATCCCACCGGGCGGAAGCTTCGATTACGTCTCCGGTTGTCCGCTCGACACGCCAGCTGGATCGATGACCGGCTCGTACCGGATGGTCGATGAAGACGGATCGTTGTTCGACGTCGCAATCCCGCGCTTCGCATTAATCGCGCCGGATAGCTGAAACGAAAAAAGGCGCCGCGAAGGGCGCCCTTTCTCGATTGTAGCTGGCTCAGGCGGGGCTGATTGGAATGAGGTGATGGTGGTGATGGCGAGTCGCGATCACAGCGATGATTCCGGCCACGACGGCGACGCCCAGCAAGATTGGCCACATACCGAACGTTTTCGGAGCGCCAGCCTCAACCGCTGGCGGAGGGGCGCCTTCGGCCATTGGGGGCGGGGGCGGGGCCGAGGTCACTGGAAGCACGCAGGTCGGCGCGCCATCTTGTGTGAGAGTTGCCGCTGCCGCAGTTGCCGCTGAAGATCCCCCACAAACGGCTGCTTGGGATTGGGGACTGCCGAGAACGGCCAGCGACACCAACGGATCAAAGGTGCGGACGGACGGTGCTGCATAGGCTGCTTGGTTGCAGAGAAGGGTGGCCGCGCCCGCAGCGACAACATATTTGCGGATTACTGACGTCATCTGGCTACCCCGTTCACTGGCGAGTCGGCAGCAAATATCTCCAAAATGGAGGAACCTCGCAGACCGATACAACGTGGCAGCGGCCAATCGGTTGCGGCCTCCGCTCCCCTTCTCGAAAAAGCCTCCGCCACGGGCGAAACTATGTTGGCAGTGGTTGGTTTTCCGATTGTCTCGAATTCCGGTAGGAGGGCTCACAGATGCCGAGAACACAGATATTAAAGGCCGCATTCTTCGGTGCGGCAGTCGCTGTCCCGCTCGGGGCCGTTACTGCTCAGGCCTGGACTCCGGGATCCGAGATCGTCGGCCAGACGGTCCAGGTCCAAACCAACGGCGTCGTGAATAACGTCACGTTGAACGCTGACGGAACTGCAAGCATCAGTACTCCCAGCGGAACCACCGTTCCCGCCACCTGGTCTGCCGCCAACAACATGCTGTGCCTGAGCGCCAACGGAGGTCAGGAATGCTGGCCCTATTCGCAGCCATTCCAGGCGGGGCAGCAGGTCTCTCTGACCAGCAATTGCAACCAGGTCTCGACGTTTCTGGCGCAATATGTGAACCAGCCGGTGCAGCAGAGCGGCGGCGAACGCGGCTGATCGAAGCTCAAAGTGAGGAAAGAAGAGGGCGGGCCGCTGGCCGCCCTTTTCGAGTGGGTTTGGAAATGCGTTAGGCCGGACTGACCGGAGTCAAATTCCCATTGCCATTGTGCCCACCTGAAGCGACCGCGGCGACAACGCCAATCAGCAGTGCCAGGCCGAGTAACGCGGGCCAAACGCCGAACGCGTTTGGCGCCGCCGCTCCTACGGGGGCCAAGCCTTCAGCGGCAGCTGGTGGCGGCGCTACCCCGGCCGACGCCGTGATAGGCAGAACGCAGTCCCCAGTTCCCTGGGTGACTGCCGCACTCGCTGCTGCCACGGCAGACGATCCTGCGCACACCGCAGCACGAGACTGTTGTGATCCGAGCATGCTCAGAGAGACGAGGGGATCGACACCGCTAACGCTCGTTGGCGCCGGCGCGGCATAGGCCGCCTGTGCGGAAAGAAGTGCGGCTGCCCCTGCAGCCAATACGCTAGCGCGGATCCGCGAAGTCACACGATCCTCCATCTTGTCAGAACGGACACTTTTGCCACCAAAACAGACAGAACGCAAAGAGAAAGCGAGCTTAATTCTGCAACTGCCCGAACAATCCAGCGGGATTGCGTCGGCGGCCGCCCAATTGTCGGGCTCGCTGAATCGGCGCATCGGAATTGCGGCGGCGAGCTGAACAGCGCAGTCTTCGGACAACCTGGGCGAGGCGGGGAGCAGTTTGCGAAAAAGGTTGGGCCCACCACGTTCATGCTGGTGGAAGGCTGGGTCGGATAGGCGGCCCATGGCAACCAGGAACGATTGAACGGATGATCGCGCGCAACTTGTTCTTTCGCAATTCGGGACCGAGCGGCCCGAGGAAGCACCGGGCCTATGTCATCGGCGACGTTCACGGCCGCGCCGATCTCCTCGACCGGCTGCTTGCGGGAATTGAAGCGGAAATCGCCCAATCGCCGCAGCGCAAGCTAAGCATCATTTTTCTTGGCGACATCGTCGACCGAGGTCCCGCGTCAGCCCAGGTGGTCGAGCGGCTCCGCACCTTTTCCACGCCGGGCGCTAGCGTTCACTTCGTCATGGGAAACCACGAGGAGATCATGCTGCGGGTCATCAAGGGCGAGTCGGACTTGTTCAAAAGCTGGCTTCGCTTCGGCGGTACCGAGACGTTGCGGAGCTATGGCGTGGATCCTTCGGAGTTGCGAAAGCTGTCGGGCAATCAACTCGCGGCAAAGCTCCGCAAATCGATTCCCGCCAGCCACCGCGAGTTTATCTCCAGCTTTGTCGACACGATTTCCTTCGGAGATTACGTGTTCGTTCACGCCGGAATCCGCCCTGGAATCGCGCTTTCAGAGCAAAGCAATTCCGATCTGCGATGGATTCGAGAACCGTTCCTTGAGGACAGGAGCGACCATGGCTTCGTCGTCGTTCACGGTCACACGATCACCAATGAAGTCGAAGTGTGTCCGAACCGCATCGGGATCGACACCGGCGCATTCTGCACGGGCACTCTGACGGCGCTTGCGATCGAGGGATCGAAGCGCTGGCTGATCCAGACGGCCGGTAGCGACACGCGCCGGCTTTCCCTTGACTGAACCGAGCGGGGCGGGCTCCGCTCGCGACGGAATCAACAGCTTTGTCGGCCAATCGGCGTTACCTGTGTTGTTTCTGCAACGGTGCGTGCTACGGCGGAGTAGATGGATGCCCCCACGGCCGAATCGGAATTGACTGCGCGAAAGACCAGCTGGCTCGAGCGGGAGCGCGAAAGCGGCCGATTCTATCGCTATGCGGCGGTGTCGATCGGGCTGCTGCTGCTGGCGACGGCGACTTTCAGCTTCTGGTTGCTCGAACGCCCGGCAGAGCCCGGCACGTTGCTCAAGCCGCCCGTCATTGCCGCGCTGTTGGTCGCGAACCTCATTCCAGCGATTGCGCTGATGGTGTTGTTGTCGCGTCGAATTGCGATGCGAAGGGCGGAAAGGGGAGGGCTCGGGAGCGGCGCACTTCACACGCGCCTCGTGGCATTGTTCTCGGTAATCGCAGCGGTGCCGACGGTGCTGGTGGTGATTTTCGCTTCGCTCCTGTTCCAGAGCGGCCTCGAATTCTGGTTTTCCGACCGCGCCAAGGGCATGCTGGAAAATTCGGTTCAGGTGGCAACCGGCGCCTACCGCTACGGTCTCGGGCAGGTCGCCAATGAAGCAATCACCATGTCGGGCAACATGGCCGAGGGGCTTCAGAAGGTCAGCATCGACGATCCGCAAGTGGGCCAGGCCCTCGCGTACCAGGTTTACCTGCGCTCGCTGAACGAGGCGGCGATCCTCAACATCGACTCGAAGGGACAGGTGCAAACCCTTGCGATCGTCAACGGCTATGACGGAATGGTCGACCCTGGACGAATTCGGGCTGCCGCGGCGCGGTTGCAGCATATGAAGCAGCCAGCCGCGGTCGATGCCCGAACGCCCGACCGGCTGTCCGTCCTGACCCCACTCGACTACGGCGACCGCACCTACCTCTACGCTGCGCGCTGGGTCGACCCGGAATTGGGCAGGCAGGTCATTCGAGCGCAACGAGTGCTCGACGACTATCGCGACCTGCAGGCGCGATCGAGGCTCAACCAGCTGCGATTCAACGCGGCGCTACTGCTCGGCTCGCTGCTGATTGTCGCTTTGGCGATCCTTGCGGCGTTGCGGCTCGCGGACCGTCTCGTTCGTCCGGTCGGGCAGCTGGCCGACGCTGCCGGGCGAATTGAAGAGGGGGACTTCACGACGCGAGTGCCAGTCACCGAAAGCGAGGACGAGTTCGAAACTCTCGCCCACGCCTTCAACCGGATGACCGCGCGAATCGAGGAACAAACCGGTGCGCTGCGCTCGGCCAATGCGCAGCTGGAGACTCGCCGGGCGTTCACCGAAGCTGTCCTGTCGAGCGTAACCGCGGGTGTCATCGCGGTGGATTCGGACAATCGCATATTGCTCATCAACCGTTCTGCCGAAGCCCTGCTGCAGCAAGGGCAGGAGCCAGTCGAAGGGACGGCGCTTTCCGAGGTGTCGCCCGAGCTCGACGAATTCATGCACGGTGACGAGCGAGAAGCGAATGTCGATGTCGAAGCCGGCGGGGGGAGGCGCACTCTGGCGGTCAAGCGCGTTCGCTACCAGGACGGCGCAGTGCTGACGTTTGACGACATCACCGACCAGCTTTCAGACCAGCGAAGCGCCGCCTGGTCCGATATCGCCCGCCGAATCGCCCACGAGATCAAGAACCCGCTGACCCCGATACAGCTTGCGGCGGAGCGGTTGCAGCGCCGGTTCGGCGGCGAAGTCGAATCGGACAAAGACACGTTCGAGCGCCTGACCGGAACCATCGTCCGCCAGGTTGGCGACCTACGCCGAATGGTGGATGAGTTTTCCAATTTCGCGCGGATGCCGAAGCCGGTGTTTCGGACCGAGAATGTTCACGACGTCGCGCGCCAGGCGCTGTTCCTTCACGAGGTCGCCCACCCCGAGATCAAGTTCGCGCTCGATCCGGCGACGGGCGACTTTCCGATGGTCTGCGACCGGAGGCAACTTGGGCAGGCGCTGACGAACGTTGTGAAGAACGCCGTCGAAGCCATTGAATCGAGGAAAGCTCGCGGCGAACATAATTTCGGCGGCGATCGCGTCGAATTGCGGCTCAATCGAGTTGGCGATCAACTAGTCATCGACATCACCGACACGGGAGTTGGTCTTCCGGAAGACCGCGAGCGCCTGACCGAGCCGTATATGACGACACGGGTGCGGGGGACGGGACTCGGGCTCGCGATCGTCAAGAAGATCGTCGAAGAACATTGCGGCGAAATCGCCTTCCTCGACCGCGCCGGCGGCGGCACTCGGGTTCGCATCGCCTTCGATGTCGAAAAGCTCGCCGGCCGCGCAGCAGAGGAGTCGCAGACCGACAGCGGCAAATCGGAAAATGAAGATGAAACAGACGTTTAGGGAGCTTGCTAATGGCGCTTGAAGTACTCGTCGTCGACGATGAGGAGGACATTCGCGAGCTGGTCAGCGGTGTGCTTGAGGACGAAGGCTATGCGGTCCGGACCGCGGCCGACAGCACGTCCGCACTCGAAGCTATCAAGGACCGCAGGCCGTCGCTCGTGCTTCTCGACGTCTGGCTTCAGGGCTCGCGCCTGGACGGACTCCAGCTTCTGTCCGAGGTCAAGATGCGCGATTCGAGCCTTCCAGTGCTGATGATTTCGGGCCACGGCAATCTCGACACGGCCGTGGCGGCGGTGCGCGAAGGCGCGGTCGATTTTATCGAAAAGCCGTTCGAGGCGGGGCACCTGCTGCACTTGGTGTCCCGAGCCACCGAGACCGACCGGCTGCGCCGCGAAAACGAAAGCCTGCGCCAGCAGATCGTTCACGACGAAGTGTTGAGCGGAACGTCGGTCGCGATCAATGCTGTCAGGGCGACCCTCAAGCGCGTTGCACCGACGGGAAGCCGGGTAATGCTCACCGGGCCCGCCGGCGTTGGCAAGGAAGTTGCTGCGAGAACGATCCATCAGTGGAGTGCGCGATCGAACGGGCCGTTCATCGTCGTTTCGGCGGCAATGATGACTCCCGAGCGCGTGGAGGAGGAGTTGTTCGGGGTTGAAACCGAGGATTCCACGCGCCCGGGGCTTCTCGAGCAGGCGCACGGCGGGACACTGTTCCTGGACGAGATCGCCGACATGCCATCCACCACCCAGGCCAAGATCCTGCGTGTGCTGACCGACCAGAGCTATCATCGGGTCGGTGGCCAACGCCCGGTGAAGGTGGATGTGCGCGTCCTTTCCGCGACGTCGCGGGACCTGTCGCAGGAAATTGCCGCCGGGCGGTTTCGGGAAGACCTCTTCTATCGCCTCAACGTCGTTCCGGTACGGCTTCCGCCGCTTTGCGAGAGGCGCGAGGACATCCCCGAGCTCGCCAATCATTTCGTCGCGCGATTTGCCGCGGAACGACGCATTCCGGCGCCGACGCTGTCCGACGAGGCAGTTGCCGCCCTTCAGGCCCATGACTGGCCCGGAAACGTCCGCCAGCTTCGCAACATCATGGAGCGGACCGTGATTCTCGCCCCGTGCGAGCGCGTCGAGCGCATTGAGGTGGACATGCTTCCGCCCGAAATCCTCGAGAGCAAAGGCTCGTCGACTCTTTCGAGTCACACGATGACGATTATGGGCAGCCCGCTGCGCGAGGCTCGCGAATCGTTCGAGCGAGAATATCTGCGCATCCAGATTCGCCGTTTTTCCGGCAACATCTCCAGGACAGCGTCGTTCATCGGGATGGAGCGCTCCGCCCTTCACCGCAAGCTCAAGGCCCTGGGGATCGGCGACAAGCGCGAAGAGGAGTAGGTTCGGCACTTGTCATCCCCGACCGCAAAGTCGCCGAGCCTTCAGGACCAATTCCTGAACAGCGCCCGCAAGTCGAGGGCGGCTGTCACCGTTTACCTGCTCAAAGGCGTGAAGCTGCAAGGGGTAATCACCTGGTTCGATCCCTTTTCGCTCCTGCTTCGCCGAGAGCGGCAGACGCAGCTCGTCTATAAACATTCCATTTCGACGATCATGCCCGCCAAGGCGCTTTCGATGGACGAGCTGGTGCCGCCACCGTCAGCGCCGAAGGCCGCACTTCAGGACAGCTTTCTTTCCGCCGCCGCGCGGGAACATGAGAATATGACGGTGTTCCTGGTCAACGGAGTGATGCTTGAGGGCCGTGTCACGATGCATGACCAGTTCTCGCTTCTCCTCGATCGTGGCGGGCAGGTGCAGCTGATCTACAAGCACGCAATGTCGACGATTCAGCCGGAGCATCCGCTGCCGCTCGGCGGTGAAGCCGACGAAGCGAAGGACGGCGAATGAGCGTCGCAATCGGCGATAGCCCAGGCGCTCTCGACGTCGCTCGGGGCGAACGTGCGCTCGTCATCGGGGTTGAGCAGTCCGCCGGCCCCAACAGCGGGCGTTCGGGACAGGCGAAGCTGGAAGAAGCGATCGGGCTTGCAGAGGCAATCGGAATCGACGTCGTCGGCCAGCGGGCGTTGAGGCTTCGTTCCATTCGGCCGGCGACGCTGCTCGGCAAAGGCCAAGTCGAGCAAATCGCCGAGCTTGCGAAGGAGCAGGAGGCGGGGCTGCTCGTGGTCGACGCTCCGCTGACGCCGGTCCAGCAAAAGTCGCTGGAGGAGCAGGTCGGGACAAAGGTCATCGACCGTACCGGGCTCATCCTCGAGATATTCGGGGAGAGGGCGGCAACGGCGGAAGGCCGGCTGCAGGTGGAGCTTGCTCACCTCGACTACCAGGCAGGCCGCCTCGTTCGCAGCTGGACTCACCTGGAACGACAGCGGGGCGGATTCGGCTTTCTCGGCGGCCCGGGCGAAACGCAAATCGAGGCCGACCGGCGGATGATCCGGGACCGGATGGCGCGGATCCGGCGTGAGCTGGAGCAGGTAAAGCGGACCCGGTCGCTGCATCGTGACCGGCGCCAGCGGGCACCGTGGCCGGTGATCGCCCTGGTCGGCTACACCAATGCCGGAAAGTCGACTCTTTTCAACCGGATGACTGGTGGCGAGGTGCTCGCCGAAGACATGCTTTTCGCGACGCTCGACCCGACCATGCGCGACGTCAGGCTGCCGGGGTTCGACAAGGCCATCCTGTCCGACACGGTCGGGTTCGTCTCCGACCTTCCGACCCAGCTCGTCGCCGCCTTTCGCGCAACTTTGGAAGAAGTCGCTTCGGCGGACCTGCTGATCCATGTGCGCGACATGGCTCATCCCGATCGGGACGAGCAGAAGGCGGACGTCGAGGACGTGCTTTCCCAGCTTGGCGTCGGACCTGAAGACGAGGGCGCCCCGCCGCAAATCGAGGCGTGGAACAAGATCGACCTGCTCCGGCCGGCGGAGCGCCAGGCGCTGCTCAACGAAGCAGCTCGCCGCGATGACGCGGTCGCCATTTCTGCAGCGACTGGCGAAGGTGTCGAGCCGCTAAGGCATGCGGTTGCCGACCGTTTGCACCGCGATGCGCAGCTTCACGAGATCAGCGTGTCGGCAAGCGACGGCGGCAAGATCGCTTGGCTGCACGCGCGCGGTGACGTCGTCGAGCAAGAGACGCGCGACAGTCATGTGCACATGCAGGTGCGGTTGTCGCCGGAGAACTGGGCGCGATTTCAGTCGCTCTGAGAGGCCTTGGCGCGACGCCAGAGCTCTTCCTTCGCCTCCAGTGTCATGTCCTCGAACCCGGGCGCTTTCTCGATGTGCCTGAAGCGGCGCTCAAACTTCCTGTTCGCTTGCCGGAGAGCCTCTTCCGGGTCGATGTTGAGATGCCGCGCGAGGTTCACGACCGCGAACAGCAAGTCGCCGAGCTCCTCAGACTGGGCCGCTGTTTCTGTTTCGCGTTCCAGTTCGCCCAGCTCTTCGTCGATCTTGGCGCGCGGACCAGAGGAATCCGGCCAGTCAAACCCCACGCGCGCGGCGCGGCGCTGTAGCTTGGCTGCGCGGTCGAGGGCGGGAAGGGCGGTCGCGACGCCGTCCAGAGCGCTGTCGTGCCGCTTGTCGCGGCGCTCGGCGGCCTTGATCGCGTCCCATCCAGGGGTTTCGCCGGCTTCACCGAAAATGTGCGGGTGCCGGCGTTCGAGCTTGTCACATATTCGGCCGACGACGTCCTCAAGCGTGAAAAGTCCGAGTTCTTCGGCCATTTGCGCGTGGAAGACGACCTGGAGCTGGAGATCGCCGAGCTCGTCTTCGAGCGCTTCCATGTCGTTCCGGTCGATGGCGTCGGCCACCTCATAAGCCTCTTCGATTGTGTACGGCGCGATTGTCGCGAAATTTTGCTGCAGATCCCATTCGCAGCCGCGTTGCGGGTCGCGGAGGCGGCGCATAATTGCGACGAGCCGCTCGAGAGAGCTCATGAGGGGACCCCGTTGACCAGCCGCGCCCATTGATCACTAAGTCTGATAATATGTATTATGTAAAACATCAAAGCAGTCCGTACGCCCTCAGGGCCACGGCAATCGCGACTGCGACCACAAAGATGGCTAGCCACGCCAGCGCCATCTTGACGGCCTGCCCGATCGGCAGCCGCCGCGCGACCAGCGACGAGGCCACAAACAATGCCGCTAGGATGTAAAAGGTGATGTAGGGCGCCTTGTCGCTCATAGCTCTAACTCCAGACCGTCATGCGCCGGAGCCACCCAGTCGGGCAACTCTCGCATCAAAGTTCCATAATCCATGCTGTTGTTCATGTGCGTCAGGTACAGCTGTCCGACTTGCAAGTCGCGGGCCCAGCCGAGAACCGCGTCGAGATGCGCGTGCGTCGGATGCGGTCGACGCTGGAGACAGTCGCAGATGAGCACGTCAGTGCCTTCATACAATTGCGCCATCTCGTCTGTTACCGCATTGAAATCTATCGCGTAAACGGCTGACCGGCCGCTTTCTTCGGCGCGCATTCCAAGCGAACTGGTGTCGCCGTGCGGCTGGTCGACAAAGCGGAGACTACAACTGCCCAGTTCAAGCTGCCCGCCCACTTCCCTTGGCTCGACCAGCGGCGAGTAGAAACCCGAACCTGTAAAGGCATAGTCGAACCTGCGGGAAAGCCCCTCGAGCACTTGCTTGCGTGCATTGAGCGGCACCGGAGAGCCGCGGCGCTGGGCTATCGGGCGAAGCTCATCGATCCCGTGGCAATGGTCGGCATGATCGTGGGTGATGACCACGGCATCGAGCGTGCCGACGGCTGCTTCCAAGAGCTGCGCCCGCACATCGGGTCCGCAATCGACCAGCAGGCGCTTTCCCGCGCTTTCAATCAGCAGAGAGGATCGCGACCGGCGGTTCTTCGGCTCGCCGGGGTCGCATTCTCCCCAGTCCGGCCCGATCCTCGGAACTCCAGTGGACGTCCCGCAGCCGAGGATGGTCAGCTTCAGCTCGGCCTCGCCTTGTCGAACAGCCGGTAGAAATTGGCCGTCGTGGTATCGGCGAGCGCGTCGGGCTCTTCCTCTCTCAATCCGGCGACGAAGGCGGCGGTGTCAGCAACGAAGGCGGGCTCACAGGTCTGCCCGCGGTGCGGCACGGGCGCCAGGAAAGGCGAGTCCGTCTCGACCAGCATTCGATCCCCGGGGAGCCATTTTGCCGTTTCCTGGAGGTCGCGAGCATTGTTGAAGGTCACGATCCCCGACAGCGAGATATAAAAACCGAGATCCAGGCCTTTCCTGGCGAGATCGGCGCTTCCGGTGAAGCAATGGAGCACTCCCGTGACCCCGCCCTCCTTCACCGCGCTCCCAAGCATTTCTGCAGTGTCGGCCTCGGCTTCGCGCGTGTGGACGACCAGCGGCAGCCCGGAAGCGCGTGCCGCCTCGATGTGGGCCTGGAATCGCTCGCGTTGTGCGGCGCGGTCCGACTTGTCGTAATAATAATCGAGGCCGCATTCGCCGATTGCGATCACACGCGGATGTGACGCCGCCTCGACAAGGGCTCGCGACCCGAGGTCCGGATGGGAATCGGCTTCGTGCGGGTGAACTCCGACAGTTGCCCAGACGTCGCTGTTGGCCACGCCGACGGAAATGACGTCATCCCACTCGCTCTGCCGGGTCGAGATGTTCAGGAATGCCGAAACACCCCTTTCGCGCGCTTTCGCCAGGACCTCGTCCTGCCGCTCCGCCAGGCCTTCGTAATTAAGATGGCAATGGCTGTCGACGAGCTTCACGCCGCCTCCCCCGCCCCCTCCTCCTGAGGAAGCTCGAGCCGCGGGAAGACCGGCAAGGGCTTCTCCAGGCCGCCGTGGAGGCCGTCGTCGATGACAGCCAGCAGTTTCTCGGCGGACTCGGGAATAACGGGAACGACCGCTTGCGCGAGCTTGCGAATTGCGACCACCAAGGTGCCGAGAACATCGGCCATTCGGTCCGGGTCCGTTTTCCTAAGAGCCCAAGGCGCCGCCGCATCGATATAGGCATTGCAGGCGAAGACCGCGCCCATCCAGGCCTCCAGCCCCACGGAAAAGGCCAGACCGTCGAAGCGGGCGTTGAGCTCGTCGAGCGCGGAATCAACTCGGGACAGCAGGGACTCGTCCTCCTCCGCCTCGCCCGGCGCTGGAATGATGCCGTCCAAGTTCTTGTAAATCATCGACAAAGTGCGCTGCGCAAGATTGCCGAAGCTGTTCGCCAGCTCGGCATTCACGCGGTTGACGATCGCTTCGGCCGAATAGGTTCCGTCCTGGCCGAAAGGCACTTCGCGCATCAGGAAGTAGCGAAGCTGATCCACTCCGAAGGTCTCGGCGAGGACCATCGGGTCGATGACATTGCCGATGCTCTTCGACATCTTCTCGCCGCGGCTGAGCAGGAAGCCGTGGCCGTAAACCTGTTTGGGGAGCGAAATGCCCGCCGACATCAGGAACGCCGGCCAGTAGACGGCATGGAAGCGGACCACGTCCTTGCCGATCAGGTGGAGATCCGCCGGCCAGAATTTCCGCCACAACTCCGTGTCTTCGGGATAACCCAGGCCCGTCAAATAATTGGTGAGCGCGTCCAGCCACACATACATGACGTGGCCCTCGCTCCCGGGCACCTTCACGCCCCAGTCGAAGCTCGTCCGCGAGATCGAAAGGTCCGACAGCCCGCCCTCGACGAACCGGACCACCTCGTTGCGCCGGCTCTCGGGCCGGATGAAATCCGGATGGGCGGCATAATGGTCGAGCAATTTCTGCTGGTAAGCCGAGAGGCGGAAGAACCAGCTCTCCTCGACTGTCCACTCGACGGGCGTTCCCTGCGGCGAAAGCTTCGCTCCGCCCTCACCCTCTGCGATTTCGCTCTCGTCGTAATAAGCTTCGTCGCGCACCGAATACCAGCCTTCGTACCGGCCAAGATAGAGATCCCCCGCCTGCTCCATCGCCTTCCAGATTGACTGGCTGGCGCGATGGTGACTCTCCTCCGACGTTCGGATGAAGCGATCGAACGAGATGTTAAGACGCTCGTCCATGGTACGGAAAAGCGAGGACATTTTGTCCACCAACTGACGCGGCTCAACATTTTGCGTGCGCGCCGCCTGCGCCATTTTCAAGCCGTGCTCGTCGGTGCCGGTTTGAAATCGAACATCGCGGCCTTGCGAGCGCTTGAACCGTGCAATCACGTCGGCCGCGATTGCCTCATAGGCATGGCCGATGTGTGGCGGCCCGTTCGGGTAATTGATCGCGGTCGTGATGTAATAGGGCTCGGCCATTGCCTCGCCCCTAGCGGGCGCATCCCTGCCCTTCAAGAAAGGCGAGCATCGGCAACCGAGGCGAGAATCCCGCCCAGCTGGAAAACGGTCGCTGCCGGATCGAGCGAAAGGCGCGGAGCGGTCGCGGTGAGCTCGCGAACGCGCTCATAGGCATCCACGGCACGCTCCCGCTGCGGTTCGTCCAAACTGCGGGCTTCGGTCGCGACGAGTGACGGAAGCAGCTCTAGGAACGCCGCATAGCGATCCGCCGCCGCCTTGCGCGCAAGCTGGCCGGCAAGTGCCGAGCGTCTGCTGTTGTCGGGATCGCCTTCGCGAAGGATCGCCAGCGCTTCCTTCTCGAGCGGGCCCAGTTCGAGAGAAGCAAAGGCGAGCGCGCGTCCCACGGAGCCGTCAGCAGCTGCAATGAGCCGATCGCGCTCGGAGCCGCCGATTTCCGGCAATTCCCGGGCGAGGACCGACGTCATGGCGTCATCGGAGAGGCTTTCGAACTGCAACCGCCGGCAACGCGAACGGATCGTTGGCAAAAGGCGGCCTGGCGCGTGGCTGACAAGCAGGAATGCGGTGTTCGGCGGCGGCTCCTCCAGCATCTTCAGGAGCGCGTTGGCGGCCGAGGGCTCCAGTTCGTCGATCGTATCGATGACGGCGACGCGCCACGGCGACAGCGCCGCGGTCATGCCCATGAACTCGCCGAGCTTTCGGACCTGGTGAACGGTGATGTTCCGGTTGAGCTTGCCCGTTTTTTCATTCTCGACGCGCTCGAGCCAGCGCAGGTCGGGGTGGCTTCCGGCGGCGATCAATTTGGCAATGGCGTGATCCTCGGGCGTGGCCAGCCCCGGCCCCTCGAACTTCGGGCCCGCGGCCTGGGCAAGGATGTACGTTGCCGCAGCCCCCGCAAACGTCGCCTTCCCCACCCCGCGTTGGCCGGCGAGCAGCCACGCGTGGTGGAGCGAGCCCGAATCCCAGGCCCGCCGGAACTGCTCGACGGCTTTGTCGTGACCGGCGATCACGGCAGGACGTCCGAGATTGCGCCAACAAGGCGCTCGGTGACATCGACTTCGGGTCCCGACGCGTCGACGAGCTTCACTCGCTCCGGTTCCTCGGCGGCAATCATTCGGAATGCGGCAGCGACCCTGTCATGGAAAGCCGAGTCGCGGCCGCCGATGCGATCGCCAGAATGCCCATCGCGCGCCTGCGCCCTCTCCTTCCCCTCGGGCAGCACCAGGACGAGCGTGCGGTCGGGGAAAAAGCCCCGGCAGGCGAATTGGTGGAGCTCGCGGAAGCGCTCGATACCGAGCCCACCGGCTCCGCCCTGGTAGGCCAGCGAGGAATCGATGAAGCGGTCGCTGAGCACCCATTCCCCGCGTTCGAGCGCCGGACGGATGGTCTTGTCGACATGGTCGGCCCGGGCCGCCGCGAATAACAGGGCTTCGGCCTCGACCGGCCAGTCCCGCTCCTCAAGTAGCAGTCGGCGGATCGACTCGGCTCCATCGCTCCCGCCAGGTTCGCGGGTTTCGACGACTTTCAAGCCGCGGTCGCGGAGCACACCAGCCATCGCGGCGAGCTGCGTCGACTTTCCGACCCCTTCCCCGCCCTCAAGGCTGATGAACTTCCCGCGCCTCACCGTCGTCAGAAGAGGCTCTTCAGGCCAATCCAGGCGCGGCCGAAGAAACCGGCCTTGCCAACGTCTTCGCCGGCGACCAGCGGCACCACCTGCGGCGCGGTGTCGCCGGTGGTGACGATCAGCTGGGCAATTTCGTCGCCTTTCTTGATCGGCGCCTTGATCGGCCCGTCATACTGGACCTTCACCTGCATCTGGTTGGCAAGGCTGAGCCCCGCCGGGACGGTGACCGCGAGATCGCGCGGAGCGACCAGCGGCACTTCATCGCTCGACCCCATCTGCACCTGCGCCTTGGCGACGACGGCGCCGGCCTTGAACAAGGGCTTGTCGTTCCAGGCGTTGAATCCCCACTGGATGAGGTTGGTGGACTGCTGGACCCGCTCGTTCCAGCTTTTCATACCCGCGAGCACCTCGACCAAGCGCCGCCCGTTCTGCACCGCCGACCCTGCAGCGCCGTAGCCCGCCTCTTCGCTGTGGCCGGTCTTCAGCCCGTCGGCCCCGGCGACGTGTCCGAGGATTGGGTTGCGATTAGGTTGGGTGATCGGATTGCCAGCCTGAGTCTTGCCCCAGGTGAAGCTCTCAAGCCCGTAATAGTCCTTGTACAACTTCGGATGGTGCTCGATCGTTGCTTTGGCAAGCGTCGCGAGGTCGCGTGCAGTGACATAGGTCACCCCCTCATCGGGCCACCCGTTCGCCGTGCCGAAATGGCTGTTGTTCATCCCCAGCTTGTGCGCGAGCGCGTTCATCTGGTCGGTGAAGGCGCCCTCCGTCCCGGCAATGCACTCCGCAAGGACGACTGACGCATCGTTCCCGGAAACGGTGATGATGCCTTTGAGCAGATTGTCCACGCTGACCTGCTCGTTCGGCGACAGGAACATGGTCGAGCCTTGGCCGTGCCATTTCTGCCAGGTATCTGGGCGGACGGTGCACATCTTGTCTGTCGACAGCTTGCCCGAATCGATCAGCTCGAACGCCACCTCGCTAGTCATCATTTTCGCGAGCGAGGCCGGCGGAAACTTCTCGTCCGCATTTTTCGAGAACAGCACCGCTCCCGAGTTCACGTCTTGCAAGTAAGCAATCGGGGCGGTCGTATCGAACTGCGGAGCGCGCGCCGGAGCGGCGGTCGTCAGAAGGATGGCGGCGGCGGTGGCGAAGAACAGTGCGCGCTTCATGTGGGTGGTCGAAATCCTTTGGCCGGAGTTTTGCAGGCGAGGCCCCTATCTATCGCGCGATCGTGCACCGCGCGAGGGGCAGCGTGGCTTTTATCCGGCAGCAATCGCGTTGGCGAGCAGAGCAACCGACAGGGCATAATAGTTGGAGCAATTGTAATTCAGGATCGCATAGTAATTCTGAGTCAGCAGGTACCCGTCCGCATAGGCGCCCGGCGTTTCCATCAGAACGGCGAGCTCGCTGTCCGGCAGAGTCCGGCCGGTCGGCACCACTCCGAGCGAACGCCATTCTCTCACCGTCAACCACCGGCTGTGGCGCTTGTACACTGCCGGGCAGCGCGTTGGATGGAGGCGCGTCTGGATCGCGGCGCGGTTGAAGGTTGAGGGAAGGTTCACTGGAACGCCCCACGGGAGCCCCCTCTTCCACCCGGCGTCACGAAGGTAATTGGCAATCGAGGCGAACGCATCGTCTTCGCTTCGCCACACGTCGGCATAGCCGTCGCCGTCGCCGTCCTGGCGCAGCCGCAGCACCACCGACGGAAGGAACTGGGGATAGCCAGTCGCCCCGGCGTAGCTGCCCTGAAGCTCATATCGCGGCACACCCATGTCGAGCAGCTTTAACGCAGCGATGAACTCGTCCTGGAAAAGAGCGCGGCGGCGGCCCTCGTAGGCAAGGCTTGCCAGCACATCCAGAAGGTCGAAGCCGCCGGTGACCGAACCGTAGCTCGTCTCCTTTCCGTAGATGGCCATGATGATCGCCGGGTCCACCCCGTAGCGTTGCTCGATCCGGTGCAGGTTATTCCAGTGGGATGAGTAGCGGGCGCGGCCGCGACGGATGAGGGACGTCGTAATGTGCCGCTCGAGATAGCCGCCGAACGCCGGAGGACTGTCGTCATATGTTGGCGTCGGCCGCTGCGCCTGGTCGAGCTGAACGACTCGCGAATTGAAATTGAGCGACGGGATCACCGATTGGATGGTGGCCTCGCGAACGCCGTCGCTACGCGCTTTTGCAGCGAGGTAGGCTTTGTACTGATCGAAAGAATATTGGGTTTGAGCGTAGGCCTCCCTCTGGTCAACGCGGGCATCGGCCGGTCCCACGGCGAGCATTGCCGCGCTCGCCACCGTCCAGCTGAAAATCCATCGCAACGCCACTTTTCCGATCCCGCTCATTTCAACAGCCTAGGGGCGCCTGCCGTTCCCGGCCACAAGCTTTGGTCGCGCGGCTTGCACGTCTCGGCTCGACCGGCGATATGGCCGCACGTCGCGGGAGAGGTGGCCGAGCGGTTTAAGCGAGAGGCGACTGGCCTTCCGGGGGAAGGCCACAAAGCCGAACGGGCTTGAAAACCGCGCGAAGCGCACTGACAAGCGATCTGACGGAGAGGTGGCCGAGCGGTTTAAGGCACCGGTCTTGAAAACCGGCGTGCGGGCAACCGTACCGTGGGTTCGAATCCCACCCTCTCCGCCAAATCGGGCCGACTAGGCTCATCTCCCGAAAAAGTCCGCTTGCATCCACGCTACAAATGTAGCACATGCTACAAATGTAGCGCGAACAGGATAGTGATTCTCATGCTCAGCAAGCTCCCTCCCCGCGAACGTCAGATCGTCGACATCCTCTACGAATCCGGCTCGCTAACCTCCGCCGAGGTCGGCGAGCGGCTCCCCGACCAGATCAGCGGCTCCGCCGTTCGGGCGATGCTCAAGCGGCTCGAGGACAAGGGCTTTGTCGAGCGCGCCGATTCGGATCGCGGCTATCTCTACAGCCCGGCTGTCCCGCAAAGCGCCGCGCGCAAGTCGGCGCTCAGCGAAATCGTGCGGGTCTTCTTCAACGGCTCTGCCGCGGGCGCTGCAAGCGCACTTCTTGGAATGTCCGACAAACTTTCCGGCGATGATCTCGACGAGCTCGAAGCGATGATCGCCAAGGCGCGCCAGGCGAAAGGAGCAAAGTGATGGAGTGGTTCATCCCCCTCGCGGCCAAGTCCGTGCTCATCGCTGGCGGAGCACTGCTCCTCCTCAAGCTGCTCAAGTCGCGCTCCGCCGCCGACCGAAGCTGGATCGCACATCTCGCGCTTGCTGGCCTGCTCCTGCTTCCGATCGCAACTTTCGCGCTGCCCACGCTCGACGTGGCCGGCCCGGAGTTCCTGGTCGGCAAGGCGGAAGTCCACTCCCCGTCTTCGGCCGTCCTGCCGGTAACTTCACCGGCGCCGGATCCGGCAGCGAAATCGGCGCCCGTGGCCAATGAGACGGGCGTCGGGAGGGCGCCCGTCGATTGGTCCTTTTGGGCCTATGCGGCGCCGGCGATTCTGCTCGTCCTGCTTACCCTAGTGGCGCTCGCCAGGCTCTTCATCCTGAAGTCGCGAGCGACCGTCCTTGTCGATGCGCCGTGGCTGACCGCCCTCGCCCGCGCGCAGCGGCGAATGGGGTTCAAGCACGGCACCGCCCTGCTCACCAGCAACGAGCTTCCGTCGCCGATCAGCTGGGGCGTCGTTCGCCCGGTGATTCTCCTCAACTCCGAGGCCGCCGAGTCTCACGACGAAGCCGAGGCGATCATTACCCACGAGCTGGCGCATGTCGCTCGTCTCGACTGGGCCAAGCTCCTGCTGTCGCGAGTGGCGGTGGCGATCTTCTGGTTCAATCCGTTTGTGTGGCTGCTCGCCCGCGAAGCGCATCAGCTTCGCGAGGAAGCGGCCGACGATGCGGTCCTGGCGACCGACATCGACGAGACCGATTATGCGAAGCTTTTGGTCGGAGTCGCCCGCCACGAATGCCGCGGCTTCCTCATCGGCGCTCATGGCGTCGCGCCAGCCAAGAATTCGCTCGCGCGCCGAGTCAAGCGAGTCCTGGACGGCGCTGCCAAGCGCGCTCCGGGCGGCTGGCGCTGGGGATCCGCGGCGGCATTTTTCGCTGCCGGGATGGCGGTTCCGGTCGCCGCGCTCAACTTGGTGCCCGCGCAAGTGGCGCCAACCCCATCGGACAGCAGTGCCGCAGGCAATCCCTATTACGCGCCATCCGAGCCGCAGGTGGCGTCCGCAGCGCCACAGGCGCACGTTACCCGTGGCGACCCATCGGCGGTCGCAGCTGCAGCCAGTGCCGTCGCTTCGTCGGGCAATTCGGTCGTAAGCCGCTCCAACGGCGAAATGGTCCTGAGCTCGGCGGACGGACGCACGGTCACCATCTCGGCGCCCGGCTCGGACGGCCGTCGCCGGGTGGTCGCGAGCGGACCGCAGGGAACCGCGGTCGCCTATCTCCAGTCAAACGAATTGCCGCCTCTTCCGCCCGCCCCGCCCCAGGCTCCCCGCTCGGCAATCGATCGCGCAATCGAGATGAAGGCGGTGGGCGCCACGCCGGAATACGTCGCTTCGCTTCGCGCCGTCGCGCCGCAGCTTCAGCTCGATCACGAAGGCATCATGGCGCTGAAGGCGGTCGGCGTTACACCCGATTTCCTCCGGGAGCTTGCCAGCCTCGGCTATCGCGACCTGAATGCCGGGGAAGTCGCAGGCGCGTATGCGGTGGGAGTTCGGAGCGACTATGTCCGCGCTCTCGCCCGCGCCGGGTACGGCAAGCTCTCGCTCAAGCAGCTGACCCAGCTCCGCGCGGTCGGAGTGACTCCCGCTGACGTGGAGCGGTTCCGGCGCGCGGGGTTCAACCACATCGACGTCGAGAAGCTCACCGAGTTGAAAACGCTCGGGATCACGCCCGAGGAGCTTCGCGCGAACGAACGCTACGGCCCGTGACGCCGCCGCCGCCACTGATCGACTGAACTGACCTCAAGCCACTGAATTTTGAAGCGCCCCGCTGGGGCGGACGGGCGAACTTTGCCCTGAAGAACCGAAGAAGGAGACGTGAAATGACCAGGATGCTCGCTCTCGTTGCGGCCCTTCTGTTGACCGCCATCACGGTGTCGTCGGCCTGCGTGGCAGGTGTTTCGGCGCCGCTGCAATTCACGATCGAGCCGGCGCGCCACGGCGGCGAAGTTCACGTCCGCTTCGAACGGGACGAGCGGGGCCATTCCGGAACCGACTGGTCAAGCTCCTTCCGGCCGGCCGACCTGACCGGTTTCGACGTCGCAGCCCTTGACGGCGCCGGAACCCGCCCGATCCGCTTTGCGATCATCCGTGAGGCGGGGCGGGTGGATTGCGCCGGAACCGGCGGCAATCGGATGGCGCGTGGCTCGTGCCGAGTCACTCCCGACGAGAGCTTTAACGTCTTTCTCGCCAAACGCGGCGTTGCGCGCCCGACCGAAGAGCAAAGCTTCGGCCTGATCGCGCTCAACGTTCACCGCGAGCTGGTCGGGGCGCTTTCGCAAGCCCGCTACCCCACTCCGACGGTCGAACAGTTGATGGAATTGTCGGCGGTGAACGTCACTCCTCAGTACATTCACGCGCTCGCCGGCCAAGGGTATCGGCCGCAATCGCTCCAGGCTCTGGTCGAGTTTGGCGCTCTCAAGATTACGCCCGAATATATCGGCAGCTTCGCCCGCGCGGGCTACGGCAATCTCAAGCCCGATGAGCTGGTCCAGCTCAGGGCGCTGGACATCACGCCGGAGTTTATCGCCGGGTTCGAGCGCGTTGGCTACGGACGGCTGCCGGTCGAAACGCTGGTGCAGCTGAAGGCGCTGGACATCACGCCCGACTATGTACGCGCCGTGCAGCAGGACGGCGCCCTCCCCTCGCCCGATCATCTCGTTCAGCTGCGCGCCGTCAGCGGCGACCTGCGGAAGCAATAAGCCTCGATGCCGCGCACAACTAATCATTCGGACGAACGGAGCAGCTGATGCACCGCGCCACCCCCTCGAAACTCGCGCTGCTTGCATCGGCGGCTTCGGTCCTCTGGACCAACCAGGCCGTCGCCCAATCCAGCGATCCGGCGACAGCGCCGCCGCCCGCTGCAAAGCCGGCGGTGAAGAAGCTCGTCTATACGCCGGCTGATTTCGCGCGGTTCGCCCCGAAAACGGCCTACGACATGCTCAAGCAGGTTCCTGGCTTCTCAATCCGGACGCCCGACCAGGAGCGAGGGCTGGGCCAAGCGTCGGAGAACGTCATCATCAACGGCCAGCGTGTCGCCAACAAGTCCGGCGGCGCCGTCGACCAGCTCCAGCGGGTCCCTGTAAGCAATGTCGAGCGAATCGAAATTGTGGACGCTGCAAGCCTCGGGATCGCCGGTCTCACCGGGCAGGTTGCCAACGTGATCCTGAAGCAGGGGCAAAAGGCGTCGGGGCAGTTCCAGTACAACCCGAACTGGCGCGCTCATTACGCCAAGCCGGAGTTTCTAGCAGGGTCAATCAGCTACACCGGCAAGACTGGTCCTGTCGATTATACGCTTTCCGTGAAGAACGACCCGGGCCGAGGCGGCCTCGGCGGCCCCATCTGGATTTTCGATCGCAACGGGGTGCTGACCGAGACCCGACATGAATATTACCATTCCGAATTTGAAGAAGCGAACATGCAGGCGAAGTTCGGGTACGATGGTCCCGGCTCGTCGATCGGTGACCTGACCCTCAATTACTCGCCCTACTGGAATCCGGAGCACATCCGAGATCACCGAATCATTGTCGCGACAGGCGAAGAGCGGCGGCGCGGAATCGTCACCAGGCTGGATGGATACAAGGCCGACATCAACGGCGATTACGAGTTCGCGCTCGGACCGGGACGGCTGAAACTGATCGGGCTTCACCATTGGGAGCACGAACCGCTCGAGCAGGACTTGATCCTGAGCTACGTGACCACCGGCGCCAATTCCGAAGGCACGCGTTTCGACCGGGACACGCATCTCAGCGAAACCATCGCCCGAAGCGAGTACAGCTGGAAATCGGGCAGCAACGACTGGCAGGTCAGCCTCGAGCGGGCCTTCAACTCGCTGGACCAGAAAGGCGCCCTCTCCAATCTCGACCCGCAGGGAGAGTTCGTCGAGGTCCCATTCCCCGAAGGCACCGGCAAGGTGACCGAGGTCCGCTATGAGAGCATTGGCACCTGGAGCCGAGCGCTGACGCCCACCCTCGACATCCAGGTTGCCGCCGGGGCCGAGCTCTCCTGGCTCGACCGGGTCGACGACGACCAGCCAGCGCGCAAGTTCTTCCGGCCGAAGGGAAGCATCGTTCTTGGCTGGCGCCCGACGAGTGCCTGGGACATCAGCCTCAAGCTCCGCCGGCGCGTCGGCCAGATCAGTTTCTACGACTTCCTCGCCCAGCCGAAGCTTAGCGAGGATCGCGAGAATGCCGGCAATCCCGAACTCGTCCCGCCGCAAAGCTGGGAGGTGGAGACCGAGTTCGCCCGCGATCTCGGACGCTGGGGCAAGACCCGGCTGAATCTTCATTATTATCGCGTTCAGGACATCATCGACGTCATCCCGATCGGCACCAACGGCCAGGGGATCGGCAACCTTCCGCGCGCGGACCGCTTCGGCTTCGAGAGCACCAGCACGATCAACTTCGACCCGATCGGCTGGACGGGCGCGAAGCTCGACCTCAATTTCGGGCGCGAGTGGATGTCGGTGAAGGATCCGCTGACCGGCGAAAAACGCCCGATTACCGGCGAGAGGACCAAGTGGTTCAGCGCCCAGATCAGGCACGACATCCCGGGAACCCAGCTCGCGTGGAGCGCGTACTGGCAGTACAACATGTACGCCAAGAACTACTATCTGACCGAGGTTTTCCGGACCCTCGATATCCCGACGCTCGCCGGTTTTTACGTTGAAGATAAGAATGTTCTTGGCGCGTCGGTCCGCTTCTCCGTCGACAACATCTTCAACGGCCGTCACAAGAAGTGGCGGACCGTGTACGAGGGCTATCGCGACCGCACGCCCGTCCTGTTCTTCGAAAAGGACAATGAGCTGGTAGGGCCGCTCTTCCAGCTCTCGATCAAGGGGACGTTCTAGCGAAGGCTGGGGCGCTCACCGCGCATCGAAGCCAGCCGGCAGTTGGCAAGAAACTCTGTCGGCTCGTCGAAACTTCGTCGTCAGCCACAGGCCATCCAGTTAGCGGCTTGCGCGAATAAATTTAGGGGAAACGAGTGCATTCGTCTGTAATCCGAGCATCGGTGGCGCTTTTTGCGCTTCCAATACCGCAAATCGCCCAAGCTCGGGTTCAACCGGCAGACCAGACGGCGGCGAGCACCCAGCCTGCAACGGCAAATCCGCAAAGCAGCCGGACGATCCAGTACCCGGCGTCGTTCTTCAAGCCATTTGCACCCCGCACCGCATTGGACGTTGCCCGTCAGGTCCCGGGCATCAGTCTCGACTTCGGAGACAGTGACGTTCGCGGATTCTCGGGATCCGTCGGCAACATCGTCATCAATGGCGTTCGGCCAAGCACCAAGTCGGAGTCGCTCGACACTTTGCTGTCGCGGATCCCGGCAAGCCGGGTTATCCGAGTCGAGGTCGGCCCGGGCGACCTCTACGGCGCCGATTATGCGAGCAAGGGACAGGTGTTGAACATCATCCTGTCGGTATCGTCGGGGTTCGCCGGCGAAATCACCGGCTCCATTCACCGGGACTGGACGGGTCACATCGCCCCGAATGGCGAAGTCACGGCCCTTCTCCAGCGCGGCGATTCCAGCTTCAACCTGTCTGCAGGAAGCGGAATCGACGACCACACCGAAGAAGGGACCGACGACCTGTTCGATGCAGCAACGGGTGACCTTCTAGAGCATCGGCGCAAGATCAACACGATTCGAGAGCGTGATCCCTTTCTTTCGGCGAACTGGGCGCTCGAACATGGCGACAGCGATTCAATTCACCTGAACGCGCGCTGGGCTCCGAGCACATACAAGCTCACGCAGGCGAACCACGTCACTCCGGTCGATGGTCCTGTGCGAGACGATGCGCTGATTGAAGACCACAAGCATCCCGTCATCGAACTCGGCGGCGACATTTCGCGGCCACTCGGGGCGGGAGCGGTGAAGTTCGTCGCGCTCGCCACGCGCCGGAAAAAGGATGATTTCGACGCGAATTACAATCGCGGAGCCGGCGGCAGCCCTCTCCTCGGCGGATATGAGCAGACGGAGAAGGCAAGCCTCCAGGAGACGATCGGCCGCATCAGCTATTCGCAGCCCAAGCTACTGGGCTTCAGCTTCGAGGGCGGGCTGGAGGTTGCCTACAACAAGCTCGACGACAATCTCGACCTGTCCGTCATCGATGACAACGGCACGAAGACGCCCATCAACTTGCCCATCGACAATGCCACAGTCTCCGAGATCCGCGGCGAAGCGTATGTGAACGCCGGCCGTCCGTTGTCGAGCAACGTGCGGTTGGACCTCGGCCTTCGTTATGAGGCATCGAAGCTGAAAGTCCGCGGCGATGCGACGGCTGACCGCGCGCTCAAGTTTTTCAAGCCCAGCGTCACCCTGGACTGGCGCCCGGGAAACGGTTGGCACACGCAGCTTATCATCAGGCGAACGGTTGCCCAGCTGGACTTTTACGATTTCATCAGCTCGGCGGACTTGGGATCCGACCGGGTAAATGGCGGCAACGCGGACCTTCAGCCCCAGCGCGAGTGGCAAGCGCGCATCGTCATCGAAAAACCGATCCTCGACGACGGTTTCGTCAAAGTCGCGCTAGGTTATGACCTCGTCCAGCTGCTCCAGGACCGAGTCCTGATCTTCACACCCGACGGCGCTTTCGACGCACCGGGGAACCTCGGGACCGGAAGGCGGCAGTTCATCAAGCTCAACCTGGATGCTCCCCTGACGAGCTTCGGGCTGCCCGGAGTGCGGTGGAAGACGGACGTGACGCTGCAGAGGACGCGTGTCGAGGACCCGATCTGGCACACCCAAAGGCGCTGGACGGACTTTTGGCCATGGTTCCAGTGGGACACGGAGCTGCGCCGCGATGAGGGCGCCTTCTCCTACGGAATTGCGGTTTCGGATCGCGACAAGTTCTACATGTTCCGAACCGACGAAATCTACAGCAACTGGAATGGCGGCCCATACGGAACCGCATTCGTTGAATTTCGACCAGACTCGCGAACGACGATTCGCCTCGACGGCGACAATATCTTCAACACCGACGCGAACGCGCACAGGGTGCTCTATCAGCCCAACCGAACGGTCGTGGACCCGGCGTTCATCGAGAACCGGGAGCGGAACACCCACGCGGCGTTCACTCTGACGATCAAGCGGAGTTTCGGCGGCGGCGGGAACGCCAGCTCGTGACCGGGGTGGCGGAGGGGATGCGCGCCCGCTAAGAGCCTCGCGACTTTTCCGCTTAACCGAGGTTATCCGTGGCCGAACCTGCCATCCTGCCGTTCGACTGGGCCGATCCCTTCGGTCTCGACAATCAGCTCACCGACGAGGAGAAGCTCGTCCGCGACACGGCCGAAGCCTATGCGCAGGAAAAGCTTCAGCCGCGGGTTACGTCGGCCTATCTCGACGAGCGCTTCGACCGCGACATCCTGAGCGAAATGGGCGAGCTTGGCCTTCTCGGAGCGACGATCCCGGAAGAATATGGCGGCGCCGGTCTCGGCTATGTCAGTTACGGGCTGATTGCGCGCGCGGTTGAGAGGGTCGACAGCGGTTACCGCTCGGCCATGTCGGTGCAGTCCAGCCTCGTCATGTACCCGATCTACGCCTACGGGTCGGAAGAGCAGCGAGAGAAGTACCTCCCCCGCCTCGCCAGCGGCGAGATCGTCGGCTGTTTCGGGCTGACGGAGCCTGACTCCGGCTCGGACCCAGGAAGCATGCGCACGCGCGCTCGGAAGGTCGAGCGCGGGTACGTTTTGAACGGCACCAAGATGTGGATCACCAATTCACCCATCGCCGACGTGTTCGTCGTTTGGGCCAAATCGGACGCCCATGACGGCAAGATCCGCGGATTTCTCCTCGACAAGGACACTGCCGGCCTGTCCGCTCCCAAGATCAAGGAAAAGCTCTCGCTCCGCGCCTCAGTTACCGGCGAGGTGGTGATGGAAAATGTCGAGGTGGGCGAGGACGCGCTTCTCCCCAATGTCGAAGGTCTCAAGGGCCCATTCGGCTGCCTCAATCGCGCCCGTTACGGGATCGGCTGGGGCGCGATGGGTGCGGCGGAATTCTGCTACTCCGCGGGTCGCCAGTACACCCTCGATCGAAAGCAGTTCGGAAAGCCGCTCGCCGCCAATCAGCTGGTGCAGCTGAAGCTGGCCAACATGATCACCGAGATTACGCTTGGCCTCCAGGCGGCGCTTCGAGTCGGCCGCAGGATGGACGAAGGCGAGCTCGTCCCCGAGGTGATCAGCCTGCTCAAGCGCAACAATTGCGGAAAGGCGCTCGAGATTGCCCGAACTGCTCGCGACATGCACGGCGGCAACGGCATTTCGGCAGAATTCCAGGTCATGCGGCACGCCGCCAATCTGGAAACCGTGAACACCTATGAGGGCACGCACGACGTACACGCCCTCATCCTCGGCCGCGCAATCACCGGGATTCCGGCGTTCTAGCGAACCCTCGCGTTTCCGCTTAAGCTGTTTCCCGAGCAATCGGGGGAAATGAAATGATCGGCTGGATCATTCTTGGGATCATCGTCCTGCTGCTTCTCTATGCAGTGGGCGTCTACAACCGCCTGGTGCGGCTTCGCGCTCTCGTCAAAGAAGGCTTCAGCGGGATCACCGTCCAGCTTCGCCGCCGCGCCGACCTCATCCCCAACCTGGTCGAGACGGTGCAGGGCTATGCCACTCACGAGCGCGAAGTGTTCGACGAGGTTACCAGGCGCCGGGCCGAGGCGACGAGCGCCGGCAGCGTTCAGGCGACTGCACAGGCCGACGCAGCCATGACCGGGCTGCTCGGTCGCCTGATGGCCGTTGCGGAGAATTATCCCGAGCTTAAGGCCAACCAGAACTTCCTCCAGCTGCAGGACCAGCTGGCGAGCATCGAGACCGACCTCCAGAGCGCGCGCCGCTATTACAACGCGACCGTTCGCGACCTGAATTCGACCATTCAGAGCTTCCCGCCGGTGCTGATCGCCCGGCCCGCCGGATTTACCGAAGAGCCATTTTACCAGGATGACGACAAGAGCATTCAGACGGCGCCAAAGGTCGCCTTCCCGCCCGCGGCGGCTTGATGCCCTTCGCTCGCGCATTGTTCGCCGCCCTGCTCTTCGCGTCCGCGCCGGCGGCCGCGGAAGAGAAGATCACCAGCTACCTCAGCGACGTGGCGATCCAGCCCGATTCCTCGCTGCAAGTGACGGAGACCATCGACGTCAATTCCGAGGGCGACCGGATCCGCCACGGAATCTATCGCGATTTCCCAACGCTCTACACAGGCCGCAATGGCGGGCGAGTCCGGGTCGGCTTCAGCTTCGAGCGCGCCGAGCTGGACGGGCACCCGGAGCATTCCGCCGTCGAACCGCTGTCGAACGGGGTGCGAATCAAAATCGGCGATGCCGACACGGTTCTCGATCCGGGCGAGCACCGCTTTGTCATCCACTATCGGACCACCCGGCAGATCGGGCGCTTCTCCGATTATGACGAGCTGTACTGGAACGCGACCGGCAATGGCTGGGACTTCCCGATCGATGTCGCAGAGGCGCGCATCCGCCTCCCCTCGCCTGCCGAGTTCGGGCAGCGCTCGGTCTACACGGGCCTGCAAGGCTCGACCGAGCAGAATGCGCGGGTCATCGCCGAAGCGCCGGGGGACATCACCTTCCGAACCACTTGGCCGCTTGCTCCGCACGAAGGGCTGACCGTCGCCGTTGCCTTCCCGAAGGGGGTCGTCGGCAATCCCGCCGGCACCACAAAGCTGGCGTGGTGGCTGAGCGACTACGGCCCGCCCATTGTCGGAGCCCTCGGCCTTTTCGCCGTCGGTTTCTTCTATCTTTTCGCCTGGCATCGAGTGGGCCGCGACCCAAGGAGCGGCACCATCGTCCCGCTTTTCAGTCCGCCCGACGACCTTAGTCCGCCGGCGATGCGCTACGTCGTTGAAGAGAATTCCGACAACCGCGGCTTCGCGGCGGCTCTCGTCGACATGGGTGTCAAAGGGCACATCAGGATTGAGGAGCAGTCGGGCGGATTCCTGTCATCGCACAGCCGCACGATCGAGCGGCTACCCGGCCACGCTCCACTTCCCGAAGAAGAGCGGTCGGCGCTGGACGAGCTACTTCCGACGGGCGACGTCATCGCAATGAAGCAGGAGAATCACGAGAAGTTCTCGTCTGCCAAGAGCGCCCTGAGCAAGGTGCTTTCGAACCAATTCGACGGCAAGCTGTTCAAGCGCAACCTCAGCTGGGCAGCCGCGGGCGCAGCTCTCTGGATTGCGTCGCTGGTTCTCGCCGCGCTAGCAGTCGATTCGGCCATGGGCATTCTCGACTGGTGGATAGCGCTGGTCGGGATCGGTGGAATCGCCGTGATTGCCGGGCTGTTTCTTCTCGGCCGCAAGACAGGCATGGCTGGAGGGTGCCTTTCAGGCCTTGCCCTGTTCATAGTGGCCGCGGGCGCTCTGCCGATCCTTCCCACCTTCTTCATCCAGGCGCTGAACAGTGGCTGGTGGTTTCCAATGATCCTTCCGGCGCTGGCCTTCCCGGTCGTCGTGTCGGCCTTCTGGTGGATTTCGGCGCCCACGCCCGAGGGGCGGCGGGTCCTCGACCACATAGCGGGCTTCAAACAATATCTTTCCATCACCGAGCGCGACCGGCTCGACAGACTGACGCCGCCTGAGGACACTCCCGAGCTGTTCGAGAAATACCTGCCCTACGCAATTGCACTCGGGGTGGAAAACCGCTGGGCGGACCGCTTTGCGCCCGTTCTTGCCGCCGCCGCAGCACAGGGGCAGCAGGGCTTCGCCTGGTATTCGGGATCGAACAGCCCCTGGAACGACTCGGACGCATTCGTCAGCAGCGTCGGTTCTTCGCTCGCAAGCACCGTCAGTTCGGCGTCCGCTGCTCCGGGGTCGAGCAGCGGCTCGGGCGGCGGCGGTTCGTCAGGTGGAGGTGGCGGTGGAGGCGGAGGCGGCGGCTGGTAGCCTCAACGCCAGGCGGGGCGCTTCAGCACGACCGTGGGGTCCTGATGATAAAGGGCTTCGCTCACCCGCTCGAAACCGAGCTTGTGAGCCAGTTTCATCGACGGTTCGTTGGCCGGCGCGATAATGGCCCAAATCGGTGTCGGATCGAGATTGGCCTCCGCCCAGCCAATCACCGCCCGGCAAGCTTCGCCCGCCAGACCCTGCCCATGCGTTTCCGTGGCGAAAATCCAGCCCATTTCTGGCTCGTCACCGAACTGCGGTTCGAGGTCGCGCCAGGCGGTGAATAGCGCGGTCATTCCGATCAGCTTGCAGTCGCTCTTCCGCTCGACCGCCCAGCCGCCAAAGCCGTTCAATTGCCATCCGCCGGCCGCCGCCATCAACCGGCGCCAGCATTCCTCCATGCCCATCGGTTCCGGCCCGAAGTGGCGATAGACGGCGGGCTGCTGGAGGATCGCGAAGTATTTCTCTCGGTCCGCCTTTTCCCAGGAGCGCAATCGCAGTCGCTCCGTCTCCAGCGTCGGAGCCGAGCAACGCGCAGCGGTCATGGACGCGGCTTGGTCTACTTCTTGCCGAGCTTGAGGCCGCCGAAGCGCTTGTTGAAGCGCGCAACCTGCCCACCGGTATCCAGCAGCTTCTGATTGCCGCCGGTCCAGGCCGGGTGGGATGTAGGATCGATATCGAGGTGAAGCGTGTCACCTTCCTTGCCCCAGGTCGAGCGAGTCTGGAACTTGGTGCCGTCGGTCATCTCGACGGTAATCATGTGATAATCGGGGTGGGTACCGGATTTCATTACACTGTCCTTTGATTGGCTGGTTTCCGACCAGCCGGAAAGAAGTTCGCGGCGCCTTATATGGTGCCGCCTGCGGATGCAACCAGTGGCCTCAGGCGAGTGCCTGGGCGGGCGCCGGTCGAAGTGCGGGAAGCAGCCGCTGTGCAACTGCGAAGCCGCCGAAAAGTAGCGCCGAATAGACAAGATCGCCGGCAACGGTGTTGCGGAAGAACGGGATTGCGGCGGCATAGCATTCTGCGAGGCCGGCAAGGCTGTGCGGGTACATGGACCCGGTTGCCCAGACGCCGAAGTTCGTCACGGCGAAGAACAGCACGGAGCTGGAAATCGCGGCCACTCCGATGGTCAGCGGAGTCTTCCGCGAAGCGACTGCCCAACCGATCAGAACCGTCGCCGCGAAGCTCGCGTAGACGAAGGCGATTCCCGAGTAGAAACCGAGGATCGCGTCACTGAGCAGCAGTGCCGCAAACGGAATCGCGAATGCCATCGAACGCTTCGGCATTTCCGCTCCGCTGAAAAGCGCCATTGCGGCGATCGGGGCGAAATTGGGCGGATGCGGTATCAGCCGCATCGCTGCGGCGCCGAAAATTGCGGCAAAGAGCGCCATCAGGCGGGCCTTGTTTTCGATCGTCAATGCGGGCTTCTCCATGACCGCTGCTCATAACCGGCTGAGCGCCGCATTGACAATGATCGCGACGCGGCCCAGCCAATGAGCCGACGGGGGTGCCGCCCACGGTCTTCGGACCGATGGGGGCGGTCAAAAGGGAAGCCGGCGAAATTCCGGCGCTGTGCCCGCAACTGTGAACCCGGCGAATCGAGTTCTCGATCACGCTGGTCAGTCAGGAACCTGCCTCCGTTCGTCGTCCGTTTCCCGGCCGGGACCAGCCGCGGGGCGTGGGCAGAGCCCTCCGTGACGACCTGTTCGTCAACAGGAGGACCGAATGCCCGTACCACCGATTGACACGACGCCGATCGTCATCACTGCATCGCGAGTGCCGCAAAGACAGGACCAGACCGCGGCAAGCACGAGCGTTATCGATAGCAAGCGGATCAAACGCTTGGGCGATCCGCTGGCTTATACCTTTCTTCGGCTCACCCCGTCGGCAACGGTCGAAACGAGTGGTCCGCAGGGAAGCTTTGCCGAAGTCCGGATCCGCGGCGCCGAGGCCAACCACACGCTTCTGTTCATCGACGGAATTCGCGCCAACGACCCCGCGTCGAACGACACGCCCCGATTCGAGCTCCTGAACGCAGACATCGCCTCGCGGATCGAGGTCGTGCGCGGTCCGCAATCGGCCCTCTGGGGGTCGGAAGCGATCGGCGGGGTTATCGCGGTCAACGGCCTCGCGCCGGACGAGTCCGGCTATTCCGCGACAGCATCGGGCGGCTCCTTCGGCTTTGCAAGAGCGGCTGCTTCGGGCGCGCTGGCGTCTCCAAAGGCGGATGTCGCGGGCGCGATCGCATTTCAGCGCGCGACGGGCATCGACAGCTTCAACGGGCACGGCGACAAGGACGGCTATCGTAATTTCGCCGCCCGCGCCCGGGCGAGCTGGAGACCGGCTCCGGATGTCGAGCTCGGCGCGTCCGGTTTTTCGCTGAGCGGACGAAGCGAATTCGACGGCTCCGACCCGGTGACTTTCGTCCACACTGACACTCTCGACAGTACCAAGAACCGGTTGTCCGCCGGCCGGGTCTGGCTTTCCGCGGGCGATAAGGAATCCGGCTTCAGTGGAACGGTCGCGACATCGATTCTCAGCTCATCGAACCGCAACTTCCTGGCCGCGGACGAGATCAACCGAACCAGCGGAGCCCGTTGGACGCTCGAGGCCCAGTTCCAGTATCGTTTCGCTATCGGCCCAATGCGTCATACGGCGATCGTCGCTCTGGACCACGACCGGGAAGCCTTTCACGCCCGAGACACGATCTATTTCGGTGGAAGCGACCAGGACCGGCGCCGGTCGCACGATGCTGTCACTGCAGAATGGCGTGCGGAGCTGGGCGGGATCGTCGCCGACGTTGCGCTTCGCCGCGACCACTTCAGCGCCTTCGACGATGCGACGACTGTCCGCGGCTCGGCGCTCCTCCGCCTCAGTGCCGGCTTTTCCAGCGCTTTTTCCTATTCGGAAGGCATAGCCCAGCCGACCTTCTTCGACCTCTACGGTTTCTTTCCCGGCGATTTCTTTGGAAATCCGTCGCTTAAGCCGGAAAGCTCGCGAGGCTTCGAACTATCGCTCCGCTACCGCCGCGGAGCGGTGCAAGCCGCGCTAACCGGCTACAGGCAAGAGCTTCACGACGAGATTGTCGACGTGTTCGATCCGGCGACTTTCGTTTCAACGGCGATCAACCGGAGCGGCGTTAGCCACCGCTCCGGAATCGAGACGGAGCTGTCGTGGGAGCTGAGCGACACTGTTCGGGCCAGCTTCAACTACGCCTATCTCGATGCGACGGAGCCCGGAGCCGTTCCGTCCATTCAACTGCGCGAGGTGCGGCGGCCGAAGCATAGCGGGTCTGTCGTCCTCGACGGCCGTTGGCGCAGTGTCACCTACGGCGCGTCGGTCGCTTATGTCGGTGCGCGGTCCGACACCGACTTCGACGTGTTCCCGGCGCGGTCAGTGAGGCTTCACGCTTACTGGCTTGCCGGAGCCCGGCTGGCGTGGACCCTCCGCCCGGGGCTGCAGCTGTTCGCCAGGGCCTCGAACCTGTTCGATTCCAAGTACCAGGACGTATTCGGCTACCGGACCGAAGGCCGAGCCTTCTACGCGGGGGTCAGAATCGGTCGCTTGTAGCGGCTAGTCCACCGGAGGATCCGCGATCATCGCGGTGAAGTTCGCTTCGGCAGCCACCTTGTCGTCGATCTTCGCACGACCTGTGAACTTGCACACGGTCGGCCGTTTCTGCGCGAACTCCACCTCAAGCCGAAGAAGCACTCCCGGCTCGACTGGAGAGCGGAACTTCGCGCCCTCGATAGCCATGAAATAAACGAGCTTCCCGGTGCCGGCGAGGCCGAGCGATTCGACGGCGAGAATGCCCGCTGCCTGGGCAAGCGCCTCGACGATGAGTACGCCCGGCATGATCGGGCGCCCCGGGAAGTGGCCCTGGAAAAACTGCTCATTGATCGTGACCGCCTTGATTGCGACGATTGCACGATCGCGATCGAGGCTTTCGACCCGGTCGACGAGCAACAGCGGATAGCGATGCGGAAGCGCTGCCATGACCCGCCGGACATCCAGCGGGCCGGCGGCAATCGCTTCCGCGCTTTCGCTCATCGTCCCTGCGGCTGTTGCTGCTGCGGGAGCGGAGTGGCGCTGATCGACGGAAGAGTCGCGTTCACCGCCGCAAGCACTGCGTCAGTGACATCGGTTCCCGCGCCGTGGGCGATGGTGCCTTCCATGTCGATGGCAAGATTGGCTCCGCGCTGCGCCATCACCTGGCTCACCGCAGGGCCGAATTTCGCGTCGATTTGGCGGACGACATTGGCGCGGATCGATTGGATGTTCTTCTCGGTCCGGGCAATCTCGTCCTGAGCCTGCTCCATCTTCTTTTGATACGCCTCGACGCGCGCCTTCAGAGCAGCGTCGGGTTGTTTCCCATTGAGCGCGTCGATCGCCTTCTGAATCAACTCATGCTCAGTCTGGACTTGCGTCGCGAGCGTTTTGCGCCTGGCTTCGTACGCGTTCACCTGCGACTGCAACTGCGCCTGCGCCGTCTTGCAAGCATTGCAGTCGCTGTAGACCTTGTTGGTGTCAACAACGACGACGACGGCGGCGGGAGCGCGCTGGGCCGAAGCTGCGGCGGGTATTGCAACTGCGGCCGCAGCTGCGGAAAGAATGACAAGATTGCGCATCAGAATTGTGTTCCTACGTTGAATGAGAAGAGTTTGGTTTCGTCGCCCCTCTGCTTGACGAGCGCTTTCGCGATGTCGATTCGAAGCGGTCCGAAGGGCGACGTCCAGTTCACTCCAAAGCCAATCGAAATTCGCGGCTTCGGCGAGTTGCCAAGGAATATCTCCTTGAATCCCGGCGCGAAAGCGTAATTCGTCGACGGGCAGTCAGAAGCATTCTGTCCCGGTTTGAGGACGATCTGGCCCTCTCCATTGCTGGTGTCGATCGGATTGCAGGTTCCGGGAATGTCGATGAGGTTCGGCTTCGTCAGCCCCCATACGGAACCGATGTCGATGAATGCCGACGGCCGCATTCCGAGGCTGCGGATCGAGGCGCTTACCGGAACTTCGAGCTCGATGCGCCCCATGTAATAGGCATGCCCGCCGAGGGCGTCGCTGATGATGTTCTTGTCGTTGAGGTTGATCGGCTTCAGCTCGCCGGTGCTGTCGTAAGGTATACGAACGACGCGCGGCCCGATTCCGCGGATGTCGAAACCGCGCATGTCGTTTCCGAAGAAGCGATCGGTGAGCCGGATTGGGTCGCGGCCGGGACCGGGGCTCTTCTGGAGGGCGTGGATGTAGCCGCCCTCGAGGTGGCCCGAGAGAACCCAGCCGCCGCCGAAGCTGTGGTACTTGGTGGCGTCGGCGCGGGTCCGGATATACCTCACGTTGCCGCCCAAGCCTGCGAAATCCTGGGCGAAGATCAGCCTCTCGCCTCTCGTCGGATGGTACCCGTCAGTGTTGTCAAAGACCGCGGAGTGGCCGATCGAGGATGTCAGCCGGCTGCCAATTTCATCGCACAAATAACGGCCCGCCTTGAGCGGGTCGCATTCGCCATTCGTATAGTAGAGGTTCTTGCTGAGGGTGACGTCGTCCTTGGTCAGCGAATAATTGGTTCCGTACGTCAGATATTCCGTCAGCGGGAAACCGAGCCGAAGGCTTCCGCCGGTGCTCGTCTGGCGGTAAGTCGTGTTGCGGTTGCCGCCGATGAAGTTGAAGGCATTGTAATCACGCCGGAAGATCTGGCCGCCGAACAGGATCTGCTTGTCGAACAGATAGGGTTCGACGAAGCCTGCCGAAATCGATTTCGAGTAGCGCGACCAGCTGACTCCCGCGTTGAGCGTCTGCCCCATTCCGCGGAAATTCGTCTGCTGCACGGCAAGCGAAACGAGGAACTTCTCGAGGCTCGAATAGCCGGCGGAAAACTGGATCTGACCGGTCGCCTTTTCTTCGACGTCCACTCCCAGCACGACCCGGTCCGGAGCCGATCCCTCGGTCTGCTTGATCTCGAGGTTGTCCTGGAAATAGCCCAGCGACTGGATCCGGTCCTGCGACCTCTTGATCTTGAGCGCATTGAAGGCGTCGCCTTCGTTAACCCTGAACTCGCGGCGGACCACCTTGTCGTGGGTGATGGTGTTGCCGTTGATGTCGATGCGCTCGACATAGACCCTGGGCGTCTCCCCGACCTTGAAGGTCACGTCCATTGTCCGCGTCTCGGGGTTGCGCTTGTACGCAGGCGAGATGTCGGCGAAGGCATAGCCGAGGTTGCCGGCCACCTCGTTGAGGTTCGTCACCGTGTCCTCTACCGCCTTGGCGTTGAACCAGTCGCCCGGCTTTTCGGTCACCGATTTCATGACCGTTTCTTTCGGAAGGTCGCGAAGAGCGCTTTGCGCGTTCACCTTCCCGAACTTGTACCTCGGTCCTTCCTCGACGACGTAGGTGATGATGAAGTCGCGGCGGTCGGGGGTCAGCTCGGCTAGCGCCGAGACGACGCGGAAATCGGCGTAGCCCTGGGTGAGGTAGAAGGCACGCAGCTTCTGCTGATCGGCGGCGAGGCGGTCGGGGTCGTAGGTGTCGTTCGACTTCAGGAACCCGAGCAGGCCTCCTGCCTGGCGAGTGTACATCTCCTTGCGGAGACGGTCGTTCGAGAACGCCTTGTTGCCGATGACGTTGATCTTGCGGACCTTCGAAACCGGCCCTTCGTAGATCTCGAAAATGAGGTTGACGCGATTCTGGTCGAGCTGGACCATCTTCGGCTCGACGCGGGCGGCGAAGCGTCCCTGGCGCTTGTAGAGTTCGATGATCCGGTCGACGTCTGCCCGAACCTTTGAGCGAGTGAAGATCTCGCGCGGCTTGAGTTGGATTTCGGGGAGAATCTTGTCGTCCTTGAGCCTCTTGTTGCCCTCCAGGACGATGCGGTTGATGACCGGATTCTCTTGAACGGTAATGACGATGTTGCCGGTGTCGGCCCCGGTGATCACGACATCCGAAAACAGCTCGGTCGCGTAGAGATCCTTCAGCGCCTGATCGAGCGTTGCCGCAGTGTAGGTCTGGCCCGGCTGGAGGTTTGCGTAGGAGACGATCGTCGCCGGCTCGAGCCGCTGATTGCCCCTAACCGCGATCGAGCGAATGGTCCCCTGCGATTGCGGAGCAGTGGTGAGCACTGCGGGAGGGGCGGAAGGCTGTGCCTGCTGCTGTGAGGGCGCCGGGGCTTGTGCGCTGTCCTGAGGCGCCTGTTCCTGTGAATCCGGCTGCATCGCCTCCTGCGCCAACAGCGGGGCCGACCATCCCCCGAGGATGGTGCCGACAAGCAGCACCGCACCTGCACGCCTGGAGTTTTTCACTTTGTGTGGATTCACCCGTCCCGCCCTTGAATGCTGTGCCGCTTCGCTACTCGCGCGGCGTTTGGAAGTGCAGCCCTGCCCCAACCGACTTAGCCAATCAAGCGTCCCAAGCCGCTCCACAGGCCAAATGAGGAAAGATCGTTCACGGTCTTCACGATGAGCAGCGTAAGCAGCAGCGCGAGACCGCCGCGGAACGCCCACTCCTGAATTCTGACACTAACGGGACGCCGCCGAACTGCCTCGATAATGTAGAAGAAAAGGTGGCCGCCATCGAGGACCGGAACTGGCAACAAGTTGATAAATCCGAGATTAATTGAAAGCAGCGCCAGAAGCTGCACGAAATGAAGCGGGCCGAGTAGTGCCTGCTGTCCGGCGATTTGCGCGATCTTCACGGGCCCTCCGGCATCGCTGAAGGATCTTCGGCCGCTGACGATCTGGGCGACTCCGTCGATGGTCGTGACGGTCAGCACGTAGGTGTAGCGCGTCGCCGCCGGGATCAGCTGAAGGACCGGAACCGGGCGCATCTCCTCGCCGACCGCGTAAACTCCAAGCAAGCCCGTCCGATACTTCTGGCCAAAGGAATCCTGCTCGGTTTGCGCTTCCAGGTGAGTCTGCACCATCTGCGTTTGGCCCTCGCGCTCGATGCGAATGGCAACGTCGCTTCCGGGTCGAAGCGAAACGATCCTTCGGACGTCCTCGAAAGTCGGCGTATCCTCGCCGGCAACGGCTTCAATTCGGTCGCCGGGCCGTAGCCCCGCTGCCTCGGCAGCGCTTCCCGGCTGGACTCCAGCAACCACCGGCGGGGTGCTCGGCATTCCGAATGCGGCAAAGAAGCCGGCGAAGATGATGATGGCGAGGACGAAATTCGCCGCCGGCCCCGCGAGCACGATGAGAAACCGCTGCCACACTGGGCTTCCCGCGAAGCTGTTCTCGGGCAGGGGCGCCAACTCGCCCTCCCCCTCCCCCGCATGGTGTTCGTCGCCGACGAAGCGAACATATCCGCCAAGCGGCAGCCAGCCCACCTTCCACCTGGTGCCCCGCTTGTCGGTCCAGCCGGTGATTTCTTGGCCGAAGCCGATTGAGAACACTTCGGCTCCCACACCGAAGAGCCGAGCGACGAAATAGTGGCCCAGTTCATGAAAGAAGACGAGCGGCCCGATCGCGCAAACGAAGGCAACGAGGACTAGCCATAGTGGCGGCTGGGCAAGCATCAGCAGCAGCTTTCGGAAATCATCAGCGATGCGCGTTCGCGGGTTTCCCCATCCAGTGCAACCACTTCGTCGATAGATGAAGGGGCCGGCGCGGCAATCTTCGCAAGCGAATCCTCGGCCACGCGGCTGATGTCGGAAAAACCGATCGCGCCGGCAAGGAAGGCGGCGACCGCCACCTCGTTTGCAGCATTGAGAACGATCGCCTCGCCGCCCTCGGCTTCGAGTGCTTCGCGGGCTAGGCGGAGGCACGGGAATCGCCCGAAATCCGGCTCCTGGAAGTCGAGCCTCCCAACCTCGGCAAGCGACAGCCGCTCGGACGGTGTTTCCATCCGTTCGGGCCAGGCGAGCGTGTAGGAAATCGGGATTCGCATGTCGGCCGTTCCAAGCTGCGCAAGAAGCGAACCGTCGACGTACTCGACCAGTGAATGGACGACGGATTGCGGGTGCACGACGATGTCGATTCTGTCCGACGGCAGTGCGAACAGGTGGTGCGCTTCGATGAGTTCCAGCCCCTTGTTCATCAAAGTCGCCGAATCGACGGAGATCTTCGCGCCCATTGACCAGCGCGGATGAGCCACCGCCTGGGCCGGGGTCGCTTCTCTCATCTGCTCTGCCGAGGCGTTGAGGAAAGGGCCTCCGCTCGCGGTCAGCACGACGCGAGCGATGTCCTCGCTGCGGCTTCCGGCAAGGCATTGGAAGATCGCATTATGTTCGCTGTCCACGGGGAGAAGCGTGGCGCCGCTTCGATTGGCGGCATCGGTCATCAGCGACCCCGCAGTGACCAACGCTTCCTTATTCGCAAGCGCCACCGTCTTGCCGGCTTCGATCGCTGCCATCGTTGGCACCAGGCCGGCACAGCCCACGATCGCCGCCATCACCCAGTCGGCGCTGGAGGTCGCCGCCTCGTTGAGCGCCTCGGTGCCAGCGGCCGCCCGGCAGCCGCTCCCGTCAAGCCTCTTCCGGAGCAAGTCGAGGCGGTCCGGTTGGGCGATCACCGCCAAACTTGCGCCGGTGCGAAGCGCCGCGTCAGCCAGCGCATCGACGTTCTTCTGGGCGGTCAGGGCAACCACTTCGAACCGTTCGGGGGATCGCTCGATGAGGTCGAGAGTCGAGCGGCCAATGGAACCGGTTGCGCCCAATATCGTGACACGCCGCTTCATGCCGCCCCGGCGATCGCTGAAATCGCTGTGAGGATGGCGACCGGAAGAAGCCCGTCAACGCGGTCGAAGACGCCGCCGTGGCCGGGCAGCCACCGCCCTGAGTCCTTCATTCCCGAGCGGCGCTTCATCCAACTTTCGAACAGGTCCCCGCCTTGCGAAGCAACGGCGAACAGCGGCGCGAGCAGCAGCAGGACGAGGTTCATTCGTGTAAACACGGCCCAGAGACCCCCGAAAACGGTGGCGGCGGCAACTCCGCCGTAGAACCCCGCCCAGGTCTTGCCGGGACTGATCGACGGCGCCAGCTTCGGACCGCCGACCGTCCTGCCGGTGAAATAGGCGCCGATGTCCGTGGACCAAGTGACGATGAAGACCCACAGCACCAGCGCGAGGCCGTCTTCGGCACGCTCGCGGATCAAAAGCAGCGACAGTGCGGCCACTCCGGCGTAGGCGAAACCGGCGAGGTACCACAAAGCGCCCCATCCGCTGGTGAGCTTCGTCCATTCGTAGAAAACAGCGGTAGCAACCGCAGCCGCAAGCACGGCAAAGGCGTAGCCGCCGATTGCGACCGCCGCCAGCGCCACGGCCATCAGGACCAAGCCGGTAACCGTTCGGATTGCAAGTTCGCTCATCGCCCGCCGAACCGCCGCTGCCGTGCGGAAAATTGCGCCAGCGCGTCGTTGAAAGCCTTTTCATCGAAGTCGGGCCAAAGAGCCGGCGTGAACAACAGTTCGGCGTATGCCGACTGCCAGAGAAGAAAGTTCGAAAGGCGCACCTCGCCCGACGTGCGGATCAACAGGTCCAGGTCGGGAAGCCCCGCAGTTTCGAGGTGCCTGGCGATCGTCTCGACCGTGACTTTGCCTTCGCAAGCCGCCTTTGCCGCCGCATCGGCGATTTCCTGCTGCGATCCGTAGTTGAGAGCGACCACCAGCGTCAGCCGTTCATTGGCGGCGGTCTTGTTCAGCGCATTTTCGAGCAACCGCACCATCTCCGGGCCGAAGGCGCGATAATCGCCGATCAGCCGGAGCTTCACCCCCTCGTCGATAAGCCGGTTGAGCTCCTTCTCGACATAAAACCGCATCAGTCCCTTGAGGTCGGAAATCTCTTCATCCGACCGCCGCCAGTTCTCGGAGGAGAAAGCGTAGAGTGTCAGCACCTCCACGCCGGCGTCCTTGGCGGCCTGCAGGCTTCGCCGTACCGCCTCCGCCCCGGCCTTGTGTCCGGCAGCACGCGGAAGCCCGCGCTGCTTCGCCCAGCGGCCATTGCCGTCCATAATGATGGCGACGTGGCGCGGGACGGCCCCGCCGTCGGCGAGCGCCGCTGCCCCCTGCTGTGTGGCAGCGGTGGATGAGGTCACTGACCGAGGATTTCCTTTTCCTTGGCGTCGGCGAGCTGATCGATTTCCTTGATCGTATCGTCAGTGAGCTTCTGCACCTCCTGTTCCAGGCGCTTGTGCTCGTCCTCGCTGATCTGATGCGTCTTTTCGTCCTGCTTCAGGTTGTCCATGCCGTCACGGCGAACATTGCGGACTGCTACCTTCGCCTTCTCGGCATATTGCCCAACCAGCTTTGCAAGCTCCTTGCGCCGTTCCTCGGTGAGGTCGGGAATGGGAAGGCGGATCAGCTGACCGTCGGTGACCGGATTGAGGCCAAGGCCCGCCGAGCGGATAGCTTTCTCGACCGGTTGCACGTTGGAGCGGTCCCAAACCTGGACGGTCAGCAGCCGCGGCTCGGGTACGGATACCGTCGCCACCTGGTTGAGCGGCATGTTGGCGCCATAGACCTCGACGTGAATTGTATCGAGGAGCGCAGTGGACGCTCGCCCCGTCCGAAGCCCCGACAGGTCGTGCTTAAGCGCCTCGACCGCGCCGTGCATGCGGCGCTGAATGTCCGATTTGTCCATGGTCGTGGTCATCTTCTACTCCTCATTCTGCACGATCGTTGCCGTTCCGCCGCCGTCGATAACCTCGGCGAGGTTGCCGGGCTGGCGGATGTTGAAGACGACGATCGGGATATTGTTGTCTCGGCACAGCGCGACAGCGGCGGCGTCCATGACTTTGAGGTCGTCGCTCAACACCTTGCGGAATGTCAGCCTGTCATACCGCTTTGCGCCCGAGACCTTCTTCGGGTCAGCGTCATAGACGCCGTCGACGCTGGTGCCCTTGAACAAAGCGTCGCAACCCATTTCCGCAGCTCGAAGCGCGGCAGCGGTATCCGTGGTGAAATACGGATTGCCGGTACCTGCCGCGAACAGGACGATACGCCCTTTCTCGATGTGGCGTATGGCGCGCCGGCGAATGTACGGCTCGCAAACCGCGGACATCGGGATCGCCGACAGGACGCGCGTATCGACCCCCTGATTTTCCAGCGCGTTTTGAAGCGCAAGCGCGTTCATCACCGTCGCCAGCATGCCCATGTAATCGGCGCTGGTGCGGTCGAAGCCCTTGGCCGCAGCGGCCATTCCGCGAAAAATGTTGCCGCCGCCGATCACGAGGCACAGCTCGTGCCCCTCGGCCTTGGCAGCTGCAATCTCCGATGCAAGCCCGTTCACCGTGTCCGGGTCGATCCCGAACTGGCCGTGCCCCATCAGCGCCTCGCCCGACAGCTTCAAAAGGATTCGGTTGAAGCGCGGGCGGGTCATTCGGCGAACTGTCCTCGGGATATGAAAAGGGCGGACACGCTTTAACGCGCCCGCCCCATTTTCCAACTGTTGCTTTGTTTAGGCGACCGGCTCGTCGTTCTTCTGGCCAGCTGCGGCGGCGACTTCGGCGGCGAAGTCCTCCTCCTTCTTTTCAATTCCCTCGCCCAACTGGAAGCGAACGAAGGCGTTGATGGCGATATCGCTGCCTGCTTCCTTGCCGGCAGAGGTAACCACCTCCGAGACCGGGGTCTTGTTGTCCATCACGAACAGCTGCGACAGAAGCGCGTTTTCCTTGCGGAACTTGGCAAGGCTGCCTTCGACCATCTTTTCGGCGATGTTCTGCGGCTTTCCGCTTTCCTTCGCCTTTTCCATCGCAATTCCGCGCTCGCGGTCGATCAGCTCGGGGTCGAGTTCGTCGACATTGAGCGCAAGCGGGTTCGCAGCTGCGATGTGCATCGCAATCTGCTTGCCGAGCTCCTGAAGCTTTTCGGCTGGAGCGGCGCTTTCGAGAGCGACGAGAACGCCGATCTTGCCGAGCGAAGCGCCAGGCTCGATCGCATTGTGAACGTAAGGCACGACAGCGCCCTGGCTCACCTGAAGCACCGCGGTTCGGCGGAGCGACTGGTTCTCGCCGATCGTGGCGATGTTGTTCGTGAGCGCCTCTTCGACCGTTCCGCCGCCCGGGTATGACGCGGGGAGCAGGTTTTCGACGTTCCCGCCGGTTTCGAGCGCCAGCTGGGCGACGTTGCGGACGAACTCCTGGAACTTCTCGTTCTTGGCCACGAAGTCGGTCTCGGAATTGACTTCGACGACAGCGCCGCGATTGCCCTCGACGGCAACACCGACCAGCCCCTCGGCTGCGGTTCGACCGGCTTTCTTCGCGGCAGCGGACAGGCCCTTGGCGCGCAGCCAGTCGACCGCGGCTTCCATGTCGCCGTTGTTCTCGGCGAGCGCCTTCTTGCAGTCCATCATGCCCGCGCCGGTGCGCTCGCGGAGCTCTTTCACGGTGGCGGCGGTAATCTCAGCCATTTCAAATACCTCCAGTTCCCCGGCGAGGGCCGGGGTCCAGTGCAGAAAAGAAAAAATCTCAATCCCGGCCTGGACCGGGACCAGTCGAATTAAGCCTGAAGCGCCGGTTCTGCCGGCGGCTCAGCCATTTCGCCGACGTCTTCGCCCTTGGCCTGCGCTTCGCCGGCGCGGCCCGCATTCACCGCGGCGGCAACGGCATCGCAATAAAGCCGGATCGAGCGGCTGGCATCGTCATTCCCCGGAACCGGGAAAGCGATACCGGTCGGGTCGCTGTTGGAATCGAGGATCGCGACGACCGGGATGCCGAGCGTATTCGCTTCCTTGACGGCAAGCTCTTCCTTGTTGGTGTCGATGACGAACATGACATCGGGAAGCCCGCCCATGTCGCGGATTCCGCCAAGCGACTTTTCCAGCTTGTCGCGCTCGCGGGTCAGCTGGAGCACTTCCTTCTTGGTCAGCCCGGTCGTGTCGCCGGAAAGCTGTTCCTCAAGCGTTTTGAACCGCTTGATCGAATTCGAAATCGTCTTCCAGTTGGTCAGCATTCCGCCAAGCCAGCGGTGGTTGACGTAATGCTGGCCGCAGGATTGGGCGGCTTCCGCGATCGGGTCCTGAGCCTGGCGCTTGGTGCCGACAAACAGCACCTTGCCTCCGCGCTGGACGGTCTGGGTGATGAAATCGAGCGCCCGAGCGAACAGAGGCACGGTCTGCGACAGGTCGATGATGTGAACGCCGTTGCGATCGCCGAAAATGTACGGCTTCATCCGCGGGTTCCAACGATGGGTCTGGTGGCCGAAGTGCGATCCGGCCTCGAGCAATTGCTGCATTGTGACGACGTTTGCCGCCATTGGTCTTCTCCTTCCGGTTCAAGCCTCGGCGGAACAAGTCACCGGCCTTTCGGCCGGCACCGGTATGTCAGTTCCGCCTGTGGAATGCGGCGCGCACTAGCCGAACCGCGCCGCTTATTCAACTAGTTGCAGATAGGTGCGCGGGCCCTATTGACAAGCGAGAACAAAACAGGAACATTAGTCCGTCCCAGCAGCGCTGCAGTGCGACCGGCGCGGCCCACATCTAAACAGGGACGAACGCACATGCTTGGACCGCTTTTCACCCTTTTCTTCCTCGCCTGCTTCTGGATCGCCGGAAGCCTTGCCTTCCAGGAGATCTATGACAGCCGAAGCGCAATCCGGGCGGCGCTTCGCGGACGCGGGGGCATCAAGTGCGCCCGGCGCGTCTCGTCTTGACTCGGGCGTAGCTGGCGAGGCTGAACGGGATCAGCGCGAGATAAATCAGCGAAATTACCAGAAGCGTGATCCACGGGCTCGTCACCAGGGCTGCTCCAAGCAGCCCTACTCCGGCAATCGCGAGCAATCGTGAGGAGCGGCGGATGCGCAGGCTGGACCAGCTGTACGTGGCAAAGCTCGAGATCATCAGCAAAGCGACGAACAGAAGCCAGGGCATGGTCACGTACCAGCTCCTGAATACGGAGATGCCGGTGACCAGCCACAGATAAACAGGGATGAACGCAAGCCCCGCACCGGCAGGGGCAGGCACTCCGGTCAGGTAACCGGCCGATTTATGCGGCTGGTCGTCGGAATCGATCTTTGCGTTGAACCTGGCCAGCCGAAGCGCACAAGCGAGCGCCAGTGCAAGTGCCGCAGTCCAGCCGAACTGCGGAGCCGTATCGAGTGACCACAAGAACATGATCAGCGCCGGGGCCACACCGAACGCTATGACATCCGAAAGACTGTCGAGTTCGGCCCCGAAGCGGCTGTCGGCCCGAAGCAGCCGGGCGATTCGCCCGTCCATTCCGTCGAGAACGCCGGCGAAGATGATCGCGCCGAGCGCCTTTTCCCACTCGCCGCCTATCGCAAAGCGGATCCCCGTCAGACCAAAACAAAGCGCAAGTGCGGTGACGGCGTTCGGGACCAGCGCCCGGAACGCTATTCCGCCGCTCTCCTCTCCCGTATCGGTCACTGACTGCGGCCTGTGACTGCCGGCTCCTCACCGATTTGCGCCAAGACGGTCTCTCCAGCGATTGCACGCTGACCGAGAAGGACTCGCGGTCCCGTTCCCGCTGGAAGGTAGACGTCGACTCGGCTTCCGAAGCGGATCATCCCGATCCTCTGCCCCGCTTCGACGGCGTCACCTTCCTGAACGAACGTAAGGATCCGCCGCGCGACGAGCCCCGCAATCTGGGTAACTCCGATCTTCACGCCCTCGGTAGTCTCTATCAGGAAGTGCTGGCGCTCGTTTTCCTCGCTCGCCTTGTCGAGGTCGGCGTTGACGAACTTCCCCGGAACGTAGGCCATCTTGCGAACTCGGCCGCTGACTGGCGAGCGATTGATGTGAACGTCGAACACGCTCATGAAAATTGAAACGCGAGTCATTTCCGTCTCGCCAAGCCAGTCGGACCCGGCGAGCTCGCGCGGCGGCGGGACCTTGGCGATCATCGTGATCAGGCCATCCGCCGGAGCGACGATGAGCTTGTCGTCCTTGGGCGTGGTCCGGATCGGATCGCGAAAGAACGCCGCTATCCAGATTGTCAGTCCGACGCACAGCCATCCCAGGAAGTGGCTGAGGCCGCCATATACGACCACTGTCACGACCGCGGCGATGAGAAGGAACTTGCGGCCTTCTGGATGGACGGAAGGAAAGCGCCACTTCGTGTTCGTCGTCGCCAGAGGTGAATCCGGCTTTTCGAGATCTGCCATGCTCCCGCCTTACTGGTGCTCGGAACCATTCTCAATCGGTCGCGGTTGCGTTCGCTTGGAGGGTTCGCCTATTCGCCCGCCCAATCCCAAGCAGCAGGACAGCTATGGCCAAGATCAAGGTGAAAAACCCTGTCGTCGAACTAGACGGCGACGAAATGACCCGAATCATCTGGCAGTGGATCCGCGAGCGGCTGATTCAGCCTTATCTCGACGTTGATCTCCTCTACTACGATTTATCGATCCAGAAGCGCGACGAAACCGACGACCAGATTACCGTCGAAGCGGCCGAAGCAATCAAACAACATGGCGTCGGCGTGAAGTGCGCGACCATCACCCCCGACGAGGCGCGGGTGAAGGAATTCGACCTCAAGAAGATGTGGCGATCGCCCAACGGCACGATCCGTAATATCCTAGGCGGAGTTATTTTCCGCGAACCGATCGTGATGTCGAACGTGCCGCGGCTGATCCCCGGCTGGACCGACCCCATCGTCGTCGGCCGCCATGCCTTTGGCGACCAGTATCGCGCCACCGACTTCCTCGTCCCCGGCCCCGGCAAGCTGACCATGACCTGGACAGGCGAAAACGGCGAGAAGCTCGACTTCGAGATCTTCGATTTCCCGAGTTCGGGAGTCGCGATGGGCATGTACAATCTGGACGCAAGCATCCGCGATTTCGCCCACGCCTGTTTCAACTACAGCCTCAACCGCAAATGGCCGCTGTACCTGTCGACCAAGAACACGATCCTCAAAGCCTATGACGGGCGCTTCAAGGATCTGTTCCAGGAGATTTACGACAGCGAATATAAGGACAAGTTCGAAAAAGCTGGCATCGAATATCAGCATCGCCTGATTGACGACATGGTCGCTTCGGCTCTCAAATGGAGCGGCAAGTTCGTCTGGGCCTGCAAAAATTACGACGGCGACGTCCAGTCGGACCAGGTTGCACAGGGCTTCGGCTCGCTGGGGCTGATGACCTCGGTGCTGATGAGCCCCGACGGCAAGACCGTCGAAGCCGAGGCCGCCCACGGAACCGTCACGCGCCACTATCGTATGCACCAGCAGGGCAAGGCGACGTCGACCAATCCGATCGCGTCGATCTTCGCCTGGGCCGAAGGGCTCAAGTACCGCGGCAAGTTCGACGAGACGCCGGACGTGGTGCGGTTCGCGGAAACGCTCGAGCAGGTCTGCGTCGAGACGGTCGAAAGCGGCCACATGACCAAGGACCTGGCGATCCTGGTCGGCCCGGAGCAGCCGTGGATGACGACGGAGCAGTTCTTCGAGGCAATCCGCACCAATTTGGAAAAGGCGATGGCCGCCTGGGCCTGAGCCCGGGAGAGATATGGTCAGGCAAAAGGCAAAGGCGCGGCTGGAGGTACGTCAAGCAAAGCTTGGCGACGTTCCCGCAATCGTCGACCTCGTTCATCGAAGCTACTCCGAGCTTCCCGGCTACAGCGAAAGCGAGGTCCGGGCGCAGCTGAACAACTTCGGCGACGGCTGTTTCGTTGCCGAGCTGGACGGCAATATTGTCGGCTATTGCGCGTCGATGCGAGTCCCCGAGAAGCTCGCCCTGACACCCCACACGTGGCGTGAAATCACTGGCGGTGGCCTTGGCGTCCGGCACGATCCCAAGGGCGACTGGCTCTACGGCTACGAGATGTGCGTCGACCCAAAGGTCCGCGGACGGCGTCTGGGCCGCCGCCTCTACGAGGCGCGGCGGGAGCTTGCCGAGAGCCTCAGCCTTAAGGGAATAGCTTTCGGCGGGCGGATGCCCAACCTGGCCAAGAGCAAGCGGCGCGTGGAGAACGCGAAAGACTATATCGAAAAAGTCGAAGCCGGGCGGATCCACGACCCCGTCATCCGGTTCCAGCTCGCCAACGGTTTCGAGCCGACAGCCGTGCTGGACGACTATCTGCCCGCGGACCAGCGGTCGCTCGGGAAGGCGGCGCTAATGGTCTGGCGCAACCCGTTCGTCGAAACCGGCGATGTCAAGGAAGCCGCGCTTGCGCTGGGCGTGGAAAGCGTCCGCATCGCCTGCTGCCAGTTTCAGGCGCGGGCTGTAAAGAACTTCGATGAGTTTCTCGGAAACGTCGAATATTTCGTTGATATCGCGGCCGATTATCGATCCGACTTTATTCTCTTCCCGGAGCTGTTCACGCTTCAGCTGCTGTCCTTCGAGCAGGGCGAATTGTCACCCGTCGAGGCCATCGAGAAGCTGTCCACCTACACGCCCGCAATCCGCAAGGCACTCGCCAGAATGGCGATGAAGTACAACATCAACATCATCGGCGGTTCGCACCCGACGCGGACGCCCGACGGCGAAATCCAGAACGTCGCCTTCATCTGCCTTCGCGACGGCGCGGTTCACGAACAGGAGAAGATCCACCCGACCCCCAACGAGCGCTACTGGTGGAACATCCAGGGCGGGGACACCATCGGCGCGATTCAGACCGACTGCGGCCCCATTGCCGTGCTCATCTGCTACGATAGCGAATTCCCCGAGATCGTTCGGCGAGTGGTGGACGAAGGTGCACGCATTCTGTTCGTCCCCTTCTGCACCGACAATCGCCAGGGCTACATGCGAGTGCGCTATTGCGCCCATGCGCGGGCGGTAGAAAACCAGTGCTTCGTCGCCATGGCAGGCAATGTCGGAAACCTGCCGAATGTCCACAACATGGACATCCAATATGCCCAGAGCGCGATCCTGACCCCTTGCGACTTCCCGTTCGCCCGCGACGGCATCGCCGCGGAATCGAGCGACAACGTCGAGACTCTCACCATCGGAGACGTCAATGTGTCCGACCTGCGCTGGGCGCGAGCCGAGGGTACGGTTCGCAACCTCTCCGACCGCCGGTTCGACCTCTATGATCTGTCTTTCAAGAAGACGAAGGGGCGAAAGCAATCGGTGCAAGCGGAAGCGCCGGAGATCGGTCCTCAGCCGCCCGGCGGAGGCTGAGCGGGACTTTTCACCCGCTCCCGCCTGACACCGAGGCCGATCAGGCGCCCCGGAATGCGCCTCAGCAGCTCAAAGCGGTCCAACAGCCGAATCGGCAGCGGAGCTTTGCTGATCGGATTCCCCGGCTCGAGCAGTCGTCCGATGATCTTGTCCTGTGCAAGCTTCTGCCCCGCCTGGATGATTTTGGTCGGGAGCATTCGCCGGTCCTGAACCTTGTGAAGCAGCGGATCGACGTTCTTCCCCTCGGCGAGCGGGCCTGCGAGTGCGTTGGCGGCGGCAACGGCGTCCTGGATCGCGAGATTGATCCCCACTCCGCCGATCGGGGACATGGCGTGCGCCGCATCGCCGATAGCGAGGAGGCCGGGACGAAACCAACGGGTAAGCCGGTCCAACGCGACACTTAGCAGCTTTAAATCGCCGACATCGTCCAGGTCCTTCAGGTCGATGTCGGGCGCCGCGGCGTGGACTGCATCGCGAATGGGGCCGATTCCACTCTCCTTTAGCTTCTCGGCAGCTCCCTTCGGGATGACGAGCGCACACTGCCAGTAATCGCCGCGATCGATGAGGACGAGCAGCCGCCCGCGCTCGAAGCTGCCGCGCAGCGTGTCGCCGCCCGGTTCCTTGGCGACCCGGAACCAGAACACGTCCATGGGGGCGCCGAGCACCTTCACGGGCAGCATGTGCTTTTCGCGGACGAGCGAGTCCCGTCCGTCGGCGGCGATCGTCAGCGTGGATCGCAATTCGCGCCCGTCGCGAAGCCGTACGCCAGATATCCTTCCGCCCTCTTCGAGGAAGCTTTCGACCGGCGCGTCCATCTCCAGCGAAAACCCGGGAAACGCCTTCGCCTCGTCGCGAAGGAAATCGAGGAAATCCCATTGCGGCATCATTGCGATGAACGGCGCCGGAGTGTCGAGATGGGAGAGGTCGCCGATCTTCCACGTGCGGCCGGCAAGCTCCAGCTCTGCGCCCTTGAGCTCGCTGTGAGGACGCTTCAGGAACCGCTTCAGCATCCCGAGCTCGTCGAGAATTTCCATCGTGGATGGGTGAACGGTATCGCCGCGGAAATCGCGGAAGAAGTCGGCGTGCTTTTCCAGCACCTTCACTCGGCAGCCGGCCCTCGCGAACAGCAGTCCCGCCATGACTCCGGCGGGACCGCCGCCGACGACGATGAGGTCGAGGCCATCCTTCATCCAAACCTCGCAGTGGCAAGTCTCGCTACCGCTGCTTAGAACAAGTCATGGCCAGCGAGCTAGGCGGACATGGGCTTCACGACGCGCTGGTGGTGCTTGGCGCCGCCGGCGTGGTCATTCCCGCCTTCGCCCGGTTCCGAATCAGCCCGGTCATCGGTTTCATCCTCGTCGGGCTTGCAGTGGGCCCTGCCGGGCTTGGTTCGCTGGCCGGCGATCATCCGTGGCTGAGCTACATCACCATTTCGGATCGCGAGGCCGTGGCGCCATTCGCCGAACTCGGAATCGTGCTGTTGCTGTTTTCAGTCGGCCTGGAACTTTCGTTCCGGCGGCTTTGGGGAATGCGGCGACTGGTCTTCGGAGTTGGCGCGGCCGAGCTACTCGTCTCGGCGGCCCTCATCGCGCTTGCGCTTCATTGGATCGGGCAAGGCTGGTCGGGAGCGATCGGTCTCGGCCTCGCTCTCGCTTTGTCCTCGACGGCAATCGTCGTTCCGCTCACCGGGACGAGCGGCCCCGTCGGACGGTCCGCACTGGCAATGCTTCTTTTCGAAGACGTGGCGCTGGTGCCGATCATCTTCGCGCTCGGAGCAATGGCGCCCTACTCGGCGAGCTCGGGTATCGGGCCGCTCTTTTCCACTTTGCTGCTTGGCGCAGTCGCTGCGGCGGGGCTGCTCGTCGCCGGCAGGTTTCTTCTCCCCCGGCTGTTCGCCCAGGCAGCGCGGACCAAGAGCCCCGAGCTGTTCCTCGCTGCCTCGCTGCTCGTCGTCATCGCGTCCGGGCTGATTACCACCGCAGTCGGCTTTTCCGCGGTGCTGGGCGCCTTGATCGCAGGAATCGTCATCGCGGAAACCGAATATCGCGGCGAAGTTGAAGTCATGACGGCACCCATCCGCGGCCTCGGCCTCGGAATTTTCCTCATCACCGTCGGAATGAGCGTCGATATTCGTCTGGTCTACGGCCACTGGGACGAACTCCTGCTTGCCGTGGCGGGGGTGTTGGTAATCAAGACCTTGGTGACTGCCGCCCTCCTGCGGCTCGAGGGCGCGAGAGCCGCAGTTGCGGCCGAGACGGGCGTGCTGATGTCGTCGCCCTCGGAAACCACGTTGATCGTGCTTGGCGCGGCGACCGCGGCCCAGCTGATCCTGCCGCAAACGGCGGCTTTCTGGCAGATCGTCACCGCAATCGGCCTGACCATTACTCCGCTCCTGGCGCAGCTCGGGCGCGTCGCCGGACGCCGGGTCGACAGGGAAATGCCGACCCGGGTTGCGAAGACTCTCCAGGAAGGCGGCACGCGCAAGGTCGTCGTCTTCGGCTTCGGCCGGGTCGGGCGGATGGTCGCGCAGATGCTGGACGTTCACGGCAAGGAATATGTGGCGATCGATTCCGACATCGATTCGGTCGCTGCAGCGGCGAAGGCCGGCTACCCCGCCGTCTTCGGCGATGTCGCCCATCCCGAGCTGATCGAGCGCCTGCGGCGCGGCAATCCCGCCGCCTTCATCCTCACGATGGACAACCCTGTGCTGGTGGCGCGGCTGGCAAGGCGGCTACGCGAAGCCTTTCCCGATCTCCCGGTCATTGCGAGGGCGCGGGATACGGCCCATGCGGCTCGCCTGTACAAGGCGGGCGCCACCGACGCGGTGCCGGAAACCCTCGAGGCTTCGCTCCAGCTCGCCGAAGCGGCGCTGGTCGACCTCGGCGTTGCCATGGGGCCAGTAATCGCCTCGATCCACGAGAAGCGCGACGAGTTGCGCGCCCGGATCAAGGAGGAAGCGGACTTGGATGAAGAGCCGCGGCGGCTGGGCCGGCGAAGCCTTCGGGAATCGGCCGACCTAAGCGGCGACCTTCTCTAGCGCGCCCCTGACCGCCTGCAACGCGTCCTGAGCCTTGTCACCGTCCGGGCCGCCGCCTTGCGCCATGTCGGGCCGGCCGCCGCCGCCCTGCCCGCCCAGAGCCGCGACCGCGGCCTTCACCAGCTCCACGGCATTGACCTGTCCGGCCAGGTCGTCGGTCACTCCTACGGCGATGCTTGCTCGCCCGTCGTTGACCGCGATCAGAGCACCGATTCCCGAGCCGAGCTTTTGCTTCATTTCGTCAACGGTCGAGCGCAAGTCCTTCGGATTTAATCCTTCCACGACTTTTCCCAGGAACTTGTGCCCGTTCACCTGCTCCGGCTCGGACCCCTCGGATTTCGCGCCGCCGGTCGCCAGTGCCTTCTTCACGTCGGCAAGCTCTCGCTCGAGGCGCTTTCGTTCGTCCACCAGATTGACGATTCGCGCCGGAACCTCGTCCGGAGAGCTCTTGAGCGTTGCTGCTATCTCGCGGAGCTTCGATTCGCGTTGATTGAGCCACTGACGCGCCGCCTCCCCGGTCAGCGCCTCGATGCGCCGGACGCCGGAGGAAACCGCGCTTTCGGAGACGATCTTCAAAAGCTGGATATCCCCGAGCGCACGAACGTGAGTGCCGCCGCATAGCTCGACCGAATAATCGCCCTCGCCGCTGCGGCCCATCGAGAGCACACGCACTTCGTCGCCGTACTTCTCACCGAACAGCGCCATTGCACCCGCGGCAATCGCTTCGTCGGGCGTCATCAGCCGGGTCGTCACCGCCTCGTTGCCCCGGATCTGCGCGTTCACATCGGCCTCGACAGCGTCGATCTCGTCGCGGGTCATCGCCTTGGGATGGGAGAAGTCGAAGCGGAAATAATCGGGCGCGACAAGGCTGCCCTTCTGGGTCACGTGATTGCCGAGCCGGTGTCGAAGCGCGGCATGAAGCAGGTGCGTGGCGCTGTGATTGGCGCGAATGCGATTGCGCCGCTCGCTGTCGACCTCCTGGTGAACGACATCGCCGACCGACAATTCGCCGGCGATTACCTTCGTCAGCAGTGCATGAAGCTTCCCCAGAGGCTTCGTCGTGTCCTCAACCGTGCCTTCGAACCCTTTCAGGTTGCTGAGCTTTCCTGCGTCTCCCACCTGGCCGCCGCTTTCACCGTAAAAGGGCGTCTGATTGAGCAGGACCTGCACCGTCTCGCCGACCTCAGCCGAGTCCACTCTCCTGCCGTCCTTGACGATGGCGAGTACTACGCCTTCGCCTTCGTCGCCCGAATAGCCGGTGAATTCGGTGCTCCCGAACTCTTCGACTAGGTCGAACCACAGCTCGTCCGACGCTTTCTCGCCCGAGCCCTTCCAGGCGGCACGCGCCTTCGCCTTCTGCTTTGCCATGGCCGAATCGAAGCCCGACCGGTCGACCTTGAGCCCGCGCGCACGAAGCGCATCTTCGGTCAGGTCGTAGGGGAATCCATAGGTATCGTAGAGCTTGAAGGCTGTCTCGCCGGCCAGCGTTCCGCCTTCGGCCAGTTCGGCTGTCGCATCGTCGAGAAGCTTCAACCCGGTCGTTAGCGTCTGCCGGAACCGCGTTTCCTCCTGGTCGAGCGTCGCCTCGATCAGGGGTTGGGCGCGGACGAGCTCGGGATAAGCCGCACCCATTTCCGCGACCAACGCCGGGACCAGGCGCCACATCAAAGGCTCCTTCGAGCCAAGCAAGTGCGCGTGACGCATTGCCCGCCGCATGATCCGGCGAAGGACATAGCCCCTGCCCTCATTCGCCGGCAGGACGCCGTCGGCGATCAGAAAGCCGCTTGCCCTTAAGTGGTCCGCGATTACTCGGTGACTTGCCTGGTTGGCGCCTTCAGCCGTCGTGTGGGTTAGCTCTTCGCTGGCTTCGATCAGCGCACGGAAGACGTCGGTGTCGTAATTGTCGGGCACGCCCTGAAGCACCGCGGCGATCCGCTCGAGCCCCATTCCGGTATCGATGCTCTTGCTCGGAAGCTCGGAAACGATTTCGCCCGCCGACTGCTCGAACTGCATGAAGACGAGGTTCCAGATCTCAACAAAGCGGTCGCCGTCTTCGTCGGGGCTGCCCGGAGGCCCGCCGGGGATGTGCTCGCCATGATCGTAGAAGATTTCCGAGCAGGGGCCGCACGGGCCATCGTCGCCCATCGCCCAGAAATTATCCTTCGTCGGAATTTTGATGATCCGACTCTCGGGAAGGCCGGAGATTTTCTTCCACAGATCGAAGGCTTCGTCGTCGGTGTGATAGACCGTTGCCGTGAGCCGGTCGGGGCTTAGCCCCCACTCCTTCGTGATCAGCGTCCAGGCAAGCTCGATTGCGCGGTCCTTGAAATAGTCGCCGAACGAGAAATTCCCGAGCATTTCGAAGAAGGTGTGGTGCCGGGCGGTGTAGCCGACATTGTCCAGGTCGTTGTGCTTCCCGCCCGCACGAACGCATTTTTGCGAGCTGCTCGCGGTCGAATAGGGCCGTGTCTCGAGCCCGGTGAAGACGTTCTTGAACGGCACCATCCCGGCATTCACGAACATCAAGGTCGGGTCGTTGTGCGGTATCAATGGCGCGGACGGCACCCGCGCGTGGCCGTTCCTTTCAAAGAAATCCAGGAAGGAGCGGCGGATGTCGTTGGTGCTGGTCATCTGCGACGCCATGTAAATGCGGTGCTGCACTGCGGCAAGGACAACGCTAGAGAACAGCTATGGCGAAGCGGTCAACAGCGGCAATCCCCACCTACAGGCGACGGCGCAAACGCGGTTCGCCGATCGGCAAGCTCGTCGGCTGGATCGTGCGGGTGATACTCGCGCTGATCGTCCTGTCGGTGCTGTGGGTGCTCGCCTACCGCTTCATCAACCCGCCGATCACCGCGACGATGATCGGCGACATCGTCGACGGCCGCGGAGCGACCCGCGATTGGATGCCGATCACGAAGATCGATCGCGACATGGTCCGAGCCGCAATTGCTGCCGAAGACAGCAAGTTCTGCTCGCATAACGGTTTCGACTGGACCGCGATCGAGGACGCCGCGAAGCGCAACGCTTCGGGCGGGCGAATCCGCGGCGGCTCGACCATCAGCCAGCAGACCGCGAAGAACGCGTTCCTGTGGCAAGGCGGCGGTTACGTCCGCAAAGGCGTCGAGGCTTGGTTCACCTTCCTGATGGAGCACATGTACCCGAAGCGCCGGATCATGGAGCTCTACCTCAATCTCGCCGAGACCGGGATCGGCACCTATGGAGTGAACGCAGGGTCGCAGCGCTATTTCGGCCATGACGCCAGTGCGATGACCACGACCGAGGCCGCCCGGATCGCCGCCGTGCTTCCCTTGCCCAAGGAGCGCGAAGCCGTCGCGCCGAGCGGCTTCACGCGCCGCTACGGCAACACGATTGCGGCCCGGATCGGAGTTGTCGCCCGGGACGGTCTCGATTCCTGTGTTTACCTGGGGATCACGCCACCCGCGAAGAAGGCTCCGCCGAAGGTGTCGACCAAAGCACGGCCGCAGCCGGGAGCCGAATTCGAAACGGCAAATCCGCCACCTCCGCCAGCTCAGCCGCCGTCCGTTGAACCAGCTGCGGAAGCTCCTCCGGGGAGCGCAGTAGCGCCCGTTTCGAACCAGCCCGAACTACCGCCTGCCACTGCGGAGAATAGCGCGCTCGGCAATACGATCTGATCAGCAGGCGGCCTGGCGCGACGACCTGCGCTTCGACAAGGAACGGTGCCCCAGCGACACCGTTAAATCCTCCAGATGAATGGAGGTTTCTTATGCCAACTCGTACGCAATCAAAATCGCGGAAAAACCAGGATAATCGCAGCGCCTTTTCTTGGGCGTCCGACAACGCAGGGCCGCTGATCGGCGCGGCCGTTGCCGGTGCGGCTCTCGGTTTTGCCGCAAACTTCGGCCGCAAATTCGCAATGCAGGGCATGGAAGCTGCTGCGGGCGATTGGGGAGCCATGCTCAAACAGGATCACGACGAGATCCAGAAGACTCTCGAGCACATGCTTGCGACCGACGAGACCCAGACTTGGAAGCGCTCGATGCTTCTAATGAAGCTGTCGCACAAGCTCGACAAGCACGCCTTTGAGGAAGAGAATGTCATCTATCCCGCGCTTCGCGACGACGATGACACGGTCGAGGCGGACCAGCTCGATACCGAGCACGGACACATGAAGACGATGCTTTTCGACCTGAAGCAGATGGATTCGGATTCGCCGGACTGGCTCGAAAAGGTCCGTAACCTTCGCGACCTGGTCAACGAGCACATCCGCATGGAGGAGGACCAGGTCTTCCCGAAGTTCAAGCGCGACATCGACGAGAAAAAAATCGCCGAGCTCACCATGATGGTGAACAAGGCTGGATTCCACCTCGCCTAGCCAACCAGGGCCAGCTTCGGCGGCTCCTGAACAGCCAGGTCGACACTTCCCTCGCCGGTGATTCGCTCGACACGGGCAGCCAGCTCTGCGTCCAGCACGAAATCGCGGCCGGCGAGGACCGTCGCCTGCCCATGTTCTCTCAGCTTCACGTCGAGCCGAACCACGCCGTTGCCGCCCCTGCAGCGCGAAAGCTCAGCGGCGAGCTGCGGCATTGGAGCGGCATCCTGCAGCGTGACGGTCATCTGCAGGCGAGTGCGCTTTGCGAGCCCGTCCAGCGGCTGAACCCGCTTTACGGCGGCCCGCGGCGTATCGTCGCCGCTGCGCCGGTCGAGCTCGACCGTCAGAAGCGCGCACGCGCCCTTTTCCGCCGCCCTCTGCAGCGCCTCGATCGGCTCGTCATCGAACGCCGTTGCCTGGAACTGCCCCGAGGGATCGCTGAGCATTGCGGTCAGGAAGCGCCGCCCCTTTGCCGAAGTCCTCCAGCGAACGTCCTCGACCAGCGCCGCCATGGTGACGGTGACCCGCTCGCCTTCAGCGATGCGCACATCGCCGAGCTCGTCATATTTCCTGACCTTGTGCGCGGAAAGCAGGTGCTCGTGTGTCTGGACCGGATGCCCCGAGAAATAAAAACCGAAGGAGTCGCGCTCGGCCGCCATGCGCTGCGCCAGGCTCCACTCCGCTTCAGGCAGACGGATCGGCGGAACGCTCAAATCGCCTGACCCGAACAGCCCGTGCTGCCCGCTCTCCCGCTGGTCGGCAGCGCTCGCGGCGTGGGCGAGTATCGTTTCGGCCCCTGCGGAAACCGCTGCGCAATTCGGCTCCACAGCATCGAACGCGCCGCCGCCCGCAAGGCTCTCGATCTGGCGCCGGTTCAACAGCCTTGGCTCGACCCGCTCGGCAAAATCGTCGAGCGACTTGAACCGACCGCCGCTCTCACGGTCGGCGACGACGGATTCCATCGCCTTCTCGCCGACGCCTTTCAGCGCGCCAAGCGCATAGCGAACGGAACCCTCCTCGACCGAAAAATCCGCCTCGCTGGAATTGATGCACGGCGGCAGGCACTCGACCCCGCCGCGGCGCATGTCGTCCACGTACATTGCCAGCTTGTCCGTAAGCGCGATGTCGAAGCTCATGGACGCGGCGTAGAATTCGGGCCGGTGGTGGGCCTTCAGCCACGCCGTCTGAAACGTAAGAAGCGCATAAGCGGCGGCGTGGCTCTTGTTGAAACCATAGCCGGCAAACTTGTCGATCAAGTCGAACAGCTCGTTCGCCTTGCCTGCAGGAATGTTATTGTGGGTCGCGCATCCCTCGACGAAGGTGGCGCGCTGAGCGTCCATCTCGCTCTGGATCTTCTTGCCCATGGCGCGGCGGAGAAGGTCGGCGCCTCCGAGCGAATAGCCGGCGAGCACCTGCGCCGCCTGCATCACCTGCTCCTGGTAGACGAAGATCCCGTAGGTTTCCTTCAGAATTTCCTCGAGCAAAGGATGAGGGTATTCAATGGCTTCCTCACCGTTCTTGCGGCGACCGAACATCGGAATATTGTCCATTGGTCCGGGCCGGTAGAGGGCGTTCAGCGCAACGATGTCCTCGAACCGGGTCGGCTTCACCGCCGAAAGAGTGCGCCGCATCCCTTCCAATTCCACCTGGAACACGCCGACTGTGTCGCCGCGCTGGAGAAGTTCGAAGACGGCAGGATCGTCGAGCGGCAGCGACGTCAGATCAACTTCGATCCCGCGCTGTGCGAGCAGTTGCTGCCCTTTTCTGAGGACGGAAAGGGTTTTGAGGCCGAGGAAGTCGAACTTCACCAGTCCCGCCGCCTCGACATATTTCATGTCGAACTGAGTGACGGGCGTTTCCGAGCGGGGGTCACGGTAGAGTGGGATCAGCTCATCGAGCGGGCGGTCGCCGATCACAACTCCGGCGGCGTGAGTCGACGCGTGCCGCGGAAGGCCCTCCAGCTTCATTGCCAAATCGAACAGCCGCTTGACGTCGGCATCGCCCTTATACTCGGCGGCAAGCTCCGAGACGCCGTTCAGCGACCGCTCCAGCGTCCACGGATCTGCCGGCAGGTTGGGGATCAGCTTCGCCAGCCGGTCGACCTGCCCGTACGGCATTTGCAGGACGCGGCCGGTGTCCTTCAGGACGGCGCGGGCTTTCAGCCGTCCGAACGTGATGATCTGGGCGACCTTGTCGGCGCCATATTTGCGCTGGACGTAGGCGATGACCTTGTCGCGGTGCGTCTCGCAAAAATCGATGTCGAAGTCGGGCATCGACACGCGCTCGGGATTTAGAAATCGTTCGAACAGCAGGTTGAGCTCGAGCGGATCGAGATCGGTAATCGTCAGCGACCATGCGACTACGGAGCCCGCGCCCGATCCGCGCCCGGGCCCAACCGGAATGTCGTTCGCCTTCGCCCATTTGATGAAGTCGGCGACGATCAGGAAGTAGCCCGCGAAGCCCATGTTGATGATGATCTCGAGCTCGTAATCGAGCCGCTCGCGATACCTTTGCCGGTCCTCGTCGCTCCTGCCCTCCAGCCGCTTCTCAAGCCCGGCGATTGCATCCTTCCGGAGCTGCTCGTCCTCCTGGTCGCTGAGCCGCGGGAGGATTGGCCGGCGCTTCGGTGCACCAACTGCGCAGCGCTGGGCGACGACTGCCGTATTGGCGATGGCTTCGGGGATGTCCGCGAACAACTCGGCCATCATCGAGCCGCTTTTCAGCCATGCTTCGGGTGAGGAGGTCGTGCTTCTGTCGGCGCTTTCGACATATTCGCTGGCAGCGATGCAGAGCATCGCGTCGTGGGCGGCATGAAAGGCCGGATCGACGTAAGCGGCGGGATTGGTCGCCACCAGCGGCAGGTCGCGCTCGTACGCCAGCTCGACCAGCGCCGCTTCGGCCGCCTCCTCTACCGGATCGCTGCGCCGTATCAGCTCGATGTAAAGACGGCCGGCGAACAGGGACTGCAGACGATCCAGATATGCCGCGGCTTTTTTCCGCTGCCCGTCAGCAAGGAGCCGAGCAAGGGCGCCCTCCCCGCCCGCTGTCAGCGCGACCAAGCCCTCGTTCAGCGTTTCGAGCTTGGCGAACGGCACATGCGGCTGTTCGTCGAGAGGCCGGTCGAGGTGGGCCGCCGAAACCAGCTTGCAAAGATTGGCATAGCCCTGGTCGTCCTTGGCCAGCAGGACCAGCCAGTCGATTCCGCTCCCAAGCTCCGGCGGGCGGGCGACGGCGAGGGCCGTTCCGATGACCGGCTGCACTCCCTTCGCGATACAGGCGTCCGTGAACGGCATTGCCGCGTAGAGGCCGTTTCGGTCGGTCAAGGCGACAGCCGGGAAACCGAGTTTCGCTGCGCGCTCGGCAATCGCCTTCGGCTCCATCGCGCCTTCAAGCATCGTGAAGCAGGAGAAAACCCGGAGCGGGACGTAAGGGCCGGTCACGGAAAGACTATGCGGTCGATGTCGCCCGGCTGCAAAGCCGCTTTCGCCACTTATCCACAATTCATCCGCGCCAGCGGTTCGCCATGATGTCGCTAATCTCGCGCATCCGGCTTCGATAGGTCTCGGCAATGCATTGGTTTGTGCCGCAGCGGTTCCGGTACGAAAGGAAGCGGTCGCGGGTGCGTTGGAGCAGCTTCCTTTGTCCCCGGTCCGCCTGCATGAGCGCGCTATTATACTGGGCGGCCATCTGCCGGTCGAGCGCGGCGAGGCCTGGGTCGTTGCAAATCGCAGTCTCGGCGCGGACACTTGCCTTTCCGCAGTCGAAGCTAGGGTTTGCCTGCACAGGTGCCGGTTGATCCGGCGGCTGCGGCGTCGGCTGGCTCGGAGCCTGCTGCTGTTGCTCTTCGTTCGTCACATTGACCGGTGCGGCCGGGGTTGCCGGCTGCGAAGGCCTCGACCGCGCAAGCGTCGCAAGCGGGACCACGATCGAGTCGGCATTGCCGAGCCTTACGACATTGCCGGTGCCGTCGGCGGCCGGCTGAATCATGTAATCGACGTCGCCGGAAAGAGACCGGCGGCCGCCCGACACTTCAACTCCGGGAGGAAGGCTGAGAGCCGCAGTCCCGCTGCAACTGACGCTATGAAGCTGGTCGTCGATACCGCGGACAATGGGGCCGCTCACGCGCAACAGAGCAAAATCGGCGAGGCGCGCGTAGGTCTGCTCGTCGCTTCCGCGAACCTCGGCCGCGCGCCGGAAAAGCTCGCGCTTCATCGCGTCATAGGTGGCCTGCGACGCGCACCACTTTTGCATGTCGGCCGGCTGTTGCTTCGTGATCTGAGCTACTGGCGCATTCTCGACCTCGTTGCGGTTCTGGCCAGTCCAGACGGTGCTTGCCAGCAGCAGCCCGACTGCAACCGCGGCAACGAGGCCGGCGATCATCCAAAGGTTCACCCGCCGGCGCTTCGGTTCGATGACTTCGCGCTCTTCTTTCATCCTACTCCAGCACACCCTCGTGCAATCGGAGCACCCTGTCCATTTTGCTGGCCAGTCGCTCGTTGTGAGTGGCGACCAGCGCCGCACTGCCCTCAACGTGGACCAGGCTTAGAAACTCGCCGAAGACCCTGTCGGCGGTCGCCTCGTCAAGATTGCCGGTGGGTTCGTCAGCAAGGACGAGCGGCGGCCGGTTGGCGAGCGCTCGCGCGACCGCGACCCTTTGTTGCTCCCCGCCTGAAAGCTTCGATGGCCGGTGGTCGAGACGGTTGCTCAACCCGAGAGTCCCGAGCAGCGCCTCCGACCGGTTCCTCGCCGGCGCCATGTCCGCGCCTCGGACGAGCTGCGGGAGAATCACATTTTCGAGCGCGTTGAATTCCGGAAGCAGGTGGTGGAACTGGTACACGAACCCGAGAAGCTCGCGACGAAGCCTTGTTCGTCCCTCGTCGTCGAGCTCGGACGCTTCCGTGCCTGCAAGTCGGATCGAGCCCTCGAAGCCGCCTTCGAGGAGCCCGACTGCCTGCAGCAGCGTCGACTTTCCCGATCCTGACGGGCCGAGGAGAGCGACGATCTCCCCCGGCATGACGTCGAGATCGACACCGCGAAGGACATGGATCGTCACGTCGCCCTGAGTGAAGCTGCGCCTGAGCCCGCGAGTCTGCAGAACCGGCTCACTCATAGCGGAGCACCTGGACCGGATCGGTGCTCGCCGCCTTCCACGCCGGGTACAAGGTCGCGAGGAACGACAGGATGAGCGCCGTCAGGACGATTGCTGCTACCTCAAACGGGTCGGTCTTCGCTGGCAGGTCCGACAGGAACCGAACCGACGGGTCCCACAGATTTACGTGAGTGATGAACTGGATCGCATCCACCACGTCCTGGCGGAAAAAGAGGAAGACCGCCCCGAAGATCAGGCCCAGCACGATTCCGAGTGAGCCGATTGTCACTCCAACAGTGACGAACACCTTCATCATTCCCCGCCGGCTCGCCCCCATGGTGCGAAGAATGGCGATGTCGCGGGTCTTCGCGCGCACCAGCATGATGAGGGACGAAAGGATGTTGAAGACCGCGACCAGCACGATCAGCGACAGCACCACGAACATCGCAACTCGCTCGACCTCCAGGGCGTCGAAAAGCGCCGAGTTCATCTGTTTCCAGTCGATGATGATGCCGTTGCCCTGCACGATCGGCCGAAGCGGCGCGAGAATGGAATCGACTCGGTCGGGATCCTTCGTTTCGATTTTGATGGTGCTGACATTGTCGCCCATCAACAGCAGCTGCTGGGCGTCCTGCATTGGCAAGATCACGTAGCTGTTATCGTAGTCATAGACGCCGACCTCGAACACGGCCCCCACGGTGTAGGAGACGATCCTCGGAACCGTTCCGACGACGGTCGAGCGCCCTTCCGGACTGATGAGGCTGATCGTGCTTCCCGGGTAGGCTCCAAGCGCTTCGGCAAGCCTCGATCCGATCGCAACCCTGCCGCTACCGGGCGTGACGAGCTTGAGATCGCCCGCCTTCACGTTGTCGGCGATCACCGGATTGTGCTGGATGTCCTGCACGCGCATTCCGCGAACAATGATGCCTTCGACGCGGCCATTGGCGGATGCCATCAGCGGCTGCTCGATCAGCGGAGTCGCCGAAGTCACCCCCGGAAGCTTGCGCGCCGCATCCCCGATCTTCTGCCAATCGGCGAGCTGGCCTTCATAGCCCTGGACGATGGCGTGGCCGTTGAGGCCGGTGATCTTGTCGAACAGCTCTGCCCTGAAGCCGTTCATCACGCTCATGACGATGATCAGCGCGGCAACTCCCAGAGCGACCGCGAGAAGGCTGATCGACGCGACCAGGAAGATGAACCCCTCCCCTTTTCCAGGGAGGAGATACCGTCGAGCGACCATCCGCTCGTAGGAATTGAGGATCATCCCGCCAGCCTCGCGAGCGCCAATTCGACGCTCAGCTCCTCGCGTTCGCCGGTCGCTCGGCGCTTCAGCTCAACGACTCCGTTGGCGATCCCGCGCGGGCCGACGATCACCTGCCAGGGCAAGCCGATCAGGTCCATCGTCCCGAGCTTCACCCCGCCGCGCTCGTCGCGATCGTCGTAAAGGGTCTCGACGCCCGCGGCGCTGAGCCTGGCGTAAAGGTCGTCGGCAGCGGCGACCGTGGCCTTGTCGTCCTGCCGCATCGTGACGATGCCGACGCTCCAGGGCGCGACCGAATCCGGCCAGATGATCCCTGCCTCATCGTGGCTGGCCTCGATGATTGCGCCGACCAACCTCGACACGCCGATTCCATAGCTTCCCATCATCGGGGTGATCATTTGCCCGTCGGGCCCAGAGACCCTGAGCCCCATCGGACCCGAGTATTTGTCTCCGAAATAGAAGATGTGGCCGACTTCAATTCCGCGGCCGGTCCGGCGGCGTTCTTCCGAAATCTCCGCCCATCGATCTTCGTCATGGGTCTCGTCGGTGGCTGCGTACGTCGAATTGACGTCGCTGAAAAGGTTTCTGAGCCCAATCACGTCGTCGAAACGAAGCTCGGTTCGGCTCCAGTCCATTTCGTCGAATGCTGCGTCGTAGAAGACTTCGCTTTCGCCGGTGGGCGCCAGGACGATGAACTCGTGACTTAGCTCACCCCCGATCGGCCCGGATTCGGCTTTCATGGGAACCGCCCGGATCCCCATCCTCGAGAAGGTCCGAAGATAAGCGAGAAGCTGCGTGTAATAGCTCAGCCTTGCTCCGGCCTCGTCGAGGTCGAAGCTGTAAGCGTCCTTCATCAGGAACTCGCGGCCGCGCATCACTCCGAACCGCGGTCGCACCTCGTCCCTGAACTTCCACTGTATGTGGTAGAGCATTCGCGGAAGGTCGCGATAGCTTTTGGTCTCGTCGCGGAACAGCGCCGTGATCATGTCCTCGTTGGTCGGCCCGTAAAGCATCTCGCGGTCGTGCCGGTCACGGATCCGCAGCATCTCCGGCCCATAAGCGTCGTAGCGGCCGCTTTCTTTCCACAGGTCCGCCGACTGAATCGTCGGCATGAGCATTTCCTGACCGCCGGCTCGGTCCTGCTCTTCGCGGACGATCTGCTCGACCTTGCTGAGGACCCTGTATCCAAGCGGAAGCCACGCATAGATGCCGGCAGCGGTTTGGCGGACCAGTCCCGCGCGAAGCATCAGCTTGTGGCTGACGATCTGCGCATCGGACGGGCTTTCCTTCAGGACCGGCAGAAAAGCGCGGGAAAATCGCAATTGAGCTTCCTATGACATGTCTGTTCGCGGGCGCAGCCCTAGGGCGATGAAATCGTCAAGGCAATGGACGCCCCGCCGCTCCCGATTGTGTCCGTATCGACACAGCGGCGGTGGAAAACTGTCGCCATGGCGCATCCAGGCGTGACAAGCGGAAGTCGGCAGGTCTAATTTTTGCCGGTGCCGAATGCTCCGCTCTCGGGTGATGTTCGGGGCCGCTCGAAAGACGGCGGAGAAATGTTCGAAGGGGGCTGACGAGCAATCGTCACGCAGGACGCCCGGATCGCCAAGCGGTCCGGGCGTTTGCTTTATCTCGCTATCGGTGAGCCGCGACGCTTCTCTTGCCAGTCACTCTTCCGGGGGCATGTAGGAAGGCGGATCGCTGGCTGGAAAGCTCTCATCGGAGCCTTCGTCGACGCAATCCCATTCGGGACACGGATCGCGCATGAACTGCGGGCCCGCCGGGCGAATCTGGCCATATTGTTCGTCCAGCGCACCAAGCTTTTCCGGCTCCGCGTTGGCGACGGGCAGGAACTTGAAGCCGGTTTTCGTGCGCCGTCCGGTGCCGTGGTCGTCGTCCATCAGCTGCCGATCTGCGCTCCACCGCTCTTGAGGTCGTCCAGCATGCCGGCGTCAAAGCCGGGGATTTTCTCGACGTCGTCCCAGCTGTCGAACGGGCGGTTCTGCATAAGATCGCGAGCGCGCTCCGGACCCACCATCGGCAGGTCGGCAAGAGTCTTCTCGTCGGCGGTATTGAGATCGACGATGCGATTTTCGTGGTGCGTTTCCCCGTGCGACCGAGGTTCGGCCTGGCCGGGATGATCGTGTGTGAAAGTGTCGCCCATGGTCTTCTCCTCCTCTTTTGAAGAGAAAACGGGCCTTGGGCGACGCGGGTTCCTGAAATCACGGTGGTAGCGGAGGAGGGACTTGAACCCCCGACACGCGGATTATGATTCCGCTGCTCTAACCAGCTGAGCTACTCCGCCCCAACAAGGCCGCGTTGGTTGAGCGGCATAATCAGAAGCCGCACTCGAGTGCGAGCGCGGGCGGCGATATAAGAGCGGCGATTGAACCGGTCAACGCGCGAGAAAAGGCGAGGAACCGCTTACGGCTGATCACGTTGAGCCGATCAGACAAGAGAGACTTGATGGACCCGGTAACCCCCCTCGAAACCCTGTGCAGGATTGTCTTGAGAGCGCGTGAGTACGATGCTCAGACACCCACCGACTACGACGCCGACGAAGATGCCGACAATGTCGACGACGAGGACGAGGGATCGCTCTCGGTCCTCGACGACGAGATCAACGACAGCGTCGAGGAGGAGCTGCGCTCGATCCTGGAGGACCTCGGCGAAGACCAGTTGATGGAAGTGCTCGCCTTCGCGTGGGTCGGAGCCGGCAACTACGACGCGTCCGACTGGGACGAGGCGATCCAGGAAGCGCAGGAGATGTACGAGGACGGCGGCGGCGAAACGGTCATCGACGAGCTCCTGGAAATGCCGATGCTTCCGTCGGTTCTCGAAGGCGGTCTCGCAGCGTTCGATCTTAGCTGCGACGGCGTAGGCGAGATGACCTAGGTCCGCGGAAGCGGTAACTCGCCAGCGGCTCCCATTCGCCTTCGACATATCGGATTAACTGAAGGCCCGCGATTTCGATCGCGCGCGGCTCGAAACCCGTTCGCATCTGTCGAAGAAGCGCTCGAGCGGCCCGCGGCTCGGCCTTGTTCTGGATAGTGATGTGAGCAGTCCACGGTCCGAGGTCCTGCGCCGTCAGCAGGCCGTGGAATTCGTCTGCGAGCTGGTCGCGGATTTTATCCAGTCCGGGAGAGTCAATTCGCAGAGCAACGCCGCTGTCGAGGTCCATCACGCCGGTCGCCATCGCTTCCGGCGCAGCCGCAGACGAAGCGCGCGAAAGGCTTCGCCGCACCTCCTCTTCAGCCGATGGAGGCAGGGACCGGAAGAAAGTGAGATGCGCCGGCACCCGGTTCCGGTCGGCCGGATAGTGCCGCCGCCGAAGGGCATCCAGCCACGCGAAGTCAGCCTTCGCGAATTCCGCAGTTACGATCAGCGCCGCCGAGTCAGATCTCCAGCTGGCTTCCGAGCTCGACGACACGGTTGGTCGGCAGTTTGAAGAATTCCATCGCGCTTTCAGCGTTTCTCAGCATCCACGCGAACAGCTTCTCGCGCCAGATCGCCATTCCAGGCCGAGCCGACGCGAGCAGCGTTTGCCGGGCGAGGAAGAAGCTGGTGTCCATCATCTTGCAGGTTGGGCCAACGCCCTTCACCTTCGCAAGAGCGGCCGGCACGTCGATTTCCTCCATGAACCCATAACGGAGGATCACCCGGTAGAAGCCCGAGCCGTAGTCCTTGACCGTGCACCGGTTGCTGCTGCGGATGAACGGAACGTCCTCGATCCGGACCGTCAGCAGGAAAACCCGTTCGTGAAGCACCTTGTTGTGCTTCAGATTGTGAAGCAGCGCATGCGGCACTCCATCGGGAGAACTGGTCATGAACACCGCCGTTCCGGGCACCCGGGCGGCGCTCGGAGCGGCCGATTTGATGAAGATCTGCATCGGCAGAGTCGCCTCGTTCATTCGGGCGATCATCAACTGACGGCCCTTCGCCCAGGTGGTGAGCATGGTGAAGGCGATGAACGCGACGAGAAGCGGGAACCAGCCGCCCTGCGGCACCTTGAGAAGGTTGGCCGAGAAGTAGAGCAGATCGACTCCGAAAAAGAGAAACAACATCCCGAACACGAGCAGTCGGTTCCATTTCCACATGACCAGCAGGACGACGCTGATCAGGATTCCGTCGATCAACATCGCGCCCGTAACCGCAATTCCATAGGCCGCGGCGAGGTTCGACGAGTTGCGGAAAGTCATCACCAGGAGCAGCACCATCACCAGCAATGCCCAGTTTACGACCGGGATGTAGATCTGGCCCGCCGCCGCCTCGCTGGTGTGGGTGATCCTCAGCCGCGGGATGAAGCCGAGCTGGATCGCCTGCTGAGTGACCGAAAAGGCGCCGGAGATCACCGCCTGGCTGGCGATGATGGTGGCCACCGTCACCAGCAGCACGAGCGGCAGGCGAAGCGCATCGGGAGCCATGAAGAAGAACGGGTTCTTCACCGTCTCCACCGCCATCGCGGGATCCTCGTGAAGAAGCATCGCCGCCTGCCCCATATAGTTCAGGAGCAGCGCCGGCATGACGAAGTAGAGCCACGAGACCCGGATGGGCTTTCGGCCGAAGTGCCCCATGTCGGAATAAAGCGCTTCAGCCCCGGTGACGGCGAGCACGACCGAGCCCATCGAAACGAACGCTCGAACCGGCTGCTGGACGTAGAAGTTGACGGCATTCCACGGATTGAGCGTGTTCAGGATGACCGTCGGACGGTCGATGATGTGCCACACGCCCAAAACGGCCAGGGTGAGGAAGTAAAACATCATGATCGGGCCGAAGAGAGCGCCGACCTTCGCTGTTCCCCGCGATTGCAATGCGAACAGCCCGACAAGGATGACCACCGCAAGCGGAATGACCAGCGGGTCGAAAACGGGGTTCACGGTCTTCAGGCCTTCGACCGCCGAAAGCACCGAAATCGCCGGGGTAATCATCGAGTCGCCATAGAAGAGAGACGTCGCGAAGACCCCAAGCAGGACGATCCCGCCCGTCCACTTCACTCTCCCCTCGAGCGAGCGGTTGATGAGAGCCAGGAGCGCAAGGCTGCCCCCCTCGCCCTTATTGTCCGCCCGCATGATCACCGTCAGGTACTTCAGCGTCACGATGATCATCATTGACCAGAAGATCAGGCTGAGCACGCCCCAGATGTGCAGCTGGTCTGGAATGAGCGTGTGCTCGCCGGCAAACGTCTCCCGGAACGAATAGATCGGGCTCGTGCCGATATCGCCGTACACGATTCCGACAGCTGCGACTGCCAACTTGTACAACGGCCCGTGGCTGTGGGGGTGGTGATCTTCGTTGAGCGTCACCTCCTCGGCGGCGCCGGTTTCGGTGATACTCATGCGTGCAAAATCAGCTTCGTCGTTTCGCGTACGCGCAATTTCGATGCCCCGGTGCCATCGCTGTGGAGTTTCGCGCGGCCTAGCACTCGGCCTGTGGAGCCGCAATCGCTGCTTACAAGAGCAAAAAGGCCGTCTATAGGCGCCGCCCAGAACATCAGTGGAGCGAACGAATAATGCGTATCGGGGTGCCGAAAGAGATCAAGAACAACGAATTTCGAGTCGGCTTGACCCCGGCTTCGGTGGCGGAGCTGGTCGCCGCCGGTCACGAGCTGTTCGTCGAACATACGGCGGGCGACGGCATCAACTGCCCCGATTCCGCTTACGAGAAAGCCGGAGCAACGATCCTTCCCGACGAGGCCGCAGTGTTCGAGGCGAGCGACATGATCGTGAAGGTGAAAGAGCCGCAGCCGGAAGAAATCGCTCTTCTCGAGCCTCGTCACATCCTCTTCACCTATCTCCATCTCGCCGCCGACAAGCCGCAGACCGAAGGGCTGATGGCATCGGGCGCGACCTGCATCGCCTATGAAACCGTAACCGCAAACAACGGCTCGCTTCCGTTGCTCAAGCCAATGAGCGAGGTCGCGGGCCGGATGTCCGTCCAGGTCGGCGCCCACTATCTGGAAAAGGAACAGGGCGGACGCGGGATATTGCTCGGCGGCGTGCCAGGCGTCGGGCCCGCCAAGGTCGCGATCCTCGGCGGCGGCGTGGCGGGCGTGAACGCGGCTCAGATGGCCGTCGGGATGCGCGCTGACGTCACCATCTACGACATCAACATGGAACGGCTCGCCGAGCTGGACATGTTCTTCTCGAGCCAGATCAAGACCGCTTATGCGTCAAAGGCGGCGATCGAACGGGCAGTGCGCAAGTCCGAGCTTGTCATCGGCGCAGTGCTAGTCCCCGGTGCCGCTGCTCCGAAGCTCGTCACCCGCGACATGCTTCCGACGATGAAGCGCGGCTCGGTGCTCGTCGACATCGCGATCGACCAGGGCGGCTGCTTTGAGACCAGCCATCCGACGACTCATGCCGACCCTGTCTATGAGGTCGACGGGATCATCCACTATTGCGTCGCCAACATGCCCGGAGCGGTCGCTCGGACGTCTGCTTTCGCGCTCAACAACGTGACGCTGCCCTTCGTAATGAAGATCGCGAACCTGGGCGCCGAGGAAGCGATGCGGCGCGATTCGCACCTCGCTAACGGCCTCAACGTTTCCGACGGCAAGATCCGGCATCAGGCCGTCGCCGAAGCGCTGGGCCTGCCCTACGACCCGGTGCTCGGGCTGGAACATTAGAGGAACATCGAACGTTCGCAATTCAACCGAGTGTTGAAAAGGCGAGAGTGATGACCGACCGAGTTCCGGACGATCCGAAAGTCCACCCCACCGGCAATGCCGAGAAAGATCCTGACGACTGGGTGACCGGCGACGAGTCGATGACCGGCGCCCAAGCCTCGTATCTGAAAACGCTGTCCGAAGAGGCGGGCGAGGAGTTCGACCCCGACTTGAGCAAGGCGGAAGCGTCCGAAAAGATCGACGCGCTCCAGGAGAAGACCGGCCGCGGCGAATAGCGCGCCGTCTTCGGCATCGAGTGAAGGTGCTTAGCGGGAAGTAGAACGCGGCTGACCGGCAGGGTTGGACAAGGCCGCAACGGCGTCCTCGACCATTGGCCGCCAGTCCGCGTCGGCCGGCGCTTTGGCGAGGATTGCTTTCCACATCGCAAGCGCATCCTGCGAGTCGCCGGAGCGCGCCAGCGCGAGTCCCATGAAGAACATCGGGGCCGGGTGCCCGGGCGCCAGCTCTGCCGCTTTCTGGTACGCATATTCGCTTGCCGGAGTGAGCACGCCGGCATGGTCGACCAGCGCGTTTCCGAGCCCGATCCACAATTGTGCGTTGCCAGGATATTTGTGAACGGCGTTCTGAAGCACCCCGACAGCGTCTTCGGTGTCTCCGGTGCGAGCAAGCGCTTCCGACATGGACAGCCACCGCTCTTCCCCGGTGAAGTTGCCGAAGAAGGCGTGGCGCATTTCCGTCAAGGGAATTGGCGGTGGCGCTTCGCCCGCCTGCCGAGGCGAGCCGCCAAGATAGGGATGCCCCTGGACGACATAGCCGATGCAGCCGAACAGAAGTGCCGAGGTTGCCAGCATCAGGACTGCTCCCCGGACCCGCAACAGCCACAATGCCGCAACCGCGGCGGCGAAAAGCAGCGCGAGAATGATCCAGCCGTTCATCGTCTCGCCCTCGCCTTCACTCGAGCCCTCACAAGAAGCGCGCCTGCGCCGAGAAGGACGAACGGAGCGAGCCAAAGCGGCCATGTCAGCGGCTCTGACGGCGGCATGAAGGTGATCCAGGGGCCATAGCGTTGGATCAGCCATTGCCGGATTGAGGACGGCTTTTCGCCCGCGGCGATCCGCCTTCGGATCATGTCGCGCATGTCGCCGGCCAACTCGGCATCCAACTCGGCGATCGACTCCCCCTGGCAAACGAGGCAGCGGATTTGCTCCATCAGCGCCTTCGCCTCCGCCTCCTTGTGCGAGTCGGGCAATTGCCGGTTCGCCCAATAGGCCGGCGGCAGGTCACTGTCGGCGACAGCCGGTGACCACGCGACCAAGGCAAGAACAATCAGGAGGCGCTTCACTTTGCGTCCTTCAGCGCCTGGAGGATCGTGGGGACGTCGCCCGGTTCGATCGGGCCGATGTGCTGCATTCGGATGATCCCGTGACCGTCGATGACGAAGGTCTCCGGCACGCCCGCCGACCCGAATGCAAGCTGCACCTGGCTTTGCGGATCGGACCCGATGCCGTCGAACGGATCTCCGTTGGCGGAGAGGAACTGGCGCAGCTCGTCCGTCCGGTCGCGAATGGCGATACCCTCAATTGTCGCGCCCCGCTGCTTCAGCTGCTCCAGGACCGGCGCTTCGCCGACGCACGGAACGCACCAGCTGGCAAAGAAATTCACCAGCTTGGGCTTGCCGTTGGCCAGGTCAGCCGACGACACGCCCGGCCGTCCCGGCAGTGCCGAAGCCGCCGCGAATTGCGGGACGTGCTGTCCGACCATCGCCAATTCCACATTGGTGTCCGGGGGGTTGGCGAGCCGCCAGACCAACGCGGCCACGATCAGCGTCACAAGCGCTGCAGGAAGCAGGCGGATCCACTTCGCCCTCACCGCCCCTGCCCTTTCCGCCAGCCGCGCCACGCGCGGCCGCCGAGCGCCATCACACCGCCGCAAGCGATGAGCCAGCCGCCCAGCCAAATCAGAGTCACCAGCGGTTTCCACCACAGACGAAGTTGCCAGCGGCCATCTTCGGCCGGCTTGCCAAGCACGGTGTACAACTGACCGGAAAGAACGGTTTTTATCGCCGACTCCGTCGTCTCTGTCGGAGGGCTGGTGTAGAATCGCGATTGCGGCCTGAGCACGGTCACGCCGCTGCCCCGGGAAACGCGAAGCTCGGCCTCGAGAGCCGTCCAGTTCGATCCTGCAGCCGGCGTGATCGAGTGCAACTCGACCAGCCATGGCCCGACCTGAACCTGGTCGCCGGGACGGGCGGCGGTCAGCACCTCTGTTGTCGTCATACTGCTGATCGCAATTCCAGCGATTGCCACCGCCACTCCGAAATGCGCGACGACCATTCCCCAGGTCGTGAGCGGAGTCCGCTTCAGCTTTCGGCCGACCAGCGGGACGAAGGCCGAGACCGCGAGCATGGCGGCAATTCCGATGCCGGCGGTGGCCAGGAAGTGACCTCCGGGCAGCGCAAGGATCGCAATCACCACGGCAGTGACTCCGATCAGCGCCGGGATCGCTAGCCGCTTGAGCCGACTCGCCCGAATCGCGCCTCCAGTTCAGCAACGGCCCGATGCACACGAGAATTGCGAGGATCAGGGCCAGGGGTCCAGCGACGCTGTTGAAATAAGGCGCTCCGACCGAAAGCTTGGCTCCGGTCAGCGCCTCGATGAATAGCGGATACAAAGTGCCGATGAAGACGATGCCGAGGATCACCGTCAAAAGCAGGTTGTTTCCGACCAGCGCCGCCTCGCGGCTAACGAGCTCGAACCGCGGCCCTTCGGACAGCTTGCCCGAGCGGGTGGCGAATAAAGCGAAAGCCGCCCCGACGTAGAGCGCAAGGAGCGCCAGCAGGAACGTGCCGCGTTGTGGATCGACGGCGAACGCGTGCACCGACGTAAGCACCCCAGACCGCACCAGGAACGTTCCCACCATCGACATGGAAAAGGCGACCATCGCCAGCATGATCGTCCAGGCCCGAAGGGAATCGCGCGCCGCCAGCACATTCAGCGAATGCAGGAGCGCTGTGGCGGCAAGCCACGGCATCAGCGACGCATTCTCGACCGGGTCCCAAAACCACCAGCCTCCCCAGCCCAGTTCGTAATAGGCCCAATAGCTTCCGGCGGTGATCCCCAGAGTCAGCAGGATCCAGGCGCCGAGCACCCACGGCCGCATCGCCTTGGCGAGCGCGGAGTCCACTTTGCCGGTGATCAGCGCGCCAACGGCGAGGCTGAATGCCACCGAAAGCCCGACATAGCCGAGGTAAAGCGTCGGCGGATGGAACACGAGCCCGGGGTCCTGAAGAAGCGGGTTGAGTCCCCGCCCCTCGAATGCCGGCGGATTCAACCGAGTGAAGGGATTCGAGGAAAGCAGAAGGAAGGCGAAGAAACCGAGGGCCAGGGCCGCCTGGGCGCCAAGCGCGGCGGTCAGCGTCTTCTCCTCCAGCCGGCGCGAGAAAATTGCCAGCGCCGCCCCGGCGAGGCCGAGGATCGTGACCCACAAAAGCATCGAGCCTTCGTGGTTTCCCCACGCGCCCGCCACCTTGTAGACCCACGGCTTGGCGCTGTGGCTGTTCTCCGCGACCAGAAGCACGGATAGGTCCGTCCGCTCGAACACCCACATCAGCATCGCCATGGCGAAGACAGTTAGGAAACCTTCGACGACGGCGATGGCGCGGACCGGCCACGCAGCAATCGAGCGGAGCGTCCGCGGCCCGAACGCAAGGAACAGCTGAAGCAGCGCGAGCGCGGTCGCCAGCCACAGCGCCGCCAGGCCCGCTTCGGCGATCACGCGATCTGTTCCATTACTTCACCACCGTCTTCGCCGCCTTGTGCTCCGCGACCGTGTTGCCGAGCTCGGGCGGCATGTAGCGCTCGTCATGCTTGGCGAGGATATTCTCGGCGACGAAGGTGCCGTTGCCGGCAAGCCGCCCTTCGGCGATCGCGCCGCTTCCCTCACGGAAAAGGTCCGGCGTAATGCCTCGAAAGACGACTGGCAGGTCCGCAGCCCCGTCGGTGAGATCGAACCGGATCGTCACTCCATCCGGGAGGTGCTTGATCGAGCCCTGTTCGACCATTCCGCCGACGCGAATCGGCTGGCCGACCGCCGCCTTGCCGCCCGCGACCTCCGCCGGGGTGTAGAAATAGGCCGCTCGAGACCGCAGCCCCCACATCGCCAGCATCACCGCAGCAAGGACGGCAACGATTGCAATCACGATGAGCGCCAGGCGCTGGTGCTTGGGCTTCGCGATCATTTGCGGCCCACGAGCTTTTCCGCTTCCGCTTCGGCGCGGCGCATCGATCGCCATGAAAGAAGCAGCAATCCCGCGGTACCGATCAAGGCGACCGTGTAAGCAGCGACGACGAACGGCCACGGGTTCATTCCGCCGACGCCCTCCTCAGCCGTGCCTCCGCCCGAGCCCGCGCAAGCTCCGAGCGCATCCGCATCAGGACCGCAGCGGCGAACAAGAACGTGAAACCGAAGAAGGTTAGCGGCAGCGGCCACAGCAGCGAGGGCGCGATTGTCGAGCCGGAGAGGCTGATGCTCTGCCCTTGGTGAAGCGTGCGCCACCAGAGGACCGAATAATGAATGATCGGCAGGTTGATGGCCCCGACTAGGCCGAAGATCGCGGTGATCCGCCCTTCGGCTCCGCCGCCCCGTTCCTTCTCGGCGGAGGCAAGTGCAATGTAGCCGAGATAGAGGAAGAACAGGATCAGCATCGACGTCAGCCGCCCGTCCCACTCCCACCATGTGCCCCAAGTAGGACGCCCCCAGATGGAGCCGGTGATCAGGCAAATCGCGGTGAACGTCGCACCGCATGGCGCGATTGCGCGTCCGGCAACGGATGCGAGCGGATGCCTCCACACCAGCTGGCTGACGGCGGCGGCGGCGATCCCCGCCCAGCCTGCCATTCCGAGCCAGGCGGCCGGCACATGGACGTACATGATCCGAACCGTTTCGCCCTGAAGGTAGTCGGGCGGAGTGAATGCCAGCCCGCCAACAATGCCGGCAATCGCAAGCACCAGTCCAGCGACCAGCGACCACGCCGTCGCCGGCCTGGCGAACCGCAGGAAACGCGCGGGATTGGCAAGCGCGTGCATCGGCGTCGGGCTAACCCCTCCCGATCAGCCGCTGCGCCATTGCGTCGGCGACTGCCGCGGGATCGCGGCCGGACTCGGCGCTCTCGGTCCAGATCTGCTCCAGCCGCCTCGGAATTCCCTGAATCCGCTCGCGCACCAAGGTAGCATCGCCGTCGGCGAGATATTCCGTGCAAACGTTGATGATGCCGCCGGCGTTGATCACGTAATCCGGCGCGTAGAGGATTCCGCGCTCGTCGAGCCGCGCCCCGTCTTCGGCCGTGGCCAGCTGGTTATTCGCTCCGCCAGCGACGATCGGCGTCTTGAGCTTGGGGATGCTTTCCTCGGTGAGGATCGCACCGAGAGCGCACGGGCTGACCACGTCCGCCTCCAGGAACAAGATTTCGTCCGGTGAGACCACCGTCGCGCCGGTGTCGTCGGCAATCGCCTTTGCCTTGGCTTGGTCGATGTCGGCGATGGACAGCCTCGCACCTTCGGCGCAGGCGTGAATCGCAACTCCGGAAGCGACGCTTCCCGCCCCCTGAAGGGCGATGTGCAGGCCGTCGACGCTGTCCTTTCCAAGCGCCCGCTTCACCGCTGCCTTGATCCCCAGGAACACGCCGAGCGAGGTGTGCGGTCCAGGGTCGCCGCCGACGTCGCTGTCGTCGTTGGGAAGGCCGGCGACGAATTTCGTCCGGCGGCTTACCTCGACCATGTCGCGAACGCTCATTCCGACGTCCTCGGCCGTGATGTATCGCCCGCACAGGCGATCGACCGCGGTCCCGAAGGCAGCGAGCAGCTCGGGCGTCTTGCGCTTGTCCGCCGGCGCGAGGAGCACCGACTTGCCGCCGCCCAGCGGCAGTCCCGCCATCGCATTCTTGTAGCTCATCCCGCGCGATAGCCGCAGCGCGTCCGTCAGCGCTTCTGCCGGCTCGTCATAATGCCAGAACCGGGCGCCGCCCGCGGCGGGGCCGAGGTGAGTCGAGTGGATGGCGATGATTGCGCGAAGCCCGCTCTTTGGCTCGTCTATGAAATGAACGCCTTCATGCGCGTCGAAGTCGGGGTAGCCCCAGGGCGTGTCCATTGCTGCTCGAAGTTTCCGTTCCAGTGACAGGGAATGTGAGACCCGCAAAGAACCACTTTGCCGGGATGTCAAATCGACCGCGCCAGGCGCACGCCTTCACGCGTGGATAATGGGGCGATCGAGGGGACTTGAACCCCCGACCCCTGGTACCACAAACCAGTGCTCTAACCAGCTGAGCTACGATCGCCATGATGTGCCCCGGATAGCCGCGTACACGGTTCCCCAAAGCGCGCGCGCTCCTTAGTGTTCGGCTCCCCTGAACGCAACCCGAACGGAAGCGAGATGTCGAACCAGACTATGCGCAAATTCGGCTATCCGGACACGCTCGTCCGCGAGTTCAAACACTGGGTCGTGCTGCTGCGCCCGGCGCAGGTGACGATGGGATCACTGGTGCTCGCTTCCAAAAGCCAAGCGACGGCCTTTTCCCTGCTTCCCGACGAGGCCTTCGCAGAGCAGGCCGAGGCAGTGCGTGCAATCGAGCAGGCGCTGGGAAGTTTCTGCAGCTACGAACGACTGAACTACCTGATGCTGATGATGGTCGACCCCAACGTCCATTTCCACGTCATTCCCCGCTATTCAAAGCCCCGTGAGTGGGATGGAACGCTCTTCCCTGACGAAGGCTGGCCCGGACCGCCGCAACTAAGCTCGGCCGTTGAATTGACGCCGCGACAGGCCCGATTGATGGCCGATGATATGAAGCCGCTTTTGTAGCCATTGTTAGCTAAGGGGGGCAGTTGTTTCTCCTTGCGCAATATCAATCGCAGGCTCATTCGTCGGCGGGGAGATTTGGAAATGCCACCGAGTCGCCGGCCAAGGTCAGCGGCCGCACCGCGCGTGTCGCTGAAGGACACTCTGATTGCAGCAGGGCTCGACGAAGACCTCGCCGACCTTCTCGAAAACATGCCGCACAGGACTGTCCACGCGGACCCACGGCGGCCGTTTCGCGAAGAAGGTGCCCCACGCGACGAAGTGATTTTCGTCCGGTCCGGAATCATCGCGAAATACAAGACGGAGGGCGGCGGCCGCCGCCAAATCGTCGCGCTGCGCTTTCCCGGTGAGGGAATCCTGCCGGGAGACGAGCCGGCGAGCTACGGGCTTCAGGCGGTCGTCCGCAGTGAGGTGATGGTCGGCCGGGCGGAGGACTTCAATACCATCATCGATGCCAATCCGCCGCTTCAGCGGTTCTTCTGGCACCTTCTTCAGCGCAACCAGGCAATTGGCTACGAATGGATGGTTAATTGCGGCCGACGCGACTCCACCGCCCGAGTTGCCCACTTGCTCTGCGAAACCGCCATCCGAAGCGGGGTCGATGTCGAGCACGATGTGATGGTGAACCCGTTCACTCAGCAGCAAATCGCGGATATCACCGGCCAGACCTCGGTCAACGTCAATCGTGTCTTCGCCGACCTTGAGCGGCAGGGGCTGATTGAACGCTCCGGGCGCGAGATCGAGTTTCGCGACTGGCGCGAGCTTCGCCGAATTGCCAGCTTCCAGCCCGCTTACCTCGACTGACGCTCAGGGGACATCCTCCGGAGTGGCTGCGACTGGGGATGGTGGGCGCGACAGGGATTGAACCTGTGACCCCACCCGTGTGAAGGGTGTGCTCTACCGCTGAGCTACGCGCCCATCCCGAATTGCCGTGCGATATAGAGGCCGGTTCGCGTCTGTCTAGCGCGCCTACTGAACCGCGTCCTTGAGGATCTTTCCGGGACGGAATTTCGGCTGCGAGGTCGCCTTGATCTGCATCGGCTCGCCGGTCCTCGGGTTGCGTCCCGTCGACGCTTTCCGGTGAGTGACGGAGAAGTTGCCGAAACCGACCAGCCTGACCTCATCTCCACGCTTGAGCGCCGATGTGATCACCTCGAGCATCGTTTCGACCGCGCGCGCCGCTTCGTTGCGGTTGAGCCCGGCACGGTCGGCGACGTGGCCAATCAGTTCCTGCTTGTTCATTCCCTCGCTGCTCCCCGGTGACCGGCGCGAGACTCGCGCGGCTTCGTTGCATGACTAAAGGCAAGACTCGCGGCCGAAGTCAAAGCCTGCATTCCTCCGATCAGTGCCTGACAGCCGCTTCTCCAGGAGCTGTTCCCGGCGGCAAAGCCGGTTCAGCGGCATGTTCATCGGCATCGGTCCACTCGATCGGCTGCATCGGCTCGGTCATCGCGTGGGCAAGCACTTCGTCGACGTGGCTGACGGTGATGATGTCGAGATTTTCCTTCACCGATTCCGGTATTTCCGCCAGGTCCTTCTCATTCTCTGACGGAATCAGCACCGTCGTAATTCCACCCCGCAGAGCAGCGAGAAGCTTCTCCTTGAGGCCGCCGATGGGAAGCACGCGTCCGCGCAAGGTTACTTCCCCGGTCATGGCGACGTCGCGGCGAACGGGGATTCCGGTCAGGGTCGAAATCATTGCCGTCACCATGCCGATCCCTGCCGACGGGCCATCCTTCGGGACCGCGCCTTCGGGCAAGTGCACGTGAATGTCCTTGCGAGCGAACAGGCTGGGCTTCACCCCAAATGAAGGCGACCGGGCTTTGACGAAGCTCATTGCGGCCTGGATCAACTCCTGCATGACCTCGCCGAGCTTGCCGGTGGTCTTGATCTGGCCCTTGCCCGGAACGGTCACCGCCTCGATGGTGAGAAGCTCGCCGCCGACTTCCGTCCAGGCGAGGCCGGTGACCGCACCGATCTGATCCTCTTCCTCGCCAATTCCGTACCGATATTTCCTGACGCCAAGGAAGTCGGAGACATTCTCGGGTGTCAGCTCGACCTTTTCCGCCTTCTTCTCGAGAATCTGCCGAAGCGTCTTACGAGCGACCTTCGCTAGCTCGCGCTCGAGCGTGCGCACTCCCGCTTCGCGGGTGTAGTGGCGGATCATCGCCCGAAGGCCTTCATCCGTGAAGCTCAGCTCCTCCGGCTTCACGCCGTGCGCTTCGATCTGCTTGGGGATCAGGTGCCGCTTGGCGATCTCGACTTTCTCGTCCTCGGTATAGCCCTCGAGCCGAATGATCTCCATTCGGTCGAGGAGTGGCTGGGGCATGTCGAGCGAATTGGCTGTCGTCACGAACATGACATCCGACAGGTCGTAGTCGAGCTCGAGATAATGGTCCTGGAAACGGCTGTTCTGCTCCGGGTCCAGCACCTCCAGCAATGCCGACGACGGGTCGCCGCGGAAGTCCTGGCCGAGCTTGTCGATTTCGTCGAGAAGGAACAGCGGATTCGTGGTCCCGGCTTTACGGATGTTGGAAATGATCTTGCCTGGAAGCGACCCGATGTAGGTGCGCCGGTGGCCGCGGATTTCTGCTTCGTCCCTGACCCCGCCGAGCGACTGGCGAACGAACTCGCGGCCGGTGGCCCGGGCGATCGAGCGGCCGAGCGAGGTCTTGCCGACACCCGGAGGGCCGACGAGGCACAGGATCGGCCCCTTGAGCTTGTTCGTTCGCGCCTGCACGGCGAGATATTCGACGATGCGCTCCTTCACCTTCTCCAGGCCGTAATGGTCCTCGTCGAGAATGTGCTGGGCTTCGGCGATGTCTTTCTTGACCTTCGACTTCTTTCCCCACGGAAGCCCGAGGAGAACGTCGAGGTAATTGCGGGCCACGGTCGCCTCGGCCGACATCGGCGCCATCGCCTTCAGCTTCTTCAGCTCGGCGTTTGCTCGCGCCTTCGCTTCCTTCGAAAGCTTCGTCTTGCGGATCTTGGCGGCGAGTTCGGCGAGTTCGTCGCCGGGCTCATCGCCCTCATTGCCGAGCTCGCGCTGAATCGCCTTGAGCTGTTCGTTCAAATAATACTCGCGCTGGGTCTTCTCCATCTGGCGCTTGACGCGCCCGCGGATCTTCTTCTCGACCTGGAGAACGCCAAGCTCGCCTTCCATGAACGCGAACACCATTTCGAGGCGCCGCGCCGGGGCAAGTTCGCCAAGCACCGCCTGCTTGTCGGCAACCTTGATCGACAGGTTGGACGCGACCGCGTCGGCAAGGACCGACGGGTCTTCGATCTCGGCAAGCTGCACTCCCGTTTCGGGCGGCAGCCGCTTGTTGAGCTTGGCGTAGTTTTCGAATTGCTCGACGACCGAGCGCATCAACGCCTGGACTTCGGGGCCCTCGCCCGGCTGCTCCTCGACTTCCTCGATTTCGGCAGCAACGAAGCCGTCCCGTTCGACGAGATCAACCAGCTTTGCGCGCTTGGCGCCCTCCACCAGCACTCGGACCGTGCCGTCAGGCAGCTTGAGCAACTGCATTGCCGTCGCGACGACGCCGAGATCGTAGAGGTCGTCGCGGCCGGGCTCATCTTCCGACGGGTCGAGCTGCGCAACCAGGAACAGCTCCTTGTCGGCAGCCATTGCCGCTTCGAGCGCGGCAACCGATTTTTCGCGCCCGACGAACAGTGGAACGATGCGCTCCGGGAAAACGACGATGTCGCGAAGCGGAAGAAGTGGGAGAAAGCGAGTCATAAGCTGTATATGGGCGGCATCACAGGCGGGAACAAGCGCGGTTGCGGCGCGCTGATTGCCTTGGGAGGAAAGCCATGGACGATCGCGAGAAAATCAGCACTGGGCCCAATGCGGAGCCGCTGAACGAGAATATCGGGACCATCGCCGAAGGGATCGAAGACGACGCCCTCGCGCCGGGCGAAAAGCAGATTCCCGAACCGCCGACCGACGAGCAAGTCGAACAGGCGGAAAAGAAGCTGGGCGCGCCGCAGGGCGAGCGCGATACCCTGCCCCTTGACGGGGAATAGCTAGAGCGGCCTGCCGTAGGCGATCATTAGCGCCGGGATCAGGTTCTGGAGCGCGTGAACGCACATAGGGATGGCGAACGCCAGCTTCAGCGACCGCTCGCGCCAGGTGACGAACAGCGTCGAAAAAACCAGGAACGGCCACCAGATCACGAGGCCCCAGATAGGTGCCGCGGTCGAATGGGCGATTCCCCAGCCGATGGCGCTGATCAGGACAGCAACGCCCGCCGGCACGAACCGCACCAGCAGGAGCAGGATCGTGCCCATGATCAATGTTTCCACGACCGGCGAGAAAATGACGAGGGCGAAGATCGCCAGCAATCCATTGGCATGGAATTCCGGCTGCTGAGCGCTCGGGAGCACCAGCGAACCCATATAGGCGAAGAGGATGCTGATCGGGAACGCCGTCAGCCAACCGACGGCAATTGCCCGAAGCGGCCGTTCCGGAGTGCGGATTGCGGCGGGAAGGAAGCGGAGGAGGCTGTCGGGTCCGAGTGGGGCCCGAGCAGTCAGCGCGTCACTTCTCACGCGGCGTCGCCGGTCTTACCCTTCTTGGCATAAACCCGCACTGGATCCTTCCGGCCTTCGACGACCTCCCTGTCGATATGGACTTCGTCGACGCCGTCCATCGACGGAAGATCGAACATCGTGTCGAGAAGAATGCCCTCGAGAATGGACCGAAGGCCACGCGCGCCGGTCTTCCGCTCGATCGCCTTGCGGGCAACCGCTCCCAGCGCATCGTCGCTGAACGCCAGCTCCACGTCCTCCATGTCGAACAGCTTGTGATATTGCTTCACAAGCGCGTTCTTGGGCTCGACCAGGATCTTGATCAGGGCGTCCTCGTCGAGGTCGAGGAGCGTCGCGATCACAGGCAGGCGCCCGATGAACTCGGGGATCAGGCCGAACTTCAGCAGATCCTCCGGCTCGCAATGCTGGAGAATTTCTCCGGTCTTGCGCTCGTCGGGAGCGGCGACATGGGCGCCAAAGCCCATCGACTTGCCTTCCATCCGATCGGAAATGATCTTTTCGAGACCGGCAAAGGCGCCGCCGCAGATGAACAGGATGTTCGTCGTGTCAACTTGCAGGAATTCCTGCTGCGGATGCTTGCGGCCGCCCTGCGGCGGGACCGAAGCGGTGGTGCCCTCCATGAGCTTGAGCAGCGCCTGCTGAACGCCCTCGCCCGAAACGTCGCGGGTGATCGACGGATTATCCGACTTGCGGCTGATCTTGTCGATTTCGTCGATGTAGACGATCCCGCGCTGCGCCTTCTCGACATTATAGTCGGAGGCCTGGAGCAGCTTAAGGATGATGTTTTCGACGTCCTCGCCGACATAGCCCGCCTCGGTCAGTGTCGTCGCGTCCGCCATGGTGAACGGAACGTCGAGGATCCGCGCCAGCGTCTGCGCCAATAGCGTCTTGCCGCAGCCGGTCGGCCCGATCAGCAGGATGTTGGACTTGGCAAGCTCGACCTCGGCACCGGTCTTGGTGCCGTGATTGAGCCGCTTGTAGTGATTGTGAACTGCGACCGAGAGCACCCGCTTCGCGCGGTCCTGGCCGATCACATAATCGTCGAGGACCTTGCAGATTTCCGCGGGCGTCGGGACTCCGTCCCTCGTCTTGACGAGTGCGGACTTGGTCTCTTCGCGGATGATGTCGTTGCACAGCTCGACGCATTCGTCGCAGATGAAAACGGTAGGCCCGGCAATAAGCTTGCGCACCTCGTGCTGCGATTTCCCGCAGAATGAGCAGTAAAGAGTGCTCTTGCCGTCGCTGCCCGAGAGTTTCGTCATTCTATTCCTTGCGCCTTACGCTTCGAGGCCCGGAAGGCTCCGCCGAACCTCAGAGGCTACCGTGATTTATGGCGCAGGCAAGCTTTGGCTTCGGTTAATGCCCCGCTCGACTGTGCCATTTCGGCCACTGATATGGAGGGCGCGGCGAAGGGGGGCAAGTCAGGCGCGGTAAGAAATTGTTGAAAACACGACGCAATGCTTGCGGGGCTGCAGCGCCAAGCCTGGCGGCGCAAATGCCGAACCCCTCGCTTCGCGCGCGAACGCGACGGCTTGAGTTCCGGACAATTGCGTATTCTTCCGCGCTGCCGACGCGCGCTAACGACGGTGCGCCTTCCGGGGCCGCTTTCCCGCTCCCCAGCCCCGCCGCTCCGGAAGGCTCGGCGCAACTCTTCGCCTGAGACTCTTCCGGCAACTCGGTAGCGCGGCTTCGGGACGGCATATGGCAACGAAACCAGAAGAGATTCCATTCGACGAACCAGCCGGCCAGCCGCCTCTGGAGCCGAACCCATTCACGCCACCCAGTCCCTCGGAACGCCCCGGAGTGGACCCCGAACCGGGTCCGAAACAGGCTCCGCCGGAATGCCCGGATGAGTGATGGCTGCGGATGAACGACTTAGCGAGGCAGCGCGTCTCGATCACCGGCGCGCCGCAGGTGTTTTCACCGGCCCTCGCCCGCGTCAGTTGTCTTCGTCGCTGTCGTCGTCCCCTGACGCCGCTGATCCTGCCCGGCTGTATTCGCGGATTTCGCTCGGCGTCATCGGGCCAAGCACATGATCGAGGTCCGCGGTAACGGCGTCCACTCGCCGCCTCAGCTCGCGGTACCGCTCAATCGCGTCCTCGCCGACTTTCTGATCTGAGTAGTTGGTTTCGCCGTACAAATAGGCGACGTGGGTCTGGAGCCCAGGCGCGCTATAGCGGATTTTCGGAGTGATGAGTTGGCCTGCGATTCCTTCGAGCGCTTTCTGCTTCGCCGGTTGAGGATGCCTTTTCAGCCTTTCCAAGGCAGCGGTCACTCGAGCGACGTCGAAATTCGTGTCCTGCACAAGCTTCAGGACCCGCATGTTGTGCTCGAACAGCGTTTCGAGGTCCGAATTCGTGACACCGCTGGCGAGAACACGCGGATCTTCCACAACTTTCAGCGGCTGCCGTTCGGACAGGCCGCCGATCGTCAAGTGCACGACGTAGTTGCCCGGCGGCACGACCGGACCGATCGGAAAGTGCGGCCGCTTCTTTTCCGGCTCGCCGGGCGTCGGGCTCGCTGAAGGATTCTGCTTCCGCGATGCAGCAACGGGCGCCGGCAACGGCTCGCCCGAATAGCGAAGGTCCCAGATGAAACGGTGCATGCCCGCCTTCGAGTTCGAGCTTCTTCTGGTAGACGGGCCGGTAGGTGCCGAGGCCGTCCTCGCCCTCCGGCGCTCGCGACGACTGAGCGGAGCTCGTGAACCGGCGCACGACATGGCCCGCCTGGTCCATGATCGAGAGCGTGACGGGGGCACCTCCGCTGGCAGGCGCAACATAATAGTCGATTTGCGCTCCTGGCAGGATGTACTCCGGACCCTCCGCCGGATTCGGCCCCTTGTCTCCGTTGGCGTTGATTCGGATTGCCGTTGCGGGCTTGTAAAGGCGGCTCTCACGGCTTGCCGCATCGGGCGTCGGGAGCTGCCGGATGGCGCTCAGATTGTCGAGAATCCAAAAGCCGCGACCCTGCGTCGAGAGCACGAGATCCCCATGGGCGAGGCGGATGTCAGTGACCGGAACCGCCGGCAGGTTGAGCTGAAGGGGCTGCCAGTGCGCGCCGTTGTCGAAGGACGCGTAGATTCCGAATTCGGTGCCGGCGTAGAGAAGTCCGGGACGCACCGGGTCCTCGCGAACGACGCGGGTCGGCTCGTCCGGGGCGATGCCGTTGGTGCCGTCCGTCAGCTTCGTCCATGTCTTCCCATAGTCGTCGGTGCGATACAGATAGGGCGCAAAATCGCCGAGCAGGTAGCGGTACATCGCCACGTAGGCGGTTGCCGGCGAGCGAACCCCCGGCTCGATGTTCTGCACCCGCCCGCCAGGCGGAAGCCCCGCGGGCGTGACATTCTGCCAGCTCTTGCCGTCGTCCCGAGTTACCCAGACGAGCCCATCGTTGGAACCGGCCCAGATCACGCCCGGCTTCAGCTGGCTCTCGCGGATCGCATAGACGACCGAATAGACTTCCTCACCCGTCGCATCGCGGGTGATGGGCTCGCCGGCGGCATATTGCTTGCCGGCGGGGTTCGCCGTCAGGTCGGGGCTGATCACCTGCCACGTCAGTCCGCCGTCCCGCGAGCGGTGGACGAACTGAGAGCCGTAGTAGATGGTATTCGGGTCGGTTGGCGAAATCTCCATCGGCGCGACGCGCTGGAAGCGGTAGCGAAGCGCGCTTGGATCATTGCCGTAAAGCGACTCGCTGCCGATCCAGTAATTCTCCTCGTCGAAGTTCGTGCGCAGGTCGAGACGGCTGAACTGTCCTTTGCACCCGCCCCAGACGACGTTCGGATCGCCGAGCTTGGGGATGATCGGCCCGGTTTCGCAGCCCGGCCCGACCCTGAATTCCTGGCCGTCGCCAAGCGGCAGGGAGGGCACGATCACCGTCGTGTTGTCCTGCTGCGCGCCATAGAGGCGATAGGGAAACTGATCGTCGACCGCGACCTGGTACATCTCGGCCGTCGGCTGGTTCGACTGCGTGCTCCAGCTCTTGCCGCCGTCGAGGGACACGTTGGCGCCGCCGTCGTTCGCCTGGATCATGTAGTTGGAGTTGCGCGGGTTGATCCAAACGTCGTGATTGTCGCCGTGGGGCGTCCGTTGAACCTTGAACGTCTTTCCGCCGTCTATCGACTTGAACCAGTCCTCGTCGCCCACGAACACGACGTCGGCGTTATTGGGATCGACCCCGAGCGTGTTGTAGTAAAAGGGTCGGGTGGTGAGCTTCGGATCGTCGTTGACGAGCACCCAATGCTCGCCCGCATCATCTGAACGGTAAAGGCCCTGGCCAGGTTTGGCCTCGATCAGCGCATAGACACGATTGGGAGCCGCAGCGCTGACTCCGACGTTCGCGCGTCCGAACAGGCCGGTCGGCAAACCCCCGGCGAGCTTCGACCAGTGATCACCCCCATCTGTCGACTTGTAGATGCCTCCGTCGGTGCTCCCCGAGACGATGGTCCACGGCTGGCGCAGCCCGTGCCACATCGTCGCGTAGAGTACCTGCGGATTGCCGGGCTGATACTCGACGTCGGCGGCGCCCAGATGATCGTTGAGGAACAGCACCTGCTGCCACGTCTTGCCGCCATCGCGGCTTCGATACACGCCGCGTTCGCTGTTGTTCTTGAAGGGATTGCCGAGAGCCGCAACGAACAGCTCGCCGGGATTGTGCGGATTAATCCGTATAGCGGCTATCTGCCCCACATCCCGAAGCCCGATGAAGCTCCAAGTTTTCGCGCCGTCGACGGATTTGTAGACCCCGCGGCCGATCGAAACGTTGCTTCGAATCTTCGAAGAGCCTGTCCCGGCGTAGATGATGTTGGGGTTGGAGTCCGCGACTGCCACCGCGCCCATCGAGCCGACCGAGATCTGCCCGTCGGTGGTATTGACCCAAGTATGGCCGGCGTCGTTCGTTTTCCAAACGCCGCCGCCTACGCTGCCCATGTAAAAGGTGAACGGCTGCGAGGGCACGCCGGTGACGGTGGTGACTCGCCCACCGCGCCACGGGCCGACCTCGCGATAGTGAAGGCCGGACCATTGCGACGGATCGTATTGAGCCGCGGCGTGCGCAGGAGCCGCCGCCAATGCGCCAGCAGCGAGAAGAGCAAATAGTTTGGGAAAGCCCATTCAACCGGATCCGTGAAGCTTCGAGGACGAGAGTTACCTGCCGCGGCCGCGGCGGCGTCCTTTGTTCCGGCACTAATGCTCCGGTGTCAACGCAGTGACGCCCGTCCGCGGGCGTGCGGCGCCTGCGCCGTTAGCCCTGCGCCGTTAGCTCGGAGTGACATCCCCGGCGCCAGTGCCCGCGTCCTCGCCGCTGTCGGGGCGGGTTTCGAAAACCTCGTCGATGATCCCGAAGTCCTTGGCCTCGGAGGCTTCCATGAACGTGTCGCGGTCGAGGGCTTTTTCGATCTCCTCGATCGGCTTGCCGGTATACTTCGCGTAGAGCGCGTTCAGGCGCGAGCGGATTCGAAGGATCTCACGCGCCTGGATTTCGATGTCGGCGGCCATGCCCTGAGCTCCGCCCGACGGCTGGTGAACCATAATTCGGCTGTTCGACAAAGCGACCCGCATTCCCGGCTCGCCGGCGGCCAGCAGAAAGCTTCCCATCGATGCGGCCTGACCGATGCAGACGGTGCCGATCTTCGGGCGGATGTAGCGCATGGTGTCGTGGATCGCCATTCCGGCAGTCACCACGCCGCCCGGCGAGTTGATGTACATGAAGATGTCCTTCTTCGGGTTCTCGGACTCGAGGAAGAGCAGCTGGGCGGTGACGAGGCTGGCCATGTGATCTTCGATCGCCCCGGTGATGAAGACGATCCTCTCGCGAAGCAGCCGCGAATAAATGTCGAAGCTGCGCTCGCCGCGGTTGGATTGTTCGATGACGATTGGGACGAGCTGCGAGACGATGTCCTGGTGATCCATGGTGATTGAAGGCTTTCGAAAGTGAATTGCTGGAGCGCCTACATCGGGCGATGACGGAAACTGTTCAAGGGCGAACCGCTACGCTTCCGGCGCTTGCAGCGACAGGTAGGCGAGCCGCCTCGTCTCGCGGCGGCCGCGAGTGACGGTGTCGAGGATTAGCCCCGCGAAGAAGCACAAGACCGCGACGATGGTCATTCCGGTCACCAGGATCGCGGTTGGCACGCGCGGCACCAGCCCGGTATGCAAATAGGTGATCACCAGCGGGATCGACAGCAGGATCGCCGCAACGAGCAGGACGAGCGCGATTGTCCCGTAGAACAGCACCGGGCGCTCGACGCGATACAACGTGCCGATGGTCTTCAGGATTCGCCAGCCGTCGCCGAAGGTGGAAAGCTTCGAGAGCGAACCTTCGGGACGGGCGAGGTAGCGGGTCTCGACCTCGCCCACCGGCATTCTCAGCTCGAGGGCGTGGACGCTCATTTCGGTTTCAATCTCAAAGCCCGAGGACAGGACCGGGAAGCTCTTCACAAAGCGTCTCGAAAAGACCCGGTAACCGGAGAAGATATCGTTGAAACTTCTGCCGAAGAGACCGGCGAGCAGGCCGGTGAAAATGCGGTTGCCGAGAACGTGCCCGCCGCGGTACGCCTGCTTCGCTTCGTGCTTGCGAGTGCCGACGACCATGTCGAGCTGGTCGGCGAGCAGGAGCGCCACCATCTCCGGAGCAGCGTCGGGATCGTAGGTCAGGTCGCCATCGGCCATCACGTAAACGTCGGCGTCGATGTCGGCGAACATGCGCCGAACAACGTGCCCCTTGCCCTGCTGGCGCTCGGAACGGACGACGGCGCCGGCCTTTGCGGCGATCCCACGCGTCGCGTCGACGCTGTTGTTGTCGTAGACGTAGACCGTGGCTCGGGGGAGCGCCTTGCGGAATCCGTCAACAGTCGCGGCTATCGTCGCTTCCTCGTTGTAGCAAGGCAGCAAAACGGCAACGCGCGGCAATTGCGAACTGTCCAACTGACCCCCCTTAGGCTGACCGCTTGCCTATAGAGGCGATGGGCGAGGCGCCGCTAGGCCGATTTTCTATTCGGCGGCCGCCGTGGTGACGTGAAGCAGGCGGAAATCGCTGGACGGTTCGTCGAGTCTCCAGGGCTCCGCCGGGGGAACGACAAAGGCGTCGCCGGATTCGAGTGAGTGGCTGCCGCGGAAATCGAGCTCTGCGCGTCCGTCCAGCACAAATGCGAACACCAGCTCGCCGGAGTGGGGCGGAAATGAGAGCGGTTTGCCGGCGCTCCTGATCGTCCGGAGCTGGGCGATCCCGCCGGTCGCCTCGTGAAGGCCGGTCTCCTGAGCTTCACCGGCGAGGAATGGCGACCACGCCGCTCCCGACCCGAGATGGCGGAGGAAATGCTGTCCCGACCAGCTTCGCGACGGATCGCCCTTCCCGTTCGGGAGCGCCAGTTCGTGATCGGCGAACGTCGGATGTTCGGCCGGGCAGCTGATTTCGATCACCTCCAGGCCCGGAGAGCTTTCCAGGACGCGGTGACGAATCTCGGGCGGCTGGAGGACAAGGTCGCCGGCATCCATGACGAAAGGTTCGCCCTGATCCTCGTAGACGACTCGGACCCAGCCCGTGCGGACGTAGATGATCTGCAGGGCGACACGGTGGTAGTGGACCCAATCGGACACCGCGCCTCCTGCCGGAATGGTGATGTGCGAAGCGATGTAGCGCCCGCCGAGACGGCCGGGGATGAGGTCACGGTAGAGCATCCCCGCCCTGCCCTCGCCGCAACCGCCTCCGGCGGAAGTGAGGACGAACTCGGGTGCGAACGGCGGCAACTGGCCGGAAAGCGAGGCTGCGCCGGGATTGCTGGTGAGCCGGACCGACTCTCCATGCCGCGACAGGATCGCGGTGTGCGGCTCGTCGGCGGGATAGATGACGTCGAGACGGAAGCCGGACCGCCGAAGCAGATCGAGGGCCGGACCGAGCTCGGTGCAGGCGAGCTCGATCGCGCTCACTCGCTTTAGCCTTTCTTGGCCGGCTTCTTCGTTGCCGGCTTCTTGGCCGGTGCGCCCTTCGGCTCTGCCTTTTTCGCGGAAGCCTTTGACGTTGACTTCTTGGGCTCTGCCTTTTTGGCCGAAGCCTTTGCCGGTGCCTTGTCGGCCGTCTTTTTCGCAGCTGCCTCGTTGCTCGGTTCGCTCTTGAGCGGCTTCGCTGCCTTTGGCTTGTCGGTCTTTTCGGGAGTCAGCTTCGCTTTCTTCGGCGCGGGCTCCGCCTTGGTCTTGATCGGCTTCTTGGCCTCGCCGGTTTTCGCCTTCGCGGCCTTGGCCTTGCCCTTCTTCGGCTTCTCTTCGCCGACATCGTGGCCGCAGCCCGGGCCGTGGACATGGCCCTCCTCGCTCTCGAGATCGGCCTCGAGCTGTTCGCGGCTGGCGCTTCGCTCGGTGATCTCCGCCTTCGCGAACAAGAAATCGACGACCTTGTCCTCGTACAAGGGGGCGCGGAGCTGAGCAGCGGCCGCCGGTTCCTGCTGGACATATTGCAGGAAACGCTCGCGGTCCTTGCCCTGGTACTGCGATGCCGCCTGGGCAATGAGACGGCTCATTTCCGCCTCGCTGATCTCGACGCCGTTGGCGGCTCCGATTTCGGAGAGCAGCAGGCCGAGTCGGACTCTGCGCTCGGCGATTCGGCGATAATCGCCCGCTTCCTCTTCGATTTCGGCGAGCGCCGCCTCGGGGTCGGCCTCGTGGCTCGCTTCGTGGCGAAGCTGCTGCATGATGTTCTCGTACTCGGCGTCGACCATGGACTGGGGGACGTCGAAAGTCGCGCGCTCAGCGAGCTGGTCGAGGAGCCGCCGCTTCATGTGCGTCCGAGTCAGCCCGTTCAGTTCCTGCGCCTGCTGGTCGCGAAGGATTTCCTTGAGCTTATCGAGACTGTCGAGACCGAGCGATTTGGCGAATTCGTCGTCAGCCTTACCTTCGGCTCCGACCTTTACCTGCTTGACGGTGACGTCGAAGGTCGCGTCCTGCCCCTTCAGGTCCGCGACGGGATAATCATTCGGGAAGGTCACCTTTACTTCGCGGGTGTCGCCCGACTTCGCTCCGACGAGCTGGTCCTCGAACCCGGGGATGAGACGGCCGGAGCCGATCTCGACCGACATGTCCTCGCCCTTGCCGCCCTCGAACGGCGTTCCGCCGACCTTGCCCTCGAAGTCCATCACTACGAGGTCGCCCGTCTCGGCCTTGTGGCTCTTCGGCGCGTCCTTCCAGCTCTTGTTGGACTCGACCAGCCGCTTGATCTGTTCGTCGACGGCCTTGTCGTCCGGCTCGACGGTCAGCCGCTCGAGCTTGAGTCCGCTGATGTCCGGCGTCGGAATTTCCGGCAAGGCCTCGAGCCGAACCGTGACTTCCGCGTCCTTGCCGGGCGCATATTGATCGTCGAGCTGAACATCAGGCTGCATCGCCGGACGAAGGTTCTTTTCTTCGAGAAGCTGCTGCACGCCGTCCTGGACAGCGCCGCTCAAAGCATCGCGCTGAAGGCTTTCGCCGTGCATCTTCTTGATCAGGTTCGGCGGCACCTTGCCGGGGCGGAAGCCGGGCATCCGCACCTGCGGCGCAAGGCGTTTCACTTCTTCTTCGACGCGCTCGTCGATGTCCTTTGCCGGAATGGTCAGCATGAAGGCGCGCTTCAGGCCTTCGCTTTCGGTCTCGACGGTCTTGATGCTCACTATTGAAGTCCTGCTCTAATTCTGCATCCCGCGCGCGCCGGCTGCGCCAATCGCAGTGCTCGCCTGCCCTTTAGACAGGCGGCGCGCTGCGATGGTGCGCGCGAAGGGACTCGAACCCCCACGTCTTTCGACACTGGAACCTAAATCCAGCGCGTCTACCAGTTCCGCCACGCGCGCGGACGCCCGTTCTAGGGTGCGCGGGCCTATAGCAAGGATCACGACCGGAGCAAGCGCGGTGAAAGCCTGCCGAGCGTGCAACGGCAAAGCGTCGGCGGCGTTTTTTAGTCGAGGAGAAGACTCATCCAGCAACAGCCACCCGTAACGCCGCAGCCCACCGCACCTCCGGGAACGCCAATGCCACCGGAACCGGGGCGGCCGGCGCCACCCCCGCCGGAAACTCCGCCGGTCAGGCCCGACATCGACGTGCCCGATCCTGGGCCAGCGCAACCGCCGCTCCCCGGGCCCGATCAGCCCGCGCCTACTCCGATGCCGACTCCGGGCACTCCGACCGCGTAACGCTTACCGGCGCAGTCGCGCCGACTGGACGATCTTTTCGAAATCGGGGAGCGCGCTGTCGAAGTAATGCGAACGCGCCGAATCCAGCATGATCAGGTAAAGGCGCCCGCCGATGACCGCACCGACGGCACGGCCCTTGCGCCACAGCTCGTCGGTGTCGAGATGCTCGTAATCGAGCTGAAAGCCCGGATAACCCAGGAACTGGCGCGGCTTTAGCGACAAGCTCTTGAACTCCACGGCACCGCCGCGAACGCGGTACGCGCTTTCGAGGAGCGCCTGGACCTCCGGCGCTGTCATGTCCGAGTGAAAACGCGGGATCTGCTGTGATTCGTGGCTTTCGGTGCGAACCAGATACTTGTTGTCGGGAAGGCCGCTGACGAAGGTGACGTCGTCGAGCAACGGCCCGTTGAGGGTCCAGTCCTCGACCCACTTCACGTCATCGAAGAACCATCGCCTCTGCCTGTTCCAGGCGCGCGGCGGGACCACCGTCATCGAGCCGTCGCCGACGCTAGTGAGCCGCGGCCGAACGAGCGCATAGTCGTTGCCGTAAGTACCGCCGCCGATGCTTGCGCACCCGCAAAGCGCCAGCGCCGCGGCGGCGAGAATCGCGCACCGTCGCCTCATCCGATCATCTGCCGAATCAAGGGCGCATCGACTGCGTCGGGTTTCATCGACAAATAATGCGCCAGCGCTGCTTTGCCTTCCGACTGCCGGCCTTCTTTGATCAGCGACAGCCCGTGCCAGCGCCAGGCATCCGGCGGGGCATCGGGATAAGCAACGGCGATGGAGTAGCTCTGCTCCGCCCGTCGCTGATCGCCGGGTCGGTCCCGAAGTCGCCAAACCTCACCCTCGTAGTAGCGAAGCATCGCCGTTCCAGCCGTCCTCGGCCAGGGTCTCGATCACATATTGGCTCGCGCCGGGGTCGTTCAGCTTGACCTGATCGTCGAGAAGCGTCTGCCGGATGGGCCCGATCGCCTGCAGATAGCGCTCCCGGCCGGTGTCGTAGCTCTTGCCGCGCACTCGAAGCTCCTGGGCATCGGCCTTGAGGTCCGCCATCCGGCTCTCGTCGGCAGGGTGGGTGGCAAAAAGCGAGTAGCCGCGATGGCGCCGTTTTGCCCGGTAATGTGCGCTCAGTTCGAGTTCGCCGATCAGCTGCTGCCAGACCTCCGACATCGCCATCGGGTCATAGCCAGCTTCGGTGATGAGCTTTGCCCCCATGGCATCGGCTTCGGCTTCGAGTTCGCGGCTGTAGCTGAACAGGCTCAGGATCGTGCCAAGCTGCGCCAGCTGGACGTAATCGCCCATGTAAACGCCGGCACCAGCCCCGACCGCTCCCGCGCCCATCGCAGCAATCGCGAAGATGTCGGCCTTGCGGCGCGTATCACGCCATTCCCGGATCATGTGACGGCGAAGGAAGTGGCCCGATTCGTGGGCTACAACCCCGGCAAGCTGCGCTTCATTACGCATCCTCAGGAGAAGCCCGGAAAACACGACCGCGAAGCCGCTCGGGAACATCATCGCGTTGAATTCGGGAACGCGAAGGACGTAAATCCGCATGTCTTTTGCGGCGGGCCCGCCGACCTTCCCGATCAAGTCGCGGACGTAATTGCCAACGCCGCCGTCCTTCATCACCAGGTTGGAGCCGGAGACTTCCTCCTCGACGCGGTCCATCTGCTGCCACAGCCCTTGCTCGTCCTTGTCGGTCGGCCTGAAACCCGGCCCGATCAGCGGGACCATAGACTTGGGATCGATCCGCGCGCGGGCAACTCCGGTTAGCGTCGCCGCTGCAAACGCTCCCGCTCCGGCAAGAAGCGATCGGCGGCTGGTCTTACAGCGGATGCACATCAGCGCTGCCCCTTGGCCTTGGTAGCTTCGCGAACCGCTCGGCCCGGCTTCATCCGGCCGAGCAGCCGGTCGACCATTTGAGCGGCGCCTTCCGGTGTCCGAATGTCGCCGAATGTCACTCCGGGAAGGTCGCTTCCGGTCAGCAAAACGTTAAACCAGACGACATCGCCGGTGCGCAGGTCGACGAGGGATGCATAGGCGAGCTGGTTCTGGCCTGCGCTGGGGGCGCAGAAGCCGATGACGCAGCCCGCGATGCCGACAAGCTGGAGCGCCGTTCGACCGCTGGATGCGCGCGCGTCCTCGGCATGAAGGAACAGCATGTAATCGAACCCGGTCTTGCGACCGAAGTCGACGGCATCCTGGCCCAATGTGTAATCGAGGCCTTTGCGCCGCTTGGTCGGCAGAGTGGCGCCGAGATATTTATGAAGCACGATCGATTCGTCGACCACGGAGTTGAGCCGCTCGAGATCGGCGACTGTGGCGGAATGGACCCCGGGAACGTCGCTTCGGCGCTCGGATACCAGGACCTTGCCCCCACGCTCCGCCTGCTGCGCCTTGAGCGCGGCGACGATGTTGGCCCTCGCTTGCCCTGTCCAGTCGGCGCGCGGCTCGGTCATCCCGCCGGTCGTGACCGATCCGACGCTGACGTCGGGGCGGAGGACGAGAAGCTTGTAGTCGCCCTGCGGCGGAGTGAATTGCAGGTCGGCATATTGGCGAGTCTGCACGCAGCCCGGAGAGCGCCAGTGCGGCACGGCTACAGCCGTCAATCCCGGATTCTGCGACTTCATCGCCCAACGTCCCCGCGCCCGCTCCTGCCTGTCTCGGCAATCAACTTCAGGCGGAGAAAAAACGCAAGCTTTTGAATGCGCTAGTTCGCAGGACAGGCAATTCCCGGGATTCCCGCGAGGCAGTGGCCGTCGACAGTTCCCGGCGCGACCGGAACCGCAATCATGGCCGCAATGGTCGGCATGATGTCCGACGTGTCGATTGCGTCTTCGCGGGTCGCAGTCGCCATGCCGCTTGCGCCAGAACAGAATCGGCACTCGACGATCGTAGTCCCACGGGCTGCCGTGAGTGGCGACGTCGCCTTCATGCGGCTTGGCGACCAGGGACACACCTTTTTTCAAAAGCACGACGAGATCGCCAGAGCGCTGCGGATCGAACGATGCGCGGGCGCGCTGGAGGAGCGACCACTTGTCCGGCGATCCGGTCGGGACGGGAGTTCGTTCCAATTCTGCCCTGGTGAAGACGGCTTCCACCTGCGGGTGGGCCCTGAAAATGCGCAGCGCCTCGGCTTCGACGGCTATGCGCTGAGCACTCGTCAGCTTGGGGTCGAGATAAATATCGCCCCCGGTGCCGCCGAACAGCACTTGGCCGTCGATTCCGAGCTTGTGCGCGATTTCGGTGCCGACCGCGCTGGCCGATAGCGCCGGATCGGCCCGAGGCGCGCCGACTCGCTCCGCCAGGTCCTCGACTCCGTGGTCGGCGGTAAGGACGACCGCATAATCGAGGTGCATCTTGTCCAGCTCCGACAGGAAATCGCCGAGCTCGCGATCAAGCGAATAGATGTTGAGGCACATCTCCTGCCCTTCGCTGCCATAGGCGTGACCGATGTAATCCGTCGCCGAGAGCCCGATCGACAGAATGTCGGGCGACTGGCCGCGGCCCAGTTTCATGTCCTGAATCAGCCCGGCGGCAACGGCGAGCGTGGCGCCGTCGAGATCGGGCGAGGCGCGGAAGCCTTCATAATCCCCGGCCCTCCTCGCCAGCGTTCCGGTACCTACGGTTTGGCCGTTCGAAAGGGTGATCGGCCGGGCTTTCGACTGGCAAAAGGGCGGAGGCACGAGCGGGGCAGACCCAGCTGCGATCGCCTTCGCGACAGCGGCATTGATCACGGGAATGCTCGCTGGCACCGGCGATGCGAGGTCGGTGACGAATTGCCTACCACCCCAGTACCAGCGCTGGTCGGCGTCATGGCCGCTCATCATCACGGCCGCCCGGTCCTTCCCGGAGACTGCGACGTTGCGGCTGCCGGGCGAAATCTTCTTCAGCAGGTCGCCAAGAGTGGGGACCTTCAGGTGGACTGCGGAGACCTTGTAGTCGCTGTGGGTCGAGCCGGGGACTCGTTCGTCCTCCGCGCAATAGATTCTTTTGTCCTCCCGCGCGGCCGACCAGTCGTACCAGCTGTTGGCGATAATCCCCGTCCGCGCCGGGAGGTCGCCGGTCAATATCGTCGAATGACCCGGACAGGTCTCGGTCGCAGCCTGGCCCTGGTAGCCATTGTGGAAGACCGTCCCGCTGGAAAGGCGCTTCAGGCCTGCAGTGAACTGCGGCCGGTACTCGTCAAACAGGGAAGCACCGAACTGGTCGACCGAGATGACGATGACGAGCTTCGGCGGGGTCGGTGTTTGGGCCTGTGCTTGAACAGAGGATCCGAGCAGTAACGCGACGGCCGCCGCGGCAAGAATACGCATCAACTCTCCAATTTCGCCCGGAGGCGCTCGTTGACAACCTTCGGGTTGGCCTTGCCGCCCATCGCCTTCATCACCTGTCCCACGAAGAAGCCGAACAGCTGCTGCTTGCCGCCTTTGTACTGCTCGACCTTGTCGGCGTTGGCGGCGAGCACTTCGTCGACCTTGGCGTCGATTTCACCCGTGTCGCTGGTCTGCTTCAGTCCCCGCTCCTCGACGATTTCTCCGGCCCCCTTGCCGGTTTCGAGCATGATCTCGAGAACCTGCTTGGCGAGTGTCGTCGAAAGCGTGCCGTCGCCGACCAGCTTGAGAAGCTCGCCTGCCTGGACAGGGCTGACGGGGCTTCGATCAATCGTCAGTTCCAGGCGGTTGAGCGCGCCAAACAGCTCCGACGCGGTCCAGTTCGCCGCCGCCTTGGCATCGACTCCGGTCTCGAGCAGAGCGTCGAACCAGCGGGCGATGTCCACGTCGGCCGTCAGCACGCCGGCGTTGTAGGGCGGAATGCCGAGCGATTCGTACCGCTTGCGCTTCGCATCCGGCAGTTCCGGCAGGCTGGACCGGCATTCCTGCAGGAACGCGTCATCTAGCTCGACCGGCAGAAGGTCGGGATCGGGGAAGTAGCGATAGTCGTGCGCATCCTCCTTAGTGCGCAGAGTGCGGGTCACGCCTTTGTCGGGGTCGTAAAGCCGGGTTTCCTGGACGACGTCGCCGCCTTCTTCGATCACGTCGATCTGACGTCGCGCCTCATGCTCGATAACGGCCATGACGAAGCGGACGGAGTTAACGTTCTTGGTCTCGGTGCGGGTGCCGAACTCCTCGCCTGGCTTGCGAACGCTGACGTTGACGTCGGCGCGCATCGAGCCCTCTTCCATATTGCCGTCGCATGAGCCCACAAAGCGAAGAATCGCTCTCAGTTTTCTGAGATAAGCTCCTGCTTCGGCGGGAGAACGCATGTCCGGGCGCGACACGATTTCCATCAACGCGACGCCGCAGCGATTAAGGTCGACGTAGCTCATGGTAGCGTGCTGATCGTGCATCAGCTTGCCCGCGTCCTGCTCTACGTGGATTCGCTCGATGCCGATTCGCTTGGCCGAACTCTCGTCCTGCTCATCGACCAAAACCTCGATTTCGCCCTCGCCGACCAGTGGGTGGTAGAGCTGGCTGATCTGGTATCCCTGCGGAAGGTCGGCGTAGAAATAGTTCTTCCGGTCGAAGCGGCTCCATGAATTGATCTTGGCTTCGAGAGCCATTCCGGTGCGGACGGCCTGGCGGATGCATTCGCGATTGGGCACCGGCAACATTCCGGGCATCGCCGCGTCGACAAGGCTGACCTGCGTGTTCGGCTCGGCCCCGAAAGCGGTCGCGGCGCCGGAGAAGAGCTTGGACGCGGTCGCGGTGATCTGCGCGTGGACTTCCAGGCCGACCACGACCTCCCAATCGCCGGTCGCGCCTTTGAGGCGATAGTCGCTCACCACCATTTCTCCGGCTTGGCCGTGAAGCCGGCGCGTTCCTCGATTGCGAGGCCGGCGTTGAGCACCGACTGCTCGTCCAGCTCCGGGCCGATCAGGTGGAGCCCGAGTGGGAGCCCCTGCTCGTCAAGACCGCCCGGGACGCTGATTGCAGGCAAACCGGCAAGGCTTGCCGGAACCGCGAACACGTCGTTGAGGTACATTGCGATCGGGTCGTTGCTCTTCTCGCCCAGCGCGAATGCTGCCGAGGGGGCGGTTGGCGTGAGAATGACGTCACACTGCTCGAACGCTCGGGCGAAGTCCTGCTTTATGAGCGCTCGCACCTTCTGCGCCTTGGTGAAATAGGCATCGTAGAAACCGGCCGACAGCACGTAGGTGCCGATCATGATCCGCCGCTTCACTTCGTCGCCGAACCCCGCGGCGCGCGTCGCCGAATACATGTCGTTGAGGCCGCCGTTCGTAGGCGTCTCCCGCAGCCCGTAGCGCACGCCGTCATAGCGGGCGAGGTTCGACGAGGCTTCGGCCGGAGCAATGATGTAATAGGTGGGAAGCGCGTAGCTGGTGTGCGGGAGGCTGATTTCGACGCACTCTGCGCCCGCGTCCTTCAGCCACTCAATGCCCTTGTCCCACAGGGCATTGATCACATCAGGCACTCCGTCGATTCGATATTCTTTAGGAATACCGACGCGCTTACCTTTGATATTGCTTGATAACCCACCTTCCCAGTCCGGCACCGGCAAATCGAGCGAAGTCGAATCCTTCGGGTCGAACCCGGCCATCGCTCCGAGTAGGATCGCGCAGTCGCGGACGGTCTTCGCCATCGGACCGGCCTGGTCCAGCGAGCTTGCGAACGAGACTATTCCCCATCGCGAGCAGCGGCCGTAAGTAGGCTTGATGCCACAAATGCCGGTGAACGCCGCGGGCTGCCGGATCGAGCCGCCGGTGTCGGTGCCGGTAACACCGGGAGCGATTCCTGCAGCGACGGCCGCCGCAGACCCGCCCGACGAGCCGCCGGGGGTGAGCGAGGCGTTGCTTCCGTCGTTTCGCCGCCATGGCGAGATGACCGGCCCATAGGCGCTGGTCTCGTTCGACGAGCCCATCGCGAACTCGTCCATGTTGAGCTTGCCGAGCACTCCAGCGCCGGCCTTGCGCAAATTGGCGACAACGGTGCTTTCGTATGGCGGCTTGAAGTCCTTGAGGATCCGGCTTCCCGCAGTGGTGTCGACACCCTCTGTCGCGAACAGGTCCTTGATCCCGAGCGGAATGCCCGCGAGTGGCCCCGTCGATTTGCCGGAGTCCGCCGCCTCGGCGGCCGCAAGAGCGTCGTCGGGCGTTTCCACCGTGTACGCGTTGAGCGCCTTCGCCCCGGCCACCGCGGCGTTATAGGCTTCGGCTACCTCGCGTGCCGAGAACTGCTTGCCGCGAATCCCGTCGCGAAGCTCAGCAATCGAAAGCGACGTGAGATCGGTCACGAGACTTGGTTCCCGTATCCCGGGTTGCAGTCCGAGACGATTGAATGCTGTCCTTCGGCCATCATTCGATCACCTTCGGTACCGCGAAAAAGCCGTGCTCGGCGTCGGGCGCGTTCGCGAGAATTTCTTCGCGGCAATTGCCGTCGGTCACCTTGTCTTCGCGCAACCGAAGCTTCTGCTCGATAACTGCGGTCAGCGGCTCGACGCCCTCGGTATCGACTTCGCCCAGCTGCTCGACCCAGCCGAGAATATTGTTGAGCTCGGGCACGAGCCGTTCAATCTCCTCGTCGCTCATCGCGATTCGGGCGAGTGTGGCAATGTGACGGACCTGTTCGGGGGAAACGCTCATTTGCGGCGCGGATAGCGGCGCGCTCGGTAGGCGGCAAGCGTCCTAACCGGCCCAGTGCTCGCCGCCGGAAGCATCCCGCTCGAGCTCCGCCGGAGCCGTGTCGTCACGGCGAAGCAGGTTGACTGCAACAGACGCGACCCACGCGCAAAGCAGCAGGATCGTCGTCTTTTGCCAGAATCCGAAACCAAGCCATCGGGTCTCGTGGACTCGGCCGCTGGCGAACAAAAGCAACGTGCACCAGTAGCAAAGGCCAATTGCTAAAACGGTGAGATAAAATCCATTCCGTTCCCGCGTGAACGACCGCAGCCCGAGGACCAAGGGCCCGAACAGGAGAATGTTGAAGCCGATTCCAGCTCCAGCCATGTGAACGTTGGCACTCAGGAGGGGGCTGGGCTCGCATCCGACGTCGCATCGCGAAACGCCTGCCATGAGGAACGCGGCACCGCCGATGATCGTCGCGATGCCTGAAATCCACGCGAGAGCTCCAGGTCGATAGCGCGCCAGGACGATCCAGCCCGTGAGGAATGTCGCAATTGCGACTGGGACGATGCCGAAGAAGGCGTTGAGCCACCAATAGGGTTGCCCGATTGCGCCCAACTCGCTCGTTGCATCGAATCGCTGCGAGTATCCGGGCGTGATCGCCCCCGCAACGACGAGACTCACCCAGAAAGCTGCAATCGCGATGAGGTTGAAGATCGCAATTTCGCGGCCATTCCGCCGAAAAACGTCCATCGGTCATTCCCCCTTCGGACCCAGCACATGCTTCTTGTCATGCCTCCCGACGGGCGGCAACCTGACGGACACTCGCTGGCGACAGATTGCTCGCACCGATCGCTCTCAAGCGAGCCACCGGCGAATGTGCGCACTCGGAGTGCGGCAAGCGTCAGCGAAGCTCTGTGGAAGCCCCGTGCAGGGCCATCCTGTCGAGCCGGTCGAACTCGCCGGGCAACTGGGCGACTTGCCTGTTGCTGACGCTGAACTCGCCTTTGAACGGATAGTCGACCGTCAGGATGAACAGGAACACGAGGCCAAGCGTGAGCGCGATTCCCGCGGTCATGAAGACGTTGTAGCGAGTGGGCGTGAACGCCGACGCATAGGCGATCGTCAACAATCCTCCGACGAGAGCGATCATCCATAGTACCGGCGGGATGCCGGCCTTGCTCGCGACGATCCGGTCTTGCCGGTAATCGACAAGCGCACTGAGCTTTCCAAGCATCTCGCCGTAGATCGCGCTCGCACGGTTGTCCGCCGGATCGAGCTTTCCGACCTCGTTGAAGAATTTCTGCAACGCCCTCTCTGTGGTTTCGCTGCCCTTGCCTTGGCTGAGCATCGGCCATTCGTCTCGAACAATGCTAATGGCGTAATTTCGGAGTGCCACCCGCGCCGGTCGGGTTTCCGGGCCGAAAATGGTCAAATCCTGGTACAACTGGCTCGCCGTTGCGGCTTCTTCGGAAACGGCTTGGTCCGTCTTAGTGAAGTCCTGCCAGACTTCGACCGCAGCGAATGCGATCATGATTCCGACATAGGCGGCGACCACCTGCATCAGGTTGATCGCAACCTCTCTCTCCTCCGCATTGACGTTCAGCCGGAGCAACTTTTGGACGCCGAGACTGCCGGCGAGTCCCGCGCCTAGCGCAGTGCCGAGCACGACGACTGTCGCAAGCCAGATGGGCATGCTGTAAAACCAATCGACCATCGCAATTCCCCTGTCCCGATCTGATGCTTCCGCCAGAGATGGAGGTTAAGGCCTTTGACGGCGGCCGCAATGGACCGCTTGCCGGAGGCTCGGTCCGCCAATAGGTGACCGGCGAATGTGCGCACGCCGGTTCCTTCTTGCGATCACGATCCTGACGCTGATCGTCGTCACCGGAGCATTTGCCATTTATCAGTTCGGCGGAAGCGTGCTGCTGCGCGAGGCGACCCCACAGGGCCATTACACCGCTCCTCCGCCGCAAAGCGGGCCCGACTATTCGAAGGCCGACGCGTGGATTGCTCGTCCCGATATCCCGCACAATGCCGCGGAATGGCTTCCGGAGGGAATGACCCGGCAGCCGTCAGGTCGAGCCGCGGTTTTCTACATCCACCCAACCACTTACCTCAAAACCGATCGCTGGAACGCGCCGCTGTACGAGCAGGGCAGCGGCTCACGCGACCAGCTGTTCACGCAGAGCCAGGCCAGCGCCTTCAACGGCGTTGGCGAGGTCTGGGCGCCGAGGTACCGGCAGGCTGCCTACGGCGCATTTCTCCTCAAGAGCAGCGATGCGCAAAAGGCGCTGAACCTCGCCTATTCCGACGTGTCCGCCGCGTTCGACCACTTCATGAAGCATGTGGGGCCCGACCAGCCGATCATCCTCGCGGGGCATAGCCAAGGCGCTCTCCATCTCATTCGCCTGCTGCGCGACCGCAAGACCCAGCTCGGAAATCACCTCGTCGCTGCCTATGTCGCCGGGTGGCCGATCGATACGCAATCGGACCTGCCGGCGCTCGGCTATCCCGCCTGCACTTCGCCTGACCAGGCCGGCTGCATCGTCTCCTGGCTGACGTTCGGCGATCCGCCCAATCCCGGCTTCATCGTCGCCGACTGGCAAAAGACCAAGGGCTTCACCGGTGGCGGGCGCAGCCGCCGCAACCTGCTGTGCGTGAACCCGATCACCGGTACTGAAGGGGGCGCCGCACCGCCCCGAAGCAATCCGGGCACGCTGGTCCCGAACAGCGATTTCTCCAACGCGACGCTCGTGAAGGGACAGGTGGGCGCTCACTGCGACAACGGGCTGCTGATCGTCGACGGCAAGGTGCCGCCGCTCGGGCCTTTCGCTTTGCCGGGCAACAACTATCACGTGTTCGACTACGCCTTTTTCTGGGGAGCGCTCCGGCGCGATGCGCAACGGAGGCTGGCAGCATGGCATTGATTTCCATCTCCCCTGCAGACTTTGCGGCGGAGGTCCCGGGCGGCAAACTCGCGGGCCTGGACGTGGGCACGAAGACCATCGGGCTCGCCATTTGCGATTCGGGCTGGCACTTCGCCGGGCCGGCCGAGACAATCCGCCGAAGCAAGTTCACGAAGGACCTCGAACAGCTTCGTGCCTTCGTTGCTCGCGAGCACATCGCGGGGCTGGTCTTGGGGCTTCCGCTCAACATGGACGGCAGCGACAGCCCGCGAACGCAGTCGGTGCGTGCCTTCGCACGGAACCTCGAGTCGCTTCAGCTGCCGATCCTGCTGTGGGACGAGCGCTGGTCGACGCAGGCAGTGGAGCGCGCGATGATCGAGGCGGACGTCAGCCGCTCCAGGCGGGCGGAGAAGGTCGACTCGCTCGCCGCAGCGCACATCCTGCAGGGAGCGATCGACGCTCTGGCAAATCTTCCGGGCGCGGAATAAGCCGGGCGCGAATGGACCTGATCTCGATCGACAACCTGAACGGCGACACAATTGAGGAAATTCTCGATCGTGCCGACGCGTTCGTCGACGATTGGCGCAGCATCAATCGTTCGGGCGACGAGCGGCTCAAGGGGAAGATCGTCTTCAACCTCTTCTACGAAAATTCAACTCGGACGCTGATGTCCTTCTCGACGGCAGCGCACCGGCTGGGCGCAAGCGTAGTCACTCTTCCGGTCGGGGAATCGTCGGTGAAGAAGGGCGAAAGCTTCGATGATACGGCGCGCACGCTAAACGCAATGCGCCCCGACGCGCTCATCATTCGCCACGGCGACAATGGAGCGCCCCGGCAAGTGTCGCAAATCATGAGCTGCCCGGTGCTCAACGCCGGTGACGGAACGAACGAGCACCCAACGCAGGCGTTACTCGATGCGGCAACGATCCGATCGCACTTCGGGCGCGTGGACGGGCTGAAGGTCGCGATCTGCGGCGACATCGACCACAGCCGGGTCGCTCATTCGAACATGAAGCTTTTGCCGAGGTTGGGGGCAGTCGTCCGGCTCGGCGGTCCCGAAGGCCTCGTCCCCGACGGCGCGACGTCCGTTGATGAAGCGATCGAGGGCGCTGACGTGGTGATGATGCTTCGGGTCCAGCGCGAGCGCCTCGCGCAAGACCTCGGCGACGCGCCTGGCGAATATCTACAGCGTTACGGCCTCACCGCGGAGCGTTTGGCGACGGCGGCGCCGAATGCTGTCGTGATGCACCCGGGACCAATCAACCGCGGAGTAGAGATCGACGGTGCCATCGCCGATTTACAACGGTCGCTGATAGAGCTTCAGGTCGAATATGGAGTGGCCGTCAGAATGGCCTGCCTCGACCTGGCAATTCGGGAATCTGCTGCCGCTTAGCGCGAAGCGAACTGGACCGGTGCATCGCCGGCTACATGCCGAACAAAGCAGTTGCCGCCGCGGCTCTGAAGCTTCTCGCAGCGGTCGATGGCTTCCTGCTGATCGGCGAACCCCTTGATTGAAAGCCGCCAGACAGTGCCTTTCGGCCCATCGAAGCGAGCGCGCATCGGCGTGTAGGCGGCGAGCGCGGGATAGCGCTTCGTAAGCCTCTCCCACGCGACGGAAACGCGCTCCGGGCTGCTGTAGGCGCCAAGCTGCACAACCGAGTTGGAGCGCCCGGTGCGGTGGAGCTTTTCGGCGGCTTTGCGAACGGCAGCGCTAATGGCCACATATTTTGCCGGCTCGACTGGTGTGTCGAAGCGGGTCGGGACTGGCTCGACCGCTGGCGGAGCGGCGGCTTCCTTAACCGACGGCGTCGGCTTTGGAGCATCTGCCTGCGCAAGCTGCGCAACGGCACGGCTTGGCTTCGGCTGCGGCTGCGGCTGAAGATCTCTCTCAGGAAGCGTCAAAAGCGACCGCGCGGCATCGGCGACGACAGGTGCCGGAACAGCGTCCACCGGCTCTTCGGGAGACGATTGTGCGATGGCCGGTTCGGGATCCGGAAGCGCCGGCGGCGGAGTCGCCGGGATTGCCGCGGGCTGGACCGGACGAGCTGGCGGCGGCTGGACCGGTGCGGGCGCCGTTTTCGGAAGGATCTGCGCGAGCTGCTGGCTGGCCGGCGAGCTCTTCAGCGCCAACGCCTGCGGCTGGCCGGGATCGACGCTCGGGTGAACGCCGGTGAGCATCGCCACCTGGTCCGAAGGCCGGGTTGGCGTTGCGACTGCCATCCACTGCTGGATGCGCGAGTCGACCTGGTCGGGCGCAAGGTCCTGGGAAGCGACTGTCTTGGCCATCGCCCAGTCGCCGGACAGCCCATAGGCAAGAGCGAGATTCTGCCGGGTACGAGCGTCGGCGCCAGGGGCGCGCGCGACCTGGTTCAGAACGTCAATAGCGACGTCGGGACGCCCGGCAAGAGCGATCGCGAGGCCGTAATCGGCAGGGTCTAGAGCAGTTCGCGCGGCATCGAGCGCGGCGATCGCGTCGGCACCCCTGCCCTGCGCGATCTCCACCAGCGCAAGTTTCAACACCAGCTTCGGCTGGGCGGGGTCGAGAGTGAGCGAATCGCGGTACGCCTGCTCCGCCGATGCAAAGCGGCCGGCGGCGAAATAGCAGTTGGCGAGAAGTGCACGGACTTGAGAATTGTCCGGGTTTGCCTGCACCGCCTGTTCGGCCAGCTGGACTGCCGTCGCAAGCTGCCCCGACTCAAGCGCTCCCTGCGCTCGCATCGCAAATGCTGCACCTGAGGACTCGGCCTTCGCAGCGACAGATTGAGGCGCTTGTTGGCCGACTGCGCACCCGGACAGGACTGCAGCAATCGCGAGCGTCGAGATCGTGGATGCAAATCGGCTCGGGCGGTTCATTCTCTTACCCCTTGCGTTTGGCCTTAACGGCCATTGCGTCGAGTTCCGGCATCGCCGACAGAAACTCGTCGAGTGCCTGCGTCACGAGCATCTGCGCCGAACGTCCATCGACCGCGCAGGCAAGCCGAAGCTTCAGGTGACGTTCCGGGTCGAGGCGCAAGGTGAACGCCGCTTTGGCCTTGCTTCCGGGCGCTGCACGCGGCTTTCGAGCGCGACGCTGCACAGGCGCTGAAGAGCGTTTTGCGACGGCAAGCGGCTCGGCCAATTCGGCTTCCGCGTTGGCAGTTGGCTTCGCGACCGCGGGTGCAGGCTCGGCTTTGGCTGGCGCTTCGGCTTCAGCTGCCGGTTCGGCTACGATGGTCTCGCCCTGCTCTTCCTCAAGGTCGGGATCGTATAGCTCGGCGGTCTCGTCGACCTCTTCTTCGCCAGCATCGTCCGGCGAATAGGCCGACAGCCGCCCAGCGATTTCCGCCTGCTGGTCGTGGACCGGCGAATCGACCGGAGTCAGTCCCGCGAGCTTGTGAGGATGCGCCGGAATGACTTCACCGAAAGCGTCATGTTCCGGATCTGCTTTCGGCGCGTCCGCCGGCTTGGGCGGCTCGAATCCCATGTCGTTCCAGCCAAGGTCCTCGAGCCCCGCGCCCATTTGGCCGAAGCCCTGGGGACGCATTGCGGGCCTCGCCGCGCCCTTGCGAGCGAGGAGTCCGGAAGACAGAGACGCAAAAGGTTTGGGTTCGGTGTTCACGCCGCCCCCCGCTTACTGGCCAACCACGCGGCGGCCGAAGCCACCAACTGGACGCGGGCTGGCCGGGCTGATGCCCGGAGCCGCGTTCGGAGCGGCGAAGACTGTCCTTCGGAAATTCTTCTCGAGCCGGTCGGAAATATAATCCCAAAGCTCGACGACTTCCCGTGCCGATCGGCCCTGCGGGTCGATTTCCATGACCGTTCGGCCGTCGATCATCGACGCGGCGAAGTCGGTGCGATGGTGAACCGTAACCGGCGCGACCGTGCCGTGCTGCGACAGCGCGACCGCGGCTTCATAGGTGATCTTGGCCTTGGGCGTCGCCGCGTTGACGACGAAGATCAGCGGCTTTCCCGCCCGGTCGCAAAGGTCGACGGTGGCGCCGACCGCCCGAAGATCGTGCGGGCTCGGCCGAGTCGGGATGACGATCAGCTCGGCGACTGCGATCACGCTCTGGATCGCCATGGTGATCGCCGGCGGAGTGTCGATGACGGCCAGCCGGAAACCCTGCTGGCGGAGAACTTCGAGGTCGGAGGCGAGCCGCGCGACGGTGGTCTGTGCGAAGGCGGGCATGTCGGCCTCGCGCTCGTTCCACCAGTCGGCGAGGCTGCCCTGCGGGTCGATGTCGATCAGGCAGACGGGACCGGCGCCCGCCAGCTGTGCCTGCACCGCCAGATGGCCGGAAAGAGTCGTCTTTCCCGATCCGCCCTTCTGCGATGCCATTGCGAGAACGCGCATGATTTCCCCTGCCCTTGTTCGATCGATCGATGCCGAGGTGACACCCAAGGCTCTAAAATCTGGTTAATGCGCCCAAGACCCTGTTGCCCCGCCGACGAAGATGGCTAGGCTGGTGCAAAAGAGAGCGGGCGGGGATGAACTCTAGTCGATTCAGCTTGTTAGCGGCGCTGGCGGTGAGCTTCGCTGCTCCGGGATTGGCAATTGCGCCGCATACCGTGCGCGACGGAATCGAAGCCTGGCAGCGGGCCGACTACAGCGCGGCAGTGGCGATCTGGCGTCCGCTGGCAGCCAAAGGCAACGCCGACGCGGCCTTCAACCTCGGCCAGGCCTACCGGCTCGGGCGCGGAGTGCCCGTGGATCTCGCGCAAGCCAAGAAATGGCTCGAAAAGGCGGCCCTCGCCGGTCACCTGGATGCCGAGACGACTCTCGGGCTGCTGCTTTTCGACAGCGGCGATCGCGACGGAGCAATCGCGTGGTTGAAGAAAGCCGCCGCTCGCGGCGAGCCGAGGGCGATGCTCGTCTATGGAACGGCGCTCTTCAATGGCGACAGCGTCCCTCGCGACGCGGTCATGGCCTATGCTTATGTCAGCAGGGCCGCAGCCCAGGGGCTCGATCCAGCCAAGCGCACACTGGCCGACATGGACAAGATTCTTCCGGTCGACGTCCGGCGCCAAGCGTTGAAAATCGCTCTCCAGAAAGCCGACGAGCACCCGGCCCCCGCTTCAAAGCCGGTTGAAACGGCAACAAAGGCGACGACAAGAGCAGCGCAAAAACCGCAGCTGAAGCCCGAGCAAGCCGCGCCCGCACCCACGGCCTCGGCCGGATCATGGCGAATCCAGCTTGGCGCCTTCTCGAAACGCTCATCGGCCGAGGCCTTGTACGCCAAGCTTTCCGCCTCACCCCCGGTCGCCGGCCACGCGCCGGTTTACGTGCCCGCCGGGGCAGTCACTCGCCTTCAGGTCGGCGGCTTCGCATCCAAGGCGGCCGCGTCCGCTGCCTGTGCGGCATTGAAGGGACAACCCTGTTTTCCGGTGCCGGCAAGGTGACCCTCTAGCCGCTCACCCACTCCTTCTTGCGAATGCCCTGCGCCCATAAAAGCGCGTCGAGACCGTGATGTTCGATCTTCGCGTCGGCGACTTCGGCAAGTGCGGGTTTCGCGCGAAAGGCGACACCAAGGCCGGCGGCCTCGATCATCAGTCGGTCATTGGCGCCGTCGCCGATGGCAAGGGCCAGCTCGCTCGAAAGGCCAACCTCTGCACAGAGCTCCGTCAGGGCGTCGAGCTTCGCCCGCGAATCGACGATCGGGTCCTCGACCTTGCCACTCAACTGGTTGCCGTCGAACAGCAGCCGATTGGCACGGACTCGGTCAAACCCGACCAGCTTTGCGACCGGTTCTGCGAAGGACAGGAAGCCGCCCGAGACGAGAAGCGTCGTCGCACCGCCTACGCGCATGGTCCGCACCAATGTCGCTGCGCCTGGATTGGGAACGACGCGCTCGGCAAGGCATCGGGTGATCGCGTCTTCCCCCAGGCCGGAGAGTAAAGCCACCCGCTCTCGAAGCGCCGCCTTGAAGTCGAGCCTTCCCTGCATCGCCCGCTCGGTGATCGCTGCGATTTCACGTTTGAGACCGGCGAAATCCGCCAGCTCGTCGATGCATTCCTGTCCGATCACGGTCGAATCCATGTCCGCGACGAGGAGCTTTCGAAACCGCGGCTCGGGCGGCTGAACGACGACATCGACCTGCGGCAGCTGCTCCAGCGCCCAACGGATCGCCGCCGCGTCACCACCTGCGAAGAGATCGACGGCGTCGCCCTCGTCGATCCAGGCGCCGAAGCGGGCCTTCGGATCGATTTCGCGAAGCAACCCGAGCGCTCGCTCCACCAGCCTGTCATCGAGCCGGCCCGCTGCTATCAAAGTGGCGATGAACATGGTCGCCTTAATTGCCGGGCCGACGGCGAGCGGCAAGTCGGCTCTTGCGCTTGAACTGGCGAGAAGGGCCGGCGGAGTCATTGTCAACGCCGATAGCGCGCAGATCTACCGAGAGCTGCCCGTGCTGAGCGCCGCACCGGCGGCAGAAGAACGGGCGCGCGTTGAGCACCGGCTGTACGCAATTCGCGACGGCGCGAATCCCTGCTCGGCCGCCGACTGGGCGCAATTGGCCAAGCGAGAAATCGCAGCACTTCATTCGCAGGGGCGGCTGCCAATCCTTGTCGGAGGCACCGGGCTTTACCTCCGGACCTTGCTGGACGGAATCGCGCCGGTCCCACCGATCAGAAATAGCGTGCGCGAGCGCGTGCGCGAGCGGGCGGCCGAAGCGAACAGGGCCGAGCTTGAGCAGGTCGATCCCGAGTCGGCGCAACGACTTGATCCCGGCGATACGGCGCGCATCGCCCGAGCGCTGGAGGTCGTGCTCTCGACCGGGCGGACTCTCGCCGACTGGCAAACGCGCCGCGAAGGCGGGATCGCGGGCGAGGTCACCCTGAGACCGCTAGTCCTGCTTCCGCCGCGTGAATGGCTGTACGAGCGGTGCAACAGCCGCTTCGAGCAAATGGTGGAGAACGGCGCGATCGAGGAAGTGAAGGCGCTGCTCGACCGCGGCCTTGACCCCTCCCTGCCCATGATGCGCGCGATCGGAGTGCGCGAGATCACTGCCTTCCTGTCCGGCAAAATCGACCGCGAGGAAATGACCCGGCGAGGGCAGCAGGCGACGCGAAACTACGCGAAGCGCCAATACACATGGTTCGCTCACCAACCCCCGCCGGAATGGCCGCGCTTCACTGGACCTGTAGACGAATCCGCGGCCGAGGAGGCTCTGGCGCTCCTCCTGCCCAGCGCGTAGTCGGCGGCCATGGACCTGATCCGCGAGAAGGACATCGATCCGACGCCCTTGCAAGGGAAGCGTGTCGCCATCCTCGGTTATGGAAACCAGGGGCGTGCACAGGCGCTGAACCTGAAGGACAGCGGCATCGACGTGGTGGTTGGGCTTCGGGCCGGATCGCCCAGGCGGGCCGAAGTCGAGGCCGCCGGCCTGCCGACCGCGAGCCCTGCGGAAGCGTCCGGGGCAACCGACGTGGTGATGCTGCTGGCGCCGGACGAAATCCTCGGCGAGCTCTATTCCGAGATCGAGCCAAGTCTCAGGCGCGGAACGGCGTTGGGCTTCAGTCACGGGCTTGCAGTCCACTTCGGCTTCATTCGCCCCCGCGAAGACCTCGACGTCTATCTGGTCGCCCCAAAAGGTCCCGGAACGGCGCTCCGCTCGCTCTACACGCAGGGCAAGGGCATGGTCGCGCTGTGGGCGGTCGCGCAGGATTCGACCGGCAATGCCCGCGACATCGCCCTCGCCTACGGCCGAGCGATAGGCTGCGCCCGCGCCGGGCTCATTGCCTCGACGTTTGAAGAAGAAGCCGTCGCCGACCTGTTCAATGAAAACGCCATCGTGTGGGGCGGAGTCCCGGAGCTTCTTCGGGCCGGCTTCGAAACGCTTGTGAACGCAGGCATTTCGCCGGAGGTGGCCTATCTCGAATGCGTCGGCGAGTTGAAGCTCATTGCGGAGTTGATCGACGCGCGCGGGATCGCGGGTATGCGCGAGGTGATTTCCAACACCGCCGAGCTTGGCGCGGTCAGGGGCGGCCCGGCGGTAATCGGTCCGGAAACCCGCGAGCGAATGACCAAGGTTCTAGAGGCTGTGCGCTCGGGCGAGTTTGCACAGGCGCTCCGTTCGGAAGCCCAGTCGGGTTACCCGCGACTGGAGGCGGCGCGGAAAGACGCGCGCTCCCAGGCGATCGAACAGGTTTACCAGAGGCTAAAGTCGATTTCCGACTAGCCGATTTCGTCCGGAACCGAGGTAGGCCGATCACCGATCGAAGCCTTCTCCAGAAATACTCGCTGTAGCTTGCGATGCGCGGCGGCAGATTCCTCGTCGGCGGCCGACCGGGCCAGCTCGAGCTCTTCGGCAGCGCGCTGGGCGAAATACTCGCGGTTTTTCGTGTCGTTCTGCTGTTCCATATGCCGCTCCACTGGAAGCAATGTTCGTCGGAAATTTCGGTTCCGCAGAACGGAATGGGCGTCAGCCCCGCGCTTCGCTTTTGGCCCGCTCAATGGCTTCGAGGAGGATCTGCTTTGCTTCCGCTGCATTGCCCCATTCACCGACGCGGACCCACTTCTCTTGCTCAAGGTCTTTGTAATGCTTGAAGAAATGCTCGATCTGCTGGAACACGATCGACGGTAGGTCCTGTCGTTCCCCGACATCAGAATAATAGGGGAAGGTCGTGTCCACCGGCACGCACATCAGCTTTTCATCGCCGCCATGTTCGTCTTCGAGCTTCAGGACACCGATGGGACGGGCGCGGACGACGCAGCCGGGGATAAACGGCGAGCGAGCGATCACCATCGCGTCGAGCGGATCGCCGTCGGGCGAAAGCGTGTGCGGGATGAAGCCGTAATTCGCCGGGTAGCGCATTGGCGTGTGAAGGATCCGATCGACGAAAAGCGCCCCGGATTTCTTGTCGAACTCATACTTTACCGGCTCGCCGCCCACCGGCACTTCGATGATCACATTGATCGTTTCCGGCGGGTCGTCGCCGACGCTTATCCGCTCAATGTCCATCGCCGTCCCGGTGCAGGATCTCGACTTTTTCCAGAGTCACCAACCCAATGTCCTTCATCGTCTCCAGGGACGAAAGGAACGCGCGCAGCTTGGGTTCCGTGTCGACGATTTCGATCACGATTGGGAGATTGGTCGAGAGGTTGAGGATGCTCGCATTCTGAATTCGGTGCGAATGGCCGAAACCCATGGGCCCGCGAAGCACCGTCGCCCCTGCCAGCCCGTCGTCGCGCGCCTTGCAGACGATCGCTTCGAACAGGGACTTGTGCCCCGAACGCGACGCCTCGTCCGTGTAGATGCGCATCAGCGCCACCGCCCCGGTCGCATTCGTCTCCGTCATTCGCCCCTCCTACTTTCGCCCGAACAGCTTCTCGATATCCGAATGGGCGAGCTTTACCCACGTCGGGCGGCCGTGGTTGCACTGGCCGGAGCGCGGAGTCACCTCCATCTCGCGGAGCAAAGCATTCATTTCGGCCACCGAAAGCACCCTCCCTGCCCTCACGGAGCCGTGGCAGGCGATGGTCGCTTCGACATGGTCCAGCCGCTCCTGGAGCGACATTGCCGATCCGAGCTCCGCGATTTCTCCGCCGAGGTCATTCAAGAGCTTGTGCACGTCCGGGCTGCGAAGCGCTGCGGGCACCGAGCGGACGAGGATCGATGTCGGCCCGAACCGCTCGATATCGAGCCCGAGGCCGGCAAGTTCCGTCGCGGCGCCTTCGAGACGGTCGCAATCGGGCTCGTCCAGCTCGACGACCTCGGGCATCAGGAGGTCCTGCCGCGGAACGCTCCCGCCTGATCGTGCCGCTCGAAGCCGCTCCAGCACTAGCCGCTCATGGGCGGCATGCTGGTCGACGATTACCAGCCCGTCCTCCGCTTCGGCGACGATGTAGGTCTGCGCCACCTGCCCTCTCGCAACTCCGAGCGGGTACGACTGGACCGGCTGGGCAGCCGCCTCGGCACGGGCCGAAGGTTCCACCCGGATGCCGGTGAAAAGCGCCCTCTCCTCGCGCACTCCCGCCGGGGGAGGTTCGGGCGACGAAACGCTGCTGGTCCATACGACAGGCGCCGCCGCTTGCTCGCGAGCAGCGCTTCGGTGCAATTCAGCATCGAGGGCGGCCCTGATCGCGCCGACGATCAGCCCGCGGACGGCGGAGGCGTCGCGGAACCGCACCTCGGTCTTCGCCGGATGGACGTTCACGTCGACCTCGTCGAGCGGGACCTGCAGGAACAGCGCGGCAATCGGGTGACGGTCGCGGGGGATGAGGTCCCGGTACGCACCGCGCAACGCACCCACCAGCAGCCGGTCCTTCACCGGGCGCGAGTTGACGAACAGGAACTGCTGGTCAGCGACTCCGCGGTTGAAAGTCGGCAAGCTGACGACGCCAGTGAGCCCGAAACCGTCGCGGACGACGTCGATACCGACGCCATGCTTCTCCAACTCCGCCGCCAGAAGAGTAGCTACCCGTGCCGGAGCGCTCGCCGGCTGAAGCGAGAAGATCTTGCGCCCGTCATGCTCGAGCGTGAAGGCGACGTCGCCCCGCGCCATCGCCAGCCGCTTCACGGCATCGAGGCTGGCCGAATATTCGGCACGGGGGCTTCGAAGGAATTTTCGACGTGCGGGCACCTTTTCGAACAATTGCTCAACTCGAACTCGAGTGCCGGGCGGAAGCGCCGCCGGTCCTTCCGAGAGCTTGCGGCCGTGGTCGAGCTCTATCCGCCAGCCGTCGCCTTCGCCGGTCCTGCTCTCAAGCGTCAGCCGGGAGACGCTGCCGATGGACGGGAGCGCCTCGCCTCGAAAACCGAAGCTGGTCACATGGGATATGCTGTCGTCGGGGAGCTTCGACGTCGCATGCCGCTCCAGCGCGAGCCGCATCTCTTCCGCGGACATGCCGCTGCCGTCGTCCACCACCTCTATGAGGCCGATGCCGCCGCCCGACAGCCGTATCGTGATCGCCTTTGCGCCGGCGTCGAGAGCGTTCTCGACGAGCTCCTTGAGCGCGCTTGCCGGCCGCTCCACAACCTCGCCGGCAGCAATCCGGTCGACGAGTTCGGACGGCAGTCTTCTTATTGACATGTTAATAGCTCTAGCCCAATCCGAGCCATCCCGCGAAGTGCTGAATTGACGCAGGAAATTCAGTTTCCATTCAATGGGAAAAGATTAATTTTCAATCACCTGGCTGGGGGGATGACTCCGGCCTTCTGACGGGCGGAGATATTAGGCGAAAATGTTCTGGACGCGCTGGTTCAAGTGGATGTCGCACGACATGGCAATCGACCTCGGCACCGCGAACACGCTGGTGTACGTGCGCGGCCGCGGGATCGTCCTTAATGAGCCGTCGGTCGTTGCGATCGAAACCGTCAACGGCGTAAAACGGGTCAAGGCCGTCGGCGACGACGCCAAGCTGATGATGGGCAAGACTCCGGACCAGATCGAAGCGATCCGCCCGCTTCGCGACGGAGTCATCGCCGACATCGACGTGGCCGAGCAGATGATCAAGCACTTCATCCACAAGGTTCACGGCGGCAAGATGCGCGCCTGGCGCTTCCCGGAAATCGTCATCTGCGTGCCCAGCGGTTCGACGTCGGTCGAGCGCCGCGCGATCCGCGACGCCGCTTCGAACGCCGGCGCCAGTGCCGTCTATTTGATCGAGGAGCCGATGGCGGCAGCGATCGGCGCCGACATGCCGGTGACCGAACCCATCGGTTCGATGGTCGTCGACATCGGCGGCGGAACCACCGAAGTCGCCGTCCTTTCGCTTCGCGGCCTCGCCTACACCACGTCAGTTCGCGTTGGCGGCGACAAGATGGACGAAGCAATCAGCTCGTACGTCCGACGTAATCACAACCTGCTCATCGGCGAAGCGACTGCCGAGCGGATTAAGACCGAGGTCGGAATCGCCAAGCCGCCAACCGACGGCATCGGAAAGACCGTGCACATTAAGGGCCGCGACCTAGTGAACGGCGTCCCCAAGGAAATCTCGATCAACCAGGGCCAGATCGCCGAAGCGCTGTCGGAGCCGGTCGGGACCATCGTGGAAGGCGTTCGAATTGCCCTTGAAAACACCGCTCCGGAATTGGCGGCGGACATTTGCGACCAGGGAATCGTTCTCACCGGCGGCGGGGCTTTGCTGCAGGGGTTGGACGAAGTGCTTCGTGATGAAACCGGACTTCCCGTGACGGTTGCCGAGGACCCGCTCACCTGCGTCGCTCTCGGAACCGGCCGGGCGCTCGAGGAAGAGCAGTTCCGCGGCGTCCTGCAAACGGCGTAACCGGAGCCTGACGTGGCGCCGCCCCGACCCGGCTGGTCGAGACGCGCGCAATACGGGCTCTTCTTCAGCTTCATCGCCGCAATCGTAGGGTTGGCGATCGGGCTGATTCTCCTCGCCTTCTCCATCGCCGCGCCGTCCAAATTCCACAATCTGAAGGGCGTCGCCCTCGACGCTACCGCGCCGATGACGAAGAGCCTGCATGCAGTCACTGCCACAGTCGAGGGGCTTGCGTCCGGCGCCGGCAATTACTGGGATGCAGCGCGGCAGAATGCGCAGCTTCGCCGCGAGCGCGACCAAATGCGCGAACAGCTGACCGCCGCCCGCGCAATTCGCGATGAGAACAAGCAGCTGAAGGCAACTCTCAACCTTCGGGAACAGACGTCCGATCCCGTCGCCGTGGCCCGGCTTATCGGGTCGTCATTCGAGAGCCCCCGCCGGTTCGCCATCTTTTCCGCCGGGACCGGCGACGGAGTTCAGATCGGAATGCCCATTCGGGCGGCGCCGGGGCTGGTCGGACGAGTTGTCGACGCCGGCCATTTCTCATCGCGGATATTGCTGGTTTCCGACCGGGCCAGCATCGTCCCTGCACGCCTGCTCCGCACCGGGCAGGCCGTCATTAGCCAGGGGCGCGGCGACGGTTCCGTCGAGGTGAAGCCGCTGGAGGTCGGGCGCAACCCGTTCCGGCCCGGCGACCTCATCATCACCTCGGGCACCGGCGGCTTGTACCCGCCGCTCGTGCCAGTCGCCCGAGTGACTCGGCTCGATGGCGACAACGCCATCGCTCTGCCGCTTGCCGACCCCGGCGCGATTAGCTTCGCGATTGCCGAGCAGCCCTATCAGCCCGAAGCATCCGCGCCGCTGACCGAGAAGGATCAGGAGCTTCCCTGATGGTTCGTTCGGCGCTGGCGAGCAAACAGAAGATCGGCCAGGGGCCCATCACCGGTGCGGCATGGATTCCCGCAGCCTCGGTGATCGTCGGAACCCTGTTGTCAGCGCTTCCGATCGTCGCGCAAGCCGGCTGGTTCCCTGATTTCGGCTTCCTCATGCTCATCGCGTGGAGGCTGCTTCGGGCCGATGTCTGGCCGAGCTGGTGGGCTGCACCGCTGGGCCTGCTCAACGACCTGATCGTCGGCGGCCCTGTCGGGCTTTCGGTGACCATGTGGACCGCGTCGATGCTTGCGCTCGATCTGCTCGACCGCCGAACCATCTGGCGCGATTACTGGATCGAGTGGGCGCTCGCATCGTTGTTGATTCTATTCGACGAGGCCGCGCAGTGGCAGATCGCGGCCTGGATGGGCGCGGCCGTCCCGTTTTCATTCATGTTGCCCCCTGTATTGATCTCCATCGCGGCGTTCCCGGTTGCAGCGTGGATCGTTGGCCGCCTCGACCGCTGGAGATTAGGGAGAACGTGAAGCACCAGCCGTTTACATCTGTTCATCAGTCGCTTTCGTTTTCGCGGCGGATGATGCTCGTCGGCGGCGCCCAGGCGGCGGTCGGCGCTGCTCTTGTAGGCAGGCTCGGCTGGCTGGCGATTGCCGAAAATGAAAAATACCAGCTGATGAGCGAGAACAACCGCGTTCAGCTCATTGTGGTCCCTCCCCGGCGCGGGTGGCTCGTGGATCGCACCGGAAAGCCGATCGCCATCAACCGCAGCTCGTTCCGAGTGGATCTCATCCCGCAGCAGCTGGAACATCCCGAGCCGACTCTGAAGCTGTTGACGAAGCTGCTGAACCTGGATGCCGACGACATCGATCGGATCCTTAAGGACCTGAAGCAGAGCCGCGGCTTCAAGCCGGTGCAGGTCGCCGAAGACGTCCCGTACGAAGGCTATGCGGCCGTGACGGTGCGGTTGCCGGAATTGCCGGGCGTTCAGGCGACGCGCGGATTTTCTCGTTACTATCCCGACGGGCCGGCGGTTGCCCATCTTGTCGGCTACGTTGGGGCCGCATCTCCCGAAGAATATGAGGCCGAGGACAAGAACCCGCTGCTGATCACGCCGGGGTTCAAGATCGGCAAGCAGGGGCTGGAAAAGACTCTCGAGCCCCTTTTGCGCGGCACACCAGGTGGACAACGGGTCGAGGTGACCGCCCGGGGAAAGCTGGTGAAGGAACTGGACCCGAAGCCGGACCGAAGCGGCCAGACCGTCCAGCTCACGATCGATCGCGGACTCCAGGACTATGCCGCCCGCCGGATGGGCCCTAAATCCGGAGCGTTGGTGGCGATGGATTGCGAGACCGGCGACATGCTCGCTTTCGTCTCAATGCCGGCATTCGATCCCAATAGCTTCTCTCAGGGTATCGGACGGACAGAGTGGAAGATGCTGTCCGAAAATGACCATCACCCGCTGCTGAACAAGGTTGCCCAGGGGCTCTATCCGTCCGGCTCGACGATCAAGCCGGCGATGGCGCTGGGCTTTCTCAAACAGGGAATCGATCCCAAGCAAACCTACTATTGCTCCGGCGGAGTTCAGATCGGAAATCGGTATTTTCGGGACGATGCGGCGCACGGGACCGTCGACATGCACTCGGCAATCGAGCACAGCTGCAACAGCTATTTCTGGACGATGGGACTGCGGACGGATCCGCAGCTAACGACGGAGATGGTGAAATATCTCGGCTATGGCGAAGAGTTCGATCTGCCCATTCCGTCACAGCGTTACGGCACCATGCCCAACCCGAAGTGGCTGAAGGAAAAATACCACCGCGACTGGCAGGGCTATGACACGGCCAACACCTCGATCGGCCAGGGCTATGTCCTCATCAACCCGATGCAGCTTGCGGTGATGCCCAGCAGGATTGCTTCGGGCAACCTCGTCAGGCCGCGATTGCTGATGGCAACGAAAAAGCCGCTGACGAAGCTCGACATCGATCCCGAGCATCTCGCGATCGTCCGCGACGCCATGCGCGCAGTGGTGAACGGTCACGGCACGGCCGTGTACTCCAAGCTTCCGTTCGACAACATCCAGATGGCCGGCAAGACGGGCACTGCCCAGGTGTACAGGCTTGGGGCCCGCGGCCACGAGAGCAATTGGGCGCTTCGCGATCACGCCTTGTTCATCGCCTTCGCACCCGCCGACAAGCCGAAATATGCGATCGGCTGCATCATCGAGCATGGCGGGTTCGGCGCTGCCGCCGCGGCTCCCATCGTGAAGGACACGATGACGTATCTGTTCGACCAGCAGAAGGCCTATGCGGCGCTGGACCCGCTCGAAAAGCAATGGGGCGGCACTCTTGCGGAGCGCAATGCGCGGCAGCTCGCCGAGTTCAAGGCCGCGGCGAGGGCCAAGGTCACGTGATCTCCTCGGCGATCATTCCCCAGCCGTTGGCAAAGCTGCCGTGGCGGCTGCTGTTCCTGATCGTCGGAATAGCGATCATCGGGCTGCTCACCCTCTATTCGGCCGCGGGTGGGTCGGTGAACCCGTACGCGCTCAAGCAGGCGGTCGTCTTCGGCGTGTTCCTCACCGTCGCCGTGGCGATGTCGTGGATCAAGGAATCGACCATCAAAAGCGTCGCCTTCCCGCTTTACGGGGTGATCCTTATCATGCTCGTGCTGGTCGAATTGCTCGGCTTCGTCGGCAAGGGCGCCCAGCGGTGGCTCGACATCGGGCCGATCCGGCTCCAGCCGAGCGAGTTCATGAAGCCGGCAATCGTGCTGGTTCTCGCCCGCTTCTACGCCCTGCTTCCGCCGGCAGACATCCGCAAGTGGCGGGCGATCTGGCCGGCTGCGCTGCTCCTGGCGATTCCGGCGGGACTCATCATGGTCCAGCCGGACATGGGCACGGCGCTCATGGTGCTCCTCATCGGCGGTACAGTCATGTTCGTCGCAGGGCTTCCGTGGTGGCTGTTCGCCGGCGGGTTTGCCGCCCTCGCGATTGCAGCGCCCATCGGATTTTCGCTGATGCACGGTTACCAGCGCCAGCGAGTCCTCATCTTCCTCAATCCCGAAGCCGACCCGCTCGGTGCCGGCTATCACATCACCCAGTCCAAGATCGCGATCGGCTCGGGCGGAATTTTCGGCAAAGGCTATTTGCAGGGGAGTCAGAGCCACCTCGACTATTTGCCGGAAGGACACACCGACTTCGTCTTCTCGACCATGGTCGAGGAGTGGGGCTTTGCCGGCGGGCTCATCCTGATCCTGGCTTTTGCGCTGGTGATCCGCTGGGGAATGCGGGTTAGCGTCAACTCGAAGAGCCGGTTCGCCCAGCTGACTGCCGCGGGGCTGTCGGCGACCATCTTTTTCTACGTCGCAATCAACCTGATGATGGTCATGGGCCTGGCACCAGTCGTCGGTGTGCCGCTGCCGCTGGTAAGCTATGGCGGATCGGCCGTGATGACGGTCATGCTCTGCATCGGCCTGTTGATGGCGCTTGAACGGCAGCAGAGGACCGGGACGGGCGTATCAGTGGTTCGGATGCCGGCTTGAACCGCCGGCTGTTGCGCCCCACCTAAGCCCGTGCTACCGGCGCGCCGCGCTCGGCAGCAAAGGCCGCCGAAAGCGCACTTCTCCGTCGTGTGGACGCATAGCTCAGTTGGTAGAGCAGCTGACTCTTAATCAGCGGGTCCTAGGTTCGAGCCCTAGTGCGTCCACCACTCTTTTTCCTGCAAATACAAATGCTTATTGCCGGGAAGGCGCGTTAAGGCCGTGCTGAAGCCTCGTCGTGTCTAGCGTATTTCTAGCCCTTTGTGGAACGGTCAATCGTGCTAGGAACCTGTTGGGAGCAAACCACTGATGGCCTCACGCGCTTTTAGAACTGACGCGAGTCTTGCAGCAGAGCAGGCAACGCGGACACGCATTGAGGCCCTACTAGAGCGCCACGGATTCACGGTCCTCGACCGTCAATGGATTCAACGCGGATCAGCTATCACCCAAGTCATCGATGCTAGACTAGGCGACGCTCCACCTTTGCAAATCCATGTCCGATTGTGCTGGCGCCGTGATGGTCGCAAACCTCGTGAGGATCTTTATTCAGCGGCCCAACTCCGGGCGAGGCTAATTGACGACGACTGGGATAAGACGCTTTCCTTCATTGCCACGCGAGAAAATCGCGATGGCAATTCACATCTCTTGCTTGTCCAAGACAGCACCGACGGCTTTGTTTTCGCGGCCCTTCTGCCTTGTGATCAGATACCGTCAATTTGGGCCGCCCAGCGAGCAGAGAGTGAAAGGCTGCAGGCGCTGGGTCTCTCCGGCAATTTGAAGAAGAACCACGCAGCCAACGGTTCCAGCCCTACCATATGGCTACAGGATGATCGGTGGCCAACGACCCATACCGTTGCGGATGTACTTTGGAATTGGCCGGGTGTGGTCAACATTCTCGCCTTACCGGCCGCAGGCGATCAAGACGTCGTGTTAGATAGCGTCGACGACTTGCCCGCTGACAGCGCTTTGATGGGCCGCGATGGAGGCACACTGCGCGTAACGGTAAGGTCCGGCTATCCCCGTGACCCCAAAGTTCGGGCGGCAGTAATTTTTCGTGCTGGAGGACGATGCGAACAGGAAGGGTGCGATGAACATCGACCGTTCCCGGGTTTTCTTGATGTGCACCATATTTTGGGCGTGGGTGTGAGTGACAGGGTCTGGAGCTGCGTGGCGCTATGCCCCAACTGTCATCGTGATGCTCACTACTCACCCCAACGTGAGGCGATTAACGCCAATCTACGCGACTATGCACTTCAATTTGCGGATTGATCGCGCTCGAGGAGCGTCGCGGTAGACGCCAATGCGACCAGTCGGCGCATTGATTAGTTATCAACAAGATTCTCGTTTTGTTCTTGCGCTGCGCTGCTGGTCATGTTTAGCAAGCCTTGCCATAGTTTGACAGCCATGCCCGACGAGAACCGACACACAAACCACCTTACTATTGCAGAGGCCGCCCACTTCCTTGGAGTGTCGGCCTCTACACTTAGAAACTGGGATCGGCATGGCAAACTAACGCCCCGTCGCCATCCGATGAATGGCTATCGCATTTACGACCTGGCCGAAATCGTGCGGCTGAGAGAACAGATTGAAGGGACCGCATGAAAGTCGCCTCACAGACGCTCTATGATGAAGCCATTGCCACCCCGCCGGCAACTAAGCGGCGTGGGCGCCCGCCGAAAAAAGCTGTCTCCAGGATATCGCAGTTGAAACTTCACCCGATGCGGACACCGACATTCTTCCAGCGACTGTCCATCCCCGCAATCAACTCAATGACCTAACGGCAAAAGAATGGATCCCTGAAACGGTCTCCGTCTGGAATCAAAGAGGTCTTGGCGCTGGCCATCCTGACGCGCAGATCGAGCGTCAACATCCAGCGCCGTTTTCCTTTACCGATGTCGGTCGTCTCATTCGCTTCTTCACCAAAAAGGGCCACACCGTTCTGGACCCATTCGTTGGCGTCGGGTCAACCTTGAAAGCGTGTGCGATCGATGAGCGCCACGGCATCGGCATCGAGTTGAACCCCGAATTTGCGGAGCTATCGCGCAAGAGACTGGCCACAGAGGTCCGCGACATGTTCTCCACAGCGGACGGGCAGCGCATCCTTGAAGGCGACGCACGCGACCATCTGCCGACGCTCCCGGACGAGAGCGTGGATTTTGTGGTCACCAGCCCACCATATTGGTCCATACTAAAAAAGGAAGATCACAAGGTACGGCAAGAGCGTATCGAGAAAGGCCTCGCCAAGGACTATGGCGCCGATGCCCGCGACCTTGCCAAGATCGAATGTTATGACGAATTCTTAAGCGAGCTTACGGCAATATTCGGCGAGTGCGCCCGCGTCTTGAAGCGGGGCCGTTATATGGCGATCGTTGTCAGCGACTTTCGCGACAAGTCAAAATACATCATGTTTCATGCGGATCTGGCACGCGCGCTTGAACCTTACGGACTCGAAATGCGTGGCCTCAAAGTTCTGTATCAGCGCCATAAGAAAGTATTCCCATACGGGTATCCTTATTCCTACGTCCCGAACATCCACAACCAGTACATCCTGATCTTGCAGAAGCCGAAGTAATGTCAGACTCGCGCATCATTCATGGCGATTGCATCGAGGGTATGGCCGCGCTGGACGCCGGTTCATTCAATCTGATCGTCGCCGACCCGCCCTACAACCTCAACAAGGACTTCGGTCCATGGAAGGAGTCTGAGCGCAAGGCAGAGTGGCGAGAGTGGACGCGGGCATGGCTTGAGGAGGCCAGCCGCCTGCTCTCTGACGAAGGAAATATCTTCGTCTATGGCATCCATCACCACATGTGCTGGGTTCAGTGCATGATGCTTGAGATGGGACTGATCTATCGTCGCCAAATCATCTGGAACTACGAAAACGGTTTTGCCGGCTATGGCAAACGGTCGCTCAACGCTACCTACGAGCCGTTGCTGTGGTTTTCCAAGACGGACCGCTACATCTACACGCCCATCCGTGAACCTTACAAAAGCCAAGAGCGCCTGAAGCATAAGATCATCAAGAACGGTAAGGTTTGGGAACCCAATCCGGAGGGCCGCATGGCAGGGGACATCTGGCCATTTCCCACGCTTGCGGGTCGACGTTTCCGCGACGAGAAGGTCGATCACCCGACCCAGAAACCGCTCTCAATCTCACGTAGGATCGTCAAGCACTTCTCCGAACCGGGCGATACGGTCCTAGTGCCCTTCGCGGGCAGCGGCAGCGAATGCGTCGCCGCCGTGATGGAGGGCAGAGGATATCTCGGCTTCGAGCTTAATCCTGAATATGTTGATTTGGCTCGCGAGCGCATCGCCAAGGCTGAAAGTGTCGATCGCCCCGCACAGGCAGATTTGCTCGCTACTTTGCCGGTCTGAACGCGCCGGGATAAGGCTCTGTAAGCTTCGCGTCGTCAAGGCCCAGACAGTCGGCAAGGTCGATGTCCCTTCGCCGACAGTGAAGGCGTCGCCGTCAAATCCATCGATTCTCGAACAATTCCACAGCAAGGCCACAAGTGCGCCAACCGTGATCGACGGCAGCGCAGACCAAGCACTTTCTCGATATCGCGGATAACCTGATAATATTCCGAGCGCACATTCGGAAATGACAGGATGATGCTAACAGGATCGATGCCGTCGACCCTGTAGCCGTAGCGCGAGTGAAGCACGGCGACATCTTCGAGAAGCGCGCGGGGAGATTCCAGACGCCGCGCCGTTTCGATCTCGGCGACGAAAGGCCTTTCGCTGCGAGAAAAGCCAACAGCGTCGATACGCATGTTGGTGTCCCCACGCCGTCGTGTGCGAGCGTTCAGACCGACTTCATTTAGAAGGTTCCGTACCAGCAAGTTTATCCGGCCATCCTCAAGCTGCCCTACCGTTACTGGAATCTGGGGCCGCTGGCGCATCCAGCGTTGCAATTTGGCCTTTCGCTTCACTTTAGGATGCTCGCCCTTCGCCACTCCTGCAATAATCAATCCGTCAGGGTCCGCTACTTCGACACTAGCGATCAGTCCATCGGCGAGGCTAATTGCACCGTAGGGGCACCGGCTAATGCAAAGTCCGCAGCCAATGCAATCCTCCCCTCACGATTGCTGCGGAGTTTTCGCCATCCCAACGGATCGCCCGTGTAGGGCAAACATCTCGACTTGGATCGCCGGGAAAAGCATCAAGTGCCCCAAAAAGTGCTAGCTCGCTATCATGCTTTTCCATGCAGGGGGCGCTACCGCACCCGAGGCAACTCCCAGCTCCCGCCCGCCCATCGCCCAGCGTGACCGCGGTGCGCCTCCTGCCCGTAATGCACGTCGGTAATGTCCGCGCCGAAATGCCTCGCAAACGTCCCTGTTGCCCGTCGACCCTTGTGAACAACGAAATCAGACATCAGGAAATCCCCGAAGCTGGCTGAGCTGCTCTGCGTCGATCGTACGCCATCGCACAACGCGCGGAGCGCGAGATGAGCGAGAGTCGTCAGGTCGATCACACCAAGACGCAGCTCGAAGGCTTGAACACGTCATCAATCAGGTTCGACATCTCGCCGCGCTCGTTCGGCAGCCGATTGCCCACACGAGGCTCGCCAGTTCGGGCCGCATTTCCAACCCGCCCCTCGAAAGCAGGATCACCTTGTTTTCGAGCGCCTGTCGCACCGCTTTCGTGGACAACATGACTTCTTCCGTCGGCGATTTGATCTCGACCGGAAGGGCATAGCCATCCACCAAAACAGAAGCATCCCACCGCTGATAATTCACGCCTGCCCGCGAATAATCACTCTCAAACCCGAGTATTTGAAAGAGGTGGGTGACCAGCGGATAGAAAATGGTTTGCGTGTCGCCCGCGTGGATATCGGCAAAGGCTGCAGCAGCGGCTTCGATTGTGCCGTTTTCCTCTAACAGTGCAATAAATCCGCACGGAGCGCGTCCAGCCGCCAGCCGCTCCGGCACCCTCCGTTGCAACTCATTTCATGATCCACGAAGACGGTGAGAGTGTGGGTGTCGGGCCGGAAGGCGAGGCCGTGCGCATCGAGCTCGGCCTGGCGCGCCCTTCCTCGATTGTCGATGTCTGCTGGCGCTCAGGGAACGCTGCGGCGATGTCGGTAAGCGACAAGGATTGGAACGGCGGGAATACGCAGGTTGCCCCCCTCCGTACCCAACTGCTTGAACACTGGCGCCGCGATTGCTTCGGCTTCAGCGATGCGATCCTCGAGCGGCCCGAGTTCAAAGCCGGGACCGTTCCAACATGCGAAAATGCGCTACGACCGCGAGTGCTTTGCGCTCTTCCGGCACAAGCTTCTCGGCATCATCTACTCGCAAGTCGATGGCTGCCTCGACTTGCTCCGCCCGCCCCCGACCCTTGTCGGTCAGATAGAAGGTTCCGTATTTTCGGCCATTCCTAAAGTTGGCCGGTCCCGCGTGGCCCAACCCAAATCGCGGAGCAGGGCAATCGGCCACCTTGTATAGTTCTGCAACGTGTTGACTTGAATCTTCCGGGCGCCTGACACCGCCGCAACCGCCTTCTCGGTTTCAGCAGGGCTTGCGCGTGCCGCATCAATTGTTGCTTTCACGGCATCGAGCTTGTCCTGCCCGCGATCGCTGGCCGCGCTTAGCGGCCCAATTATCATCTCGTCGCGTGAAATGTGGCTCCCGCATGCCGCCATCACGCGCAAAATGAAGGCAAAGGGTCGAAGGTCGAAATCGCCTTTCACGGCGAGTGTCGGCGTTGGAAAAACCATTCCCAGAACGCACTCGTCGAGAAGCGACCAGAAGTCACGTCCGGCGGCCACCACTTGCTCGCCGAGCAACGTAAAGGTGTAGTTTAATGCTTTTTCTGGCGTGGGGTGCAGCCGACCCAAAGCACGGAATAGTTCTGCATACATCTTGAGCTGGTTGTAGAGTTGGTCGCGACTGCGATCGGAACGGGTCGAACGAGCGACCGCTTCCTGACCCATATATCCAGACGAAGTGGCTAGGTTTGCGGCCACCACAGCATGGACCATATCATCCAGATCGACCGTACGACCGTTCAGGCGCTCAAAGGCGGCACCATAAACACGCACAACGTTTTCAATAGTCGAACCGGGATTGGGAAATCGCAACACGTAACGTCCTCGGCTCTTAAGTCATTGCTCGCCGTGATACGCTTGAAGAGCATTCAAGGCCGAAAGCGCCGCAGCTATGACACTAAGTTCAGGGCTTCGCCATCCCGTTCCTAAACCCCGACGGGTGTGAAGGCGTCACGGCATTCTTGTCGGTCATCCCGGTCTGTCCCAAGTCCCGTCCGTTTCCCAGCCTCTGAGCGCTTCGATGATGTCGTACATGTCCCCCTCTGCAAGCGCGCCGGAGCGGATGCCCGGCCAGATGGCGGTTTCAACAAAATTGTCGAACGAACCCGTTCCAAGATCACTAACGGAGATCGTCGCGGTTTGCCAGGAGCTTGCTCCAGCTTCGCCACACGACGCTGAAATGCGCGGACTGCGACCATGTGGTTATCGCCCTGTCATGCTAACCGAGGCACCACCTTCAGCTGGACCAGCACGTCATAGGCGTCTGCACGTATGTACTGGTCGTCACAATCGCGCATGACCTCCGCGCATGTGGCAATCGCCATCTGGTGCATCTCGCCGCGCTTCCTGGTCCGTCATACTGGCGACCGCTTCGCAGATCGGCTTGAACCTCCCGGTATTGCGAATGTCATCGTAGTTGAGCGGAACCACATGGATTGGGTACGCCATCTGGTCGGCAATGCTGACAGACCAGGCCACAGTGTCCCAATAGGTGCTGATGGGCTGGTACGGCAGGGTAATGGTGCGCAAGTGCTGACCGTCACCGGGCGCTGCCCATCCGACGCGCAGAACAGGGCATTCGATTGAAATTCGTAGGCGTAAACCCGGTTCCGCTGTGTTTCGATGATCGCCACTTGGGCTGCCTCCCTCCCCGTAGGATGGCAATTCGGCGAACGCGCCTCGCATCCCCGGCCTTTCCAAACGATGTGCAAAAAATCAGATTTGCGATCTCACGCAACTCGAGCCTCCTCGAGAGCGGCGATCCAGCCTCCAGCTCCTCTATTGCCCGCACGTCGCTGAGCGCCCTGATCGAACTAGATGATAAGTCTGCCCACGTCAGGCGCAACGGCTCCGGCAGCAATGGCGTCGAGAACTTGCGCCACCTGCTCGCTGATCGGGGCAGCGGCATCGAAGTCGAAGTTCACCTTCTCGGCCTGCGCCTTGATCGACGGCAGCACCTTAGACATGACGATGGCAGCTGCGCCGGTGTCACCTTCCAGCGCCTTCGCGACCAGCACAGCAACGATGTTTCGCATTTCGTCGAGCATCTGCTGCGTCGCTAACAGCCGCTTGTCGGGCAAGCCGGCTGGCCTGCCCTTAGGGTTGGGCGACTGACCACCTGGTGTCCACGCGGGGTTGCCAGCGCTGCGCGTCTCTGTCGAAAGCTCGGGCTTCCACCCTTCAATCCAAGGCGGTTGATGGTCACTCATCGCCCCACCTCAATTTGTTTAGATCAAGCGCGCTCGAAAGCGTCGAGTTCGCTTCGGCAATAACGACCATGATTTCATTGGTGTTGCTAGACATGGGCTAGAGAATAGCTTGGGACGTTATACGTCCGCAATACTTTCTTTGTAAATTCAATTAGATAGATCAGTTCTTTATCGTCGGGCGCGCGTATAGGGTATTTGTTGGTCGACTATTCACAACTGCGCTTTAACGTTACTTGCCGGAGGGGTTGCTGCAACCCTCCGGCTTTACTAGGAGCTTCTCAAGTTCCGGGGCAAAGGGATGGGCACTGTTGTGCTCCAAATTGAGTGGCAAGGCGTAACGGGCAATAAGCTGTTTCTCCACTTTTCCGGGGTCAGGATCGGCGGTCCAGCAAACGGAGACATGCTCATCCATCCATGCCCTGAGCTTTGCCGCTCCTTCGTCGAGACGTATGGAACTTGGGTTTGTCGCGCTCCAGCTTCGCAACGCATTGGCCAGCGAGATCAGGCAGCAATGCGGCGAGGGTTTGGCAAACCGTCGAGCGGCGTTCATTGCCCCCAAGGTGATTGTTACCGAGACGACTGCGCAGGTGTCCGTTCTTTGAAAGATCGGCTCCGGCAGTGCCTACATACAAAGGTAGAGACCGTCTCGCTCATGGGATTCATCTGCAGGAGCAACCCCCGGAGGAACGTCGAAGAATAGTCCATAAATTCCGCGCTCACGCGGTAGTGCGGACTTGTTTCGACGCAGATGTGAAATCCGGTGCAGTTGGGCAGTTTCGAGGAACAAGGTCATAGTCAGCACGCCTCACCAACGCCGCTAAGGCAGCCATACCGCTGACAATGAATGGCCGCCACCCTACGGGCGAGCGCTGTGCTTTCATGCCCCAGCTCGGCGGCTAGCGGCCCGATTGGGTGACAGCAAGAAAGCTCGCTGCCAGAATGCCGCTATGCTGCAACTCAACCCCATCATCGACCGCATCAAAGCGTTGCTAGCCGAGGACACGGACGCAAGCGCTACCTACTCTGCGTTGGAAGCACGGCTAGCGTTGGAGAAGGCCGTCTACGACCGCCTCCGCCAGCGCCACGACTACATTTCCCACGATCAGTTGAAGGCGTGGACGCCGGGTGATGTCGTAAAAAGACTTCTTGGCCGAGGTGGATGAGCACATGACGCAAACGCTCATCCTCTCAATGTCTCGCTCCCCGCACGTTCCGGGCGTCGAGCCTCAGGAGGAGGACTATGTTCAGATCGGCGTTGAGATTGGCATCGACGCAAAGAAGATAGCCCGGATGTGGCAGGCACTGTCCAACCTCGCACTCCATGCCCGACTGCCGAAAAACAAGAATGACCACATACAGGACTACGGCGACCGGAAGGCGATCCGAGCCAAGGTCGAGGAGGTGGTCGCTGAGCTGGAACGGCTGGCGAAAGGCACCATGACTCCTTCAGGTGTTCCGGCAGGCGGTGACGTAACTTTCGACTGCACGTGCGGCGCGAAGAACAAGCGACGGGCCAAGCTGCTACGAGACGGTCAGCACGTATTCTGCATCAACCCGAAGTGCGACGAGACGTGGAAGGTCGTCATCGACGGCAGCGAGACGAACTTCGAGAATGTGCTCGTTGACGTGCCTTGCAAGGTTTGCGGCACCGTCAACCACATACCTTGGCGCATGGTCACTAAGATGAAGTACGACGAGATCATTCAGTATCCTTGCATCGAATGCAAAGGCACGAACGCGGTCAAATGGCATCTCATGCAGGCGTCGTTCCCGCCGAAGCCCGACTAGGGTGAATGACCGACCGTTTGGGCACCCCGTTAGCCGTTAGCCTTACCCCCATCGACCGCACTAGAACCCCTATTGAGGGTCCCGAGACAGTAGCGAATACCAGTTTAGGCTAACACACTAACGAAATGCATATTTTGGATCAAAATCCCTGCGGGGTTTTCGCGGTTTTTCGCGTTAGCCTCGGTGGCGCTACATCGGACTATCTGTAGCGCCACTGTGGTCATTCCGGTCAGGCGAGCCCCCGATATGCCTGCCCATGGAAGTTGGACTCCTCCGCCAGTTCTTAACCCTTCACTTCCATCAAGTTCCCGTTCGTGATGGCGGTCTTATCGCCATGTTCAGCGCCGCAGTATGCCCGAGTTTGAACCGCGCGAACGCCGAGAGGCGTTGGGTGCGCTGTTGGAGGTAGCTGCGCGGGACGAGCCCGCTCGCTGCAACGCCTTGCCGTCCTTCAACCATAGGGGTCAGCTTGTCGGCTCGCAGGGTCAGGAACTCCCTGCACAGGTCCAAAACCTTCTGCTCGCGCCCGCCATCGGTGCCCTCGCCACCTCGCCGGTCCGAAGACGGCTCAGGAACGCCGCGATGCCATGACGGACCAACGCGATAGCCCATGTCGCCTGTTCGACGGTGACGCTCGGTGCGAACGGGTTGTCCCCGACCGCGAGCAACCCTGACACCCGAAGCGCCTTGAGATGCGCTCTGCTCCATAGCTGGCGCTGGCTTTCGTCATCGCCAGCCGCCCTGATATTGTGATCACACTCATCCCGGAAGCGATCCAACAGTGTCTGCGCGCCATTTTCGACGTCAACCGACATGGACTGCTCACGCGTCCGGAGCAGCATTGCTTGGCGGAAGATTTCGTTGAACCACCCGACCAATTCCGGCCACGGCCATTGCAAGCGGGTGCGGTTTTCATCGGGCCGGTCGCCAGTATCTACTTCGATAACTTCAGAAATCGCGAAAGGAAGCCATCTTCCATCGTGGGAGAATGGAACTGTTGTAGAACTTGCTCGGTGTCGTTTCCCCAATCAAACTGTAGGCGGCCCCGACAACCGATGCGACGTTGCAATCCTGATTGCTGTAGCTGATCCCGCCCGCGACAGCTCCCGGACCTGATTTGGCGTACAGGTCGGTCAATACCTTGCGATATGACCGCATTAACCAACAGCCTTTGTCCTCGGCCATCTCCAAGAACTTGTGCCGATTTCACCGCCACGTTTACGAATGCCGGGTTCTGGCAGATGGCTTTAATCAACGCAGGACCGGAAGCGTAATCGCTGAAATCCACGGCGGTGCCGACCTCTGGACATTTCACCATAGCAGCGGTGATGACCTTCCCGATACCGGTGTTCATGGCTTCCTTGCCAATCCCGGACCGGGCCACGAGCACAGCATACAAGTTCAATCCAGTTCCTGAGATAGACCAGTCGCGCCCCGCTATGCCGGCCATAAGGCCCAGAGCCCCGACGATAGCGACCTCAGCGACCGGGCGCGGTGCCTGCTGATAAATGAACTGCGCAAGGGCGCCGACGAACCCTGGGGGAGCACGCAGCACACCTTGTATGGACGGCGCTGGACCATCAGCAATGCGCCTTTCCTCAAGCTGGCGGGCAAAGTCGGCCCGCCTCTCCGCTTGCGTCTGCTGCTGGAGCTGTGTTGCTTGCGCGAGCAAGCCCGAAGCGTCGATGCTCAGATCAGCCATGACGCGCCCCTCAGGGTCACGGGCAATTCGGGGAAACGCCGTCGCATCCTCAGCTTTTTCAGCGTCGCACGATTTTTGCCCAAAAACTTTCGGTAGCGGACCTCCCGGCCAGCCGGGTAAAATGCTGCTGTTCACGTTAATCCTTTCGGCGGCGGGGTCGGAGCCAAACCGGCCTTGCCGCTATTCGTGAGGAAGGGTTAGGCTGCGGCCTGTTCGCTCGTGCTCTGGCGGGCACCGGAAGCGAGCCAGCGCAACACATCGAGTTCGGCATACCAAACGCGGCGGGTGCCGGGCGGGCTGAAGTAGCACGGTGGCTCCCCGCAAGTGTACTGCTCCATCGTGTTCAAAGTGGACACCGAGCAGCGACGCGGCAACCTCTTTGCTATCGAGTGGGCGGCGCTTGGGGGTGTAGGCAAACAGCTCGCGCATAGCTGCTCAAAGCTCATTTCGGTCATCAGTCGAGCCTCACAAAGCTGCCCGACTGTTAGGTCGAACTGGAGGCCCGCGACCGCGCTGGCGGTGGATTCGGTTTCGGCACACGGAGGTGAACCGGAAGCGAGCAAGCTAGCTATAGCACAGGCAAGCGAGCCAGAGTGTTTGATAATTTGCGCCGTCCCCGCGGCTCGCAGTCGGTCCAAAAAATAGTAGGTGGGTTGGCTGCCGCTTTGGCCGTGCGGCAGTGCCGTAGCGAGTGCGGACCTAGCGGACTCTCGCTACGGGGCGGCTACAGGGGCGATCGCCAGCTTGCCGCCCTTACCCCGGCGGCAACCCCCGATTGGGGCTGTAGCCCGGCTTTACGCGGCCCCCGCCGCGTGCAGCGGCACCACACGTTCTTGCTGGCAGCGATAGCCGCCTGCTCCTCGATCCAATCCGCGATCTTCTGCACCTCAGGTTGCAGCCAATCGGAGCAGGGCCAGGTCGAGGTAGTTGCGAGCGGTGATGTCCTCCTGCGCGGGCTTGTGGCCAGTCAGGAGGTCGGTGCGGAACTTCTCAATCAGGCACTCGCGCATTGCGTAGTTCGTGAACGAGCGCCGCAGGTCGTGGAGCGAGAGGTGCTTCCCAACGATTTCGCTGATGGTCTCCATCGGAGCGCGGGCATCCCGTATGTGGCCAGCTTTTGACCACGAGGGGAACACGAACTCGCTGACCTTCTTGCCCTCGGCAATGTCGGCATCGACCACTGCGCGACGGGCTTTCAGTAGCGCGACCGCTTGCGAGGATAGCGGGAGCATGATGGGGTCACCACGCTTGCGGTCGTCGATGTGCCACCAGCAGTTAGACGGGTCGTGGTCATCAATGTTGACGTTCGACCACTGCAAGGTCGCGCCCTCGTCCCGCCGGCATCCTGTCAGCAGCGCGAATAGGGTCAGGTCGATACCGGCAAGTGCGTCCCGGTTCTTCGGGTTGGCGCGCATGTCGTTCAGCTTGTTCCACACTTCTCCGACCTTGCGGCGGTCGATGTAGCGCTCCGTCCGCGAACCGAGCGTGGCCCAGTGATCTTTCAACACTTCCACAGGGTTACGCTGAATTAGCGGCGAACCATCAGCACGGCGGTATTGGCGGCTGGCAAAGTTGCAGAGGATGCGCAGCGTCACCATCGAGGCATTGGCGCTAGCAGGTGCGCCC
>CAWITR010000003.1:0-273938 GCA_963839145.1 uncultured Alphaproteobacteria bacterium
TCGGCCTGCGCCTTCCTCGATTGTCGATGTCTGCTGGCGCTCAGGGAACGCTGCGGCGATGTCGGTAAGCGACAAGGATTGGAACGGCGAAAATAGCAGGTTGCCCCCCTCCGTACCCAACTGCTTGAACACTGGCGCCGCGATTGCTTCGGCTTCAGCGATGCGATCCTCGAGCGGCCCGAGTTCAAAGCCGGAGCCGTTCCAACATGCGAAAATGCGCTACGACCGCGAGTGCTTTGCGCTCTTCCGGCACAAGCTTCTCGGCATCATCTACTCGCAAGTCGATGGCTGCCTCGACTTGCTCCGCCCGAGCCCAACCCTTGTCGGTCAGATAGAAGGTTCCGTATTTTCGGCCATTCCTAAAGTTGGCCGGTCCCGCGTGGCCCAACCCAAATCGCGGAGCAGGGCAATCGGCCACCTTGTATAGTTCTGCAACGTGTTGACTTAAATCTTCCGGGCGCCTGACACCGCCGCAACCGCCTTCTCGGTTTCAGCAGGGCTTGCGCGTGCCGCATCAATTGTTGCTTTCACGGCATCGAGCTTGTCCTGCCCGCGATCGCTGGCCGCGCTTAGCGGCCCAATTATCATCTCGTCGCGTGAAATGTGGCTCCCGCATGCCGCCATCACGCGCAAAATGAAGGCAAAGGGTCGAAGGTCGAAATCGCCTTTCACGGCGAGTGTCGGCGTTGGAAAAACCATTCCCAGAACGCACTCGTCGAGAAGCGACCAGAAGTCACGTCCGGCGGCCACCACTTGCTCGCCGAGCAACGTAAAGGTGTAGTTTAATGCTTTTTCTGGCGTGGGGTGCAGCCAACCCAAAGCACGGAATAGTTCTGCATACATCTTGAGCTGGTTGTAGAGTTGGTCGCGACTGCGGATCGGAACGGGTCGAACGAGCAACCACTTCCTGACCCATATATCCAGACGAAGTGGCTAGGTTTGCGGCCACCACAGCATGGACCATATCATCCAGATCGACCGTACGACCGTTCAGGCGCTCAAAGGCGGCACCATAAACACGCACAACGTTTTCAATAGTCGAACCGGGATTGGGAAATCGCAACACGTAACGTCCTCGGCTCTTAAGTCATTGCTCGCCGTGATACGCTTGAAGAGCATTCAAGGCCGAAAGCGCCGCAGCTATGACACTAAGTTCAGGGCTTCGCCATCCCGTTCCTAAACCCCGACGGGTGTGAAGGCGTCACGGCATTCTTGTCGGTCATCCCGGTCTGTCCCAAGTCCCGTCCGTTTCCCAGCCCTGAGCCCTTCGATGATGTCGTACATGTCCCCCTCTGCAAGCGCGCCGGAGCGGATGCCCGGCCAGATGGCGGTTTCAACAAAATTGTCGAACGAACCGTACAAGATCACTAACGGAGATCGTCGCGGTTTGCCGACTTGCTCCAGCTTCGCCACACGACGCTGAAATGCGCGGACTGCGACCATGTGGTTATCGCCCTGTCATGCTAACCGAGGCACCACCTTCAGCTGGACCAGCACGTCATAGGCGTCTGCACGTATGTACTGGTCGTCACAATCGCGCATGACCTCCGCGCATGTGGCAATCGCCATCTGGTGCATCTCGCCGCGCTCCTGGTCCGTCATACTGGCGACCGCTTCGCAGATCGGCTTGAACCTCCCGGTATTGCGAATGTCATCGTAGTTGAGCGGAACCACATGGATTGGGTACGCCATCTGGTCGGCAATGCTGACAGCCCAGGCCACAGTGTCCCAATAGGTGCTGATGGGCTGGTACGGCAGGGTAATGGTGCGCAAGTGCTGACCGTCACCGGGCGCTGCCCATCCGACGCGCAGAAAAACGTCATCGGTCAATTCGTAGGCGTAAACCCGGTTCCGCTGTGTTTCGATGATCGCCACTAGGGCTGCCTCCCTCCCCGTAGGATGGCAATTCGGCGAACGCGCCTCGCATCCCCGGCCTTTCCAAACGATGTGCAAAAAATCAGTTTGCGATCTCGCGGAACTCGAGCCTCCTCGAGAGCGGCGATCCGAGCCTCCAGCTCCTCTATTGCCCGCACGTCGCTGAGCGCCCTGATGGACTCGATCATCTAGTTGCCCACGTCAGGCGCAACGGCTTCGGCAGCAATGGCGTCGAGAACTTGCGCCACCTGCTCGCTGATCGGGGCAGCGGCATCGAAGTCGAAGTTCACCTTCTCGGCCTGCGCCTTGATCGACGGCAGCACCTTAGACATGACGATGGCAGCTGCGCCGGTGTCACCTTCCAGCGCCTTCGCGACCAGCACAGCAACGATGTTTCGCATTTCGTCGAGCATCTGCTGCGTCGCTAACAGCCGCTTGTCGGGCAAGCCGGCTGGCCTGCCCTTAGGGTTGGGCGACTGACCACCTGGTGTCCACGCGGGGTTGCCAGCGCTGCGCGTCTCTGTCGAAAGCTCGGGCTTCCACCCTTCAATCCAAGGCGGTTGATGGTCACTCATCGCCCCACCTCAATTTGTTTAGATCAAGCGCGCTCGAAAGCGTCGAGTTCGCTTCGGCAATAACGACCATGATTTCATTGGTGTTGCTAGACATGGGCTAGAGAATAGCTTGGGACGTTATACGTCCGCAATACTTTCTTTGTAAATTCAATTAGATAGATCAGTTCTTTATCGTCGGGCGCGCGTATAGGGTATTTGTTGGTCGACTATTCACAACTGCGCTTTAACGTTACTTGCCGGAGGGGTTGCTGCAACCCTCCGGCTTGCTCGGAGCTTCTCAAGTTCCGGGGCAAAGGGATGGGCACTGTTGTGCTCCAAATTGAGTGGCAAGGCGTAACGGGCAATAAGCTGTTTCTCCACTTTTCCGGGGTCAGGATCGGCGGTCCAGCAAACGGAGACATGCTCATCCATCCATGCCCTGAGCTTTGCCGCTCCTTCGTCAGACGTATGGAACTTGGGTTTGTCGCGCTCCAGCTTCGCAACGCATTGGCCAGCGAGATCAGGCAGCAATGCGGCGAGGGTTTGGCAAACCGTCGAGCGGCGTTCATTGCCCCCAAGGTGATTGTTACCGAGACGACTGCGCAGGTGTCCGTTCTTTGAAAGATCGGCTCCGGCAGTGCCTACATACAGAAGGTAGAGACCGTCTCGCTCATAACATCCATCTGCAGGAGCAACCCCCGGAGGAACGTCGAAGAATAGTCCATAAATTCCGCGCTCACGCGGTAGTGCGGACTTGTTTCGACGCAGATGTGAAATCCGGTGCCGTTGGGCAGTTTCGAGGAACAAGGTCATAGTCAGCACGCCTCACCAACGCCGCTAAGGCAGCCATACCGCTGACAATGAATGGCCGCCACCCTACGGGCGAGCGCTGTGCTTTCATGCCCCAGCTCGGCGGCTAGCGGCCCGATTGGGTGACAGCAAGAAAGCTCGCTGCCAGAATGCCGCTATGCTGCAACTCAACCCCATCATCGACCGCATCAAAGCGTTGCTAGCCGAGGACACGGACGCAAGCGCTACCTACTCTGCGTTGGAAGACGGCTAGCGTTGGAGAAGGCCGTCTACGACCGCCTCCGCCAGCGCCACGACTACATTTCCCACGATCAGTTGAAGGCGTGAACACCGGGTGATGTCGTAAAAAGACTTCTGGCCGAGGTGGATGAGCACATGACGCAAACGCTCATCCTCTCAATGTCTCGCTCCCCGCACGTTCCGGGCGTCGAGCCTCAGGAGGAGGACTATGTTCAGATCGGCGTTGAGATTGGCATCGACGCAAAGAAGATAGCCCGGATGTGGCAGGCACTGTCCAACCTCGCACTCCATGCCCGACTGCCGAAAAACAAGAATGACCACATACAGGACTACGGCGACCGGAAGGCGATCCGAGCCAAGGTCGAGGAGGTGGTCGCTGAGCTGGAACGGCTGGCGAAAGGCACCATGACTTTCTCAGGTGTTCCGGCAGGCGGTGACGTAACTTTCGACTGCACGTGCGGCGCGAAGAACAAGCGACGGGCCAAGCTGCTACGAGACGGTCAGCACGTATTCTGCATCAACCCGAAGTGCGACGAGACGTGGAAGGTCGTCATCGACGGCAGCGAGACGAACTTCGAGAATGTGCTCGTTGACGTGCCTTGCAAGGTTTGCGGCACCGTCAACCACATACCTTGGCGCATGGTCACTAAGATGAAGTACGACGAGATCATTCAGTATCCTTGCATCGAATGCAAAGGCACGAACGCGGTCAAATGGCATCTCATGCAGGCGTCGTTCCCACCGAAGCCCGACTAGGGTGAATAACCGACCGTTTGGGCACCCCGTTACCCTTAGCCTTATCCCCATCGACCGCACTAGAACCCCTATTGAGGGTCCCGAGACAGTAGCGAATACCAGTTTAGGCTAACACACTAACGAAATGCATATTTTGAATAAAATCCCTGGGGTTTTCGCGGTTTTTCGCGTTAGCCTCGGTGGCGCTACATCGGACTATCTGTAGCGCCACTGTGGTCATTCAGGTCAGGCAGAGCACCCGATACGCCTTCCCATGGAAGCTAAACTGCTCGGCCAGTTTGTCACCCTTCACTTCCATCAAGTTCCCGTTCGTTATGGCCGTACTTGTCGCCATGTTCAGCGCCGCAGTATGCCCGAGTTTGAAGCTCTCGAACGCCGCGAGGCGTTGGGTCCGCTGTTGCAGGTAGCGGCGAGGCACGATCCCGCTCTGCTGCAACTCCACGCCGTCCTTCAACCATGGGGGCAGCTTGTCGGCTGGCAGGGTCAGAAACTCCCGGCACAGGTCCAAAACCTTCTGCTCGCGCCCGCCATCGGTGCCCTCGCCAACCTCGCCGGTCCGAATGCGGCGCAGGAACGCCGCGATGCCATGACGGACCAGCGCTATAGCCCATGACGCTTGTTCGACGGTGACGCTCGGTGCGAACGGGTTGTCCCCGACCGCGAGCAACCCTGACACCCGAAGCGCCTTGAGATGCGCTCTGCTCCATAGCTGGCGCTGGCTTTCGTCATCGCCAGCCGCCCTGATATTGTGATCACACTCATCCCGGAAGCGATCCAACAGTGTCTGCGCGCCATTTTCGACGTCAACCGACATGGACTGCTCACGCGTCCGGAGCAGCATTGCTTGGCGGAAGATTTCGTTGAACCACCCGACCAATTCCGGCCACGGCCATTGCAAGCGGGTGCGGTTTTCATCGGGCCGGTCGCCAGTACTATTCGATCGCTCGAAATCGCGAAAGGAAGCCATCTTCCATCATGGAGGGAGTCAAACTGTTGTAGAACTTGCTCGGTGTCGTTTCCCCAATCAAACTGTAGGCGGCCCCGACAACCGATGCGACGTTGCAATCCTGATTGCTGTAGCTGATCCGCCCGCGACAGCTCCCGGACCTGATTGGCGTACAGGTCGGTCAATACCTTGCGATATGACCGCATTGGACTGCCGCCCTTGTCCTCGGCCATCTCCAAGAACTTGTGCCCGATTTCGCCCGCCACGTTTACGAATGCCGGGTTCTGGCAGATGGTTTTAATCAACGCAGGACCGGAAGCGTAATCGCTGAAATCCACGGCGGTGCCGACCTCTGGACATTTCACCATAGCAGCGGTGATGACCTTCCCGATACCGGTGTGCATGGCTTCCTTGCCAATCCCGGACCGGGCCACGAGCACAGCATACAAGTTCAATCCAGTTCCTGAGATAGACCAGTCGCGCCCCGCTATGCCGGCCATAAGGCCCAGAGCCCCGACGATAGCGACCTCAGCGACCGGGCGCGGTGCCTGCTGATAAATGAACTGCGCAAGGGCGCCGACGAACCCTGGGGGAGCACGCAGCACACCTTGTATGGACGGCGCTGGACCATCAGCAATGCGCCTTTCCTCAAGCTGGCGGGCAAAGTCGGCCCGCCTCTCCGCTTGCGTCTGCTGCTGGAGCTGTGTTGCTTGCGCGAGCAAGCCCGAAGCGTCGATGCTCAGATCAGCCATGACGCGCCCCTCGGGGTAAGAGGGCAATTCGGGGAAACGCCGTCGCATCCTCAGCTTTTTCAGCGTCGCACGATTTTTGCCCAAAAACTTTCGGTAGCGGACCTCCCGGCCAGCCGGGTAAAATGCTGCTGTTCACGTTAATCCTTTCGGCGGCGGGGTCGGAGCCAAACCGGCCCTGCCGCTATTCGTGAGGAAGGGTTAGGCTGCGGCCTGTTCGCTCGTGCTCTGGCGGGCACCGGAAGCGAGCCAGCGCAACACATCGAGTTCGGCATACCAAACGCGGCGGGTGCCGGGCGGGCTGAAGTAGCGCGGTCCCTCCCCGCGGAATCTATACTGCTCCATCGTGTTGAAGTGGACGCCGAGCAGTTCGGCAACCTCTTTGCTATCGAGTGGGCGGCGCTTGGGGGTGTAGGCAAACAGCTCGCATAGCTGCTCAAAGCTCATTTCGGTCATCAGTCGAGCCTCACAAAGCTGCCCGACTGTTAGGTCGAACTGGAGGCCCGCGACCGCGCTGGCGGTGGATTCGGTTTCGGCACACGGAGGTGAACCGGAAGCGAGCAAGCTAGCTATAGCACAGGCAAGCGAGCCAGTGTTTGATAATTTGCGCCGTCCCGCGGCTCGCAGTCGGTCCAAAAAATAGTAGGTGGGTTGGCTGCCGCTTTGGCCGTGCGGCAGTGCCGTAGCGAGTGCGGACCTAAGCGGACTCTCGCTACGGGGCGGCTACAGGGGCGATCGCCAGCTTGCCGCCCTTACCCCGGCGGCAACCCCCGATTGGGGCTGTAGCCCGGCTTTACGCGGCCCCCGCCGCGTGCAGCGGCACCACGTTCTTGCTGGCAGCGATAGCCGCCTGCTCCTCGATCCAATCCGCGATCTTCTGCACCTCAGGTTGCAGCCAATCGAGGCGGGCCAGGTCGAGGTAGTTGCGAGCGGTGATGTCCTCCTGCGCGGGCTTGTGGCCAGTCAGGAGGTCGGTGCGGAACTTCTCAATCAGGCACTCGCGCATTGCGTAGTTCGTGAACGAGCGCCGCAGGTCGTGGAGCGAGAGGTGCTTCCCAACGATTTCGCTGATGGTCTCCATCGGAGCGCGGGCATCCCGTATGTGGCCAGCTTTTGACCACGAGGGGAACACGAACTCGCTGACCTTCTTGCCCTCGGCAATGTCGGCATCGACCACTGCGCGACGGGCTTTCAGTAGCGCGACCGCTTGCGAGGATAGCGGGAGCGTGATGGGGTCACCACGCTTGCGGTCGTCGATGTGCCACCAGCAGTTAGACGGGTCGTGGTCATCAATGTTGACGTTCGACCACTGCAAGGTCGCGCCCTCGTCCCGCCGGCATCCTGTCAGCAGCGCGAATAGGGTCAGGTCGATACCGGCAAGTGCGTCCCGGTTCTTCGGGTTGGCGCGCATGTCGTTCAGCTTGTTCCACACTTCTCCGACCTTGCGGCGGTCGATGTAGCGCTCCGTCCGCGAACCGAGCGTGGCCCAGTGATCTTTCAACACTTCCACAGGGTTACGCTGAATTAGCGGCGAACCATCAGCACGGCGGTATTGGCGGCTGGCAAAGTTGCAGAGGATGCGCAGCGTCACCATCGAGGCATTGGCGCTAGCAGGTGCGCCCCTCTTACCGTCCAGCCCCTTCTCGACCATTTCGCGGTGACGCTTGCGGACGTCGTCCTCGCTGATCGCAACGATGGGCTTGTCCTTCCAAGAAGCGAACACTTTCTCGACGTGCCGCTTCATTTCGGCCTTGCTGCTCTCCTTCAGCTTGCCGGGGCGCGAGATATACGCCTCCATGACAGCAGCGAGGGTCACCTTCATGGCCTCGTCGGCGCGCTTGGAATCGCGCGGGTCGATCCCCTCGCGCATGTCCTGCAAGACCTTCTGCGCCTTCTTCCTCGCGGTGTCCTCGGTGAGGACGCCATACGGGCCGATGGTGAACTGGATCGCTTTCCCCTGCACCCTGCCCATCGCGATGAACACGCGCTTGCCCTGCGACGAAACTCGCAGGCCGTAACCTTTCACTGAATCGTCCCAGTGAAGCTCGTAGCCCGAGGCGGGGGGTTGAACCCTATCAACGAAGCTCTTTGTGATCCTTGCCATACTGACCTCCAGAGCTAGAATTTAGCGTATTTCTAGCAAGGAGCTTACAGCTACGGCAAAGCACCACAAAAAAGCAAGTGCTTAAGTTACTGATTCTTCAAGGTGTTTTAAGCTAGAATAAGCTGCCGCAAACTTGCGCAAAGGCCGGATTCCCAAACTCTTAATCAGCGGGTCCTAGGTTCGAGCCCTAGTGCGTCCACCACTTTTCGCCGGATGACCCGCCTGCCCCGCCCGTTAACCATAGGCCGTAGGCATTCCGAAACCCGGTCCGGGCTATCCGATCCGCAAACATGTGGAGACGGGTCATGCGCGCGCGCTTGCTTATCATTGCAATAGGCGGTCTTTCGATCGCGGCAGCCGCTTCGGCGGAGCCCCCGAAAGCGCCGGTGCAAAAAGCAGACCAGCCCACCGGGCAATCGCGCCCGCTAATCGTCGCGTCAGCCGACGAAACGCCCGCCCAACCAGCCGCAGAGCAGCAGAATTCGGCGCCTGCCAAACCGGCGCGCCACGCTCGGGTGACCACCTGCCGGTGCGGCGACCCGACCCCCGGCAACTAAGCCCGCAAACAGCTACTGCTTCTGAGCGATCTGCGTCGGTCCGCGGATCACCGGAATTTCGCCGTCTCCGACAGCCGCGAACGCCGACCAATAGAACGGGTGCGACGTGTTCGGGTCGTCCATCAGTTTCTCTTCGGACAAGCGAAGCGCGGTCACGGTGGGAGTCCCCGGAGGCGCTGTAAATAGCCCGGTGATGAGCCGTTCAGTGGCGTTGAAGTCATCCGGAACCGGCCAGTGACTGGCAACGACTAGCCGCCCGCCGGCACCCACGAACGCCCGAACCAGGCCGTCGAGAGCGACGTCGCCGCCGGTGCCGAGACCCGCGCTTTCCGTCGCCAATGCGGTCGCCTCGCCAGCAGTGTCGCAAGCCGACAAGATTATAAGGTCGGCGTTGAGGTTCAGGTCGAAGATGTCGCGGAACGTGAGCAGCCCGTCCGATCCGTGTGTTCCGAAGCTCGTCAGAAGCGCCGGCTGCGCCGGGCATTTCGGGCGGGTTGCAGTCACGACACCGTGCGTGGCGAAGTGAATGATCCGATACTGGTCAAGGTCCGGCTTGTCCTCGATGGCCGTGTCGGTGAATGCAGGCCCGGTGATAACCTGCACGCCCCCTAGGTTGTTCTTCGCCAATATGTCGCTCGCGGTGTGGAGCTCTTTCGCCGAAATCGGGTGATTCCAGGTAGCGAGCGGAAGCACACAGTCGCGGTCGGCGGCGTTGATTCCATGTTCGGCGTTGGCCGGTGGCGGCGCGTTATTGCCGAGCCCGAGATACTGCTTCGTTCCCGTTGACGGCGGAGCGTCCCTCAAGTTGACGAACGAGCGAGGCGATACCGCGGTGCTGATGTCGCGATTGCGGCCGAGCCACTTGATTCCGGTGAAGTCGAAGTCAGCGTTCGGGTTCGCTTTGACGCGCTGGTTGTAAAGATCCACGGAAGCCTGATCGACGACGAGCGGGTTCGGGGGCATTCGGAGCATCGCCCCGTCAGGCTCGAAGATCAGGTGCCTCACCTTCGTCAGATCGGAATCGAACGGACCGAAAAGGTCCGTGTAAAGCTTATGGGCAAGCGCCACGTCATATGCGTAGGTGACTCGCTGCCCACGCTCGATGGTTGAAATCGTCTCTCGCAGCGAATCCACTTCGGACGACAGCGTGTCGGCAGTGATCGGGAGCTTCACCACCCGTGCCGAGGTCGGCGTCGCAAGCATGGCGTAAATGCCATCGTCGACGATCGTCATCTTGTAATAGGCCTCGCCCGGACGAAGCGCCTTCTGCAGGTCCGGCAGGGAGATGACGTCGCTAGAGACAGCCCGATAGCGCGGAAAACTCGCCAGCGACGCCTGGGTCGCAAGCTCTTCCTTCTGCGCAACTTCGAGATCGGATCTCAGTGCGGCAGCCCTTGCCGCCTCTTCCGGCGACGGTTGCGCAATAGCGTTGAAGTGGGCGAGCTGCACGCGGGTCCGCTCGACCTGGCGAGTAAGGGTCACCGCCTGCCGGAACAGGCGCGACGCCTCACCCGTGCCTCCGCTCAATTCGCGAGCGAGCACTGCCTGCGTCTGGGCCAGGCCGGGCCGCATCATCAGCTGCGTCGTCGCGAAGATTTCGCTCATCGCGGCGGGATCGTCCCCTTTCTTGAGGAGGATGTCGACGTATGGCCGAAGCACCCGAGCGAACGACGGCGGAAGATTGCTCGCGTCGGCCTGCGAATGGACGATGTCGCGAAACACTGCTTCGGCCGCGTCCAGCTGGCCGTTTCTCGCCATGAAACCTGCGAGCCGCGCACGCGCATTCAGAAGCGCGGCCGAGCCCGGATAATTCGCCTCGAGGATCGCAACTCCAAGGCGGTACTGCTTGTCCGCCTCCGCCATGTTGTTGTCATGCTCGGCAATTGCCGCAAGATCGCCGACGATTTGTGCGCGCATCCATGCAATGGATTCGACCCGCCCGCCGCGAACCGCCTGGAGCTTTGCATCGGCGGTTTCGAGCGCCGCCCGAGCACCGGCGTAATCACCGCTGAGCCGAAGCGATGTTCCCCTCAACTGCAGTGCCTGGCCATCGAGAATTTCCGCTTTTTCCTGGGGCAGCAGGTCGTCCGAGGAGGATCCGAGATGGCTTCCGGCGCTCTGTTCGGCGTTGAGGCGCTCGGCCGTGGATGCGTCGATCGCAAGAGCCTGTGTTCCGCCCTGAGATCCCTGGCCGTTTTCGAACTGTGCAATTGGTTTGTCGAGCTCCTTCAGGGCCTCTTCCGGCTTGCCCTGATTAAGCAGGTGCATGGCGCGGTAGTTGCGAAGCCGGCGCGCATCGAGCGGATCGCCGCGGGTTTCCGATTCCGCGCGCGCAAACAAGGCGTCGGCTTCGGCGTAGCGGCCAAGGTTGGATTTTTGCAGCGCTTCGTTGATCAGAGCCTCGGCCTGGCTGATCGGTGCGTTTCCGGCGCTGCTGACTGCTGCAAAAAACTCCGCTGCGTCCGCGTAGCTGCCGACGTTGTTGCGGCGGTAGGCTTCCGCGAGAGCGCGCGTCGGGTCGAGCGTTCCGGCCTGCACGCGGGCAAAAGACGCCGGATCGCCGGCGCCGGTCGTCGCAATGGAGACTTCGCCCTCGATCGGCTTGTCTGCAACTACGCTCCTGAGACCAAGCTTCAGCGCGCTGTCGTAGCCGGCGAGCCCTTCGGCCGCGAAGAACTGGTCGCCTTTGCGAAATTCGTACACCCGATAGTCGACGTTGGCGTCGCGTAGCTTGCACTCGATGATTTGGACGTCGCCGAGGCCCTGCACGGCACCTGCTTTCGGCGCGCCGCAAGTGACCTCCTTCGACCGCATCGACGCGAGCCGCTGCGCCGGGTTCGAGCTGCGGAAGAGGTAGAGCTTGCCAACCGGCAAAGCGGCGTCCTTGCACGTGATCGAGTAGGCGTTGTCGAACATGCCGGTCAGCGCCGGATCGTTCGCTACCGGCTGCGCCGAGCAGAAGCTTGAGCCACTGGTACCGATCCGGAAGCTGTCCCTAACGCTCAACGGCGCCGCCGGGACGGATGGCGAAATGGCAATTGCCGAAACCAGAGCGGCAAGAGCGAGGCCGGTCTTGCGCATGCGACTTCTCCGTCAGTTCACCCCGTCGGGGGTTTGGTTTCCACTGGTCACCGGGTCATCAATGACCGTGTCGATCTGCAGTGGCCCGGTGTTGATGAGATAGATCGCCGGATCGACGGCTGACGACTTGCCGCCCTTCTTCTTGTCCTTGTCGTCGCTTTGCTGCTCGCCGTCGTCGCCCTGATCGCCGACTTCCGTTGGGCCCGAGATCAACCCGACCGGGCCGAGAATCGTGTCCGCGGCCAGCACAGGCGGTGGAGGAGGCGGCGGAGGTGGTGGCGGCGGCGGAGGCGGCGGCGGCGGAGGCGGCGGCGGAGGCGGCGGCGGTGGAGGCGGCGGTGGAGGCGGCGGCGGTGGAGGTGGCGGCGGCGGAGGTGGCGGCGGCGGCGGAGGTGGCGGTGGCGGCGGCGGCGGCGGAGGTGGTGGTGGTGGTGGTGGTGGTGGTGGTGGTGGCGGAGTCACGCATCCTCCAACAGGGCAGCCGTTTACAGAGGAGTCCCCGGTCACCGGCCCCGAAACGACAACGCGCTTGGCGAAGGCGTCGCCGGTGACGACGGAGCCGCTCGACGTCACCTGCCGGCCGCTGACGATCACGGTGGCGTCGTCTGCACCCAAGTTGGCGATGTGGAGGCCGCCGTCGCCGACGGTAATTCCGCCGGGTTCGCTACCGGTCCCGCTATTTTGTACGAGGAAACTGCTTCCGAGCATCGTCGCGGTCATCGAGGCGGCCTGAAGGTAACCGGTGGGATTGACGTTGCCGTCGTTGGTCGCGAGCGCCGCGTCGCGGCCACTGAAATTGGGGTCAGCTTCGAGCTGGGCAAGCAGGGCGCCGTCCGCGACCCAGATGTCGTGCGCCGTCAAATCGAGGATGCCGCTAAGGGCACCGCCTGTGCCGGTGATCGTAATTCCGCCGGTGTCGGTGTTCACTTCGATTCTCTGGCCGCCATTGATGGCCAGCGTGTCGCCCGAACCCGCGTTGATGTAGTTGACCATGCCGTCAACGAAGACGGAGCCGTCGGTGTTCAGAGTGAGAGAGGAAATGCCACCACCTGCGGTGCCGCTGCCTTCGATCTGCGCATCGCCGACGACTATGTCCGGAGTGCCGCCGCCCGCGCTGACGGCGTTGAAGACGACTGCGCCCGCCTCGATGTCGCCGTCTTCGTTCAGCTGGTACGCGCCTTCCGGCACAGTGGAGAAGCTGCCGAGATAGACTGGCCCGTCGCTTACTGCGTTCAAAGTCAGAAGCGTCGTGACGCCAAACACTCCAAGCGATGCTCCACTGGCAATATCGATGTCAGCGGACGTGACGGTAATCGTGGGTGCGGAAACCACACCAAGGAAGCTGGCGAGCCCGCCCGCCGTGAACTGGACTCCGCCACCGGAACTCACGTCTGCGACCGACAGATCGCCGCCCGCTGAAAGGCTCGCGGAAGAAGCTGTCGTCGCGCCGGAGATCGACAAGTCGGTTCCCGCGGCCGCTGTCATGTTCCCGGTCGAAACAGGCCCGGTGATGGTGATCGAGCCGCCGGTTGCGACAGGCGCCAACGCGAGGACGAGCGACGGGTCGAAGTTGTCCGGACCGCCCGCATCGAGGAACATGGACGAGTTCGCAATGTACAGATTACCTGTAGATGCAGTGGTCAGCGGTCCGGTGGTCATGTTGCCGCCGACGAACGCCATCAGCAGGTCGCCTGCACTGACATTTCCGGTCGTGAGGTCCCCGAGCGTCGCGAAACCGACACTGCCGGGTGCGCTGACGTTACCAACATCGATCGAGGTTCCGGATACGAGACCGACCGAGAAGTCGTCCGAATTGCTGGGAAGCCCAGGGCCGGTCGTGATGTCACCGAGCACGATCGCGCCCTGCGCGTCGCCATCGACCAGGGTGGCGGCAGTGATGTTGCCGCCGTTGACGCTGCCGCCGGCGCTGAAGGCGACTTGACCGGCAGTGATGTCGGCCATCGTGATGTTCGCATCTGATTGGAGATCAACCTTCCCGCTGACGGTGATATCGGACCCGATCAGTGGCACGTTGAGATCGTTGCTCGAGATCAGTGTCAGGTTGCCGGCAGCAATTCTGCCGGTGCCGAATGCAACGGAGCCGGTGCCGAGGTCGCCTGCGGCGGACATCGTCAGGTCGTGCGCGGTCAGGGTTCCGCCGCCCGCGGAAACGAGGACCGAACCGGCAGTTGCGGCCCCGTTCGCTGACGCGCCGGTGCCTGCCGTCGCATCGGCGGCGACGATCGCTTCGTAGGGGACTGAGAGTGCCGAATTCCCGCTGATTGCTGCCACTGCGGCCCCGAAGTTCATGGTTGCAGAGCCCGCGGTCGCAGCGCCGCCGGTGCCACTTGCGGCAGAGGCATTGCCGCCGAATGCGTTCGCATCGAAACTGAGCTTGCCCAGCTGCACTCCAGCGGTCGCGCCGGTATTCAGGCTGGCAGGAATGTCGAACAGCGTCGTCCCTGCGGTTCCGTCGCCACCGGCGGTCTCACCGTCTCCCCCACGTCCCCAACCGTGCATTTCGAGGTAATCGGCGGCCAGGCTCCCGCCATTCGCCGTCATTTGCAATGTAGCGGCTCCACCCTGCGCGTCGCCGCCGGTCGCACCCGTTCCAGCAATGGCGTCGGCGGTCACGGCGAGCACTCCGCTAGTAGCATCATTCGAGGCATTGACCGTTCCGCCGTCAATCGTCAGCTCGGCTTCACCGGCGGAGGCAGACCCGCCCGCGCCAGCCGCGCTGTTGCCACCCACAGCATCAGCGAACATGACCAAGTTATCGGCGAAAAGATCGCCGCCCTGACCAACTTGCATCCACAGCGAGCCACCTGCTGCCGACCCGGCATCGCCAGTGCCGGAGTTGCCGCCGTGACCCGTGGCCTGCATCCACAGTGCCGCAAGGGTTGCGCCCGTCGTGATCGTGGCTTCGCCATATCCGCCGATACCGTCTCCGCCGGTACCGTCCGCTCCGCTTGAACCGGTGCCGCCGGCGCCGCCCCAGCCATCGGCGATCGCCGACATCCAGCCGCCGTCGATGCTGCCGCTCTCCAAGTCGACGTAGACGTCGCCGCCATAGCCCTGGCCGCCTGAGCCACCCGTTGCCGCAGCACCGCCGTCGCCGCCGGCCGCAGTCGCGTTCAAATTTACATCCTGGACTGCAACGTTCGTGACGGCTGCAGCCGCCTGCGTAACCGCGGCGCCACAAATGCCCTCGCATCCTGTCGCGCTTGCGCCCACGACGAACTCAGCGTCGCCGCCGTAGGCATCGCCGCCAATTCCGCCTGTGATACCGTCGCTGGCGCCGCCGAAACCGCCATTCGCGGCCGCGGCAATGTCGAGCGTGCCGCCGACCGTGAACGACGATCCGTCAGTGATAGAAACGATTGCGCTGCCGCCGAAAGCGTCGCCCCCGTCGATCGCGCCATTTCCACCGCCCGGGGTTTCGCTGTCGCTCCAGTTGACCCACGAGTGAACGTTGACGAGACCGCTCACGTCCGCGGAGCCGCCGTCAATCAACAGCTCGGCTTCGCCCCCGCTGCCATCGCCACCATTGCCGCTCGTCCCGTTACCGGCATAAGCGTCACTGTAGAGCTCCAGTTGAGCCGCGGTGAGCGATCCTTCGACGCTCAGGAACGTCCACCCGGCGGCGGCATCGCCCCCGTTGGCGCCGTCGCCCGCATTCGCTGCGGCCGATAGTAAAACGTTTCCGTTCACCGTCCCGCCGGACAGAATGTCGACGATGGAGTCGCCCCCATAAGCAGCGCCGCCGTCGCCGCTGTCGCCGTTTCCTCCGATACCGTCGGAAGCAACGGTAGATGCCCCGTCGAGCGAGCCCGCGGCCCACAAGTACGCCCAACCGCCATCGCCTTCGCCGCCGTTTTGACCGTTGCCCCCGACGCCTATCGCTGAAACGTTCGCGTTACCGTGCAAATAGCCGGTCAATTCGATGTCGAGCTCGGCATCTTCGGCCCAGGCCTGACCGCCGTCACCAGTGACCGTGCCGGCGCCGCCGCTGCCGGCAAAGGCGTCCGCGTAGACGTTCATTGAAGCGGCAGTCACGTCCGTAGCGATGTCGGCCCAAACGTAGCCGCCATAGGCGTTGCCGCCCATGCCGCCGCTGCCGTCAGTACCATTCCCGCCATTTCCGCCGATGCCCTGCGCCATCGTCGTGAAGTCGCCCGCGACGGTGATCGTGCCGCCGTAGAGGCTGGCGTAGGTATAATCGTCGCCTTCACCATCGCCGCCGTTTCCGCCGATGAGGCCGTCGCCACCGTTGCCGCCAATACCGCTGCTGACGATTGTCACACTGCCGAGAGTGACCGTCGTTGTTGCGGGGTCCTGAAGACCGTCGGTGAAGAAATCGACATAGCCACCATAACCGTCGCCGCCGTCGCCACCCGTCCCGAGCGCATTGTCGATGCCGGCACCTCCGCCACCATTGGCCTGGAGTCGAAATTCGCCGCCTACGTCGAGCGTGCCGCCCGCGCTGGTGATCCCAGCGTCGATGTTGCCGCCGGAGCCATTGCCGCCAGTCACTCCCGTGCCGCCGTAGCCTTCTGCAAAAAGCTGGAGCGAGCCGGCGGTGGTGATGCTCCCCCCGTCGATGGCGAGCTCGGCATTGCCGCCGGTGCCCGTCCCGCCCTGCACGACTGTCGCTCCCGCTGGACCACTGTAGCCGCCGCCTAGACCGTCCGCTGTGAGCATGACGTTGCCGGATACGTCGATCGAGCCGCCGACAGCGGACATTCCGACATACCCGCCGTAGCCGGTCCCGCCCTGGCCGCTGTCGACGTACATCCAACCGCCAGCGCCGGTTGCATCAGCGCTGAGGTCGCCGTTGACCGTTATCGCTCCGCCGTTCTCGGCGGTGACGGTGATGTTGCCGCCATTGCCGTTGGTGGCGGCCACTTCCACGTCACCGTCTCGTCCGACCCCGAGCGCCTGTAGGTCGAGGCCGCCGGTCGAGACTGTGCCGCCGTCGGCATCGACGACTATGTTGCCGCCGTAGTTGGAGCCAGAGTTTCCGCTGCTGCCGTAATTGTCAGCACTCGCAAAGACGTAACCGAGATTGAGAGAGCCCCCGCCCGAGGCGGTGAGGTCGATCTCCTGGGGGGCGCCGTTGAAGCCGAGGGAATAGAGGTCGGAATGTCCGAGCACGGTGAGCGTATGTCCGGCGGTTGCCGCGACAGTGACCGTCGAGTTCTCTGACTCCAGAAAGATGTCGCTGTCGAAGGTGAGATCGCCGTCGATGGTCTCGGCGCCGACATCGCTGTTGGCGAGTGCGAAAACGGGGGACGTGAGGTGACCGCCAGTGATCCTCAGAGCCGCGTCGGTGGTGGAATCGAAAGTCTGCACGCAAACAGTGTCGCAGTTGCTCGGGCTCCAGCCGGATGACAGAATGATCTGTCCATTTTGAACGGAGGCATCGGACGCGGCATCGAAGCCGATGTTGCCGCCGAGCAGCATCAACATCGCCTGGTTCTTCGGGACCGCGGCCATGTAGATGGTGTGATTGTCCGTCGCCGCGGCGTTCGCGGGTCCACCCGTCGTCCCGGTGTGGACGATCCCGTTCACATCGCCGGTGCCGACATCGACGGAGACATCGAAAAGACCTTGGCTGAACGTCATGTCCATCTGCTCGCCGGCGACGTACGCGGCCGAGCCGTTCACCTGCACATTACCGCCTTGCTCGATGCGTGGAGCAACAAGCGCGACATAGCTGTTCTGCTGGAGCGCGTTGATCTGCGCGCCGTCGAGGATCTGGATCGAAGAAGTCGACCCGCTCGGGGCGGAAAGGTAAGCAGAAAATCCAGTCTGGTCGGCAGTGAAGCCGTTCGGCAGGTCGGCAGTGGTCAGCAGCAACCCGCCGACATCGAACACCGCGTCTGCCCCGACTACGATGCCGCCAGGGCTGTAGAACCAGACGTTTCCGCCGACGGTGCTCGTCCCCTCCAGGGTCGAGACAACGCTGCCGTCAAACAGGATCGATCGCGTGGGATCGTTCGGAACGATCCGGTTGAGCACGGTATAGTCGGTCACGCCCTGCGTGCTGGTGAAGGTCGCCACGTTACCCGAGGGAAGGAAATCGATCGGGCCGCCGCCAGTTGCGGTGTCGTTCGGGGACCAGTTGATCGTCGCCGTGCTCGAGCCGACTGTGATCGTTTCCTGCGTGTTGGAGGTGGGCGTGCGAACAACCGAGCCCGTCGAGCTACTGATGGTCCCCTGGAATGCGCCGCTTGGCGGCGCCACCTGTGCCTGTGCCTTTTGCGGATTGGCCAAGGCTGCGGCCATCGCAAGCACGGCGCACGAAACGAACAGGCTCTTGCGATTTCGCCGCAGCGGCGTGTCGATGATACGCATCATTTATAGGTCCACGGCCAAAGGCGCGTTGTCAGCGAGATCAGGAAACGCGGACCCGGTTTCCTGTTCAGCACTCCAACCCGGGTGAGCGGCACTGCCAGCCCGGCATCCAGGGTGAACCTGTCGAAGGTTACGCGAGCTCCCGCGCCCACGGAGTCGAGGTGAGTCGATCCGGCGACGACGAACAATTTATCAAGATTGCTGACGTGGGCGTGATCCCAGAACCCGTAGCCCTCCACCGCAGGCTTGTCCGCTGCGCTGGGCAAACGGCTTCCGATCCGGATTTCGGCCTGCGTTCCCCACCCGCGATCCCCGAGAAGCGTGCCGGGATCATAGCCGCGGCCGACCGTATAATTGCCTGCCGAGAATTCTTCGAAGCTGAGCAGCGGCTTCCACGAATATTGGCCGCGTGCTGCAAGCGCGAACGCTAGCTTCGGAATCGGGCGATATTCGCCGTAAAGCAGCGCCCGCACCACGGCCGCCGTCGCAATCCCTTCGATCCGGCTGGGCGGTATGTCGCCCGGCCCAAGGCAGTTCACGCCGGCGGGGCCGCACGGACGCGTCGCACCGAATATATTGAACCCCTTGCGAAGCTCGAACTGCCCGTTGAGATGCCACTTCGGCTCGGCGAGCGATCGCCCGTTCGAGAAATCGGTGCTGAGCGCATCGAACCCCACGCGAAGAAAGCCCACTCGCAGCCGGTCGCGGGTGAGCGGGATCGAGTCGAGATCCACGTCCTGATTGATGTAATCCATTCCCGCCGACGCGCGAACGGTGTGGCCGAGGCGGCGGACCAGCGGATAATCGACCTGTCCAGTCGCCAGCAGAGTCCGCGCCCGAACGTCCGACCCGCCTGAAATCGACGGGTGCGCCCATGCGTAGGTGAACAGGCCACCTGCGCTCATTCCTTCAGAGCCGAAGCGGAAGTCGTGCCCGATCTGAACCGTCTGCTGCTCGTCAAAGTCGGCGGTGGAGAACGCAGCCAATGTCGTTCGGTCGGCAAGCCCGGTGAGGCCGAAAATCTGTGCGCGCGCAAATCCGCCCCACGGGCCGAGCGAGTGCGATCCCCCATTCTGGATATTCAAGTCCACATAAGCGGGAGTGCGCTGGACCGTAACATCGCCCAACACTTCGCCGGGCTTCGTTCCTGCAGGGCGGAGCGTCAGCCGCACCGTGTAGCCGGGCAGGTCGCTTGCCAGCAGCAGATAGCGCTCCGCTTCGTAGCGATTGAAGACCGGCTGCTTCGTCAACTGGTTCAAATAGCCGGCGATGATCCGCTCTGCCCCGCTGGCATCGCCGCGCACCCGCACCTGGCTGAGATGGGCCATCAGAACTCTGAAATGAACGACTCCGTCAGCAATCTTTTGTTCGGGAACCTCGACCGCGGCGACGTATCCCGCGTTGCGGAGAATGGTTGCCGCGCGATCGCGAATCTCGCAGACGACCGAGATTGGCTGCTCGGTCCCAATCAGTCCCGAATAGGCCGGCGCAAGATCGCCCGGCGAAAGCCCCTGCACGTTGTCGAAAACGGCTCCTCGAACGGTGAACCGGATGTTGCTGAACTCGGGGCTGTCGAGCGCGCACGGAGCGCGTTCGATTCCGCCTTCCACCTCGAGCTGCGGGGCCATTGGCTGCTGCGGCTGGCTTTCGGGCCGAGTCACTTCTTCGCGAGTCGGAGGCAGTGTCTGGGGCGTTGGCGGCGGCGCCGTCTGGGCCGACGCGGCGGATGCGACCGACGCCAGTAATGACCCGAGCAGCAGGCGGGTCACATGGCACGCATGTCGTTTACGCAAACAGCCGTAAGTCCGTCGAACCATTCGGGGCGCCCCTTCCCCAAAACGCGCGAGTCGCACGCGGAAACGCCCAGTGTAGAGCAGGTTAACCAGTTTCCTACAAGACCGGGTTGCAACCTGTCACAAGTCGTTACACCGTCTTTTCACTATCGGCGGTCGCCCGCTCCGCTCCTTTAGACTCGGATTCGGACAGTGCTCGGCTGCGACGAAGAGTCGTAACGAATCCAGTGAATTGGTCGCACTACTGGTTAATCGTTTCGAATAGCTACGGACAACCGCCTTTCACTTGGCGATTAGCTGTCGCCTCACAATCAAACGGCCTTTCAACTTGGTTGACTCTTGCACGTCTGGTGTTACCCCTGTCCGGTTAACCAATTCCGGTTAACGACAGGGGAGTTGAGCCATGACCGGGACCACGGCCAACAATCGTAAATTCTTAATGTCAGGAGCGGCGATCATACTCGTCGCAGCAGGAGCTTATGGGCTTGGGAGGGTGTATCCTCCGCTAGGCCCGAGCGCCGGCACGATCGCGCCGGCGGAGCGGTACCAGTCCGCCCAGGTGACGGATGCGGATGTGACGCTTGGCGACACGTCCGTGCCGGAGTTGATGCAGACCGACGTGTTCGACCTGATGGTTCACGACGAGAACTTCCGCGCTCTCGCCGCGTCGCCGGGCTTTAAGGCCTTGGCGGGGCAACCGCAGGTGATGGCTGCGCTCATGAGCAACCCCAAAGCCTTCGCTGCACTTGCTGCAAATCCGAAGGCCTTCGCTGAAGTCGCTCAAGCCGCGCAAAGTGCAGCGGCACTTCAGTCGCAGTCGAACCAGGCGTCGGCTGCGTTGATGAACGCGGTAGCCGCGCATCCGAATGCGATGCAGGCGCTTGCCGGACATCCGAACGCCCTCGCGGCAATCCTGAGCAACGCTTCTGCGTTCAGCAATTTCGCGTCGAACGCCAGCGCGTTCCATAACGCGGCTGCAAATGCGGCAGCGAACGCGAACATGGCGAGCAATGCCGCGGCGTTCGCAAACCTCGCAAGCGATAACAAGGCGATGCAGGCGCTGCAGGCGGATCCGGGAGTGTTCAACTCTCTCGCGGCCAATGCCGCGGCGTTCAAGGCGCTTTCGGGGCAGCCGAAGGCGCTCTCCGCAGCCGTGAACAGCGCGGCATCTGCTGCTCACCAATTGCAAGCTGCAGGGATTTCGAATTCCGCCTTGGCCTCCATCGCCAATAACGCGTCGGCGTTCTCGATGCTTGCTGGCCAGCCGAAGGCGCTTCAGGCGATTGCGGGTCATGCGAATGCCTTCGCCGCCCTTGCAGGCCACCCCAATGCGCTTGCTGCGATCATGTCCAACGCTTCTGCGTTCAGCAGCTTTGCGAACAACGCCAATTCGTTCAGCAAAGCAGCAGCGAATGCGTCAGCCGACGCGCGTTTCGCCAGTAACGCTGCGGCGTTCAAGGGACTTGCCGGCGATAGCAAGGCGATGGCGGCGCTCCAGGCCGATCCCGGCGTATTCAAGGCGATCGGCAACAACGCCCTCGCTTTCGGCGGCATCGCAAGCAACGCGCACATGTTCAACGCAGGTTTGATCAAGGCGATTGGCAACAACGCTTCGGCCTTCTCGAACATGGCAAGCAATGCTTCGCAGCTGAGCGCGGCTTCTCAGGCCCTGCAGGCGTTCGATGCGCATGCGCTGATGGCGTCAGCGGCGGCGTCGAAGGCCCTCAACGCGAGCGCGGCGCAGGCAGCATTTGCCAATCCGAATGCTTTTGCGGCGATGATGGCCAACCCGAACGCGTTCGCAGCGGTGAGCCAGAATTCGGCGGCAATGGCTGCGCTTGCGGCAAATCCGAAGGCGCTCTCCGCCTTGGCGGCGCAGCCAAACCTGGCGGCTCTGATGGCGAATCCGAGCTTCTCGGCAGCACTGAACCAGTCAGGAGCGTCGCAAGCGGCTGCTAGGTCACAAGCGAACTGACCTGACGGCTTGGGGGAGGGCCGTGGATGGGGGTAGCGTTTTCCAACGGGCGCCGGCGCGCGCAAACCGCGCTGGCGCTCGTCCTTGCGGTGTCGGGATCGGCGGCGTTCGCGCAAACTCCGGCCAAGCAGCCCCCACCCCCGCCACAGCCCGACACCACAACCGAAGTAGAGAAGCCAAGCCCGAGCCTAGCGCCGCCGGTCGATGAGCCCGTCAGCGAGCCGGTACAGCCCGCCCCAACAAAGCCCAATGCGCCGGAGCAAACCGAAGCTCCGAAGCATGTGCCGGAGGACGCGTCGGGCTTTCACCTTTCAACGCTGGAAACGAAAGACCTCACGCTCCTCTACATCGACCCGCTGCAGACTTATCTGACACCCTATATCGCACGGGCCTTCCAGAACTCGCTCGCTTTCCACGAGAAGAACCTCAATTGGAAACCGTGGGAGAAGGTGACGATCCTTCTCAAGGACTTCTCAGACTACGGGAACGCCGCAGCGCTCGGCTCGCCGAGCGATATGGTGCTCCTGGACGTCGCTCCGTTGTCGCTGTCGATGGAGACCTTCTCACCTGGCGAGCGCTTCTTCACGCTGATGAACCATGAGCTGACGCACGTGGGCACCATCGATGTTTGGAATTCAAAGGACGCACGCTGGCGGCATTTTCTGGGAGGAAAGCCGGCCCCGATCCAGAAGCATCCCGAATCAATTCTGTACAACTTCCTGACCAGCCCCAGAAACCTGACCCCACGCTGGTACATGGAAGGCAGCGCCGTTTTCATGGAAACGTGGATGGCCGGCGGGCTTGGCCGTGCCCAAGGCGGCTACGACGAGATGGTGTGGCGGGCCAAGATCCACGACCACTCCCGAATCTTCTCGCCGCTCGGACTCGAAAGCGAAGGGAACCAGGTCGATTTCCAGGTGGGCGCCAACTCCTACCTCTACGGAACTCGCTTCATGTCCTACCTCGGGCTTACCTATGGCCCCGAAAAGGTGGTCGAATGGCTTCGCCGGTCGGAGGACTCGAAGGCCTATTACGCCAACCAGTTCAAACACGTCTTTGGCAAGCCGCTCGACCAGGTGTGGGATGAGTGGATCGCGTTCGAGCACAAATTCCAGGAGCAGAATCTCGCGACGCTTGCTCAATACCCGTTATCGGAACCGAAGCACCTCAGCCCCCGCGGGCTCGGGTCGATGTCCCGCGGTTTCATTGACGAGAATACCAACAGCCTCATCGCTGCTTTCCGCTATCCCGGTAAGATCGGGTTTCTCGGCAAGATGGATCTGGCCACCGGCAAGCTTACGCATCTGACCGACCTCGACGGGATGATGCTCTACAAGGTGACGAGCGTCGCCTACGACCCGGCAACTCGCACCGCATTCTACACCAACCAGAATTACGCCTATCGCGACCTCAACGCGATCAACGTGGACACCGGCGAGAAACGACGGTTGTTGACAGATGCGCGGATCGGAGATCTCGCGTTCGACCGCGGAGACAACAGCCTCTGGGGCATTCGCCATCAGAACGGCTTCGTCACCCTCGTCCGCATTCCGCCGCCCTACACGAGCTTCAACCAGATAAAGACGTTCAAGTACGGGGAAATCATCTTCGACCTCGACGTCTCGCCGGACGGCCAGCTGATATCCGCGTCGCGTTCGACGGTCGACGGCAAGCAGTCGGTCCGAGTGTGGAAAACGTCGGACGTCCTTGACGGAGATACTGACGACCCGGTGGCGACACTCGAACTTCCCACTTCAGTGCCGGAGATGTTTACCTTCAGTCCCGACGGGAAGTCGCTTCTCGGCAATTCCTATTACACGGGCGTCTCGAACATTTTCCGGTTCGACATCGCGAGCGGGAAATACGACGTGCTGACCAACGCTGCGACCGGCTTCTTCCGTCCGCAGCTGCTCCCTGACGGGACGCTCTTCGTCTACGATTACACGGGCGAAGGCCTGAACCCGTCGATCGTGCAGCCGCAGGTGCGCGAGGACCTTGCGAACGTTCGCTTCCTGGGCACCGAAGTAATCAAGGCGCATCCGGAGCTTAAGCAGTGGGGAGTGGGCTCGCCGTCAAAAGTGCCGCTCGACCAGATGATTACCGCCCGCAGCACCTACGACCCGTTCAAGCGGATGCGCTTCGATGCGCATTTTCCGATACTGTCGGGCTACGGCCAGAAACCCGCGCCGGGCTATTATTTCCATATCGCCGATCCTCTGCAGTTCCGCCAGTTCAGCGCCGAGGTCGCCTTCTCGCCCTATCACGTTCGCGGCGGCGAGCGATTTCACGTCAACCTTGAGTATCAGACGCCGAACTGGAAGCTTACCTATTGGCATAACCTCGCCGATTTCTACGACCTGTTCGGGCCGGTGCTTCGGAGCCGCAAGGGCGATGCCTTCATTGTCGATTACACGAAGCCGCTGATCTACGACCCGCCGCGGCAGCTCGACATCTTCGGTTCGACTGCAGCTTACTTCGGCCTTGAGCAGCTTCCAGGCGCGCAGAACATCGCCAGCCCAAAAAACATGCGTTCGGCCGAGATCGGGCTCAAATACACCAACACCACCAAGGCGCTCGGCGGGGTCGATCACGAGAAGGGAATCGAGGGCCGCGTCGTTGCCGGCACCGATGAGGCCGAAGGCAAGTTCTATCCCAGGCTTAGCGGCGGTCTGGACGTCGGTACCGCCCTTCCGTGGGGGAACAGCTCGGTGTGGCTCTACACCTACGCCGGGATCGTCGGCGGACCGCGCGACAAGCCGCTCGGCGCCTACTATTTCGGCGCGTTCCGCAACAACTATGTCGATAACCGACCCGAGAAGCGATATCGCGAGATGGAATCGTTTCCCGGCTTCGACATCGACCAGCTCGCCGTCCGCCGCTTCGTCCGGGCAACGGGAGAATTGAACCTCCCGCCGGTGCGCTTCGCCGAGGTGGGTACGCCCTCCTTCTACCTCAGCTACATTCGCCCTGCGGTGTTCGCCGGAATAATGGCCGCACAAACTCCGGACACGGGCAGCCACACCTATGAGGATGTTGGCGGCCAGCTGGACCTGAACTTCACAGTCGCGCTTCGGCTTCCGATGGTGCTTTCGGTTGGAGCCGCTGCAGGCTTTCAGGATGGGCATTACCGCAAGACGGAGCTGATGGCCTCGCTGAAGATCATGTGATGAGCTGGCTGTTGGCAGAAATCGCCCATTGGGGCCTCGCGCTCGTACCCGTCCTCGTTCTCCTGGCCGTTTTCGTCTGGCTGGACGCGTTCGACTTGATGAGCCTTCGCGAAATCCTGTTTCTCCTGTTCCTCGGCGGAGTGGCGGCAATCGCAGTCTATCCAGTGAGCGGTCGGTTGATCGACACATTGCCGATCGGCTTTTCCGGCTACAGCCGCTTCGTCGCACCATGGATCGAGGAAGCGGCAAAGGCCGCGATCATGATCGGCCTCTTCTGGTTCAATCGCATCGGCTACAAGCTCGACGCCGTCATTTCGGGATTCGCTATCGGCGCCGGATTCTCGGTTGTCGAAAACATCATCTACCTCACCATCTTTCCGCAATATGGGGCAGGTACGTGGCTCGTCCGCGGTCTCGGCACCGCTGTCATGCATGGGACTACCTTGGCGATCCTGGCCGCCATTGCCCATGAGCTTGCCGAGCGGGAAACGCGCGAGGCGGCAGGCGATTTCGAATTCAACCTGCTGTGGTTCCTGCCGGGCTATTTGCTTGCGGTGGCACTGCACACCTTGTTCAACCAGTTCCCGGACCGCCCGATGCTGGCGATGATGGGCGCGGCGCTTTTCGCTCCCGTCGCGATCATGACGATCTTCCATTTCGGAACGGCGGAAGCCGAGCGATGGCTGACCGCAGAGTGCGCGGCTCACCAGGCACAACTAAAAGCCCTTAAAAGCGGGAAATGGCCTGATGGTCCCTCAGGGCAGCGGATCTCCGCTTTCGCGGCGCGGCTCGCTCCGGAAAACACCAGCCGCGTTCGCAGATTTTGGGAGTTGCAGGCCTGGCTGGTTGTCCAGGCAGAGCAGGTCCTGATGGAAGAAGCGGCTGGCGACGTTTCCTTTGACAAGGAGCAGGTCCGCGCTGCTGTCGCCGAGCTGGACGGACTTCGCCGAGCCCTTGGCAAAAGCACGTACACGGCCCTGAAGGCGCTGCTTCCGTTCAGCAGAAACGATTATTGGGAGGTATCGGAGCTGCGCCAGCGCCTTTAGCGGCTCAGTGTGTGCGAGGCTTCAGGAGGTCGGTAAGAGCGGCGCTCACCGCCCCGGCGTGAGCGGGCTTGCGAATGACCGGAACGCCGGGGAAACGGCCGTCGGGATCGGCCATTTCGTAACCCGTGCAGAAGACAAACGGGACGTGCCGCTCCGCGAGTGCATCGGCAACCGGATAAACAGACCGTCCGCGCAGGTTCACGTCGAGGACTGCCGCGTCGAACCTGTCCGACAGCAGCGACTCCGCTTCCGCCAAGCTCGCCGCCGGCCCGACGATCGCCCACCCCAAGCGGGACAGCTCCGTGCTCAGTTCGAGTGCGACCAGCTCTTCATCTTCCACCAGGAGGATGCGGCGCTCCTCGCCCGGATCGGCAGTTGCTTCCGAACTGTCCGACGGGTCCACTTCGCTCCCCCTCGCAAAATCGCCGTTGGCGAACAGTTCGCTTGGGAGCTTGATTTCAACCCCCAGCCCTTTTCGGTCCCAGTCGAATTCGAGCTCGGCGTTCAGCTGGCGGCCACTAACCTGGCTGAGCAGCTTGGTGCCGAAACCTTCGCGCTTCGGCCGGGCGACCGGCGGCCCGCCCTGTTCCTTCCAGTGAATGCGCATCCAGTCTCGGTCGACCTGCCACTCGATTGTCACGTGACCGCTGTCGCTGCCAAGGGCACCATATTTGACGGCGTTCGTCGCCAGTTCGTGAAACAGCAGGCTCAGCGACTGGACGGAGCCGGCGCTGCAACTCACTTTCGGGCCGGTGAGCAGCAGCTGCCCTTCTTTGGCGTAAGGAAGAAGCTCGTCGCGAATGAGCTGATCCAATGGGGCGCCCCGCCACTGCGACTGCGACAGGAGCGAGTGGGCCCGCCCGAGGGCTTCAATTCGGCCGCGAATTGCCTCGGCAAAATCCTCGACCGTATCGGCCTTAGTCAGTCCGACAAGCGCCTGTGCGACGGCAAGGGCATTCTTGGCGCGGTGGTCGACCTCACGGGCGAGTAGCGCCCTCGCCTCCTCGTTGGTCCTCCGCTCGGTGATGTCGCGAAGAATGATAGTTCCAACTCGCTCGCCGGCGACTGTGACTTGGGAAATCGAGGCTTCGATGGGAAACTCTTCGCCTCCGCGGCGAACCGCAACCAGGGAGTCGAACCGGCGGTTCAAGTCGCCCGTCTGGAACAGCTCACTGAGATTCTGCAACTGCTCGCCGCGGAACCTGTCGGGGAAAAGCAGCGAGAGCTGTTTTCCAAAGACCTGGGTGGCGGAATAGCCGAAGGTCCTCTCGGCGGCGGGATTGAAGAGGATGATTCGCAGCTCCTCGTCGAAGCTGACGATCGCGTCCATCGCCGACTGGACGATCGCTTCCATCCTCCGGCGGCTCTCGAGAATTGCTTTGCCCGCCTTGCTTCGATTGCTGATGTCCCGAGTGACCTTGACGTACCCGGTCACTTCGCCATTCGCGTCGCGGAGCGGGAATAGGCTCACGTGAGCAGCGAAGATGCTTCCGTCCTTTCGCATCCTCGGCGCTTCTTCCTCGAAACGGCCAGTGTTCGCAGCAATCTTCAGCTCGCGCCCGGGTGCGTTCCTCGCCCTGCTCTCGGGCGTATGGAGGATCGTGTATGGCTTTCCGATGATTTCGTCGGCTTTCCAGCCCTTGAGCTTCTCCGCACCCTTGTTCCAGGTGAGAATGCGCCCGTCGCGGTCGAGTTCGTAAATCGCGAAGTCCTGGGCCGCGTCGATCAGGCGGTACTCGCGTGTCTCGTTCGCCAGCCTTTCTTCGCGGTGCTCGAGCTCCTCGCGCTGCTCCAGCATCCGCCAGGAGAAAAGGATCACGGCGGCGGAGATAATGGTGAACGACGCCAAGTTGGGCAGCTCGCCGGCAATCGGAAACAGCGCGAATTGCGGCGGCGCGAAAGCGAATGTCGCTACCAATGCGCTTACGGCCGTGGCGAAGACAGCAGGCCCCGTGCCCAGACGCACGGAGCTGACGAGCACCGCAAGAACGAAAAACAGATAAACTGCTTGGCCCGAGAGCAGCGGATTCAAAGCCAACCGCACCACGAAGCCAGCAGCAACGAGCCCCAAGGCGATAAGATACTTACGGTAATCCAGACTACCTGCCCCCGAAACGGCCAATGCCGCGCTCACAACGCCGGACTTGAAGAAAAGTTACGGCAGTTGCCGCTCACTTCAACAAAAGCGCTCCCGAAGCACGTCCAGCAATTCATCGTGAGTGAGGTCGAGATGAAGCGGAGTGACGCTGACGAAGGCGTCGTCCATCGCTTCCAGGTCGGTCTGATGGCCCGGCGTCTGGATCATCGGCCCCAATCCGAACCAGTAATAGTCATAGCCTCGCGGGTCGGTTCGCTTGACGATCCGAAGCCGTCCGTAATCGCGAATCCCCTGCCGGCAGACCCTGATCCCCTTGATCTGGTCGGGCGGGAGCGCCGGAAAATTGACGTTGAGAAGAGTGCCCGGAGCCGGCTCGTAGTCAATGAGCTTTCCAAGCACCTTTTCTGCCCAAGCCTCGGCAGCGGCGAACGGCACGAGATCGCCCATTCCTTCGCGCGAATAGCTTTGGCTGAGAGCGATCGATGGAACTCCGGCAAGGGCGCCTTCCATCGCCGCCGACACGGTCCCGGAATAAGTGACGTCCTCACCCAGATTGGCCCCCCTGTTGATGCCCGAAAGGATAAGGTCGGGCGGCGAGTCCTTCATAACGTGAGCGAGCGAGAGCATGACCGCATCCGTCGGCGTGCCGGTCACCGAGAATCGCCGATTGTCGTGGCGGCGAAGGCGGATCGGTTCGGTCAGCGTCAGCGAATGGCCGGCACCCGACTGCTCCTCCGTTGGAGCAACGATCCAGATGTCGTCGGAAAAGCTCTGGGCAACGGTCTCGAGAAGGTCGAGGCCACGTGCGTTGATGCCGTCGTCGTTGGTCAGGAGGATGCGCACCGGCATCCTCATAACGGCAGCGGCAATGCCCGCAACAAAAGCCTGCCCGGAAGCAATTGCGCCAAATCCGCAACAGCTTGTGGATTTCGGGGATGACCCGGCGTCAGCGCTTGTTAAGCTCTCGCAGCTTATTTATAGGCGCGGTCGGGGATAACCGACTTGCCCGGTGCTAAACCCCGGGAAAGTCTTGTTAAATCCGCCTCCGGCTGCACCGGTGGGCCCGGTCGCAGCAGCGAAGGCGGGCTTGCGGGGGTTCCCTCGGGCTTCGGCCCGATGGACTGAGTGGGAGGGGTTCCAATGGCGACTGCTTTAGTCGATCTGTTCAACGAAAAGCCGGTACCGTTCGATCGCATCGTTATTCCGGAAGGCTATAGGCCGTCGGAAGACGAAGATTTCATGTGCGACGTTCACCGCGCCTATTTCCTCAAGAAGCTTCGCGAATGGAAAGAAGCGATCATCGATGAGTCGCGTCAGACGATGGCGCAGCTTCAAGTGGATTCACTTCGCGAACCGGACGTCGCCGACCGCGCGTCGAGCGAGACCGATTGGTCGATCGAGCTTCGAACGCGCGATCGTCAACGTAAGCTGATCGCGAAGATCGATTGCGCGATCCGTCGCCTGTACGAGGGCGAGTACGGCTATTGCGAAGTGACTGGAGACCCCATTTCGCTGGCGCGTCTCGAAGCACGGCCGATCGCTACAATGACCCTAGAGGCGCAAGAGCGCCACGAGCGCGACGAAAAGATATCGCGGGACGACTGAGCTGAGGCTCAGTCCAAAGGAAACGTGAGCAGGCCCTTAGGCCGGCAAGTCAATTCGCAGTAGCCGGCGATCAATGTTCGTAGTGGCCGGCGAGCTCGTCCTTGAGCCTGAGCTTTTCTTTCTTGAGTTCGTGGAGAAGGCTTTCGTTGGGGTGAGGCCGATGTTCCTCTTCGTCGATCATCGCGTGGAGCGCTGCGTGCTTAGATGCGAGAGTCTCGGCCTGAACCTTGTCCATCGGTGCCAATTCCTTTCGTGAACGACTGAACAGCAACTCCAGTAAATCACTTTTCGTTGCGTTTGTCTCGCCTCAGTAACATCCGCCCGACTGCCGATCCGCCCGCCCCGCCGCTCGAGCCGCTGTTCGAACCGCAGTCTCGCTTCGGGACAGAATGGGACAGAATGGGACAGAATGGCGCTGTTTCGCGTTTTCTTGGAAAGCCGAAAGTGGCACTTTACACGCATGGAAAACTCACGCGATACGCCCGAGCCGGAAGCCCGCATCACGCCGCGGCTGGTCAATTCCTTCTACACGGAAGCGATGGTGCTTGCGGACGAGGCGCGGTCCTATTTCGACGACGCCGGACGTGAGGATCGAACCACGCTCGACCCGTTCGTCCGGGTCAACTTCGCCTGCGAATCGCTGAAGGTGACAACTCGCATCATGCACATCGTCGCGTGGCTGCTGACTCAGCGGGCGATCGAAAGCGGCGAGATCCCGTTTCGGGAGGGGCGCCGCCCGGAGCGGCGGCTCGGTCACGCGCAGGACAGCGACCCGGCCGTGGTCACCCGGCTTCCGGAAGAGGCTCGGCGGCTCGTCGCATCCAGCTCGGACCTGTACATGCGCGTGAAGAGGCTCGACGAGGGAAGCTCCGCCGAAGAGCCGCCGGTCAGCCCTGCCAGGGCGTTGATGGGCCGGCTCGAGCGCGGGATCACCGGACAGGGTTAAGTCCTGGGATGCCGCTCTAGCCGGCGCAAATCCTCTCGCGCGCTTCCCGATACTCCCGGGCAAGCCGGTCGATGTAATCGGCCGCGGGCCGGACTCGATCGATAATCCCGATCCCCTGCCCCGAGCCCCAGATATCGCGCCACGCTTTGGTGCGCGTCGAGCCGTCGGACCCGAACTCCGTCGGCAGCGAGTCCATCTTGTCGAGCGAGTCGGGGTCGAGGCCGGACCGCTCGATCGAGGCGCGCAGGTAATTGCCAGGAATTCCGGTGAACAGCGCGCTGTTGACGATGTCGGCTGCACCGCCAGCGACGATCGCTTCGCGGTAGTCGTCCGAGCAGCGCGCCTCCGGCGTCGCGATGAAGGGCGAGCCGATATAGGCCAGGTCGGCGCCCATAGCCTGTGCCGCGAGGACCGCCGAGCCGGTTGCGATCGCTCCCGACAGGATCAGCGGCCCCTCGAACCAAAGGCGAATCTCTTGGACGAGGGCGAACGGCGACCACTTTCCGGCGTGCCCCCCCGCCCCCGCAGCGACCGCGATCAGCCCGTCGGCGCCCTTGGCGATCGCCTTTCGCGCGAACCGATCGTCGATGATGTCGTGAAGAGTCAGCCCACCCCAGCCGTGAACCGCTTGGTTGAGCTCCTCGCGAGCGCCGAGCGAAGTGATCACGATCGGCACCTTCCACTTTTCGCAAACCGCCATGTCGACTTCGAAGCGGTCGTTAGACCGGTGGACGATCTGGTTAACTGCGAACGGCGCCGACGGCCGGTCCGGGTGCTCGCGATCATGTGCCGCAAGCGCTTCGGTTATCTCGTGAAGCCACTCGTCGAGCTGCGATTGTGGGCGGGCATTCAGCGCGGGAAAGCTGCCGACGATCCCGGAGGTGCATTGCGCAATAACCAGCTTCGGGTTCGAGATAATGAACAATGGGGCGCCGATCACCGGAAGGCGCAAGCCGGCCAAAGTGGAAGGAATCGTCATCGCCGCCCCCGCATGGTTGTGAGGAACGGCTTAGCCGTTGGAACGGCCATAGCGCCAGCGGCTGTTCAGGGGACGGGTTTGCCGTCGATGTTCCCGGGCGGCGAGTATCGGCAGATGAGGAAGTCCCAATTGAGAGTCCGGTGAATTGCGCAGCCGACGCGTGTCGTCGCCGGCCAGATGAGTGTCGTATAATGGACAACGTCGAGCCAGTTGCCGGTGGTGCTGACGTTCGGAAAGATTCCAGGCCGAAAGAAGCGCCTCTCTCCGATCCAGGCGGAGACCATCTGCTCGGGGGAATAGGCCCCGCGAGTTCCCATCCACAGGCTCTCGCGCTGGCCGGGTCGCATCTCTTTCGGCGAGTGCTGCAGCCGCCCGAGCGCCTCCAGCACCGGTCCATAAGCCGCCGCGGACCTGGCAAGCGCCGGATCCCATTGCAGCGGCGGTACGCCGACGCGGATGCGTTCGCTGTTCTGAGCCGCAAGCAGCCGCATGGAGATGGGGTCGAGCACCGGAGCCTGCGCGATCACAGGCGCTCCGGCGACTGCAAGAGCTACGAAAGCGAGAAACGTGCGCATTGCCGCCTCCGCGGCCGTCCTACCACTATGCTGCGGCGCGCGTCAGCCAGGGGGCATAGAATTCACGAAGCATCGCGACGACGACGGCAGGATCGTCCTGCTGGTTTACGCGGTTGCGGACCTCGGCCGAGCCGGGCAGCCCCTTGGTGTACCAGCCGATATGCTTGCGGGCGAGGTTCACGCCCGTGTGGCTGCCGTACAGCGTCAGCATCTCGTCATATTGGCTGAGCATCGTCTCAAGCTGCTCGTCGAGCGACGGGTCGGTCCAGGCGGAGCCATCGACGAGCTCGGCAATGGTCCGCGCGAGCAGCCACGGCCGGCCGTACGCGCCGCGGCCGATCATTACGCCGTCGGCACCCGACTGCAGCAGCGCCTCGCGAGCATCGTCGACCGAGCAAATGTCGCCGTTGACGATCACCGGGACGGAGACTGCCTCCTTCACCTTGCGAACGAAGCTCCAGTCCGCCTCGCCCTTGTACATCTGGCAGCGCGTGCGACCGTGTATGGTGATCATCTGAACACCGAGGTCCTCGGCAATCCGGGCCAGCTCGGGCGCATTCAGGCTGTCGTGGTCCCAGCCCATACGTGTCTTAAGAGTGACGGGAATGCTCACCGCCTTCACCGTCGCTTCGATGATAGCGGCGGCGACCTTCAGGTCTCGCATCAGCGCCGAGCCCGCCCAGCCGTTGACGACTTTTCGGACCGGGCAGCCCATGTTGATGTCAATAATCGCCGCGCCGCGGTCCTCGTTGAGCTTCGCGGCTTCCGCCATGACTTGCGGCTCGCATCCGGCGAGCTGGAGCGACACCGGCTGTTCCGACGGATCCCACAGAGACTTCTGCAGCGATTGACGAGTCTCGCGAATCATGGCCTGGCTGGCGATCATCTCGCTTACCGTCAGGCCCGCACCGAAACGCTTTACAACTCGCCGGAACGGCAGGTCGGTGACTCCGGTCATCGGCGCCAGAATCACCGGCGCGTCGATCCGGACCGGACCGATGTGGATGGGCTTCATCATCGTCATGGGTCGGCGGGAGATAGTGGAACGAACGTTGCCCGACAAGGCAAGCGCGCCTAGACGCCCGCGCGAATGACCACGACAGCACTCATCGTCGCTGCCGGTAAAGGCGAACGCCTCGGCGGCGGGTTGCCGAAGCAATACCGGCTGCTCGCGGGCAAGCCGATGCTTCGCCGAGCAGTCGAGGCCCTCACTTCGCATCCCGCGGTGTCGATGGTCCGTGTCGTCATCGGTTCGGGTCAGCAGGAGCTTGCGCAGGAGGCGCTGGCCGGTCTCGATGTCGGCGAGCTCATCGAGGGCGGAGCCGAGCGCGCCGACTCGGTCCGCGCCGGCCTGGCGCAGATCGGGGGAGACGCCGTACTGGTCCACGATGCCGCGCGTCCGTTTTGCACTCCGTCAGTGATCGATCGCCTGCTCGCGCCGCTGGAATTCTTTGCGGGCGCGGCACCGGCGCTGAAGGTCGGCGACACGCTAGCGAAAGCCTCCGACCGGCTTGAAGAATCCGTCGACCGGCGCGGCTTGGTCCGAGTCCAGACGCCGCAGGCGTTCCGGCTGGCTGACATCAGGTTGGCCTACGACAAATGGCGCGGGGAAACGCCCACCGATGAGACGACGGTCGCCCGAGCTGCCGGGCTTAGCGTCGCGGTCGTCGAAGGCGACCCCGTCCTCGAAAAGATCACGACCGAAGCGGACTTCATCCGGGCGGAGCAGTGGTTGACGGCGCGACTGACGCCGCGGACTGGGATCGGTTTCGATGTCCACGCATTTGCCGGCTACGGGCCAATAACGATGGGCGGACTCGAAATTCCCCACGCGCGTGGCCTCGCCGGGCACAGCGATGCCGATGTTGTGCTTCACGCGATTACTGATGCGCTGCTCGGTGCCGCCGGGCTGGGCGATATCGGCGAGCATTTTCCGCCGTCGGATCCGCAATGGAAAGACGCCTCGTCCGATCGCTTCGTGCGCCATGCGGCATCGTTGATCCGCCTGGCAGGCGGAATCATCGACCATGTCGACTGCACCGTCATTTGCGAGGAACCGAAGCTGTCGCCGCATCGCTTGGTGATGAGAGAGAGGGTCGCTTCGCTCCTTGGGCTCGACTTGTCGCAAGTCAGCATCAAGGCGACCACAACGGAGGGGCTCGGCTTTACCGGCCGCCAGGAAGGCATCGCAGCACAGGCGGTCGCGAACATTCGTCTGGAGGCTAAACGATGACCGAACGGCTGCTCCCGCAGGAGCTATACGACAAGGCCAAAGAGGTCATTGACGCCAACCGCAAATTGGGCCGCACGGTCGCCGTCGCCGAAAGCTGCACCGGCGGGCTCGTGTGCGCGGCACTCACCGAAATTCCCGGCGCCTCGGAGGTATTTGAGGCCGGTTACGTCACCTATTCAAACGCCGCCAAGATCGACGATCTCGGGGTCAGCCAGGAAGTGGTCGAAACCTTCGGCTCCGTCAGCGTCGCGACGGCCTGGGCGATGGCGAGAGGCGTTCTTGCGGCTTCGAATGCCGACCTCGCGGTAGCGATAACCGGCATCGCTGGCCCCGGCGGCGGTACACCTTCAAAGCCGGTCGGGACCGTGGTCTTTGCGCGGGCGGAGCGTGGCTCGGATCCGTCACAAATCGTTGCCGACCAGAAGCATTTCGACGCCGACGGGCGAGCCGGAGTTCGCCTTCAGGCGGCGCTTTGCGCGCTCGAGCTGTTGATGCCGTAGAGGGCTGCCGCACGTCGCTCGAACGCGCCGGTCATTCGGCGCAGGGCGCGGTCGAACATCTGGCCGGCGAGCGCTTCGAACAACCGCGACTTGAACGCGAAGTCGACCGAGAAGTGGAGGTTGGTCCCGCCGCCCTCTGCTGGCTCGAACTCCCACTCGTTGTGGAGATACTTCAGCGGTCCCTCGATGTAGTCGACGCAGATCCGGTCGGGCCGGTGCTTTACAACCCGGCTGGTGAACCGCTCCTTGAAGGCGCTGAAGCCGACGACCAGGTCGGCGATGGTCTCGGTTTCGCTCGAAGAGCGGATCCGCACCGCCACGACCCACGGCAGGAATTCGTCGTAGCGGGAGACGTCGGCGACGAGGTCGAACAACTGCTCCGGCGTATAGGGAAGGTGGCGCGTTTCGCTGTGACGGGGCATCAGCCTTTGGAGCGCTCCAGTTGCGCCGAGCGCGCTTCCTGCATCTTCTTGAAATCGTCGCCGGCGTGATAACTCGAGCGCGTTAACGGCGATGCTGCAACCAGCAGGAAACCCTTGGCGCGGGCGATTGCCGCATAAGCCTCGAATGCCTTGGGAGTGACGAACTCCTCGACTTTGGCGTGGCGCGGGGTCGGTTGCAGATACTGGCCCATGGTCAGGAAATCGACGCCCGCTGAGCGCATGTCGTCCATCACCTGGTGAACTTCGAGACGCTGCTCTCCGAGGCCGACCATCAGGCCGGATTTGGTGAACATCTGCGGCGCCTTGCGCTTCACGCTTTCGAGCAGCCTAAGCGATGCGTAATATCGGGCGCCGGGGCGGATCGTGGGATATAGCCTCGGGACAGTCTCGAGATTGTGATTGTAGACGTCGGGGCCGGCGTCGACGATCGCATCGATCGCGGCTTCGGCCTTGTTGCGGAAGTCGGGCGTCAGGATCTCGATCGTCGTCGTCGGCGTGTTTCGGCGAAGTGCCTCGATGACCTTGACGAATTGCGAGGCGCCGCCGTCGGGCAGGTCGTCGCGGTCTACGGACGTGACGACGATATGCTCGAGGCCGAGCTCGGCGGCCGCAGTGGCGACATGCTCCGGCTCAAGCGGGTCGACCGCTCGCGGCATCCCCGTCTTCACGTTGCAGAAGGCGCAGGCGCGAGTGCATGTGTCGCCCAGGATCATCACCGTCGCGTGCTTTTTGGTCCAGCACTCGCCGATGTTCGGGCAAGCCGCTTCCTCGCAGACGGTCGCCAGGTTGAGGTCGCGCATCAGCCTTCGCGTCGCGTGATAGCCCGGACTGGTGGGCGCCTTCACCCGAATCCAATCGGGCTTGCGCTGCTTTCCCTCGGCTTGGCTAGGGACAGGTGGGACGGCTGCGGGGGCGTTCATGAAGCGCCAGATAGCGACCACGCCCGCCGCTTGCCAGCCCCGCCCCGCCTGTCTAGCGAGCGCGAATGCCAAGATTCACCCGCCTGATAGAAGGCTATCGCCGATTTCGCGAAAACGACTGGCCCCGAGAGCGGGAGCGCTGGGCGGAGCTTGCGGAGGGCCAGAGCCCGAAGGTCATGGTCATCGCCTGCGCCGACAGCCGCAGCGATCCGGCCGAGATTTTCGACACTCGGCCAGGCGAGATTTTCGTCGTCCGGAACATCGCAGCGCTGGCTCCGCCGTTCGAGACCACTCCCGGGCATCACGGCGTTTCCGCGGCGCTGGAATTCGCGGTCACTCAGCTCGAGGTAGAAGAAATCTTCGTCCTGGGACACGGCTCATGTGGCGGGTGCGCTGCGGCTCTGAGTCGCCAGTTCGACGGCGCTCCTTCCGGCGAAGGACGGTTCATCGCCAACTGGGTTTCGATGTTGAACCCCGTCCGTGACGAGGTTCTGTCGCACCACCACGAAATCGACTCTGACGCCGTCCGGGAAATGGAATGGGAAGCGGTAAAGCTCAGCCTTTCCAACCTCAGGACATTCCCCTGGATCGCCGAGCGGGAGAAAGATGGCCGCCTGAAGCTACACGGCGGCCATTTTTCGATCGCGGAAGGCAGGCTGTACGTCCTCGACGAGGCGAAAGGCACCTTCCGCCCCGTCTAGCGATGCCTAACAGCGGATGTTGTAATTGTAGTGCGGTTGTCCGTTGCTATCGACGTAATAGCAATAGCCGCGGGTATCTCGATAATATTGCCGTCCGCCGACAATGGCACCTGCAACGCCGCCAAGGACCGCGCCTGCAACCGCGCCGGTCGCCGTTCCAAGGCCGGGCAGAACCGAACCTGCAACAGCACCGACCCCGGCACCTACAGCCGCCCCAGTCGCGGTACTGGCGACCGCGTGGTCGTATGCTGGGCTAGTGGCGCAGCCGCTAAGCGCAAGACTGCTTGCAACCGCGGCGGAAATCATCAGACGTTTCATTGCTAGTCCTCAGGGGCGTGATGCCCCAGTGGGCGTCAGCACACCCAAGGCCGTTTCGTTCCCGCAATCGTGCGGGGCGAGCCGTGAACCGTGCGAAAAGCGGAACAAGTTGCTGCAGGGGGGAGGCGAATTGCCGCCTCCCCCGCTCACGTCGCGACGCGAAGTCCGCTACTTAGCAGCGGATGTCGTAGCTGTAATGCGGCTGTCCGTACTGGTCGACGTAGTAGCAGTAACCACGGGTATCGCGATAATATTGGTGACCGTTGACCACCGCTCCGAGAACACCGCCAAGGACTGCACCCGCAACGGCGCCGCCGACGGAATGGGTCAGGAGCGCCCCGCCTACGCCGCCGATGGCTGCGCCCGTGGCCGCTCCAGCGGCGGTATTGTCGTTGCCGTAGCCGTTGTAGCCGTAGCCGTTGTAGTAACCGTTATTGTAGCCGTAGCCGTTGTAATAAGGATTGTTATAGCCGTACGGGGAATTGTATCCGTACCCGTAAGGATTGGTCGCGCAGCCACTCACTGCCAGTGCAGCGGCGGCAGCGGCCGATAGTGCAAGACGTTTCATTGCCTGTCCTCCAAAAAGCCCCTCTGGACCCGATTAGATTCAGTGCTCGAAACGCCGTTTCGTTCCCGTTTCGGCGGGAACGGATTGCGAATGATCGCGAAAGCGGGGTGGGCTGGCGCAAACAGCACTGCGGGGCGAACCTTCACGGCCCGCCCCGGCCGTTCATTCCACGTCGAGAATCAGTGCCGGTTCAGCACCGGATGTTGTAGTTGTAGTGGGGCTGACCGTTGCTATCGACGTAATAGCAATAACCACGCGTATCCCGATAATATTGATGGCCATTTTTTACTGCGCCGACGACGCCGCCAAGAACCGCGCCAGCGACTGCGCCGGTTCCGGCGCTAACTCCCGGAAGCACGGCGCCGGCAACAGCGCCACCAGCCGCTCCGATGGCGGCTCCAGTCGCTGCTCCGGCGACCTGGTGATCGTAATAGGGATTCGTGGCGCAGCCCGTCACGGCAATGCTGCCGGCGAGCGCGGCGGTGAGTGCCAGGCGTTTCATCTGTTTTCCTCCAATTGTTCGCTCCACCAGTGCATCGGAGGGCGTTTCGTTCCGGTGGGAACCGGCTAATAGGCGACAGCACGAAGGGATTTTGTGGATGAGTAACAACAACGGCAACGTGTCCGATTCCAACATCGCGCTGCTGATCGACGCCGACAATGCTTCCCCCGAGCATCTCGACGAAGTCCTCCTTGTCCTCAGCGAGCTGGGCACGATCAATGTCCGACGAGCGTACGGCAACTGGACAAAGGCGAGCCTGAAGGGCTGGGGCGACCTGTCGAGCCTCTATTCTATCGTCCCGATGCAGCAGTTCGACGTCGTGAAGGGGAAAAGCGCGACCGACATGCGAATGACGATCGACGCGATGGACCTTCTCTATCGTGGCAATGTCGACGGATTCGGGATTATGTCGTCCGACAGCGATTTCCTTCCTCTTGCGCAGCGGATCCGCGAGAATGGCTCGCCGGTGTACGGCTTCGGCACCGGCAAGACGCCGCTCGGATTCCGGCAGGCGTGCACCCGATTTTTTGATGTTGCGGCGCTTGCCAGCCAGGGCGGCGCGCCCGAGACCGACAGCAAGCAGACGAAAGTCGATACTGCGCTGCTGGAAGTGCTGGGTCACGCCTACAAGGCATCTGAGCGTGACGAAGACGGCTACACGACACTGTCCGAGCTGGGTCAGCGAGCAAAGGCCGTGTCCAGCTTCGCAACGCGCAATTACGGCTATACGCGGCTGTCGGACCTTCTGCGTTCGATCCCGAATTTCGACGTGAAGACCGGCGCTGACGGTCGGCTTTTGGTAAAGCGCCTCCGGTAGCGGAACTCCACTGCCGCGAGCCCGTTCGCTCGACACAAGCGAAGGAAATGAAAATGACGGAATCCAGGGGCGAGCGCCGCGCCGAAACGGCCAGAGAAAATGACGACAGCGACATCATCGATGCCGCGCAGGCGGAAGAGGTTTCCGCCACCAACGAGAAACAGCAAGGGCGCGAAGGCGGGAACCTGCAGACCGACGTCGCCACCCAGGCAGAGCGGCAGCGCGCGACCGATCCCAACGCGCACGAAAGCGTAACCAAGGGCGACCACATCGCTCACGGGCAAGGCGAAACGCCGAAACACTCAGCAACCGAGGTGGTCACCGAGCGCGACTGACTGTTGCCTAGCCGACACATGCCGGGACCGTCCGGCCAGAGTACCGGATTTTTACGGAACGAAGCGAAAGCTGGCCTGTTGGACCGCCAACTTGGGTTAATCGCTTCATGAATTTCGGAACGGCGCCAAAGGCCTATCTGCACACTGCAGTCGACGCGCTTCGGCGCGGCGGAGATTGGCGCTCCATTCTCGATGAATTTCCGATTCCTGTGTACACTACCGATGCCGAAGGCGCGGTGATCTACTGCAACGACGCGTGCGCCGATTTCGCCGGACGCGACCCCCAGCTCGGTAGCGATCGATGGTGCGTAACGTGGAAGCTCTACACGCTTTCGGGCGAGCCGCTGCCGCACGAAGATTGTCCGATGGCGCGCGCCCTCAAGGAAAAGCGCGACGTGCATGACGACATCATCATCGTCGAGAGGCCAGACGGTCGGCGAGTTGCCTGCCGCGCCTATCCGACGCCCCACTTCGACGCTGACGGCCAGATCGAGGGGGCGGTAAACCTGTTGGTCGAAGTCACGCAGGAGCAATCCGAAGAGCTCCTGGAGCAGGCGGCACGTTGCCGGCGCCTTTCGCGCGCAACCACCGACGCGCGCGCGTCCGAAGTCCTCGCCAGCATGGCCAGGGGCTATGCGGCAACGGCCGCGAGCCTCACGGCCGACTAGAGCAAGCTCAAGCGAAAAGTTACCTCGTCGCCCGCCGCCAATCCGGCGCGTTCGCGCACCTTTGCCTTCACCGGGAGAATGTAACCGCCGCTATTCTGCGGAAACACGGACGTGCGCCAGGTGACGTCGCTGACCGTGGCTTCCACTCGAACTGAGCCGAACCCGCGCGGGCCAGCGAAGGCCGCGGCTCGGATTTCATCGGACTGCTCTTCGGGGATGGTAAGAAAGAACCATCGCCCGGCGGCTTGCGTCTTCCAGACCCACAGGATCGAGGTGACGGTCAGCATGGCCGCAGATTAGCGCGTCAATTTCCGGTAGGTCGTCCGATGCGGGCGGGTGGCTTCTTCGCCGAGGCGGCGCACCTTGTCCTCCTCATAAGCTTCGAAGTTCCCTTCGAACCATTCGACATGGCTGTCGCCCTCGAACGCGAGGATGTGAGTCGCAAGGCGGTCGAGGAAGAAGCGGTCGTGGCTGATGACCACGGCGCAGCCGGCGAAATTCTCGATCGCTTCCTCGAGAGCGCCCAAGGTCTCGACGTCGAGGTCGTTCGTCGGCTCGTCGAGCAGCAGGACGTTGCCGCCGCGCTTAAGCATCTTGGCGATGTTCACTCGGTTGCGCTCGCCGCCCGACAGCTTTCCGACGTTCTTCTGCTGGTCCTGGCCCTTGAAGTTGAAGGCGCCGACGTAAGCGCGGGTGGATTGGTCGTGCCCGTTCACCTTCATATAGTCGAGCCCGTCCGAAATCTCCTCCCACACGTTCTTCGAATCGTCGAGATGATCCCGGCTCTGGTCGACATAACCGAGGTGAACCGTCGGCCCGATGTCGACCTCACCGGAGTCCGGCTCTTCCTGGCCGGTGATGATCTTGAACAGGGTCGACTTGCCGGCACCGTTGGGGCCAATCACGCCGACGATGCCGCCCGGCGGCAGAGTGAAAGACAGATCGTCGAACAGTAGCTTGTCGCCGTAGGCCTTGCTGATATTCTTGGCTTCGATGACTTTTCCGCCGAGCCGCTCCGGCACCTGGATGAGGATTTCCGCCTTGCCCGGGACATGCTTCTCCTGCGCGGCCACGAGCTGGTCGAACTTGGCGATACGCGCCTTCGACTTCGCCTGCCGGCCCTTCGGCCCCTGGCGGATCCACTCGAGCTCGTCCCTGATCGCTTTCTGCCGGCCGGACTCCTCGCGCTCTTCCTGTTCGAGCCGCTTCGCCTTCTTCTCGAGATAGGTCGAATAATTGCCCTCGTAGGGAAAGTATTTTCCGCGATCGAGCTCGAGGATCCAGCTGACGACATTGTCGAGGAAATAGCGGTCGTGGGTGATCATCAGCACCGCGCCCGGATATTCCTTCAGGTGCTGTTCGAGCCATTGGACGCTTTCGGCGTCGAGGTGGTTCGTGGGCTCGTCGAGGAGAAGGATCGACGGCTTCTGGATCAACAGCCGGGTAAGCGCAATTCGGCGTTTCTCGCCGCCCGAGAGGCTCTCGACGGACCAGTCGGACGGAGGGCACCGAAGCGCCTCCATTGCGACTTCGAGCTGATTGTCGAGAGTCCAGCCATCGACGGCGTCGATCTTGGCCTGGAGCTCGCCCATTTCCTCCATCAGCGCGTCGAAGTCGGTGTCGTCCTTCGGATCGCCCATTTCCGCGGAGATGGCGTTGAAGCGGTCGACCATGTCGGCGACATCGCGGGCGCCGTCCTTGACGTTTTCGAGAACGGTTTTGGTAGGGTCGAGCTGCGGCTCCTGCGGGAGGTAGCCGACGGTGACGTTCTCGCCCGGCCAGGCTTCGCCCTGGAAGTCTTTGTCCAAGCCGGCCATGATTTTCATCAGGGTCGACTTACCCGCCCCGTTCGGGCCGACGATGCCGATCTTGGCGCCATGGTAGAATTGCAGGTTGATGTTGCTGAGAACCGGCTTTTGAGCGCCGGGGAAGGACTTGGTCATGTCCTTCATCACAAATGCGTATTGGGCGGCCATGGGGTCGCGGGTGTCCTTCAAAGCGTGTTGGAGAGTTGCCCGCCAGTTAGTGCCCCGCGCCGGCTTTTTCTAGGTGCTAGTCCCGGCCAACCATCGCGTGGGCATTTTCGAACCGATAGTCGCGATACCGCTCGCGGAGCGTCTTCTTGCTGAGCTTGCCGGTGGCGCTGTGAGGAAGCTCGTCGACGAAGTCGATCGCGTCCGGTTGCCACCATTTCGAAACGTGCTTCCGCAGGTGATCGCGGATTTCCTCTTCGGTTACGTCGCTGCCCTCACTTCGGACGACCAGAAGCAGCGGCCTCTCGTCCCATTTCGGATGGGGGATCGCGATTGCGGCGGCTTCGGCTACGCCACGGCATCCGACAGCGGCATTTTCCAGGTCGATCGAGCTGATCCATTCGCCGCCCGACTTGATCACGTCCTTGGCCCGGTCCGTGATCTGCATCGTCCCGTCCGGATGGAGAACCGCCACGTCCCCGGTGTCGAACCAGCCGTCCTCGTCAATACAGTCGCAATCGTCCCGGAAGTACCGCTTCACCACCCACGGACCGCGGCATTGAAGCCTGCCCGACGACATGCCGTCACGCGGGAGCTCTCGACCGTCCTCGTCGACAACGCGTAGCTCGACCGCGAACGGCGCCCTACCCTGCTTGGCAATGAGGTCCAGCTGTTCGTCGGCACCGAGGTCGTCCCAGTTCGGCGGCTTCGACCGGCAGGTGCCGATGGGCGAAGTCTCGGTCATTCCCCAGGCGTGACCAATGTCGATTCCGCGGTTTCGGAACCACTCGATCATCGCGCGCGGCGCTGCCGAGCCGCCGATGGTGACCTGCTGCAGCTTGCCAAGTGTCTCGCCGGTGCGTTCGATATACTCGATCATCGTCAGCCAGACGGTCGGCACGCCCGCGGAATGGGTCACCTGTTCCTTGCGAAATAGTGCGCACATGCTGGCGGGCCGGTAGTCAGCCGAGAGCACCAGCTTGGCTCCGCTCGCCGGAACCGACCAGGGGATACCCCACGCATTGGCGTGGAACATCGGCACGATCGGAAGGACCACCGCCCGTCTCGACAGGTTAAAGACGTCGGGCGTGATCGACATCAAGGTGTGAAGCACCGTCGAGCGATGCTCGTACAAGACGCCCTTGGGATTTCCCGTCGTGCCGGACGTGTAACATAGCCCGCAGGGGTCGCGTTCGTCGCCTTCGACCCAGCGGTAATCACCGTCTTCGCCCGCGATCCACTCGGCGAAGCCAGCTTCCCCGTCCGCGGGGTCGAAACAGATATATTCCTCGATAGTTCGCCAACGCGGCTTCATTCGCTCGACGATCGGCTGGAATGCTCGGTCGTAGAGGAGGACGCGGTCCTCGGCGTGGTTGGCGATATAATCCAGTTGATCGTCGAACAGGCGAGGATTGATCGTGTGGAGCACCGCGCCAGTTCCGCAAGCGCCGTACCAGGCCGTCAAGTGGCCGGAATGATTCATCGCCAGGGTCGCCACGCGGTCGCCCGGCCGAATCCCGAGCCGTTCGAGCGCCTGTGCCATCTGGCGCGCCTGATGAGCGACATCGGCCCAGTTGGTGCGGGTGATCGAGCCGTCGGCCCAGGCCGAAACGATCTCCGAATCGGGATATTCGCGTTGCGCGTGATCGACGAAACGCATCACGCGCAATGGCCAATCCTGCATGGCACCCAGGCGCATTCGCTCTCCCCCGGCTGGGACGAGCGCCCATCATGCCTGAAATACGGCTCCCTACAAGCGGTTTAACCTAGAACGGCAGCTTGAAGCCCGGCGGGAGCGGGATTCCGCTCGTCATCTTTTGAAGCTCCGGCCCGGCGGCAGCGTCGGCCTTGGCCTTTGCGTCATTGATCGCCGCGGCAATGAGGTCCTCGAGCATCGACTTTTCGCTCGGCTTGAGCAGGCTCTCGTCGATTTCGACCGCGTTGATTTGTCCTTTCGCAGTCGCCCGCACCTTTACGAGCCCACCGCCGGCGGCGCCCTCGACCTCGATCTTGTCGAGACTCTCCTGCGCCTTCTGCATTTCGGCCTGGACGTTCTGGGCCATCTTCATGATTTCGTCGAAATTCGGCATGTCGGGCATTTCAAGCACCTTTGGTCAAAGAATAGGATTCGAGCTCGGCACCGGGGAAGGCGTTCATCGCCGCGACGACGGACGGGTCCTGGAGCACTTGCGAGCGCACCTGCTGCTCGGCCATTTTCTCCTGCTCCAGGAGCGACGGCTCCGCGCCTTCCTCGGCAGTGGAAACGATCCATTTGGCTCCGGTGATCCCCTTTAGAACGGCCGCGAGCTCTCGCGGCCAGTCGGAGCCGACCGGCCGAAGCGGCTTCAGCACCAGCTCCGGAGGGGCAAAGCGGACGAGCCCGACCTGATCGTGAAGCTGAACTGCGAGCTGATGCCTGCCGTCATTTTCCAGCATCTGGATCAGTGATTTGAAATCCTTCGGAGCGCCCGCCGCGGCCGCAGAGCTCGTTGATGAGGAGCGCGGCGCGCTAGCCGCCACGCTGGCGCTTCCGGACAGCTTCTGAAGAAGGGCCGCAGGGTCGGGAAGTTCGGCGGAATGGATCAGCCGAAGAACAGCCATTGTCGCTGCCTCCTGCGGATCGGGCGCAATCGTCACATCCGCCAGCGCCTTCAAGAGCATCTGCCACAGGCGGTGGATCTGCGCCCAGGAGAGGCTTTCGGCCAGCTTTTCGGAAAACTCCCTCTGCTCGGCCGAAAGCAGCGCCTTCGCCTGCGCTCCCGCCTTTGCTCGCGTCGCGGAGTGAAGCGCCTCCATCATCCCGCGAACGATCGAGGCCGGGTCCATTCCGAGATCGTGCGCCTCGTCCATCGCTTTGAGTGCGGCGGTCGAATCGCCCTTTAGGACTAGCTCGAGGAGGTCGCGGATTCGCCCGCGGTCGGCGAGGCCCAACATGTCGCGCACCTGTTCGGCGGTCACCGTGCCGGCGCCGTGAGCGATCGCCTGGTCGAGGATCGACAAGCCGTCGCGGGCCGATCCCTCTGCAGCGCGGGCAATCATCGCCAGCGCATCGGGATCGACGTCGACGCCTTCGGCCTTCGCGACTTCAGCGAAGTGAGCGACCAGCTTTTCCGGGTCGATGCGACGAAGGTCGAACCGTTGCGTGCGCGACAGTACAGTCACCGGCACCTTATTCACTTCGGTCGTAGCGAACAGGAACTTCACGTGCTCCGGCGGCTCCTCAAGAGTCTTCAACAAAGCGTTGAAAGCACTCTTTGAAAGCATGTGAACTTCGTCGATGATGTAAATCTTGTAGCGGGCCGAAACCGAGGCGTAGCGAACCGCGTCGATGATCTCGCGAATGTCGTCGACGCCGGTGTGCGAAGCGGCGTCCATCTCAACGACGTCGATGTGGCGGCCTTCGGCAATCGCCCGGCAATTCTCGCAAACCCCGCACGGCGTGATCGTCGGCTGCCCCTGCCCGTCCGGACCGACGCAGTTCAACGCCTTGGCGATCAGGCGCGCCGTCGAGGTCTTGCCGACCCCGCGCACCCCCGTCAGCAGGAAAGCATGAGCGATCCGCCCTCGTTCGATAGCGTTGGCGAGGGTCTTCACCATCGCATCCTGCCCGATCAGCTGATCGAAGCTCTGCGGGCGGTATTTGCGGGCGAGCACGCGGTACGGCGAGTCGGCGGGCGTTTCCTCCGGCAGGTCGAGGCCCAGGGCAGGCATTTCGGCTGGCGATTCGTCGGTCATCACGACTGTTGTAGGCATCGCCGCGCCGCATTGCGAGCGGTTGCCAGCGCGCGAATCTGCTCCCATATGGCGCTCGGGAGCCGGGCGGACGGGGCTGTCGCCAACCTGGTCAGGTCCGGAAGGAAGCAGCCACAGTGATTTCGTCCCGGGTCGTTCCGGTTCCCACCCGCGTTCGCCAAGGCTTCGGCGGGCGAGCCGCTTAGCCCTTCAGCCAGTTCCGAGCCGACGGAGGGATCCGCACAGTCAGCGATTCCATGTCCTCCGTGAGGATGATCTGGCATGCCAGCCGCGAAGTGCGGGTCGCATGGGCGGCGAAGTCGAGCATGTCCTCTTCCTCGTCGCTTGCCTTCGGCAGCTTCTTGAAATCCGCCTTGTCTACAATGACGTGGCAGGTGGAACAGGCCATCACGCCCTCGCAGGCGCCCTCGAGCGGCTGCTTCGCCGCCCAGGCGACATCGAGCAGGCGCTGGCCAGGCTTGGCCTCGACTTCCTTGTCGAGAGTTCCGTCAGCCTTGTAAAAGCGGACCTTCGTCACGCCGCGAACCGCTTCTGGGCGTCGGCCGCTGCGTTGATCTGCTCGATCGCACCGACCAGCTCCTCCCGCCTCGTGTAGCGGCCGAAACCCAGGCGTATCGAAGAACGCGCTTCGCGGTCGCTCAAACCGATGGCTCGGAGGACGTGGCTCGGCCGTCCCGAGCCGCTTGCGCAGGCGCTCCCAAGCGAGAAGGCGAGGTCCCGAAGGTCAGAAATCAACCGCGCTGCATCAAGGTCTTCGCGCCGGATGTTGAGATTTCCGTGGAAGCGATGGTCGGTGCTTCCGTTGATCGCCCAATCGGGCCCGAGCGCCTCCAGTGCGGCCTTCCACAACATTTCAATGTGATCGTGGTCCGCATCGAACCGCTCCGCTGCAAGCTTCGCGGCAGCGCCGAAACCGACGCAGAGAGCCGGAGACAGCGTTCCCGAGCGGAGCCCCTGTTCCTGACCGCCGCCGTGGATCAGCGGTGCGGGTTCTGCGCCGTCGCGCATCCACAGCGCACCGACGCCTTTCGGCCCATAGATTTTGTGCGCAGACACGGCGACGAGGTCCGGCCCGTCGGGAATGGCCACCCGCCCGAGCGCCTGCACCGCGTCGCACAGCATCAGCGCACCGACTGCGTGCGCCAGCTTCGCAATTTCGTCGACGGGCTGGATGACCCCGATCTCGTTGTTGACGAGCATCACCGCAACCAGCGCCGTGCGCTCGTCCACCGCAGCCTCCACCTCGGCGAGGTCCAGAAGCCCGTCGCGACCGACCGGCAGGTAAGTCACGTCAATGCCGCGGCCCTCCAGCCATTCGCATGTGTCGAGAACCGCCGCATGCTCGGTCTGGACGGTGACGATCCGGTTTCGCTTCGCAAATGCCTTCTCGATCGTGCCCTTGATCGCCCAGTTGATCGCCTCGGTCGCGCTGCCGGTGAACGCCAGCGATGCGCCTTCCAGGCCAATCGCCTGCTGCACCTGCTTGCGCGAAACCTCGATTGCCGCCGCCGCTTCGCGGCCCGCTCGCGAGGGCGAGTGCGGATTTGCGTACTTGTGGTCCAGCCACGGCCTCATCGCCACCGCCACTTCAGGAGCGAGCGGGGTCGTTGCCTGATAATCGAGATAGATCATGCCGCCCTGGAGGCCGCCCTCTCCGCAATTCGGCTGAATTCGGCAAGGAAGCCGTCGATGTCGGCTTCGCTGGTTTTTGGGCCGAAGCTTAGCCGCAGGAACCCCGCCGCGATCTCCTCCGGCACGTTCATCGCCTCAAGAACATCGCTCGGCTTGGCCTTGCCCGACGAACAGGCGCTCCCGGCCGAAACACCGATTCCGGCAAGGTCGAACTGAACGAGGAGCGCAGCGCTCGAGCCGCCCGGAAGGGCGATCGCGCCGATGGTCGGCACTCGCGGAGCACCTTCGGCGATGACCACTCCGCCCGCAGCGCGGACGCCCTCCTCCAGCCGCTCGCGAAGCTGCTTCATCCTATCCATGTCATATGGGCGCGCCGCAAGGGCAGCGGCAAACGCCATTGCGCCGGGCGCGTCCTGAGTCCCGCGGCGATAGCCTTTCTCCTGGCCACCTCCGCAGGCCTTCAACGTGCCAAGATCGCGAACAAGGAGCGCGCCTATTCCCGGAGGGCCTCCCAGCTTGTGGGCGCAAATCGCGATGAAATCGGCATCGGGGAGCGGCATCTTCGACGCGCTCTGGGCGCAGTCGGCGAGCAACAGACTGCCAGCTTCGCGAATCCTGGGCGCCAGGCGGTCGAGCGGCTGGATGACACCGGTCTCGTTATTCACCTGTTGGATTGCGATTAGCGCCGGCCCCTTCTCAAGCGCCGACTCGAGCGCCCGTTCGTCGATCAGTCCGTCTGAATCGACCGGCAGGACGGTCGAGTCGTCGCCCATCGCATAGCCGACGATCTTGTGCTCGGTCGCTCCGTGCGCTCGGCCCGGCGGAGTCGCGCAGCGCGCGGCAAGCTCTACGCTTTCGCTCGCCCCGGAGGTGAAAATGACGTCATGAGGCCAGTCGAGAACGTCGCGGATCGTGTCGCGGGCTTCCTCGAGAAGCGCTCGCGCCCGCCGTCCTTCGCCGTGAGGGCTGTTCGGATTGGCCCATTCGTCGATGCCCTTTGCGAGTGCTTCGCGAGCTTCAGGAATGACGAATGTGCTGGAAGCATGGTCGAGGAAGATTCGGTCTGTCATTTTTCGAGGTTATCTGCCGATTGCCTGTTCAAGTCCCTCCCCTATATAGGACCCGCCGCCGCGGCGCACCCGCGGTCACGACATTACCGTTAGCGAGCAGCCGAAACCTCCATGCCCGAAGTTATTTTTCCTGGTCCAGAGGGCCGTCTCGAAGGCCGTTTCCACCCGGGACCGCGCCCCCGCGCCCCAGTCGCAATGATCCTCCATTCCCACCCGCAGGCGGGCGGGACGATGAACAACAAGATCGTCCAGCTGCTCTACCAGACCTTCGTGAAGCGCGGCTTTGCCACGCTGCGGTTCAATTTCCGCGGGGTCGGGAAAAGCCAGGGCACGTTCGACAACGGCATCGGCGAATTGTCGGACGCAGCGAGCGCGCTCGACTGGGTCCAGCAGATTCACCCGGAAGCGGAGACGACCTGGGTCGCGGGAGTGAGCTTCGGCGCATGGATCGGAATGCAGCTGTTGATGCGCCGCCCGGAGATCCGCGGCTTCATCTCCATAGCCCCGCCCGCGAACATGTACGATTTCAGCTTCCTCGCGCCCTGCCCGTCGTCGGGAATCATCATCCAGGGCGAAAACGACGAAGTCGTCACCCCCAGCGCGGTCCAGAAGCTCGTCGACAAGCTTCGGACGCAAAAGCACATCACCATCACTCATGACGTGATCCCGGGTGCCAACCACTTTTTCGCGAACGAACTGGACTTGTTGATGAAGAGCGTCGACGATTATCTCGACATGCGGCTCGCCACCGACCCGAAACGGCCCGCTATATTGTCCAAATCAGGACGTTAGCGAGGAGAACTACGGCGGCGGCGAGCATCAGCGCGCCCTTCCTCCGGTTTGCAGGCCCGGTGAGTATCCTCAAGCCCGCAAAGCCGAGGAAGAAGGCGGAAATCACGGCCAGCGCCATCGCAGCCGACGTAAGTGTTTCCAACTCCGCGATTCCTTTCACCAAGGCTTAACCGGTCTCGTCCACTATTCGGAATGTGGACCCGGACCAACAGCAAGCGCGTCTCGAAGACGCTTTCGAGCGGATCGAGGAGACGATTCTTCCGTGCATCGCCATGATGCTGGAGACCCTCCTCGACGCCTCCGCCGGCGCTGCCGAATCGGATCCGAAGGCGCTCGCCGCCGAGTTGCAGACGCTTGCCGCCGAACTGGAGGAGCTCACTCAGGCGGTCGAACGCTCGAGCCCGGTGCATGTCGAGCCCGGCGAATACAAGACCGGGACCGCGCGCCTAGCCGTCCGCGACGATCCGGGCGTGAAGCTCGGGGTCGATGTTCCCGCCCGATAAAACGACGAACGTTCCTTCGGTCACCTCGACCTTGCCGGCGAGAACGGCTGCGAGAGCCACCGCTCCGCCCGCTTCGACGACCAACCCATGCTCGCTCCAGGCGAAGCGGATCGCCTCCTTCGCCTCCTCATCTGACACGGACAGCGCCGTCGCCTCGCGATCGCGAAGGATCTCGAAAGGTGATCGGCGACACGCGGGGGGTCTGAAGTGCGTCGCACAAGGTCGCGGGCGCGTCCGCCTCGACAGGGACGATTTCGCCTTTCTCCAGCGATCGCTTCATGTCGTCCCAGCCGTCGGGCTCGACGATGACGATCTCCGCGTCCGGGCAAGCCAAGGCGATTCCCGACGCGAGACCTCCTCCGCCGCAGGGGGCGACGATCCGCTTCGGCGGGACCGGCATTTGCTCCAGGATTTCCAGCCCGACGGTGCCCTGGCCGGCGACGATCGCCGGATCGTCAAAGCTCGGGACGATGACCGCTCCACGCTTCTCGGCGAGCCGCTGCGCGATGTCCTCGCGGCTGTCGTTCCGGCGATCGTAAAAGATGATCTCGGCGCCATTGCTCTGCGTTGCCTTTACTTTCACCTTCGGAGCGTCCGACGGCATGACGATGACGGCGGGAACACCGAGCCTCCTCGCGGCAATGGCGACACCCTGCGCGTGATTGCCCGAGGAGAAGGCGACGACCCCGTGAGTCCGCTCCTCGTCGGACAGCTGGAGAAGCCGATTTGTCGCGCCCCGGAGCTTGAAGGCATGGCCCGTCTGGAGGCACTCGCACTTAAGCCAGACAGGCGTTCCGTCGATCGCGCTTTCGATTAGCGGAGTCTGCTCAACCAGCCCCGTAATTCGTTCCGCGGCCGCGACCACGTCATCCCGGGTCACCAATCTTCTTTGTAAGTGGTTGATATTTCACCCTTTCGATTAGCCGTTGCAGATCAGCGACATACGGAGTTGAATTGCCGTTCTTACGGCCGAAACTCTTTACAGCCGCAACCCTCGCACATATATCGCGCCTCCGCTGCCCCATGGGACTTCCAACCGCAAGGCAGCTCTGTCTCGAACTACCCGTTGGAGGTCCCTTGAATTGCACAAGCATCATCGCCCGCTGGGGCTAGCAACTTCCCCGACCGGCATTCGCCGCGCCGCAGATATTGCCGACACTCGCCCGGTGCAGCCGGTGACGCTTTTGCGTCCGCACGCCGCACGCCGGGCCGCCCGATTCTTCATCGAGAAGTTTCCGGGCCGGTCGCTCTATGCGGTGAAGGCGAACCCTTCGCCCGACCTGCTTCAGGTCCTGTGGGATTCCGGAATTACTCACTACGACGTTGCCTCAATGGGCGAAGTGCGGCTGGTCCACGAGACCCTGCCGGATGCGGTGCTTTGCTTCATGCACCCGGTGAAGGCCGAGGAAGCGATCGCGGAGGCTTATTTCGAGCACGGCGTGAAAACGTTCAGCCTCGACACCGTTGAGGAGCTGGAGAAAATCGTCCGCGCCACTCGCGGTGCAACGGATCTCAACCTGCTGGTCCGGCTTCGGGTCTCGTCCGAACATGCGAAGTACAGCCTGGCTTCCAAGTTCGGCGCCGATCCGACCGAGCTTAAGTCCCTGCTGATGGCGGCTCGCCAGGCGTCCGACGCGCTCGGCATTTGTTTCCATGTCGGCAGCCAGTCGATGAGCCCGGCAGCCTATGCCGATGCGATGGAGCAGGTGCGCAATGCCATTGTCGAGGCAGCGGTTACTGTCGACATCGTCGATGTCGGCGGCGGATTCCCGTCGACCTACCCGGGAATGGAGCCGCCGCCGCTGGAGGCCTATTTCCAGGTGATCCACTCGACGTTCGAATCGCTGCCGATCAGCTATTCGGCAGAATTGTGGTGCGAGCCTGGACGAGCCTTGTGCGCGGAATATGCCAGCCTGGTGGTGCGCGTGGAAAAGCGCCGCGGGACCGAGCTTTACATCAACGATGGCGCCTACGGCGCTCTGTTCGATGCCGCTCATGTCGGCTGGCGCTTTCCGGTGGCTCTCCTTCGCGACAGCGCGTCGCGAGCAAAGCCGGTGGGCTTCAGCTTTTACGGCCCGACCTGCGACGATCTCGACCACATGGCCGGGCCGTTCGAACTTCCCGCCGACATTCAGGCCGGGGATTACGTCGAGATCGGAATGCTTGGCGCCTACGGCTGCGCGATGCGCACGCGCTTCAACGGTTTCGGGGTCGAAAGCGTCGAAGTCGTCGATGACGAGCCGATGGCAACGCTTTACGGAGCAAGGCGCAAGCTCGGCCGTTCGAAAGTCGTGAACGACTGACGAATTCGCTCCCGTGACTTGGGAGCTGAAAACGTCGGGGTGAGGCTGTCCCCCGCTTGAAACGACATGCCTTTATCGCAGCCGCCTCTGACCGGCGGCGCAATGGAGCATGAAATGAACGAACAATCGAAGGTCAATGACACCCGCAAGGCGGAGCTTCTGTCCACGCCGATCGAGCATATCGACATCACCGAGTTCGATGCTCGCCCGATCATCGACGCGATGGGGAAGATGAGCTTCACCAGCCGCGACCTGTCGCGGGCGACGAAGATCTACAACACGATGCTCGAGGATCAGTCCTGCTCGATCATCCTGGTGATCGCCGGTTCGACTTCGGCCGGCGGCTGCATGGACGTCTATGCCGAGCTGGTGAAGTCGAACATGGTCGACGCGATCGTCGCCACCGGGGCCACGATCGTCGACATGGATTTCTTCGAAGCGCTTGGCCACAAACACTACCAAGCCAATGAAATCCCTGACGATGATACGCTGCGATCGCTCTACATCGATCGCATCTACGACACCTATATCGACGAGGAAGCGCTTCAGGACTGCGATCACACGATCGGGGAGATCGCCGACAGCCTGGAGCCGAAGCCTTACTCATCGCGCGCTTTCATCCGCGAGATGGGCAAATGGCTGAGCGAAGGCAACGCCAAGAAACAGGGCAGCCTCGTCCAGCTCGCTTATGAGCATGACGTGCCGATCTTCTGCCCCGCGTTCACCGACAGCTCGGCCGGATTCGGGCTTGTGAAGCACCAGGTCGACGCGATGAAGCGCGGCGGGCACTACATGACTCTCGACAGCATCGCCGACTTCCGCGAGCTCACCGACATCAAGATCAAGGCGGGCACGACCGGCCTTCTGATGATCGGCGGCGGAGTGCCGAAGAACTTCACCCAGGACACGGTCGTCTGCGCCGAAATCCTCGGCCACGACGACGTCGAAGTGCACAAATATGCGGTCCAGATCACCGTCGCCGACGTCCGCGACGGCGCCTGCTCCTCTTCGACGCTTCAGGAAGCGGCGAGCTGGGGCAAGGTCTCGACCGCGATGGAGCAGATGGTGTTCGCTGAAGCGACATCGGTCCTGCCGCTGCTCGCCAGCGATGCTTGGCACCGCGGCGCCTGGCGCAACCGCGAGAAACGTAGCTTCGCCAAGATGTTCGATTAAAACGACGGAATCCCCGCCGCTGCGGCCCTTCCGCGGCGGCGGACGCTTGCCATTCGCCTTTGCTCAGGAAGCCACCGCGCGGTCCGCTACAGGTTCGCCCCGCGTCGCTATCGTGCCGGTTTCCTCGAGGACGAAGACGCCGATCATGCCGATCCCGATTGCGAGGGTCATGTAGAAGGCCGGCGCAATCGGGCTTCCAGTGCGGTCGATCAGCAATTGCTCGATGAACTGCGCACTTCCGCCGAAGATCGCGATCGACACTGCGTAAATGGTCCCGAGCGCGCCCGCCCTGACGCGCGCTGGCAGCGCCTCTGTGAACAGCGTCGCCGAGGGCGGCGTCAGCAGTCCCATGAGGGCGCCGAGCAGCGCCGTCATCGAATAGAGCGTCAGCGGGCTTCGAATGGCGATCATCAGCGCAAAGGCAGGAATTCCGGCAACGAACAAGCCGATCCAACCGACAAGCGCCAGGCGCTTGCGGCCGTATCGGTCCGACAGCAGGCCCGAGATCAAGTTGAACCCGGTCATCGTGATTCCGAGCAGCACCGTCGCTCCGAAGGCAACGCCGGCGCTCATTCCGAGGGACTTTTGGGCGAATGTCGTAACGTAATCGACCGTGTAGGTTCCGATTGTCGCTCCGGCGAGAAGCAGGAGGCCGGCGACTGCGATGACCGGAATGCTTCGCCCGCCGCGGCCATAGTCGATCCCCGGTTCGCCAGGGACAAGCGTTTCGCTGAGGCTCTTTCGAATTACGATCGTGAATGGAACGATCAGTGCGCCAATGAGGAACGCGGCGCGCCAGCCCCAGCCGGCGAGCGCGTCCGCGCTGAGGGTGGACGAGAGTAGAAGCCCGACGAGTCCCGCGGCGAGAATCGCGAAATTCTGAGTCGCGAATTGAAGCGAGACATAAAACCCACGCCGCCCAGGCGGTGCCGCCTCCAGCAGAAAGGCCGTATTGGGCCCGACTTCACCGCCGAGGGCGAACCCCTGAACCATTCGGAACATCACGGCGAGGAGCGGGGCGACGAGGCCAATCGCCGCGTAGGACGGCGTGAGAGCGATTCCGACGATCGCGAACCCCATCAGCGAGAACGACAGCACCATCGCCGGCCGCCGGCCTTTTCGGTCGGCAAGGCGTCCGATCAGGAATCCACCGAGCGGGCGCGTGGCGAAGCCGACGCCGAAAGTGGCCAGAGAAAGCAGCAGCTTGCTTGCGCCGCTACCTGGAAACAGCGCCTCACCGATCTGCACCGCGAAGAATGAATATGTAAGGAAATCGTAGAATTCGAGACCGTTGCCTGCGACGACCGCGGCAATTTGCGTGCGCGTTAGCTTAGGCCGTGGCTCCGCGAGGATCGCCCATCCTGTCCCTCCGTCAGCCGATGCATCCCACAGGCCAGGTCGAGCGACAAGTCGATTGCCAACCGTAACGATCTGTCGCACCCTCCCGGGCGCCGACAGCTTGGGGGATTCAAATGCCGTACAGCCCGATATTGGCGCCGGTAGTTGTGCTGGTCGCCTGGACCTGCGTGATCTTGCTGTGGATGTATTTCACGAGGCTTCCGGCGATGAAGAAGGCGGGGATTAGCCTCAAGGGCCGAGTTGGCTCACGTGGCGGGGATCTAGATGGCGTCATCGAAAACCGCGTTCAGTGGAAAGCGCACAATTACAACCATTTGATGGAGCAGCCGACGCTCTTCTACGCCATTGCTCTGTCGCTGGCGCTAATGGGGTTCGGAGCCGGACTGAACCTGTGGCTGGCGTGGGCCTATGTGGCGTTCCGAATTGCGCACAGCCTGCTCCAGGTCACCGTCAACATCGTTCGCTACAGGTTTCTGCTGTTTGCGGGCGGATCGCTGTGCCTGATCGCCCTCACCATCCACGCCTGCATTCGGCTGCTCCTCGATAGCGGCATCGTTTAGCGGCTGAAGCAGCCGGCAAGCTCGACGTGAGTCGACCAGCGAAACTGGCCGACGGGGCGCAGCCAGTCGAGGGAATAGCCGCCATCGACCAGCCGCTTCGCGTCCCGCGCGAAAGTGGCGGGATTGCAGCTGACGTAAGCGACCCGGGGAACTGACGAAGAAGCGATCTGCGCCACTTGTTGGGCGGCTCCGGCACGCGGCGGATCGAGAACGACCGCATCGAAGCGGCTCAGCTCGGAAGCGTCGAGCGGTCGCCGATAGAGATCGCGGTGGTCGATGGTCATGTTCGGCGCCGCTTGCTTCAGCGCCGCCGCGGAGTCGCGCGAAGCCTCGGCAGCATAGGCTGCGCCGGTGGCAAGCGCGAACGTGCCAAGGCCCGCGAACAGGTCCGCGATCGCTCGCGAGCCGCCGATGCAGTCGCGCACGCATTGAACAAGCGCAGCCTCGCCGTCGCATGTCGCCTGCAAGAACCCTGCGGGCGGGAACGCAACAGGCACGCCCGACAGCGTTACCGTCGCGCGCTCAGGCACATAGAGCGTTTCCGGCCCTGCCCCGCTATCGACCGAGAGGCGCGCTAGGCCATTCTTCATCGCGAAGTCGGTCAGGGGCTCGAGCGCGGCCAAGCCCTCGGCCGAAACGTGGCGGAGAATGACGTCGACACCTTGGTCCACCAGCGTGAGCTGAACCTCCGCACCCTTCTTCGCCTTGAGCAATCGCGCCAAAAGCTGCCGAAGCGGCTGAACGAGCGCGAACAATTCCGGCCTGAGGATGTGGCACTCGGTCATATCGACGATCCGGTGCGACTTCTCGGCGTTGAAGCCGACGAGCACCCGGGGTCCGACCTTGAGCGCCTTCATCGTTGCGCGCCGCCTCGACCGCGCCGGCGGCAAATGCGGGTTACGAATTTCTGTTTCGAGCCCATGCTGGGCAAGCGCAGTCTCGACCCTGCTGACCAGGTACCCGCAATAGGCTTGGTCGTCGGCGTGCTGGAGCTGACAGCCGCCGCATTCGGGAAACAGGCTGCACGGCGGCTGCCGGTGGTGCGCTCCGAAAGCGAGTGCCCCATCGTCGAGAACCGCATCTCCGGGAACTGCGAACGGAACATGGCGCCCGCTTGCCGTCACGCCGTCGCCGCGCGCGGCGATTCGAACGATGAGCTCGTTCACAGCCGGTCGAGAGCGCGCGGAATCGCGGCCGTGAGATCGTCGGCAATCATGTGCGGACCGGCGATTTCCGCAGCTCGGCCGTGCAGCCACACCGCCGCGCACGCCGCTTCGAACGGCTCCAGCCCCCTTGCGACCATTGCTGCAATCATCCCTGCAAGGACGTCACCGGTGCCGGCCGTCGCAAGCCACGCCGGTGCCGGCGGGGCGAAGCCCACGCGACCGTCAGGTGCGGCCACGAGCGTGTCGGGGCCCTTGAACACGATCACGGCACCCGAGCGTTTCGCGGCTTCCAGCGCCTGGTCAGCCTTGCTCCCGGAAAGATCACCGAACAGCCGCCGAAACTCACCGGCGTGCGGCGTGACGATTGCATTCTGGCCTTTCAGCCTTTCCGGGTCGCCAACCTGCCCGATGGCATCAGCGTCGATGACCTTTGGCGCCTTTGCCGTGAGCGCCAAGGTGAGAAGTTGCGGGATATCACCCATCCCGGGGCCGACGAGGAGGCATCCGATGCGATCATCGTCGACCTGCGCCGTGTCGGTTTGGACGACGGCGGACGGAACATTGTCGATCGACCTCGACGTGCTCACCCGCACATAGCCCGCGCCCGATCGCGCTGCCGCCGTTGCCGCGAGGGCGATCGCGCCAGGCATCTTCCCGGACAGCAGGTGGAGGAGCCCGCGATTATATTTGTGGCCTTGTGGATCGAGTGCGGGCAATTGCGGCGGGCCGATTTCCCACCAATTGGCGCTTGACTCGATCAGGTCGCCAATCACTTTTCTGCCGAACCAGCCTCGGTTCGCCTCCGCCGCTGTAGCAGGATCGATGCCGATGTCGGCGAGCACGACCCGGCCGCACTCGTGCATCGCCGGCATCAACCGGTGCGCGGGTTTGAGAGCGCCGAAGGTGACTGTCAGGCCAAATTCGGGCACTTCGCTGAGAACGGCCCCACTGTCTGCCTCGACGCCGCTCGGAAGGTCGCACGCGACGCTGATATTCGCCTCATCGACGAGTCGAGAAAGCTGTTTCGCAACAGCAGTATCCAGTGGCTTCTTCAGTCCGGTCCCGAAAAGTGCATCGATGACGAGGGGTGCGGATCGTGTGCCGTCGTCCAGCTCTTCGACCTCACCCCCGTACTGCGATCTAGCCGACTTGGCGGCGTCGCTTTTCGGTTCGGCAAGAGCGGCTACGCGAACCTTGATCCCGCGCTCGTCGAGGTGCCGGGCCGCCACATAGCCGTCGCCGCCATTGTTTCCGGGCCCGCAGAGGATCAGCGTCGGCAAGGGGCCGGCGAACCGAAGCGCCGCTTCTGCAAGCGCCGCTCCGGCGCGCTCCATCAGCGTTTCGACCGAAGTCCCGGAATCGATCGCCACCTGCTCTGCAGAGCGCATCGCTTGGGCGGTGAGGATTGGACGCCGGTTCACGCGCGTCGCTTTAGCGCAGGCGCGTTGCGAGGCGCCACCATTCGCGCGGCACGGCCTCTTCCGCCCGGTCGCGCTCGGCCTCGGTCGCGAACAAGGCGAAGCAGGTTCCGCCGCTGCCCGACATGCGCACGCATTCGGCGCCCCGCTGCGCGGATAGCCAGGCGAGGATACCGCGAATCTGCGGAACGATTGCTGCCGCCCCCGCCTCGAGATCGTTGCGGGCATCGCGCCAGTCCGTCAGTTCGCCGCGGTCGATTCCGTCCCACCGCTCGAAAACTTCTGCGGTCGACAACTCCACCCTCGGATTCACGAGCAGGATCGGGCGGCCGGAAAGGCCGAGGTCCACCGGCTCCACTTCATCCCCCTTGCCGCTTCCGCGCGCCGTATCCGATGCGACGCAAGCTGGGACATCGGCCCCGAGATCGGCGGCGAGCTTCGACAAGCGAGAATTAGACCAGTCCAGGCTCCACAGCCGGTTGAGCGTTCGAAGCGTCGCCGCCGCGTCCGCTGACCCGCCCCCGATCCCCGATGCAACGGGAACTATCTTCCGCAGGTGAAGCGTAGCGCCGTCGCTTGTCCCGCTCGCCTGCCGAAGCGCTTCGGCCGCCCTGAGCACCAGATTGTCGCCCCCGCGAAGCGAGTCGGCGAACGGACCAGAAATTGCCAGGGACAGCGAATCACCCAACTCTGCCGAAAGCTCGTCACCGTCTTCGCAGAAGGCGAAAACCGTCTCGATCCGATGATAGCCGTCGGGAAGCTTACCGCGAACGTGAAGCCCGAGGTTCACCTTCGCATATGCTGTTTCCCGCAACTCGCTCAAGGCGCGGCAGTTGCCTTGGTCAGCCCGAACTCGATCTTCCTTTTCAGGCGGGCGATTTCGTCGTCGTCGGCCGTCGCCAGCGCCGCCTGCCAGGCAAAGCGCGCCTCGAAGCGTCGGCCCGAAGTGTAAAGGGCGTCCCCAAGGTGCTCCTGGATATCGGCTTGCGCCGGGTCGCTGATCGCCGCCTTCTGGAGTGTTTCGATGGCTTCCTTGACCTTGCCCTGCTTGTAGAGCGCCCAGCCGAGCGAGTCGGTGATCGAGGCGTCGTCGGGAGCAAGCTGGCTCGCCCGCCTGATCAAAGCTTCCGCGCCCTTGAGATCCTCGCCGTGAACGAGATCGGCGTAGCCGAGGAAATTGAGGATCAACGGTTCGTTTGGAGCCATTGCAATCGCAGAGCCGAGGACCTTCTTGGCTTCCGGCCAGCGATTGGCCGATTCGAGCGCGCTCGCCTGCAAAAGGAGCAGCGGCCAGATGCGCGAACTGTCCGCATTTGGCGCTTTCGCCACGGCCTGTGCGTAAGCCGCGGCAGCCTCATTGTTCCGCTTCATGGCCGAATAAACATCGCCGAGCCGCGCAAAATCGTCGCTGGTGGCGTCGGGTGCCGTTGCAGCCCTGTTTGCGAGTGCCAAGGCTTCGTCGAAGCGCTTTGCGCCGGTCAGCGCACGTGCTTCGGAATCGAGCGCCTCGCCGTAGAGCGGGTCACGATCCGAAACCGAGCGATAAGCCGCGAGAGCCTCCGCGAGCCGGTCGTCATCGGCGAGCAGGTTACCGAGCAGGATTGCAGCCGCGCTGCTGTCCGGTGCTGCGTAGCGCGCGATCTCCACCACGTTCAGCGGATCGGCCCGCTGGGTGTCGGAGCGCTGCATTTCCAGCGCCAGTGCGACGAGCTGGTCAGCAAAGGCCTTGGCTGCCGAGTCAATCCCAAGCTCTTTCAAACCACCCGATTGCAGCGCTTTGCGAACCGCTGCCGTGTCGCCTGACGCGCCTTCAATCATCGCCAGCGCCCGATCGGGATCGCCGGCCGCCTGGAACCCTTGCGCAAGCGCCAGGCGCAGGCGGAATTCTCTGGGGCCGGCATTTCCGATCGCCCGCCGCGCATAAGGCTCGGCCTCGGCTGTCTTGCCGAGCTTGAGGAGCACAAACGCGGCCTCTTCGTCCACGAAAGGCGCCAGTGCGCTCCCCTTCGGAACCGCGGCAAGATTGGCGATCGCGGAATTGGAATCGTGACGCTGGGCCGCGTCCCACGCCTGCACGAGCGGCGCCCAAAAGCTCAGATCGGCTCCGCCGGAAGACTTGGATAGAAGCGTCACGGCCTCTGAATCGCGTCCGTTCCTCAATGCGTCGGCGACGAGCAGGAGCTTCGAATCAACAGTCTGCGTCGGTTTCGCCGAGGCCCGGATCAGCTGAAGCGCAAGCGGCATGTCGCCGGAGGTGATGGCTTCGGAAATCGCCCTTCGCTGCAAGTCGCTGTCTGCTGATGCCGCCGCAAGGCGCGCGTAGAGCTCGGCGGCCTGCGCATGGTTGCCGCTAATCGATGCTGCACGCGCAGCAACATAGGTGCTCGCCGGGTCGACCGGCATCGCGGGAACTGTGGCATAGGCCGGTCCGGCAGCAGCTAACAGTGCAAGCCCGCTGCAAAGCATCTTACATGTTCGGGTAATTGGGGCCTCCGCCGCCTTCCGGCACGACCCAGTTGATGTTCTGGGTCGGGTCCTTGATGTCGCATGTTTTACAGTGAACGCAATTCTGAGCATTGATCTGAAGTCGCGGCTGTCCGCCCTCCTCGACAAATTCATAAACTCCGGCCGGACAATAGCGCTGCTCCGGGCCGGCGTAGTCCGGCAGGTTCACGGTGACCGGTATGTCGGCATCCTTGAGCGCCAGATGAACCGGCTGGTTCTCCTCGTGATTGGTGTTGGACAGGTACACGGACGAAAGCCGATCGAAGCTTATCACACCATCGGGCTTGGGATAATCTATCGGCCGGACCTCGTCCTTGCGCTTCAACCTGTGGTTATCCGCGTGCCGATGCCTCAGGGTCCACGGCAAGTTTAGCCCGAGCTGGCCCAGCCACATGTCGAGCCCTGCGTAAAGCGTTCCGCCGATGCCGCCCCAGCGTGCGACCGCCGGCTGCGAATTGCGGACTAGCTTCAGCTCTTTGGCAAGCCAGCTCGACCGAAGCGCCTCGGGATAACGCTCGAGACGGTCGGCACTGCGATCGGACTCAATCGCTTCGAACGCCGCTTCCGCCGCGAGCATCGCTGACTTCATCGCGGTGTGGGTCCCCTTGATTCGCGGCACGTTCACGAATCCCGCCGAACAGCCGATCAACGCTCCGCCTGGGAAGACGAGCTCCGGGACGGACTGCCAGCCGCCTTCATTAATTGCCCGCGCCCCGTAAGAGACGCGGCGGCCGCCCTCGATTTCGGCGCGGATCGCCGAATGGGTCTTCCAGCGCTGGAATTCCTCGAACGGCGACAGGTACGGGTTTTCGTAATCGAGCGCCACGACGAACCCCAGCGCGACCTGGTTGTTCTCCTGGTGATAGAGAAAACCGCCACCCCAGGCGTCTTCGAGCGGCCACCCTTGGGTGTGGATCACTCGTCCCAGCTTATGCTTTTCGGGAGGAACGTCCCACAACTCCTTGATACCCAAGCCATAAACCTGCGGGCCACTGTCTTTGCGGAGATCGAATAAACGGGTCACTTCTTTCGTGAGCGAACCGCGCGCACCCTCGGCCAGGAATGTGTAGCGGGCGTGCAGCTCAATGCCCGGCTGATAATCGGGCCGGCGCGACCCATCGCTGGCGATGCCCATGTCGCCGGTGGCAACACCTTTCACCGAGCCGTCGTCATTGAACAGCACCTCGGCTGCAGCAAAGCCGGGGAAGATCTCGACTCCCAGCTCCTCCGCCTGGCCGGCGAGCCAGCGGCACAAGTTGCCGAGGCTCAACGTGTACGTGCCCTTGTTGTGCATGAACGGCGGCAGAAGCGCGTTCGGGAAGCCCCATTTTCCGCTCTTTGTCAGAACCCAGTGATGGTTCTCCGTCACCGGCACGGTGAGCGGCGCGCCTTTGTCCTTCCAGTCGGGGATCAGCTCGTCGAGCGCCTTGGGATCGATGACCGCCCCGGAGAGGATGTGAGCCCCCACCTCGCTGCCTTTTTCGAGGATGCAGACGGAAAGTTCGCGGCCAGCGTCGGCGGCGAGCTGCTTAAGCCGGATTGCAGCCGAAAGCCCCGCCGGACCGGCGCCGACGATCACCACGTCGTACTGCATCGACTCGCGTTCGCTCACTTTCGCTCCTTCTGCCGCTCGAGCGGGGCAATTCGGCTCTCTATGGCGCAGCGAATTGCTTGACGCCACCGTCAAGACGGGATGACTATCGCGCCATGGGTGGTTCAAGCGTCGCAATCGATTCACGGGAGACTGCCAGCGCTTTGCGTTGGTGGCTGGAAACCGGTGTCGACGCCGCGACCCAGGAACAGCCCCGAAACTGGTTCGAGCGGTCCACAGGTCCCACGGCCGCGGAGCCCGAGCGGCCTGATGAACCTGCGGCGGTTCCGGCGACGCTCCTCGAGTTTCGTGAGTGGCTTTCGACTAGCCCGCAGGCACCTCTCGCCGGCGCCCGCTCGAAGCCGGTGCTTCCGAACGGGGCCGAGGGGGCGGAGGTCATGCTTCTGAGCGAGCCGCCAACGCCCGACGAGCTCGAGTCAGGCCTCCCAATCGGAGGCGAAGCTGCCGAGCTCACCCGGCGAATGCTCGCTGCAATCGGGCTGGAGGGCAAAGCGTACAGCGCCAACCTGGCCTGTTTCCATGCACCCGGCTCACGGCTGAGCGCTAAAGAGCTCGAGCGATGTGCGTCGGCAGCGCGAACGCATGTCGCTCTTGCGCACCCCAAACGCCTCCTTCTGTTCGGCGATGCCCCGTCACGGGCGCTGCTTGGCAAGCCGCTGCTTCAGGCGCGTGGCCATGTGCACAAGGTGGAAGGCGTCCGCACCGTAGCCACCTTTCACCCTCGCCAGCTACTCAAGCGCCCCTCCGACAAGGCGCTCGCCTGGAAGGATCTGCTGCTCCTGATGGAAGATTCGGCATGATCACGATTCTCCTCGCCGGCCTCGCTTCGGCGCAGTCCGCTCCCCGCGACCCGCTGGCGCCCTTGCCGGCCCCGAACGCAGCAGCGGGGCAACGGCAGCAAATTGCGCCCGGAGCGACGCAGGTTCCGCAAAAACCCCCGGCCGCACCTCCGCCGGCCGCAACTGCACCTGCCGCAACTCCGCCGGTACCTGTCCCGAAGAGCTGGCGTGAGGTTTTCGACGCGATCCGCGCCGGCAACTGGGCGAGCGCTCAGGCCGGCATCTATGCTCTGCCGCCCGACGTCCTCACCCCCGTTGCAACCGCAGAACTCTACACGGCCAAGGGTTCGCCAAAGGTGGACCTGCCGCACCTGCAGGCGCTTCTGGCGCAAGCTCCCGAACTGCCCAACGCCGACCAGCTCGCCGGAATGGCGATGAGCCGCGGTGCGGCCACCGCGCCGCTCATCGTACCCGAGAGGCGCGTCGTGGGTCTCGGTTCGGCGCCAACACGCTATCGGGCCAAGCCGGTCCAGGGCGAACCGGTGGCGGACGCGCTTCGCACTCAGCTCGACGGCTATGTGAAGGCCGACGACGCTACCGACGCCGAAGCGGCGTTCCTCGCCCAATCGGCTTATCTGTCGGCGAATGCCCGCGCCGAAGCTGCTCAGCGGGTGGCGTGGATCTATTACATCCTCGGCGACGATTTCGATGCCCGCCGGGTTGCCGACTATTGGCGCAGCGGAGCGAGCGGCGAATGGGGGTCGCAGGCCGCCTGGGTCGCGGGGTTGGCGTCATGGCGTCTGGGGGACTGTAATTCGGCGGCCCGCGAGTTCCGCGAGGTCGCAACGACTGCAACACAGCGCGAGTTGAGCGCCGGAGGCTATTATTGGGCGGCCCGCGCCGAACAGGCCTGCAGGCGACCGCAAGCCGTCCAGGGCCTTCTCGAAGCCGCCGCTACCTCGCCGGAGAGCTTCTACGGCCTGCTCGCCCGCGAAACGCTCGGTACCGCGACGAGCCTCCCGCCGGCGCGACCGGTGTCCACGGCTTCCGTCGAAGCCCTGCCGAACGTACGCAGGGCCGTCGAGCTTGCCGGGATCGGCGAGAATTCGCTTGCAGAGGAGATGCTTCGTCACCAAGCGAAGATCGGTTCGCCCGCCGACCAGCCCGCGCTGCTGGAAATCGCCAAACGGCTCAATCTCGCCGGGGCGCAATATTGGCTCGCGACGAACGGACAGCCGGGGGTGCAGGTCGCGCCCGCGGAGCGCTATCCCGAACCCGCCTGGACTCCGGTACGCGGCTGGAGAGTAAAGCGAGAGCTCGCCTATGCGCACATCATCCAGGAATCGAACTTCCGCCCGGGAGCAGTGAGTCCGGCTGGGGCGGTAGGGCTGATGCAGGTTCTTCCGACAAGCGCCTCGGCCGAAGCCGCCGCAGCCGGATTGCCTTTTTCGTCATCGGCGCTCTACGACCCACGGTACAATCTCGAGTTCGGGCAAAGTTACATCGAGCGAATGCGGAGCTCGTCGTATACAGGCGGGCTGCTTCCGAAGGTGATCGCTTCCTACAATGCGGGCCCGCTTCCGGTCGGCCGCTGGGCGACGATTCCGGACAAGGGCGACCCGCTGCTGTGGATCGAGAGCATCCCCTACTGGGAAACCCGCTATTACGTGCCGGCCGTGATGCGAAACCTATGGGTCTACGAAGGCCTGTCTCGCGAAGAGCAGGCGTCACTGAAGGCTGTCGCGCAGCACCGCTGGCCGGGCGTTCCCGGGGCCCGTTAGTCAGACTCCGATCAGCTCCCGGCCGATCAGCATCCGGCGGATCTCGTTCGTTCCTGCGCCGATGTCGAGAAGCTTTGCGTCGCGGAGGTAACGCTCAACCGGCCAGTCCTTCGTGTAACCGGCCCCGCCAAGCGCCTGAACCGCCTCGCCCGCGACACGGAATGCATTCTCCGATGCGAGAAGGATCGCGCCGGCGGCATCATATCGCGTAGTCTTGCCGGCGTCGCAGGCTTTGGCGACCTGGTAGGCGTAGGAGCGAGCGCTGTTGAGCGCGATGTACATGTCGGCGACTTTCGCCTGCATCAGCTGGAAGGAGCCGATCGGCTGCCCGAACTGTTTGCGTTCGCGGACGTAGGGCAGGACGACGTCGAGGCACGCCTGCATGATGCCGATCTGGATTCCGGAAAGCACGGTTCGCTCGTAATCGAGCCCGCTCATCAGCACCTCGACTCCTCTGTTCTCCTCGCCGAGCACATTCTCCGGCGGAACGAAGCAGTCGTCGAACACCAGCTCGGTCGTCGGTGATCCGCGCATTCCCATCTTGTCGATGTGCTGGCCGGGCGAAAAACCCTCCATGTCCTTTTCGATGATGAAGGCGGTGATCCCGCGGCTGCCCTCGCCGGTCTTCGCGTAGACGACAAGCGTATCGGCAGTGGAGCCGTTGGTGATCCAGAACTTGGTGCCGTTGAGGCGATAGCCGTTGCCGCTTTTCTGCGCCTTCAGCTTCATTCCGACGACGTCGGAGCCCGCGCCGGATTCGCTCATCGCGAGCGCGCCGACATGCTCGCCGCTGATCAGCTTCGGTAGATATTTCCTCTTCTGATCCTCGTTCGCCCACCGGCGGATCTGATTGATGCAAAGATTCGAATGAGCGCCGTAACTCAGGCCGACCGAGGCGGACGCCCTGGCGACTTCCTCCTGCGCAACGACATGCTCGAGATAGCCAAGACCGAGACCGCCCCATTGCTCCTCGACCGTGATTCCGTGAAGGCCAAGCTCGCCCATTTGCGGCCACAGCTGGCGCGGAAACTCGTCGGTCTCGTCGATTTGCGCGGCGATCGGCGCGATTTTGTCGCGCGCGAAGCGTTCGGTCGTCTCGCGGATGGTGTCGGCCATCTCGCCAAGCTGGAAATCCAGGCCCGTGTCGGTCATTCGGCTCTCCTGTTTGCGGGCGCGTAGCACCGGCCAGCGGATTTGAACAAGCGAGCCCGCCATCTTATGTGCAGTGCAACAATTCGTATCCGGAGCATGCAATGACCGACACCACCGACCCGATCGTCATCCTGTCCTACGCGCGCACGCCAATGGGCAGCTTCCAGGGTGCTCTTTCGGGAGCATCGGCAACGGAGCTGGGAGCGACTGCAGTGAAGGCGGCCGTCGAGCGAGCTGGCGTGAAGCCCGAGCAGGTCGACAAGGTGTTCATGGGCAATGTGCTGTCCGCCGGGCTCGGCCAGGCTCCGGCACGGCAGGCGGCGCTCGGTGCCGGGCTTCCCCGCTCGGCGGAAGCGGTGACCGTCAACAAGGTGTGCGGCTCGGGCATGCAGGCGGCGATCTTCGCCACCGACATGCTCAAGTCCGGCTCGGCCGATGTCATCGTCGCCGGCGGCATGGAGAGCATGAGCAACGCGCCGTACCTGTCGAAAAAGTATCGCGCCGGAGCTCGAATCGGGCACGACACGGTTTACGACCACATGATGCTCGACGGGCTCGAGGATGCTTATGACAAGGGCCGCGCGATGGGCACCTTCGCCGAGGATGCGGCGCGCGAATATCAGTTCACACGCGAAGCGCAGGACGATTACACGATCGAGAGCCTTCGCCGCGCCACAGACGCCATCGAGAAAGGCAAGTTCGACCGCGAGGTGGTCCCTGTCACCGTCGTCACTCGCAAGGGCGAGTTCACGGTCGATGTCGACGAGGAGCCGGGCAAGGCCAAGCCGGAGAAGATCCGCGAATTGCGGGCCGCGTTCGCCAAGGACGGTACGATTACCGCCGCAAGCTCGTCCTCGATCAGCGACGGCGCAGCGGCACTGGTGCTCACTCGCCAGAGCATTGCCGACAAGCTCGGCGCCAAGCCGATCGCCAAGGTCGTCGCCCACGCGGCGCACGCCCAGGAGCCGGCGAAGTTCACTTCTGCTCCGGTTCCGGCGATCGAGAAAGTGCTCGAGAAGGCCGGCTGGAGCGTCGACGACGTCGACCTGTTCGAAGTGAACGAGGCTTTCGCCTGCGTCGCAATGATCGCCATGCGCGACATCGGGATCCCACACGACAAGATCAACGTTCACGGCGGAGCGACCGCGCTCGGCCACCCGATCGGCGCCAGCGGTGCGCGAATCCTGACGACGCTGGTCGCAGCGCTTCAGGAAACCGGCGGAAAGCGTGGCGTCGCGAGCCTCTGCATCGGCGGCGGCGAAGCTACGGCAATGGCGGTGGAGCTGGTCTGATTGCCGCTACTTACCCGCGTACGCTTGGCACTCGATCTCCATCAAAGCGCCGAGCGCGAGGCCGTTCACTCCGACCGCGCTTCGCGCCGGCATCTTTCCCGGCGTGAAATAGGTCGCGTAGACTTTGTTGAACGCGGCCCAGTTGTTCATGTCGCTCAGGAAAACCGTGCAATGGAAGATGTCGCTGTAGCCGAGGCCCGCGAGCTTCAGAGTTTCGCCGATGTCGTCCATCGTCGCCTTCGACTGCGCTTCGATTCCCTGCGGAGGCTTGCCATCGGGGCCGCGCCCGATCGCTCCTGACAAGTACAGCACGTCGCCGACCCGAACCGCCCGCGAAAAGGGCAAGGGTTGCCCGTCCATCGTTGGGTTACCGTAATGCTGGACGGGAGCGCGCGCGGGGGCGGCATTGGCGGGGTTGGTCATCATCATTGCTCCGGCTGCGATTCCGATCAGACGCTTCATTGCCCCTCCCCCGTCAGCTCAGTCCACCACCTCGTTGTGGTCGACGCCCCAGATATCGCTCGTCCGGATGTATCCTTCGCGGCTGCCGATGTGGATTCGGCACCAACCATTGCGGCAATGGTCGATCCGCCCGACAACTCCAGCCTCGGCGCGGTAGCGCACCGCGCTGCTGGCGTTCGGGTCGGCGTAGATTGGCCGCGGGTCACCCGGTTTGACGAGTGCCGTTCGGCGGTCGCTCAGGAGCGTGACGAGCATCCACCCCTTGTCGCCGTCCGGGTCCTGGATGAGGCGCCAGTTCTCGTAGCGTTGAAGCACCCGCACCGGCAGGTCGCGGCGCTGGTACAGCCATTTGCCGGGATAGGTCCGCGCGGGCCCGTTTCGAGTCATTGCCTGACCGCTGGCGATCGAGGCCCAATAGGGAGGCTTCTTGTCCTGCGCGAGCGCTGGCGCTGCCGCGGCGACAATCAGCAACCCGGTGAGCAGCCCCCGAAGACTCATCACGCGCCGGTCAGGATCCTGTCCACGAGCTGCTTCACCGTCGGGATGAAGCCGTTCGAATAGAAGGGATCGCTCTTGAACCGATAGGCTCCGTGGCCGGCGAACATCAGGTTCTGATCGACGGGCCCGCCGTGGGCGATGTCCTGGAGCGTTTTCTGGATGCAGAAGCTGCGCGGGTCGGCGAGCCTGCCGGTCGTGTTCTTCTCATTGTCCGCCCAGGACGAGAACGCACATTGCGACAGGCAGCCCATGCACTCGGCCTGGTCGGTGCGGATCTGCTTCTTTTCATCTGGGCCGGTGAAGATGAGGGTCTCGTCGGGAGTCTTCATCGCCTCGGTGAACCCCGCCGCATACCATTCACGCGCGTGCTGCAGGTCGCCCTTGGTGACCCAGTAGTTCTTTTTGCCGTTGAGACCGACGTCGAGCTCGAAATGATGGTCGCCGAGCGGCTCCTTCGTGAAGGCGATCTGCCGCTCCGAGCGGGCCTCCAGGTTGCGGAGGAACGGGTTGCGAACCGCCGAGGAATAGAAGCCGGTGGGGCTGAAGCGGTGAAGGAGGATGTCGCCTTCCTCCAGGTCCATCAGCTTCGCCTTCCACTCCGGCGGAATGGGGCTTTCCTGGGTCAGAAGCGGCCGCGTTCCGAACTGGAAGACGATCTGCCCGAGCTCGGGATTGTCGATCCACTCGTCCCACTCGTCGAGCCGCCAGACGCCGCCCGCCATCACGATCGGAACGCTGTCGGCGATGCCGTTCTCGCGCATCGTGTCGCGAAGCGCCTTCACTCGCGGATAGGGCGGCTGCGGAGCGCGCGGATCTTCGGCATTGGATAGGCCGTTATGCCCGCCCGCGAGCCACGGGTCCTCATAGACGACTGCCGCAAGCCATTCCGCCGCCTTGTGATAGGCGCGCTTCCAAAGCGCGCTGAACGCCCGCGCCGAGCTGATGATGGGCAAGTAATTCACGCCGTAGGAGGCGGCGATTTCGCTCAACTTGTACGGCATTCCCGCGCCGCAAGTGACGCCCGCGACCAGGCCCTTCGTGCGCTCCAAAACCCCGTGAAGCACGCGCTGGGCACCGCCCATTTCCCACAGGACGTTGATGTTGATCGCACCCTTTCCGCCGGCGATGTCATAAGCGCGCTGCACCTGGGCGACGGCGCCGTCGATCGCGTAGCGGATCAGTTCCTCGTGCCGCTCGCGGCGAGTGAGCCCCTCGTAGACCTGGGGGATGATCCGCCCTTCCGGATCGTAGCTGTCGGCATTGACCGCGGAAACGGTGCCGATGCCACCCGCGGCCGCCCACGCGCCAGAACTGGCGTGGTTCGTCGCGCTAACGCCCTTGCCGCCTTCGATCAGCGGCCAAACCTCGCGGCCGGCGTATGAAATGGGCTTTAGGCCCTTGAACACGTGATGAGCCTCCAACTTTGGGAGCGCTATATAGGCACTACACCCGGATTGCTGCAAAAATTCGTTTCGGGACAAAAAGAAGGGACCGGAGAGACTGTTCCCTCCGGCCCCGTCGTTCTGGTCTGGCGCTCAGCCTAGCAGTTGCCGGAAGCCATTGCTCCGCCGACAACCGCACCGAGAGCTCCGCCGATCAGCGCACCGGCAGCGCGGTCGCCGCTATTCCGGTAGCGGTAGTAGCCGCCATAGTAACGGCGGTGATGGTGGCCTGTCACAGCGCTTCCGAGAACCGCGCCGGCAATTCCACCGATCGCCGCGCCCGCGGCCGGGTTGCCGCAGCGGTAGCGGTTATAGCCGTAGTAGCGGTTGCCGTAGTACCCGCCGTAACCGCCGTAACCGTAGTTGCTGTATCCATAGCCCGGATAACCGTAGCCGTATCCGGCCCCCGGATAACTGTAGCCGTAACCCGGGGCGGCATAGCCGTAACCGGGGTAAATCTGCGCGCTGGCTACGCCGGGAACGGCGACCAGGCCAATAGCGGCACCCGCCAGCAAAATCTTCTTGAGCATGAACTGCACTCCTTCGAACCAATCCGGTCTTCGCCGGGATTGCCTGTCGTTGTAGCAGTGTCACCATGAGCCGAGACTGAATCTGGCAGTCAGGCGCCGTGCAGGGAGTAATCCATGCCGATGTCGACCGCGGGCGCGGATTGAGTGATCCTGCCGACCGAAATGAAGTCGACCCCAGTCTCCGCAATTCCGCGAATCGTCTCCAGCCGCACTCCGCCCGATGCTTCCAGCGGTACTCGGCCGGCCACCAGTTCAACTGCACGACGGAGCATCGGCGGGTCCATATTGTCGAGGAGCAACCTGTCCGCCCCTGCCGAGAGCGCTTCGTCGACCTGATCGATTCGGTCGACCTCCACCTGAATCTCGAGCCCGGTCCCGGCGTCTTTCGCGGCGCGGACTGCCGGCCCGACCCCGCCGGCGACCGCGACATGGTTGTCCTTGATCAGGACACCGTCGTCGAGCCGCATCCGGTGGTTGTGGGCGCCGCCCATTCGCGCCGCATATTTCTCAAGCGCGCGAAGGCCCGGGACGGTCTTTCGGGTATCGAGCAGGATCGCTCCGGTCCCGTCGATCGCATCGACATAGCGGCGGGTGAGCGTGGCGATGCCCGACAGGTGCTGGAGCGTGTTGAGCGCCGAGCGCTCGGCGGCAAGCATTGCCTGGGCGTTGCCGCTCAAGCGCATCAGCACCGAACCGGACTCGACGGTGTCGCCGTCGGCGGCGAGCTGCTCGATTGCGACCTCCTGGTCCAATTTGCGGAAGAAAGCCTCGGCCACGTCCATTCCTGCGAGCACGATCGGCTCTCGGGCGGTCAGCTCGGCCGTGAAACGGGCGTCGCTCGAAATGGTCGCCTTCGACGTGACGTCGCCGCCCTCACCCAAGTCTTCGGCGAGGACCCGGCAGACGAATTCTCCAATGTCGAAACCGGGGATCATGTCCCGAGCGTCTATGATCAGTGCGCCGGCTCGTCGAGCCTCTTGTCGGCTCCGTCGATTCGCCAGCGATCGTCCTCGCGTCGATATGGCTGCGCATCCTGCGCGACGAAATCCGACCCGTTCCACGATTCCACAACCACGGTGACTTCTCGGCCGGCGATTTCGATTCGGTTGAAGCTTTGCTCCTGCTCGCGGACCCGGGTCGAAGTAGCCGTCCCGGCCTGAACGACAAGCGCCGGGCCGGCACGGGTGACGAGGTCGCGGGCGCTGTGAACCGCCGCGTCATGATTGTGGCCGGCAAGAAGCATGTCCACGCCTGCCTCCGCGATGGCGTCGAGCGCCAGCTCGTGGCGGCCGACCGCCTTCGTCGTGTTGCCGCCAACGTCCAGTGCGAACAGCGGATGGTGGGTCACCAGGATCCGCATCGCGTCGGGATCCGTGCGGTCGAACGTGTCGCGGATGAACCGCATCTGGTCTTCGTTGATCCGGCCATCCTTGAACGTGAAGGACCGCGCGGTGTTGATTCCGAGGACGACGCCGCCGGGAATCTCCTGCATCGGGCAAAGCGTGTCGTCGATGTAGCGAGTATAGCGAGTGAGTGGCGACAGGAAGCGCCGGAGCACATCGTACAGCGGGACATCGTGATTGCCCGGCACGGCGAGCACCTCGTGCCCAGCATCGCGCAGCCGTTCGAGGAACCGGCACGCCTCCTGGAACTGTTCGGTTCGGGCGCGCTGCGTGAAATCGCCGCTGATGACGACGAGGTCGGGCTCGGCCTCGTTCACCTTGCGCTCGACGGCATCGACGATTTCCGGGTCGTGGGCGCCGAAATGGAGGTCGGACAAGTGGATCAGGCGAGCCATGAAACAGCAACGCGCGTGACAGAATCAGGTTCACTGGTAGACACTCCCAATGGACCGCACGCGAGCCAATAGCGGCACGAGGCCCGTCGACGAGCGATTGCGCTTCAATGAAGGCGCGCTCGAGCGGTGGATGGAGCAGCACGTAGATGGTTTCAGCGGGCCGGTGCGGGTCAGCCAGTTCAAGGGCGGGCAGTCGAACCCGACCTATCGAATCGATGCCCCAAGCGGCGCCTATGTCCTTCGCCGCAAGCCGCCGGGAAAGCTTCTTCCCGGAGCGCATGCGGTCGAACGCGAATATCGTGCCCTTGCCGCGCTTGGCGCGCACGGCTTCCCGGTGGCGCGGGTATACGGGCTTTGCGAGGACGACAGCGTCATCGGTACGCCATTCTTCGTCATGGACATGGTCGAAGGGAGGATCTTTTGGGAAGCGCAACTCCCGGGCCTCTCGCGCCAAGACCGCGCCGCCGCGTTCGATTCGATGAACGCGACGATCGCGAGGCTCCACGATTTCTCGCCCGACCGGATCGGGCTTGGCGGTTACGGCCGCGCGAGCGGCTTCGTCGAGCGGCAGGTTGCTCGCTGGTCGAAGCAGTATCTCGGCGATTTCGAGGCCGGGCGGATCGAGGCGATGGATCGGCTCGTCGGCTGGCTCGAGACGAACCTGCCACCCGACAGCGGCCGCTCGAGCATCGTCCACGGCGACTTTCGCTGCGACAACATGATTTTCGGCGCCGCCGCCCCGGAGGTCCGGGCGGTCCTCGACTGGGAATTGTCGACGCTCGGCGACCCGGCGGCCGATTTCACTTACCACCTGCTGATGTATCGAATGCCGCACGACCTGTTCGCCGGTCTGGGTGGAATCGCGCTGGAGCCGCTCGGCATTCCATCGGAGGAGGACTACGTCGCCGCCTACTGCCGTCGCACCGGCCGCGACCACCTCCCGGACAAGGATTACCTGATCGTCTTCTGCCTCTTCCGGCTGGCAGCGATTATCCATGGGATCAAGGGGCGGATCGCCCGCGGGACTGCCTCGTCGGCGCATGCGGCGCAGATGGTCGAAAAACTCGAGCCGCTGGCGAACCTCGCTTGGACGCAGGCGGAAAAAGCGCGGCTGGACGGACGGTAAGGGCCGCTTCAGCGTCACGAACCACAATCCGCGTCAACGCATCAGCGGTTCGCCTCGGCTGTGGAACCGCGGCGAATCGGAACGGCCGGGCCCTCGCAAACACTGGTTAACTATGAGACGCTTATTCCGCTCCCTTCGAGAGCGAAGCGCCTCCCGGCGATCGGCAATCGCGAGGCGGCTTCGCAAAACCCTGAACTTCAAGCCAAACCGCCGCCAGGTTCGTGCGGCGCTATTGGCGAGCGTTCCGACCGCTGCCCTTTTCGGCTTTGCCGGAATGGAATCCGCAGCTCCGGCGCAGGCGACCGTGCTCGAGTTGCCGCTTCTGCAGCCTGTCGCGCCCGAAAACGCTTTGCCCAATCCGCTTCCGGACCGCGCTCCCGAGGCGCCGCCCAAAGCGGTCGAGGCAAGCTATTACGGCGCCGGCCTTAGCGGCCGCCCAACAGCAAGCGGCGAGCGCTTCGACCCCAGCCAAATGACTGCGGCTCACCGGACGCTCCCGTTCGGAACCATCGTTAAGGTGACGAACGCTGCCACTGGCAAAAGCGTGAAGGTGCGGATCAACGACCGCGGACCGTTTCACGCCAATCGCGCGATCGACCTGTCCACCGGCGCCGCCAAGGCGTTGGGAATGCTCGGGTCGGGAACCGCCATGGTCACTCTCGACGTCATTGGCAGCGGCTAAACAGCGGGCGGTTTTTGAAATCCATTCAGTGGCGCGTTGAAATCTTCGGTTGACCAGACGGTCGTCACCGCCCGACAGGACCTTGAGGGACTGGGGAGGTGAACTTGCGCCTAAGGATTGGGATCGCGACTGCTGCGGCAGTACTGCTCGCCGCTCCGGCGGCGGCGCAGCAAGACCGGCCGGATTACCTGCGCGCGCTTGCCGCCGGCTACAAGGCGTCGTTCACGTGCAGCGATTTGTTCGACGGCCATATGAGCCAATCGGCGATCGAGCAGGACGACCTTCAGCGCACATATTCCGAGCTCGAACCGCTACTGCCCGACCTTCGTGCAGAGGTGGACACAGCCAATCGCCGAGTCACCGTCCGCTATTCGGAAAACATGCCGCCGCGGGTCGCTCAATGGCGGGCGAACCTCGGCTGCGCTCAGCTCCCGATGGGAGCGCCGGTCGCGGAAGCGAAAAGGATTCCGCGCTTCGACCGCGCTCGCCCGCCGCTGGCTCAGACGGACGCCCGTCGCTGGCCAGATGGCGACGCCGACGCGACCGCTCGGCCGACGGGCAAGCGCGGTGCGCTCGATGAGGTCGCGAAGCGGGTCTTCGACCGGCGCACTTACGGCCAGGGGACCGAAAGCACAGCGTTCCTTGTCGTCCAGCGGGGGAAGATTGTCGCCGAGCGGTATCGTCCTGACTTCGACATGCACATGTCTCAGCGAACCTGGTCGGTGGCGAAGAGCATCGCCGCGACCGCCATCGGTGCGGCAGTGCAAGATGGTCTGCTGGACCCGGTAGCGCCTGCCGATGTCCCGGACTGGCAGTCAGCGGGCGATCCCCGGCGGGAAATCACCACGGACCTGCTGCTCCGCATGAACAGCGGCCTGAACAGCCCCTTCCCCGGCAACCGCACCGACGATCTCTATTTCGGCGGCGCTTCGGTCGACGATACGCTCGCGGGCCTCACTCTCGTGGCCAAGCCGGGAAGCCAGTTCCGCTACGCGAACAACGACATCGTCGCCGCGATGCGCGGGCTAAGCCATCACCTCGGCGACGGCCAAAGAGCGCTCGCCTTTCCTTTCGATCGGCTGCTCTGGCGAATTGGGATGACCCGCACTGTCCCGGAAACCGGCTGGAAGGGACAATTCATCATCTCCAGCCAGGTGTGGACGACCGCACGCGATCTCGCGCGGCTGGGGCTGCTGTACCTCAACGGCGGTGTGTGGGACGGCGAACGCATCCTGCCGCCCGGCTGGACCGATTACGTGCACCGCCACAGTGCCGCCCAACCCGCCCACGGGTTCGGCTACGGTGCAGGCTGGTGGACCTTCCCCGCCGATTCGGGCCTGCCGCAGGACGCGATCGTCGCCCGCGGCAACCGCGGACAGAATGTCGTCGTAATCCCGTCACTGCAGCTGGTAATCGTTCGCCGCGGATTCGACGGTCCGCCGAACCTCGACATAGCCGCGCTGACCCGCGACGTCGTAGCGGCCCTGAGATAGCGCCTAGTAGTCCAGGAACAAAAGCAGCTTCACGTCCACCGCGGTGCCGGCGTCACGACGACTTTGGATGAACGCCGGAACATCGTCGCGGGCGACCAGGTGAACGGTGATGTCCTCGTGCTCGTTGCCGCCGCCTTCGCCCACCTTCCGGAGCCCGTGAGCGCGAACCAGCGTGAAGCTCTCCGCCACCATCCCCGGCGAGCTATGGAACCGGCCGAGATGCTCGATTCGATCGCACGTGAAGCCGGTCTCCTCCTCCAGCTCCTTTACAGCCGTCTCTTCGATGGTGGCATTCTTGTTCTCGTCGCCAACCAGGCCGGCGGGCAGCTCGAGGCAACGGCCGCCAACGGGAACTCGATATTGCTCGATCAGGATCACCTTGCCGTCGTGCTCGGCAAGCACGACGACTGCATTGGTGCTTCCGGAGCGCGACACATATTCCCACCGTCCCTGCTTTAGAGCGGTGATGTACTTGCCCGCCCACATCGTCTCGACGGGCGCATTCTTGTCTGGGGTCATAACTCGATAAGCTTATCCGGGATCTCATTGGGATTACCCGCGCTCTTGGGAAAATGTTCCGCAAGGACTTCGCCGATGTCCCGAATGGCCGCGCAAATGCCGTCCGCCGGCCGCCCTTCGCTAACATCGGCCAGAAGCGATGCCATCGCCTCCCCCCACGTCTCCGGAGTCGTCACTTTCGTGATCGCTTCGTCGGCGACGATCTCGGCTCGGCGCTCGCCGATCGACAGGTAGATGAGGATTCCGGTGCGCCCGACCGTCCGCCGTTCGGCGGCCGCCTTGAAGATCGTCACCGCTCGCCTGCGTACCCGGCGATGCTTTGTCCCGCCCGGCGTGAGCGCCAGACGAAGCGGCATCCATTTGAGAACCAGAAGCGCGGCCGTGAACTTGACCGCCGCAAGCACGAGAAGAAAGGTCAGCAACTCCCCGGTCGTGGGCTCGGGCTGCCAACCGCCGAGGAAGAAATCGTACCACCAGGCAAGCGCAGACGGCCGCCAGGCCGCCCAGGCAAGGACCGCAAACAGCGGCACTAGCGCCCAATGCAAAGCGACATCGTGATAGGAGTCACTCAGCGGCGTCGCCACCGCGACGATCTCGCCGTCGGTGGACTTCTCGGCGGCGGCGATCGCTGCGCCGACCCGCTCGCGGTCCGCCGGCGTGAACTTCGTCACCACGATCCCGATGCTCCGCCCCCGCCGAAGGAGCCGCCACCGCCGGAAAACCCGCCGAAGCCGCCGCCTCCACCGCCGAAGTCGCCGCCTCCGCCCCAGCCGCCAAAGCCACCGCGCCCGCGCGATCCGCGCGCCGCTTCGCCGAGGCCCCAGAGAACGATCCAGGGGCTGATACCGCGGCGGCGCGAGCGATGGCGCCTTCCACGGGCCCGGCTTCCGAACCCGCCGACCATCATTCCGACGATGATGATCCAGAAGAGCACGGGAAGCACTCCCGTGCCGCTGTGCTGCTGCTTCTGCTGTGCCTGCTCCGCGGCCGCGATGTTCTTCTGCGCCTGGTCGGGCGGAAGGCTCATCTGCTTGATAATCTGGTCTGCACCGGCCTCGATCCCGGCACCGTAATTGCCCTTTCGGAACTCCGGCAGGATCGAATTTCGGATGATGATGCTGCTCATCGCGTCGGTGAGATAGGCAGTTGCGCCGTAGCCGACCTCGATGCGGACCTTGTGCTCCTTGGGGGCGACGAGCAGGATCACGCCGTTGTTTTCGCCCTTCTGGCCGATTCCCCAGGCGCGCCCGAGCCGGTAGCCGTAATCCTCGATCGGATAGCCCTGAAGGCTCGGCACGGTCGTGACGACGAACTGCCGCCCCGTCTGCGCCTCCAGCGCCTGCGACTTGCTGGTCAGGTCGGCGATTTCGGCGGGCGTTAGGATATGCGCGTCATCGACAACGCGGCCGGTCAGCTGGGGAAATGTCTGGGCCGATGCGGGAACCGCGAGCGCAACGAGCGCCAGCCACAGGATCGCGAGGCGGCGTATCACCTCAGCCGGCTGTGTTGAAGCTGACCGTCGGCGCCTGCTGCGCGGCAGCTGTCGCCTGGAACGGCACCTTCGGCTTCGCGCCGTAGAAGATCTTGGCCCCGATCGCGTCCGGGAAGGTGCGGATCGTGGTGTTATACTGGCGAACCGCCTCGTTATAATCCCGCCGGGCGATCTCGATCCTGTTCTCCGTTCCCTCGAGTTGGCTCTGCAGAGTCAGGAAGTTCTCGTTGGACTTGAGGTTCGGATAGGCCTCGACCGTTGCGAGGAGCCGCCCAAGAGAGCCGCTGAGCTGGCCCTGCGCCGCCTGGAAGGCCTGCACCTTCGCAGGGTCGGAGAGATCATTGGCGTTGAGCTGGATGCTTGTTGCCTTCGCACGCGCCTGGGTAACTTGGGTGAGGACCGACTTTTCCTGCGACGCGTAGCCCTGCACCGTCGCCACCAGGTTGGGGACGAGATCGGCCCGGCGCTGATAGTCTGCCTGAAGATCGCCCCACGCCGCGTTCACCTTCTCCTCCGCGGTCGGAACGGCGTTGATTCCGCAGCTGGCCAGCGAGACGGCCGCAACCGGGGCGAGAAGAGCGAGGCGAAAGCGAGTCATTTCATTTCCCCCAAACAACGAACTTGGCGATAGGTAGAGGGCATCCTATTCGCATTCAACGCTGCTGCCGTTCGATTTTGAGAGGTGCTCATGCTTCAGGAGTTCAAGGCATTCATCGCCAGGGGGAACGTCCTCGATTTGGCCGTCGCAGTCATCATCGGCGCCGCCTTTGCCAAGATTACCACCAGTTTGACCGAAGACATCATCATGCCGGTGGTCGGCGCGATTTTCGGAGGCCTCGACTTCTCGAGCCACTTCATACTGCTCGGCCGCGTGCCGGCGGGCTATAAAGGCAGCTTGACCAACTATGCTGCGCTTAAGGAGGGCGGAGCACTGGTCTTCGGATGGGGCGAGTTCCTGACCGTGACGATCAATTTCCTGATCCTCGCCTTCATCATCTTTCTGCTGGTCCGAACCGCGAAGCGCTTCGAGCATCAGGAAAAGGCGAAGCCATCCGGGCCGAGCGAGGTAGAGCTTCTAACCGAGATAAGGGACGAGCTGAGGAAGCGCTGACCTACTTCGGCATTCCCGTGTACCCCGCCTCCGTGCGAAGCACGTTGCCGTCCATAAGGTAACCGTCGCTCATCACCTGGTCGACGTGGCGGAGGTCGCCGATGTTCTTTTCGGGATCGCCGTCGACAAGCAAGAGATCGGCTTCCTTGCCGACATCGATCGAGCCGGTGCGGTCAGCCGCCTTGACGTTGCGAGCCGGAATGAGGGTGGCAGTCGCCAGCGCCTCGGCGGGAGTTAGCCCTCCCTTCACATACAGCTCCAGCTCGCGGACCAGCTCCTGGCCGTAACCGTCGGTTCCGGCGACGATCGGAACGCCTGCGTGGAACAGCTTGGCGACATATTCGCCCATGTGATCAACGCTGGCCTGTGCGTCGGCGCGAGTCATTCCCGGCAGGTACGGGATCGGCCCCGCCTTGAAGCCGCGCTCGACCGCCGCCGGCACCGTTCCGACATAAGGCGCATAGGCGGGCGACGAAGTGCCCGCATTGGCGAGGAGTACGCCCTCGACCACCACCAGCGTTGGGTCGAGCGTGATCTGCTTCTTTGCCATGGTCTCGATCACCGTCTTCATCGGCTCGGCGTCGAGGTCGACGTCCTTGAAATACTTGCCCGGCCCGAGCATCCGCATCGTCGTATTTGCCTTGTCGACGACCTCCTGCGGCATCGCCTGCATGGTCGCGAAATAGATGTGCGTGATCTCGTCATAGCCGTCGTTGATCGCGTCGAGCGTGCGCATCCCCGCCGGGATGTGGCCGTGGACGTGAAGCCCCAGCTGGTGCGCGAGCTTTGCACCCGGAGCGATCCACGCCGGATCCATCGACGTGTAGAATTTCACCGCTGTCAGGTGGTTGGCCGCGATTTTGCGAACTGCGGCAAGCGTTTCGTCGAGGTTCGACACTGCCAAGCTGCCCTGGGCGACAAGCGGCCCTTTTTTGTCGATAATCACTGAATCCCAGCATTCGGGAGCCAGCAGGGTGCCGGCATCGCGGCGCTCGCGTTGCGATACTTCCAGCTCGATCGGACCGCCCGGGTTGCGGCAGTTTGTGACCCCGATCGCCAGTTCGCTGACGGTCTGAAAATCGTCACCCACGTGCATGTGGCTGTCCCAGAGCCCGGGCACGAGAGTTTTTCCGGCGCCGTCGATGACGCGCGTCCCGGTCGGCAGGTTGGCGGGCGCCGACGAGCCGACGCTTGCGATCTTCCCGTTCCGCGTAAGGACGTACTGTCCGTCGAGGAACCGCTGCTTGTCTGCGTCGTATAGCTTGACGTTGCTGAACAAGACCGGGCGCTTAGCGTCCGCAGTCAGGAACTTCTTGGCCGTGGCCGGCGCCATCGCCGCGATGGCAGCGTCCTGTGCCGCCTGCATCTTGTCGAGATTGCCCTCATAGCCCGCGGGTAGCAGCCCCAGGCCGACCAGCGCCCCGAAGAACTTGCCGCTCTCGACCCAGACCGGCTGCGGCGTCTGCGCCACGCCCTTCACCATGATCAGGTCGACGGTCTTCTTGCCCTGCGGGCCATCGACGTCGAGTGATGCCACCTTGTTGAAGGTCGCTCGGCCCGACGGGAGCAGCGCAAGGCCGCCATTGCCAGCCGCCAGCAGGCGGTTGATTTCCGGCGCGCCGCTGAGGAACGGGCCTCCATTGGCGAGGTAGTAGGCCGGACTCGAATAAGCGACGCTTCCCTTGTCGACCGGGCTGGCCCAGCTGGCTCGCCCGTTGGAGATGCCGAACGTTTCGGCCGCGTCGCCCTGCGGAGTGACTCCGCGAATGACGACGTCCGACGGCATTCCGTCGGAGCCGAGCTTCATCGTCTCGTCGGTCTCGAAGGTCAGTCCGCGAAGCAGGATCGACTCACGGAAGGCCATCCGCCCGTCTGGCATGGTCCATACATATTCGTCGCCATGCTTCCCAGCGGTCGAGACCACGACATAGTGCGTCGCGTCGCTGGGCGGCACGAGCAGCTTCTCCTTTGGCGTCGGATCGGCGGCAGCGACTGAAGCGCAGGTGGCGAGAAGTGCGGCGAGAATTATGCGACGCATGAAAAAGGGCTCCCCCGGTTGAAGCGCAGCAGCCTGCGCCGGGCGCTGTCTGTTGGCAATCGCGATTTCGACCAAGGGTGGAAGGTCCGGGAGGTTCTGTTGCCCGGCCCTCCCGGGAGCCGCTGGAATCCCCTTCTGTTGCCCGGTGGGGTCCAACCGCGCTTTAGCTTTGTAACTTCAGACCGTTAGGCCGTCAGTTACGCAGCAATAGCGAGCGCCTCGTTATCGTTGGCACTTGTGTGAATGAGCCGTCACGGTGGTCTCATACCGATCGGCAACCGCGTCTTTATTGCACTCGTCGATCCTGTTTCGCCCCCATCAGCAGCCCGCCTCTCGAGGGGCTGGTGGTGGAGGCGCCGGGGTACTGCCCCCCGGGTCCGAAATGCCTATTCCACGCGACAATCTACCGACATAGCCGGGTTGCCCCAGCCCGCCCTAGATAGGGATTACGGCCCGAATCAGCAAGGATTCCGCTCTCTTGGCAGGCGCTGCAAAGTCCTGTTATTTGGCCCGAACCTATTGGAGTGGGGTTTTGAAAATGAAAAACGGCAAACTCGCAGCCATTGCTTTCGGCCTGCTGGCGCTGACGGCTTGTGGAAGCAAGAACCAGGACCAGCTCAACTCAGCCGACATGAATGCGACCGACAACCTCGATATGCTCGCCAACGACGCCGCCAATGCGGCCGCGCCCACGGAGCAGAATGTGCTCGAAAACCAGCAGCAGCAGCTGAATAATCAGGCTGTGGCCAATACAGCCGGTCCGCAAACGCCCGCCGACGAGAATATCCAGGGCATGTAAGCGCGGGCGCTTGACGCAAAGCCCAGCAATACCGGCAGCAACTGTCGTTACCGTCCGGGAGAGGCCCGACCACGCGCCCGAACTGTTGATGGTCGAGCGAGCCGAGGGCATGGCTTTTGCCGGCGGAGCACTGGTGTTCCCCGGCGGTCGGATCGACCCTGCCGACCGCGAAATGGCGGCGAACGAGGGCGAGGCTGCCGCAATCGCCGCGATCCGCGAATGCGTCGAGGAAACGGCAGTCCCGATCGGCCTTTCGCCGGTCCCCACGCCCGATGCCGCGCTCCAGATGCAGAGCGAGCTTCTGGCGGAAGAAAATCTCGCGCCCGTCCTCAAACGACACCGTTCGCAGCTCGAAATCGCCGCGCTTGTGCCATTCGCCCGCTGGGTGCCGAAGTTCCACGCGACGCGGCGGTTCGATACGCTCTTCTTCCTCGCCCGCTCACCCGGGCCGGACTGGTCGCCGAACGTCGTCGAGCGTGAGTGCGCCGCAGCCCTGTGGATCAGCGCCGCCGAAGCGCTGGACCGCGACCGGCGCGGCGAATTGCGGTTAATCTTCCCGACGCGGCGGAATCTCGAACGCCTGGCAAAGCACGACAGCTTCGAGTTGATGAAGGATGATGCCGATGCCCATCCGATCGAACCGATCAGTCCGTGGGTTGAGGAAATCGACGGCGAAAGTTTCATCACGATTCCGGAGGGAATTGGCTATCCCGTCACTCGCGAGAGGCTCGACGGCCTCTGGCGGGGCTGAAGAAACCCGCGAGTCGCTGCATCGCACAAGGAGAAAGGGCCCGCGGTCGCCCGCGAGCCCTTCCCTGCTCCAGTGGGTCTGAAGCTTATTTCAGATGGTTCGAAAGATGCTTGTTCATCTCGAACATGCTGACCCGATCCTTGCCCCCAAAAATCGGCTTCAACGTCGAATCCGCCATGATTTCCCGTTTGTTTTGCGGGTTTTGCAGGTTGTTCTTGCGAATGTGGTCCCACACTTTCGAAACCACCTGACTGCGCGGAAGGGGCTCGCTCCCGGTAATCTTGGCGAGATCCGCCGATGGTTGACATGGACGAGCCAACCCGCCCCCTGCTTTACGACCTGTGCCTTCTGCCATTTGGCCCTCCTGTTGTTCTATTGTTGATAGAGCGCAAAGCGCCCCTCTTTGCAATGCCGATTCCGCTCCCGAGTCACTCCGTGAATTTACCGAACGGGACGACCTTGTTGCCGCTGTCGTGACCAATGTCGGCCGGCTTGCCCAATTTGATCCCGCTTCGAGCGCACCAGTCGGCAACGATCGCCTGCTCGTCGGACCCGAATTCGGGATCGTTCTCGGGGATGTCGGAAGCCCGTCCCAGCCGCATTTGGGCGACCTTTCGGACGTTTGGATTGGACGTCACGTGAAACATCATCCGATCGATCCGGTAATGGTGCTCGCTAACATCTTCGACGAGCAACTCGACCCCCGCGAAATCCGGTTCAATTGCTGTGCCAAGGAGATTCGACAAGACGCTGAGATTGAATGCCATCGCCGGTTGCTGGAGGCCGGCTTCGACAGCGGCCTGGTCGCGCCGGACGAGCCAGTCCAGAGCGCGGTTCACGGCCAAGTCGCCGCCGTCGCGAAGCACGTCCTGCGGCATCGGTCCGTGAGCGACGTTCAGTCCGGCGTTGTGAAGCGCGGCGAGCAGGAAACCGGCGTCGCTGTAGCCCATGAACGTCTTCGACCGGGCTGTGCCGGGAACATCGCGCATCGCAGCCTCGGCAATCCGATTCGAACCGTAGCCGCCGCGGGCGAACCACACGGCGTCGACTTCCGGATCGGCCATCGCTTCACACAAGGCGGCGAGCCGCTCCTCGTCCGTGCCGGCGAAGTGGCCGTGCGAAAGGAAACATTGCGGATGGAACGCCACTTCGCAGTCGCCGCGGCCACGGGCGATCGTCTCCACCTTTCCAGCCGCCTCGCGGCTCAAGGAGTTACTCGGAGCGACGACTGCAATGCGCATGGTCCCTCGATAGCTTTGCGTCGCGCCCGGAGATAGTGCAGCCTGTAGGTCTCGGGGGAGAGCGACAGGTGAACAGATCGCCACGATTTGGGATCGCCCTTGCTGCGGCCTCAGTCCTGCTTCTAGCGCCTGCGGCGAGCGCGGATCCTGACCACGCGCCGCATGTGACCATCATCAAGAACGACATGGGGCCAGATATCGCAATCCCGGACGGCAGCCCCGTGAAGTTCGATCACTGGAAGGACGGCGAGGCCGTCTTCAAAGGCCAGTTCGTGCTGAGTGGCACGTTCGAATATTGGTGTGAAATCGGCGATTGCGGCCCCGACGAGCAGCCAATTACGGACGATTTTTTGATGGTCTCGGTCTTTGCGGATCCTGACATAGCGGCAAGGCTGCCGCACTGGACGCCTTCCTCATACGACGCGAAAATCGATTGGAAGCACATCGAAGTCGAGCTCCGCAAAGGTGACGCCAAGGTGATCAAGGCGGTCGTGAGCCCTAAACAGCGAGCTGCGCTGATCGCCGGGAAAGTTCCTCGCATAGAGGGGCGAATCTCGATCCTGGTCAACCACTTCACCGCCGGGCTGAGCTGCGACAACGGTCCCTATTATGCGGCGGATTTCCTGCGCTTCGCGAAACCCGCGGGAGGCGCGCTGGCGGCGATAGACGGACCGGACAGCTGCCCCTAGCAATCATGCTCCCGGCCCAATAGGGCGCTCCTCAATGACCCAGGCCAGCTATTTCTTCTGCGGGATCGGCGGAAGCGGCATGCTTCCGCTCGCTTCGATCCTGCGCGCATCCGGCGCGAAGGTCGCCGGGTCCGACCGCTCGCTTGACGCCGGGCGCACCGCCCCGAAGTTCGAATATCTGAAGTCGCTCGGCATCAAGCTCTTCCCCCAGGACGGATCCGGAGTCGCGCAGGGCATGACTCTCGTAACCTCGGCGGCGGTCGAGGACAGTGTCCCGGACGTGAAGCGGGCCCGGGAACTAAACGTGCCGCACCTCCGCCGCCCGGAAATGCTCGCGAAGCTGCTCAACCGGGCGCTCCACAGCGTCGCCGTCGGCGGGACCAGCGGCAAGTCGACCGTCACCGGCATGATCGGCTGGATTCTCCACGCCAATCATCGCCAGCCGACGGTGATGAATGGGGCCGTGATGAAGAACTTCGTCACCCCGTCGGCACCGTTCGCAAGCGCCCTGGTCGGCGATCCCGAGCTGTTCGTAAGCGAAGTCGACGAAAGCGACGGCTCAATCGCGCTCTACAAGCCGGAAGTCGCGGTGCTCACCAACATCAGCCTCGACCACAAGGAGTTGGAAGAACTTCGCGGGCTATTCGCCGGATTCATCGCCGCCTCGAAAAAGGCGGTCCTCAACCTCGACGATCCCGAGACGCGGGCTCTCGCGCAGTCCGTTCCGGGCGAGAAGCTGGCGGGATATGGCTTCGATTCTCCCGGCGCGGATTTCGCCGGACGCAATCTTGAGCTGCTTCCCGGCGGCGTCCGCTTTCACGTCGAGCACGGGGGCAACAGCCACGAGGTGAAGCTCGCCCTCCCCGGCCGGCACAATGCCTCGAATGCGCTCGCGGCAGTTGCAGCGGCCCGCCAGCTCGGCGTCGCTGTCGCCGAGTCGGCAGAGGCGCTGCAGCGATTCGAGGGCCTGAGACGGCGGCTGGAGACGGTCGGAGAGGCGGGCGGAGTGACCGTCCTCGACGATTTCGCCCACAATCCGGACAAGATCGACGCCACGCTGGCGACGATGCGAGCGCAGCCCGGGCGGGTTTTGATCCTGTTCCAACCGCACGGATACGGGCCGATCGCGAAAATGGGAGAGCAGCTGGCCGAAAGCTTCGCGGACGGGATGCGCCCGGAAGACCGGCTTTACCTGCCCGACGCCGTCTATCAGGGCGGGACCGTCAATCGCGCTCGCGGGTCGGAATGGCTGGCGGAACAAATCCGCGGCAAGGGCGGCAACGTCGAGCATGTGCCGGACAGGGAGACGATCGGTGAAAAGCTTCTCGCTGAAGCCCGTCCCGGCGACCGAATTCTCATAATGGGCGCCCGCGACGACACGCTCGCGGAATTCGCTCGCAACCTGGTGGACAGGCTGGGGAGCTGAAACCCGCGACCATGACGGCGGTTTCAACAAGCATGGCCGGCTACGTCACAGGCTGGAAGCTTCCACGCGACGGCGAGCGCGCCCGTCTGCTCGAGCGCTTTCCGCCAAAATACGAGCGGACCATCGCCGATCACGTAACGCTTCAGGCGGGGGCTTCGGAGCAGACCCCCCTCCCCCGCGAGGTTGAGGCGCGGATCGTTGGTCAGGCCGACGACGGCGCCAGCCTCGAGTGCCTTGTCGTCGAGATCGACGGGACAACCGACCGGCCCGACGGCTCCACCTATCACATCACCTGGTCTCTTGGTCGCGAGCGCAAGGCGAAGGAAAGCAACGATGTCCTGCGGGATCTGGGCTGGCAGCGGCTGGAGCGGACGATCCCGATCAAGCTCGACCCGGCGAAGTTCAAATGGTGAAGACGAAGCCGCATCTGTTCCTCGATTGCGACGGGGTGCTCGCCGACTTTGACGCGGGCGCGAAGCGGCTGCTCGGGATGAGCCCGGCTGCGTTCGAGGAGCGGCATGGAAAGGGCGAATTCTGGAGGCGGCTTGCGCGGGCGCGCAATTTTTACGGCGAGCTGGAGCAGATGCCGGACGCGGAGGTGCTGTTCCAGGCAGTCAAGCACCTGAAGCCGACTATCCTCACCGGCTTACCGCTGGGAAAGTGGGCGGCGCCGCAAAAGGAGCGCTGGGCCGAAGAGCATTTTCCCGGCGTGCCGATCATCACGACCATGGCCAGCAAGAAGCATCTCCACATGGAGCCGGGGGACGTGCTGGTCGATGACCGCGAAAACCACCGGCACCTGTGGGAGGAAGCCGGCGGCATTTTCGTGCACCACAAGAATGCGAGGGATACGATCCGCCAGCTGGCGGCGATCTATCCGTCAGTGAAAGTGGACGCCTGAGCGTCCGGATTACGCAGCTGCGCGGATATCGACCTTTTCGACCCACTCCGGCCAGAACGCCGGTTCGCGGCTCGACCAGCCGGGAGCGGTTGCTGCGCTTTCGCTGATCGACTGCAGGAGTGTGCGCCGACGGTCCGGGTGAAGGTGCGGAAGCGCCGCTGCCGAGCAGAACGAGGCGGGAAGCCACGGACGGGCGGAGGCTCCGACCAGCCGCTCATATAGAAAGCGGAACGCGGCGAAATTCGGCAGCCGGTCCTGCCCGAGGTCAAAGGCTGCAAGAGTAATGAGAGTGCCCATGAACGGCTCGATCATGTCGAGTCCGCTGTCGTCGGGAACCTGCATCCTAAGATGATCGAGCTGCTTGTAGAGCCGGCTCTGGGCGCGGATCGACGCGGCCTCACCCTCGTCGCGGGCCCAACAGTCGATCGCGTCGCGGCGACCGTATGCCACATCGAGCGAACGGCGGATGTAACGCTGGGTTGCCTTGGAAAACCCCGCGAATTCCTTCATTTCCGAGATCAGCAACGGCCCGTTTGCTGGCTGGCTGGTTCTCGTAATCATGATCCCAACTCCTTTTGCCCAAGCGGGATCATGCGGTTTTTATGGTTGCGTAAGTCTTAACCACTTGTCCCACCCCCATTCACCATTGAATCAGAGGGGAGACAGCTTCGCAACGTTAATATTTCACGCGGCCGGACAAGGGCCCCGGGTGTTGATTATCGGCAACGCAATCGAAACGCATCCGTCACGGTTTCGACTCGTCCTCGTCGTCGAATCCCGACGACGGCACCGGCCCGTTGTCCTCCGGGCGGACGACAGAGGGCGGATCCGACGCATCCATTGATTCGTCGCTTCCGACATCGACTTTCGCGTCGCGGTCGTGCGGATGTTCGCGAAGTTTCTCTTCCAGCTCCGGCTCGGGATTCTTTTGCTCGACCACCGGCGGTGGCCGCCGGCGCTTATGTTCATTCGGTTGATTCACTGCCTGTCACTCCGGCGTTCGGTTCGCGCTTAGAACGAGCGGAATTGGACAGGCGTTCCGGCAAGTGTCGCAGTTTCGACCGGCGGTTCGGCACGTTCTGCGAACATGTAGCCTCCGTCATGGCCGCTGCACCCCGCAAGGAGTAAAAGCGCGCCAATGAAACCGCTTCGGCATCCTCTCCGCGAAAAAAGCTTTTCCGACTGGCCATTGGCCGTGAGGTCGATCCTCGGCTTCTGGCTTTTCTACGCGCTGACAGTCGTTCTTCGCGCCTTCCTTGGCCGCGATCCGGTGACGGTGCTTGAGCACAGATCTTTGACGATCAGCGTCGGAATCGTTCTGACCTTCGGCATCTGGGCCGTGCTTGCGCTGCTGACCAAAGGGGCTGGGCTTCGGCGACGGGCGGTGGTCGCCGTCAGCGCGTCGGTTACGGCTGCGGCGCTGATGGCCGGCATCCTGCTCTTCGCTCAGCGCTACCAGGAGAAGCCTCAGGACGAGACTCACTATGTCTCCGCCGAGGGGTACCGGATCACCGACCTCGGGAATTCGACCCGAATCGAGCGCGACGGACAGCAACCGCTCGTCGTGACCTGGCCGCCGGTGAGCCAGCTGCCGCCTTACGAGCAGTTCCGGATGGCCGCCGACCTGATGGTGGCGTGGCTATTCTTCTTCATGGCGTGGAGCGCATTCTATCTGGCGATCAAGGCGCAGGCCCTGGCACTTACTGCCGAACGGCGCGCTGCAGACGCCGAGAGTGCAGCGCAGGCTTCGCAACTCCGGGCGTTGCGGTACCAGGTGAACCCGCATTTTCTGTTCAACACGTTGAACTCCCTGTCGTCGCTTGTGATGACCGGACGCAACGACCGGGCGGAAGCGATGCTTCTGGCGCTATCCACGTTTTTCCGAAGCAGCCTCTCGCTCGATCCTGCAGCCGACATCACTCTGGCTCAGGAGATCGATCTTCAGCGGCTTTATCTGGAAATCGAAAAAACCCGCTTTCCGGACAGGCTGCAGGTCAAGATCGACGTTCCGGACAAGTTGAAGTCGGCACGGCTCCCGGCTCTGATCCTTCAGCCGATCGTCGAAAATGCGATCAAATACGGTGTTTCCAAGACGCGCCAGAAGGTGCTGGTCCGGATCGCCGCCGAGAACGTAAGTGACAGCCGAATGGCAATAACCGTCACCAATCAGCTGACAAACGGCCGGAAAAACGACCTTCCCGCGGCAACGCACGAAGGCACTGGGCTGGGCCTGGCCAATGTCAGCGAGAGGCTTGAGACGCGCTTCGGCTCTCAGGGCGACTGCCGGTACGGTCCGGTTCCCAATGGCGGTTACAAGGTGACGCTGACGATGCCGGTGCAGACCAATGACTGACCCTGCTCCGCTCCGGGTTCTGATCGCCGACGACGAGCCGCTCGCGGCGGAGCGGCTGCAGGTTCTGCTCGCGCGGTCCAAAGGGGCGACCCTCGTGGGAACGGCAAGCGACGGCGAGTCCGCGATCAGCCTCGCCGAAGAGCTCTCTCCCGACCTGCTGCTGCTCGACATCGCAATGCCGGGGCTCGACGGGATCGACGTTGCCCGTTCGCTCGCCAAACAAGAACCGAGCCCGGCGGTCGTGTTCGTCACCGCGTTCGACCAGTTCGCAGTCGCCGCTTTCGAGGTCGCGGCCGTCGATTACCTGATGAAGCCGGTCGATCCAGAACGGCTGCAGATCGCGCTCGATAGGGCGCGCGACTATATCGACCATCGCCGTACTCCGGCTGGCAAAGGCGAGGCTGCGTCCCAGTGGATCGAGGAATTCTGGGCCTCCGACCTTAGCGGTCTCGCAAGAATAGCCGCCAAGGACATCGACAGGGTTTCGGCTGAGCGCGACTACATGCGGCTTCACGTCGGGCGGCGAAGCTGGCTCATTCACCACTCGATGACGGCGCTCGAGGAGGGGTTGGATCCTTCGCTGTTTGTGCGGCTGCATCGCTCGGCGATCGTGCGCAAAGACTTCATCACCGGATTCACGCGCAATCCGTCGGGGCGCTGGATCGCCCGGCTGGCCGACGGGACCGAGCAGCCGGTCGGCCGGCTCTATTCGGACCGGGTCCGCGCAATCGCCGGGCGCTAAGACCCGCGGCGCGTCCGCCGGTCCACTGCTCCAGCGACGGCAACATCCATCGTAACGTTGCCGACCGTTCGGAACATGTCGGGCACGGGTTCGACCGCAATCAGCATCCCGAGCGGAGCAATCGGCACGCCCATCGCCATGCAGATCGGCGCGATCGACGTGAAATAGCTCACCTGCCCCGGAAGCCCGGGCGCCGAAATCGACGCGAACGTCGCTACCGCAACTCCGGCGGCGAAAGCGGCGAACCCAAGGTGCATCCCCAGCACGTTTGCGATGAAGATCACCACCGCGATGTTCATCGCCGGCCCGGTCACTCGAAAAAGCGCCGCCGCCAGCGGAATGACTGTGTCGGCCGTCAAGGTCGTCACTCCCAGCCGACGGGCGGAGACGAGCATCACCGGAAGCGATCCAGTCGAAGATTGAGTTGAAAAAGCAATCGCCTGGGTCGGCGCCAGTGCGCGTGAAAAGGCGGCAAGGCCGAATCCCGCTGCCGCCACGGCAACAGCATAGCCCAGCGCGATTAGGATCAAGGCCACTGCGATATAAAGAACCAGGAACCGGGCAACCGCGGCGAAGACCCCCGTGCCCGATGCCGCTCCCGCGACGAATGCCAGGGCGAACACGCCGACGGGCGCCAGCCGCAAGATCCAGCCGATGATGACCAGCATTGCGTCGCCGACCGAACGGAACAGATCGACCAGGGGCTTTCGGCTGTCGCGATCGAGAAACGTCAGCGCGAGCGCGAACAGCAACGTGAAAACGACGATCTGCAGCATCTGATCGCCCGCGGCAGCGGCGAAGATGTTCGATGGGACGAAGGATCGAACGAAGTCACTGAAGTTGGCGACCGACCCCTGGACCTCGCTTGGATTTACCGCGGCAAATCCGGCGCGCATCGCCTGCTCGGCGTCAGGGGAAAGTGGAAAAAAGCCGAGAAGCAGCGGAGTCGCGACTGCTCCGATAGTCGCAGAGACGAAATAGAGCGCAAGGAACAGCGCCACCGACAGGCTCGCGACCCGTCCTTCGCTTGCAATTTCAGCGCTCCCTACGATTCCCTTGACTAGCAGCGCGACGACCAGCGGGATCACCGTCATCTTCAACGCGTCGAGCCAAAGGCCGCCGATCGTGCCGACAATCGAGGTTGCAAGGTCGCGCGCTTGCGGATCGAGACCATCCGCGACCATACCTGCCCCAAGGCCAAGGAGAAGCGCGGCGACGATGACCCACGCGCTTACTCCAAACGGCTTTTGTGGCAGGTCTGCTTCGCTGCTGTCGGTCAAGCGGGTTTCCGGAAGCGGAACAGAACTCGATCGGTGTTGCCCCGAATCTTGGGATCGAACACCTTGAGCGTGTGATTGTCGGCCGGGTTGCGAAGCAGGTCGCTGCTCCCTGCAGTAACGAAGCCGGCGCTTTCGAAGTCGCCCTTCAGAGTGGCCGGATCGATCCGGTGGAGCTCATTGGCGGTCGCCCTGGTGTCGCCGGGGTTCGCGACATGATCTATGACACCGACAACCGCCCCCGGCTTCATTGCCGCATAAAGGGACTTCAGCCAGTTGCGCGGCTCGACCTGCGGAACGCCTCGGCTGGAATGGTCGACGTAAAGGTCGTGATAATTGAGGTTGAAAATGGCGAAATCGTAGCGGTTCTTGCCGAAGTCGGGCGCTTGCAGCGGACTTTGGATCAGCCTGACGTTGGAGTGCGCCTTTTGCGAAAGGCGCAAACGCCGCGTTTGCCTTGTCGCTGTAGAATTGGCTCGGCTCCCAGATTGTCTCCGATCCCTTGGGGCCGACCACAGGGGCGATGATTTCCGCCCAGTAGCGGTTGGCCCCGAACAGATCGAGGACCTGCATTCCGCGCTTGAGGCCCAGGAACGACAGCACCGCGGCAGGCTTGCGCGACGAGTCCAGCTTGACGTTCTCTGGATCGCGGGCGGGGTTAGCGACGGCCGCGGCGATCGTGCCTGGGGCCGGCGGAGCGGCGGGCGCTATTCCAGCGAGGGACACGGCCGCAATTGCGAAAATCACCTTGCGCATGAGCATCTCCTTCCTGCCGACGTTATCGCGCCAGCAGAATTAGCGCCAGCAGGAGCAGCATCAGCTGAACAGCGCCTTGCGGCGCGCGAGGCTTTCCTGCGGCCACACTTGCTTGGAGTCGTAATAACCTTCGAACGCTAGTGCGTCTTCCGGCAGCCGCACCCACGGCAGCCTGGAGCGCGTGTAGATGTGAATGTCGGGCTCGATTTCTCCGGGCTCATCCAGCGTGCCGACCCGGACGAAGCGAAGGACATCCTTCGCGCCGCCGTAATTGCTCCAGACCGCCACCTTGCACTCGGGGCAGCGCCAGACCTGCTGGCCGCGTCCGCTCTCGGACGGGATCATCACCGCTTCCGGTTCGCCGCTCAGAGTCTCGACCTCGTTGCTCTCGATCATAGCGTTCAGTGCGAACGCCGTCCCGCTCTCCCTCTGGCAGGCCGTGCAATGGCAGCAATGGACGAACATCGGCTCGCGCTTCAGCCGAAAGCGAACGGCTCCGCACGCGCACCCACCTTCCATATTCTTCATCCGGAACTGCTCCTTTCCGCCATCCACCGGACCAATGGCACGGATCGCCGACCGCTCTCAATTTCTTTGCTGGGGCACGCATCGGCGGCGGAGGCGGCGCGTTGAGTCAGCGGCAATGTTTTTCACCACAAGACAGGAGAAGATGAATGGCTAACGACCAAATCGACACGCTCAACTCGCTGATCGAGACGACCATCGACAGCATCAACGGCTACAAGAATTCTGCCAAGGAGCTTTCGAGCGGAACGTCTTCAGCAGATGTTCGATAAGCGAGCCGACGAGCGGCAGCAGGTGGTGCAGCGGCTCAGCTCGGAAGTCCGCCGTGTGGGCGGCGACCCGACCGATTCGGGTTCGGCGATGGGCAAGGCGCACCACGTCTGGGAGGACCTGAAAGGCGCCGTCACCGGCCACGACGACCAGGCGATCATCAACGAGACCGAGAGCGCCGAGGATTACCTGAAGGAGCAGTATGAGGACGCCCTCAACAAGCTGAACGGCGACCCGCGTCAGGTGGTCGAGCAATGCTATCAGCAGGTTCGTCAGGGACACGACGAGATGAGCCAGCTGAAGCACCAGATGGAAGCGACCGACTGAACAATTCGGCACTGCCGCAATTGTTTACCTCGCGCCCGGAGCGGCTGTACCGTTCCGGGCGCGGCTATGTCAGCCGGCCTGGAATTACAGACCATGGTTTACGTGCAGTAGGCGCTAGTTGCCGCCGCCCACGTCGCTTGAATCCTCGGTGTCGGGAGTCGGAGCGCCGTAGCTGTCGATGTGGAGCCAATCATGGAAGGGCCGGTGATAAATCATGTCCATCACCTCGAATTCCAAGCCTCCGGGCTGGTTGGTGTTGCTGTTCCACAGCGCCACCACGCCGCTTTTCTTCTTCGGGTCGAACAGGATGAGCGAGCGGTAGCCATCGACTCCGCCGCGGTGGCCGACGATCAGGTGCCCGGCATAATCGTAGCTGCGCCACCCGAGGCCGTACCACGCGGTCTTGAGCACGTCGGCGGGCATGTGGACCCGGCCCCGCTCGTTCGGGGTCTTCACCAGCCGCGAATGGAGCGCAGCGAGAACCCGCGGTGAGATGACGTCCGGCATTTCGCCCATTTGCGCCAGCATCCAGACCGCGAGATCTTTAATGTCGCTGTTGACGCCGCCGGCTGCGGGAATGCGGTAATAATCGTCCGAAAGCTCGATTTCCCGGCGTCCCGAATTGTGCGGGTGAGCCCAGCTCTTGGAATGCGTGAGACCGTCCATCGTCACGCTTGCGCTGGTCATCCCCAGCGGGTCGAAAAGGCGCCGCTTGACCGATTTCTGGTATGACCGGCCCGTTTCGTCGCGGACGATTTCCGACGAGGCGTCGTACGCGACATTCTCGTAATTCCAGCAGGTCCCCGGCTGGCAGACGAGGCTGAGGCCGCCGATATCGTGGCGAATCTGCCGGGGGTCCTGCCCGTCCTCCAATCTCTCGTCGTAGGCATTGTGATAAATGCCGAGGCGATGGCTGAGCAGGTCGGCGACGGTCGCGCGCTGAGTGGCATTGTCGGGAAGCCTGAGGGTCGTCCGGTACCTGGCGATCGGCGCCTGCAGATCGACCTTCCCTTGTTCGGCAAGCTTGGCGACCATCGTCGCTGCAACCCCCTTTGAAAGCGAAGCCCAGCGGAACACCGTTTCCGGAGTCACGGAATCGCCCGAATGTGCTACCGTCTCGCCGTAGCCCTTGAGAAAGGTGATGTGGCCGTTCTCGACGACACCGACCGCAAGTCCGACCATTGCCGGCCTATTCATCAGCCGCTTCAGCCTTGCGTCCAGAAGAGCGTAATCGACGTCGTGCCTAGCAGCGGGGGTGACTGCCGTCAGGCGGGCGCGAACGGCTTCCCTGGCCTGCTGTTTCTCTTGGTGCGAATGAAGACCCGCACCTGTCGCAACGAGCGCCGAACCCAAAAGCAGTGCGGCAGCACCGATTGCGACTTTATTCGATGTTTTCAAACGCTCGCTCCCACCCCGCAATGTGCTGTTGCCGCAGGGGCCGAACCGCTCAACAGGAGAAGTGGTCGACTGCGACGAACTGACGGTTTCCGTCGACGAATGTTCAAGCCACTGCTGCTGGTCATCGCCCCTCCCCTCGCCTAAGTGCCGGCAGCGGGAGGGAATCGGCTTTGCGCTTTTTAAAAACGCTCTTCTGGATCGCTATCGCGGTGCTCCTCACGCTTTTTGCCGCGAATAATTGGCGCAACGTAACGATCGACCTATGGGGCGATCTCGAAGCGGACATAAAGATCCCGGTACTGCTGTTGATCGCCTTCCTGATTGGCGTTGTTCCGACCGTCCTGATCTATCGAGCCCAGATCTGGCGGCTCAACAACCGCGTTTCCGCTGCGCAGCGCAATGAGGCGGCGGCCGTATCGGACGAGCAGGGGCACAGCGAATGAAGCCGGTTTTCGTCGCCATCGACACGCCTGAGCTCGACCGGGCCCGCGAACTCGCAGCGGAGGTGAAATCGCTTGCCGGTGGAGTGAAGCTCGGTCTGGAGTTCTTCTGCGCCAATGGGCCGGAAGGTGTTCGCCGCATTGCCTCCGTCGGACTGCCCGTTTTTCTTGACCTCAAGCTCCACGACATCCCGAATACCGTCGCCAAGGCCGTGCAGGCGCTCCGGCCTCTTGAGCCCGCCGTCCTGACGGTTCACGCCGGCGGCGGACGGGCAATGCTGGAGGAGGCCAAAGCCGCGGCGCCGGCCGGCACAAAGGTCATTGCGGTCACGGTGCTGACGAGCCTCGACTCCACCGATCTCGCCTCGATTGGGGTTGTCGGGGAGCCGTCGGCGCAGGTCGAAAGGCTGGCGGCGCTCGCGCGGGCGTCGGGGCTGGACGGGATCGTCTGCTCTGGAGCCGAGGTCAAAGCGGCCAGCAAAGCGTGGCCGGACGGTTTCTTCGTTGTTCCCGGCGTGCGTCCCCAGGGAAGCGGTGCCGGCGACCAGAAACGTGTGGTCACTCCCCGCGCGGCAATGGACGACGGCGCGTCGATCCTGGTGATCGGTCGTCCGATTACGGCCAGTGAGGACCCCCGGGCGGCACTGAAGGCGATCGAAGCCACTCTCTAACAGTGGACAAGCGAGGCGCGTTAGGCTTACCCGCGCCACGTCACGAAAGGTCGCACCGATGAGCTGGCTGAGCCGCGTCAAAAGTGGAATTCCGTTTCTTCCCAAGCGCCAGAGCGCGGACACTTTGTGGCACAAGTGCGCGAAGTGCGGCACGATGGTCTTCCTCAAGGAATGGGAGGCCAACCAGCGGGTCTGTCCGCGCTGCGATTTCCACGACCGAATCGGGCCCACCGAGCGGTTCAAGTATCTGTTCGACGACGGCGATTATGACGTTCTTCCGAGCCCCGAAGTCAGGGAGGACCCGCTCAAGTTTCGCGATACCAAACGCTATACGGACCGGCTGAAGGAGGCTCGGTCGAAGACTGGCGAGCGCGACGCGCTGATCAACGCCCGCGGCAAGATCGGCGGGCATGGAGCCATTGTCGGAGTGCAGGATTTTGCGTTCATGGGCGGGTCGATGGGCGTTGCCGTTGGAACTGCTTTCGTGAACGGCGCACGCGCCGCGATCGAGGCCAAGGTGCCCTACATTATCGTTACCGCGTCAGGCGGAGCGAGGATGCAGGAAGCGGTGCTGTCGCTGATGCAGCTCCCGCGGACGACGGTTGCGATCACCGAGCTAAGGGAAGCGGGCCTTCCCTACATCGTCATTCTGACCGATCCGACGACTGGCGGAGTAACCGCGTCTTACGCGATGCTCGGCGACATCCAGATAGCCGAACCTGGTGCACTGATCGGCTTTGCCGGCCAGCGGGTGATCGAGCAGACGATTCGCGAGAAGCTGCCGGAGGGGTTCCAGCGCGCCGAATATCTCCTCCAGCACGGAATGGTGGACATGGTCGTTCCGCGCCAGCAGCTCAAAGACAGGCTCGCCAAGGTGATCGGCTATCTGACGCCGGAGAAGAAGGCGGCCTGACATGGCCGATTTCGCGCAGTCGGAAAGCGCTGCAGTCCAGCAACAGCTCGACCGGCTGGAGGCGCTTTCGCCTGGCGGCGACCGCCTCGGACTGGACCGCATTTCGCAGCTGCTCGACCGCCTCGGGAATCCCCAGGACCGGCTCCCGCCCGTTCTCCACGTCGCCGGAACGAACGGCAAAGGCTCCACCTGCGCATTCCTCAAGGCCATGCTCGAAGCCGCAGGGTTCAAAGTGGACATGTTCACGAGCCCGCACCTCGTCCGCTTCAACGAGCGGATTCGGGTCGCCGGCGACCTCATTGATGATGAGCAACTCGCCGCGCTTCTGAAGGAGGTTCTGGATGCAAGCGAAGGCATCGAGCCGAGCTTCTTCGAGGTCACGACCGCTGTGGCCTTTCTCGCCTTTGCACGAAGCGGCGCTGACGCCTGCATTGTCGAGGTGGGCTTGGGCGGGCGGCTTGACGCGACGAACGTGATCGAGAAGCCGCTGGTTTGCGGCATTGCGGGCCTCGGCGTCGATCACCGCCAGTGGCTGGGCCGCAAGATTAGCGACATAGCCGCCGAAAAAGCCGCGATCGCCAAGCCAGATGTGCCGCTGGTCACGCAGCGCTATCCAGCGGCCGCGGCCCAGAAGGTCCAGCAGACGGCCGAAGCCGCCGGTGCTCAATGGATCGGACGAGGCTCATTGTGGAACGCGCGGGTGATCCGCGACCACATTCACTACCGCGACCGCTCGGGAGCCCTCAACCTGCCGCTGCCCAGCCTTCCCGGCCGCTACCAGGCCGACAATGCCGCGCTCGCCGTGGCGATGCTTCGAAGTCAGGAGCAGCTCGACATCCCCGATGAAGCTTTCGCCGAAGCCATTCGCGGCGCTTCGTGGCCGGCCCGAATGCAGCGGCTTTCCGACGGCCCGCTTACGGCTCTCCTTCCCCAAGGCAGCGAGCTTTGGATTGATGGCGGCCATAATGCGTCCGCGGCGCGGCTGGTCGCCGATCATGTCCGCAAAACGTTCGACGTCAGCCTTCCCTTCGTGCTTCTTTTCGCGTCGCTGAAGACGAAGAGCCCACGCTCGATGTTGAAAAGCTTCCGAAAGCTGACGAGCGAAGTTCACACGCTTCCCGTTCCCGACCACGAGCATTTCTCGCCCGAAAAGCTAGCCAAGTTGGCCGGCGAGCTCGGCTTCAAAGCGACCGCCAACGAAAGTCTTGACCAGGCGCTCGGCCGAGTGAAACGGCCGTCCCGAGTGCTGGTCTTCGGTTCGCTCTATCTCGCGGGGGCGGCGCTCAGGGCAAACGGCGAGATTCCCGGCTGACCCGCCACCATTCGAGGAGCACGAAGGTGACGGCAAGGACCCCCGCGGCGGCGGTCCAGCGGAACACGGGCGCGTAGCCATAGGTGTCAAAGGCCTGGCCGACGGCTCCGCGTCCGAGCGTGCCGACCAGAAACGTCAGGGACGAAAGCATCGCATATTGGACTGCAGTGAAGCGCTTGCTGACGATCCCGGACAGGTAAGCGACGAAAGCGGTCAGTGCCATTCCGACCGAAATGTTTTCATAGCCGATTGCGATCAGCAGCCGGAGCATTCGCTCATGGACGCCGAGCAACGCTCCCAATTGCGCCAGCCCGAAAAGCCGCGCAAACCGGTCGATGCCGGGCCCGCCGCTAGCCAGATCGGCAAAGACGAGATTGCCGAATGGCGTGACGATCGCACCAATGAGCACGGTCGGAAATCGGCCGATCCTGGTGAACAGATACCCGCCCAGCGTAATGCCTATCATGGTCATGAAGACGCCGAAGATCTTCGACGCGAACGCCACCTCGTCCTTCGAGTAGTGGAGGAAATCCAGGTAGAAAGGGAAACGGAACGCCGACCATAGATTGTAGACGAGCGCGTAGGTGAGGATGAAGCCGACGATCACCAGCACGCCCCACCCTACCCGCGCAGTCAGCTCGGCGAGCGGTGACACAAGCGCGGCGTACATGTGATTCATCGCCGCCCGTGCCCGGTCGGGACGAGTTCCGCGCCGCTGAACCGCTTGGCCGCTCGCCTTCAGCCAGTTGGTCACCGCGGCCACGGCAAGCGGCACGAACACCGCGGCAACGATGATCCACGGACCTCGGGACTTCATGAAATCGGCGACTGACGGGACCTGCGTTCCCGCCTGCTGAGCCATGAGCATTGAGATCATGAACCGGGCAATCGTGACAATTGCCCAGGCCCAACTCGCGCTCACCGCAATGAGGGCGATTAGCCGCGCTCGCGCATCGAGCCCGCCAGCCTCCTCCAGCTCGCCTTCCACCTTCGGCGGGCGCTCCGTATCCGGAGCTTGAAGTGCGATCAGCAGCATCGCCGCTATGAGTGACGTCATGATCGCATAAACCAGGCCCCAGCTCATCCGCGCGGCCAGGACCAGAGCCACCGCGCCCCCGACGATCCAGGCGATTCGGTAGCCAAACTGATAAATCGCCGAGAGCAGCTCCACGCTCACCTGGTCGTCGGCAACATCGATCCGCCACGCATCCACAGCGATGTCCTGGGTCGCCGAACCGAGGGATGCAACGACCGCGAACATCGCGAAGATTCCAATATCGGTCGCCGGGTTGGTCGCGGCGAGGCAGCCGAACGCGGCAATCATCACCGCCTGGCAAAGCACGATCCAGCTCTTGCGCCGGCCCAGTCTGCCCAGCCCGGGCAGCTCGACGCGGTCGACCACCGGCGACCACAGGAATTTGAACGAATAAGTGAGCCCGATCCAGGACAGCACCCCGATCGTGGCCAGGTTGATCCCGACCTCGCCGAGCCACGCGTTGAGCGTGTCGATCAGGAGCGCGAACGGCAGTCCCGAGGAAAAGCCGAACGCCAGCATCGTCGCCGATTTGCGGGTCGACAGGGCCAACCTGAAGACCCGCCACCCCTTCGGTGGGACTTTCGGCTCCGTCGCCAATCGGGGCTCTGGCTAGGGCGCCGGCTGCCCGCTCTCGGCGACAACCTCGGGGGGCTTCTCGCGAAGCCCGGAGCCGTCGGCGAGCAAGCGCTCGCGCCTTTCCTGAGCGGTGACTCGCCACCATTCGAGTAGGACGAAGATGGTCGAGACAATCGCGGTTGCGGCGGTCCATCGGAACACCGGCGCATAACCAAATTTGTCGAACGCCTCGCCAACCGCGCCGCGGCCAAGCGTCCCCACCAGCGACAGAAGAGATGCCAGAAGCGCGTATTGGATCGCGCCATATTTCTTGCTGACAATGCTCGACACGTAAGCCACGAAGGCGGTGAGCGCCAAGCCGGTCGAGATGTTCTCGTAACAGATGGCGATGAGCAGACGCATGATCCGCTCGTCGCTCCCGAATGCCTGCGCCAGCGCGTCCAGCCGCAACGTGTGCGCGAAGGCGTCGATCATCGGAGATCCGTCAGCGAGATCGGCGTAAAGGAAATTGCCGAGCGGCGGCAGAACCGCTCCGATCAGGATTGTCGGAAATCGGCCGATCTTGGCGAAGAAGTAACCGCCCAGGCTGATCCCGACCATCGTCATGATGATCCCGAAAATTTTCGAAGCGAACGCTACCTCGTCCTTCGTGTAGTGGAGGTAGTCCAGGTAAAAGGGATAAGCGAAGCTCGCCCAGATGTTGTAGCAAATCGCGTAACTGAGAATGAAGCCGATCGAGGCGAGGACGCCCCACCCCATTCTTGCCGACAGCTCAGCAAGGGGATCCACAAGCGCCGAGTAAAGGTGGTTCATCACCATCCGGCCGGGGCCATGGCTTCGGTCAGGAGCCGTGAGGACCTTGTCGGGCTGCCTGGCGAAGCGATTGGCAATCGCAGCGATCGCCAGCGGCACGAACACCGTCGCGACAATGATCAGCACGCCCCAGGTCTTCGTGAAGTCGGCGACCGAAGGCCTCGCGGTGCCCGGCGCCGCGGGCGCAAGCATTGCCACTGCAAAGGTGATCAGGCGAAGGATTGCCCACAACCAGCTCGCGCCGACGACCGCCAGCAGCGCCGCTCTGACACGCGGCTTCAGCGCACCCGGTTCGGCGAGGGCGCCGTAGAGCGAACCTCGCTCCGGGCGTGCCGTGTCGGGCGCGGTCACCGTCACGAAGAGAAGCACGACGAAAATCCCGCCCATGATCAGGTAGACGTGGGGCCAGCTCATCCTCGCCGCCAGGACGAGCGCAATCGCGCCTCCGACGATCGAAGCCGAGCGATAGCCGAACTGGTAGATCGCCGAGAGCAGCTCGATCGTCGAGTTCTCGTCCGCCTGGTCGATACGCCAGCCGTTTATGGCGATGTCGTGGCTCGACGACGCGATTGCCGCCACGAAGGCGATCAGGACGAAGGTGCCGATCGCGCTTGCGGGGTTGGTCAGCGCCAGCAAGGCCATGCAGGCGGCGATGATCGCCTGGCAAAGCGCAATCCAGCTGGTTCGTCGCCCCATCCGTTCGAGAATCGGGATTTGTACTCGGTCGACGACGGGCGACCAGAGGAACTGGAACGAATAGGCCAGCCCGATCCACGAAAAGATGCCGATTGTGGCAAGCTTTACGCCGACCTCGCCAAGCCACGCCGTAAGTGTCCCGACAAGCAACGCGAACGGCAGCCCTGACGAGAAGCCGAAGGCCAGCATGGTCGCGGATTTCCGCGTCGCCAGCGCCGCCTTGAATAGCTTCCAGCCTTTCGGCCGCGGCTTTGCGGCAGTCGCCATTTCCCCTCCCTTGTCGCTTCCGTTCAGGTTTAGCGGTGTTTCATCCGCTGGCTAGCCCTGCGCTGAACCAGACTTGCGCAGGCCAACGGTTCGGCGCACCAACGGCAGCGATGGACGCACCGGCATCCATTCATCGGCCCACCCCAGGCCAGCGTGCGCTTGCCGATGCGCTGGCCCGAGGCGAAGCAACGCTTGGAACGCGGGTCCTGGAACTGGATGCGCGCGTTTACACCGACGAAGAGAGGTTCGAAGCCGAGCAGCGGAACATCTTCGGGCAACTTCCGCTCGTCGTCGCTCCCTCGTCATTGGTTCCGCAGGACCGGCACGCCTTCACTCATGACGGCTTTGGAGTGCCGCTACTCGTCACCCGCGACGGCGATGGCGAAATTCACGCGCTGGCGAACGTTTGCCGTCACCGCGGGACGCGGCTGGTCGATAGCGCCGGCGTGATCCCGGCAAAGGGGATCGCCTGTCCGTATCACGCCTGGACCTACGCGCCCGACGGCGCGCTCAAGGGTGTTCCGCGCGCCGACTGCTTCCCCGGACTGGAGAAGTCGCAAAAGCACCTGGTTGAATTCCCCGTGGCCGAAACAGCCGGCCTCATCTGGTTTGCTCGCCAAGAAGGCACCGATTTCGCCGCAAGCGACGCGCTTGCCCCCGATTTCGATGCGTTCGGCCTTGGTCAGCTTCACCTGTACAGGCGCCATACGCATCAGGTCGCGGGCAATTGGAAGCTCATCGTCGACGCCTTTCTGGAGAGCTACCATGTCCAGAGGCTCCACGCCGGAACGATCGCCGCCTTCTTTGCCGACGGTATTACTGCGGCGGATTATCTTGGGCCGCACCAGCGGGCAGCGGTCGGCCGCTCCGATTATCTTGCCGGCATCGACCGCGACGATTGGGCCCAGCTTCGGCGCGCGGTGACCTACACCTACTTCCTTTTCCCTTCCGCAATCCTGGTCGTCAGCCCCGACTATGTGAACCTCCTGGTGGTCATGCCGCAGTCCGTCGGATCGTCACTGGTCGAAGATTTCATGCTGATTCCGCAGGCACCCGCGACTGCGGATGAGGACGAGCATTGGCGCAAGAGCTGGGAGCTACTGGACGGGGGGACATTCGGCGGGGAGGATTTCCGGGCCGCGGCGTTGTGCCAGCAGGGCCTTGATTCCGGGCTCATCGACAAAGTCACCCTAGGAACGCTTGAGACCGGAATTGCGCCGTTTCACGAGCGCGTCGAAAGCCTGCTCTAGGTCTCTACTCGCGGGTAGAGTTCCAAGCCCTTCGGTGCCTTTACCTTCTCACCGCCTAGCAACCGGTCGATTGCATCGAGACCATTCTTCAACTGCCGCTCAGTATACGGCTTCTTCAGGCAGCCGAGCGCCATTGCCTTCGCCTGTTCAGGAAGCTTGTGGCCGGTGGAATAGAGAACTGGAATCCCGCGGTTCGCCGCCGCCCTTGCCAGGTCGAGGCCGCTCCGCTTGCCGCTGAGGCGAACGTCCGTCAGCACGAGATCGACATCTTCGCGGTCGAGAAGCGTGATGGCATTGTCGAAATTGTCGAGCGTAGCGACTATGTCGTAGCCTAGATCGGCGAGCATCACCTCATTGTCGAACGCCGTCAGCGGCTCATCCTCGACGATGAGGATGCGCTTGACGTTACGCTTGCGCTTGCCGAACAGCATCTGACCCCCAGCTGGAACCACGTGTCTTGTCATCCGAACGAATGAAGCGCCATCCTGTGCCTCGCAATAGGCAAAGCCGCACCGCTGCCCGCGACGAAGGCCCGCAGCGCATCGCGAAGTTGCTCGCCCGCGCGGGGGTGGCCTCACGCCGCGAGGTGGAGCGAATGATCGGTGACGGACGAATTGCCATTGACGGCGAGACGGTTGCGACTCCGGCCACCCTGCTCGACAGCCTACGTGGAGTGACGGTCGACGGAAAGCCGGTCCGTGCACCGCAATCGACGCGTCTGTTCCGGTTCTACAAGCCGCAACGAACGCTTACCGCAGAGCGCGACCCTAAGGGTCGTCCCACGATATACGACAAGCTGCCGAAGGGGCTGCCGCGATTGATGCCGGTCGGGCGGCTGGACTTCATGACGGAGGGGCTGTTGCTCCTGACCAACGACGGCGAGCTGAAGCGCAAGCTGGAACTCCCCAAGACCGGCGTCGTCCGCACGTATCGGGCGCGAGCCTTTGGGCCTGTGACCCAGGAACAGCTTGAGGAGCTGTCGGAGGGAGTCACGATCGAGGGAATGCACTACGGATCGATCAACGCGAACCTGGAACGGCGGACCGGGCGCAATTGCTGGATCGAGCTCAGCCTCACCGAGGGCAAGAACCGCGAGGTTCGCAAGGTGCTGGCGCACCTGGGACTGCAGGTGTCGCGGCTGATCCGGACAGCTTACGGGCCCTTCACCACCGGCGGGCTTGAGCCCGGGAACATCGACGAGGTGCCGAGAGCCGGAGTTGAGGAATTCCGGTCGACGCTGAAATGAGGATTGTCGCCGGCCAATGGCGGGGACGGAAGCTCGCCGCCCCGGAGGGGATGGAAACCCGCCCAACCGCCGACCGGGTGCGAGAAACTCTGTTTTCGATGCTGGTCAGCCGGCTCGGCTCGTTCGATGGCCTGAGGATCGCCGACGTCTACGCCGGAAGCGGCGCGCTTGGCCTGGAAGCGCTGTCGCGCGGTGCGGCATTCGCCTGCTTCGTCGAGCAGGACCCACGGGCAATTGCCGCGATCCGCGCCAATGTCGATTCGCTCGACGCTGCGAAGCAGGTGCAAATCCTCTCGCGATCGGCACAGTCCTTACCGTCTCAACAGCCGTTCGACCTGATTTTCGCCGACCCGCCTTATGCCCGTGGATCGGGTTCGGCTGCGCTTGGCCACATTCTCGATGGCGGCTGGGTAGCGGACGGAAGCTGGATTTGCATTGAGACGGAGCGGAAAGACCATGTCGATCCACGCGGCCTAGAGCTTGATACGGAGCGCGAGATCGGGCGAGCCCGAGTTACGCTTCTTCGCGCTTAGCCTGCTTGCCGGCCGCCACGATCTCGTGAAATTCATCGACCAGCCGCTCACCTATCGCAGCGGCCGCAGCCGCGGCAGCAGCCTTCACGACTGTTTTCGATTTCGATTTCTTCGAAAATCCGTGCTGAGCTAGAGCGGCAAGTGCAGCCGCCATACCGGCGGCGAGAACGTCCGCTGCGAGCGGGGTTTCGAGCAGCCCGACGAGAGCGTCCACTGCGCTTTTGGGCGATTCCGACTTGCCGGCGTTCGATCCGCGCTGCTTCCGTTTTGCCCCGGACGACTTGCGCGCTTTCGCGCCGGAGGAAGGCTTTTCCGAACTGCGCGAGCGTCTCGGTGCTGAAGCCTTCTTCGCCTTCTTCGCCATCTGCTGACCCTTCGCAGTTCTAGCGCCGGCCCGCTCGGCGGGCAGGCGTTACTTGCCCGACGCGACCTGCGAGCCGCCAGCAGGGTCCCAGCCGTACACGTCTTTCAGGAACGTCAGCTGTCCCTCTTGCGGCTGCGCCGTCAGATAAGTCACGTAAATCGGCACGCCGCGAGGCAGCTTGTCGGGATATTCCGGCTGCGTGATCGACTCGTCGGGCGGATGGCCAAGAAGCCAGGTTGCGAGGCCTTTGGCATTCTCCAGCCGGATGCAGCCGTTGCTCCGGGTCCGCTGCGAAAGGCTGAACAGGTTGCGGTCGCCCGGGTCGGTGTCGTGGAGGTAGATGTCCTGCGGGTTGGCGAACGGAAACTTCAGCTGCCCCATGAAGTTCTCGGGGCCGGGATCCTGCCGTATTCGAATGCTCACCTTGCCGGCACGGACGCCCTTCCAGTCCACCTGGTCCGTCGGGATCACCTTGGCGTTGTTGGTCCAGTCCGACATCACCTTGAAGCCGCGCTCCTTGAAATATTTGTCGCCCTCGGCGGCGTAACGCGGAGCAATGTTGAGGCGGGTGAGGACGTCTGACGAGTTCCAGTACGGGTTGTGGATCACGTAGAACATCATGCTGGTCACCAGCGGAGTGCGCGTGTCCGGCCGGTTGTGCAGATGCTGTCCATTGTCGCCGACCACGACCTTCATCGATCCGACCGGAACTCCGTCCTGGTACATGTACAGCGTCTGATTGGCCGAATTGACCAGGACGAACCTGCCCTTGGCCGGCATTCCACGGGCTCGGTCGAGATTGGCGACAACGCGCGGGTCAGGAACAGTGGAGCCGCTCGCCTGCATTTGCCGCCACGCCGCATCGCGGATCGAGGTGTAGACGGTATTGGGATCGGCTACGCTGTGGATGTAGGATTCCAGAGAGGGCGATCCCGCCGCGAGCTGAAGAACCTTGAACGGGTCAACGGGCTTGGGCCGCATATAATCGTAGGCGTAGGTCATCCCCGGCACAGGACGCTCCATCGCCTCCGCATAGAGGACCAACGCCTCTGAAAGCGTGTGGTCTGCGAACGCAATCGCTTCCGGCGAGCCGGTGGCCACTGCCTGGGCAAGCGCCGCCTGCGCCTGCTGGGCGTATTGCTGACCATTTGCGAGGCCGTCGAGCGGCGAACGCTGCAAAATCTGGACGAATTCTGTCGCTGCCGGCTTTGCGGCGTTGCCGCTGAACCAGATCGGAGCGAGCTGGTACTGCGAATAGAAGGCCTGCACCTGCGCTGCGGACGGCAAAGTTGGCCGACTGGTACGGCATCTGCGCGGGTGCAGCGGGCGGTGGAGCCGGCCTTGCAGCGGCGACGGCCGGGTGGAGGACAATCGCGGCTAGCGCGGCGGCAGTGAAGATCCCCGTTCTCATGTCACTGAATTAGATGAAACATTCGTGCTTAACAACGGATGAGCGGCCGCCGATGAAGGGGAATTTCCCAACCCGTGGCAGCAAAAACTCACCGCGCCGGACGACTGGAGCCGCCGACGCGATGAGCCGAGTTGCCGTGATTTAGGCGCCGATCAGAACAGGCGTTCCGACGTCTGTCACCGTGAAGAGTTTCTTGGCGAAAGCCGGCGGGAGGTGGACGCAACCGTGGGAGGACGGCTCGCCGGGATTCCCCCCGGAGTGCAGTGCAACGCCGTAAGAAGTGAAGAACTCCGAAAACGGCATCGGCGCATTGTGGTACTTCGCCGAGTGATGCATCCGTTCCTTGTTCAGGATCTGGAACTCACCCGAAGGTGTCTCATGACCGGGCCGGCCGCTCGAGATCGAAGCAACCGCCATTAAGCTATCGCCCCGGTACAGATAGGCGAGCTGGTCTCCAAGGCTGATGACGACCCGTTCGTCACCGGCACTCTCCGGCACGTCCCGCCAGAGATATTTGCCGGGCTCGAGGGTGTCGGTACCAAATGTCGCGACCATGTCGTCATGGGCCGAATGGGAGGCTTGGGTCGCTGTGGCACGGGCCTCATAGCTTTCGTTTGCGTGGGCAGGGAACGCCGGAACACTGAGCGCGAACGCACCCGTTACCGCCAGCGCGAGGGCTAGCTGTTTCATTTTCCATCACCTGTGTTTTCTTATTGACTTTTGTGGATTCAATGATTCGCAGGCGATTCGGGTTCCCGTGCGACGGTAATTCTTGAGAGTAGCCCGACGGGGAAAGTTACGGCCGCTCGATCTTCAGCGGCTGAGAGAAACTGGCGGTAAGCTGCGGGAATGGAATTTCGATTCCGGCAGCGTCCAGCGCGCGTTTGATCGCCCGAACGACCTCGTCGCGGCTCTTGTGCATCTCCACCTGCCTCGACCCCGACCACCAGCGGACGGTGAAGTTGATTGAGCTGTCGGCGAACTCGCGAGCGAAGACTTCGACTGGCCGCGTGCGATTGATCAGCTCCGATCCCGTCACAGCGGAGGAGATAATCTCGGCCGCGTGATCGAGATCGGTGCCGTAGGCTACTCCCACGACGATCTCGTGGCGGCGGAAACGGGCGTCGGTGATGATCCTCACGGGCTTTGTGAACAAGAACGCATTGGGGACGATCGTCAGCTGATTGTCGGGGCGCCGCAGGTAGGTTTCGCGAAGCGTGATCTGTTCGATTCGGCCGTCGAGGCCCTCGCATTCGATATGGTCGCCGATCCGCATCTTCTTGCGCATCATGATCATGACCCCGGCGAGGAAATTCTCGAAAATGTCTTTGAATGCGAAGCCGATCGCGACCGACCCAAAGCCGAGGACGGTAATCAGGCTCCCGGCAGTCACGCCCGGCAGAAGAACGGCCATCGTCACCAGGATTCCGAAAATCCAGACAAAAATGCCGGCAAGCGTGACGAACAGCGCTCCGAGGCTGGGGCGGACGCCTGCCTGGTCGGAAACGCGCCGAACGATCTTGCGCGCGACCTGGGCGATTGCCCAGGCGATGATCAGCACGACCAGCGCAATCACCAGCTGCGGCAGCATGCGCACCGCGTCCTCAGCCATGCCCTTCACGCGATCGATGAGGATGCTGACGAGATCCATTGCGGCCCCTGGAGTCGAAATTAGCCGGTCAAAGTTCCGGCCAGCGGCAACCTAGCCTCGACAGGCCGCTGAACCCAAGCCCAGGCCGTCCGTTGGGATTGTAAGGAGGCTACAGACGATGACTTCGAACAAACATGAAGAGACCGACCTGAAGGACAATCCCTTCCCAAGCGACCTCGACCGCGATCCGGGAATCGGCAAGTCAAAGGGCGCATTCGCACGGACCGGCAAGGACCCGATGGACATTGAGGGCGAAAACACTGTCGACGGGGACGTCCAGAACGATTCGACCTACGGTGGCGGCGCCGACCCGGACCAGCTTGGCCGAACCAACAAGTGATTTAGTAAATCAGGAACGGCTTGCGCTGCTCTTCCCAGTCGCGTTCGTCAGCAACCGCGAGGCTGTCGAGATCGGCGGGCGAAGCGTCGCCGTCGACCCATTCGCGCAAGAGAGGTGAGCCGTTAATGACGTCGATCGGCAGCTTTCCGAAGGCATATTCGTACGGGAAATCGCGCCACAGGGCGTAGTCCGGATAAAGGCGCCGGATCGCCTTGAATGCGAGCGACTGGAGCCGCCACGGCCGGAAATTCTCGTGATCGTAGAACCGGCCCTCCGCGTGAATCTGCAATCCGTTGCAGAGCTTCCCGACATGCTTGTGAAAGGTGGGCTCGAAATTGACTTCGCGAAGCTTGCAGCCGGCGAGCCAATCCGGAGCAATCGCTTCCATCTCGGCGAGAAGCCGCTTCGGCTCCAAGTCCGGCGCTCCGAACAGCTCGAGCGGGCGGGTCGTCCCCCTGCCCTCGCTCAGCGTCGTCCCTTCCAGCATCACCGTCCCGGCATAGCAGCGCGCCATGTTGAGGTTGGCCGCATTGGGGCTGGGATTGATCCAAATTCGGTCTTCCGGCCAGCCGAACCCTGGCCCCTTGTCAGGGTGCCAGCCGTCCATCCCAATAACTCGGTAATCGACGTCGAGATCGAAGTGATTGACGAACCATTGCCCGAGCTCGCCCAAGGTCAAGCCGTGGCGCATCGGGATCGGCCCGGCGCCGACGAAGCTTTCCCACCCCGGCCGTAACGTCAGCCCCTCGACCGGGCGGCCGGTGGGGTTGGGCCGATCGAGCACCCACACGTCTTTACCATTCTCCGCGGCGGCTTCGAGCACGTACAGGAGTGTGGTGATGAAGGTGTATATCCGGCAGCCGAGGTCTTGAAGGTCGATCAGGACCGTGTCGAAGGTCGACAGCATCTGCTTGGTCGGCCGGCGAACTTCGCCGTAGAGGCTGAACACCGGGATCTGATGGACGGGATCGGTAAAGTCCTCCAACTCGACCATATTGTCCTGCTTGTCGCCGCGAAGCCCGTGCTGCGGCCCGAAAGCCGCGGTGACGTTCACGCCCGCTTCGACAAGTGCATCGAGGCTGTGGGTGAGGTCCGCGGTCACTGACGCGGGATGCGCGACAAGAGCGACGCGCTTGCCCTCCAGCGGGCGGCGAAGCTCTGACTCGGCGAGCAGCCGGTCGATTCCGAAAAGGGTCATGCCGGCTGTCTAGGCGAGCTTCGCCGCGAAGCAATCGGCGAGATGGAAATCGGGCTTTTCGGGATCGCAATGGGCCAGCGCCCAATAGGATTTCGTCCCATCCTTTTCCTCGAGAACGGCTGACAGCCCGAGAATCCACTTCTGGCCGGCATCGGTGGCGATTGTCGCGCCGACGGCCCACCAGGTCATGTTGTCCTCCATCCTAACGTAAGGCGGGGCGACGTCGGCCTGGGACATCTGCTCACGGTAGCCGGAAAAGTCATAGGCTGCCCAATCGCCAGACGGCGCAAAATTCCATTCGCGGTACGAATCTTCATCGCCGGGACGGAAAAATGCCTCGAAACAGGTGGTCCTCCACAGTTCGTCCTTGCGGCCCGGATCGTCTCTCACCGGAATGACGAACCGCTCGACCGGAGCGCCGATGCCGAACCAGATGTTCGTCGTCGCAACCGATGCCAAAGAGCTCGCATGGTCGACGCTCGCCCACACCTTGAACGGCGGGTTTCCCGGCGTCGTGGTTGGATGCGGAACCAGGTTCAGCTGCATCGCTCCACAGTAGCAGCAGGCGAACTGTCACGCTAAGCGGCAATCATGAGCGCTTATGAATCCGATCTTCTCAAGCTCCTCGACGAGCGCGGCTACATCCATCAGCTGACCGATGCAGCCGGGCTGGATTCGCTCGCCAGCAAGGGCGTGGTCACCGGCTACATCGGGTTTGACGCCACAGCTCCGAGCCTTCACGTGGGAAATCTCGTCTCGATCATGCTGCTGAGGCGCCTCCAGCAGTCGGGGCACAAGCCGATCGTGCTGATGGGTGGTGGCACCACGAAGGTCGGCGACCCGTCGGGCAAGGACGAAAGCCGAAAGCTGATCGGCGAGGCGGACATCGACGGCAACATCGCCGAGATCCGGAAGAACTTCGAGCCGTTCCTGACCTTCGGTGACGGTCCCACGGACGCCGTCATGCTGAACAACGCCGACTGGCTGGACGGGCTCGAATATCTCCCATTCCTCCGTGACATTGGTCGGCACTTCACCATCAACCGGATGCTGACCTTCGACAGCGTCCGCCTGCGGCTCGACCGCGAGCAGCCGATGACGTTCCTGGAGTTCAACTACATGATCCTCCAGGCCTATGATTTCCTGGAGCTGTCGCGGCGCGCCGGCTGCCGATTGCAGCTGGGCGGGTCGGACCAGTGGGGCAATATCGTCAACGGGATCGAGCTCGCGCGCCGAGTGGACGGCACCGAGCTGTTTGGCGTGACGACACCGCTGATTACCACCGCCGACGGCGCGAAGATGGGCAAGACGGCGAAGGGCGCGGTTTGGCTCAGTCCGGACCTGCTCAGCCCTTACGATTACTGGCAGTTCTGGCGGAACACGGCGGACGTGGACGTCGGGCGTTTTCTGCGTCTGTTCACGGACCTGCCGCTGGACGTCATCGGCCGGCTGGAAAGCCTCCCCGGCGCCGAGATCAACGACGCAAAAATCGTCCTTGCGACCGAAGCGACAGCGCTTCTCCACGGCCGAGATGCGGCTTTGGATGCGAAAGAGACTGCGAAGCGGACCTTCGAGCAAGGCGGAAGCGGCGAGGATTTGCCGACGCTTTCCGTCGGCGACGGCATCAACATCGCGCACGCGCTCACCGCGCTCGGCTTCACGCCGTCGAACAAGGAAGCGAAGCGGAAGATCGCCGAAGGGGCGGTTCGCCTGGACGATGAGCCTGTAAGCGACCCCGGGCTGACGGTCGAAGCGGCCCAGAGGCCAGTGAAGATCAGCCTGGGGAAGAAGAGGCACGGACTGCTGGTGAAGTAGCCGTCCCGGGGAGGGGGCATGCCGATCGACGTCCACAAGCCGCACCCGTTTCACAACTGGCGCGAATTCCTGAAAGAATATGCGATCATCGTTGTCGGCGTGCTCACCGCATTGTTCGCGGAGCAGGCTGTGCAGTCGATCGAGTGGCACCACAAGGTCGACGCTGCGATTGAGGACATGGACCAGGAGATGAGCAACGGTAACGGGCCGCAGGCATACGTGCGCCTGGCCTTGTACAGGTGCCTCTCACAACGGCTGGAGGCGCTGAAAACCGCGATCAACGGCGGCGACCGCAGCTCGGTCAGGCGTGGCATCGACCAAATTGCCCTGCCGCTTCGAAACTACAACAGCCACGCTCGGGAAGCGGCCAACTCAGCCGACATTGAAGCCCGCATACCGCCGGATAGGATGTATGAATATCGGATAGTTTACGCGCTGATACCCGAGCTCGACGACGTTCACCAAAAGGAGCTGGGGATCTCGCGCAGCTTCGCTCACTTCCGGTCACCGGCGGCCCGCTCGACCAGGACGAAAAGCGAGCCGCGCTCGAAGCCGTCGAGAACCTGATGCTGGACAACGACAGAATGAAACGCGCGTCGGCCTTCACCTTGCGGCATATGCGCGATCTCGGGATCGGCGTTAATCGCCAACAGCTGGAGCACAATTTTGACGACGTGCCGACATTCCGCTCGTGCATGACAAAAGACATCACGCCGATGATCGACATTAGCCCGCCGACTTCCGGGTCGAAGTTCGCTAGTTCCGCCTGACGAGAACCACCCCGGCAAGCACTAGGAGCGCGCCGGCAATGCGCCCGATGTTGATCGGCTCGCGCTCCAGCCCCATTGCCCCGATATGGTCGAGCAGGAGCGCCATTGTGACCTGGCCCGCGATGCCGATGGTGACAAGCGAGGCGACCCCGATCTTCGGCGCGGCGAAAGCGGCCGTTGCCACGAAGACCGCGCCGTAAAGGCCGCCAAGCCATGCGTACCAGGGAAGCCCGGCAAAAGCGGACGTCGACGGCCGGTTCCCGCTGGATAGCCAGACCGTGGCAAGTGCTATCGTGCCGACGGTGAAGGAAATCAGCGCGGCAACGATTGGCGACCCGCCGGCCTTTGCCAGGAGAGCGTTAGTGGGCGCCTGGAGAGCAACCAGTCCGCCAGCGATGAAGACGAGTAGGATCGGAATCAGAAAAGGCAAATTGCTATCCTCGCTTTACCCGGAGCGAATGAGCCCGATCGCCTGGTCGCGCTCGAACAAGTAGAGGCATGTGCGTGCAGCCTGGCCGCGTGGAGCTGACAGGCCGCCGTCGCGGTCGAGCAGGATCTGCGCGTCGGACTGGGCGATTGGAGCGAGGTCTTCCACGTCCTCGGCTGTGGCGACCCGGAAGCCCTCTTCCCCCGATTGCTTGGTCCCAAGGATCTCGCCCGGCCCGCGAAGCCTCAAGTCCTCCTCGGCGATACGAAAGCCGTCGTTGGTCTCGCGCATCAGCGCCAGCCGAGAGCGAGCGGTTTCCGTGAGGTTGGATCCGCGGATCAGCAGGCACGTGCTCTTGCCCGACCCGCGCCCGACGCGGCCGCGAAGCTGGTGGAGCTGGGCGAGCCCGAACCGCTCCGCGCCCTCGACAATCATCAGGGTGGCGTTGGGAACGTCGACTCCGACCTCGATCACGGTGGTCGCGACCAGAACGGCCAGGTCGCCGGCAGCGAACGCGGCCATGACGGCATCCTTCTCAGGGCCCTTCATGCGGCCGTGAACGAGGCCGACCTTGTCCTCGCCGAAGCGGACCTTCAGGACCCGCGCCCGCTCTTCCGCAGCGGCCGCATCGCTGGTTTCGCTCTCTTCCACGAGCGGGCACACCCAATAGGCCTGTCCTCCCGAAGTGATGTGCCGGCCGAGACCGGCAACGACATCCGACAGCTTCTCGTCGCTGATGACGCGAGTTTCGATCGGAGTGCGGCCCGGCGGCATTTCGTCGATCCGGCTGACGTCCATCTCGCCATATTGGGTCAAGGTGAGCGTCCTCGGGATCGGAGTCGCGGTCATCACCAGCAGGTGCGGCGGCCGCTCGGCCTTTTGCGACAGGAGCAGCCGCTGCGACACTCCGAACCGGTGCTGCTCGTCGATCACGGCCAAGCCCAGCTTTTTGTACGCGACCTTCTCCTGAAAAATGGCGTGGGTTCCAACCAGGATGTCGATCGAGCCGTCGGCCAGGCCCATGAGGACGCTCTCGCGCGCCTTGCCCTTTTCGCGGCCGGTCAGGATGGCGACCTGGACCCCGAGCGAGTGAAGCTGACTCATCAGCGTCGAATGATGCTGTCGAGCAAGGATTTCGGTCGGCGCGAGCAGCGCCGCCTGAGCGCCCGCTTCGACCGCGATCAACATCGCCTCGGTCGCAACTAGAGTCTTGCCGGAGCCGACATCGCCCTGGAGCAACCGGAGCATCGGCACGCTCTGCTCCATGTCGCCGCGGATTTCGCCGATCACCCGCCGCTGCGCGCCTGTGTGCTCGTAAGGCAGCTTGAGCCTACTGATGAGCTTGTCGGTGCCGGCCAGCGGGAGACCGACCTTTCGCCTGGCCGATTGCCTGAGAAGCAGAAGCGCCAGCTGATTGGCGAAAATCTCGTCATAGGCGAGCCGCCGCCGAGCATCGGTCGCATTCGGGTCCTGGTGCGCCTCGGCGATTGCGGATCGCCACGGCCGCCACGCCTCGCGCGCTGCAAGGCTGGGCTCGATCCATTCAGGAAGCTCGGGTGCGCGTTCCACCGCGTGCAGCGCCAGCTCGCGCATTCGCTTGTTGGTCATGCCTTCGGTCAGCGGGTAGACCGGTTCGCGAATTACCGGCTCCGGGCCCTTCCCCGGCTCCGAGACTTCCGGATGGATGATCTGCCACTCGTCGCCATACTGCTCCAGCTTGCCGGAAACGGTGCGAAGCTCGTTCATCGGCAAGCTCTTCTTCGCCCAGCCGGGATTGTTGAAGTAGACCAGGCTGATCGCGTTACCCTCGCGATCGGCAGCAAAGACCCGCATGGGACCGCGCCCCGAGCGCGGCTCGCGAGTCTGGAACGGCTTCACTTCGATGATGACATTACGGCCCAGTAGAGCCGCGCTCGCTGCGGGCGCCCGAACCCGCTCGATGACGCCCGTCGGCAAATGATAGACGAGGTCGATGATCCGCGTCAGGTCCAACCGCTTCAGCTGCTTCGCGACCTGCGGGCCGACGCCCGGCAAGGTCTCCACTTCTGCGAACAGCGGGTTGAGGATGTCCGGGCGCATGAACGCCTGTTAGCGCGAGATTCCGCGCTCGCAATGACGGCGCTCCGATCCTACATCGCCGTCATGCACAAAGACGCGGAACTGAAACGCCTGCGCTGGCGAGCGCACCATCGCGGTACCTTCGAGGCCGACCTGCTCGTCGGCGGCTTCTTCGATGCGCATCATGAGTCCTGGACGGCCGAGGACCGCGCCCAGTTTGCGGAAATGCTTGAAGAGCAGGATGTCGACATCCTGGCGTGGGCGAGCGGAACCGCACAAGCGCCGGAGCGCTATCACGGGCCAATGCTCGATGCGCTCCAGAAGCTCGATTACATCCCGATCGCCAAATGACGGAACCGCTGCAGCGAATCCTCGGCGAGCGCGAGCCGATGACCCTGGCCGGAGTTCCTGCCGGTTTCCTGCCGTGGCTGGCGGCCGATCTCGCTCGTGCAGCATTCGAACATCGCAACGGCGGACGCGCTGTTGTCATCGTCCCTGACGAATCCGCGATGCGGGCGGTCGCTGACACAGTCCCCGCCTTCGCTCCCGAAATAGAGGTGCTGACGCTCCCCGCCTGGGACTGCCTTCCCTACGACAGGGCATCGCCGGCGCTCCGGGTGATGGCGGAGCGGCTGTCGACGCTGAATGCGCTGCAGCGCAAACCGGAAAAGCCGCAGCTGCTCGTGGTCACCGCTAACGGCGCGACGCAACGGGTTTTGACGCCCTTCCGAATCCGGCAGCTGACACGGCGTCTGGCTGTTGGTGAACGGATCGAGCGCGAAGAGCTGGTCAAACAGCTGAGCGCACTCGGGTACCAACGCACGGACACGGTCGCCGAACATGGCGAGTTCGCAGTGCGCGGCTCGCTCGTCGACCTGTTTCCGTCGGGTGAAGCGAACGCCCTCCGGCTCGACTTTTTCGGCGACGAAATCGAAAGCCTTCGCCGCTTCGACGCGGCCGATCAGCGATCCACAGGGAAAGCCGATTCGTTCACGCTTCTGCCGGCCTCTGAAGCCCTTCTCGACGAAGGCAACATCAAGCGCTTTCGCGAGCGCTATCGCGAGACGTTTGGCGGGACAGCAACCGGTGATCCTTTGTACCAGGCGATCTCGGACGGGCGGCGGCTCGCCGGGATGGAGCACTGGCTTCCACTGCTCGAGGAGAAGCTGGCGACCGTCTTCGATTTTCTCGGCGACGGCGACGTCCTGTTCCGCGACTCCGGGACCGACGGAGCGCTCGATGCCCGCTGGGAAAGCATCGAGGACTATTTCGAAAATCGTAAGCGGACGATGGCCACCGACGCCGGCAGCTATCGCCCCCTTCCCCCCGACGCGCTCTACTTGCCGCGAGCCGATTGGAACTGTGCGGTGCAGTCGGAGCCGATCCACAGGAGCTCACCTTTCCCGGAGCCGGAAGGGCCGCACACGACCGACTTCGGCGTCGAGGCGGCGCGCGATTTCGCTCCCGAGCGCGCCCGCAACGACAATGTCTACGAGGCCGTCGCCGAGCATGTGCAGAAGCTTCGAAAGAGCGGCAGGAGGGTCGTCCTGGCGAGCTACACCAAGGGCGCTCGCGAGCGCTTGGCGGGGCTACTCGAGGAGAATGGCCTCAAGGCCCAGAAGCCAGTCGACAGCTGGAATGAGGCGCTCGGAAGCAAGACTCAGCCGTCGCTGCTGGTGCTTCCGCTCGATCACGGCTTTTCAACGCCCGACGTCGCGGTTCTCACCGAGCAGGATATGCTCGGCGACCGGCTCGTTCGCCGCAGGCGCCGGCGCAAGAACGCCGATGCTTTCCTTGCCGAGATTGCATCGCTGTCGCCCGGCGATCTCGTCGTCCATGCCGAACATGGCATCGGCAAATATGAAGGCCTGACCCAGATCCCCGTCAGCAGGACGCCGCACGACTGCGTCGCAATCGAATATGCCGGCGGCGACAAGCTCTACCTGCCGGTGGAGAATATCGAGCTTCTGAGCCGCTACGGCAGCGAAAACGAGGGCGTCGCCCTCGACCGGCTCGGCGGCGAGGCGTGGCAACGCCGCAAATCGCGGATGAAGGAACGGATCCGGGAGATCGCCGGCGAGCTGATCAAGCTTGCGGCAATGCGCGCGACACGGCCAGCTCCAGTCGCCGAGCCGGACTCGGCGTTCCCGCAATTCGTCGACCGCTTCCCTTACGAAGAAACCGACGACCAGGAGCGCGCCATCGCCGAAGTCCTCGGAGATCTCGAGGAAGGCAAGCCGATGGACAGGCTGGTCTGCGGCGACGTCGGCTTCGGCAAGACCGAGGTGGCGCTGAGGGCGGCCTTCGTGGTTGCCATGTCGGGCCTGCAGGTCGCCCTCATCTGCCCGACGACGCTTCTCGCGCGTCAGCACTACGCCAATTTCATGGAGCGGCTGCAGGGCTTCCCGATCGAGGTTGGACGGCTTTCGCGCCTGGTTCCTCCAGCGGAGGCCAAGAAGACCAAGGAGGGATTGGAGAAAGGCACAATCGACATCGTCATCGGCACCCACGCGCTGCTGGCGAAGGGCCTCAAGTTCAAGCGGCTGGGCCTGGTCGTGGTCGACGAGGAGCAGCATTTCGGAGTTGCGCACAAGGAGCGGCTGAAGGCGCTCAAGGCCGACGTCCATGTGCTCACCCTGACGGCAACGCCGATTCCGCGAACCTTGCAGATGGCGATGAGCGGCCTCCGAGAGCTCAGCGTGATCCAGACTCCGCCCGTCGACCGCCTGGCGGTGCGGACATATGTCACTCCTTGGGATGGAGTCGTCATTCGCGAGGCCCTGCTCCGCGAACATTATCGCGGCGGGCAAAGCTTCTTCGTCGCTCCGCGAGTTGCCGATCTTCCCGATCTTGAGAAGTGGCTCCGCGAAGAGGTTCCGGAGATCAAGGCAGTGACAGCTCACGGTCAGATGTCCGCGAGTGAGGTCGAGGCCCGGATGAGCGCCTTCTACGACCGCAAGTACGACGTCCTGCTATCGACCAGCATTGTCGAAAGCGGCCTCGACATCCCGTCAGCGAACACGCTGATCGTCCACCGCGCCGACCGCTTCGGGCTCGCCCAGCTGTACCAGCTTCGCGGCCGCGTCGGGCGGTCGAAGGTCCGCGCCTATGCCTATCTGACCACGCCCGCCAACCGGATCATCACCGAAACCGCACAGAAGCGGCTGCAGGTGCTTGCCGATCTCGACAGCCTCGGCGCCGGGTTCCAGCTTGCGAGCCACGATCTCGATATCCGCGGCGCCGGCAACCTGCTGGGCGATGAGCAGTCCGGCCACATCAAGGAGGTCGGCTTCGAACTTTACCAGTCGATGCTCGAGGAGGCGATTGTCGAGGTGAAGGCGGGCGGCATCCAGCGCCAGGAGGATTTCTCCCCTCAGATCAGTGTCGACGCGCCGATCCTCATCCCGGAAACCTATGTCCCCGACCTCGACCTCAGAATGGCGCTTTACCGCCGCCTCGGCGACCTCGAGGACAAGAGGGCGATCGAGGAATTCGCTGCCGAGCTGATCGACCGCTTCGGCCCGCTTCCGGACGAAACGTCGAACCTCCTGAAAATCGTCGAGACCAAGCTCAACTGCAAAAAGGCGATGATCGCCAAGCTCGACACCGGTCCGAGAGGTGCAGTGGTGACCTTCGCCTCCAGCGGATTCCCCGATCTTCAGGGGCTGCTCGCCTACATCGACCGGCTCAAGGGCAGCGCCAAGCTGAGGCCCGACAGCAAGCTCGCGGTCAGCCGCAATTGGCCGAGTGCGGAAGACCGGCTGAACGGCGCTCTCCAGCTTTCCCTCGGTCTTTCCCGGGTCGCCGCCGTCAGCGAGAAGTCGCTCGAACCCGCCTAGCTCGCTGGCTTCACGAACTTCAAGGCGAACTGGCTCGTGTGCCCGCGGATGGACTTGTCGAACACCGGGGTGTCGAGCGGGTCCTTGGGGTTCAGAAGCACGTCCGATTGGCCGGCGAACTTGAACCCGGCGGCTTCGACTTCCTGCTTGACCGCTTCAGGGTCGATCCTGTGCAGCGTGTCGGTGTCGGAAAGGCCGCGCCCCGGCTTCGCCATATGGTCGATGATGAAGTAGGTTCCGCCGGGCTTCAGGATCTTGAACACCGCCCGGTTGAGCACCGACGGATTGTTGCCGCCCATGAACTTGTCCGGATAATCGTGATAGTTCTGGGAGGTCCAGACGACGTCGACCGGCTCCGGCGTGGTCAACGCGGCGCCTGGCTGAACCTGGACCACGATATTCCCGTAATAGCTGCCGGCGGCGAGCTCCTGCATCTTTGTGACATCGCCCGCCGCTTCCTTGGCGTAAGCTTCCGGCCAGATCGCGTAGACCTTGCCCGTCGGCCCGACGACCTTGCTGAAGATGCGGGTCCAGTACCCGCTGCCCGGTATCAGGTCGACGACCTTGTCGCCGGGCTTCACGCCGGCGAGCGCGATCAGCGGCCCCGGCTTTCGCCGGGCGTCGTCGGCCGCGCCGTGATCCTTCCGCCCCGGATCGGCCAGTGCGGAGTCCAGCGCCGCTTGCGAGAACTGCCTCTCCGGCCGGGGAGCGTCAGCCGCCTTGTGGCAGCCGGCGAGCGCGAGCGCGGGAACGGAAAGTACGAGCGTGAGCGATCTTTTCATTTCGACCGGCCTCCTGTTGCCGTTCGGCTGCCCAATCATTGCGTCGTTCGCGAAGCATTTTCGACAGATGCACGGCTGAAACGACGAGCGCCGCCCGATGTTTGCTCGATTGGCGGTGCGCTTCGGTTACGCTTATGGTCCAGCGACGAGCGAACAGGAAAGGTCCTTCTTGAGCCCGAACGACGCCACGATTCCGGCGGACTCGCCAAAAGGCGATCTCAAATCGCGAGGAATCGCCCTGCTCTCCTCACACCGCGACCTTGCACAAGCCGCCGAGGAAATGCTCCGACGGCGCTACGACTGGGCCGAAGAGTCGGAGGCTGAGGTTTTTGTCGCACTCGGCGGCGACGGTTTCATGCTCCACACCTTGCACCGGATCCTCGAAGGCGAGCTTCCGCACCTTCCGGTTTTCGGAATGAATCGCGGGACGGTCGGCTTCCTGATGAACGACTGGCGCCTGGACCGGCTCGCCGAGCGGATTGATTCCGCCAAGCCGATTCATGTCGCGCCGCTGCAGATGACCGCCCGGACCGTCGCCGGCGAGACGTTCACCCATGCCGCGATCAACGAGGTGTCGCTTCTTCGCGAAACGCGGCAGACGGCCAAGATCGAAGTTCTGGTGAACGGCCATACGGCCATTCCCGAACTCGCCTGCGACGGAGTGCTGGTGGCAACGCCGGCGGGATCGACTGCCTACAATCTTTCCGCAGGGGGACCGATCCTGCCGCTTCAGGCGAAGATGCTTGCGCTAACGGCAATCAGCCCCTTCCGGCCGAGGCGCTGGTCGGGCGCGATCCTCCCCGACGACACCAAGGTCTGTTTTGCGGTTCACGACCCGGAGAACCGCCCCGTATCCGCCGTTGCTGATCAGTATGAAGTCCGCGACGTCGCGCGAGTCGATGTCTGCCTGGAGCGCGAACGTTCGCTCACTTTGTTGTTCGATCCCGAGCACGCGCTGGACGAGCGAATCGCAATGGAGCAATTCGCGACTTGAAGAGGGTTGTGTTTAGGAGAGGCCGCGCTATCTAGCCCGCGCTGCCCTGTGGGGCTGCTCCCCGGTAGCTCAGCGGTAGAGCATCCGACTGTTAATCGGACGGCCGCCTGTTCGAATCAGGCCCGGGGAGCCATTTTCTGCCCATTCAGCCCTCCAGCGACGCCATCAAAGTGGCGTTGCCGCCGGCGGCAGTCGTGTCGATGCAGGTCACTCGCTCGGTGGCGAACCGGGCGACATAGTGCGGCCCGCCGGCTTTCGGGCCCGTTCCGGACAATCCTTCGCCTCCGAACGGCTGGCTTTCGACCACAGCGCCGATCTGGTTACGGTTCACGTAGAGATTGCCGACCCGAGCGTTCTGCTCGACGAAGTCGGCGGTCGTCTCGACGCGGCTCTGAAGGCCCAGAGTGAGCCCGTAGCCGGTCGAGTTGATCTCATCGATGACTTCGCCAAGCCGGCCCGATTTCCATCGCAGCACATGCAGGATCGGCCCGAAATTTTCCTGGGTCAGCTGTTTCAAGCTGTCGATCTCGTAAATGGCTGGAGCAACGAAGAAACCGTGCGCATCGAGATCGTCCGGAATGTCCGCCCGAGCCACTTTGCGGGCGTGGAGATCGAGCCAGTCGAGGTGGCGCCGAAGCGCCTGCCTCGCCGCCGAGTCGATCACCGGCCCCACATCCGTGGCGATGTTGCGCGGGTCTCCGACGGTCAGCGCTTCCATCGCGCCGGCAATCATACGGATCATGTCGTCAGCGACGTCGTCCTGCACGAACAGCACCCGAAGAGCCGAGCAGCGCTGTCCCGCACTCTGGAAGCTGGATGCGACCACGTCTCGAGCAACCTGCTCGGGCAGCGCGGACGAATCGACGATCATCGCGTTCTGGCCGCCGGTTTCGGCGATGAAGGGGATAATCGGCCCGTCCGGCCTTTCGGCGAGGCTCCGCGCGATCAGCCGCGCCGTGTCGGTCGAGCCGGTGAATGCAACGCCCTGAGGTCAGCGGATGCGACGTCAGCATCGCGCCGACCTTGCCGTTTCCAGGCACCAGCTGGACGACGGAGCGCGGAATGCCGGCCTTGTGCATCAGCTCGATCGCAAGGCCGCCGATCAGCGGAGTCTGCTCGGCGGGCTTCGCCATGACCGCATTGCCGGCCGCCAGCGCGGCGGCAACCGGGCCGGTAAATATCGCAAGCGGGAAATTCCACGGGCTGATGCAGGTCCACACGCCGCGCCCGTGGAGGCGAAGCTGGTTGAGCTCTCCGGTGGGCCCGGGAAGCGGCTGCGGAGCGGAAAACTGGCGGCGCGCTTCGGACGCATAGTAGCGCAGGAAGTCCACGGCTTCGCGCACTTCGAGCACGGCGTCCGGAAGCGTTTTTCCGGCTTCGCGAATGCACAGCGAGAAAAAGGTCTCGCGGTTTGCCTCGAACAGATCGGCGGTCCTGTCGAGCAGCTCTGCGCGCGCGTTTCCGCCCAATCTATCCCACGCCGGCTGGGCAGCGGACGCCGCCGCCATCGCCCGGTCGATCGCGCCTTCGGTGGCTTCGTGAGCGATCCCGACCTCGATCCGGTCGTCGTAAGGCGAGGTGATCCTTCGGACCGGGTGCTCCCCTCTCGAGCGTTCGGTCGGGGCCGCTTCGTAGCTTCGTGATTCGAGTGCCCGAAGACGCTCCAGCAGCGGCTCGCGAACCAGCGGGTCGGAAAGATCGACGCCGGCGCTGTTGTGCCGCTCGGGGCCGAAAATGTCCCGCGGCAGCGGAATTGCCGAATTCCGCTTCGGCTCCACCGCGGCAAGCTCGGCAACGGGATCGCCGACGAGCGCGTCAACGGGCACGTCGTCATCGGCGATTCGATTGACGAAGCTGGAGTTGGCGCCGTTTTCCAGCAACCGCCGCACCAAATAGGCGAGCAGGTCCTTGTGGACTCCGACCGGCGCATAGACGCGCACGGGAGTTACAGGATCACCGAGATGCTCCTCGAGCTTCGCAAGCTCCGCGTACAGCTCCTCGCCCATTCCGTGAAGGCGCTGGAATTCGAAGGGCTGATCGCTCGCCAGCGCCTTGATTTCGCCGATCGTGTTGGCGTTATGCGTCGCGAAAGCCGGATAGATGACGTCGCTGGCGTCGAGCAGCACCTTGGCGCAGGCGATATAGGAGACGTCGGTCGCAACCTTGCGGGTGAAGACAGCGTAATCGGTCAGCCCGGCGACCTGCGCCGCTTTGATTTCCGTGTCCCAGTACGCGCCCTTCACCAGGCGGATCATAAACCGCCGGCGGTGCGCACGTGCGAGGTCAACCGTCCATTCACACAGCGGCCGCGCCCGCTTCTGATACGCCTGGACGGCAATCCCCAGGCCGCCCCAGCCGTTTTCGAACAGGCTGTCGTCCGCCGCGAGCGCTTCGAACAGGTCCATCTGCAGCTCGAGACGATCGGCTTCCTCGGCGTCGATTGTCAGGTGAATGTCCGCCGCGCTCGCTCTGGCGGCAAGCTCGCGAAGCACCGGCAGAATGTACGCCTTGGCTTCCGCTGCGTGGCTCCATTCGTAGCGTGGATGAAGCGCCGACAGCTTAACCGAGATTCCCGGCGATTTGGCGAACCCGCCCTTTGCCTCCTTGGCAATTCGGTCGACCGCGTTTCGGTAGGAGTCGGCGTATCGCTCTGCATCCGCAAAGGTCCGCGCCGCTTCGCCGAGCATGTCGAAGCTGTGGGTGAGGCCCCGCCTGCGTTCGGGTGCGGCTCGGCGCAGCGCCTCGTCGACGGTCCGTCCGAAGACGAACTGTCGGCCCAAAATCCGCATCGCCTGCTCGACCGCGGCCCGGATCACCGGCTCGCCCAGTCGCCCGACGGCACGGCCGATCGCGGCGCGCCAGTTTGCGGAGCGGTCGTTGGCGTTCTCGAGGACCTTGCCGGTCAGAAGAAGCGAAAAGGTTGCAGCGTTCACGAAGGCCGAATCGGAGCCGAGCTTTTCCGCCCAGCGCGGCTTCGACAATTTGTCGGCAATCAGCTCGTCGGCGGTATGCGCGTCCGGAATTCGAAGGAGCGCTTCGGCCACGCACATCAGCGCGATTCCCTCGTCGCTGCCAAGGTCATAGGTGTGCAGGAATGCGTCCAGCCCCGCCGGCTTGTGCGCCCGCATGCCCTTGACCAGCGTCCGGGCGATGGAGGTCGCCTCGCTCAGCTGATCGGGCGCGAGCCGCGCCTGCTCGATCCGCTGCCACGCGACTGCTTCTTCCTCGGGCCTGTAGGCCAGCCGGACGTTGTGGCGATCGATGCTGACGGCGGACGGCCCCGCCGGTTCAGCTACGCGAGCTGCCCGTGGCAATGCTTGTACTTCTTGCCCGATCCGCACGGGCACGGCGCGTTGCGGCTGACCGGCGCCGTCGCCGTCTCGCCCTCACCCGGACCGCTTTGGCCCTGCGGTCCGCCGGCAAATTCGGGACGCGGCATCATCGGCGGCAGGTTCGACAGGATCGCTCCGCTCGCTGCGTCGACGTCGGCGGTATCGTCCTCGCCCGAAAACGGGTCGATGTGCTGGGTGATGAAATCGGGCAGCGGCGGCGGCGGAGCAGCCTCGATCTGCACGTTCGAGCGCATCAGGACGCGGGTGACTTCCTCGCGGATCGACACCAGCAGCCGCTCGAACAGCAGGAAAGCCTCCTGCTTGTATTCGTCAATCGGCTTCTTCTGGGCATAGCTGCGCAAGTGGATGACCTGCCGGAGCGCGTCGAGCGTCGCCAAATGGTCCTTCCAGTGCTGGTCGAGCGTCTGGATCAAAATCTGTTTCTCGACGTCGGCCCAATGCGCCTTGTCCACCTCGCCCAGCTTCTCGGCCATATGTTGGTCGGCAAGCGCCTGTAACCGCTCGGAGATCATCTCCTGTTCGACGGCTTCTTCCTGCAGCCACTCGTCCACGGGCGGTTGCAGGCCGAATACGGCGTCGATGCTCTGCTTCAGCCCGGCCACGTCCCACTGCTCCGGATAGGTTCCAGGCGGGCAATGCGCCAGTACGATCGCGGTGGCAGTCTCGGCACGCATCTCTTCGATGACATCGCTGACGTCATCTGCGTCCATGATATCGGCGCGCTGCTCGTAGATGACCTTGCGCTGGTCGTTCATCACATCGTCGAATTCGACGACCTGCTTGCGGATATCGTAGTTGCGCGCCTCGACCTTCTTTTGGGCGGTCTCGATCGCCTTGCTGATCCATGGGCTGACGATCGCCTCACCGTCCTCGAGGTTCTTGTTCATCAGCCGCGAGAACATGGTTTGCGGACCGAAAATTCGAAGCAGGTCGTCGTCGAGGCTGAGATAGAATTTCGACAGCCCGGGGTCGCCCTGCCGGCCCGAACGGCCGCGAAGCTGGTTGTCGATCCGGCGGCTCTCGTGGCGCTCGGTGCCGAGGACGTACAAACCGCCGGCGTCGAGAACCTTCTGCCTCTCCTCTGCGACTTCGGCCTTGATCCGCTCGATGGCCGCGTCCCGTTCCGGACCCTCAGGCATGCCGGCGAGCTCGTCCTCGATTCGGAAATCGGCGTTTCCGCCCAGCTGGATGTCGGTGCCGCGGCCGGCCATGTTGGTCGAAACGGTCACTGCACCGGCGCGGCCGGCCTGCGCGACGATATGCGCTTCGCTCTCGTGAAAGCGAGCATTCAGCACAGAATGCTCGATCTTCTCCTTCTGGAGAAACTCCGCGAGCATCTCCGACTTTTCGATCGAGACGGTGCCGACAAGGACCGGCTGGCCCAACTCCTGCTTCGCCTTGATCTCCTTGGCGATGGCAGCGAACTTGTCGGTCATGTTCTTGTAAAATTCGTCCTCCTCGTCCTTGCGCTGGACTGGGACGTTGGTGGGGATGGCCACCACGTTCATCTTGTAGATGTCGAAGAATTCCGGCGCTTCGGTCATCGCCGTCCCGGTCATTCCCGACAGCTTCGGGTACATCCGGAAGTAGTTCTGGAAGGTGATCGAGGCGAGAGTTTGGTTCTCGGGCTCGATGTAAACGCCTTCCTTCGCCTCGACCGCCTGGTGAAGCCCGTCGGACCAGCGCCGCCCCTCCATCATTCGCCCGGTGAACTCGTCGATGATGACGACCTTCCCCTCTTTGACGATATAGTCGATGTCCTTCTTGAACATGACGTTCGCCTTCAGGGCCTGGTTCAGGTGGTGAACGACCTGCGTGTTGGCGATGTCGTAGAGGTTGCGGCCTTCGATCAGCCCCGCGTCCTCCAGCATCCGCTCTGCTTTTTCGGTACCGTCCTCGGTCAGGACCACCGATTTCTGCTTCTCGTCCTTCTCATAGTCCTCGGGCGCGAAGCTCTTCACGATCGCGTCGACCGAAATGTACAGGTCGGACTTGTCGTCCGTCGGGCCAGAGATGATCAGCGGCGTCCGGGCTTCATCGATGAGGATCGAGTCCACCTCGTCGACAATCGCGAAATTGAACGGCCTCTGCACCATTTGCTCGCGCGTGAACTTCATGTTGTCGCGCAGGTAGTCGAAACCGAACTCGTTGTTTGTCCCGTAGGTTATGTCGGCTGCATAGGCCGCGCGGCGTTCTTCGTCGGTCAGGTTGGGAACAATCACGCCAACGGACATGCCGAGGAACGAGTAGATCTGGCCCATCCAATCGGCGTCGCGCCTGGCGAGATAGTCGTTCACCGTGACGACGTGGACGCCCTTTCCTTCCAGGGCATTCAGATAGACGGCCAGAGTCGCGACAAGGGTCTTTCCCTCGCCGGTCTTCATCTCGGCGATTTCGCCGCGATGGAGCGCGATTCCGCCGATCATCTGGACGTCGTAATGGCGCTGGCCGAGCGTTCGCTTTGCCGCTTCGCGAACGGTGGCAAAGGCCTCAGGAAGCAGGTCATCCAGTGATGCACCGTCCGCAAGGCGCTTTCGAAAGACTTCCGTCTGATTGCGAAGCTCTTCGTCGGTGAGGGCTTCGATACGCGGCTCGAAGGCGTTGATCGCGTCCACATACTTGCCGAGGCCGCGGACATAGCGGTCGTTTGCCGATCCGAAGATGCTCTTTGCCAGTGAGGCGAACATGGAAATCCCTTAAATGCTCCGGGCGCGAGGTGAAACAGCGGCGAGTCCGTGCCCGCGCGCGAGCGTTGCGCCCGGCGATGTAGGAATGGCGCGAAGTCTTAGTCAAACGAAGAGGCGATGGGGCTCAGCGGCACCGAGCCAGCGAGTGAATTGGTCGATGCCGCGGTGAGCGAAAAAGCTAGAGGTTGCCCTCGAGCCACTGCTGGATGTGACTGCGTGGCGCGGCGCCGACTTTTTGAGCCACCGGCTGGCCATCTTTGAACAGGAGCATAGTCGGGATTCCGCGCACTCCGTAACGGGCTGGAATATCTGGGTTTTCGTCGATGTTGAGCTTGGCCACGGTGACTTTTCCGTCAAGCTCGTTCGAAATTTCGTCCAGTGCCGGTGCAATCATCCGGCACGGCCCGCACCATTCGGCCCAGAAGTCCACAAGCACCGGACCCGATGCGCCCAGTACATCGCTCTGAAAGCTCTGGTCGGTGACTGTCTTGGTGGCCATGGCGTCTAGTCTCCTTGGATTCGATTCCTTCGTCATATGGGCAGCGGGCCCGCGCCGCTCAACTCCCCAAGGCGAAAATTCGAGCCGTGGCGGTGTAGAGCAGCGATGCCTCGACCGCGCGGTCGGGGAAGATCACCGAAAGGGCGTCGCAGTAAGCCTCCATCTGTAGCCGGTGCGCCTGCGGAATCTTGTCTGGGTGTTGGGGCGCTCGACCGGTTTTGTAGTCGACGACGAGAACCCGGCGGGGCTCCACCACCAGCCGGTCGACCGTCCCGGCAATCACCCGCCCGTCGGGCAATGCCGCCGCGATCGACGCTTCGGCCAGCGAGCCGGGGCCGAACAGGGCCGAAAAGCGGCTGTCGCCGATCAAATCGCATACGGTCCGGGCAATCTCCGCCCGCGCTCCCGCGTCCGCTATGCCCCCCGACTTTTCCAGCCAGCGAAGCGCCGCCTGTTCCCTCTTCTCCGGGGCGACGTCGGGAAGACGCTCCAAAAGCGCGTGGATCAGAGTCCCCCTTTCCGCTGCAGCTTTCATCTGCGGAGACGGCGGCGGCGATGCCTCGCGGTCCTCGGCGAGCGCTGACGGCGCAAGGGGCCGCGGCGGTTTCGATTCCGGCGGAGCGGATGTCTTTGCCCATTGCGGGAGTTCGGGAGGTGGCGGCTGCGCCTGTCGCATCCTCGCTTGAACCGGCTTGGTGGCAACATCTCCACGATAGGCCAAAACGGATCCCCAGCGGTCGTCCTCCGCCCAATCCGAGCCGAGCGACTGCAGCGCTCGCTCCACGCGGATGTGCCAGCAATTGTCGGCGCGCTCGCCCTTGTCGAGGCCGGCAATGACGAGACGATCGATCGCGCGGGTCATTCCGACGTAGAGCAGGCGCCAGTGCTCGTGCAGGTCGAGTTGTTCGGCCCCGGCAATCACTTCGGCGAAGGGCGAGCATTGCTCTGATTTGCGCGGGCGGATTACCGGCACCGGCTGCCCCTGAACCGGCATGTCGATGGCCGACTGAGTGCCGCCGACCTTTGTCGGGTCGGCAGTCGAGTCGGCAAGGATCACCACCGGAGCTTCGAGTCCTTTCGCCCCGTGCACCGTCATCACCCGCACGGCACTGGCCGGCGCCGAGGGGTCGCGCTTGATCTCGACATCGCCGCGGGCGAACCACGCGAGGAACCGCTCGAGCGACGGCGTTTCGGTCCGCTCGAACTCGAGCGCGCTCGCTAGCAGCTCGTCAACGGGGTCGCGCGCCGCCAGCCCGAGGCGGGAATAAAGCTTGCGGCGGCCCGACATGGGACCCGTCAGCACGGTCTCGAGAAATCGGTGCGGGGTCGTGAAATCGGCCATCGCCAGGAGCGATCCGAGCAGCTCGCGGGCATCGGCGAAGAGGCGCGATTGCGCGGACCTGTCGCGAAGCGCCTGCCAGAGCGGCTTGCCGTCGCGTCCGTACGCAAGTTCGCGGAGCGTTTCCTGGTCCCACCCGATCAGCGGCGACACTAGCAGGTTGGCGAGGTTGAGATCGTCCAGCGGTTGGACCGCGAACGTGACGGCGGCGAGGAGGTCTCGGACTGCGAGCGGCTTCTGCAGATGGAGACGGTCGATTCCGGCGACCGGAACGCCCTCCTCGAACAGTCGCGCGACGATCAGCGAGGCAAGTTCTCCGCGGCTCCTGACGAGGACCAGGATATCTCCCGGACCGATCGGCTGGCCAGTTGAGGGCAACACGGACCCCGAATCCAGCCATTCCCGGACCTGAGTTGCCAGCGTGCCGGCGTAGATCCTCGCGTCCTCGGTCAGCCAGCCTTCCTCGCCGGCATCATCATCGTCGTCCTCGACCGCGAACGGCTTCCACAACTCGACTGATCCGGGGCGGGTGAAAAATGCGCGGTGGCGGTTCGGCTGCTGCGGGAGGCCCATGTTCGGATAGCCGATCTCGTCGATGGTCGCGTCGACGACGTCCAGCACCGCTTGCGAAGAGCGGAAGCTCGCGTCGATCGACAGCTCGCGATAATCGGGAATCACGATCTCGGATTCTTCGTCGGCCGCTTCCTGGAGCATTTCGCTCTGCTCCCGGACCCAATCCCGCGCCCGCTTGAACTCCTGCGGGTCGGTTCCCTGGAAGCGGAAAATCGCCTGCTTGAAATCGCCGACCATAAAGATGGTCCGGTGCCTGTCTTCGGCCGCTCCGGCGCCGGCGAAGAATTCTTCGGCCAGAGCCTGGATGATCTCCCACTGACCGGCGTTGGTGTCCTGCGACTTCGTCGACGAGGATGTGGTCTGTCCGGCGATCGAGCTTGTAGCGGATCCACTCTCCCATTCCGGGCTTCGAGAGCAGGTCGCGAGTCCAGTCGATGAGGTCGTCGAAATCGGCCACTCCCGCCGCTCTCGTTGGCCCGCGAATAGGCCTCGGCGAAGGCCTGGCCGGCGCGCAGTCCCGCAGCCATGACGGCTGCCAGGCTGGCGCCGTTCTGGATTGCAAGCAGTTCGCTTATGGTTTCCGCGAGCTGGTCGCTGTGACGTTTCGTAATTGGGGTCCAGCTTCACCTGCCCCGCCCTGGGCTTGCGACGGTCACTCGACTTGGTGAAGACAAGCAAGGCGAGATCGGGAAGCGCCGCTGCCCGTTCGTCGCTCGGCAGCGAAAGCCAGCGTTCGACGCGTTCGACCTGCTCGGAGCCTTCTTTCGTGTTCCAGGCCCGGTTGGTCTCAGCGATCGCGCGGAGCAGGTCGCAATCGAAGCGGTCATCCGAGCAATGCGTCGCAAGGAAATTTTCGACCGACTCCTCAGGCAGTCCCATCATTCGCCGGAGCTTCGGCTCGAGCTCCTCGGGCGCGCCCAACTGCTTCATCGCAGGCGCCGAATGAGCGCACCGCATGAGATAGCGGACCGCGTCGTTCTCGCCGAGCCTAAGGCTGAGTTGCTGAACGTCGTCGATAAGGCCTGAGCGTCCGGCCGCCTCGGCATCGGCGAGGAGGTTGGCGAGAGTCGCGCGCGCCAGCTCTTGCTCCGCGCGACCTTCGATCGGCTCTAACCCCGGCGAAATGCCTGCCTCCGCCGGAAAACCGGCAAGCAGCGCCTGGGCGAAGCTGTGGATCGTCTGGATGCGCAGCCCGCCCGGGCAGTCGAGCACTTTCGCGAACAATTGCCGCGCACGCTGCATCATCAGCGGATCATTGGGCTCGCGAAGCGCGAATAGTTCCTTCCTGAGCTTCTTGTCCGGGAGCCGCACCCACGCCGCCAGCCGGTCGCCGATTCGGTTGGCCATCTCCGACGCGGCGGCCTTGGTGAAGGTCAGGCACAGGATCGATTCGGGCGAAGCTCCGTGCAGCATCAGCCGGAGCACGCGCGCGGTCAGGACCTGGGTTTTCCCCGTGCCGGCTGACGCCGACAGCGACGCATTGGCCGCCGGGTCAGCGGCAAGCGCCTGCTCAATCCCGAGCTCGGGAAGTGCCTTCACCCGCTCGCTCACAGCGCCTGCCCTTCCCATCCGCGGACGAGGCCCATAGATGGGCGGCTGGACCACGAGTTGAGGGCAGGACGATGAGCGACCGCGACGATGACAGGCAGAACGAGGAGCGGCGCGCCAAGTTCGTCAAGGCGGGCGTCGCCGTAGGAATCGGATCCGCGGCAATCGTCGCCGCGCTGCTCTACGCGTCCAACGTGAAGAAGAAGCCGAAGCGGTAGGCGGCTCATCTGCGGCCGTACCATTCTTCCAGCCGCATCAGCTGGTCGTAATCGCCATAAGGCGCATAGGCCGGGTGAAGCTTGGCGGTGAACTCCTTCGTGCCGGTTAGATAATCGGCCGCCGCCGCGGTGAATTGCGCTTCGGCATGCGCGAGAAATTCCTCCGGCCCCATTTTCTTATCCGGGCGAACGCACTTGCCGAACTGGTCGCCATATTTGGTCAGCGACCAATATTCGTACGCGCAGGGCCGCCCCTTCGCCACTTCGAAGCCTCCCGCCCGCGCGATAAGGCCGAGCAGCCCGAGCTGTAGCGAAAATCCGGCGTCCACGGCCTTCTGTGCGGGCGCCTTGCCGGTCTTGTAATCGACGATGGCGAGGCCGCCGTCACTCAGCCGATCAATGCGGTCCGCCTTGCCGTAGACCGTCACTCCGGCAACCTCTGCCTCGCCCCACGCTTCCGCAGCCGCCGGGCGCCGGCCCTCGGCGCGATTTCGTCGCTCCTCTTCCTCGACCCAGCGGATCGCCTCGATCAGCCGCGGCGACCACAAGGCGCGAAGCATCGGGTGAATGGTCTCGGCAGAAAGTAGAGACCGCGCTCGCTCGAGCAGGCGGTCGGGATCGCACTCGTCCTCCTTGAGCCATTGTTCGAGCACTTCGTGTACGGCCGTCCCCTTCCACGCGGCGCTGTGGTCGGCATCGACTCGGTCGATGCGGCGAAGGTCGAGGATCGCCTGCGCATAGAAAGCGAACGGATCGGCCTTCAGCCGGTCGACCGCGGTTACGGAAATGCGCTTCGGCCGCTCGCTCGCCGGCGGGCATGGCGCAGGCCGCTCGGCGGGCGTCACCTGCCCCGGATCGTCAAGCGCTGCGGTGAGCCGCTCCAGCCGCCGGTCGCGAGGCAATCCTCCGGTCAGCGCGTCGAGCCGCAACAGGAACCGCGAGGCGACGGTGGGCGAGCGGGAGTCGCGGCGCGACCGCGTGATCAGCACTTCGCCGTGCGCCCAGCGCGCTCGCAAAATCGTGCGCCGAAAGCCCGATTCGGAACTCCAGCCCCGGAAGACCGAGAGTGGCGCGAACCTTGGGAGGGAGCCAAGGGTCCGGCGACGGAAGCGCCGGCCAGACACCCTCGTTCAGCCCCCCGAGGATGACGAGATCCGCCTGCTGGAGCCGTGCTTCCAGAAGGCCCCAGATGAAGACTCGCGGGTGGCCTCCGTAGGCGGGGCGAATGCTCCGGCTCTCAAGCAGGTCGCCAAGGACCGCGACTGCTTCTTCCGCAGTTATGGCCATACGGCGAGCTTCCGCCGAGTCCTCGATTTCGGCGAGCAGTTCGGCCGCTGCCCGGCCAGATTGCCCCCGCCAGCCGCGGTCGCCGGCGATGGACTCGGCCGACCGGACAAGCTTCGCCACGAAGCCGGCGAGCGTCTCCGCGCCGGTCATTTCGCCATCGAGGGGCTCCAGCTTTGGCCTGACCCTTTGCCAAGCGGCAAGGCAGCCGCGGCACTTTCGATCCTTTTCCTGCTCGGCGAAGTGGCGGTCCAGTCCGTCGAGTCCGGACGGCGGCCGCGGTCCGCGAAGCGCGCGATCGAGCAACCTCACGTCGTCGAGCCACTTCAGCCGTTCCGAATCCTCCCCGCCAGCGAGCGGATGCTTTAGCAGCGCCAGCAGCGGAACCGGCGCAAGCTCCTCGGAAATGGCCGAGGCGATGGCCAGGAGCAACGTCCCCGGCGCGAGTTCGGAGAGGGGCTTTCCGGCGCTGTCATCGGCCTCGATTTCCCACCGCGCGAGGAGGGCCGAAACCCGGCGTGCGAGAGTCCTGTCAGGCGTGATCAGAGCGACCGTTCGCTCCGGAGTTTCTATCGCTTCACGAATAGCCAGCGCGATCGCCTGCGCCTCGGCCGCGGAATCGGACAGCACCGCCGAACGCACCCCGCTCAGCCGGCGCTCGGCAGAGTTGAGCGTGCTCCATTTGTCCGAATGTCTCGCCGAAGCGAAGGCATTGGCGACCGCTCGAGACCGCAGCGGGTTCTGTGCCGACGAGCCTACTCGAGGCCACAGCTTCACCTCGTCACGGGCCACACCCATTCGCTCGAGCAGCAGCTTCAAGTGGAACTGCGGATGGGTCTCCTCGCCGCGCTCGTTCTCATGGGGTCCGAGTGAATCCCACTCCTCTTTGGGCATCGCGCTTTCGCGGGCAAGCCCTGGAAGAACCACCATTCCGCCGGGCATTTCAGCAATTCGCGCAAGCAGGCCCGCAACGGCGGGTGCGGCCGTGGTGATTCCGGCGGCGACCGTGAAACCGGGCGGAGGCTGTGAGGCCCAGCGCCTTGCCAGCCGTTCGAGAAGCAGATTGCGCCGCTGCGCCAGGTCAACGCGACCGATCTCCGCCAGGCGTTCGGGCCAGTCCTTTAGGATCGCCTGAAGCCGCTCCAGTGAAAGTTGCCAGTGGGCGGCGAGGTCGGCCGTTTCATTGGCGACGTCGCGAAGGCGCTCGGGGCTGACCTTCTCGACCAGGAGCGAGTCCAGCGTGCGCCCGAGGTCCGCCGCCATTCGAAGCGCCTCGACAGCGCTCTCGCCATCGGCGCGCACAAGCTCGGCGAGCGCAAGCAGCCGCTGCAGCGGCTCGACGGCGGGCGGGACTGGGTCTTCGAGGTCGGCCGGGTCTAGCGCCCCGCCGATCCGCTCCTCTAGCTCAGGATCGCCCACCGGGATCAGCCTGGGGAGAATCAGCCCGGAGCCGCTGGCGCGGACAAATGCGTCTGTGATGCTTCGAACCGCACGATTGTTGGGCAGAAGGATTCGCCCACCAGCCAACGTTTGCGGGTCGCGGCCGAAACGGGCGATGAGTCCGGCCACGAGCGAGTCGGCGAAGGAGCGGTGCGTCGGGATCGTATAGACGGCGCGCCGCCGCAGGGTCTCGGCGTCGCCTTCAGGCATCCTCTAGAGTCAGTTCCGTTGCCTTGATCGATTGCGGAGTGCCGACGTCGAACCACAGCCCTTGGTGAACGGCGCCAAAGCAACGGCCCTCCTCGATAGCGCGGTCCCACAGGAGGTTTGCCGAGAATGGGCCCTCCGGAGCGCCCTCCAGAAGCCGCTTCGAGACCATCTGGATGCCGGTGTAGACGAACGGCGCCACATGGGAGCGCTCGCGGCGCCGAAGCCGCCCCGTCCTGTCCATGTGAAAGTCGCCTCGGCCACCGTGGTTTTCCGCGCGAGCGTGCGGGACCAGCAAGAGCAAGGCGTCCATCTTGCTTCCGTCCCAGTGCGAAGCGAGCAGCTTCAGCGTGTCCGCCGGGCCGTCGATCCAAAGGTTGTCGCTGTTGACCACCAGGAACGGGTCGGAATCGATGAGCGGCGCCGCCTTCACCATTCCGCCGCCGGTCTCGAGAAGCCGAGACCGTTCGTCGGAAATCGCCACGTCGAGCCCGTGGGCGCTCTTCCCAAGATGCGCTTCCACTGCGTCGGCAAGATAGTGGACGTTGACCACCACCTTCTCCACGCCCGCCGCTTTCAGCCTCTCGAGCAGGTGATCCAACAGCGATTGCCCGGCCACTTCGATAAGCGGCTTGGGGCGGCTTGCAGTGAGCGGGCGCATCCTTTTGCCGAGACCGGCGGCGAGCACCATCGCCGTCCTCGGCACCTGGCAGGCGATTTCGGCCTTCAGGCGAAGCGCCTTCGTCACCTTCTTCATGCCGCCTCCGCCCACGGCGCGGCCCGGTGTTCGGGTGCGATGTTTAGGTCGAACCAGCGCCGGACCGGCTCCAGCTCCGGCCGGGCGAGATCACGTTCGAGCAGGCCCCACATCCGCGGTTGAAAGGCCGTGTAATGGCGCTTGTTGTCGCGCTTCCAGAGCCGCGTGAAAACTCCAAGAATTCGGGTGTTCCGCTGGGCCGCAAGGACCCAGTAAGCACGCTCGAACGCCTCTCCGGTGCCGGTCGCGGCGATATACCGGTCGACCATCATCCGCTCGATTTCGGGGGAAACGTCGCGCCTCGCATCCTCCAGGACCGAGGCGAGGTCGTAGGCGGGATGCCCCACGAGCGCGTCCTGGAAATCGAGAAGCCCGAAATGCCGGACGCCTTCGCGGCCGCGCACCAGCATGATGTTTTCGGCGTGATAGTCCCGAAGAACTGTCACCGGACCAAGACCGTCCTTTGCAATCGGCTCCAGAGCTTCGGTCCAGGCGGCACGAAACGTGTCCACATCCACCGACAGCCGGAGCGCCGGGCAATACCAGTCGGTGAACAGCGCGATTTCCTCCAGCCACTGCTGCAGTCCGTGAGCTGGAAGTCCCTCCATCGGCGGGTGCGAATGAAGGTGGATCAGAACGTCTGTCGCAAGCGCATAGAGGTCGCCCTCCCGCGCCGGATCGCATTCCACGCATTCGCGCAATCGCCAGTCGCCGAAATCGGCAAGCAGGAGAAGGCCGTGCTCGACGTCGCGTGCCAGAATCTCCGGTGCGCTAAGCCCGACCGACAGCAGCCATTCGGCCACGGCGACGAACGGGCGAACGTCTTCGCGGGCGGGCGGAGCGTCCATGAGGACCGCCGTCCGAGCGCCGTCGATGACCCTGAAATAGCGGCGGAACGAAGCGTCTCCAGCGAGCGGCTCGACTCGCGCTCCGGCCCAGCCGCTTCGGGCAAGGAATTCATGGACTTCCGGAAGGGGAATCATCGCCGAGACCATCGCTCCTGCCATGCCGGAGGCACATCTGCTGTCAAGCACCGAGCGCCCTCGCCAGCGAATTCGAGGGCGAGCCGAAGCGCATTCGGCCAAGCATCGCCGCCGGCGCGTTCGGGCCATTCCACCAGGAGAGCGGAATCGCCGGCCAACTCGAGCCCGAGCTCTTCAAGCTCGGCGGGGTCCTCGATACGGTACAGGTCGACGTGCCACAGCGACGGTTGCAGCTCCTCGTACGGCTGAACCATCGCAAACGTCGGGCTCGGCACCTCACCGGAATGGCCGAGCGCGCCGATAATCGCTCGAGCGAGCGCAGTCTTGCCGACGCCCAGCGGGCCGGACAGAGTGACGACATCGCCGGGCCGAAGCAGCAACGCCAGCTGGCGTCCAAGGTTTGCCGTCGCCCCTTCGTCGGCCAGCATCATTTCGGCGCGAGTCATTTCGGCGCGCGGGGGATCGTCATCGTGACGGTGGTCCCCTTCCCTTTCGCGGAGGTCAGCTCCACCCTACCGCCGTGAGCCTCTATGAACTGCCGCGTCAGCGGCAATCCCAGCCCGAGGGCTGCTTCGCCTCTCGATAAGTCAGGGCTGACCCGGTCGAAGCGGTTGAAGACTCGCGGCTGGTCTTTCTTGGCTATGCCGGGGCCGTTGTCGCTGATCTGGATAGTCGCGCTTTCTTCGTCGCCCCAGGCTTTGAGCGCGATCTTCCCGCCGCGATCCGTGTAGGCAGCCGCGTTTTCGAGCACATGCTCGATCAACTCGCGAAGGCGCCGCGCATCGCCGACAACCGTTCCGGTTTCGGGCGAAATGTCGCTCTGCAGCTTTTGGCCGTACTCGTTCGCGCGCTTGGAGAATTTCTCGACGGCATCCTTGCACAAGCCGGCGATGTCGACGCGCTCCCGCTCGAGCACGCTGGCGGCCGAGTCCGCCTGAGTCAGGTCTAGCACGTCGTCGATCAGCTTCGACAGGCGCTCCACCAATTCCAGAATAGCGTCGACATAGTCCGACGCCGCCGGCGCGAGTTCGCCCGCATAGCCTTCGGCGAGCATTTCGGCGAAGCCGCCGATGGAGGTCAGCGGAGTTCGCAACTCGTAACTCATGTTGGCCACGAAATCGGTCTTGATCCGGTCGGCTTGCTCAAGAGCGGTGGCGCGCTCTCGAAGAGCCGATTCGATCCGTGTCGAATTGGTGATGTCCACCAGCGTAAAAAGCGCATTGCCATCCGGCAGCGGCACCGCGGCGAACTCGAAATGGCGGCCGTCCGTCAGCGTCAGACGGCCGTTCGCCCCCTCGCGTTCCCCGGTCGTCTTGCGCACCATCTCGCGGACTTGTGCGGCCGCAGCGGGATTGACGAGCTTGCGGGCGAGCGCAGGGACCATTTCGTCAACACGCGGATTTTCCGCCAGCCATTCCTCGTCAAGGTCCCAGATCTGGCTGAATCGCCGGTTCCAAAGGTACAGCCGGCCATCGCTCGCAAACACGCCGATGGCTTCGAACAGATTATCGAACGTCGCCGAGCGGACTCGCAGCAATGTGTCGCGGGCGGACGCCAGCCGAGCCTGCTCGGTACGGTCCTCAAGGAACAGCCGAAGCCCACCATCGGGAAGCGGCTGGGCAACCACTCGCCAATGGTCGCCGCCGGCAAGCATCCAGTCTTCCTCGATAACCTCCTCGGGGCTTGTGAACCACTCGCGCCGCTCAGCCTTCCACGTGGGAAAATCGCGAGTCTCGGGAACGCGATTCGCTTCGCGCATCCGTTCCAGAACGCGGTCGAACTCCGGCTTGTCATTCAGCCACTCCGCGTCGAGCTGAGCCATCGCCGCAAACGGGCGGTTGAAAAAACTGAGAGAGCGATCGCCGTCGAATTGCGCCGCGCCGGCCGTCATCCGGTCGACGAGATCGTGCTGCGACTGGATCTGGCGATCCAGCTCGGCGCGCGCATCCTCCAGTTGCTGCACATCGAGAGCGAACCCCGCGACCGCACCCGTCGGCAGCGGGACGTTGACCATTTCCAGCATCCGCCGCTCGCCGCGGACGATTGCCGCCTGCTTGCGAGTCTCCGGCTTTCCGCTTTCGAGAGCGGCAAGTGCGGCCGCTTTGGCGTCGTCCGTGTCGCCAACCAGCTCGCTGGACTGGGCGATCACGTCGGCTGCATTGCGCCCCTCGACCGCCTCGACGAAGGCGCTGTTGACCAGCCCGAGGTTTAGGTCGGGCCCGCGGTACCACATCGGGAACGGAGCAGCCTCGATTAGCCGCGTCAGGGCGTCGAGAGCCGCTTCGCTCTGGCTCAGCCGCTGCGACAGCTTTGAGCGCTCGCTCTCGGCCGCGCTGGTGTCGAACAACCACAGGATGAGCGTGCCCGCAGGCTCGGGCGCCGGCGCCGGGGCACCGCGCACATCGAGGACGCGGCCGGAACCCGCGACCCGGACCTGGCACTCGATCGTGCCGCCGGTGAGCGCCACTTCGCGCACCTTTGTCTCGAGATTCGCAAGATCGTCAGAGACGAGGCCGCAATGCTCGCCCGCCAGGTCCGCCAGCCATCGCGGCAAATCCTCGACCCCGATTTCGCGAAGAAGGCGCTCGTCTGCCTCAATCGAGCCATCAGGGAAGATGACGAGCGGCCGCCCCGGTGAAAGACGCAGAAGGTTCTGGAGCGAGCGGGCGGCATCGATGACCCTGCCCGCGTCCCGAGTGCGGCGGACGGCGACGATCGCCAGGGTGCCGGCAATGACGATCCAAAGCGCAGCCAGCGCTGCGGCGATCACTGCCGTCGTACCAAGCGGACTCAAAAAACCAGTCCTCCCCTCGCCCCGTCACAAGTTCATATGCGCAAGGCGAAGGCAAAACAAAGGGTTGTGCGCCGCTCGGCAGCGGCACGCCTTTAGTAGCGGTAATGCTCGGGTTTGAACGGTCCCTCGGGAGAGACGCCGATATAGGCGGCCTGCTTCTCGTTCAGCTTCGTGAGGTGTACCCCGAGCTTGTCTAGGTGAAGCCGGGCGACTTTTTCGTCGAGGTGCTTGGGCAGCACGTAAACCTCGTTCTTGTACTCGCCGGCCTTGGTGAACAGCTCGATTTGGGCGAGCACCTGGTTCGTGAAGCTGGAGCTCATGACGAAGCTCGGGTGGCCGGTTGCGCAGCCGAGGTTCACGAGACGGCCCTTGGCCAGCACGATAATCTTCTTGCCGTCGGGGAATTCGACCTCGTCCACCTGCGGCTTGATCTCGGTCCATTTCATGTTGGCGAGAGCGCCTATTTGGATTTCTGAATCGAAGTGGCCGATGTTGCAGACGATCGCCATGTCCTTCATCGCCCGCATGTGGTCGAGCGTGATCACGTCCATGTTCCCGGTCGCCGTGACGAAAATGTCGGCGCGCTTGGTCGCCTCCTCCATCGTCACGACTTCATAACCTTCCATCGCCGCCTGAAGAGCGCAGATCGGGTCGACTTCGGTGACAATCACTCGCGCACCGCCGTTGCGAAGCGACTGAGCCGAGCCCTTGCCGACGTCCCCGAAGCCGGCGACGCACGCGACCTTGCCGGCAAGCATAACGTCAGTGGCGCGGCGGATCGCGTCGACGAGGCTCTCGCGGCAGCCGTAAAGGTTGTCGAACTTGGACTTGGTCACACTGTCGTTGACGTTAATCGCCGGGAACGGAAGCTTGCCCTGCTTGGCAAGGTCATAGAGCCGGTGAACGCCCGTCGTCGTCTCCTCCGAAACGCCGCGAATATTCTCGACCGACTTGGTCAGATAGCCCGGGCGCTCCTTCAGGAACCGATTCAGAGTAGCGACGAAGACTTCCTCTTCCTCGTTGGACGGCTCGAACAGCTTTTCGCCGGCTTCCACGCGAGCGCCCCAAAGGACGAACATGGTGGCGTCGCCGCCATCGTCGAGGATCATGTTTGCGGTCGTGTCCTGCCCCCAGTCGAAGATCCGGGTGACGTACTCCCAATATTCCTCGAGGCTTTCGCCCTTAACCGCGAAGACCGGAGTCCCACCCGCTGCGATCGCCGCCGCCGCATGGTCCTGAGTCGAGAAGATGTTGCAGCTGGCCCAGCGGACCTCGGCGCCGAGCGCGATCAGAGTCTCGATCAGCACCGCCGTCTGGATGGTCATGTGAAGCGACCCGGTGATCCGGGCGCCCTTCAGGGGCTTCGAAGGCCCAAATTCCTCGCGAGTCGCCATCAGGCCGGGCATTTCGGTTTCGGCGATCTCGATCTCCTTGCGGCCGAAATCGGCAAGCGAAATGTCCTTGATGACATAGTCGTTGAAGCGGGTTTCAGCCTGGGTCGCCACGCAAAGTCTCCGAATTTGAATTGGTCGGGCGCGCCCTAGCGGCCAAAGCGCCGCAAGGCAAATATAAAGATTTCTTTATATGGCGCTGAAAGACTAAGCGGCGCCCGTTTCGCTCGACAGCAGGCGCGGATCGATTCCGGCGTGCTTGAACGCCGAAGCCCATCGCTCGTCGGTCGGCGTATCGAAGAGAATCTCCGTCGTCCCTTCGGCGGCGAACCAGCCGTGCCTGGTCATCTCCTCGTCGAGCTGACCCTCTTCCCAGCCGGCATAGCCAAGCGCCGCGATCCACTGCGACGGTCCGCGTCCCTCGGCAATTGCGCGAAGGACATCGATCGTGCCGGTCATCGCGAAGAGTTTTCCGGCCGGGCCGCTAACGTGAAGTGTGTCCTGCCCGCCCCAGTCGGTGGAATGGAGGATGAAGCCGCGGCCGGGCTCGACCGGGCCGCCGTGATGGACTGCGCAGTCGGGCGCTTCCCCCGGATCTATGTCGAGTTGTTTGAGTAGCGCCCGGAACTTCAGTCCTGCGCGCTTGTGGCCGATCCCGATTCCGACGGCGCCGTTCTCGTCGTGAACGCAGATTGCAATCACTGCCCGCTCGAAGCGTGGGTCGGACATTCCAGGCATGGCCAGAAGCAACTTGCCGGAAAGGAAGGGCGGAGACTCCATCGGCCCATGATGCGGCTGGCTGGCAGCAGCGGCAAGTGCACTCGCCGGCATTCGTCGCGCTCGGCGCAGCCTTGAGAGCGTAACTCGCCGCGCCTATCTCGCCCATCGAGCCCCCATCAGGAGAAGCAGACATGACCATCGAAGTCGGAGACAAGATTCCGAACGTGCCACTCGCAATCGCAACTTCCGATGGGCCGAAGCCCACCACCAGCGACGAGTTTTTCAAGGGCAAGAAAGTGGCCCTGTTCGCTGTGCCCGGAGCTTTTACTCCGACCTGCTCTGCCCGCCACCTTCCATCCTATGTCGACAAGGCGGACGACCTTAAGTCGAAGGGCATCGACGAGATCGCCTGCATTTCGGTCAACGACCCGTTTGTGATGGAGGCCTGGAACCAGAAAGACGGTTCGGACGACATCACCATGCTTGCCGACGGCAATGGCCAGTTTGCCGACGCGGTCGGGCTGGAGATGGACGCCAGCAAATTCGGCATGGGCAAGCGCAGCCAGCGCTACTCGATGGTCGTGAACGACGGCACTGTCGAGCAGCTCAATGTTGAGGCGCCGGGCGAGTATCGTGCCTCCAGCGCCGAGCACATGCTCGAGCAGCTCTGACGGTCCACCGCTCGTCTCGCTCCCTTCACCGAAGGGGCGAAACGGCGAGGCGGTAAGGCGCGTTGATTCCTCGATAACCTGCGAAACACAAAGGAGATTCGAGGATGCCGAACAGGAGCAAGAAGAACGACGACCGCTCGATGATGAGCCACTGGGGCGAAACAGCGAAGGACAATCCGGTGAAGACCGCCGCCGCGGCAGCAGGCGCGGTCGCCGCCGGCGTGTTCCTGTGGTCGAAGCGCAATGAAATCAGCGGTCAGATCAGCCGCCTCAGCGATCAGATTACCGATTGGGCCGACGAAATGCGTTCGGGCAGCTCGAGCCGCGAATTGGCAATGACGGACGGACCGAACGAGTCCAGCGCGATCGAATCGTCGCGCTCGACCGGCAGGTCGCGTTCCAATCGCTCGACGAGCAAATCGAGTCGGGCGACCGGCGGCCAGTCGCGCAAGGCGGGCGCAAACATGAACGCCGGGCGCGCCGGCAGCCAAACCGTCAGCGAGTAAGCCAACCGGTCCTTGCGACGTTAAGGGGCGCCTTCCCCCGGGCGCCCCTTTTTCATGCCGCCAGGAAGCTGGCGATCTTCTCGCCGAAGGCCGGCTCTGTGACCGAGCTCATGTGAGTGCCTGGCACTTCTTCGAAGGTGGCGTTGGGAAGCTCGTCAGCGAGTTTCCGGCCGGACCCGTTGTCCCGGTCCTCGCTTCCGCAGATTACCAGCGTCGGCATCGTAAATGCGGCGAACCATTCCTCCTTCGCCGGAGCGAAACTCTGCAAAAGCAGCTTCGCCGCCTCCAGATCGACGTTCATCGTCCTCATGAACTGGATCGCGAGCCAGTGCGGATCGCCGCGCGAGGCGGTGTCGAACGCCTCAATCGCGTCAAGGAAGAAGTCCTGGCGCTTTAGCCAGCCCCTAAGGCCCTCCAGGCCCATTCCGCCGATGACTGCCTTTCCCGGGCGAAGCCCCTCGCCGACGGCCTCGATCGTCGTTCTCGCGCCGAGCGAGAAGCCGCCGAGGTCGAACGAATCGAGCTCAAGATGAGCGACCAGCTCGCGGATATCGCGCGCCAGTATCCCGCACGGATAGCAGGCGGCGTCGTGCGGCTTGCCCGAATGCCCGTGCGCCCGAAGGTCGGGCATGATCACTCGAAAACCCGCGCTCGCAATCCGCTGCGCGTGCCCGAACTTGATCCAGTTCATCTCCGCGTTCGAAAACAAGCCGTGGATCAGAACCGCCGGCCTGCCCTGGCCAAGTTCATGATAAGCGAGCTCGACTCCGTCGGACGCAGTCCAGAAATGTATTGTGCGTTCAGCCATGCGGGCGCCACTGCCACACGATCGCCGCTGCAGGACAGTAGTTTGTTGAAACCCGCCGCTGGATAGCGCGGCGAGCGGACGCTATCGTGACGGCATGCTGACCGAAAACCTGCTTCAGGACGCGCGCGGGATTGCCGACAGGATCACCGCTCTTCGACGCGCCATTCACGCGGAGCCCGAGCTCGGGCTCGAAACTCCGAAGACGATGGCAAAAGTGCGCGCCGAACTCGCCGACCTCCCGCTGGAATGGCGCGAGGGCAAGTCGTGCACGGGCGCGGTCGCCGTACTGAACGCTGGCAAGACCGGGCGGACGGTGCTTCTTCGCGGCGACATGGACGCTCTTCCGATGCCGGAGGAGACCGGACTCGACTTCGCCTCGACGGTGCCGGGGCGGATGCACGCCTGCGGGCACGACACGCATACGGCGATGCTTGCGGGCGCAGCGCGGATCCTGGCTGGCCGCGCCGATTCGCTTCCCGGCGAGGTGCGATTCATGTTCCAGCCTGGCGAGGAAGGCTATCACGGTGCGCGATTCATGCTCGACGACGGACTGCTCGACCCCTTCCCCGAAGCGGCGTTCGCGCTTCACATCATGCCCAATGCGCCGCACGGAACGATCGGCAGCCGCCCGGGGACCCTGCTCGCCTCCGCCGACATGTTCGAAATCTCGGTCGAGGGCCGCGGCGGCCATGCGTCGATGCCGCACGACACGATAGACCCGGTGCCTGTCGCCTGCGAGATCGTGCTTGCGCTTCAGTCGATGGTAACTCGCCGCTTCGACGCGGCTGAGGCGGTGGTGGTAACGGTGACTCAGCTTGACGCCGGGACGGCGCACAACGTGATTCCCGACCGCGCGGTGCTGAAAGGCACAGTCCGGACGCTCACTCCGGAAAAGCGACAGGCGGTTCAAGAGGGGCTCAGCCGGATCGCCAAGAACATCGCCGCCGCCCACGATTGCACCGCGGAGGTCAATCTCACCACCGGCTTCCCGCCGACGGTGAACGACGCCCGCGCCGTGGCGCTTGCCGAAGCAGTCGCGACGTCGCTTCCCGATGGCGAGTTCATGACTTTGCCGTCACCGATCATGGGCGCAGAGGACTTCTCGTACGTGCTCGAGAAAGTGCCCGGGATGATGGCGTTCCTCGGGGTCGCCGAAGCGGGCGCGGACTGGAAGCATTGCTGCTCGATCCACTCGACCCGGATGATGGTCGACGAAAGCGTCCTCCCGCGGGGCACAGCGTTCCTCGCCGGCTGCGCAACAAGGTTCCTCGAGCGCGGCTGGGAGTGAGGCTTGAAACCAGCGAACGGACGGCGCTCTAGCGGCTGATCTTTAGTGTCCGTTTTGGGTGGAAAGATACGGTAATGGGCCGCGCCTCCGGATGACTGGAGGAGTGGCTGTCCCCCGATCATGATGGAGTGACGGGGATTCAGGTGTGGTGCCTCGGAGCCCCGCTAGCCTGATGGAGGACAGCCGTGGAGCATTATGCCGGATTGGACGTGTCGCTGGAACTGACCAGTGTGTGCATTGTCGATGCGCGGGGTGGGATCATCTGTGAAGTGAAGGTGGCGAGCGAGCCGGAAGCCCTGATCCGTTTCTTCTCGGACCAGGGTCTGGAGCTTGCGCGGGTCGGGCTGGAAGCAGGTCCGCTGTCGCAGTGGCTCCATGCGGCGCTGATGGATGCTGGCTTTGAGACGGTGCTGCTCGAGACGAGGCATGTGAAGGCCGCATTGTCGGCGATGACCGTGAAGACCGACCGGCGCGATGCACGCGGCATTGCCCAGCTGCTGCGGCTTGGCTGGTACCGGCGGGTGCACGCCAAGTCTGCCAGTGCTCAGGAAGTGCGTTCGCTGCTCACTGCCCGCAAGCTGATCCAGGCCAAGCTGCTCGACCTCGAGAGCGGCATCCGCGGGGTGCTGCGCGGCTTCGGCCTGAAGGTTGGTCCGATCAGTCGCGGCCGCTTTGAGGCGCGCATCCGCGAGCTGGTTGATGGCCATACCATGCTCGAGACGGTGATCGGCTCGATGCTGAGCGCGCGCACCGCCTTGCAACAGGAGTTCGCGAGTCTTCATCGCACGATGCTGACGCTGGCCCGCGCGGATCCCGTCTGCCGTCAGCTGATGACCGTGCCTGGCGTTGGCGCGATCGTCGCGATCACCTTCAAGAGCGGCGTCGACGATCCGACCCGCTTCCGGCGCTCGCGCGATGTCGGCCCGCACTTCGGCCTCACTCCTCGCAAGTACCAGTCCGGCGAACTCGACGTCACCGGATCCATCAGCAAGGTCGGCGACCGGATGGTGCGGACCGCGCTCTACGAGGCGGCGAGCGTGATGCTCACGCGCACAGTGCGCATCTCACCACTGAAGAGCTGGGCGATGGGCGTGGCTAAGCGGCGCGGCACGAAGAAGGCGCGCGTGGCGCTGGCCAGAAAACTCGGCGTCATCCTCCACCGGATGTGGGTCGATGGCACCACCTTCCGCTGGAGCAATGACGCTGCCGTGGTGGCGTAAGGAGGGGAAGTTCAGGAGATCGGGTCAGCTAACCAGGCCCGTAGTCCCGACGCTGGGACGGTGAAGTTGGCGAAGCCGCAATGTCCGCAGCAGCTGCAGACTGCGCTGGAAAGATGGGCTCACCGCTTCCTCTGACCGTATGATGTGGCAGCACCTGCTGACCACGGACAGAAGCAAGTAACCAGCGGAAGGACAAACCGGGACAGCTTGACACACGGCCCATTACAGAAGCGGACACTGGCAAATCGGCCTTGCGCCCCTTCTACGAATGCGGGAAGGACCGGCGGCGCCGAAAATGATCGCTGGGCGCGCGGCGAGGAAAAGGCGCCCGACCATCCACCGAACGTGGGTGGAACTCAGTTCAGCAGTGGGTGCACTTTCGGTAAATCCGAGCTCGCGTTAGGGCACAAGGGATGGAATTAGTGTTTGAGGTGCTCCTCCAGTTTTTTGGGGAGATATTTCTGCAGCTGGTCGTCCAAGTGCTGGCGGAACTCGGCCTGCACAGCCTTGGAGACACCTTCCAAAGACGAAAGCACCCGATCTGGTCGATGATTGGGTTCACCCTCTGGGGTGCAATAGCCGGGGGAGTGAGCTTACTTGCCTTTCCGCATTCAGCCATTGCAAAGCCCGCGTTCCGGTTTCTGAATGTGTTCGTTACGCCCGTCATCGTGGGTGCCGTCATGGCCTTGATCGGGCAGACTAGGCTGCGGCGAGGCCAGGTCTTGGTTCGGATGGACCGGTTCGGCTACGCTTTTACTTTTGCGTTCTGGATGGCGTTTGTCAGGTTTCTAGGGACGACGTGATGCCCGCAATCGTCGACGCAAAGGGCTAGTACGTATTAAGTCCCCTTCTCGCGGCGTAAATTCACTGGCGTGACGGCTCAGTCCCGGATGGCCGTTTTGGGTGGGAAGCGGACATGAGCATCACGGGCAGATGTAACCGTAAATCCCCCGAATGTTCGTCAGCTTCCCAGCGGCGGACTGCCACCGGACAATCCATTTCGTGGTGCAGGGAAAGCGAGTGCGCGTGAGTTCCGCACCCGAAGAGCCCACGGCGAACCCCTGCGCCGACAGTGTTGATCGAACGGCTGTCTCAGCGGTGCCGAGCGGAAACTCCTGAACGACTCTGCGGTTGAACTCCGCCTCGGCCGCTCGAACGTCGCTCGGGAGCCCCGCTGCTACCGGCGGAAGGGGCCGCTGGCCCGAGCATCCTGCCAGCAGCAACAGAGCGAGAACCGGACGGCACCTCATGTGAGCAGGCTAACAGCAGTTGGGGCGACCGCAATCGTCGGCTCCCGGCGAGTGACCGGAAAGGGTGGAAAGCGGACTCTAGGAACCCATCAAGGTGACGAGGGCCGCCGTGGACAGAAGCAAGACTAGAATGCCAACCGCCAGTCCGGTGACCAAGTATGTTGTCCACGCGCCAGTCCCTGCAGCACGACCGTAAGCGACTGCCGCCAACGCGCCGCCCGCAGAGGCCACGCCGACCCCGACGAGCAAGATGGAATACGTCGCCACTCCCGGAAAGAACCGTGGCAACACAGCATAGTATGCAAGCACGATCAGCAATGAGCCAATCGCGACGACCGCGAACTCGGCTAGAAAGAACTGCGTTCTCGTCATTCCTGCTTAGACTGCCCCGATCCACTAATGTCCGCAATGGGTCGAAAACGGACACGAGCATGCGCGTCACTCCGGCATTGCGCTCGTTGCCTTTGTCCAGCGGTCTACCAGCGGCTGGTACTCCTCGCAGCGGTGCTCCGGCAGGCCTTCGGTGTTGATCCAGGCGCGGTGCATGCTTTCGGCGCCGAAGTGGCTGGTCGGCTTGAAGCGCGAGGGATCGTCGAAGCTGGCGACCGTCAGGTCCATCTTCTCGGTGCCGTCCTTGTAGGCAAAGCCCAGCGACGTTCCGCACCTGGCGCAATAGGGCCGCCGAGCGATCGGTGAGCTTTCATACCAGTCAGGCTCGCCGTCCCAGGCGATATCCGACTGCTTCACATTCTTGAACGCGATCGAGACGGAGCCGGTGGCGCGCTGGCACATTCGGCAGTGGCACAGATAGGCGTCGTCGCTGTCGATGCTCGCGCTGTAGCGAACGCGCCCGCAGGCGCAGCCGCCGGTCATCTGCTCGCCCATCGTGCCTCCTTTGTCGTCGAGGTTTTGCGCGGCTAAGTGGCGGCATGTCCAGTCCGCCCACAGCCAAAGAGATCGCTGCCGACGCGACCTGGCTCGTCCAGGCGCTCGACCCCGCCGCGGGCATGGCTCGCCTCGTGCGGATGGACGCCGATGCCTACCGGAGCGCAAGCTTCCTCGACGATCGGATGATGCAGCAGCCGCGCCAGGCGCATGTCGTGCCGTGGCAGGACGTGCGGGCGGCGATTGCGGTCGACGCGCGAAGGGACGCGCGGTGGATCTTCCATATCGGCCATGTCGGTTCGACTCTGGTCGCGCGGTTGTTGGGCGAGATCGACGGCGTCCTCTCGGTTCGCGAGCCGCGATTCCTCCGCGACGTGGCGACTGTCGGAAAGGGCGCCCGCGGAGACTTCACCTCCGCAGCTCAGGCGCTGTTCTCGCGGACATTCTCGAGCGCCGAAATCGCGCTCGTGAAAGCGACGAGCTTTGTCAGCGAGATCACCGACGAGCTGGTGCCGGCGGGGCAGCGCGCGCTATTCATGTTCGCCAGCCCCCGCAACTACATCGGTTCAATCCTTGCCGGCCCGAATTCGGTGCAGGAGCTCGCTGCGCTCGCACCCTCGCGGGCGCAGCGGATGAGCGGGCGCGTTTCGCTCCCCGCGCCGGGCAATGCCGCCGAAGCGGCGGCGGCGGCTTGGGCCTGCGAGATGACCGCGCTCGAATCCGCGGCCGAGCAGATGCCGGATCGGCAGGTCGCGTGGGCCGACTTCGACGCGATGCTCGCCGACATGCCCGCCGAGCTTGCCCGAATGGCCGAATTCTTCGGTTTCCCCGTTGAGGGCGTGAGGGCGATCGCGGCCGGCCCCTTGATGGGCCGCTATTCGAAAGCGACCGAATATGAGTACACGCCGTCGCTCCGCCGCGACCTCATCGCCGAGGCCGATGCCGCAAATTGCGCCGACATCGACAGCGCGCTCTCGATGCTCCAATCTGCGGCGGATCGCTCTCCCCTGCTCGCCCGCGCCCTCGAACGCGCGAAGGAGTCCTGATGTACCGAATTCTCCCGATCCTCAATCAGCAGGAAATTGACGAGTGCCGAAGGATCGCCGCTGCCGCACCATTCGTCCACGGCCGGATCACCAATCCGCACAACAAGGCCAAGGACAATGAGCAGCTTCACGAGCAGAAGGCGTATCAGCAAAGCTCACAGATGCTCATGCAGGCGTTCGGCCGATCGCCGGAATTTGCGGAATTCGCCTTCCCGGTCCTGATCGCTCCGCCGCTGATCACCCGCTACAAGCCGGGAATGCACTATGGCGCGCACGCGGACGCCGCCTACATCCAGCTTCCCGGCCAGACGATCCGGAGCGATCTTTCCTGCACGATCTTTTTGAACGACCCGGCAAGCTATGAAGGCGGGTCGCTTCACATTCGCCTCGGCGACGCGGACATGCGGTTCAAGCTCAAGCCCGGCGAAGCGGTAATCTATCCATCAGACACGTTCCACGAAGTGGAGCCGGTGACCAGGGGCGAGCGCCTCGTCGCGATCACCTTCATCCAGAGCCGGGTCCCCGACCCGTTCCGCCGCAACCTGCTGTTCGATTTGAACGAGGTGGCGGCGCTGGAAGGCAACAACATGGACCCGCAGAACTTCAGCCGCCTTCAGCTCGTTCAGCAGAACCTGCTGCGACACTGGGGGGAAAAGGCCTAGGCCGCCTTCTGCAGGTGCTTTCGGCCTAGCAGCTCGGCGATCTGCACAGCGTTGAGCGCAGCGCCTTTGCGCAAATTGTCGCTCACCACCCATAGCGACAGGCCATTGTCGACCGTCGGATCGTCGCGCACCCGGCTGACGTAAGTCGCATATTCGCCGACCACCTCGATCGGCGTGACGTAGCCGCCGTCCTCGCGCTTATCGACCAGCATTACGCCGGGGGCCTCGCGGAGGATTTCCTGAGCCTGCTCGGCCGAAATCTCGTTCTCGAACTCCACGTTCACCGCTTCGGAATGGCCGACGAACACCGGCACCCGGACGCAGGTGGCCGAGAGCTTGATCTTCGAGCCGAGGATCTTCTTGGTCTCGACCATCATCTTCCACTCTTCCTTGGTCGAGCCATCCTCGAGGAAGGAGTCGATGTGGGGGATCACGTTGAAAGCGATCTGTTTGGTGAAGAAGTCGGCCTCGTTGGTGTCGCCGACGAAGATGTTTCGCGATTCCTCGAACAGCTCGTCCATTCCGCGCTTCCCGGCGCCTGAAACGGACTGATAGGTCGAAACCACGACGCGCTTGATCGTCGCCGCGTCATGAAGCGGCTTTAGCGCCACCACCAGCTGCGCTGTCGAGCAGTTGGGATTGGCAATGATGTTCTTCTTGCGATAGCCGGCAATCGCATCCGGGTTCACCTCCGGCACGATCAGCGGGACGTCGGGGTCCATCCGGTAAAGCGAGCTGTTGTCGATGACCGTGCAACCGGCTTCCGCGGCCTTGGGCACATAGATTTTCGACGCTTCGGACCCGACAGCGAACAGCGCCATGTCCCAGCCGCTGAAATCGAAATGCTCGAGGTTCCTGACCCGCAGCTCCTTTCCGCTCTCGCCGAAATCGATGACGTCGCCGGTCGACTTGGCGGAGGCGACGGCCGCCACCTCGTCGAGCGGGAACTGCCGTTCGGCAAGGATATTGAGGATTTCCCGTCCGACATTACCGGTGGCGCCAACGACGGCGACGCGATAGCCCATTCAACTCTCCAATTGCGCGGCGGCCCTATCGCACACGCGCGTCGAAGTGGATATGGACCTTCGAACGCCGGGGACAAGCGGGGGGAAGTCATGCGTCCGGTTCTGCTCTTTTGCGGGCTTCTAGTGGCGCTCATCGCCGCGCTTGCCGCGACCGCCATCCTGATCCAGCCGCCCGCGCTTCGAACGACGACTAAGCCGGGCCAGTTCGATGCGGTTCGGGCAAAGGCGAGGCTGGCAATCGTCCTGGGCAATGAGCGGCCGCATCCTGCTGACAGTTTCGGCGACGACGCCGTCCGCGCGCGGTTGGTAGGCCAGCTCCGCTCGATGGGATTGACGCCGATTGTCCGCGACCAGTTCGCCTGCAACGAAATCTACAAGCAGCGCGGAGTGAGCTGCGCGCGAGTCCGCAACGTGATCGTTGCGCTCGGACCGACCAGCGGCAAGGCGCTGCTCCTCAACGCGCATTACGACAGCGTCCCCGTCGGCCCCGGCGCATCGGACGACGGAGTTGGCGTGGCAACGCTGATGGAAGTCGCCTCGATCCTCAAGAACCAGCGGCTTAGGCGGCCGCTGATCCTTCTCTTCAATGAGGGCGAGGAGCTTGGGCTGGTTGGCGCCCGAGCTTTCATGGCGGACCCGCTAAGCCAGCGCGTCGACAGCCTCATCAACCTCGAAGCGCGTGGCGTTCGCGGCCCGGTGACGATGTTCGAGACGAGCCTTCCCAACGGGCCGCCGGTGCGGGCGTTCGCTAAGGCGGTGGACCGGCCGTTCGCCAATTCGCTCGCGACCGACTTCTACCGCCAGCTGCCCAACTACACCGACGTCAACAGCTTCTCCGAGCGAGGCTGGACGACTCTCAACTTCGCGATGATCGGAAACGAGACCCGCTATCACAGCGCGGGCGACAACGTCGCCGCCCTCGACCTACGCAGCCTCCAACACATGGGCGACCAGACGCTCGCGGTCGCGCAGCAGCTCTCACAGGGCGTTCCCAACGGCGACGGCACCGTCCTGTTCGCCGATGTCGCCGGACGTCAGCTGCTTATGCTCCCAGAAAAGGTGGGGTTTGCCCTTTTGGCCGTGCTTGTCCTGGGCTTCGCGATCGTCTCTTACAGCCGCGGCGGAATGTTGCGTGGTCTGGCGCTGGTCGTCGGCGCAATCGTGGCGTCGGCGGCGCTGGCATGGGTGGCACTGTTCGTCATGGGCCTGTTTCGCGCCGGCAGCTTCTGGCGAGCCTACCCAATCTGGACTGAACTGGGCGTAGACGCCTGCGCCATCCTCGCTGCAGTCGTCGCAGTCGCACTCATCGGCGGGCGGCTGACCATTGCGCAGCTGCGGGCCAGCTTGTGGCTCGTTTTCCTGCTTGTCGGTGCGGCGGTCGCATTCGTCGCGCCCGGCGGCGTGATCTACTTCCTGTTCCCGCCGTTGCTGGCCCTCATTGGAATGCTTGCCCAGCGATGGCTCCCCTGGGCCGAGCGCGCGGCGAGCGTTGGCGCAGCGATCCTTCTGTGGCTGACATTCGGCGAAGTACTCGCTCTGCTGGAGCAGCTGATGGTCAATGGGCCGTTCTTCGTCTTCGCTCCCTTGGCGACGCTGATCGCAATGCCGTGGCTGATTGAAGCCAAGGCTTTGCTCGACAGCACAGGTCCCAGGCTTGCCATGGCGGCCTCTGCCGTTCTGGCTCTCGTCGGCTGGGCCGCCGCGGCTGCGGCGCCAGCCTATTCCGCCGACCGGCAGCAGCGTTTCGTCATCCAACACGCCACCGACACGGGCAGCGGGCGCGCCTACTGGTCCGTGGTCAACGACAGGAAGCCTCTCTCGAAAAACTTCGGAAACGTCGCCGGCTGGCGGCGCGGCAAGCTGCCGCACGTCGAAGGGAAGCGCTGGATCGCGCCTGCGGCCACCCTTGCGGACCTGAAGCCGCCTTCAATTCAGCTGTTGGGCAACGCGATGCACGGTAAGCTGCGCACCGCCACCTTCCGGTTGCAGCTTAATGGAGCCGAGAACGCTACTCTCGTGGGACCGAAGGATGCGCAAATCATGTCGGCGGGGACAGCCGCTTTCGACCAGCCGATCGCCAGCGATGCCCACGGCCGCTATTATTTCGGCTGTTACGGCCGAAGCTGCGACGGTGCGGTGCTTCAATTCACGACGGCGATTCAAAAGCCGGTCGCGTTTACGCTGGTCGGATCGCGCCGCGGACTCCCGGCCACCGCAAAGCCGCTGCTCGACCAGCGTCCGGCCAATGCGCGCCCGCAATATTCTCCGGATGCGACAATCACCATTTCGCAAGTCGCTCTTTAGGCCCGACTCGAAGCGTCTGTTATAGGCCCTCGCAGGCGCCCGGCGCCGTTGCCGGCGCGCCCGGTCAAGGAGAGTGCAATGGCAGCGCAAGGCATCGCCGGCTCCGCTCCCAAAAGAGCCGCCAAGTCGTCGAGATCAGTTCCAGTCCGCCATATCACGACGAGGGACCTCACAGAGTCGCTTGCCGACGGCTGGGGCGATTTCATGGAGATGCGCGGCGATGTCCTGTTTCTGGCCGTCCTCTATCCGCTGATTGGAATCGTCGCGGCGGTCGTGACGCTCGGAAGCCCGCTGCTTCCGCTGTTCGTTCCGCTTGTTGCAGGAGTGGGGTTGCTCGGACCGGTCGCCGCGGTCGGCTTCTACGAAATGGCGCGCCGTCGCGAGATGGGGCTCCAGTCCAATTGGGCGCATTTCCTGGACGTCAGGAAGCGCCCGTCCTTCGACGAGATCGCGGCCGTCTCCGGCCTTCTGTTCGCGATTTTTGCCCTGTGGTTGCTCGCAGCGGCCGGGCTTTACCTGCTTCTGTGGGGCGTGTGGAACCCGCCGTGGCTGTCGAGCTACCTCTGGTACGACCCGCATTCGGTTGGCGAGTTCGTCTCCAAGCTGTTCACGACCGCGCGCGGTTGGGCGCTGATCCTGATCGGCGGCGCCATCGGAGCCGGTTTCGCAGTCGCCGTGCTCGCCGTCAGCGTGGTTTCAATGCCGATGCTGGTCGATTGCGACGTCAGCGCCGCCGATGCGGTGAATACCTCTGTTCGCGCCACTCGCGAGAATCCCGGCGCCGTGCTGCGGTGGGGAATCATCGTCGCCGCGCTGCTGATCGCCGGCTCCATCCCGCTGTTCATCGGACTTGCGGTGGTGCTTCCGTGGCTCGGCTACTCCACCTGGCACCTCTACACTCGGCTGGTCGACCGAAGCGCGATTCCGGCGCGGCGCCGAAGCTAGTTCGGCTTGCCGAGGACCTTCTCGTCGAGGAAATGCTCGATCGTATGCTGGACATGCGCCTGCCGACCGTCGCCGGCGATATGGTGCGTCTGGCCGACGTAGAACATCATCTCGAACGGGCGGTCGGCTTTCTGCAGCTCATCGGCCAAAAGCGATGAGTTCTGGAACACGACATTGTCGTCGGACATGCCGTGCATCAGCAGGAACGGCTGCTTGATCTTGAGCGCGTCGGCGAGCGCATCGGAGCTCCGGTACGGCTCCGGATCGACTGCGGGATTGCCCAGATAGCGCTCGGTATAGTGGGTGTCGTAGAGTTCCCACTTCGTCACCGGCGCACCGACGACGGCGGCCGCGTACAGCCCCTTGCGGGCGGCGGCGAGCATCTTCAGGCTCATGTAGCCACCATAGGACCAGCCGAAGGTGGCGATCTTCGAGGGGTCCACAAACGGCTGCTTCTGGAGCCAGCGAGCGGCGGTCGCCTGGTCTTTGACCTCGACCGTGCCCATCGCGTGATAGATCTGATCCTCGAACGCCTTGCCCCGGTTCGCCGACCCGCGGTTGTCGATCTGGAAATAGATCCAGCCCTTGCCGACCCAGTACTGCGCCATCGGGTTCATCCAGGCGCGGCGCACCTGTTGCGATCCGGGACCGCCATAGTGTTCGAAGAACACAGGGTATTTCTTTCCCTTCCGAAGCGGCGGAGTGATCATCTCGTAATAGAGCGTCGACCCGTCAGCCGCTTTCATCGTGCCATACTTCACCGGCCGATGGGCGGCGAGATAAGGCGCATAGGGATGGTTTGAATCGAGCTTATTCTCTTCGACCCAGGCGATCCGCTTGCCCGACGTGTCGGCGAGATAGACCTGTGGCGGCTGTGTGGGACTTGAGCGGGTGACGAGCAACCGCGTGCCCGACTTGTCCATCACTGCGTCGTTCCAGAAGCCCGCATCGGTCAGCCGCGCCGGCTCGCCGGGATTGAGATAATCGACCGAATAAACATGGCTCTCGAGAACGCTGTCCTTGTTGGCGGTGAAGAACAGGCGATGGTGCGGCTCGTCGACTCCGACCAGCCCGGTCATCACCCAATTTCCGTGCGTGACCGGGGTGAGCTTGCCGTCCGCCCAGCGATAAAGATGGTGGAAGCCGGTCCGCTCCGATCCCCAGATGAAGCTCCCGTCGTTGAGAGGGTGGAAGTCGCCGTTGAGGTTGATCCAGGTCTTTGCGGTTTCCGTCAGCACCGGCCGGCTGGCGCCGGTGGCCGGATCGACCGCCAGCAAATCTAGCCGTTTTTGGTCGCGGCTCTCGCGCTCGACGAACAGAATCTTGCCGTTCTTCGACCATTTCACGCGCGCCAGATAGATGTCCGGGTCGCTTCCGAGGTCGACCTTTGCTGCGCGGGCGCCGTCCGGGTCCATCAGCAACAGGCTCACTGCCACATTGGGTGTCCCGGCCGCGGGGTAGCGTTGCTCATAGGTCGTGGTGCCGTTGGCGCCGATTGCCGCGCGAGTGACGACCTTCACCTTGGCTTCGTCGAAACACTCGACCGCGATTCGCCCGTCGTCGGGAGCCCACCAGGTGCCGGTGCGCCGGTCCATTTCCTCCTGCGCGACGAACTCGGCCGTTCCGCAGGTGACACTTCCGCCGCCTTGCCTCGTCACCGGCCGTTCTGTCCCGGTCTTCAGGTCGATTACATGGAGGTTCTGCCCGCGGACGAAGCTGACGTAGCGCCCGCCTTCGGACACGTGCGCATCTATTTCTGTCTCAGGCGTGTTCGTCAGTCGTCGAATTGCGCCGCCGTCGACGTCGGCGAGATAGAGGTCGCCATCGAGCGGGACCAGCACCGACTTGCCGTCCGGCGCCCATTCATATTCGACGATTCCCTTGGTGCCGCCGACACGGGCGCGTTCGCGCCGCATCTTCTCGGCTTCGGAAATTTCCTCGCCGCTGCCGATCTTCTTGGAATCGACCAGCATCCGCATCTTGCCGGTCGACGTGTCCATCGCCCACAAATCGTAGCGGTCGCGGTCGTCCGGACGGGACCTCAGCAGGGTCGCGTAGCGCCCGTTGGGCGACAGCTTGAGCGACCGCGGAGTCGGCCCGGACAGGTCCGGGCTCGAAAAAATGCGGTCGATCGTGAGCTTGCGCGGAGTCACGCGCGCTTCGTGCGTCGGGACGCCGGCAACGGCAAGCAGCGCTGCTGCAATTGGAAATGGCATGACCGAACCCTAAAGGGCGCGACCATCACGGCAATGCGGTTGGCAGAAAACTCCGCAGCGTTCGCCGAGAAGCTTACTCCTTGCCGCCACCCGGAGCTTCGGCCTGGGCGCCCTCGCCCGGCTTGATGTCCTGGGTCAGCTCACGGCGGATGTCGCGGCGCTCGGCAATGCGAGCCGACTTACCCGTGCGTCCACGCAGGTAGTAGAGCTTGGCGCGACGCACTGCCCCGCGGCGGACGACCTCGATCGAATCGATCGACGGCGAGTAGATCGGGAACACTCGCTCCACCCCTTCGCCAAAGCTGATCTTGCGGACGGTGAAGCTCGATCCGACGCCCTTGTTGGAACGGGCGATGCACACGCCTTCGAAGTTCTGGACTCGGGCGCGCTCACCTTCGATGACCTTCACGCCGACCTTCAAAGTGTCGCCGGGGCGGAAATCGGGGATGGTCTTGTTCTCGGTCAGCGCGTCGATGGCCTCGCGCTCGAGAGTCTCGATCAGGTTCATTTGTCTTCAGCCTTCGTGTCTCGTCGCCGCGCGCCAGAGGGCGGTGCCTGCGATGCGCCCCCGTGGCGCTCGATCAGGTCCGGCCGCCGTAGCCGTGTATCTTCGACCGCACGTTCGTGTCTCCACGCGGCGATCTTCGCATGATCCCCCGATCGCAGCACTTCGGGGATCGTGCGCCCTTCCCATGTTACAGGCCGGGTATAGTGCGGATATTCCAGGAGACCCTGCTCGAAGCTCTCCTCCTCTCCGCTGGAGGCCGCGCCCATTACCCCGGGAAGGAGCCTTACGCAAGCATCGAGCATGACCATCGCGCCGATCTCTCCTCCGGAGAGGATATAGTCGCCGATCGACACCTCCTCGACGTCTCGAGCGTCGAAAATCCGCTCGTCGAATCCCTCGAAGCGCCCGGCAATCAGGATCACTCCTTCGCCCGACGCGAGCTGGCGCACTTTGGCCTGGGTCAGCGGCTTTCCGCGAGGCGTCAGCGCAAGAACAGGCCGCCCATCGGCAACGCTGTCGAGAGCGGACGCGACAACGTCGGCGCGAAGCACCATTCCCGCCCCGCCGCCCGCAGGGGTATCGTCGACGCTGCGGTGCTTGTCGGCTGCGAAATCGCGGATCTGGACGGCTTCCAGCGACCAGATCCCCTCCTCCAGCGCCCTACCGGCCAGGCTCACGCCCAGCGGCCCCGGGAACATCTCGGGATACAGCGTCAAAACTGAGGCTTTGAACATCATGACGGAACCGCCGCTATCACAGATGATTGGGCGCCGCATGGATGAACCACTCGACTGCCTCATCGTCGGCGGCGGGCCTGCGGGCCTTACTGCCGCAATCTACCTTGCTCGCTTTCACCTGAAGGTCCTCGTCGTCGACGACGGCAAGGGCCGGGCGGCTAGCATCCCGTGCACGCACAACCTCGCCGGCTTTCCCGGCGGGATCAGCGGCAAGGAAGTGCTGAAACGAATGCGCGATCAGGCTGCGCTGCACGGAGCCAAGTGCAAGGAGGGGTTTATCACGCGCCTCGACGAAACGGAGGGCGGGCTTTGCGCGACGTGGGGCGAAGGCTCGATCGAGGCGAAAACGGTGCTCCTCGCAACGGGCACGCATAACCGGCGCCCGCCAATGGACGAGAAACTCCACGACGAAGCTCTTGCTCGCGGACTGATCCGCTACTGCCCGATCTGCGACGGCTATGAAGTCACCGACAAGAAAGTCGGAGTGCTCGGAAGCGACCACCACGGGGTTGCCGAAGCAATGTTCGTTCGAAGCTACACGCCGCACGTGACCCTGATCGCGCCCGACAAGGCAATGCATCTTCACGCTTCGGATTCGAAAAAGCTGAAGGAAGCGGACATCGACTGCATCGACGGCCCCGCCCAGGCGGTGGCGATTACCGACGGCTGCATCGTCGTTGAGACTGCCAACGGCACCCACAGTTTCGACAGCGTCTATCCAGCACTCGGAAGCGATCCGCACGTCCTGCTCGCCGAGGAAGTCGGAGCGAAGCTGGGAAAGGACGGCTGCATCACCACCGACGCGCACCAGCGGACCAGCGTCCCCGGGCTCTATGCGGCGGGAGACGTCGTCATCGGCCTCGACCAGATCAGCCACGCCATGGGTGAAGGCGGGGTCGCCGCAACCACGATCCGGAATGACTTGGCGGAAAGGGAGTCGCTACTGCGCTAGGCGAGGAATTGCGGGTCGAGAACGATCCGGTCGCCCTGAAGCTCGGCGATTCCCGGCCTGAACGGGATCAGCGCCGATTTGCCGTCGGTCAGCTGCACTTCCAGCAGGTCGCCGGCGCCGTAATTTTCGACCCCGGCCACTCGGCCGACCGCATTGCCTTCGCCGTCGACGCACTCCAGCCCGATCAGGTCGGCGTGGTAATATTCGCCTTCCTCTAGCGGCGGCAAAGCGGATCGGTCGACTTCTAGCAGCGACCCGCGCAACGCTTCGGCAGCGCCGCGGTCGTCAACTCCAGCGAGGCGCGCAACGGCGCCCGCCGGCCCGGCGCGGACGCTCTCCAGCTTGTGAGCGGCACCGCCGACGTAAACACTCTCATGCCGCTTCAGGTTTTCGACGCTGTCGGTGAACAGCTTCAGGCGCAGCTCGCCCTTGACGCCATGCGCTCCGGCGACGGCGGCAAGGGCGATTCGCTTCAAGGGAAGGGTTACTCCGCCTTCGCTTCTTCGTCGCTGGCCTTTTCCGCGCCTTCGGCGGGAGCGGCATCTTCAGCACCCTCGGCAGGAGTTTCGTCGGACGACGCTTCCTCGCTGGAAGCTTCCGCCGAAACTTCGGCCGACTTGCCTTCGCCGCTCGCCTCGTCAGCGGGCGCGGCCTCGGCGGACGCGTCCTCGGACGGCTGCTCGGCTGCCGCTTCCTCTGCAGGCGCTTCGGCGGGCTTCGGCTCTTCAGCGGGAGCTTCGACAGTGGCCTCTTCGGCCGCCTCGACGACCGCTTCGTCGCCCGCAGTCACTTCGGCCTGCTCTTCGGCGGCGACCTCGGTGTCCGCAGCCTCGGTCTCGGCCGAAGCAGCTTCCTCAGCGGGAGCCGCAGCCGCCTCGGCAGCTTCAGCTTTCTTGGCAGCGCGTGCTTCGGCACGCTCCTTCGCCTTCTCGCCCGGTTCCGCCTTCTGTGGGTTGTTGCGGGCCGGCCGCTCCTTGATCCCGGCGGCGTCGAGGAACCGAAGCACCCGGTCCGACGGCTGCGCACCGACGGACAGCCAGTGCTTGATCCGGTCGGTGTCCATCTTCACGCGATCGGGCGAGTCCTTCGCCAGAAGCGGATTGTAGGTGCCGACCTTTTCGATGAAGCGACCGTCGCGCGAGTTGCGGCTGTCAGCGACGACGATGCGGTAATAGGGCCGCTTCTTTGCGCCGCCGCGGGAGAGGCGGATTGAGACTGACATTCTGGTTTCCTTTCAGTGCGTTCGTTTTATTTCTTCGAGAATTTGTCGAAACCCGGTGGGAGGTTGAACGGTGAACTCCCGCCAAGACCCGGGATCGCTCCGCCGGCGCCTCCGGCACCACCGAGATCGGGCAAGCCGCCCGCTCCGCCGAGGTCACCGCCGCCGCCGAACATGGCCGCGAGCTTGCCCAAGCCGCCCATCTTCTTGAGCTTCTTCATCGCAGTCGACATTTCCTTGTGCATCTTCAGCAGCTTATTGACCTCCTGAACGGTGGTGCCGCTGCCCTTGGCGATGCGAATCTTGCGCTTGGCGTTGATGATGTCGGGCTTCGCCCGTTCTTTGGCGGTCATCGAGCTCATCATCGCCTCGAGGTGGACCAGCGCCTTCGAATCCTGCGCCTTGTTCACCGCGTCCTTCATTCCCTTCATGCCCGGAAGCATGTTGGCGAGCGCACCGAGCCCACCCATCCGCTGCATCTGGCCGATCTGGGCGCGAAGGTCGTCGAGGTCGAACTTGCCCTTCGCCATCTTGGCCGCGAGCTTCTCCGCGTCCTCGACCTTGATCGTCTCGGCGGCCTTCTCAACGAGGCTGACGACGTCGCCCATTCCAAGGATTCGGCCGGCGATACGCTCGGGGTGGAACGCCTCGAGCGCGTCCAGGCCCTCGCCGACGCCGGCGAATTTGATCGGCTTGCCGGTGACCGCGCGCATGCTGAGCGCCGCACCGCCGCGGGCGTCGCCGTCAAGGCGCGTCAGGACGACTCCGGTCAGCGGCACTTCCGCCGAGAAGCCCTTGGCGACGTTGACGGCGTCCTGACCGGTGAGGCTGTCGACGACAAGCAGCGTCTCGGTCGGATTCGCCGCCTGCTCGACGGCCTTCATTTCGGCCATCAGCTGGTCGTCCACGTGGAGACGGCCCGCAGTGTCGAGGAGGACCACGTCGTAAGCCTGCAGCTTCGCCGCCTGGATGGCGCGCTCGGCGATCTCGACCGGCTGCTGGCCGGCGACGATGGGCAGCGTGTCCACGTTCGCCTGCCGCCCCAGCACCGCCAGCTGCTCCTGCGCAGCCGGGCGAGCGACGTCGAGCGAGGCCATCAGGACCTTCTTGCGGTTCTTTTCAGTCAGGCGCTTAGCCAGCTTCGCAGTAGTCGTCGTCTTGCCGGAGCCCTGCAGCCCCACCATCATCACCACCGCGGGCGGATTGACGTCGATCCGAAGCTCGGACGCGTCGGAGCCGAGAGTCTCGACCAGCTGGTCGTGGACGATCTTGACGACCATCTGCCCCGGTGTGACCGAGCGAAGGACCTCCTGCCCGACCGCTTTCTCGGTCGCCTGGTCGACGAACTCACGAGCTACCGGGAGAGCGACGTCGGCCTCGAGAAGCGCCACGCGCACCTCGCGCATCGCCGAGCGCACGTCAGCGTCGGTCAGCGCACCGCGCCCGCGAAGCTTGTCGAATACGCCGCCGAGGCGATCGCTCAGGTTATCGAACACTCAAATCTCCCAAACATGCCGGAGCGGCCCATGTAGGTACGCGCAACGCGTTTTGCGCCGGCGGACGAAACCTCGTCGGCCGGCGTGCACCCACAAGTGCTCCAGTCATGTATGTCCGTTAAGACGGCGGGGCGGGTAAAGGAATTCACCGGCATAATCAACAGGTCGCGCCACCGCGATGGGGCGGAGAGGGCTGTGGCTAAACCTCAGAGATTTGGCTTTTCCACTGTGGCAGGCGATTCATTTCGTGGGAGCCTCTCTGCGTTCAGCAAGGCTTCGTAGGGTTCTTCTCGCAAGAATAGCTACGATCACAGATCTCACGCGGCAGGATGCCCTGCGCGCACTGCTTTACGCCGATTTAAGTGGGTTGCGCCTTTCAGTGGTGCAGATTTTTCGTGCGTTGCTTTGCAAAGCCGCAGAAACCCCTGAAACCTCCCGATTTCACCGCGTAGACCATGAATCAAAACAGGGGAGCTGATTTTTAAAAACAGGGTGCAGAGTTTCAGATACTGGCACGCGAGTTTAATTTACATGGAGCACGAAATCGCGAACCGCCCCGTGGCAGCCAATTGGTCGTGATGGCACATGACGCCCGCCGCGATCATTCGCGGGGTCTGAGGCGCAGAGTGGATTGAGGTTGGCTTCCGCCATCGTGCGGAGGCTAATCTCGGTCGAGCGACACAAGATTTGACGTTGTGCGCTAGCTATGGCCACAGCGGTTCATGAGAGAGAACCAGCCCCGAACTAGCCAGAGCCATCCGCTTCAGATTGCGGAGCTTCGGCCTGCTCCGGACATGGGCAAAGTGGGCCTGACCCTGTGCCCCGGCAAACATTCAGAGCTGGGGCCTGACCGGCTCGTGGAAGCGCGATCCTGGCTCTCGATCTCGACGTGATCGCTGATTGGAACGCGGCGGCCGTGGTCACTTTGGTCGAGGGGGATGAGCTTGAGCGCCTGCAGGTCCCCAGGCTCGGTGAAGCCGTACGGGAGCGGCACATGGAGTGGGTTCACCTGCCGATCCGCGATCGCGATGTTCCGGGCGCGGGGTTTGAACAACAATGGGCCGAAGGCGGCGAAGCGCTTCGAGCGCGGCTGCGCTCAGGCTTCAACGTGCTGGTCCACTGCATGGGCGGGCTTGGCCGGGCAGGGACAATCGCCTCGCGCCTGCTCATTGAGCTCGGCTGGGAGGCTGGGGATGCTGTCAGCGAGGTTCGCCGCGTGCGCCCGGGAGCGATCGAGACCAGCGCTCAGCTCGACTTTGTCCACGCCTGCAGCACTGTTTGCGAGTATCAGCCGGACAGAAGCGAGGCTGCGGTTCGCGAGCGCGCGATCGGCGCTCTTGTCGGTCTTGCCATGGGCGATGCGCTTGGCACCACGCTTGAGTTCTCGGCCAGGGACAGCCGGCCGCGCCTCACCGGGATGGAAGGCGGCGGGCCGTTCCGGCTTAAAGCCGGCCAGTGGACCGACGACACCAGCATGGCACTGGCGCTCGCCGACAGCCTGTTGAGCTGCAATGGCCTGGACGAGCAGGACCTGATGACCCGCTTCGTCAGCTGGTGGAACGAGGGTGAATACTCGTCCAACGGCCGCTGCTTCGATATCGGCAGTACCGTTCGCGCGGCGCTCAGCAGGTTCCAGCGGACCGGTGACCCGATCGCCGGCTCCACCGATCCGATGAGTGCCGGGAACGGCAGCCTGATGCGCCTTGCGCCGGTGGCGCTCCGCTATTGGGACGACGAGGACCAGCGACGAGATGCCGCAGCCCGGCAGAGCAAGACCACCCACGGCGCACCCGAAGCCGTCGATGCGTGCATCGCCTTTGCGGACGTCCTTGCCGATGCCATTGCTGGCGAAGGACGCAGTGCCGTGTTGCGCAATCGCAAAGGCGATCGAGCCTATGCTGGCGCGATCGCCGAGATCATGATCGGCTCCTGGCGCGGAAAACCCCGAAGCGACGTCAAGTCATCTGGCTATGTGGCGCACAGCCTCGAAGCCGCGATCTGGTGCGTTGGGCGCACCGGAAGTTTTGCCGAGGCGGTGCTTCTTGCCGCCAATCTCGGTGACGATGCCGACACCGTTGCGGCCATCACCGGTCAGCTCGCTGGAGCCCTCTACGGCTACAATGCAATCCCTAGCGACTGGCTCGGCCAGCTCACCAGCCACGACGCGATCTTCGACACGGCCCGGCAGCTGGTCGAGAACACGTCGGCAATATGCAACCCGCCGGTGTCGCCAACTCGCGGCTAAGTCCCATCGAGAAGCTCCGGGCGGTACTACCTGTTGGCGTCGAGTCTTCCGGTTCCTACGCAACTGGACACGGAAGATGCTAGGCGAGTCTCGCCTTCTAAAATTGGGGTTGGACGATCCTTATGCCTTCGAGCTTGGCTTGGACGGTGCCCTTTCTTGTGGGCGATCTTCTCTTCATTGAGGCCATTCGCACTTGCCTGGCCTCGAACTGCCAGGCGCGTCAGCGATCCCGCACGGCAGTGGAGGTGCCATTTGGCTGATCGCCGTTTTTCTTCGTCTCGGTCGTGAAAGCAGCTTGCCATGTAGGATTTGCTTGGGCAGCAGAGGATCTCCTCCCCAAGCGTGCCGAATCAACAGGGGACGGACGCTGGCTCGGGGCGTCCGCTTCCTGATTTGCCGCTGTCGCTGCTTTGCGCGTCGAGCCGCCGAAGCGGCTGTTATTGCCGCACCAATGCGCAAGACTGGCGTTCCTCGCACCAGCGGCAACGGGGCGGGCCACATCCGCGAACGTTTCCGGACAACGCTGCTCGCCAGCCAAGCTGCAGCGGAACTGCGGCAGCGGCGGCGACACTCGACGAGCGCGTTGCTAGACTGCGGCCGCGAGTCCCACCGCGAAGATGCGGAGGCTGGTAAATCACCGACACACGTGCGCAACTCTTCCCGAGTTCAACTTCTTGTGCACAGTAACAGAACATCCGAACGCTGCGGCAGTCACGGTGACGGTCGGGGATACTTGTCCCGGATATCCCCACAATCCACGCGCCTACAGACGCATAATATCTTACTTTTAGACTTCACTTAGTTCTTCTGCAGAGCAAGCACGATGACCGTTCAGATAGGAAAGGTCATGGATCGTGTCGCTGCTTACGCTTCAAACATCCAATGCCGGCGAACTTCGCTGGCCCCAACTTGCCGATGTCAGCCTGGACGCCCTGGCTGTTGCCGAACGGCGCTCCGGCATTGGCGGAAGCGACGCCAATGTCATCTTCTCCAATGATGGCGAGCGCATCCGCGAGCTGTGGCTGGAGAAGAGGGGGGAAGCGGGGCCGCCGGATCTCAGCGATGTGCTCGCCGTCATGCTCGGCTGCTGGACGGAAGAGTTCAACCGGCAGTGGTTCGAGAAGCTGAGCCGGCAATCGGTCGGGCGGGTCGGGGAGGCCTTGTGCTGCCCGCGCCATGACTGGCGGCGGTGCACTCTGGACGGCTTTGTCGAAGACGTGCCGGCGGTGTTCGAGGCCAAGCACACCAATGCCTTTGCCACGAGCGAGGAGGTGGTCGCCCGCTACATGCCCCAGCTCCAGCACAACATGGCCGTTGCCGGGGTCGAGCGGGCGTTCCTGTCGGTCATTTTCGGCAACCACAAATACGAGGTGGTCGAGATCGCGTCGGACTGGCTCTACCAGCTCGAACTTCTCGAAGCCGAGGAAGACTTCTGGGACTGCGTGGTGACGGGAAGAGAACCGGTTGCCGCGGCGCCGCCGGTGCCGCCGCGGCCGGTCGGCACCCGCGAGGTGTGCCTGCAAGGGAACAACCTCTGGGCGGCGGCGGCGGCCGATTGGCTGGAGAACCGCGAGGCGGCAAAAGTCCACCAGGCAGCAACGAAGACCATCAAACAGCTGGTCGAGGAAGATGTCGGCCGCGCGTTCGGTCACGGCATCGAGGCCAAGCGCAGCAAGTCCGGGGCTATTACCATCCGGGAGCTCAAGGCATGAGCACTCTCGTCTACCAGGCAATCAACGCCGTTGCGTGCGAGCTTGCGACAAGCGGCATCGCCAAGTCGCAGCACAACGACGAGGGCGACTATGCCTATCGCGGCATCGAGGACGTGCTGAACGCGCTTGCGCCGCTTCTTGCCAGGCACAAGCTGTGCGTCCTGCCGAGGGTGCTCGAGCGCGAGGCGCTGCGCGGACGCGGCGGTGAGCAGCGCGTTGTGCTGCGAATCGGCCTTTGACCTTGTCAGCGCAATCGATGGTTCAAGGCATGTCGTCGAGAGCTTTGGCGAGGCGATCGACGATAGCGACAAGGGCACCGCAAAGGCGATGTCGGCCGCCTACAAGGCAGCGATGCTGCAGGCGTTCTGCATCCCAGTTCCGCAGGAGGACGCGGACTCGGCGTCACCACGGCTCAACGGCAACAGCAACGCAATCAGCGTTGCCGAGCCGGCGGAGGGGTGGGACAGCTGGTCGGCCGAGGTGATCGACATCGCTCGAAGCTGCGAGACTGCCGAGGCGATTGACCGGCTGCTGGCAAGGCGGAGAGACCGCTTGAGCGCGCTCCAGCGTGGCCGCCCAGCACTCTACGCCAGGGTAGGCGAGGCGATCGCGGCAAGACTTGCCGAACTGCAGCATCCGAACAGCGCGTCACGAGCGCAGCGGCCGAAGGCCACCACGAAGGCAGCGCGAAAGCTAAACAGTGCAGAGCCGAAAACAGCAGCGCCTGCGCGCGACCTCGACAGCGAAGCGAAGATCAATGCCGCGACTGCCCAGACGGCTTGAGCGAGGCGAGCGGCGGCGGGACGAGCGTTCCTGTCCCGCTCACCGCGCCTGGGTCAGGCGCCACCACTGCTGCGTGCCGGGATGTCTGCAACCGCGAATCGAATGCGCCCACGTGCGTAGCGGAACCGACGGCGGCACCGCGCTCAAGCCCTCCGACCGCTGGTGCGTCAGCCTGTGCTCGCACCATCACCGAGAGCAGCACAGCATCGGCGAAGGCGAGTTCGAGAGACGATACGGGATCCACCTTTACGGGCTGGCGCTGGAGTTTGCGAGAAGGTCGCCGCACCGAACGAAGCTTCATGCAAACGGCGGCAGATCTCATCAACGGCTCTGCCACAGAACCGGGATTTAGGAGGATTACCGCTTTCGATATCTCTCGCTTTCATCTGAGCAAACACATAATCGCTGCATCCGCCGTGGAAAAAAGCTCGCCAGCAAGCTCACAGGCCGCGGCAGCGCGACCCGGTGCTCACAGCTAAAGCGCGCTTCTCTGCTACAAACGCGATCCCGCCGAGCACCACCGCACGCTGCTTTACCCGGCGTTGCTTCCGATGCCAGAACCTTCGATCTCTTCATCCGGCAGGGCCTCACCGACCAGCCGCTTGAGATCCTCGGGTTTTGCAAGCTCTCTTCCGCAGCTCAGCACCGCCGCCGCTCCGGCAGCAAGGCCGACCTGAAACGCCTGCTCCGCCGAGCGGCCGAGGCTGAAGCCGTAAACCATTCCGGCAAGAAAGCTGTCGCCGGCGCCCACTGCGCTGCACGCCTCCACGGGAATCGCGGGGCTCGTCAATGTCCCGTCCCGGTTCGCCAGAATCGCCCCCTCGCGCCCGAAGGTGACTGCGACATTCTCCGCTTTTCCGCCCGCAACCAGCCGCTCGGCCTCGGCGGCGGCCTGTTTCTTGCTGAGTGAGCGCCCCGCGAGCGCCTCAAACTCGCCCCGGCTCGGCTTGACGAGGAAAATGCCGCCGGCTTGGAGCGCCGCCTCGAGCGGCGGCCCCGATGTGTCGAGCACGAAGCGGGCGCCACGCCCCGCAACCTTCCGGGCCAATCTCGCATAGAAGTCGCTGCCGATTCCGGGCGGGAGCGAGCCGCTGGCGACCAGATAGTCGCAGTCGATTGCCGCGGCGGCGTCGAAAGCCGAAGCAGCTTCTGCCGAAGTAAGCTCCGGGCCTTCGGGGACGAAACGGAACTCGTGCCCAGTGGACCGCTCCAGGACGGTAAGGCTGATCCTCGTCTCGTCAGCCACTTCGACCATCCGCCGCTCGATCCCGGCGCGGGCGAGGAGCTCGTCGAGTACCTTCCCGGTCATCCCGCCGCCGACGAACAACGCACAGACGTCGCTTCCGAGGCGGTGAAGAATCCGGGCGACGTTGATTCCGCCGCCACCGGGCTCGATTGCCTCGTCGTGGGTCCGGATCTTTCGGGTGTGGCGAACCTCGTCGGCTTCGCTGGAAATATCGATTGCCGGATTGACCGTCACAGTGACGATCCGCGGCCTAGCCACGCACGAGCTCCCCCCGGCCCAGCGTCACGCCGGCGGAGCGCCCTCGCCGACCAGCAGCTCCTCGATGTCGGGGATCGGCCTGTCGGTCATTTCCTTGTTGACGGTGAGCACGATGCGCCGCTCCGCCTGCTTATGCAGCTTCTTGCGGAACTGCCCGAGCGCCTTGGGCGGAATGACGACGACAAGCGCTTCGAATTCGTTAGCGAGCGCCTTTCGGTTCACTTCGTCCGCCGCCTCATTGATCCAGCGGTCCTCGCCCTGCTGGTGGAAATCGGTTTCCTGCATCGTGTCGCGGCCAGTGCCGACGCTTTGCGAGACCGCTCCTGGAGCATCCGTCTTGATCTCGCGGTCCATCGGGTCGGAGCGCTCGTCGTGCGACTCGGTCCTTAGGTCAATCATTCCCGAATCGCCGTGGTTGCGCAGCCACAGCATCTTTTTGCCGTCGGCAACGAGAACGAGTGCTCCATGTGGAATGGCCATCGAGGGTGCTCCTGCTTTTCTTGGAATTACACCAAAGCAACGCCCCCTCACCTACGGACGTTCCCCTACTCCTCTTCTCCGGAGGCGAGATCCTCGCCCACGACCGCAGCGGGAACGGGGGCGATCTCTTCCTCACCGGAATCCAGCTCCTCCTCGTCGCTTTCCTCGATTTTGGCGACGCTGACGACGTGCTCCTGCTCGGCGATTCGGAAGATCGTCACGCCCTGCGTGTTGCGGCCCATGACACGGATGTCGCCGACGGTCGTCCGGATCATCTTTCCCTGATCGGTGACGAGCATCAGCTGCTCGCCCTCGCTGACCGGAAAACTGGCGACGACGCAGCCGTTGCGTTGCGACGTGTCGATATTGGTGATGCCCTGTCCGCCGCGGTTCGTGCGCCGGTATTCGTAAGCCGAGCTGCGCTTGCCGAAGCCGTTCTCGGTGACGGTGAGGATGAACTGCTCCTTTTCGTCGAGCTCGGCCATTCGCTCGGCGCTGAGGGTCGGCTCGCCCTCTTTCTCGCCCTTCCACGGAGCGAAGCGGAGATAGGCCTCGCGCTCCTCCGGAGTGGTTCCCGCCCGGTGGAGGATCGACATGGAGATGACCTCGTCGCCGTCCTTGAGGCGGATTCCGCGCACGCCGGTCGATTCGCGCCCTGCGAACTCGCGAACGTCGGTCGACATGAAGCGGATCGCCTTACCGTTGCGGGTAGCGAGAAGGACGTCATCCTCTTCGGTCAGAAGCCGAACTCCGATCAACCGGTCATTGGGGTCGCCTTCATCGTCCGACCCGAACTTCATCGCGATTTTGCCGTTCGACGGCACGTTCGTGAACGCGTCCATGCTGTTGCGGCGGACCGATCCATGCGCCGTTGCGAACATGATGTGAACGCCGCCCCACTCGGCCTCGTCTTCCGGCAATGGAAGCACCGCGGTGATGACTTCGCCCTCGGCCAGCGGCAGCAGGTTCACCATTGGGCGGCCCTTGGTGTTCGGGCCACCTTCGGGCAAGCGCCAGACCTTCTTTCGGTACACCCGCCCCAGGTTGGAGAAGAACAGCACCGGATTGTAAGTCGAGGTCACGAACAGGTTGGTGACCGCGTCCTCTTCCTTGGTCTGCATTCCGGCACGCCCCTTGCCGCCGCGCTTCTGCTCGCGGAAAATCGAAAGCGGGGTCCGTTTGATGTAGCCGGTCATGGTCACGGTCACGACCATGTCTTCGCGCTCGATCAGGTCCTCATCCTCGATGCCATCGACAGCGGCGGCGATTTCGGTCACTCGAGGAGTGGCGAACTCGGCTTCGACCTCATCGAACTCCTGACGCATCACCTCATATAGCCGAGCGCGGTTGGCGAGGATTTCGAGCAGTTCGCCGATGGAGTCGGCAAGCTCGCTCAACTCGCCGCCAATCTCGTCGCGGCCGAGCGCGGTGAGCCGGTGCAGCCGCAGCTCCAGGATCGCTTTGACCTGCGCCTCCGAGAGCTCGTAGGTCTTGTCCCGTTTCTGCGGCTCGACCGCTTCGACCAACGCGATGTAGGGACGGATCTCCTCCATCGGCCATTTGCGAGCGAGGAGTTTCTCGCGTGCTTCGACCGGCGTTCCGGACCCGCGAATCAGCTTCACCACCTCGTCGAGATTGGTGACCGCGACGACCAGGCCGAGCAGGAGGTGCGCTCGCTCGCGCGCCTTCAGCAGCTCGAACTTCGAGCGCCTGGTGATCACCTCCTCGCGGAATTTGACGAAGCTTTCGATGATGTCGCGAAGGTTGAGCGTTTCCGGGCGGCCGCCGCGGATCGCCAGCATATTGGCCGGGAAGCTCGACTGCGCCGGAGTGTGCCGCCACAGCTGGTTGAGGACGACTTCCGGAGTCGCGTCGCGCTTCAGGTCGATGACGATCCGGACGCCCTCGCGGTTGGACTCGTCGCGGATGTCGGCGACGCCCTCGATCCTCTTGTCCTTGGCGGCTTCGGCGATCTTTTCGACCAGCCCCGATTTGCCGACCTGATAGGGGATTGCGCTGAGCACGATCGAGCGGCGGTCGCCCCTGCCCTCCTCGATCGTGTAGCGCGAGCGCATCATGACCGAGCCGCGGCCGGTCATGTAAGCGTCGCGAATCCCGGTCTGGCCAAGGATGAAGGCGCCGGTCGGGAAATCCGGCCCCTTCACATGCTCCATCAGTCCTTCGATGGTGATCGCCGGATCGTCGATGTAGGCGCGGCAGGCGGCAAGCACCTCGCCCAGATTGTGGGGCGGGATGTTGGTCGCCATTCCGACCGCGATTCCGCCGGCTCCGTTGACCAGCAGGTTCGGGAAGCGCGCAGGAAGAACCTGCGGCTCGCTCTCGCTTGCATCGTAATTGGGCTGAAAGGTGACCGTGTCCTTGTCGATGTCGGCAAGGAGGAAATTGGCGACCTTGGCCAGCCGCGCCTCGGTATAGCGCATCGCCGCCGGCGGGTCCGGGTCCATCGATCCGAAATTGCCCTGGCCGTCGACCAGCGGCACCCGCATCGACCACGGCTGAACCATTCGCGCCAGCGCATCGTAAATCGCCTGGTCGCCGTGCGGGTGATATTTACCCATGACGTCGCCGACGATGCGGCTCGACTTGCGGTACGGACGTCCGGCGACGTAGCCGGCTTCCTGGCACGCGTAGAGAATACGCCGGTGCACAGGCTTCAAGCCGTCGCGAATGTCGGGCAGAGCGCGGCTGACGATCACGCTCATCGCGTAATCGAGATAGCTGGTCTTCATCTCTTCGGTAATTGAGATCGGGGCGATATCGCTCGGATCGCTCGGTGTGCGCTGTTCGTCGGCCGGCGGCTCAGTAGCCAAGTGGCTGTCCTATCTGTCAAAACGTGAAACAAGGGGGAAATGCGCCAGAATCGGCGCCTCCCCCAGATAGGAATTCCTACCTCAATGTGAACCCGCGCGCCACCCCGCGCGCATGCGCATACGCGCACGCACACGCGCGAAGGCCGCACCATGGGAATGAAGCGGCTATGCCAGTTCAATCATCGTTCATGGCAAGTGCGCCATAGGGTTGGCGATCCTGCCGCGCGGCATTATTGGCCAGCGCGCACTTCCCCATTTCGGAACCGGTTCGACCGGCAGAGGAGTAGAAATGAAATTCACGATCACTGCAGCCGCAGCACTGCTCGCGGGCACCGCCCTTGCTGTCGCACCGGCATCGGCACACGCAGCGCCGCAGCAAGCCGCCGCGCAGGCCGCCCCCCAGGTCCAGCCGAAGGTCTCCAGTGGGGCCGTCAAGTCGCTGAAGGAACTGCAAGCGGCGGTCCAGACGAACAACGCCGCCGACATCCAGGCCAAGGTCGCTGCTGCGAATGCCGCCGCCAAGTCCGCCGACGACAAATATATGGTGGGCGCAATCGAGTACAAATATGCAGCCGCAGCAAAGAACGACAGCATGCGCGCCCAGGCTCTCGAGGAGATGATCGCGTCAGGCTTCAAGGGTGCGCCGATGGCCGAACTGTACGGCGACCTGGGCGCGACCTACACGCGCCTGAAGCAGCCGCAGCGTGCCACCGACGCTTACCAGCACGCATTGCAGCTCGATCCCAACAGCGTGGATGCCACAGCAGGACTGGCCGAAGCGAAGGTCGCAGCCGGTCAGCCGGCAGAAGGGCTGGCGCTCATTCAGAAGGGGATCGCTCTTCAGTCGGCTGGCGGTCAGAAGGCGCCCGAAACCTGGTACAAGCGCGCGCTGCAGATCGCCTGGAAAGCGAAGCTTCCACAGGCGATGCAGATCAGCCGCGAGTGGCTGGTCGCCTACCCCACGACCGACACGTGGCAGAATGCGCTCGCCGTTTACCAGAACCTGGTGTCGCTGGACGAATCGCAGACCCTCGACCTGATGCGCCTGAAGCGTGCAACCGGGTCGCTGACTCCGTCCGACTATTTCAACTATGGTGACATTGCGAGCCGCAGCGGTTTCTCCGGCGAAGCCAAGGCTGTCCTCGATGAAGGCTTTGCAAGCAACACCGTAAAGCGCAGCGACCCGAGCTTCAGCCAGCTCTATGCTTTGGCCTCGCAGAAGAGCCAGGGTGACAAGGCGAGCCTGGCGGCTGCCCCGCAAGCAAGCGCCAGCGCGAAGCAGACGATCTCGACCGGCGACGCCTGGTACGGCTACGGCGATTACGCGAAGGCGGCGGATTTCTACCGTGCCGCACTCGCAAAGCCGGGAGTCGACGCGAACCTCGCCAATCTCCACCTTGGCATGGCGCTGGCCCGCCAAGGCGATAAGGCCGCGTCGATCGCGGCACTCAACAAGGTCACCGGCCAGATGGCGGAACTGGCGAAATACTGGGTCGTCTACGACAACGTCCACGCCTAACCGCAAACGCAAGTGTCGAAGCCAAGAGGCCGCCCGCCGGGGCGGCCTCTTTTTTGCCTATCAAATCTATGTAAACCGCTGTCCCGTTTCGGGATAGTTAACCGCCGATATCTTCCACTGTAGTTGTCACCGGATACAGCGGCCGCTGGGAAACCCTCGTTTGGGACAGGCGCGAGTGATGTGGTGCGGTTCGACGATCGACTAACGACTGTGCTCCAGCAGCCGGCGACGGCGGCGCACGACCGCGCGATCCGGTGGCGGCAGCTGGTGGAGCTCGTTGCCCGCGCTCCTGCCGATGCCGAGCATGAGCTCGTTCGGCGGGCGCTTGAAGCGATTGCCGAGGAACGAAGCTCGATTGACGAGCGCGTTCGTATCGCCACCGCCTTGTCGGTCGCGGCGCTTCCGCTTTCGGCCGAGCTGGTGGCGTGCTTTGCGGCCGACGAGATCAGCGTCGCGGCACCGATTCTCGCCGCGGCGCGGCTGACAGCCAGCGAATGGAGGCATGTCTCGTCCGTCGCGCGCGCCGATTCCCGCGCCTTCATCGCGGCGATGCGCGCCGAGCAGCCCCAGCCGTCCGAGACTGTTGCCCAGGTCGAAAGCGATCCACCCAAGCCGGGCGTTGCGATTCCGTCGATCAGCGAAGTCGTCGCGCGGGTCGAACGGCTTCGCGAATTGCGCCGCACGAACGGCTCCGAACCGGCTGGCGAGCCCTCCGAAGCACCGCGCCTGTTTCGCTGGGAGTGCAACGAAGCGGGCCAGATCGACTGGGTCGAGGGCGCGCCGCGGGGAGCATTGGTCGGCCACTCCATTGCGCGAAGCGGCGGCGGCGCCGTCGACCGGGCAGTCGAGCGGGCCTTTGCGTCGCGGGCGCCGTTTCGCGACGCCTTGCTGGAGCTGCCGTTCGATGCCTCGGCCGGCGGCACCTGGAGAATCAGCGGAATTCCTGCGTTCGAGCGCTCGACCGGGCGCTTCGCCGGCTATCGCGGAGTTGCCGAGCGCGCGCGAAACTGGGACTCGCTTCAGCCGATCCCACCTCGCTTCGCGAGCTCGCCCACGAGATCAAGACGCCGCTCAACGCAATCATCGGCTTCGCCGAGATCATCACCGGCGAATATCTCGGCCCTGCCGACAGCGCCTACCGCGAGCGCGCCAGCGAGATCGTCGCCCAGGCGCGACTGTTGCTCAGCGCGATCGAGGACCTCGATTTCGCTGCCAGAGTCCATTCCACGACCGGCAGCCGTCATGCTCTGCTCGATCTCGGCGGCCTGGTCGAAGAGCTGATCGGGACGCTCCGTGAAAAGGCTGCGGAACGCGAAGTCGACCTGGAAGCCTCGCGGGCAACCGCCGACCTCACTGCGGCGATAGACCCGGAGGTGGCCGAGCGGCTGATCCTCAGGATGTGCGAAGCGGTGATTTCACGTGCTGAACGGGGCGAAGTGCTTCGCCTTGGAGTGGACCAGGAAAACAGCCATTGCCGCGTTTCCATCAGCCGCCCGGAAACTCTGGCCAAAGCCAGTGCCGAGCAGCTTTTCGGGACCACCGACGATGCGATGTCGGAGGGATTTCCGCTCCGGCTTACGCGGGGATTGGCCCACAGCGCCGGCGCCGAGCTTCGAGCAACCGCTACGGCAATAGCACTCGTCTTTCCGCGCGCCTGACTTGGCGCTATCCCGCCCCTGCAAGTTGGCTACGGGCCTGTAGCTCAACGGTAGAGCCGGCCGCTCATAACGGCTAGGTTGCAGGTTCGAATCCTGCCGGGCCCACCACTACGCCTTTTGCTTGTGCGCCTTCAGCTTGAACGCCAGCCCGATCAGCGCCGCCGCGACCATCAGCGCCCAAAAGCCGATGATGAACCCGACCGAGAAGATCGAGGCGCCGGGGACGGTCGCGGTCACCACCAGGATCGCAATCCCAAGAAGGATCGAGAAGATGCCGGCAATGGCCAGAAGCCACTCGCCTTCGATCTGCTTGCGAAGCTCGATCGCGGCGCTGATCTGACCGATGCCGTTGATGATCGCCCATGCCGCGATCATCACCAGCAGCACGAGAGCGTAACTGACGGTGCTCAGCGCCGGCCAGGCGATGTAGATGACGCCGACGGCGATTCCGACCAGCCCGGCAATGACCAGCCCCCACCAACGTTCGCGATGATGGGTGGCACCGGCAATCCCGCTGATGAGCAAGCTAACTCCGTCAACGAAGGCGAACAGCGCGAACAGGAATGCAAAGGCGGTGACCGCGCTGAACGGAAAGAAGATCGCCAGGATTCCGAGGGCTAGCGCGATCAGTCCGCGGAAGAGGAACCAGCCCCAGTTGTGAGCCGGAAGGTTGCGCCTCAACTCGCCGCCGAAGCTTGGATGGGGATCGGACTTGCTTTGCGTTTCGGTCATCGCATCCTCTTTTCAATTGCGGACCTCGCCCGCGGGCTCACGGCCCGGGTCGAATTGCGCCGAATGTCCCCCGGACACTCGCGAAGCCGATGGTCGGGGAGACAGGATTCGAACCTGCGACCCTCTGCTCCCAAAGCAGATGCGCTACCAGGCTGCGCCACTCCCCGACTTTGGAACAGGCGCTTACGCGTGACCGCCGGGCCAGACAAGCTGCGCGAAAGCTATTGCCGGTTGGTGGTGTTGGTCGAATTGTCCTCGGAATTCTGCCCCATCACCTTCTCATTGATGGTGTTGGCGGCGATGGTCGCCTCGTTGCCCATCTCCTCACCCACATTCTGGGCGGTGTTGCTGATGTCGGCCGCGGTGTCCTGCGCCTCGTTCTGGTCGTACTGGACAGTGACGGAGTTGTTGTTCTGGTTGGTCGAAACATTGCAGGCGCCGAGCGTTAGCAACGGCATCAAGAGCAGAAAGCGCATCGGATGGTCCTTCCTTTTGGGACGGTAACGCCGATCTGCCGTTTCGGCTCCGGTTCATTCTTACAGCAGCCGCAGCTGGTCTCCTTGCGGCGGCTGAAAGAGGTCGCAGCGAAGCGGGAACTTCGCCTGCCTCAGCCCGTGCTTCTTCACCGCCACGTCGAATCGGGCCTTCAGCAATTCGGCCCAGGCGCCCTGCCCGCGCATTCGGCTGAAAAAGCCTGGATCGTTGTCGCGGCCGCCGCGCATCTGGCGGATGACGCTCATCACCTTGCCGGCGCGGTCGGGGAAATGCTGCTTCAACCAGTCGCGGAACAGCGGCGCGACCTCGTGCGGCAAGCGAACGGGAAGAAAGAAACCGCCCCGAGCTCCAGCCGCCACCGCCGCTTCGACGATGCTCTCCAGCTCGTGGTCGGTAATTTGCGGTATCACCGGCGCGATGGCGACGTAACAAGGCACGCCCTCCTCGTTCAGCCGCTTGATCGCCTCGACCCGCTTTCGCCCGGCTGGCGCCCTCGGCTCGAGGATCCGGCTTAGCTTGGAGTTCGAGCGAGGTCACCGACAGCGCCACCGAAGCGATTCCAAGCGCCGCCGCCGGCTTGAGAATGTCGAGGTCGCGGAGCACCCGGTCCGACTTGGTGGTGATCGTGAACGGGTGCCTGCACTCGAGCAGCAACTCGATGACCGAACGGGTGATCCTCCACCTGTCCTCGATCGGCTGATACGGGTCGGTATTGGTCCCGAAAGCGATGGGCGCGCAGCTGTAACCCGGCTTCGACAACGCCTGCTGGAGGAGCGCCGCCGCCTGCGGCTTCACAAACAGCCGCGATTCGAAATCCACGCCGGGCGAAAGGTCGTGATAGGCATGGGTCGGCCGGGCAAAGCAGTAGATGCAGCCATGCTCGCACCCGCGGTACGGGTTCACCGAGCGGTCGAAACCGATGTCCGGCGACGAATTGCGAGTGAGGATCGTCCGCGGATGCTCAATCGTGACGGTGGTCCGCCGCCTTGGCACTCCGTCGAGCGCCTCGACTGTGTCGAGCCACTCGCCCTCTTCCACCCGCTCCTTCAGGTTGAACCGAGTGGGCGTGGAATTTCGCGTCGCCCCGCGACCTCTGATCGACTCGACCGCCATGGCGCGAATTTACGCCAGCCTGAGAACAAAGCAAGAACGATGAGCGCGGTCGTCCGGGGCGGCTGCAGGCGAGAAGTCGACAGGACGCCCGAATTTCGCGGGCGGTCATCGAAACTGGATTCTGGAACCGTTCAGGTGGGCTTGGTAAGTAGAGCGGATGAGGGTGGGTCTGTTTCTAGCCGCGGCGCTTGCCGCACTGTGTTCCGCACCGGCTTTGGCGCACGAGGAGCCGATCGAGCCTGTCGATCTTCCGCCGAGCATTCAGCAGGGCGTCGACCTCATCTACATCGACCCTCAGATCAAGCCGGAGATTGATCGCCGGAACGCCCTTCTCAAGAGCTTTGGACTGAAGGACTGGAGCGGCGCTCCAATCGACCTCTTCGTCCCGGTCAACGATATCTACACGGAGCTTCGCCGCGGCCTGATGAAATACAAGGCGCGCTGGGGATCGCTTCCGCAGGTCCAGATCCCGCCGGGCGCGGTGATGAAGCTCGGCTCCACGGACGATCGGATTGCGCTTCTTCGCCAGCGGCTCGGGCTTCCGAGCGGCGACAGCTTCGACTCCGCACTCGAAGCGAAGGTGCGCGAGTACCAGGCAGCGCATGGCCTCACATCCGACGGCATCGTCGGCAACGGGACGATCGAGTCGTTGAACCTGGGCGCCGACCATTACGAGCGCGAGATCATCCTCAACATGGAGCGAGCGCAGCGGCTTCCGCCGTCGGACTACAAGGGCCGCTACATCCTCGTGGATGCCGGCGCGGCCAAGCTCTACATGTACGACGGCAACAAGGTCGTCGGAAGCATGAACGTGATCGTGGGCGACTCCGACCGCCAGACGCCGATGATGGCGGCCGAGCTTCGCTACGTCAGGCTCAACCCCTATTGGAACGTTCCGCCGGACCTCAGCCGGACGATCGTCGCCAAGGCGGTCCTTCAGCAGGGGCTGCAATATCTCACCGACCGCAACTACGAGGTCTATTCGGATTCGACCGATAACGCCCAGCGGCTCGATCCGGCGACCGTCGACTGGCAGGCCGTCTATGACGGAAGAACCAGCGTCTTTCTTCGCCGCGGGCCTGGTCCGTGGAATTCCATGGGCGCGGTCAAGTTCATGATCCCGAACGATTTCGGAATCTATCTCCACGACGTTCCGGCCGCCGAAAAGCCGATGTTCGACAGCGACAAGCGGTGGATCAGCAACGGCTGCATCCGGCTGAGCAATGCCAAGGAGCTGGAGAAGTGGGCGTTCGGCGAAATGCCGCAGCCGAGCGGCGAGCCCGACGAACGGGTCGACGTCCCCGACCCGGTGCCGATCTACATCACCTATTTCACCGTCGCTCCTTCGGCGGAGGGAGTTGAGTTCAGGCCCGACCGCTATGGCCGCGACGCGAAGCTTCTTGCGCGAGTCCAGCTCGACGACAACCAAGAGACGGCCTCGAGGAAGTAGTTCCTCCCCACGAGCCGCGCTCGCGGGAGGCACTTCACTAGCAACTGCACTTCGGCTTCGCGTGGTGCTTCGGCGCGGTGGTGGCATATTCCGCCGGCGTCAGCTGCCTGTTGTGATCGGCGTCGGCGCCGTGAAACTTGTCGATGGTGGTGTGCGCCCACTCTTCGAACGACAGCTTGCCGTCACCGTCCTTGTCCAGCTTCGCAAAGCTCTTGCGTCGCGGCTGAAGCAACTCGTCGAGCGTAATCCGGCCGTCATCGTTGCGGTCGGCTCGGCTGAAACGTTTTTGCTCGCGGCTCTTCGGCGTGGCCTTCGGCGGATCTGGCGGCTTGCGAAGGATCAGCGGCTGCCCAGCGGGCTTCGCCGGAGGCGGCGGAAGCGCGGGGCCGCCTTGCGCATGCCCCTGCCACAGCAGAAACGCTCCGGTCAGCATCAGGAAAGAGGCGACTGCCCCGGCAAGAAAACGCGCCACGCGCACTCCTCGGTACGACAAGGAGATTCGGCCCGGATATGCTCCAATCCGGAGCGTCTGCTGTCAAGCGATCCGGCCGCTCCACCGGTGCGCCAACATCGCCAGCGGCATTCCGCGATCGGCTTTCTCCCGAGCAGCCGCCCGGGCAAGCATCGTCAGCGGTCGAAGGGCGCGGGCGAAGCGATGTCCCCGAAGGCGACGAAGATGGTCCTTCGCCGGCCCGGCCAGCTCCGGAACCCCGCGCTGCGCAACCGAACCGAGCGCGTAAAGCGAGCCAGCCTCGGCGAGCCGCTCGACGCCAGTCGATCCGAGCAGCCTCGCGCCGATGCCGAACAGCATTTCCCCACGCCTCGCGACGAGCTTCGGATCGATTTCGCTCTCCAGCAACGTCGCCCAGCCGGGCTCCAGCTCAGCCAGCTCCGCACCGGTAATCCCGCGCGGCAGCAGCTGCTCGGCGACCGCAACCAGCCTCGGCTCGGCGGGCGGCGAATTGCTGTCGAGGGCCTGCAGCTGCTCGCGCCACCAGGCGAGCTTGATCCGGCCGAGTGCAGCATCGGTCGAGCGAGCGACCACGTCGCCCAGTGCAGCGTCGACTTCGAAGAGCGCGCGGAACGGGTCCCGCACAGCCGCCGGCATGTGGAGCAGTGCGAGGTCCTGCTCGGGACTAATCGCGGTAGCAGACCTTTTTGGCAGCGCTGACGACGTCCTCGGCCTTGATTAGCGCCAGCTTTTCCAGGTTGGCGGCATAGGGAAGCGGAACGTCGGCGTCCGTGACTTGGAGCACCGGCGCGTCGAGATCGTCGAAGCCTTCGGTCATTGCGACAGCGATGATTTCGGAGCTGATCGAACAGACCGGCCACCCCTCTTCGACGCACACCATCCGATTGGTCTTTGCGAGGCTTTTCAGCACCGTCTCCTTGTCGAGGGGCCGGAGCGTGCGAAGGTCGATGACCTCGGCGTCGATTCCCTCCGACAGGAGTTGCTGGGCGGCTTCGAGCGCCACTCCGACCCCGATCGAATAGCTGACCAAGGTCACGTCTTTGCCCGGCCGGACGACCTTCGCCTTACCGATCGGAAGGACGTAGTCGTCGACCTGCGGGACGTCGAAATGCTGCCCGTAGAGGAGCTCGTTTTCCAGGAAGACCACCGGGTCCTCGGTCCGGATCGCCGCCTTGAGCAGCCCCTTCGCGTCGGCCGCGCTGTACGGAGCAATGACGATTAGCCCCGGCACGTGCGCGTACCAGCTTCCGTAATTTTGACTGTGCTGGGCAGCGACGCGAGCGGCAGCCCCGTTCGGGCCGCGGAACACGATCGGGCAGCGCATCTGCCCGCCCGACATGTAATTGGTCTTGGCGGCCGAATTCACCACGGCGTCGATGGCTTGCATCGCGAAATTGAAGGTCATGAACTCGACGATTGGACGAAGCCCGCCCATGGCCGCGCCCGTTCCGACCCCGGCGAAGCCATATTCGGTGATCGGCGTATCGACGACGCGCTTCGGCCCGAACTCCTCGAGCAGGCCCTGAGTGACCTTGTAGGCGCCCTGGTACTCGGCGACCTCCTCGCCCATCACGAAGACCCGGTCGTCCTTGCGCATTTCCTCAGCCATCGCGTCCCGGAGCGCTTCGCGGACCGTCATGTCGGCCATCGTCGCGCCTTCGGGCGCATCAGGCCGGTCCATGTCGCTGGTCTCGTCAGCATCGTGGGCGAGGCTTCGGGCCGCAGTCTCCATCAGGTGCGGCGTCGCCTGCTCGATGTCGTGGGTCAGGGTCTTCTGGTCGGACGGCTTGGGAATCTCGTCATTCGGCCCCTCGACCGCCTCTTCTTGCTTCACCGGAGCCGCAGCGGGCTCGGACACCGCGCCTTCAGCTTCGAGCACTGCAATCGGCTGGCCGACCTTCACCCCGTCGGTGCCTTCGGGAACCAGGATCTTGGAGATCGTGCCCTCGTCGACGGCTTCGAACTCCATCGTCGCCTTGTCGGTTTCGATCTCGGCAAGGATGTCGCCCGAACGAACTTCATCGCCTTCCTTGACGAGCCACTTGGCGAGCGTCCCCTCCTCCATCGTCGGGGAAAGTGCCGGCATCTTCAATTCCATCAGTAGCTCTCCACCAGTACGTCGGTGTAGAGTTCGGACGGGTCCGGCTCCGGCGCGTCTTCAGCGAATTTCGCAGCGTTGACGATCACGTCCTTGATTTTCTTGTCGATCTCTTTGAGCTCTTCTTCCTTCACTCCGGCTTTCTCGAGCTCGCGCTTGGCACTCTCGATCGGGTCGCGCGTGGTTCGTACGTCCTGCACTTCCTCTCGAGTCCGGTACTTGGCGGGGTCGGACATGGAGTGGCCGCGATAGCGGTAGGTCAGAAGCTCGACGATGATCGGACCCTTCTCGCGCGCCCATTTCAGAGCTTCCTCGGCCGCTCCGCGAACCGCGAGCACGTCCATTCCGTCCACCTGGATTCCGGGGATGCGATGGCTTTCGCCGCGCTTGTAGAAATCGGGCTCCGACGACGATCGCTGCACCGAGGTGCCCATCGCATATTGGTTGTTCTCGATGGCGTAGATCACCGGCAGGTTCCACAGCTTGGCCATGTTGAACGCCTCGTACACCTGGCCCTGGTTGGCGGCCCCGTCGCCGAAATAGGTCAGGCACACGCCGTCGTCGTCGCGGTACTTGTGAGCGAAGGCGAGGCCGGTCCCCAGCGGCACCTGCGCTCCGACGATTCCGTGGCCGCCGTAAAAGCCATGCTCGACGCTGAACATGTGCATCGAGCCGCCCTTGCCCTTGGAAATTCCGGCTTCGCGGCCGGTCAGCTCGGCCATGATCACCTTCGGCTCGATCCCGTAAGCGAGCATGTGGCCGTGGTCGCGATAACCGGTGATGACGCTGTCCTTGCCCGGCCTCATCGCGCTTTGCAGCCCCACAGCGACCGCCTCCTGGCCGATGTAAAGATGGCAGAAGCCGCCGATCAGCCCGAGGCCGTAGAGCTGCCCCGCCCGCTCTTCGAAGCGGCGGATGAGGAGCATCTCCTTGTAAAGCTCCAGAAGCTGGTTCTTCGACGCCTTGAATCGCTTCGGCTCGGGCGGTCGGGCGATCTTCGGCTCGTCTGGCGGAGCGGTTTTGGCTTTGGCGGAACGCGCCACTGGCATGTCTCTCAAACCTGGGTTGAAGCGCCGCGTCTATAGGTGCGGGCGCCGTAAGCGGCAACCTTCACCCGGTCAGTGGAGCAGCGCTTTCACCTCTCCTGCCTCGAGCGCGTTCCACGCGGCGATCTGCGCCTCGGCTTCCGCCTTAAGCTTGGCGAACTCGGCAACGTCCTGCGCAGTCGGCGCATAATCGCCTTCGTCGACCAGTGATCCGACCGCGGCGATCATGTTGTTGAGCTTGACCGGATAGTTGAGTGCATCTTCGCCGGCGTGAGATCGCGGCTGGACGAGCTCCTCCTCGATCGCGTTCATCTTCGCGATGGTGGCATCGATTTGCGGCGCGAGTGACGGATTGGCGGCCTTGCGCGCCTCCAGCTTCGCCCGCTCGGCGCGCAAGTCGAGAACCGTTTGATCGACCTTGGTCAGCTCGGCGTTGATCTGCTGGTGAAGGTCGAATTGCGCCCGCAGCGCCTCCTCAGTCGCGGTCCGGCGCGGATCGGGCTCGATCAGGAGCGGTCGCGTTTCGCTTTTGCCGTCGACCGTTAGCCGCACCTGGTAATTGCCTGGAAGAGCGCGTGGGCCGCGGACGCTTCCCGCCCACAAGGGCGAATGCGGGATTGCGACTGCATTGGGGTAGCGCATGTCCCAGACGAAGCTGTTTAGGCCGGCATAATGGGTGAGCTTGACCGGCTTGGGCCCGAAATCCTCGTCTTCCTCTTCTTCGGTCTTGCCCGGCTCCTTTGCCGCACCGTGCGGAGTCTTCGACGGAGTACTCACGCCGGGAGGCGTGTTCGCCGCCTCTTCGGTCCTCGGCTCCGCCTCCGGGAACGTCCGGATGACATTGCCCTGCGAGTCCAGGATCTCGAGCTTCATCCGCTTTTCGAGCGGGTCGGGCGCCTTGTCCTTCTTCTTGTCCTCGTCCTTCTTCTCGTCCGGGCTCGGGCGGGCCGTCCCGAACGTCGGCGACAGCCAGTAGTCGATGACCGCTCCTGCCGGCGGGTTCGCACCGCCGAAATAGCGAAGCGCGCCCAGCCGGGTTGGGAACACCGTGTGGTTGGCTGGCTGCGGAGCGAACAAATAGGCCTTGGCCGACGCGACCGATGGTGACCATTGGCGAACCGGCGCCAGGTCGTCGAGGATCCAGAAGGCCCGCCCGTGAGTCGCAAGCGCCAGCGAATCGCCGTGAACGGCAAGGTCGTGAACCGGCACCACCGGCAGGTTCAGCTGAAGAGGCTGCCAGTTGGCCCCGTCGTCGTAGGACACGAACACGCCCTTTTCGGTGCCTGCGTACAGCAGGCCCTGCCGCGCCGGGTCGACGCGCACCACGTGCACGTATGCGTCGTCGGGGATGCCAGCAGTGATCGGGGTCCACGTCCGTCCGTAATCGGCGGTCTTGAACGCGTAGGGCCGGGGATCGTCGAGCCGGTGGCGGTCCGCCGCGACATAGGCGGTGCCGGGATTCGCCGGATCGAGCTCGACCATGTCCACCGTCGCCCATTCCGGCATCTGCGGAGGCGTGATGTTCTGCCAGTGAGCGCCGCCGTCGCGAGTGATCTGCACCAGCCCGTCATCTGTCCCGACCCAGATTTCGTTGGGGTCGTGCGGCCCTTCGACGACAGAGAAGATCGTGTCGTAATATTCGACGCTGGTATTGTCCTTGGTCAGCGGACCGCCGGAAGAAGCCTGCTTGCTCTTGTCGTTGCGGGTCAGGTCCGGAGAGATAATCGTCCAGCTTCGCCCCTGGTCCGTCGATTTGAACAGCACCTCCGCTCCGAAATAAATCGTGCCCCGCTGCAGCTTCGACACCATGATCGGCGCGGTCCACTGAAAGCGGTGCTCGATGTCGGCGGCCGGCCAGCCCATCGTGTTGCGCGGGAAAGGCGTGATTTCCTGCGCCATGTCGGTGCGGTGATCGTAGCGGGTCAGGGCCGCGTCATAGCCGCCGCCATAGACGATGTTTGGGTCGAACGGGTCCGGGACGATATAGCCGCTCTCGCCTCCGCCGACCTGGTAATAGTCCTCAATGCCGACTCCGCCCGAGCGCCCAGCTGTCGCGATCGACAGGCTCGAATTGTCCTGTTGGTCGCCATAGAGCCGGAACGGGAACTGGTTGTCGGTCGCGATATGATAGATTTGCGCCGTCGGCTGGTTCATCTCGCTCGACCAGGTGTCGCCGCCGTTGAAGGTGATCGTCGCGCCGCCGTCATTGCCGTTGATCATCCGCTTCGGATTGGTCGGGTCGATCCAAAGCTCGTGGTCATCGCCGTGCGGAGTGTGAAGGTTCTTGAACGTCTTTCCGGCGTCGGTGGAGCGATAGAGCGACGTGTTGAGGACATAGACGGTGTCGGTGTCCTTGGGATCGGCGAACACCGTGTTGAAGTACCAGGCGCGCTGGCGATAATCGTTCTTGTCGTTGATCAGCGCCCAGGTCTCGCCGCCGTCGTCGGTGCGATAGAGACCGCCCTTCTTGGCCTCGATCATCGCGTAGATGCGCTTGGGATTGCTCGTCGGGGCGACGTTGACCCGGCCCCAGATCCCGTCGGGCAGTCCGTGTCCGCTCAGGCGGGTCCAGGTCGATCCGCCGTCGCTGGACTTGTAGAGACCGCTTCCAGGCCCGCCACTCTCCATGATCCACGGCTTGCGGTAAGCCTGCCACATCCCCGCATACATCACCTGCGGGTTGCCCGGCTGGAAAGCGACGTCGGACCCGCCGGTCTTCTCGTCGACATAGAGGACCTTCGTCCAACTCTTGCCGCCGTCGGTCGAGCGGAAGATCCCACGCTCCTGGTTGGGCCCGAACGGATGGCCCAGCGCGGCAACGAACAGACGGTTCGGGTCCTTGGGGTCGACGATGATCCGGCCAATGACCTGAGTGTCCTTCAGCCCCGCCGCTGCCCAGGTTTTCCCGGCATCGATCGATTTGTAGAGGCCGTTGCCGGTGGCGACATTGCCGCGGATATTGGTCTCGCCGGTGCCTGCATAGACGATGTTCGAATTGGATGGAGCGACGGCGACTGCGCCCACTGCCGGCGAAGCTTCGGGGAATTTGTCCCACAGCGGCTTCCACGTCATTCCGCCGTCGGTCGTCTTCCACAGCCCGCCCGACGCCGATCCGAAATAGAATGTCGCCGGATCGCCAGCAACTCCGGTTACGCCAGTCGCCCGCCCGCCGCGGAACGGCCCGACGAGCCTATATTGCAGTCCTTCGAGCGGCTTCACGTGGACGGCGGCCTCGGGCTTCGCGCTCGGGTAGGCCTGAACGGCGGTTGCGGAAACGGAAACGAGCAGCGCGAGCGCCAGCCTGGAATGCATTTCGGTCAATCCCCTCAGCGGCAAGACAATGCCGGACTGCCGCGAAAGCTATCAGATGAACCCGAGTCCGCAACGGCGGAGCACCGCCGTTGGTCGAATAAGGTCTTAGTTGAGCGGGACGATGACCTCGTCGGGGCGGACCAGTCCAAGCTCCTTGCGCACTAGCTCGTCGGCCATATCGGGATCGGCCTTCTGCGGGTCTAGCAGCTTCGCCCGATGCTGAAGCTCCGCCTTCTGCTCCTGAAGCTGGGCAAGTTCGGTTTTGCGCTCGTTGAGATTGCGATGGTAGCCGCCCCAGGCGAGCAGGCCGTTGGGCCCCGCGATCGCGTAGCCCGCGAAATTGCCGACGACGAGCAAGGCGAGTGCCGGCCAGAACATCCGGCGAATCAAGCCGATATTGCGCTTTCCACCCATCGCGTCTCTTGGTGAATCACTTGTGAGTCGCGAACGCAAGTCAAATTCGTGAAATGTTGCGAGAAGTTGTGGACGAGGCGCTCTTTGGCGCCCCGCTTCAGCGATAGGCGGGCCGCAAAGCGCCGGAGGGGGCTACGCCGCCCGATACGCCTTGATCGCCTCTGACCCGGGATAAACCGCGCGCTCGCCGAGATCTTCCTCGATGCGGAGTAGCTGGTTGTATTTTGCGACGCGGTCGGAGCGGGCCAGGCTGCCGGTCTTGATCTGGCCGGTGCACAGGCCAACCGCGAGGTCCGCGATGCTCGAATCCTCGGTCTCTCCGGAGCGGTGCGACATCACTGCCGTATAATCGTGCCGTTGGGCGAGCCGAACCGCGGCGATTGTCTCGGTCAAAGTCCCGATCTGGTTGACCTTTATCAGGATCGAATTGGCGACTCCCTCCTCGATTCCCCGCGAAAGCCGCTTCACGTTGGTGACGAACAGGTCGTCCCCGACCAGCTGGATGCGGCCGCCGAGCCGGTCTGTCATCTCCTTCCATCCGGCCCAATCATCCTCGGCCATTCCATCCTCGATCGAGGCGATCGGATAGTCGCCGATCAGCTTCTCGAAATAATCGACCATCTGCTCTGAGGTGAGGGAAAGCCCCTCGCCCTCAAGCTCATATCTTCCGTCGCGAAAGTATTCGGTTGAGGCAGGGTCGAGCGCGAACAGGACGTCGCTGCCGACTTTGTACCCGGCGCTCTCGACCGCCCGCGCAATATAATCGAGCGCCTCGCGCGCGGAGCCGATGTTCGGAGCGAAACCGCCTTCGTCTCCGACCGACGTGGACAGGCCGGCGGAGTGAAGCGCCGACTTCAGCGCGTGGAAAACCTCCGCTCCGCAGCGAAGCGCTTCGGAAAAGCTGGACGCCCCCACCGGCATGATCATGAATTCCTGGAAATCGATCGGGTTGTCGGCGTGAACGCCGCCGTTGATGATGTTCATCATCGGCACCGGCAGCATGTTGGCGGTGCTGTCGCCGATGTAGCGGTAGAGGGGCAGCTTCTCCGACGCTGCCGCCGCCTTGGCACAGGCAAGGCTGACTCCAAGAATCGCGTTGGCGCCCAGCCGAGCCTTGTTGTCGGTGCCGTCGAGGGCGATCATCGACGAATCGATTTCGCCCTGATCCTGGGCATCGTGGCCGACAAGTGCTTCGGCAATTTCACCATTGACCGACTGGACCGCTTTTTCGACTCCCTTGCCGCCCCAGCGAGCCTTATCGCCGTCGCGAAGCTCGACCGCCTCGTGGGCTCCGGTCGAAGCGCCCGACGGGACTGCCGCACGGCCTAAGCTGCCGTCCTCCAGAGTAACGTCCACCTCGACCGTGGGATTGCCCCGGCTGTCGAGAACTTGGCGGCCGCGAATGGCGGTGATTGCAGTCATGGAATTCCTTCTTACGTAAGCGTAATGACTGGACCTGAGCTACGGATGCGCAGCGCCCTAATAGGACCGGTTGCGGCCCGCGCAACTTTCGCCGGCAGCGGCGGAACGAGCATGACGGTACGTGGTTGAACTCCACAAGGAGGACTGACGATGGCGCAACACAAAAATCTTCCGGAGGGCACCGACACGGTGATTCCCGGAGCAACTGAAACCAACACAAGCAACGTGACCGGCGGCGCAAAACGCAGCGGGTCTCGTTCCGGAACGAGCGACAGCGGTTCTGGCGCGAACGGCGGCGTGATGGAGAAAATCCGCAGCGGCGGCGACAAATTGTCCGAACAGGCTGCCGGCAAGGCCCGCGATCTCGTCGGCCAGGGAATAGACCGGTCGGCCGAAGCGATCGCCAACATCAGCAAGCTGGTCGGCGACACCGCCTCTGGTCTCGATGAGCGGCTCGGCGAGGAATATGGCGATTATGCACGAAGCGCCGCCAAGACGCTGGACAGCACCGCCCGCAAGCTCTCCGGAAAAGACCCCGACGAGCTGATCGACGACACTCGGCAGTTCATTCGCAAGAGCCCCGGAGTCGCGCTTGCAGGCGCGGCCATCGTCGGCTTTGCTCTTGCACGGCTGGTGAAGTCCGGGTTTTCGTCCGAAGAAGACGAGGACGAGGATTCCGGCTCGCGTTCGCGCAGACGGAGCTAATGCTGAAACCGGCCGGAGAAGGCCCGTCGCCGGGCGGCGACCGGTCGTTAGGCGAGCTGGCAAACCAGCTCGTCGACGACGCCAAGGCCTACGCGCGGGCTGAGCTCGACCTCGCCAAGGCCGTTGCCGCCGACAAGGCTCGCCGGCTCAAGGTCGGGGTCGTGCTACTCGTCGTTGCGGCGTTCGTCGCGATGGGCGCACTCAACGCGCTTTGCGTGGGCATCTTCGCCCTGCTCGCCATGTTCCTGGGCCCGCTTCTTGGCGGAATCGTCGCCTTTATCTTGATAGGCGCCGTTGCCGGACTGCTCGCCTGGGCCGGGGCAACCAAGCTCCGGGATGCGCTGTGAACGCCGAGTCGACCAGCGTTGCCGATGCCCGCCGCCGGGCGGAGCAGGCCCGGGCGAAGCTTTGGGCGACCGTCGACGATATCATCGCTTACGGCCACCACCTGCAGCAGAAGCTCCAGCCCAGCCATCTCGCCCGCGACGCGTGGGATGCAGCGAAGTCGAAGGGCGCTGACATGGCCGAAGATGCCGTCGATGCGGTTCGCAAGCGGCCCGTCGCGGCGGGCGGTGCGGTTGCCGCGCTCGCCTTGTTCATCGCCCGGGAACCGCTGATGGATTTGGCCGCTAAACTTGTGAACGGCAAATCGAAAACCAAACCCAAGGCTCCTTCGAGCCGGGTAAAGAAACCAGTGGAGAAGATCGATGACTGATACCACGGACACAGGCTCCAACACTTCCGGCCGCGATCTGCGCCAGCGCGCGTTGGACGCTTATGATTCGGCCTTGGACAGCGCCTCCGACGCAACTCGAAAAGCAGGCGAGACAATTACCGACGCGCCCTTGATCGCACTTGGCGCCGGTCTTGCCGCGGGCGCCCTGATTGCGGCGCTGTTGCCGACCAGCAAGCGAGAGCGCGAAATGCTCCGCCCCTACGGCGACCGGGTGACCGGAGCGGCTCGGGACGCAGCCGACGCGGCGCGACAGGCGGGAAGCGACAAGCTGCGCGAGCTCGGGCTCACGCCCGATGTCATCGCCGACAAGGCCGGCGAGGCCGCCAAGGCGACCGCGCAGGCGGCGATCGGCACTTTCAAGGACGAAGCGAGCGGTAGCGAAGCCGGCTGAGCGGTTGCAACTGCCGGATTTGCTGGTAGCCCGCGCACGATGAGCAAGCTTCACCTGGTTTTCGGCGGGCGGGTAAAGGACCCGCGCGGCCTCGACTTCGACCTCGACACAATCGATCTCGTCGGCATCTACGGCAATTATGCGGACGCCGAGGAAGCGTGGCGCGGGAAGGCGCAGCGGACGGTCGACGATGCCGAGATGAAATATGTGATCGTGCACCTGCACCGGCTGCTGGAGCCCGGTGAGGAAGGGATCAGCAGGCCAAAAGAAAAGGCCTGACGCTCAAGCTTTCCGCCAGCGCCACATCAGTAGCGGCCGCTGAAGCAACAATCCCGACAAGAACCCGCCGACGTGCGCGGGAGTAGCGACCAGCACGCCCTGGGTTCCGGCAAGAAAGCCGGTCATCAGCTGCAACACGATCCAGGCGGCAAGGAGCCATGCCGCGTTGAGCATCCGGTTTAGCGAATAGTTGCGAACGATCTGCTTCTGCTGGCCGAAGCTCAATGCGAATGCGCCGATCACTCCGCTGATTGCGCCGCTCGCCCCGATCATCGGCATGGCCGAATGGGGCGCCACCGCCCATTGCAGCACCGCCGCCGTGTAGGCCGAGACGACATAGAGGAACACCAGCGCCTTGGGGCCAAGCACCCGCTCGACCTGGGTCCCGCACCACACCAGGATCAGCATGTTCATCGCGATGTGGAACAGTCCGCCGTGGACCAGCGTCGCGGTCAATGGAGTAAGGAACGCAGGAGCCGCGAAACCGGCCACAACGGCGCCGCTGAAGCGCTCCGGAATGAAGCCGAAAGCAATTGAAAGCCAATCGTTGAACCCGAACAGCGCCGGGACGACCCAGAACAAGGTGGTGACGACCGCAATCCAGGCGGTCGCGCTTTTCGGGACTCGAAATGGCCTGGTGCTCAGAGGAATTCGACCTTGTCGATGTCGTAATAATGGTCGCCGGACGGAGTCGAAACTTCGACCTCGTCGCCGACCTCGCGGCCGATCAGCGCCCGCCCGAGCGGCGAATTGTAGCTGATCTTGCCCTCCTTGGCGTCCGCCTCCGACTGGCCGACAAGCTGGTATTTCACCTTCTTGTCGTCCTCATCGATGAGAGTCACGGTCGCTCCGAACACGACCTTGTTCCCCGACAGTGTAGACGGGTCGATCACCATTGCCCGGCTCAGCTGGTCCTCGAGCTCGGCGATCGTCGCTTCGATATGGCCCTGCCGCTCCTTGGCGGCGTGATATTCGGCATTTTCCGACAAGTCGCCGTGGGCGCGCGCGGCCTCGATGGCCTCGACGACGGCCGGGCGCTCCACCTGTTTGAGGTGCTTCACCTGCTCCGACAGCCTGCGGTGGCCTTCCGGCAGCATCGGCACTTTCTCGGCACTCGCCATTTCACTGGCCCTTTCTTCAAAACCGCCCCGGCGACGCCTTTCACGGCATCGTCCTCGGAGGGCGGATTGTCGGATGAATTCTAATTCACGGACGGCGAATAATAGGATTGCAGCGAGCGCACTTCAAGCGCCCGCCCGCGAACCGTCCCAAGCGAGCGCGCCACCGCAAGGCTCGCCGCCGCGGTGGTGAAATAGGGCACCTTGCGCTGCAACGCGGTCGCCCGGATCGAGTGGCTGTCCTTCAGCGACTGCCAGCCTTCGGTCGTGTTGAAGGCCAGCTGCACCTCGCCGTCAGTGATCCGGTCGACGATGTGCGGACGTCCCTGGGCCACCTTGTTCACCGTTTCGACTGCGAGTCCCTGCTGGCGAAGATACTCCGCCGTCCCTGCGGTCGCGATCACCCCAAACCCGAGCTCGAGCACCGCTGCGACCGCGGGAACGATATGCGGCTTGTCGCCGTCCTTGACCGATACGAAGACCGTCCCCGATTTCGGAAGCCTGAATCCGGCGGCGATCAGCGCCTTGCTGAACGCGGCGTCGAAGTCGGTGTCGATTCCCATCACTTCGCCCGTGCTTCGCATTTCCGGCCCGAGAACCGGGTCGGATCCGGGGAAGCGGACAAACGGGAACACCGGCTGCTTGACGGCGATATGATCCAGCCGGCGCGGAAGCGGATCGAAACTGTCGAGCTTCTCCCCCGCCATGACCCGCGCTGCGATTTTCGCCACCGGCCGGCCGATTGCCTTGGCGACGAAGGGCACGGTGCGGCTTGCGCGCGGGTTCACCTCGATGAGGTAGACGTCCTCTCCCTTAACCGCGAACTGCACGTTCATCAGCCCCTTGACCTTCAGCGCCCTGGCGAGCGCCGCCGTCTGCCGCTCGATTTCGGCGACGATCGGTTCCGACAGGCTGTGCGGCGGGATCGCGCAGGCGCTGTCGCCCGAATGGACGCCGGCCTCCTCGATATGCTGCATCACTCCGGCGACCACGACGTCCTTGCCGTCGGCGATCGCGTCGACATCGACCTCGATTGCATCGCGAAGATAGCGGTCGATCAGGACCGGCGAAGAGCCGGAAACCGCCACCGCGGTGGCGATGTAGTGATTGAGCTGCTCGGGTCCGTCGACCACCTCCATGCCCCGTCCGCCGAGCACGTAGGACGGCCGCAGAAGCACCGGATAGCCGATCCGCTCCGCGACCAGCAGCGCTTCCTCGTGGCTCCGCGCGATCCCGTTCGCCGGCTGCTTAAGGCGAAGCTTGGAGACCAGCGCCGCGAAACGCTCGCGGTCCTCGGCAAGGTCGATGCTGTCCGGGTCGGTCCCGAGGATCGGCACCCCTGCCCTCTGCAGGTCCTGAGCCAGCTTGAGCGGGGTCTGCCCGCCCAGCTGGACGATGACTCCCGCCAGCTTTCCCTTCTCGGCTTCGCGGCGGACTATCTCGAGCACATCCTCCGCCGTCAGTGGTTCGAAATAGAGCCGGTCCGATGTCTCCGGGTCGGTCGAAACCGTCTCCGGGTTGCAATTGACCATGATTGTCTCAAGCCCCGCGTCGCGAAGCGCGAACGCCGCGTGGCAGCAGCAATAGTCGAACTCGATTCCCTGGCCGATCCGGTTCGGCCCGCCGCCAAGAATAATCACCTTGTTGCGATCCGAAATCTCCGCCTCGTCCACCGGCTCACCGAACAGCGGCGCTTCGTAGGTCGAATAGAGATACGGCGTCGTCGCATCGAATTCGGCGGCGCAGCTGTCGATTCGCTTGAACACCGGGCGGACGCCGAGCTTCACCCGCCGCTCGCGCACCTCCTCCTCGGTTACCCCGCCGGTCATGTGCTTGACCACGTCGTGGACGATCCCGGAGCCGCCGGGCTCGATTGCAGTGCCCGACGCGGCGACCGCAAGCTCCGCCAGCCGGGCATCGGAAAAGCCGAGCGCCTTCAGCCGCCGCATGCCCGCCGCGTCGTTTGGAAGCCCGCTCGTGCGAACTTCCATCTCGGCAAGAACAATGTCGCCCAACTGCCTCAAAAACCACGGATCGAACCCCGCAATCGCGTTGATCCGCTCGACCGAGAAGCCCTGGCGGAGCGCCTCGGCGGCGATCAGCAGCCGGTCGGGCGTCGGACGCGCCAGCGCGTTTTCGATCCGCGCCTCGTCGGCCCCCTCCAGCTCGCGTACCCGGTCCAGCCCTTTCAGCCCGGTCTCCAGTCCTCGAAGCGCCTTTTGCAGGCTCTCCGGGAAGGTGCGCCCGATCGCCATCACTTCCCCGACCGATTTCATCGACGTCGAAAGAACGCCGTCGGCGCCCTTGAACTTCTCGAAGGCGAAGCGCGGGATCTTGGTGACGACATAATCGATGGTCGGCTCGAAACTGGCCGGAGTTGCGCCGCCGGTGATGTCGTTGGAAATCTCGTCGAGCGTGTAGCCGACCGCCAGCTTGGCGGCGACCTTGGCGATCGGGAAGCCGGTCGCCTTGGACGCCAGCGCCGACGATCGTGAAACACGCGGGTTCATCTCGATGACGACCATCCGCCCGGTCTTCGGATCGATTGCGAACTGGACGTTGGAACCGCCTGTTTCGACACCGATTTCGCGAAGCACGGCGATGCTCGCCGAGCGCATGCGCTGATACTCCTTGTCGGTCAGCGTCAGCGCCGGGGCGACGGTGATGCTGTCGCCGGTGTGCACGCCCATCGGGTCGACATTCTCGATCGAGCAGATGATGATGGCGTTGTCGTTGCGGTCGCGGACGACCTCCATCTCATATTCTTTCCAGCCGAGCACCGACTCCTCGATCAGCACTTCGGTGGTCGGCGAGGCGTCGAGCCCGCCAAGGACGATCCGCTCGAATTCCTCCCGGTTGTACGCGATTCCGCCGCCGGTCCCGCCCAGGGTGAAGCTGGGCCGGATGATGGTCGGAAGTCCAACCCGCTCAAGCACCTCGAGCGCGTCGTCCAGGCTGTGGGCGATTCCGGATCGCGGCGATTCCAGCCCGATCTTGTCCATCGCCTCGCGGAACTTGAGCCGGTCCTCGGCCTTCTCGATCGCTTCGGCATTGGCGCCGATCAGCTCGACGCCGATAATTCTCCAGCGTCCCGTCCTTGGCCAGCGCAAGCGCGGTGTTGAGCGCCGTCTGTCCGCCCATGGTCGGCAGAACTGCGTCCGGCCGCTCCTTCTCGATGATGCTTGCGACGAAGCCCGGCGTGATCGGCTCGATGTAGGTGACGTCGGCTAGCTCCGGGTCGGTCATGATCGTCGCCGGGTTCGAATTGACGACGATGACCCGATAGCCCTCGGCCTTCAGCGCCTTCACCGCCTGCGAGCCCGGAATAATCGAACTCCGCCGCCTGGCCGATGACGATCGGCCCGGCCCCGATGATCAGGATGGATTTGATGTCGGTCCGCTTAGGCATCTACCGCATCATCCCCACGAACTTCTCGAACAGATAGAAGCTGTCCTGCGGTCCGGGGCTCGCCTCCGGGTGATATTGGACGCTGAACGCCGGCTTGTCCTTCAGCTCGATCCCGCAATTGCTGCCGTCGAACAGGCTGACATGGGTCTCGCGGACATTCTCCGGCATCCCCTCCCGCTCGACTGCGAAGCCGTGGTTCATGCTGGTGATCTCGACCCGCCCGTCGGAGAGCCTTTTCACCGGATGATTGGCGCCGCGGTGGCCCTGGAACATCTTGCTGGTCTTCCCGCCGACCGCGAGCGCAAGCATCTGGTGGCCAAGGCAGATCCCGAACAGCGGCTTTCCCGTCTCGAGCATCTGCCGGATCACCGGGACCGCATATTCGCCCGTCGCCGCCGGGTCGCCCGGCCCGTTTGACAGGAAGAAGCCGTCCGGCTCGTGCGCCATGATCTCGTCGAAAGAGGCGGTCGCCGGGACTACCGTTACCCGCGCGCCCGCTTCGACCAGGTTGCGGAAGATGTTGCGCTTGGACCCGTAATCGACCGCGACCACGTGCGGCCTGCTTTGGCGTCGCCCGCGCCTCCCATTTCATAGCCCTTGCCCCAGGCCCATTTGCCGCCGGTCCAGCGCTCGACCTGAAGCCGGCTCACCTCCTTGGCGAGGTCCATGCCTTCGAGCCCCGGCCAATCCGCGGCCATTTGCTGCAGCTTGTCGAGGTCGAATTCGCCGCTTTCGCTATGCGCAATGGCGATCGTCGGCGGCCCTTCTTCGCGCACCAGCTTCGTCAGCGCGCGAGTGTCCACGCCCGAAATCCCGATCCGCCCCCACCGCTTCATCCAGTTGGCGAAGTCCTGCCCTGCCCGGTAATTGCTGGGGGCCGTGACGGGGTCGCGAACGAGGCAGCCAAGCGCATGCGCTTCGGCCGCTTCCACGTCCTCGTCGTTGGCGCCGACATTGCCGATGTGCGGGAAGGTGAAGGCGATCACCTGCCGCGCGTAGGAGGGATCGGTCATCACCTCCTGGTACCCCGTCATCGCCGTGTTGAAGCACAGCTCCCCGACCGCTTCGCCCTCCGCTCCGAAGCCTTTCCCCCACACGGTTCGGCCATCGGCGAACACCACGACTCCCGTCGCGCCCTCCGGTTGGGGTGCGGACGTAGGTCGTGCATCGGCCATGGGCTGGAAGAGCCTTCCGTGAGCGGTTGAACAGCGATGTCGCTAAGGCATCGCAGCTAGGGGCCGCAGAGCCGCGCGTCAACGCTGTAAAACTCCGCCGGGCGCGCTATCTGGGAAGTTTCCCGCAAACGAACGGACGACCAATGATTCGCGACGACATCAAGGCTGCGACGATCGCCGCAATGAAAGGCGGCGACAAGGAGACGACCGCGACTCTCCGCCTCGTCTCGGCGGCGATCAAGAACCGCGACATCGAAGCGCGCACCGGCGGCGCTCCCGCCGACGACGACCAGCTCGTCACCGAAGTGCTGCAGAAGATGATCAAGCAGCGCCGCGAATCGGCGGACGTCTACCGCAAGGGCGGCCGCGAAGATCGCGCCGCCGCCGAGGAAGCCGAAGTCGCCGTGATCGAGCGCTTCCTGCCCAAGCAGATGAGCGACGAGGAAGCCCGCGCGGCAGTCCAGGCGATCATCGCCGACACCGGCGCCTCCTCGATCAAGGACATGGGCAAGGTCATGGCCGAGGTGAAGAGCGCGCCACTCCGGCGAGCTCGAGCCCGCCCGTGCAAGCGCGCTGGTCAAGGCGATTCTGGCCGGGTGAGCCGACTAAGCAGCCGATTCGCGGCTGTGGATAATTCCGCGGTTGCGGCTTGCGAGAGCGCCCTTCCCTGCACAAAGTGAGTCGGTGACCCTCTCACCGCAATGGCTGGACGAGCTGCGAGCGCGCACCTTGCTGTCGAGCGTCATCGCGCCGTCGGTAAAGCTCATCCGCGCCGGTCGCGAGTTCAAGGCGTGCTGTCCTTTCCATAACGAGAAGACGCCCAGCTTTACCGTCAACGACGAAAAGGGCTTCTATCACTGCTTCGGCTGCGGGGCCCACGGAGACGCCATCCGGTTCCTCACCGACCAGCGCGGCCTGCCGTTCATGGATGCGGTCAAGGAGCTCGCGGCCAAGGCCGGAATGGATGTCCCGGCGCCCGATCCGAAGGCGAAAGAGCGGGCCGAGCGCGCCGCTTCCCTGACTGACGTCATGGCGTCGTGCCAGAAGTGGTTCACCGAGCAGCTGAACGGCATCAACGGCGCTGCTGCCCGCGAATATCTCGCGAAACGCGGGATCTCGGCGGAGCAGGTCGCCCGCTTTGGTATCGGCTTGGCGCCGGACAGCCGCAACGCGCTAAAAAGCGCCCTCTCCAGCCTCGGCGAAGACAAGCTCGTCGAAACCGGAATGCTGATCCAGCCCGACAGCGGTGAGAGCTACGACCGCTTCCGCGCACGGCTGATGATCCCGATCCGCGACCAGCGCGGGCGTGTGATCGCATTCGGTGGGCGAATCCTCGGGGAAGGCGAGCCGAAATATCTCAATTCCCCCGACACGCCGCTCTTCGACAAAGGCCGAACGCTCTACAACATCGACCGAGCCGGCCCCGCCAGCCGCCAGTCGAAGCGGCTGATTGTCGTCGAGGGCTATATGGACGTGATCGGCCTCGACCGCGCCGGAATTGCCGAGGTCGTCGCTCCCAACGGCACCGCTGTCACCGAGGCGCAGCTGGAGCGGATGTGGCGCCTGGAGCCAGCGCCGATCCTCTGCTTCGACGGCGACTGCGCGGGCCGCAAGGCCGCAATCCGCGCGGCGATGCGCGCCCTCCCCCACATCGGCCCGGAGCGGACCCTTCGCTTCGTCGAGCTTCCGCCCGGCCAAGACCCCGACGACCTGGTTCGATCGGCGGCGCCGGTTGGCGTGGATGGCGCCGCCCAACAAAACGCCGGAAGAGAAGCAGTCGAAGCGCTGCTCGCCGAGCCGGAGCCGCTCGACCAGCGGCTATGGCGGCACGAGCGGGATTCGCAGCCACTGACCACGCCCGAAGCGCGCGCCGGCCTTCGCCAGCGGCTGATCGAGCATTCGCAGGCGATTGGGGATCCGCAGCTGCGCCGGCTCTACCGCGACGAGTGGCTCGCCCGTTTCGAGCGCGAGTTCGCCTCCGTCCGTGCGCAGCGCCCGGTCCGCAATGGCTCGTTCCGCCCCGCCAACCGCTTCGACAAGCGCACCGGCCGCTGGGTCGCTCCGCCACGGCCGCCCGGCGAAGAGATGAAGCGGATCGGCCGCGGCGGCATCGATCCCGCGACTGCCCGGGCCCTGGTGGTCGGCTTCGCGCTCTACCCCGAAGCGGTCGCTGCTCACCTGGAGCAAATCGCGCACCTTCCGATCGCCGATCGTCCATTGTCGTCGTTACGCGACCGAATCGTCGATATCGCCCTTGCGCATCAACCGCTTGATCGGCAGAAGCTCGCCACCATATTGCAAGAAGCCGGAGCGGCAGCTGCCCTTGACCAGGCGCTTTCGTCCGGCGGAATCGGCTTTTCTTTCACCCGTAGCGACACCGAGCCCGAACGGGCGGTACGCGACCTGGGGGTCGCGATCGACGCGCTCGCAGCGGAGGAAGAGATCGGCGCGGCTCTGAATGCGGCTGCCGTGCGTTTCGGAGCCGGTGACGATGAAGCGTTCGAGGAACAGCGAAGGCTGCTCGTCGCTCGCGAGGAGATTAAGCAACGGCTGGCGGCACTCGTCGGCACTGAATAAGCGGTACCGGGACCCATGGCGAAGAACGAAGCAGCAGAAACCGAGACCCAGGACAACGGCGACGCGCCCCTGATCGATCTCAACGACGCGTCGGTGAAAAAGCTCATCGCGCGCGCCAAGAAGCGCGGGTTCGTCACGTACGACGAGCTCAACAAGGCGCTTCCGCAGGACCAGATGAACTCGGAGCAGATCGAGGATATCATGTCCGCGATCAACGAAATGGGGATCAACGTCGTCGAGAATGAGGAGGAGGCCGAAGAGGGCTCCGACAACGACAACTCCACCCCCGGAGAGAATGAGGTCGACCCGCTTGACGACGGCGGCCCGCGCCCCGCTGCAGCGACCAAGAAGGAACCGACCGACCGAACCGACGACCCGGTGCGGATGTACCTCCGCGAAATGGGCGCGGTGGAGCTTCTCTCGCGCGAGGGCGAAATCGCCATCGCCAAGCGGATCGAGGCCGGCCGCGACACGATGATCTGGGGCCTTTGCGAAAGCCCGATGACCTTCAACGCCATCATCGAATGGTCGAACAACCTCAACGAAGGCACGATGCAGCTTCGCGAGATCCTCGACCTCGAGGCGATGCTGTCCAAGGGCCCGACCGCCGAGCAGATCAGCGAAGAGGAAGAAGGCGGCGAGGAAGGCGAGATCAGCGAAAAGACCGCCGGCCCGACCATCAAGGAAGACGAGGACGAGCCCGAGGAAGAGTCGGCCGACGACGATGACGACGACAATGTCGAGCGCCGCACGAAGCCGCAGTCGAACGATGACGATGACGAGGACAACGCCCTCTCCCTCGCCCAGATGGAGGAAGCGCTAAAACCCCAGGCGCTCGAGAAGTTCGCGACCATCACCTCGCTGTTCAAGAAATTCGCCAAGCTCCAGGCCAAGCGGCTCGACTCGCTCGCCAGCGGCGAAGATCTCCCCGGCGCCGACGAGAAGAAGTACCAGAAGCTGCGCGAGCAGCTCACCGCCGAGGTGGAGAGCGTCCAGTTCCACAACGCCAAGATCGAATATCTCGTTGACCAGCTCTACGGCTACAACCGCCGGCTGATGGCGCTTGGCGGCCAGATGCTGCGCCTTGCCGAGCGTCACCGGGTCCCGCGCCGCGCCTTCATCGAAAGCTATTCCGGCCGCGAGCTCGACGAGAACTGGCTCGACGAAGCCGCCAAGACCGACAAGAAATGGGCCGCTTTCGCCGCCTCCGAGGCCGATACGGTCGAGCGCATCCGCAACGAGATGGGCGAAATCGCGCAATCGGTCGGGACCTCGCTCCCCGAGTACCGGCGGATCGTCAACATGGTCCAGAAGGCCGAGCGCGAGGCGCGAATGGCCAAGAAGGAAATGGTCGAGGCCAACCTTCGCCTCGTCATCTCCATCGCCAAGAAATACACCAACCGGGGCTTGCAGTTCCTCGACCTGATCCAGGAAGGCAACATCGGCCTGATGAAGGCGGTCGACAAGTTCGAGTACCGCCGCGGCTACAAATTCTCGACCTACGCCACCTGGTGGATCCGGCAGGCGATCACACGCTCGATCGCCGACCAGGCGCGGACCATCCGAATCCCGGTCCACATGATCGAGACGATCAACAAGCTGGTCCGAACCGGCCGCCAGTTCCTCCACGAGACCGGCCGCGAAGCCACTCCGGAAGAGCTCGCCGAGCGCCTCTCCATGCCGCTCGAAAAGGTGCGCAAGGTCCTCAAGATCGCCAAGGAGCCGATCAGCCTCGAAACGCCCATCGGCGACGAGGAAGACAGCCACCTCGGTGATTTCATCGAGGACAAGAATGCGGTGATCCCGGTCGACGCCGCGATCCAGTCCAACCTCAAGGAAACGGTGACCCGCGTGCTGGCGTCACTCACCCCGCGCGAGGAGCGCGTGCTCCGAATGCGCTTCGGCATCGGCATGAACACCGATCACACGCTCGAAGAAGTCGGGCAGCAGTTCTCCGTCACCCGCGAGCGTATCCGGCAGATCGAGGCGAAGGCGCTTCGTAAGCTGAAGCATCCGTCGCGTTCGAGAAAAATGAGAAGTTTTCTCGATCAATAACGTCGCAAGGCTTTTCCGCCGTCAGGCGGATGGCGTTTAGGACGTGTCGCGCGCGGTCAGTCCGGGGGACTGACGAGCGCTTCCTGCCTAAGCCACGCCCGTCCGCCGTCAGAGCCTGACCGGCTCCGCATCGTCGTCTTCCACCCCAAGCGCCCGTCTGGCGGCATTCGACTTGGCCGCCGTTTCGGCCGTCCTTCGGGCCAGCCCGTCCTCCACGCGCTGGAGCATATCCGCGCGCTCGGCCCACATCGCCGCGCTCGTTTCCATGCGCAGCCGCTGGTTGGCATTGAGCATCGAAACGGAGGCCAGAAGGTCGTTGGCGGAGCGCTGTCGGCAGATGGCCGCGCTTTCACGCTTCGCACGGGTCGATTCGGCCTGGTGGCGAGAAAGCGGCACCGCGACGTCGAGCCTGGAATTGAGGTTCATCGGATTGCTCCTTGGCGTTCAAGCGGGAGCACGTGGCGGTCTCTCAGTCGCGCCTTTGCTTCGGGACAGGTCCGGCGTGATGCCCACCGTCTACCACGGACAGCTGCCATTCCCTAATCAGCCGGCATGAATAGGGAAAACAAAAGCCGTGTATTTATTTCGAAGTTACCCTTGTATGGGTCCGTAATCACGCCTAGATGTTAATCGCTACCAGTCGGAAATCGACGGTCTTCGGCGCTAAGTCGCTCCTTATTCCATCTTTATACGCCTTCTAGCCGGAAGCGCGCCGATTTAGGCGCCTTCAAGCAAAGGAAGTTACCATGAAATATTTTGGAACCGTCAAGTCATTTGACACCGAAAAGGGCCACGGCACCATCAAGCCGGAAGCAGCCGGCGAAGAGCTGACCTTCGAGCGCAGCGCCATCAGCTGGGGCAAGGAAAATCCGCCCAAGGCCGGGCAGCGCCTGTCCTATGACGTCGAGACGAAGGACCGCCAGGCCCATGCGGTGAACCTTCAGACGATTTAATCGGGCGAAAGTCCGGCCCTCCGCAAGGACGGGCCTGAAGATTTCGTCACGAGGAAAAGCGCCCGGTCCCTGGGGGACTGGGCGTTTTTTTGCAGCCGGTAGAAGCACCCGCACGCGGCACTAACCCATGTAAGGATCGTTGACCCCTCATCGGCAGGCTCCTTTTTCAGCCTTCTTGTCGACAGAGAGACAATCCGCGCTCCCGGCCTGAGACCAGGTGAGTGCCCGTGCATGCCCTCCTAATCGAAGACGAATTCCTGATTGTCCTCGCCATCGAACAGGCGCTTGGCAACATCGGCTTCACCTCGTTCGACGCGGCCCCTTCTGTCGAAGAAGCGGTTGCCGCGGCCGAACGGAAGTGCCCCGACCTCATTGTCGCCAACCACCACCTCATCGACGGCACCGGCACCGACGCGGTGCTGGAGATCTGCTCCGATCGCGACATCCCGGTGGTGTTCGTCACCGCCAACGGCCGCGACGTTTCCAAGCGGCTCCCGAACGCGATCGTCGTTGCCAAGCCCTTCGCCGACCGTTCGCTGCACGATGCCGTCGGCCAGGCGCAGGCCAAGCCGTTCGCCTGCCCCGGTTGAGCGGCGCGCGGTTCGACTCGGCCGCGGTCGCTCCAGGGCAGAGTTCCGGGACACGATCAGCGCCGGCCATGCCCGCCGCGGCTTGCGCTCTTTTCGGCACAAGCTCATTTCGGGTCCCGAACGATCGCTGAGATTCGACAACTTCCTCGCGGTAAAAGGTCGGATGGCGGCTTGTTGCGCGACGCTCCTCTTTCCCTCTTTGTTTCCGCCGACAATCGGCCTAGCCTGTCGGAAGGCCATCAAGGGGGTGCTTGCAATGACCAGGAATGTCGGACCGGAAGATCGGGTTGTTCGGATTGTCGTGGCGATCGGCCTTGCGGTGCTCATCTACTTCAACGTCCTGAACGGGATCGCCGCGATCATCGCCGGAGTCGTCGCCGCCGTGCTGCTCCTCACCGGGCTGTTCGCATGGTGCCCGTTCTACAAGCTGATCGGGGTGGACACTGCCATCCAGGAGCAGCCTTACTCGACGACGGACGACCGCGCGGGCTTCTAATCCGGGCCGTATCGCGCCGGAGCTGGGGCATTCCGACGGTCTGGCCGGCTCCAGGCGCGAGGGCGAGGAAGCGGATCGCCACGGCGAGCGCATGGCCCTCTAGGCGCTTCTGGACGGCCGCTCCGCATTGCGCCCAATGAAGCCGTCGTCATTGTCGGCATCGGGAAGGCGGGCCTCATATTCGCTCGCCAGGTCCTCGAGCGCATGACGAACTTCGTCGTCGGTCATGTGACTGGCGATTCGGCGGCACCGCGCGATTCGCGTCCGCAATTCCTTAGAAGTTCGGTCTTGTTCCATCGCCTTCCGTCGCACTCAGAGCTCCTTGCTCATGAGTCGAACGTCGCCTGGACGACTCTTGTTCCGGCCTGCAGGGCGCAACGGCGGAAATCTGCGATAAATGGGAAGTGAGGGTGGTGGCGACGCCGCCGGAGCTCGCTAAAGTCAAGCGACGCCGCCGCCACTGAATTTGCCGCCATTGCGTTAGCGCCGAGTCACCGGAAATGGTTACCGGCACGCGTTCGCCGCGTCATTCTGTTCCGCGATGAAACAGCCTGTCGCCCCGCGAAACCAATGGATCTCCTTCGGCTTTGTCGTGGCCGCAAGGAGGCTAAGCTGAACATTCCGGTCCGAGATCTCAGGCGATCAAGCCGCAAACGCGTGCTGATGCGCGCGACCCTGGTCACCAGCGAGGGCGCGCAGGAAGTGCGCGTCAAAGACCTCAACAGCGAAGGTGCCGGAGTTTCATGCCACGCGCCTTTGCAGACCGGCTCCGACGTCGTGCTGAAGCGGGACGACCTATTTATCGCCGCGCGGGTGGCGTGGACGGAAGGAAGTGACGCCGGGCTCGAATTCTACCGCTCGCTGCTGCTGACAGAATCGCTGTCGATGGAGCGCTAGGCGGCGCTCACGGCTCGCTTCTGGCCGGTTGCTCCGGGGACCGGCTCGCCTGCGTCCGCACCGAGATCGACGATTCGGTTCGACTCGTCGACATGCACCACCCGCGGTGCAATGGTTCTGGCCTCCGCATCGTCGACCATCGCATAGCTCATGACGATCACCAGATCGCCCTCGTCGACCAGGTGAGCGGCAGCGCCGTTGATGCCGATCATTCCGCTTCCGCGCCCGGCCGCGATGACATATGTTTCGAGCCGCGCCCCATTCGTGATGTCGGCGATGACCACCTGCTCGCCCTCGAGCAGATCGGCGGCTTCCATCAGCTCCCGGTCGATAGCGATGGATCCGACGTAATGAAGGTCGGCCTGCGTCACCGTCGCCCGGTGAATCTTCGATTTCAGCATCGTCCGGATCACCGGCGGCTCCTCAACATGCGTCGCTCTGTCGAAAGATTTGCACTCTAGAGCGTCTGTTCAAGTGCTGCACTGCAATATCGCACTTGCAGCATAAGGTGCAAATTCCCAAATGTGGGGCGATGGACTTGGGGAATTTCCCCACTCCGTCGCTGGCAACAGTCGTTAACCCGTTGGAATTACTTGTTTTCGCACTTTTGGCACGACGCTTGCTTAGAAACTGGCGACCACGCCAAAAAGGAGATTTTCAATGTCGACCGCCACCGCTCAATACGACAACAACCGGGGCTTGGCCGCCGAGCAGGAGCGCACACCGCTTCCGCTGCGCAGCGACACGTTCCTGGGCGTGTGCGAGGCGATCGGACAGGATCTTGGCATCAACGCGAATTGGGTCCGAGTGCTGTTTGCGCCGGTGATCCTCTTCAACCCGGTCGCCGCGATCGGCGGCTATCTCGCGCTCGGCGCGGTGGTCGCTACTTCACGCTGGATGTTCCCGGCGAAAACCCATCACGCTGCCGCAGCCGAAGCGGCGACGGTCGAAGAGCATGAGGAAGAGCAGCGGCTAGCCGCCTGAACGGGCGCTCGCGCCGCAAGAACGACCGCTCTGGTGAGATCCCGTGCCCCAGATGCGGTAAACCCCGCCGGTTTGACCCGGCGGGGTTCCCATACTTCAGATCCGAAGATCCGAAGCACGATTTGAATTTAGCGCCACTGCCGTTGGAGTCGAGTCTAATTCGGACGCAATCCGCAGAAATCTGTGCATCGTTCGGTGCGTAAGGCTGTGGAAAAGGCGATTCCGCACAGCTCAGCATTAACTGCGGTCACCGATTTCCTAACCCCTCATAAACCTCGTCTTTATTGGCGAAGTATCCAATTTTCCGCGCAAAACTGCGAAAACCTGTATGCAGTTTTTGCCGGTTAACACCCCATGTTTACACCTGTATGCGTCGTAATGCGCTTCTTTGCGCCCTTTTCCCGACGCAGTTTTCACCAACCGACATCGGCAGCTTCCGCATCTCTTCGGTTGCTCAGTTCATCGACATAAGCGTCCAGATTGCGAAGATCCCAAAGTAGTCGGCGCCCAAGCCTGTGCGGCTGCGGCAGATGTCCGCTCCGCCACAGTTTCTCGAATGTCCGTTCTCCCAAGCCGAGGAACGCTGCCGCATGCGCCGTTCCAACGAGTCTCGGGACGGGTGCCGTCATTCTTTGTCGTTGCACACCAGAACCCCTTTCCGGTGATTTCATAGTCAGAGCATTTACTCTAGAAAACAACAACTTGTGCCTATCCCATTGAGTGTGGGGGATGGTGATCAGGGTTGCCCCTTGATCCGTTTCATCCACCCGCGGGTTGTCATTTTGCTTTCTAATTTTAACCTATAGGTTTATGTTGCGTTTCATGATATAAACCTAGAGGTTGACAGTGCTTCCCTAACAGGTAACCTCCAGGTTTATGACTGCTGAAATCAGACATCGTGCCCGCAGGCGTCTCGACGCGAAATTTGCCGTGATGCGGCCAATTGATCAATTTGCCACCCCGCCGAAGGGGTGGATCCGTGCGATCCGCGACGCCCTCGGCATGTCGCTGCGGCAGCTGGCGGAACGACTCGGCACCTCCCCACAGGCAGCAATGAAACTCGAGGACTCCGAAGCTACTGGGACCATCCAGTTAAAGACGCTTCGCCGAGCTGCCGAAGCCATGGACTGCGTTCTCGTCTACGCGCTGGTGCCAAAGACAAGCCTATCGGACATGGTAGAGCAGCGCGCGCGCGAAATCGCTATGCGAGCCCTTGGGCGGGTTTCACACTCGATGGCGCTTGAGGACCAGAGGGTCGATCGAGATCTTGAAGGTCGGATCCAGCGATACATCGCGAATGCCGTGACGGATCGCAATCTTTGGGATTCGCAGTGAATGACGTCTTCGCTCAACCGGAAGGCGCAACGGACCTCACCCCAGAAGAGCGTGAGGGCCTAAAACAGACGTGGATCACCACCAGAGGTGATCTCGATGAAGCTGAGCAAGCGAACATTGATGAAGCGGTCGCCTGGACGACGAAGATCGGTAACCGCAACCTCCTGACCGAGGATTTCGTCTTTGAACTGCACGAGCGAATGCTGGCCGACGTCTGGGAATGGGCTGGAAAAACCAGAACGACGAACAAGAACATCGGCGTCGACAAAACCCAGATCCGTGTTCGTCTCGGCGGCCTCTTGCGGGACGCTCGATACTGGATTGAAAACTCAATCTACCCGGCCGACGAAATTGCGGTTCGTCTCCATCACGGACTTGTGTTCATTCATCCGTTTCCCAACGGGAACGGTCGGCACGCTCGACTCATGGCTGATCTGCTTGTTGCGCAGCTCGGTCGGAAGCCTTTCAGCTGGGGCGGTGCGTCACTGCAGGAAATTGGGAAGCTTCGTGATGAGTATATCGAAGACCTTCGAAAGGCTGACGATCACGATTTCGGGGCTCTCCTTGAGTTCGCTAGGAGCTGAAATGCTGCCAGAGGGCGTCTAACGCGCGCCAGTCAAACCCCTTCCGTAAATGCGCGCGCGCGCGCATTCTCGCCTACCTCCCGCGTCCGCAGGCGTCGGCGCCGACGGCGATGACGACTTCTGTAGTTCGTGGCCGAAATATCAACCGCCGTCGCCGCCGCCGGCGACGGCGATAACGGGACGTTCTAGACCGGCCGGCCGGTCGACCTTCCTAGAGAACATCTCGTAGATCTCGCGCCGAGATACTCAGACTTCCAGCCTGCATCCTGGAGTTGGCACATCCACACTCATATGAAATCTCAATCACCGGCTCGCGTTGACCGTTGATGATCCATTCATCGTCATCATCGATCTGAATTTCGAGGCGGAGCGCGGTCACCGGCCGCACCTGTCCAGGGTGAATTGCATCATCCATTCCGCCTGCGAACAGCGTTTTGTCCCATCTTGCCCATGGGAGGCCGTGATTGCGGTTCCCGTCGAGTCCAAACGGATCGATGGGCGCTATGTTTGACGAGACAATCCGCAGATAGGGCATCGTCGCGCTCACACGAGAGTCGTTGGTTAATTCTAGGGTGATTTTAACAAGTTCGAACCGCCGCTTTTCCGTGGTTCTGCTCCCCTGCCACGAAGCAGACCAGCCGACTGATAACTCCGCCGGCGCAATTCGATTGAAAGCGTCTTCAATGTCGAAGTGCTCCATTGCGAAAGAATTGCTGCCTGCGCGCTTATAATATTGCTTCTCTCCCGCCTCGCTCCGATGCGGTCTGCGATCAGAACGTTCTACCCATACCGCGAGGTAACCAGTGTCGGGCAGTTCCGCCGATGGCACGGGGTGGATGAAGACTCCGTCATGACGCGGCATGATTAATTGACCGCATAAGGTCTGTGCACGAGAAGCGAAGGCGGAGAGCTCGCTTATCGGCTGCAGTTCCACGGCTGCATCTACGCCGCTCTCATCTGGCCGAGCGTCCACTCCGTAAACGATCAAGCCTCCCATCGAGTTAGCGAATGCTGAAAGCGCCTTCGCGAACGTCTGTCGATCGGTCTTATCCCAATCACCGTTTGCAGGGTTCGATTTAGACTTGAAGTCCAACTCGACAGACTCTTGCTGCCTCTCCTGGACGAGGCTTTCGAGCGCCCGTTCGCCTTCTGCAATGATCGCTTCGAAAAGGGTTCTCAATGTCCGTTATCCGTTGGTGACCAAAGCGACTGCTCAATATCAATCTTTATAGTGCATTTTGCGTGGGCGCATCGTGAAACGCGCGAACTCATTCCACATGCGAGCGCCTCAAAGACGGTTGTGCAGTTTGACACGCACAAACCGTCGATATTGAGCGTGAGAACTAGCGGCTGCGTTAACGCCCCACCTGTATCGTATTGAACCGCATGGGACTCTCGTAGGTCTCGAAAGTGTTAACTTTCGCACAAATCCCTAATTCCAGTTTTACCTCGTCTTTACGCGCTTGCGTTACGCCGGCCCCTTAGACCCGTCCTGGAACCACTGGACGGAGGAAGGACCCGAATGGCGATCAACCGGTTCGTCGACCACGCCGCGGTTAGCGCCGCCGAAGCTCAACTCGCCCGTGTCGCCGCGGACGGTTGCGCTCGACATCCCCACCTGTCGTCGCTCATTGACGGATCCGGCCCGCACTGCGCTCGCGATATTTCCGATGCCGTCCACCTCCTCTGCAGCGTTCATGGCCATCATCCCGGGCTGATCGAGCAAGCGCTGGAGCTATGCCCCAACGGACCTGCGCAGCAGTGGCTGGACCACGCCGCCAGCGCTTTCGAGCGCGAGCGGCTATACCTGGTTCGACTGACCGCCGCAGTCGGCCCCCTGCCAAGCACTCCGGGCGCTGCAGAAACAGAGGCCACCCTGGTTGCGCAGCGCCACGCACTGGAAATCCTGGCCAAGTCGGAGCGGCGCGGCTGTGCGCTGGGTGCGGCGACTGCGCTGGTTTCCGACTGGTGGCCGATCCGGCGCCTCCTCGACCGCGCGGCGTCGAGAGTGGGGGTCGATGCCCCTGCCCCGTCGCTTCCCGACGAAGCGTCGGTGGTCGCGGTGATCGGAAGCGAGTGCGACAGCCCGGCAAGCGAGCGGGCGCTCGGCTTCGGCGGCGAGCAGATGCTTCTGCAAAACCGCGGGCTCTTCGATCTTCTAGAGGCGCGCGCCGGCGCGCGCGGCGACTACTGAATCGCTTTGTTCGACGGCAGCACACAAGCGGCTGCGGATAACAGACTGTCGTTTGTCGATGCCGCTCTTGCAATTCAGCGCTAAGACTTCATTGGGGCGCCGAAATCCCACCAAGAGGTCTTCACGTGCCATCAGCGCGCAAGCTGCAGCGATCACGGGCATCCATGGCTCTCGCCATCGCGGCGGCGCTGGGCCTTGTGTCATGCAGCTCGGGAAACGATGCCAATCGGGGTTCGGGACGCGGACCGCCGGCAGTCAGCTACGTCGTGGTCCAGCCGACCAGCGTTCCTGTCGTCCAGGATCTTCCCGGGCGAGTAGCCGCTTTCCAGGCCGTCGAAGTGAGGCCGCAGGCCTCCGGAGTCATCCTGCGCCAGACGTTCCGCGAGGGATCGTTCGTTCGGCGCGGGCAGACACTCTACCAGATCGACCCCAGCCAGTATCAGGCTGCAGTGGCTCAGGCGAGCGCGAACCTGCAGAGCGCCAAGGCCAATGCCGAAGCCGCCCGCGCTCTTGCTGCCAGATACAAGCCGCTGGTCGAAATGGAGGCGGTTTCGAAGCAGGATTATACGAATGCCGTGGCTGCTGCCCGGCAGGCGGAAGCCGCGATCGCTCAAAGCCAGGCGGCGCTCCGCGCGGCACAGATCAATCTTCGCTACACGCGCGTTCCAGCGCCGATTTCGGGCCGGGCGGGGCTGGCGAACGTCAACGAGGGAACGCTGGTCACAGCCAACCAGGACGCTGCGCTGACGAGCATCACTCAGCTCGACCCCATTTACGTCGACATCCAGCAGTCCGCGTCGGACATGCTGAACCTCCGGCAGTCGTTCTCGCACGGTGGAGTCATGCCCACGACCGAACAGGTTCGGCTCAAGCTTCCGAACGGATCGGATTACGGACTAACTGGTAAGGTCGATTTCAGCCAGGTGGTTGTCGACCAGAATACGGGGACCGTCACGTTGCGGGCGAACTTCCCGAACCCGCAGGCCGTGCTTCTGCCGGGAATGTACGTCACCGCGCAATTCGCTCAGGCGGTGGACACAACGGCCTATCTCGTCCCGCAGCAGGCGGTCTCGCGCGATCCGAAAGGCAATGCCACGCTGTTCGTGGTCGGGCCCGGAAACCGGGCGACCCAGCGAACGGTCGTCGCCGAGCGCACACAGGGCCCCTATTGGGTCGTGACGCAGGGCCTCGCGCCCGGCGAAAAGGTGATCACCGAAGGCGTCGGCGACCTGCGCGACGGCGACCGCGTGAAACCTTCTCCGGCCAAGGCGGAGGGCGTTAGGACCGGCACTCCGCAAGCCGCGGTCAAGGCGCAATCGACGAACACCCCCGCCGGCTGATGTCGCGAATCTTCATCGAGCGCCCGATCTTCGCATGGGTCATCGCCATTATCATCGTGCTGATGGGAATCGGCGCGATCGTATCGCTTCCGGTCGCCCAATACCCCGACGTCGCTCCGACGCAGATCTCAATCCGTGCGAATTATCCGGGCGCGTCAGCTGAGACGGTCGAAAACAGCGTCACCCAGATACTCGAAGAAGAGCTCACCGGGCTCAAAGGCCTGCTCTATTTCACCTCTTCGTCCAGCGGCCGCGGATCGGTGAACATCAGTGCGGTTTTCGACAAGGGTGTCGATCCGGACATTGCCCAGGTGCAGGTCCAGAATGAAATCCAGGCTGCAGTTTCGCGATTGCCGCAGCAGGTCCAGCAGCAGGGCGTGCGAGTAAGCAAGGGCTCACCCGACTTCCTGATGATCGTCGCCGTCTACGACAAGAGCGGCAAGAGCACGAACGTCGACGTTTCCGACTGGCTCGCCACCAACTTGCAGGACGATTTGTCGCGAACGCCCGGAGTCGGCGACGTCAACGTCTTCGGCGCCAAATATGCCATGCGAATCTGGCTCGACCCGGACAAGCTCGCCAGCTTCGGTTTGATGCCGGGGGACGTCGTCTCGGCAATCCAGAGCCAGAATGTCGACGTCGCGGCCGGTGAGATTGGCGGCGCCCCTGCGCCCGAAGGGCAGATGCTGAATGCCACCGTCACTGCCCAGTCGCGGCTGGAGACTCCAGCGCAGTTCGCCAAGATCGTCGTCAAGTCCGACCCGTCCGGCGCGCGAGTGCTCTTATCGCAGGTTGCTCGGGTCGAACTGGGCGCCGAGGGCTATGGAACGATCATTCACGTCAACGGCTACCCTGGCGCGGGCATTGGCATCTTCCTCCAGCCCGGCGCGAATGCGCTCACGACGTCGAAACTCGTCAAGGCGAAGGTCGCGGCCGCGGTGCCGAGGATGCCGGCGGGCTATGAGGTCGCCTACGCGAACAACTCCTCCGACTTCATCCGCCTGTCGATTGACGAGGTCGTGAAGACGCTTGCCGAGGCAATGGCGCTCGTCATCCTCGTGATGTTCGTCTTCCTTCAGAGCTGGCGGGCGACGATGGTGCCGGGAATCGCGATCCCGGTCGTCCTGACGGGCACTTTCGCTGTCCTTTATGTGCTCGGCTTCTCCATCAACACGCTGACTCTATTCGGGCTTGTGCTGGCCGTCGGCCTTCTCGTCGACGATGCCATCGTCGTGGTCGAGAATGTCGAGCGAATCCTCCACGAGCGGCCGGAACTGACGGTGAAGGAAGCGACGGTCCTGTCGATGGGGCAGATCCAGATGGCGCTGATCGCCATCGCCCTCGTCCTGTCGGCAGTGTTCCTTCCGATGGTGTTCTTCGGCGGATCGACCGGAGTCATCTACCGTCAGTTCTCGGCGACGATCGTCTCGGCGATGGTGCTGTCGGTCTTCGTCGCTTTGACGCTAAGCCCTTCGATCGCCGCCAATCTGCTTCGGCGAAAGCACGCAAGCGTCGAAGAGACGTGGTTCGGGCGGCGAGCCCCCGCCGTAGGTCACCGCATCGAGCAGGCTCGGCAGACCTTTAACACCAGGTTCCAGCAGGTGATTGACTGGTACGTCGGCAACGTCGGCAAGGTTGTCGAGCGAAAATGGCTGTTCCTGGCCATCTACGGCGCCGTCTGCCTGTTGCTGGCGGTGCTCTTCTTCCGTCTCCCGACCGGCTTCCTTCCGCAGGAAGACCAGGGCAGCGCGATGATCCAGTACCAGCTCCCCGCAGGAGCCACCCTCGACCGCACCAGTGTCGTGCAGGCCAAGGTCGAGGATTACGTCCTGCACGGCCCCGACGCGAAGAACGTCCACGCCTTCTTCAGTGTCGTCGGCGGCGGGGGCGGTGCCAACGGCCAGAACAGTGGGCGGATGTACATGAACCTGGCGCCGTTCGACGAGCGGCACGGCAAGCAGAACAGCGCACAGGCAATCGTTCAGCGCGCTTCCAAAGAATTCAGCGGGCTTCGAGACGCGAAAGTCTTCGCCCTCGTGCCGCCGGCGATCCGCGGCTTGGGCCAATCCGCGGGTTTCACGATGGAGCTGCAGAACAGCAGCGGGATGTCGCGCGAGCAATTCGCTGCCGTTCGCGACAAGCTGCTCGCAGCCGCCAATGACGATCCCACGCTCGAGCAGGTCCGGCTCACCGAATTCCCGGATGTCGCGACCCTGAAGGTCGACATCGACCAGGATAAGCTTGCCTCGCTCGGGCTGAACACATCGGACGTGAACAACACTCTGTCGACGGCCTGGGGCGGGCGCTACGTCGGCGATTTCATCGATCGCGGACGGGTGAAGCGGGTCTACGTCCAGGCCGACGCGCCTTATCGCTCGGCCCCGTCCGATATCGACCGCTGGTTCGTCCGCAACAATCAGGGCGACATGGTCCCCTTCTCGTCGTTCGCGCAGACGCGGTGGCTGACGACTCCGACGTCGCTGTCCCGGTTCAACGGATTTCCGGCCTTCGAATTTTCCGGACAGGGCAAGGAGGGTGTGAGTAGCGGCGGCGCAATGGCGGAGATGGAAAAGCTTGCCTCCCGGTTCCCGGGGGTCAGCGTCGCCTGGGCAGGGCAGTCGTACCAGGAGCGGCTCGCGTCGGGTCAGGCGCCGCTGCTGTACGGAGTTTCGCTGCTCGTCATATTCCTGTGCCTGGCGGCTCTGTACGAGAGCTGGTCGATCCCGCTTGCGGTGCTTCTCGTGGTGCCGCTCGGCCTGGTTGGCGCGATTCTCGCGGTCACTCTCCGCGGGCTTCAGAATGACGTGTTCCTCCAGATCGGGCTTCTGACGACAATGGGGCTGACGTCAAAGAACGCGATCCTGATGAACGAATTCGCCGAGCGGGCGGAAAAGGAAGGCAAGAGGATCATCGACGCGGCGATCGAGGCCGCCAAGATCCGATTGCGGCCGATCCTGATGACCAGCTTCGCTTTCATCTTCGGAGTGTTTCCGCTGGCGGTGTCGACCGGACCGGGAGCGAACGGCCGAATCGCGATCGGGACGGCCGTGATCGGAGGAATGCTTACCGCGACGATCCTCGCCGTCTTCTACATCCCGCTCTTCTACGTCCTCGTCAGGCGCGGGGTCCGCGACGGCATCGTCATCATTCGCGAGCGGTGGCGGCAAAAGCGGGAACAAGGCGCGTGAGGCGCTTCGCCGCCCTTCTCGCGCTGCTGGCGAGCGGCTGCATGTCGATGGAGCCGGCCTATGTGCGCCCGCCATCTGCCATTCCGCCGTCCTGGCCGGTTGGCGACGCCTACCTGGCGCGGAGCGAGGCAGCGCTTCCGGCGCTCACCTACAAGGACATCTTCCGCGATCCGCGGCTGCAGGCGCTTATCAGGCAAGCGCTTGCGAATAACCGCGACCTGATGGCTGCGGCGGAAAATGTTGCCGCCGCGCGCGAGCAGTATCACATTCAGCGGGCGAGCCAGCTGCCGGTGGTGAATGCCGGAGCCGGCGGCACTTTCTCAGGCGAAAAGGTCGGAGGAAAGGTCAGCGGCAATTATTCGGCGGACGTCGGCGTCCCCAGCTTCGAGGTCGACCTGTTCGGGCGAGTGCGATCGCTGAGCCACGCCGAGCTCGAGCGCTATTTCGCGACCGAAGCCGCGGCTCGCTCGACCCGTCTCGCACTGGTCGCAAGCATCGCCGACGCCTGGCTTCTCTATGGGGCCGACTCCAGCCTTCTCGGAATCGCCAGCGACACCGCGAGGAGCGCGGCAACCTCGGTGAAGCTGACCCGAGCACGCCTACAAGGCGGCGTTGCGCCTCGCACCGACCTCCGCCAAGCGGAGCAAATCCTCACGGGCGCCGAAGCCGATGTCGCGCAACAGACGACGGCGGTGGCGCAGGACCTTAACGCGCTGCAGCTGCTTGTCGGAGCGCCGGTCGACCCTTCGCTGCTGCCGAAATCGATCGATGAGGCCGCTCCCACTGTCGCCGAGCTTCCGGCGGGGCTCAGCTCGACGATCCTGCTTCGTCGCCCGGACGTGCTTCAGGCCGAATATGAGCTTCGCGCCGCGAATGCCGAGATCGGCGCAGCGCGCGCAGCATTGTTTCCGAAGATCAGCCTCACCGGACTTGTCGGCCTCGCCAGTAGCGCGCTCCTGAAACTATTTACCGGCGGCGCCTTCGGCTGGAGCGCGGGGGCCGACGCCAGCTACACCATCTTCCAGGGCGGCGCGGGCCACGCGAATGTTCGGCTCACCGAAGCTCAGCGCAATGCGGCCGTTGCCGATTACCAGAAGGCGATCCAAACCGCCTTTCGCGAAGTCGCCGACGCTCTGGCGAGGCGCGGGACGATGGGCGACGAGCTGAGCGCCCGGACACAGCAGGCCGAGGCCGCGGCCGACGCTCTCAAGCTGAGCGAAGCGCGATACCGCGCCGGAATCGAAAGCTTCCTGGCAACGCTCGATGCTCAGCGTTCGTCCTATTCGGCGCAGCAGGTACTGGTGCAAACGAAGCTGGAATCGGCGGAGAACCTGGTCAACCTTTACCAGTCCCTTGGCGGCGACGACCTGCTTCGCACCGCCCCCGTGGGAGCGGCCGGTCAGCCTTCCTGAACGTCGCGGTAAGCGAGCTCGAAGTTGCCCCAGCGGCGGCCGTTGATCCACAGCGGCACGAAGACGTTCTTCACCGGGATATATTTGTCTCCCAGCTCCATGCGGTAAGTGGCGAGCATCGCCGGCTTGTTCGAGTTGATCGCATTGCGAGTAGTCTCGTCCATGAAGATTCGCTTGTTGCGGCAGTGCTCGTCGTTCCACACCGGGTCCGGACCGGGTTTCTGGCACCTCTCCGACAAGTGTGTGGGAAGGTAGCCGTTCACATCGGTAATGGCCGAGCCGATGATCCGGTTGTCGGTGGCCTTGAAGCGGTCGAGGACTGGCCGGACATATTTGTCTGCGAAGTCGCAGAAGCCGGTTTCATACTGGGCCGGGTTGCTGCCCTCGATCAGCTTGTAATTGCGATCGAAAACGTCGGCTTCCGTGATCTCACCTGCGGCAATCCCGCGCTCGCAGGCGCCTTGAATGGCGCGCATGGCCTCCTGGGCCTTCAGGATGAATGGAGTGTCGTCGATCTCGGCGCCGGAGTTCGCGAGCGTATCGAGCATCGTGTTCGACAATGTCTCGAGATGATTCAGCCGCTCTTTGGCTGAAACGAGTTCCTGGCCGTTGTCGCGCGCGTCACCGGCGAACTCCGTGAGCCCCGCCTTCACACGGTCGACGCTGGTCTGAATCATGCTCGTCGAATGGGCAATGCCCTCGGTCTGACGATCGACCATCGCAACGATCTCGCTCACCTCGCGGACCGTGTCGCTGATGTGGCCGAAGCCCTTCTGGGCCTCGCGGCTGCGGTCGACGCCGGTCTTGATCTCGGATGTGACTGCGCCGGCCTCGCGGGTCAGCTCGCCGATCGTCTCGGCGATCTGGCTGGTTGCAGCACGCGTATCGTGGGCGAGCTTTTTCACTTCCGCGGCGACAACCGCAAAGCTGCGGCCAGCGTCGCCGGCCCGCGCCGCCTCGATGGTTGCGTTCAGTGCGAGCATGTTCGTCTTTCGAGCGATCGCTTCGATAGTCGAGGACACGGTCTGGACCTGGTTCATCGCCGAAGCGAAACCGGCCATTCGCTCGCCCAGCTGGACGATCAATTCGGTGAGCCCTTTGAAGCCGCCGATAGTGCCTTCGATCGCTTCGCGCCCTGAATCGAGCTTCACCTTCGCCTGTTCGGCAAGCAGCCGAGCCTCGTCGGTGGAGTCCGACACCCGGCCCTGATCGGCGAGCAGGCGAGTCGTCACCTCCTCGAGCTGGTCGAGCATCTTCAGGTTTTCGCTAATTCGCGTGGCGACGCCGGAGACATAACCGGCCACGTCGCTGCATTCGATCGACAGTGAGCCGCAATCGCGCGCAACCGCGCGGATCGCATTTTCCGTGACTTCCTCGATGCCCTGTGTGGCCATGGCCGAGCCCGCTCCCCGCTTTTCCTTGGGAAGCGGCATACGGCTAACCTCCTACTTCTTCGTTAACCACGTGACGCTCGACGCGCGATAGGACCGCGGGCCGTGGCGTGATATGGAGTGCTTGCCGCGTACCGGCGGCGGGAGTTACGAAACGGAATTGTCGTCCCGGCTGACGGTTGCGGAGGCGCAGTGGCAAAACTCTTTCTGAGTTACGCGCGCGAGGATGTAGACTCGGCCAAGTCGCTCGCGGAGTGCCTCGGCTCCCGCGGCCACGAAGTCTGGTGGGACCGCCACATTCAGGGCGGCTCCCGGTTCGCATCCGAGATCGATCGCGAATTGAAGGATGCCGACGTAATCGTCGTCATCTGGTCGGAGGATTCCGTCGACTCCGCCTGGGTTCAGGACGAGGCTGCCGAGGGACGCGATAGCGGCCGACTGGTCCCGGTGACACTCGGCGAGAGCAGGCCGCCGCTCGGCTTTCGCCAGTTCCATAGCGTCGAGCTCGGCCGATGGAACGGAGTTGGCGCTCCGGACAACCTCGACGGGCTGCTCGCCGCGGTCGACAAAATCGCTGCCGAGGGGGCGCAGTCCAGAACCTCCGCAGCAGAGGTCCCGGCGCACCGCGGACCGTCCGTGTGCGTGCTGCCGTTCGTCAACATGAGCGGCGACCCGGAGCAGGAATATTTCAGCGACGGCATCACCGAGGACATCATCACGGACCTCTCCAAGGTGTCGGCGCTCCTCGTAATCGCACGAAATACGGCCTTCGCATTCAAGGGCCAGGTCGTGGACGTGAAGGAAGTCGCACGAACCCTCGGCGTCACGCACGTTCTCGAAGGCAGCGTTCGGAAGGCCGGAAACCGGGTCCGAATTACCGCGCAGCTGATTGATCCGGCAACCGGCGGGCACTTGTGGGCCGACCGCTACGACCGCGACCTGACCGACATCTTCGCGATCCAGGACGAAATCTCAAAAGCTATTGTCGCCGCCCTTCGAGTGAAGCTTCTCCCGCAGGAGAAAAAGGCGATCGAAACCCGCGGAACGAGCAACGTCGACGCATACAACCTGTACCTCATGGCTCGCCAGCAGTGGGTCGGCGGAAGCATCGGCGACATTCGTCGCGACGAGGCGATCGTTCGAATTTGCAAGCAGGCGGTGACGGTCGACCCGGACTACGCCCAAGCGTGGGCACTAATGGCCCTTGCGCAGTCGCAGCTTCGGTTTTGGCACGGCCGCGATGTCGATCCCGGAGCGGCCGCCGATACGGCGTTGAAAATCAACCCGGATCTCGCGGAAGCTCATTGCGTCAAGGCGCACCTCTTCGAGGAGCAGGGAAAGCCCGCCGAGGCCAAAAAAGAAATTGAGACCGCGGTTCGCCTCGATCCGGAGTCTTGGGAAGTAAACCGCGAAGCCGCGCGCCTCCACTTTCGCCAGGGCCGAATTGCGGACGCCGCGCCATTCTTCGCGAAAGCTGCGGCCCTGATGGAGTCGGACTGGCACAATGCGATGATGCTGATGTCCTGCCACCAGGGCACCGGCGACAAGGACGCGCTGCGCAAGGCGGCGCGAATGACTCTGGAGCGGTGCGAGAAGGCTATGGCGAGGGAGCCCGCGAACCCGGGAATCCTCGCGGCCGGCGCCGCGGCCCTGGCAATTCTCGACGAAAGACAAAGGGCGATGGATTGGATCGAACGGGCGCTGCTCCTGCTCGACCCCGACAATTTCATCATGCGCTACAACCTGGCCTGCGCGCTCGCAGCGACGTTGCGCGAAACCGACCGCGCGATCGAGGTCCTCCAGCCGTATCTCGAGCGAACGAAGAGCGCGACTCACGTGCGCCACGCGGACGCCGACCCCGACCTCGACAGTCTTCGCGACGATCCGCGCTTCAAGTCGCTGGTTGCAGATGCCAAGGCGCGGCTCGGCATCGACAACTAATCCAGCCGCACAATCGCAGCGGCGAAAGACAAGCAGAACACCGGCACCGGCGCACACGAAGGCAAGTTCCGCTAAGTATTTGCCGCGGCAGCATTTCCTTTTGCGCAAGCCATTTCTGTGATAACTTGCGGCTGTTCAATGGAGGTGGCCAATGGACAAGTCGTTCGACAACTGGCGTAGTGCTGCACTCGGTCTGGGGCTGACCGCAGTCGTCTTCGGAGCAGGGCTGGCGATCGCGCTCTGGTAGCGGTCGGCCCGTACCGGGCTGACGCCAAATAGCGCGCATAGGGACTCCTCGGGCGTCGGCGGTAGTCCCTGCGCCCGCTTGTCGTGAGCTTTGTGCTCCGGCGTGCCGCGAGCGCGACCGCGACGATTTACCGGGTCTGTGCGGTCTACTCCGCCGCCAGCGCCTCATATTCCTGATCGGCCAGATATTTCTCGGCGTCGAGGGCGGCCATGCAGCCCGTTCCGGCGGCAGTCACCGCCTGCCGGTAAACCTTGTCCATCACGTCGCCGCACGCGAAAACGCCCGGGACGCTAGTCTTCGTCGTGCCTGGCGCGACCTTGATGTAGCCGTCGCGATCGAGCTCCAACTTGCCCTCGAACAGCTCAGTGGCGGGCTTGTGGCCGATGGCGACGAACGCTCCTTCGACGTCCAGGCGGGTGACTTCGCCGGTCAGCTTGTTCTTGAGATCGAGCCCGACCAGCGCCTGCGGGTCGCCGCCGGCGACGAACTCGACGACTTCGCTGTCCCAGATGACGTTGATGTGGGGATTTGCGAACAGCCGGTCCTGGAGAATCTTCTCCGCGCGAAGACTGTCGCGGCGGTGGACCAGAGTCACGTCGTGGCTGTGATTGGTCATGTACAGCGCTTCTTCGACGGCCGTGTTGCCGCCGCCGATGACCGCTACCTTCTTGCCGCGATAGAAGAAGCCATCGCAGGTGGCGCAGGCCGAGACGCCCCTGCCCTTCATATGCTCTTCGGAAGGAAGCCCCAGATATTTGGCCTGCGCGCCGGTGGCGATGACCAGCGCGTCGGCGTGATATTCGGTGCCGCTGTCTCCCGTCAGGAGGAACGGCCGGCGCGACAAATCGACGGCCTGGATGTGATCCCAAACGACCTTCGTCCCAACGTGCTCGGCCTGGGCCTGCATTTCTTCCATGAGCCAAGGGCCCTGGATCACATCGCGGAACCCGGGATAATTTTCGACGTCAGTGGTGGTCGTGAGTTGCCCGCCAGGAGTGATCCCCTGGATCAGCACCGGCTGGAGACCCGCGCGCGCCGCATAGATGGCCGCCGTGTAGCCAGCCGGGCCCGACCCGAGAACTGCCAGGCGCGTCGAAATGCTGTTTGTCATGCGCCGCATTTAGGGGCGGTTGTAACGCCCCGCAACGGCGGTCGAATGGCTTTCGCCTAGACCCTCCGGCCGGCGACGAAGTTCCAGATGAGAATGATGATGCCGATGATCAGCAGGATGTGAATAAGCCCGCCGGCAATGTGGAAGGCAAAGAAGCCCAGTGCCCACAGAATTAGCAGAATGATGGCGATCGTGAGAAGCATACGCTCGTCCCCTGTTTTGGTTAATCGGAACGAATGCGTAACTGTTCAGAAGCGGGCGCGGTTCCCGATCATACGAGCCTGCTCTGCTGAAGCGATGCTTCGATGAAGCTTGCGAAGAGCGGATGCGGATCGAACGGGCGGCTTTTCAGCTCCGGGTGGAACTGCGTGCCAATGAACCACGGGTGATCCGGCCGCTCGATAATTTCCGGCAGGCGTCCGTCCGGCGACATTCCCGAGAACACTAGCCCGCCCTTCTCAAGAGTTGGGACATAGTGGGTGTTGACCTCGTAGCGATGACGATGGCGCTCGCTGATCCTGGTCTTGCCGTAGATAGTGGAGACTCGGCTGTTGTGCCCAAGCTCGGCTTCATAAGCGCCAAGCCGCATCGTTCCGCCAAGGTCGCTGTCCGCGCCGCGCTCCTGAAGGCCTTCGGGGCTCATCCACTCGGTGATGAGGCCGATGACCGGCTGATCCGTCGACCCGAACTCGGTGCTCGATGCGCCTGCGACGCCGGCCTCCCTCACGCCCTCGATGCAGGCCATCTGCATGCCGAGGCAGATGCCGAAGAACGGCACATTGCGCTCACGAGCGAACCTGACGGCAGCGATCTTCCCTTCGCTTCCGCGCTCTCCGAAGCCGCCGGGAACGAGGATCCCGTGGAGCGGCTCCAGCTCGGCAGCGAGATTGGCATCCTCATGCTCGAACATCTCCGCGTCGAGCCAGCGAATGTGAACCCGGGCGCGATTGGCGAGCCCTCCGTGGACCAGCGCCTCGTTGAGGCTCTTGTAGGCGTCGGGGAGGCCGACATATTTTCCGACAACGCCGATGGTGACTTCGCCTTCGTAATTGTCGAGCCGGTCCATGATGTCGGTCCAGCGCGAAAGATCCGGCTCCGGAGCGTCGGTAATCCGGAACGCTCGAAGGACTTCGTCGTCGAGCCCGGCCGAGTGATATTGAAGCGGGACGTCATAGATCGAGCGCGCGTCGAGCGCCTCGATCACGGCCGACTTGGGGACGTTGCAGAATAGGGCGATCTTCTCCCGCTCCCCTTCCGGAAGAGGGACTTCGGTCCGGCACAGCAGGACGTCGGGCTGGACTCCGAGGCTGGAAAGCTCGCGGACCGAATGCTGGGTCGGCTTCGTCTTCAGCTCGCCGGCAGCGCTCAGCCACGGGACGAGAGTCGTGTGCACGCTGACCGTGTTGTCGCGTCCGAGCTCGTTGCGGAGCTGGCGGATCGCCTCGATGAACGGGAGGCTTTCGATATCGCCGACGGTGCCACCGATTTCGCAGATGACGAAGTCGACGTCGCCGATTTCGGCAACAGCGAATTCCTTGATTGCGTTGGTGACGTGCGGAATCACTTGGACGGTGGCGCCGAGGTAATCCCCGCGCCTCTCGCGAGCGATGATGTCGCGATAGATGCGCCCCGTAGTGACGTTATCGGACTGCTTGGCCGAAACGCCGGTGAAACGCTCGTAGTGACCAAGGTCGAGGTCGGTCTCCGCCCCGTCGTCGGTGACATAGACTTCGCCGTGCTGGTACGGCGACATCGTCCCGGGATCGACGTTCAGATAGGGATCGAATTTGCGGATTCGGACCTTATAGCCGCGCGCCTGGAGGAGCGCTCCGAGAGAGGCGGAAAGCAGGCCTTTTCCAAGGGAAGACACCACGCCGCCGGTGACGAAAATGAACCGCGCCATGGGGCTTACGGCTTAGTGACCGATTGCCCAATTGGGCAAGCCGTTGGCGAAAATAAATTTACTGCTGGAGGGGAACGGCAGGCGCGGTCTGGTTGGCGGGCGCCGTCTGTGCCGGCTGCTGCGGCTGCTGTCCGGGAGTTGCAGTCCCCGTCGCCGGAGTTGCCGGTGCGACCTGGTTCGCGAGCGACGTGTCGATGGTTGCGGGGGCGCGGTTTACGCCGGCAATGGCGGCAAGCGCGATCGCGAGGACGATGAAGATCGTCGCGAGCACAGCGGTCGAGCGGGTCAGGAAATCGGCAGCGCCTCGAGCGGTCATAAATCCCGACGAGCTTCCGCCCACGCCGAGGCCGCCGCCCTCCGACTGCTGCATCAGGATGGTTCCGACAAGCGCCGCCGCGACAAGGGTTTGGACGACGAGAAGGAAGGTGAAGAGCATCGGTGCGCCTTTGTGATTGCGCGCGCGACTTAGCGAGCCTGCGTCAGGCTTTCAACGCCGCCGCCGCTATGATCGGCACGAAATCCGATGCCTTGAGGCTGGCGCCGCCCACCAGCGCACCGTCGACATCCATCACTGAGAAAATTTCGGCCGCGTTGTTCGGCTTCACCGATCCGCCGTAGAGGATTCGGATCGAATCGCCAGCTTCGCCATAGGCGGCGCGCAACCGCTGGCGAAGCGCCGCGTGCATTTCGGCGATATCGTCGATGGTCGGCGTCCGTCCGGTGCCGATGGCCCAGATCGGCTCATAGGCAATTGCCAGACGGGCCACGTCGCAATCGCGGGGTATCGACGAGTCGAGCTGCCGCTCCACAGTAACGACGGCATCCCCGGCTTCACGGACCAGCAGCGATTCCCCGACGCAGACGATGGTCAGCAATCCCGCCTTGAGCGCGGCTTCGGCTTTGGAGCGGACCTCTTCGTCGCTCTCCTTCTGCGCCTCCCGCCGCTCGGAATGGCCGACGATAACCATGCTCGCTCCGGCATCGCGAAGCATCGCCGCCGACAGGCAGCCGGTGTGCGCGCCGCTTTCGGCGAAGTGGACGTCTTCAGCGCCGATCGGGAAACCCGGCACAGCGCGCGCTGCACGCTCGATCAGAGTAGCCGGCAGGCAAAGCCCGCAATCCACCTGCGGATGCTTCGCGGCCGCCTTCGCAATCGTCTCGATCTCGGGGATATCGCCCGCGACACCATGCATTTTCCAGTTGCCGACGACGAGCTTTCTTCGAGCCATGCCCCTCACCCTTGTTGTTTCGTGGCCGTAGCCGCGCCACGCTTGAAGGCGCAAGCGGGCGTCCGTAAAGCGGCCGCTAATCGATCCTACTGAAAGAGTACCGGACTCCTATGCTCAGTTCTTTCCGCCGCCTTTCCAAGTCAAAGATCGGCACCGCCATCATTGCCATCGTCGGCCTGCTGATCCTCATCGGCTTCGGCAGCGGCGGAATTCAGAGCCTCAACATTGGCAGCGGCGGCTTCAGCAGCGACACGCTCGCCAAAGTCGGGTCGCAGACGGTTACCGATCGCGACATGAGCGCGGCGATGCAGCGTCGCCTGCAGCAAGTGCGTCAGCAGAATCCCGAGGCGACCTACGCCGACCTGGCCGGGGATTTCGATCCGCTGCTGCAGGGGCTCATCGACCAGCGGGCGCTGCAGGCTTTCGCGGATAAGCACGGGTTCATCCTGTCGAAGCGGCTGGTCGATGCGGAAATCGCCAATATTCCGGGCGTGAAAGGTCTGAACGGCGAAGTCAGCAATTCCGCCTACCAGGCCTTCCTCGCGCGTGAGCACCTGAGCGATGCCGAGGTTCGGAGCGTCATCACAGGCACTCTTTTGGAGCGGCTAATGATCACTCCAGCAGCAACGAACGCGAAGGTGCCGATCGGGATGGCGCAGCCCTACGCGTCGATGCTTCTGGAGAAGCGCAAGGGGGACATCGCGCTGGTCCCGCTGGCGCTGTTTGCGTCGGGGTTGAACCCGACCGATGCGCAGGTCCAGCAATTCTATACGGCCAACCGGTCCCGCTACATGGTCCCAGAGCAAAGGGTGCTGAAAATCGCCCAGATCGGCCCCGACCAGGTGTCCAACCTTTCCGCCAGCGCGCAGGAGATCCAGGCCTATTACAACTCGCACCAGGATGTTTACGGGACCAAGGACATCCGCAACATCAGCCAGGCCGTGGTTCCCGACCAGAAGGTCGCCGCCGCAATCGCCCAGCGCGCAAGGAGCGGCCAGAGCTTCGTGGAAGCCGCAAAGCCGGCCGGCCTGACCGCCGCCGACGTTGCCGTTGGGGAGCAGTCGAAGGCACAGTTCACCGACCTTGCCGGATCGAAGGTGGCGGATGCGGCGTGGAAGGCGCAGCCGGGCGACGTCATCGGGCCGATCCAGTCCGACCTCGGCTGGCACGTGGTCAAGATTGAGGGCTCGAAGGTGCAGCCCGGCAAGTCGCTTGCCCAGGTTCGAGGCGAAATTGCCGACAAGATCACGACCGAAAAGCGACAGAATGCGCTCGCCGACCTCGTCAACAAGATCGAGGACCAGCTCGACGGTGGAGCGAGCTTCGACGAAGCAGCGAAGCAGAACAATCTCAGCGTCACCACAACGCCCCTAATCACTGCAAGCGGCGAGGCGCGGGGCAACGGGTCCTACAAATTCCCCAAGGATCTCGATCCAGCACTCAAGACGGGATTCGAAATCGCTCCCACCGACGAGCCGGCAGTGGAAAAGCTCGGCGACGACAAGGGCTTCGCACTCGTCGCTTCGGCACAGGTTGTCCCCGCCGCCCCTGCACCGCTTGCAAGCATACGCGACGAAGTAAGGGCTGACTGGATTCACAAGCAGGCTTTGGACCAGGCGCAGAAGCTGGCGAAGTCGATCGCATCGAAAGCGAGCGGCAAGACAAGCTTGGCGGACGCAGTAAAGCAGGCCGGGAAACCGCTGCCGCCAGTCCAATCGGTGGATGTCAGGCGAATCCAGCTCTCGCAGATGGGGGACAAGGTTCCGGCGCCGCTTCGGGCGATGTTCTCGATGCTGGAAGGGAATGCCAAGGCCGCTCCAGACCCGCAGGGGCGTGGTTTCTTCGTCGTCAAGGTCGACCAGGTTACACCCGGGAACGCACTCGACCAGCCCAGCCTCATAACCGAAGTCCAGAAAGAATTCGGAGAGCCGCTGGCGCAGGAATATGCGCAGGAACTGATCGCCGCCATCCGGGAAAACACCGGCGTCCGCCGCAACGAAAGCGCCATCGCCGACACCAAGAAGCGGATGACGAGCCCCGGTAGCTGACGAACCGGAAGTTCTTGACGCTTGGCGGTTTGTTTCCTACACGTTCCCCGTTCGTTCCAACTTGACGGGGGCCGACCGAATGCTGACCGCCAAACAACGCGAGCTTCTCCTGTTCATTCAGAAGCGCCTCGGTGAAACCGGCGTCAGCCCGAGCTTCGATGAAATGCGCGAAGCTCTGGCGCTGAAATCGAAGTCGGGCGTTCACCGCCTTATTTCCGCACTCGAGGAGCGGGGATTCATTCGGCGCTTGCCTAATCGTGCTCGCGCGCTCGAAGTGGTGAAGCTTCCGGAATCGAGCGCACCCGCGCCGCTCATCGCGAAGCCGGTCGTGGCGGCACCTGCGAACGACACCATAGAAATTCCGCTCCACGGCCGCATCGCCGCCGGCACCCCGATCGAGGCACTTCAGGGAAGCGAAGGCTTTGCCGTCCCGGCGGCGCTGCTTGGCCCGGGCGAACATTATGCGCTCGAGGTTTCGGGCAATTCCATGGTCGGGGAAGGAATCCTCGATGGAGACTTCGCTCTCATTCGTAAGGTCGATACTGCCCGAGACGGCGAAATCGTCGTCGCGCTGATCGACGATGAAGAAGCGACTTTGAAGACGTACCGGCGCGAAGGTCGGACGGTCCGTCTCGATCCTGCCAATTCGCGGTACGAGCCGCAGCGTTACGACGAGGCCCGAGTTCGGATCCAGGGGCGCCTTACCGGCCTCATTCGCCGTTACTGACGAGCGCTTCCAGCGCGTGGACCGTCTGGAAGCGTGGCGGCGTGCGTGTAATGAGCGTACCGAAGATCGCGAAGAGCAACCGCGAGCGCGCCCGAAAGGAGACGGACATTGAAGTCACCGCGTCTGGATTATGTCGAATTCCCCGCAGGCAAGCTGGACCAAGCGGTGGATTTCTACACTGCAGCGTTCGGCTGGACGCTAACGCGCTTCGGACCGAGCTACGCGGGGACGACGACCGGCGACACCGACATCGGCCTTCAGGGTGAAGCATCCGGCGCGCCCAAAGCGCCGCTCCCCGTCATCCGCGTGGACGATCTCGCCGCGGCCGAATCCGCAGTAGAGGCTGCCGGCGGCGATATCACCCGGCCGGCTTTCGACTTTCCAGGAGGTCGTCGATTTCACTTTCGTGACCCGAACGGCAACGAGGTTGCAGTCTGGCAGTCCACCGGCGACTGATCACGCGCCTTGCGCGGCGTAATCGGGCAAATCGATGTCGTCCCTGAGCCCTGCCGCGATCACCAGCTTGGCAATCGGACTAAAGTTGAAGCTTGACGCAACCAGGTTGCGAAACGCCACTCCGAAACGGGTTTTGGGTACGAAAGCGCCCCCGTAGCGACCGGCCATTTTCTGCTTCGAATCGATGAAATCGCGCAGCCGTTTTTCGTACGCGGCGAACGCGCCAGGTTCGCCCCCCGATCGCGCAAGCTCACCGGCAAGGACGTACGCGCCGATGATCCCCAAACCGGTGCCTTCGCCGGCAAGGAAGGAGGGCGCCCACGCCGCGTCGCCCGTCAAGGCAATCCGCCCCTTGCTCCACTTCGGCAGATGAATCTGGCTCACGCGATCGACGTAAAGGTCCGTCGAGCGGTCAAGCGCCTCCAGCATCGGACGCGCCTCCCAGCCAATATCGGCGAACCGCTCCGCAAGCATTGCCCGCCGGGCTGCGTCGGTCTCGGGAAGGTCGATTGTGTCGTCCGACCAGAGGAAAAGGATCATGCTTCGGTCATTTCGCATGGCGAAGCGCGCGAGCTCACGGCCGGGGACGCCGTACATTTGATAAGTGTCGGGCGTTCGCGGCTCGTATCCTGCGACCGTACAAACAGCGAAACCGTAGCCCAAGAAACGCTCGAACCGTTCCTCCGGCCCGAACACCAGCTCGCGAACGCGCGAGTGAAGTCCGTCCGCGCCGACGACGAAATCGAATCTTTCCGGCGGCGCCTTGGCAAAGGCAACACGGAGGTAATCGCCCTCCTCTTCGATCGCGGCGATCTCGTCGCCGAAGCGCGTATCGACGTTCTCCGGAAGCGAGTCCCAGATGATCCTTGCGAGCTCGCCTCGCGGAACGCTGATGAATCGCCCGTCGGTGGCGCGATAGAAAGGCGCGACCGAGAAACCGCCTGCGCGATTGCCGTCGGAACCGACGAAGCGGACATCCTGGACACGGTAGCCGGCGCTATCGATGCGTGGCATCAAACCCATGCGCTCGGCAAGGTCGTAGCCTTTTCCCCAAAAGTCGATCATGTAGCCGCCGGAGCGGAATTCGGGGGCGATCTCGACGATGGATGGCTCAAAGCCGAAGCGGTTCAGCCACCACGCAAGCGTCGGGCCGGCAACTCCAGCACCGCTGATCAGGACACGCTTGCGGCCGCTGGCCACCCGGCGGCGTGCTATTCGGCCGTTGTCGGGTCGATGACGCTACGCACCTGCGAAATCTTGTTCGCCGGGAAGCCGCCTCGTTCCGCATGCTCCCGGATAATGTCCTCGTTCGGCGCGCGGTAGACGCAATAGATCTTGTCGTCGGTTACATAACTGTGGACCCACTGGATTTCGGGCCCAAGATCGCGAAGGACACTGCAACTGGTCTGCGACGCGCCTTTCAGGTCAGCCGGTCCCAAATTCCCGACCCCCGGCATCTCACGCTCAATCACGAATTGCGGCATGCTCAGCCCTCCTCGGTTGAATGGGCGTCGATAGCCTATTTCGAGCTCGCGGTCGCCCACGGATGCTGCCCCTCGATTCCGGCCACCGTGACGACTTCGGGGCGGCGGCCGAGATAGATTGCGACCCCGCCAGTTCGCTCGAGCGACTGACGGTCGAGCTTCAACCATTTCGGCCTGCAGCCTTTCGGCAGCCATCGGTCCGAAACGACGATGTCCGCGGCCGCGCAGGAGCGAACCAGGTCGCCCCATTCGAGCCAAGCCGACGACCGCGTCGCAAGCACTGTCCAGTTCCGCCCGTCGTTCGCAACGTTGGCTGCGCAGGCATCATGCGAGCAGGATGCGAACGGCGCCTCCTCGAGCAGTTGAGGCTCTCCGTCGAAGCCGGATGTTTCAGCAAACACCTCGCGCATGAAGTCGCCCGTCCGGTCGCGAAGAATGTGCGGCGCTCCGTCATTTCCGACGATCGCCAGATGCATCCCGTCACCGGTCACCAGCAGCTGCGGTTCGGCCGCCGCAGCGGCCCCGGCGGCGCCGATTGCCAGCGGGATTGCCCCGAGCAGCCGCGCCTTCGTCGACCACAGGCACAGCCACAGCCCGCCAGCGATCATGAGTGCGAAAGCCCAGCCCGGCATCTGCGCAAGAGTTGCCACCGCGCCGCTAGCGTTCCCGACGGTGTGAGCGAGCCACAGAAGGGCGTCGATTGCCGCACCCGCGAAGTACCAGACAGGCGCTCCGAGCCCGAGGACGTCCAGAGCAAGCGCCGCCGCTTCGAGCGGCATGATTGCGAATGTCGTCAGCGGAATTGCGATCAGGTTGGCCCCGATTCCATAGAGGCCGGCGCGGTGGAAATGGTAGAGTGCGAGCGGAATTAGTGCGACTTCCACGACGAATCCTGTCGCAAGCATCGCCAGTAGCCCGCGCGCGAAACGCATGAACAGACCTTCATCGCGGCGCATGAAGGTGCGCCTTGCCCATGCAGTCGAATGAAGCGCGATAATCGCGGTCACCGCGGCAAAGCTCAGCTGGAAACTGGCCCCGGCGATCAATTCGGGTTTGACCAACAGGATCGCCAGTGCAGCCACGCTGAGCAGCCGCATGCTGAGCGCATCGCGCCCGAGCGCAATTCCGGCGAGGACCAGAAGCGCGATGATGCAGCTCCTCACCGTCGGCACGTGCGCGCCCGTGAGCAAAGTGTAGCCGATTCCGGCCGCCGCCCCGGCACCGGCGGACACGAGGACGAGGTTGAACCGCAGCGCCAGCCGTTCGGACAAGGCCAGGAGCTTGAGCGTCAGAAGCATTGTCGCGCCAATGACAACGGCGATGTGCAAGCCACTTACGCTGAGGAGGTGAGCGAGGCCGCTCCGTCGCATCGCCTGCGCGTCGTCGTCGCTGACCGCGTGCTGGTCGCCGGTCGCAAGAGCAGTTGCAATTCCGCCGGCGGGGCCAGGAAGCTGCTCGCGAATGTGTTTCCCCAGCCGGTGCCGGATCGAATCGAGACCGGTGGCGCGCGCTGGCTCGAGCACCTGCGGATCGCCGAGAATTCGACCAACGCCGCCGATTCGCTTGAACCAGGCGTCCCGTGCGAAATCGTAGGAGCCGGGGACGGCCATTCCCGGCGGCGGCATTAACCACGCGCGCAAATGCACTTTCGCCCCAGGGGCAAGTCCGTCGGGAACCTGATCGGCGGGCATGGAAACGCGGAGCCGCGGCGGCAGCGCTGGATCGACCGGCGTCAGCGTCAGCCGGAGGTCGCCCCTGGCGACCAGCGGTTCCGCCGCCTCCACTGTCGCGGTGAACTCGCGCACTCCCTGATGTTGGATTCGCGCGGCCGCAACTTGAGCCGAACGCAGCCACACCAGCGAGCAGCCGATCGCCAGCGCCAGCGCAAACCAGCCGATCGCCCGCTCCGTCCGGCCGCCGCGCACAGCAAAGCAACCGATCGACAGCCCCGATGCGATCGTCAGCAGTGCGAGCCAGTCATTGCGGGCATTGAGTGCAAACCAGGCGGCGATACCGGTCCCGAAACCGACAACCGTCCAGGTCGCGAGCTGCGCGCGTTCGGCCTCGAGAAAGGCCTCAACCCTTTCCCGAGCCGCAGAAAACTGCGCCTTCCAATAGCCCCGAGCCCGCTGTGGAAGAGGCGCACCCTCCATGCTAGGGGCGCTCGTCCATTGCATTGAAAACGGAAACAAGAGGAAAGTGCGCCCGAGCGCAAGCGGAGATCATGTGACTAGCGAATGCGGTTCGGAGATCGTCACCCGGTTTGCACCGTCACCGACGGGCTTTCTGCACATCGGTGGAGCGCGGACGGCGCTGTTCAACTGGCTTTTCGCCCGCCACCACGGCGGCAAGTTCCTGCTTCGGATCGAAGACACCGACAAGGTACGCTCCACGAAGGAAGCGATCGACGCGATTCTCGATGGAATGCGCTGGCTCGGTCTCGATTGGGACGGCCACGAATATTACCAGTCGCAATTCTGGGCGCGACACGCGGAAGTCGCTCACAGGCTACTCGAGCGGGGGCACGCCTATCGCTGCTACATGACCCAGGAGGAGCTGGCGGAGCAGCGGGAGGCGGCTCAGCGGGAGCGCCGGCCGTTTCGGATCCATAGCCCCTGGCGCGACCGCACCGAGGCCCCGGAAGGCAAGCCGTTCGTCATCCGGCTGAAGGCGCCGAAGGAAGGCGAGACCGTCATCGACGACAGGGTCCAGGGGCGAGTGGCGGTGCAGAACGCCGAAATCGACGATTTCGTCCTTCTCCGCTCTGACGGCACGCCCACCTACATGCTTGCAGTCGTAGTCGACGATCACGACATGGGAATCACTCACGTGATCCGCGGCGACGACCATCTCAACAACGCCTTCCGGCAGCTGGCTATCGTACGAGCGATGGGCTGGCCGGAGCCGGTCTATGCCCACGTGCCGCTGATTCACGGACCCGACGGAGCCAAGCTCAGCAAGCGCCACGGAGCGCTTGGAGTCGACGCCTATCGCGATGAGCTGGGGATGCTTCCGGAGGCCGTCTCCAACTACTTGCTACGGCTTGGCTGGGGACACGGGGACGACGAGATCATCAGCCGCGATCAGGCGATCGAGTGGTTCGACCTCGCCCATGTCGGAAAATCTCCGTCCCGCTTCGATTTCAAGAAGCTGGAGAACCTCAACGGTCATTATATTCGCGAGGCCGACGACGAGCGCCTGGCGCAGCTCGTCGCTCCACGCGTCGGGACTGCGCTGACCGCGGACCAGCACCAACTGCTTGTCACGGCCATGCCTGAGCTGAAGGCGCGGGCGCACACTCTCAACGAGCTGGCGGAGGGAGCGCGCTTCCTGTTCGAAAAGCGCCCGCTCACATTGGAGCCGGCGGCGGAGGCGCAGCTTACTCCTGACAGCCGAAAGCTGCTCAAGTCGGCGCATGGAGCGCTGGCGAAGCTCGACGGTTGGGAGCATGACAAGCTCGAGCAGGCCGTCCGAGAAGTGGCCGAACTCGAGGGCGTGAAGCTTGGAAAACTCGCTCAGCCGTTGCGTGCGGCGCTGACCGGGAGAACCACCAGTCCCGGCATTTTTGACGTCCTCGCGCTGCTGGGGCAGGGCGAAAGCTTGAACAGAATAGAAGACCAGATTGTGGAGCCTGACGAATGACCGATGCCGTTACCCTCAAGACGCCAAACGGCGATCACGACTACCCGCTGCTGGAGGGTACGTGCGGGCCCGACGTCGTCGACATTCGGAAGCTCTACGCCGGGACCGGGATGTTCACATACGATCCGGGCTTCACTTCGACCGCCAGCTGCCAGAGCGCGATCACCTACATTGACGGCGAAAAGGGAATTCTTCTTCACCGCGGCTACCCGATCGACCAGCTGGCCGAACAATCGACCTTCATGGAAGTCGCCTACCTGCTGCTTCACGGCGAGCTGCCCAGCAAGGAGGAGCTGGACACCTTCACCTACACGATTTCTCGCCACACCATGGTCCACGAGCAGCTGGCGACTTTCTACCGCGGCTTTCGTCGCGATGCCCATCCGATGGCGATCATGTGCGGAGCGGTCGGTGCGCTTTCGGCCTTCTATCACGACAGCACCGACATCACCGATCCGCAGCAGCGGCTCGTCGCCTCTCACCGCCTGATTGCGAAAATGCCGACGCTGGTCGCGATGGCCTACAAATATTCGATCGGCCAGCCGTTCCTCTATCCTGATAACTCGCTGAGCTTCACCGGCAATTTCCTCCGGATGACCTTTGGCGTTCCGGCCGAACCCTACCAGGTGAATCCGATCATCGAACGCGCGATGCGCCGAATCTTCATCCTCCACGCGGATCACGAGCAGAATGCATCGACCTCGACGGTCCGCCTCGCCGGATCGTCGGGAGCCAATCCATTCGCCTGCATCGCCGCGGGAATCGCCTGCCTGTGGGGGCCGGCACATGGCGGCGCCAACGAGGCCGCGCTGAACATGCTCCGGGAGATCGGCCAGCCTGAGCGGATTCCGGAGTATATCGCCCGCGCCAAGGACAAGAATGACCCGTTCCGGCTGATGGGCTTCGGCCACCGCGTCTACAAGAATTTCGACCCCCGGGCGAAGGTGATGAAGGCGACCGCAGACGAGGTGCTGAAGGAGCTCAACATCAGCGACCCGGTCCTCGACGTCGCCAAGGAGCTCGAGCGGATCGCTCTCAACGACGACTATTTCATCGAAAAGAAGCTCTACCCGAACGTCGATTTCTATTCGGGGGTCATTCTAAACGCGATTGGCTTTCCGACCGACATGTTCACCGCGCTGTTTGCGCTCGCGCGCACGGTGGGCTGGGTCGCTCAATGGAACGAAATGATTTCCGACCCGGAGCAGAAAATCGGCCGACCGCGCCAGCTCTACGTCGGGCACACGCAGCGCGACTACGTTCCCGTGGATGAGCGAGGCTAACCGACGGCAGGAAGGACCAGCGTGAAGCGCGACCCTTCGCCGGGCGCGCTTCGAAGCTCGATGTTGCCGCCCATCGCACGCGCAAGCCGCCGCGCGATTGCCAGGCCAAGGCCAATTCCGTCCCCGTCTGAGGCTCCGGTCTGGAACGGCTCAAATATCCGCTCCTGCTGATCGGGCGGGATTCCGGGACCTTCGTCAGCCACGTGGACTCGGGCGGACCCGCCTGAATTTTCCAGCGAAATCGTCACCGCCGTTCCGATGGGCGAATGCCGCACCGCATTGCCGATAAGATTTACCAGTATCTGGATGACGCTCCTGGATTCGCCGCGCGCAAGAAGCATGTCGACAGGTTCGACCCCAATGAGGATCGACCGCTCCCTTGCAGCCAATTCAACAAGGCCCACCGCCTCGGACGTGAGCGCGGCCAGGTCAACCTGGTTCGCTCCCGATCCGTGCGCCTGGTCGGCCAGCGAACGGATGACCGAGAGAAGATGCCGCGCGGCCGTGGCGATATCTGAAGCATAATCTGCATATTCCTGGCGCACCGGCGCCTCGGAACGATCGATCATCTGCTCGGCAGATTTGACGATGCTGTCGAGTGGCGACCGCAAAGCCGTCTGAATCGCCCCGTCGAGAACTGGACGGCTTTCCCCGGCATTGCCGCCGAGGGCCTTCGCCGAGCCCTCGAACCCGGCAAATTCTCCGGCCGGGCCGGCAACGACCTCGGCATCGAGAAGCAGTTTTCCCTCGCTTGCGCGAAGACTCACCTGCTGGCCCGAAAAGCCGGTTTTCGAAGCAAGCGCCTCGAGCAGCGGCATAGTGCCATCTTCGCCTTCCTCGAGACGGAAGAGCTTCGTCAGCGGGAGTCCATTGCATTGCCCAGGTTCGAGAGACGCCAGCTCGGCCAGCCGCGGTGCGATTGTCACCAGGTGCAAGCGCTCGTCCACGGTCCAGGTAAGCGGTTCCTGCTGCAGCTTCTCGTGCTCGACCGAAGCAATTGTGCTGAGGCGTGGGCCTGTGGCGGGACGAGCGCTCCACTGCTCGATCGCAAGAGCCACTTCTCCGTCCTCCGGGACGGCGCGAACCCACATATCCACGTCCTGCTCGCTCCCGGCGGCGAGCACCCGGCGCGAGACGGGGATCTGCAATCGCGCAGCAACCCGTGCAACCGCAGCGAGCTGGGGAAGCGCCAGTGTCGCTCCGATCCGCGAGCCAGCTTCGACCTGAAGCCGCTCGAGGTCGGGGTCCGCAGAAATCAGGCGGCCGTTGCTGTCGACTCGCCCGAGGACCGTGCGGGGGTCAGATGGCGCGGTGGCCATCGGCTGAAGCCAGTGAATGTATTGCGGAGCGGTAGGCGGGATCGAGCCGCAGCCACTTGCGGGCGCTCTCTACCCGTTCCTCCGATAGCTCGTCGAAGGCGGCCATTTCTCCTTCCGCATCCGCCCCCGCGGTCTCCGCAGACACGGCGATTATCTCGCCCGCCAGGTGGCGCGACACCCCGGAAAGGCGCAAGAGGAGCGCGAGCCGGCCCCCATCGCCCAGCAGATGGTCCCAAGCGCAGTCGAACCCGAGTCCCGCGCGCCGGCCGAGCGCTTCGGCGACGACGGTCACCTCTCCCGCTTCAAGCGCAGAGCGGATGAAGGCTTCGTCGAGCCGCCCCGACCGGTCGAGCGCATGAACGAACTCGAACAGGCGCGCCTCGAGGCGGTTGCCTTCGTCATGGCTGGAAATGAGCGCGTTCGCCGCAGCTGTGAGCCTTTCGTCGGAGTCGTCGTTCCCGAGCCGCTTCACAAGCTGTTTGCGAACAGCCGCGGCAATCGCATTGGCGAGTGACACGGCGGCTTCGGCAGAGAGATCGTCGAAGACGATTCGAGGACCATCGAAGCGGTCGCGGCGGCGACCCTTTGCAAGGATCAATGCCATCGCCGCAGCAGAGATGTCGGAATCCTCGTCGCCGACGAACGACTGCAGGAACCGCGCTTTATTCGGCGCCCGTCCGGCGCGGACGCCAGCTGAGAGGGTCTCTTCTTCCGCTCGCCTGAGCAGCAGCAGAACCAGATCCGGAATGTCGAGCAGCCGTGCCTGCCACAAGGTGTCGAAAAGGACATCCTCACGATCGTTCGCGGCTTCGGCGGACCCCAAGAGAACGGCAAGCTCGTCAGCGAGGCTGTCCACGAGATCGTGAAGCATCGCCGTCATCAGCGCGCGTTCCTGCTCCGTCAGGCGAGCCGTCGGGTCGAGGAAAAAATCGGCGCGAACGACGGGCAAGCGGCCGCTTCCTGCATTACGTGCGGCAGGATGGTCGCTCGCCTCTTCGGCGGCGGCAATCGGCCATTCGAACGGCGCCATAGGCCCCCGTTTATCCGATGGCGGTTAACGCTCGGTCAACTCCGCGCCGAGCCGGTGGTTCACGTGCTGTACGACGAAAAAGCTCGCCCCGGCGTAGAGCGCAAGCGCGACGATGCAGCCTGTCCAGGCGCCGAACGCCGCAAAAGGAATCGCCGTGAGGATGGCGTTTCGTCTCGAGAACAACCAGATTTCCCCGGGAATTTGCTGCTTTCCACGTTCGACCCGCGCTGCCTCGGCGAACGCGGCCGCGGTAACTGCGGCAAATAGCGCGCCCCACCCGCTGCCGATCGCTGATTGCCACCAGCCGAGCGCCACCAGCGCCGCTCCGGAAGCGGGCCAAAGCAACCGCTGAAGAAGCGAGTTTTGCGGCATCGGGTTCAGCCGAAGCACCGCGAGACGGCGCGCGATCAGAGGCAGCGGAGTTGTCAAAATCAGGAGAAGCAGACCGGCCCATCGCCACCCGCCAGCGAATGCGCCGGTTGCGGCAATCGCCATCATCAGCGCCAGCTGCACGAGGAGCTGCGGCCGAACACGTGTTTCGACAAGCCTCTCGGTCGCGAACTCCTCCACCAGCGGCAGCACGTAGCGGCTCGCCCAGTCGCGCCTGGAGCCGCGAGAAGCGACAATCAGATGCCGTTCCAGGTCGGCGAGGTCGTTCCCGCTCGTGGCCAACAGAGGCTCGCCCGCGCCTACTGTGATTGGGACGGTCCGGGCACCCGATTGCAGGCTCCGCCTGAGCAGTGTCGATTGCAGGTCCCAATCGCCAAGCATTGCCGCGGTCGATCCGATCTCCCGCGCATCGACCAGCGCTATTCCCGACCAACGGCTAACGGCATCGATTCGCTCGAACCGTTCGTGCGCCTCATCATCCGGCACCGTGACGACCACCGGCTCCTGCTCTTCTGCGATCGCCGCAACGAGTTCGGGCGGAGGAGCGACACCGTCGGCGATGAAGAGAACCAGTTCGCCGGCTTCGAACCGGCTCGCCGCCTCGGCAGCATCGGCGACGGTGACGACCGGAACGCCTTCGCTCTGAAGCCGGTCGAGCGCCTCATTGAGCGCAGATGGAATCGTATCCACCACCACAACGACCGGTGCGGCGCCTGCCGCTGCGGCGCAGCGCGCCTGAAATTCCAGCAGCGTGCGGCCGGAGATAGGCAGCAGTGCGCGAAGCGAACCGCTGTCGTCTTCCGAATAAGCCGCAATCAGGGCGCCCACCGCCATTCCACTTCCCCGCATCCGCTGTCGGCCGATGTTCTAACCGCTTTCTTGACCGAACAAAGGTGGTAAACTGACGGTTATGAGCGCAACCAGCCCGCACGCAGCCCCTCCCGACCTTCCGGAGACGGAGCTCCAGCCAGCCGACATCGCAGAAGGCGCCCAGCCACCTGCATTCGACCCGCTTCACTGGCAAGAAGGCCGGGCCGAGGATTCGCCTGCCACGGCTGGAGGCCGGACAATCCTGGCGACGGCGCTAATTGTGCTTGCGGTCGCCTGGATCGCCTACAGTGCCTGGTCGGCAGGACGCGCGCTCGGTAACGGGCCGCTGACGTCGCCGGCCATCGCTCAATGGATTGCGGTGGCTGCCGGCCCGCTGGCGCTGCTTGGCCTGGGTTGGCTGATGTTCGGCCGAACCCGCCGAAAGGAAGCGGAGCGATTCACCCGTTCGGTGGTGACGATGCGAACCGAAGCTCGCTCGCTCGAGGCGCTCCTCCAGGTGCTTTCACAGCGGATCGACGACAGCCGGTCGGAGCTGACGATGATCAGCAAGCACCTGATGCAATTGGGCGACGAGACCACGGGCAAGCTCGGCGGAATCACCCGCGAGTTCGACTCCAGCACCGAAAAGCTGATGAAGCACGGCGAGGCGCTCGATCGCGCGGCCGAGGCAGCGCGGACCGACATCGCCGTCCTTCTAGACGACCTTCCGCGAGCGGAAGAGCACGCCCGCTCGATTTCCGAGCAGCTTCAAAGCACCGCAACCGAAACAGCGGATCGTACTGCCGAATTCGATCGCCAGCTTGCGGCACTCGCCGAGCGCAGCCGCGAAGCAGACGAAGCCGTCTCCGCCGCCGCCCAGCGCCTCGTCGAGAATCTCGCCACGATCGAAATCGCTGGGACCGGTGCCGCGGCAAAGGTCGGCGAAGCGGAAACCTCAATGGCATCGGCTATCGACCTGCTACTGGAACAAACGTCGGCTACTCTCGACGAGATTCGAAGCGGAATCGACGTCCAATCTGCTGCGGTCACCGCGCTGGTCGAGCAGGCGTCGGCCGGGATCGGCCGTGCCGGAGTGGACGCGGCCGATGCTCTCGGCGCCAATGTCGGTGCCGCAAACGAAGCGCTCGATTCACTTTCGGGACGAGTTGCCGAGCAGGAACGGGCATCGCAGCACATGATCGCGGAGCTCGAGCGGGGTCTTGGCGAGCTCGAGCAGCGCTTTGCGGCGCTCGCCGATTCGGGCGACGATCGGGCCGCGCAATTCATTGCCGCCGTCGGGCAGTCGCGCTCCGAGCTGGAAGGCTTTGGCGAACTCTCCGAAGCGCAGCATCAGTCGGTGGAGCATCTCGCCGAGCGCACGCACTCGCTTCAGGAGGTGCTCGAGAGACTGTCTGCAACCGTTCGCGCCCAGCTCTCGGATGCCCTGGAGCAGGCGGGAAGCCAAGCCGAGCATCTCGTCAATTCGACTCGCTCGGTGCGGCCCGAAATCGAATGGATTCGCGACGCAGCGCGCGAGGCCGGCGAACGGCTCGGCGAGAGCGGCTCGGTTATCGCGGAGCAGCAGGACCGGCTGGCGTCGCTACTCGGGACGGTCGACGAAGGTGTCGGCGAAGCGGAGACTCGGCTCAACACCCTGGCAGCCGCAATCTCGGCTGCGCAGGCCGAAGCGGCGCAACTGACCGGCGAGACAGGGCCAGGGCTCGTCCAGGCGATGGTGCAGGTGAAAGAAGCGGCGGCTCAGGCGGCCGAGCGCGCTCGCGAAGCAATTGCCACTGTCATACCGCAAAGCGCCGAGGGCTTGTCGGAGGCCACCCGCGACGCTCTCGAACGCGCAATCAGCGAAACCATTGAGCAGCGGCTCCGCGACGTCGAGACCGTCGCCGCCCAGGCGGTTAATTCCGCCCGCACCGCAACCGACCGGCTTACGCAGCAAATGCTCGTTCTCGGGCAGAGCGCGACCGCGCTCGAGCAGCATATGGAAGAGCAGAGCGAACTGCGCAGAGAAGGCGACAGCGAGGCTTTCGCGCGCCGAGTCGCCCTGCTGATGGATTCGATGCACTCGGCCTCGATCGACGTCGGCAAGATCCTGTCGGACGAAGTCGACGAAAAGGCGTGGGATTCATACCTCAAGGGCGACCGCGGCGTTTTCACCAGGCGCGCCGCCCGGCTGATCGGATCGAGCGCAGCCAAGGCCATCCGCGCCCACTACGAGTCCGACGGCGAGTTCCAGCACTCGGTCAACCGCTACATCCACGATTTCGAAGCGATGCTCCGGCGGGTCATTGCCGAGCGCGATGGCGGAATGATCGCGGTGACCTTGATGTCGTCGGACATGGGCAAGCTTTACGCCGCGCTCAGCGACGCGCTCGACCGCAGGCGGTAAGCGCTAGTCGCCGAAGATCATCCGGTAAAAGTCGAGATCGTCGGTGGTGATCCAGCCGTAGATATAGTTGAGGTCGAACAGTGCAGTCGCGACCGCTGCGACGACGGCCGCAAAAAGCAGATGCCGGCCCAGGCTGAAGCTTTGGGGCGCGCTTTCCGCGTGGCCGCGGATCAACTCGCCTCCGGCCTCCTCCTCCGTCTTTCCGAAGGCGAACGGAAAAGTCATGAACGCGCTGGCGACGAACATCAGAAAGTAGATGGCGACGACCGAGGTCCACCTCATGCGGTGGCAACCCGAAGAACCATCACTTCGACGATCGGCTTCTTTCCGGTCCAGGCGGTGGCGCAGCGCCTGACCGCAAGGCGGACCGCCTCGCGCATCTGCTCCTCGCCGGCCTTCGGATCGAAAGCGCGCCTGGCCGAATCGATCGCGTCGGCAATGAAGTCGTCCCGATCTTCCTCGACCGGCACGCCGAACGGACGAATGTGCGGGCTTCCGGCAAGCTCGCCACTGTCTCCAACCGGAAGAGCGACTGTTATCAGCCCGCCGACGCTGATCCGGCGCCGCTCGGTCACGGTCGCTCCGTCCGCGGGAAGGATGACATCGCCGTCGAGAACGAGGCGCCCGACACGGATCTCGTCCACTTTCTTCGGCTCGCCGGGAGCGAGACGAACGACGTCGCCGTTCTTCTGCACCACTGCCTTCGGAACGCCATGAGCGAGAGCAAATCGCGCCTGCTCGGCCATGTGGCGAGCCTCGCCGTGGACCGGGACGATGATTTCCGGACGAATCCAGTCGTACATTGCCGCGAGCTCCGGCCGTCCCGGGTGCCCGGAAACGTGCACATGCGCCTGCTTTTCGGTGACGACTTTCACCCCCAGGTCCGACAGCGCGTTCATGATCCGGCCGATGGCGATCTCGTTGCCGGGGATGATCTTGGACGAGAAGATCACCGTGTCGCCTTCGCTGAGCTTGAGGTCGTGATTGCCGGTGGCGATCCGCCCGAGAGCCGCTCTCGACTCGCCCTGGCCGCCGGTGGCGATGATCAGCACCCGGTTTTTCGGCAGCCGCATCGCCTCGTCGAACGAAATGGTCTGCGGAAAATCGAGGAGGTAGCCAGTCGCCTGTGCGACGTTGAGGATCCGCTCGAGCGACCTCCCGGCGATACAGACCTTGCGGCCAGTATCGAGCGCAACCTCGCCGATCGTCTTTAGCCGGGCAGCATTGGAAGCGAATGTGGTGACCAGCACGCGCCCGGTTGCTTTCGCGACCTCCTTGCGCAGGCCTTCATGCACTCCTGCTTCCGATCCGGACGGCTGCTCCTGGAAGACGTTGGTCGAATCGCACACCAGCGCCAGCACGCCTTCGTCACCGATGCGCTGCAGGGTCTCGTCGCTCGATGGCTCGCCGAGGACCGGTGTTTCGTCGATCTTCCAGTCGCCGGTGTGAAAGACACGCCCAAAGGGCGTTTCGATGCACACGCCATTGCCCTCGGGAATCGAATGGGCGAGCGCCACGTACCGAACCTTGAACGGGCCGAGCTCCACCTCGCCCTCGCGGTCTACGATGTTAAGCGGCACGTGACCGGTTAGCCCCTCCTCTTCCAGCTTCGAGGCGATCAGGCCGGCGGTGAAGGGCGTGGCATAGAGCGGCACCCTCAGATCTTCGGCCAGGTACGGCAGCGCGCCAATATGGTCTTCATGGCCGTGGGTCAGGATGATGCCGGCAAGCCGCTCCTGCTGCTCTTCGATGAACTCGAGCTCGGGAAGGATCAGGTCGATTCCGGGGTAATAAGTGTCGGCAAAGGTAAGTCCGAGATCGACCATGAGCCACTGGCCCCGGCAGCCGTAGAGATTGACATTCATGCCAATCTCGCCGGAGCCGCCGAGCGCGCAGAACAGCAGTTCTTCTCCGGGAATCATCTCGCGGCAATGAGTTTTTCGTACAGCAAGCTCAACCCCTGGATCGTCAAATCGGGTTCAACCGCATCGAAAACCTGCGTTTTCTTGTCGAACAGCGCGGCGAGGCCGCCGGTGCCGACGACGGTGATCTTTCGGCCGCACTCCTTCTTCAGCCGGTCGATCAGACCCTCCATCATCGCCACATAGCCCCAGTAGATTCCGATCAGCATCTGGCTTTCGGTGGTTCGGCCGATGACGCTGTCATCGTCGGGAGCCTCGATGGCGATCCGGGGCAGCTTCGCGGCCGCATTCACCAGCGCGTCGATCGACAGATTGATGCCCGGCGCGATGATCCCGCCTTTATACGCGCCGCTGGAATGGACGAGGTCAAAGGTCGTCGCGGTTCCGAAATCGACGATGACCAGGTCGCCCTGGTATTTTGCGTGTGCCGCTATCGCGTTGAGCGCTCGGTCGGCGCCGACGTTCTGCGGTTCGTCGACGTCGAGCTGCATCGGCCATGCCGCTTCGCCCTGCCCGGCGATGAGCGGCTTCACCCCGAAATACTTGCTGGCGAGGACCTCGAGATTGTGCGTGGCGCGCGGCACCACGGTACCGATAATCACCGCGTCGATATCGTCGGTCGTGTACCCCTCGAGCTCGAGAAGCTGTCTAAGCCAGACGACATATTCGTCGGCCGTTCGCCGCGGGTCGGTGGCGATTCTCCAGCGTCCGCGAATGTCATCCGACTTCACGAGCGCAAAGACTACATTCGTGTTTCCGGCGTCGATGGCGAGAAGCATTGGCTAGCCCAAGTCTACGTCGGCGGCGTGAATGGCACGGACCGTCCCGTCCGGCAAACGCAGCCGCAGAGTCCCGTCGGGCTCGATTCCGGAAAATCGCCCGCTGAGCTCTCCGGAATCACTGCCGTGGACCTTGAGCTCGGTTCCGATTGGGGTCGCCCGTGCCAGCCACGCCTTTGCGAAATCAAGCGGATCGGTCGTCCGCCACAATCGCAGGATCCGGCCCATCGACGCAGCTAGGAGAGGGGCAAAGGCTTCCGGAGTGACCGCTCGGCCCAGGTGTGCCGACGCGCGATCCGGAATGTCAGGTGCAGCGGCAAGGTTGACTCCAAAGCCGATCACCACCCGCTCCCCCTGCCGCTCGAGGAGGATTCCGGCGACTTTGGCCCCGTTCTTCAAAAGGTCGTTTGGCCATTTCAGGACCAAAGGGGCCGCCGGCACGGCAGTGCCGACCGCCTCGATAAGCGCCAGCCCGGACGCCAGCGAGAGGGATTGCGCCGGCGGGTCTCCAGCGTCGAGGGTCACGAGCGTGCTTCCGAAAAAGTTGCCGCGCTCGGTAATCCACTGCCGGCCCTGGCGGCCCTTACCCGCGGTCTGGTCGAACGTAACAAGCCAATCGCCCTCGACTGCCGAGCTGTCGGCCAGAAGGTCGGAATTGGTCGAACCGGTCTGCTCGACGATCCGGATTCTGCTCAGAACAGGGTCCCCGCTGCGCGCTGTGTCAGTGCACTGAGTGGACCGATGAGCAAGTACCCGACCGGCGACACGATCAGTGCGGCGGTGAACATCAGCACGCCCTCGACGGGTTCGCGAACGCGCGCGTAGGCCGGCGCCGGCTCATCGAAGTACATGATCTTGACGACCTTCAGATAGTAATAAGCGCCAACGACGGTCCCGAGGATGCCGGCGACGGCAAGCGGGACCAGGCCCGCATCGATGGCTGCTCTGAAGACCACCAGCTTTGGCCAGAAGCCGAACATCGGCGGAATCCCAGCCAGGCTGAACATGAACACGGCAAAGGCTGCGGCGTAGGCCGGGCGAGTTTGCGACAGGCCAGAAAGGCTGGCGATATCCTCGACCGGCTCGCCGTTCGAATCGCGCATCCACAGCACGCAAAGGAAAGCGCCCAGCGTCATCACCACGTAGACCGCCATGTAGAAGAGGACGGACGACGCCCCGGCCGCACCGCCTGCTGCAAGTCCGATCAGCGCGAAGCCGACATTGTTGATCGACGAATAGGCGAGCAGCCGCTTGATGTTCGTCTGACCCCAGGCCGCGACCGCGCCGAGGAAGATCGACGCGAGCGCAGCGAAGAATGACGATCTGCCGCCACGCATCGATCGCCGGGCCCATTCCCTCGATGCACACCCGTACACCCATGAGCACCGCTGCCGACCTTCGGTGCGCTGGCGAAGAAAGCAGTGACGGGGGTCGGCGCGCCCTCATAGACGTCCGGGGTCCACATGTGGAACGGCACGGCGCTGACCTTGAAGGCGATTCCGGACAGCAGAAACACGAGGCCGAACAGCAGCCCAAGCGAGGCCACGCCTTCGCGCCCGAAAGCAGCGGCGAGCCCGGCATAGCTCATCGTTCCGGTGAAGCCGTAGAGCAGCGAAATGCCGTAAAGCAGGATGCCACTGGCAAGAGCGCCGAGGACGAAATATTTGAGGCCCGCTTCGGCTGAGCGGTCGTCCATCCGCCGGTATGAAGCGAGCACGTAAGCGGCGAGGCTCTGCAGCTCCAGGCCAACATACAGCGACATCAGGTTCGTCGCCGAGACCATCACCGCCATTCCAACCGCGGCGAACAGGATCAGCACCGGATATTCATTGGCATGTTCGGTGCCGCGCTCGAACCAACCATGCGCCATCAGAATTGCGATGGCTGCCGACGGAAAGATGATCGCCTTGCCGAACGCCGCGAAATAATCGTCGCTGACGAGATTGCCCAGGATTGGGCCGGTCATCGACGGCGGACCGGCAAGCAAGACAGTCGCGGCGACGAGAAGTACGACGGCAATCCAGCTGATCGCGCCTGAGGCTCGGCGGCCCGCAAAGGCCGCTGCCATCATCAACACGATCGCCCCGACGGTCAGGATCAGTTCGGGAAGCTCGGCCTGAATGAAGCTCATTTGCGCGCCCCCCATCACGACACTTGCAGGCGCGGAGCCGGCAATCACGTTCGAATCTCCGGCGGGAGCGACATGCTGGACTCGGGCAAGGATGTAGCCGACGTCCTGGCGCATCGGCGCGAGGAAGCTCTCCGGGTAGACGCCCATCCAGAGGACGCCCGCCGCAATCGGCGCCAGCAGCCACCACTCGCGGGCGGTAAGGTCTGGCATTGCCGCGGCTTCCTTCGTCCGCGCTTCGCCGAAGCAGATCCGCCAGTAAAGGTAGAGCATGTAGCAGGCGCCGAGGATGATCCCGCTGGTCCCGGCGATCGCCGCCCAAGTCGACATTCGATAGGTTCCGACCAGGCTCAGGAACTCGCCGACGAAGCCGCTGGTGCCCGGGAAGCCCGACGCTGGCCATCGTGAACAGCATGAACAGAAGGGCGTATCCCGGCATGTTGTTGGCAAGGCCGCCGTAGAGGGCGATCTCGCGGGTATGCATCCGGTCGTAAATTACGCCGACGACAAGGAAGAGCGCGCCCGAAACGAGGCCGTGGCTGAGCATCACGATGAGAGCGCCTTCGATCCCCTGCCGGTTCAGCGCGAACAGCCCAAAGGTGACGAAAGCCATGTGCGCGACGGACGAATAAGCGATCAGCTTCTTCATGTCCTTTTGAACGAGCGCGACGAGGGACGTGTAGACGACTGCGATCGCGGACAGGATGAACATCAGCGGGATGAACTGGGCCGAGGCATCCGGGAACATCGGCAGCGAAAAGCGAACGAAACCGTATCCGCCCATTTTCAGGAGCACGCCCGCGAGGATGACCGAACCGGCGGTGGGCGCCTGCACGTGCGCATCGGGCAACCAGGTGTGGACCGGCCACATCGGAAGCTTGACCGCGAAGCTGGCGAAGAAGGCCAGCCACAACCATTGCTGCACGCCCGGCGCGAAATCATAGGCCATCAGCTGCGGGATCGACGTCGTGCCCGAGGTCGTGACCATGTAGATCATTGCGATCAGCATCAGCACCGAGCCGAGCAGCGTGTAGAGGAAGAACTTGTAACTGGCCTTGATCCGGTCCGGCCCGCCCCAGATGCCGATAATCAGGTACATCGGGATGAGCCCGCCTTCGAAGAAGACGTAGAACAGGAACAGGTCCTGCGCTGCAAAGACGCCGATCATCAGCGCCTCCATCAGCAGGAAGGCCGCCATATATTCCGGCACCCGCCGCTCGATGGAGCGCCAGCTGGCGCCGATGCAGATCGGCATCAGGAACAGGGTCAGCTCGGTCAGGAGTAGCGCAATTCCGTCGATCCCGAGCGCCCAGTTTATTCCGCCGCCAAGCGGCACGAATTCCTGGAATTGCCACTGGGGCCCGCCGGGAACGAAGGCGAACCACATCCAGATGCCGATCGCGAACTCGACGAGCGTGGTGAGAAGCGCAATCCAGCGCGCCGACTGCGCGTTCACGAACAGGCAGGCAACGCCAGCGATGAGCGGCAGCGCGATCAAGATTGTCAGCACTGGCAAGCCGGTCATTTGGCCCACCAGATCGCCCAGGTGGCGGCGCCAATCAGCCCGATCAGCATCACGAACGCGTAGCTGTAGAGATATCCCGACTGCAGGCGCGTGGTGAACCGGTTGCCGACTCCCACCGCATAAGCTGCGCCGTGCGGGCCGAAGCGGTCGATCGTCCCCTCGTCACCGCCGTGCCAGAACAGCTTTCCGAGCCAGATTGCGGGCCGGACGAAGATGCGGTCGTAGAGCTCGTCGAAATACCATTTGTTGAACACGAAGCGGTACACGCGCGGGAAGGTCTCGACGAATTTCGACGCGGCCCCGGGGTCGCGGATGTAGTTGTTCCAGGCGACCCAGAGCCCGACGACCCAGGCCACCAGCGGCAGCAGCTTGATGAGGAGCGGAATGGATTCCGCAGCCTCCGCCAGATGCGTGCTGAAGGCGATGCTTGCTCGCCAGAATTCCGGCGCCCGCTCCGGTCCGACGAAGATGCCGTGAAAGATTTGCCCCGCAAAGAGCGCTCCAAGGGAGAGCAGGCCGATCGGCACCAGCATCGTCCACGGGCTTTCGTGCGGGTGATAGCCTGCGGTCCCCTCCAGCGGCGCCACAGCTGGGGCATGGTCGGCGTACCCAGCTCCTTCGGAGCCGTCCGGTTCGTGCACATGATGAACCGCGTGCTGGACATGTTCGGAAGAGGCCCAGCGCGGCGCCCCGAAGAAGGTCATGAAGATGAGCCGCCACGAATAGAAGGCGGTCAGGAGCGCCGCTGCGACGCCTAGCCAGAAGGCGATGGTGCCTGGCACCGAACCGCTTGCCCACGCACTCTCGATGATCGCGTCTTTCGACCAATAACCGGCGAATCCGATCGGACCGAAGCCGACTCCGGTGATCGCTACCGTGCCCGCGACCATCACCCAGAAAGTGAACGGGATCTGCTTCCTCAGACCGCCGTAGAAGCGCATGTCCTGCTCGTGGTGCATCGCGTGGATCACCGACCCGGCGCCAAGGAACAGCAGAGCCTTGAAAAAGGCATGGGTGAACAGGTGGAACATCGCAGCCCCGTAGGCGCCAACGCCAGCGGCGAAGAACATGTAGCCGAGCTGCGACATCGTCGAATAGGCGATCACGCGTTTTATGTCGTTCTGAGCGCAGCCGATCGTCGCCGCGATGAAGCAGGTGGCCGCGCCGATGTAAGTGACGAAATGGAGTGCGATTGGCGCCGCTTCGAACATCGGCGACAAACGGCACACCATGAACACGCCGGCGGTGACCATCGTGGCCGCGTGGATGAGGGCGCTGACCGGAGTCGGGCCCTCCATCGCGTCAGGCAACCAGGTGTGCAGCCCGATCTGCGCGGATTTACCCATCGCGCCGATAAACAGCAGGATGCACAGCAGCGTCATCGTGTCGACACGCATACTCGCGAAACCGATGCTTGAGCCCGCCATGTGGGGCGCCGCGGCGAGGATCGCCGGGATCGACACCGTCCCGAACACCAGGAACGTGCCGAAGATACCGAGACTGAAGCCGAAATCGCCGACGCGGTTGACGACGAAAGCCTTGAGAGCCGCCGCATTCGCGCTTGGCTTGTAATACCAGAAGCCGATGAGGAGGTAGGACGCGAGGCCCACGCCTTCCCAGCCAAAGAACATTTGCACCAGGCTATCCGCGGTCACCAGCATCAGCATGGCGAAGCTGAAGAGCGACAAATAAGCGAAGAACCGCGGCTGGCTCGGGTCCTCCTCCATATATCCCCAGCTGTACAGGTGGACGAGGCTGGAAACGGTCGTGACCACCACCAGCATCACCGCGGTGAGGCTGTCGACACGGAGTGACCAGTCGACAGCGAGATCGCCGGAGCGAATCCACTCGAGCACCGGGACGACCTGCGGCTCTGCGTGACCGGCGATGTAGGACAGGAAGATCGGCCAGCTCAGCGCTGCTCCGACGAACAGCGCGCCGGTCGTCACCACCTTGGCCGGCACCTTGCCGATCCAGCGTCCGCCGAGGCCCGCCACGATCGCGGCGATAAGCGGCAGAAAGACGATCAACTCAAGGGAAAGCGCCGTGCTCATCAGCCGCGCATCCTGTCGGCCATGTCGACCCCGATGCTACCGTGACGGCGGAAGAAGATGACCAGGATGGCAAGCCCGATCGCCGCCTCGGCGGCGGCAACGGTGAGAACGAACATCGCCATCACCTGGCCGGTCAGGTCGCCCAAAAAGGCGCTGAACGCGACCAGATTGATGTTCACCGCGAGCAGGATCAACTCGATCGCCATCAGCATCAGGATGACGTTGCGGCGGTTGATGAATATGCCGAGCACGCCGAGCACGAACAGGATGGCCGCAACGGTCAGGTAATGTCCGAGGCCGATCACAGCTTCATCCCCTCGCCTACTCCAGGATTCCTGAGCTCCACCGCTTCGGCCGGATCGCGGCGAAGCTGTCGCGATACCTTTGGAGTGCGCGTGTCGCCGCGGCTCCGCAGCGTGAGCACGATTGCCCCGATCATCGCCACCAACAGAACCAGCCCGGCGATTTCGAACGGAAACAGATATCGGGTGTAGAGAAGCTCGCCGAGCGCAACGATGTTTGGTACTGCGGGCGTCGGCGGCGCTTCGGCAATTCGCGGCCCCGCTTTCCACGCAGTCACGGCGACGATCATCTCGCCAAGAAGCACCAGCGCGACAATGATCCCGAACGGCAGGTTGCGGGTAAAGCCGGTGCGGAGCGTCGCGAAGTCGATGTTGAGCATCATCACGATGAACAGGAACAGCACCGCGACCGCGCCGACATAGACGATCACCAGAAGCAAGGCGATGAACTCGGCGCCGAGAAGGAGCATCAGCCCCGCCGAGTTGAAGAAGGCGAGGATGAGGAACAGCACGCTGTGAACCGGATTGCGCGAGAAGATCACCGCCACCGCGGATGCGATGGTCAGCGTCGCGAACAGGTAAAAGGCGAGGAGTGCGATCACGGGCTTGCGGGGCGCCTACCGGTACGGCGCATCGGCGGCAAGGTTGGCGGCGATCGCCTGTTCCCACCTGTCGCCATTGGCCAGCAATTTCGCCTTGTCGTAGAGCAGTTCCTCGCGAGTTTCTGTCGCGAATTCGAGGTTCGGCCCCTCGACGATCGCATCCACCGGACACGCCTCCTGGCACAGCCCGCAATAGATGCACTTCACCATGTCGATGTCGTATCGCGTGGTGCGGCGGCTGCCGTCCTCGCGCGGCTCGGCCTCGATGGTGATCGCGAGCGCCGGGCAGATCGCCTCGCACAATTTGCAGGCGATGCAGCGCTCTTCGCCGTTGGGATAGCGGCGAAGCGCATGCTCGCCGCGAAAGCGCGGGCTCTGCGGCGCCTTCTCGTAGGGATAGTTGATCGTCGCCTTCGGCTTGAAGAAATATTTCAGCGTCAGCCAATGGGCTCCGAGGAACTCCCAAAGGGTGAAGGCCTTGATCCAGCGCACGATCATGCCGCGCCTCCATATCGGGTGAGCATCAGCCAGCCCGATACGAGCATGACGAAGGTGACGCTCAAGGGCAGGAAGATTTTCCAGCCGAGCCGCATCAGCTGGTCGTAGCGGTAGCGCGGCACCGTCGCCCTGACCCAGCCGAAGACGAAGAAGAAGAGCAGCATCTTGGCGAACAGCCAGATGATTCCCGGCACGTAGTAGAGCGGCGCCCAATCCACCGGCGGGAGCCACCCGCCCCAGAACAGGATGGCGTTGAGCGCGCACATCAGGATGACGTTGCCGTACTCGCCGAGCCAGAAGAGCGCGAAGCTCATGGATGAATATTCGGTCTGGAATCCGGCGACGAGCTCGCTCTCCGCCTCGGTCAAATCGAACGGAGTGCGGAAAGTCTCGGCCATCGAGCTGATCAGAAATACCACCCACATCGGAAACAGAAGCAGGTTGAACCCGAAGGCGTTGATGATGCCGAGGCCGAAGCCCTTCTGCATCAGCACGATGTCGGTCAGATTGAAGGAGCCGGCGTAGAGTACGACGGTGATCAGGACGAAGCCGATCGAGACTTCATAGCTGACCATCTGAGCGGCCGCCCGGAGCGCCGAGAAGAAGGGATATTTCGAGTTGGATGCCCAGCCGGCGATGATGATTCCGTAGACGCCCAGCGAACTTGCCGCGAGTACGTAAAGCAGCCCCACGTTGATGTCGGCGAGCACCACTCCGGCCTGAAACGGGATCACCGCCCAGACGATCAGCGCGACGGTGAAGCTGATGATCGGCGCGAGCAGGAACAGCCCCTTGTTCGCGGCCGAGGGAACGATCGTTTCCTTCAGAAACACCTTCAGCCCGTCGGCGAAGCTCTGCAGGAGACCCCACGGACCGACGACGTTGGGGCCGCGCCGAAGCGCGATCGCCGCCCAGATCTTGCGCTCGGCGTAGATGATCATCGCCACCGCAAGCATCAGAGGAAGCGCAATGACAAGGATCCCGATCAGCATCGACCAGAACCACGCCCAGCCATAGCTAGCCCCCCAGGACTGGAAGAGAGCGGTCACTCGGCTGCCTCCAGAGTTTCCGGCTGCCCGTGCAGGATTTCCTGCGAGCAGACGTGCATCGTCGGGCTCGAGCGGGTGATGACGTTGGTCAGGTAGAAATCCTTGATCGGATACGTCATTGGGCCCGAGGCTTTCGAATCGAGCTTCGGCGGCGCCCATTTGAGCTTGAGCAGACCCTCGCTCCCGAGCTGCGGGTGGTCTTCGAACATTGCGGCGCGGAGCTGACCGAAATCATCGAACGGAAGCGGGTTGCCGAGAAGCCCGGAGACGGCGCGGAGGATCGCCCAGTCCTCGCGCGCGTCTCCCGGCGGGAAGACGGCCTTCTCGCTCCGCTGCACGCGGCCCTCGGTGTTGATATAGGTGCCGTGCTTCTCGGTGTAGGCAGCGCCGGGGAGAACCAGGTCCGCCTGGCGAGCGCCGGCGTCGCCGTGGTGGCCGATGTAGGCCTTGAAAGCGCCCTCGAACCGCGCCGGATCGACTTCATCGGCCCCGAGCAGCAGCACGACGCCGGGCTTGGCGGATTCGATGTCGGCCAGCCCGCCCTTTTGTGCGTAGCCGAGGATCAGCCCGGCCATTCGCGATGCGGACGTGTGGAGTACGTTAAAGCCGTTCCAATCCCTTTTCACGAGCCCCAGCGGCTCGACCAGCGCCAGCGCCGCTCCGAGTCCTCCTGCCGCGAGTGCGCCCGCCCCGACGACCACCGCCGGGCGCTCGGCCTTCGCGAACGCGTCCTTCACCGCCTTTGGCAGCTTGCCGAGGAGCTTGAGGTCGTCACCGAGCCATTCGACCGGCATCGCCAGGTCGACTTCGGGGCCGATCGCAAAGACTTTGCCGCCCTTCTTCGCAATCTTGCGAAGGCGGGTCATCACCAGCGGCGCTTCCCATCGCGGGTTGGTCCCGACGAGCAGCACTGCGTCGGCGTCCTCGATGCCAGCGATGGTCGAGTTGAAATTCACCGCCGCGAGGTTGCTGACGTCATAGTCGAGGCCGGTCTGCCGCCCTTCGAGCAGAGTGGAGCCCTGCGCCTTCAGCAGCGCCTTGGCCGCGTACATGGTTTCGGCATCGAGCAGGTCGCCAGCGATCGCCGCGACATTCTTCCCCGCCGACTTCAGCTTTTCGGCGAAGATCGCCAGCGCCTCATTCCAGTCCGACGCGCGCAATTTGCCGTTTTCGCGCACCCACGGCCGGTCGAGGCGGTTTCGGACCAGCGCATCGGCGACATGGCGGGTCTTGTCGCTGATCCACTCCTCATTAACGTTGTCGTTGACGCGCGGGAGGATCCGCATGACCTGGCGCTGTCGAACGTCGATTCGGATGTTCGAGCCGACCGCGTCCATGACGTCGATTTCCGGCACCCGCCGGAACTCCCACGGCCGCGATTCGAAGAGCTGCGGCCTTTGCAGCAGCGCCCCCACCGGGCAGACATCGGCGAGGTTGCCGGCAAGCTCGGTCGTGACCGTCTTTTCCAGATAGGTCGTGATCTGCGCGTCCTCGCCGCGGTAAAGCATCCCGATCTCGGGGACTCCCGCCACTTCCTCGGCGAAGCGGACGCAGCGCGTGCACTGAATGCAGCGGGTCATCGCCGTCTTGATGACCGGGCCCATATATTTGTCGTCGACCGCTCGCTTGTTCTCCTTGAAGCGGGAGAAGCTGCGGCCATAGGCCATCGCCTGGTCCTGGAGGTCGCACTCGCCGCCCTGGTCGCAGATCGGGCAATCGAGCGGGTGGTTGATGAGAAGGAACTCCATCACGCCTTCGCGCGCCTTCTTCACCATCTCGCTGTCGGTGCGGATGGTCTGGCCGTCGGCTGCGGGCAGCGCGCAGCTCGCCTGCGGCTTCGGCGGCCCCGGCGCCACCTCGACCAGGCACATTCGGCAATTGCCGGCAATCGAAAGACGCTCGTGATAGCAAAAACGCGGGATTTCCTTGCCCGCCAGCTCGCACGCCTGGAGTACGGTCGCGCCCTGCGGGACCTCGATTTCTTTGCCGTCGACCGTGACTTTAGGCATTGTCCCGGTCCCCCTCGTCGTCGATCACTTCGCGGCGGCGGGTGATGGTGGTCACGCGCGGACCGCTGCGCTGCATCGCCAGAACGATGACTGCGAAGACCGCGACGACCGCGATTGCCAGAAACAGCTTCATCGGATCGTCTCCGCTCCGGCGCGAGTGAATCGCGCCGTCGATCCTGTCCGCTTCGCGGCAGGTCGGCCGCGGCTCGCAGTCTCCCGACCAAGCGGCACTCGCTGCGCTCCGCTTCGCTTGCTCTCGGCTGCTCGCACGATCATTCCGCCGCCTCCAGCATCGTGCGCGACTTTCGCTCGGCAATCCGCCGCTCTAGCTCGGGCCGGAAGTGGCGGATCAGTCCCTGAATCGGCCAGGCTGCGGCGTCGCCAAGCGCGCAGATCGTGTGGCCTTCAACCTGCTTGGTGACGTCGAACAATTTGTCGATCGTCTCGACCTCGGCCTCGCCCTCGCGCAGCCGCTCCATCACTCGCCACATCCACCCGGTGCCTTCGCGGCACGGAGTGCACTGGCCGCAGCTCTCGTGTTTGTAGAAATAGCTGATGCGGCTGATCGCGCGGACGATGTCGGTCGACTTGTCCATGACGATCACCGCCGCGGTGCCGAGTCCGGAGCCGAGCGCCTTCAGCCCGTCGAAGTCCATCGGCGCGTCGAGGATTTCCTCCGCCGGAACCAGCGGCACCGAAGATCCGCCGGGAATGACCGCGAGCAAGTTGCTGAAATCGTCGCGGTTCTTGCCGCCGATCACTCCGCCCCCGTGACGGCTGATCAGCTCGCGAAAGCTGATCCCCATCGATTCCTCGACCACGCAAGGCGTGTTGATGTGGCCCGACAGCTGGAACAGCTTCGTGCCCTCGTTCTTCTCGCGGCCGATGCTTGCGAACCATGCCGCGCCGCGTCGGAGAATGGTGGGCACGACCGCGATCGAACTCGACATTGTTGACCGTGGTCGGGCAGCCATAAAGGCCCGCACCGGCCGGGAACGGCGGCTTCAGCCTGGGAAAGCCCTTCTGGCCCTCGAGGCTGTTGAGCATCGCGGTCTCTTCGCCGCAGATGTACGCGCCGGCGCCGCGGTGGACGAAAACGTCGTAATCGTATCCCGAGCCTGCAGCATTCTTGCCCAGAAGCCCCGCGTCATAGGCTTCGGCGACCGCCTTCTCGAGCACCTCCGCCTCGCGAATGAACTCGCCGCGGATATAGATGTAACAAGCGCGCGCCCGCATGGCGAAGCCGGCGATCAGCGCGCCTTCGAGCAGCTTGTGAGGATCGTGGCGGATGATCTCGCGATCCTTGCAGGACCCGGGCTCCGACTCGTCGGCGTTGATGACCAGGAAGTTGGGCTTGCCGGGCTTTGGCTCCTTGGGCATGAAGCCCCACTTCATGCCCGTCGGGAAGCCCGCGCCGCCGCGCCCACGAAGGCCCGACGACTTGATCGCGTCGATGATCGGGTCCTGCCCGACCTGCATCAGCTTTGCAGTGTCGTCCCAATCGCCGCGCTGCTTCGCCGCCTTCAGATAAGGCGACTGGTAGCCGTAGACGTTGGTGAAGATGCGGTCCTTGTCCGCGAGTGGTCCCGTGTAGCCCATCAGCGAAACTTCTTTCCGAGCCACGCGAGAGCGCCGATGACAATCGCCGCAAGCAACACGAACTTGATCACGCCGAACACCAGCTTCAGCACCAGGAAGCCGAGCAGAATGGCAACGACGACGACGACGAGAGCAGTCACGCGCCCTCTCCCGCCGGCCCGGCGGTGTCGGTCCACTGCGGGCGGTAATCGTAATTGCGCTCGGCCATCTTCTTGAGCGTGGTCGGCCCGGTGGCCGGAGCGCTGGTCTGCCGATCGATCTGCGGCCCCGGCTTGGGTTTCTTGCCCTTTGCCAGCGCGTCGAGGATCGCGCCCATGCTCTCTTCGGTGAGGTCCTCGTAATTGTCGTCGTTGATCTGCACCATCGGCGCGTTGGCGCAGGCGCCGAGGCACTCGACCTCGGTTAAAGTGAACAGACCGTCTTCGGTCGTATGGCCCTTCTTCATCCCGCGCTTGATGCAGGCCTCGAACACGTCGTCGGAGCCGCGGAGCATGCACGGCGTCGTCCCGCACACCTGCACGTGGAATCGGCCGACCGGAGCCAAGTTGAACATCGTGTAGAAGGTCGCGACTTCGAGCACTCGCACGTAAGGCATGCCGAGCTCGCGGGCGACGAACTCCATGACGGGAATGGGAATCCACCCCTGCGTACCCTCTTGAGCCCCGACCTGCCGCTGCGCGAGATCGAGAAGCGGGAGCACCGCCGACGCCTGCCGGCCCGCCGGATATTTGGCGATTGCTGCCTCGGCTTTCTTGCGGTTCTCCGCAGTCCAGCCGAAGTCGCGCCAGCGGGCGAGCACTTCCGGATCTTCGAGTGGTGCGTTGCCGGCCATTAGCGGTCGCACTCCCCAAACACGACGTCGATTGCGGACAGCACCGCCGTCACGTCGGCGAGCATGTGACCCTTCATCATGAAGTCCATCGCCTGCAGGTGCGAGAATGCGGTCGGGCGAATCTTGCAGCGATAGGGCCGGTTGGTGCCGTCGGAAACGAGGGTCACACCGAACTCGCCCTTGGGGCTTTCGGTGGCGACATACACTTCGCCCTTGGGCACGTGATAGCCCTCGGTGTAGAGCTTGAAGTGGTGAATGAGGGCCTCCATCGAGGTCTTCATCTCGGCACGTGGTGGCGGGAAGACCTTGCGGTCGGGAGTTCCGATGGGTCCGCTCGGCATCTGCTTGAGGCATTGCTTTGCGATCCGCACCGACTGCCGGACCTCTTCCACGCGAACCATGAACCGGTCGTAGCAGTCGCCATTTGTCCCGACCGGGATGTCGAACTCCATCCGGTCATAGACCTCGTACGGCTGCGCCCGGCGGATGTCCCACGGCACACCTGAGGCGCGGATCATCGGCCCGGAAAAGCCCCAGGCGATCGCGTCCTCCTTGCTGACCGTCCCGATGTCGACATTGCGCTGCTTGAAGATGCGGTTGTTGGCAACGAGGCTGATCGCGTCCTCGAACAACTTGAACCGATAGTCGAGCCATTCGCCGATGTCGGCGATGAGCTTCTCGGGCAGGTCTTCGCGGACGCCGCCGACGCGGAAGTAGTTGGCGTGCATCCGGGCGCCGGAAACACGCTCGTAGAATTGCATCAAATCTTCGCGGATTTCGAACAGCCACAGGTTGGGCGTCATTGCGCCCACGTCCATGATGTGGCTGCCGAGGTTCAGCATGTGGTTCTTGATGCGGGTGAGCTCCGCCATCAGCACGCGGATGTATTGGGCCCGCTCGGGGATTTCGATTCCCATCAGCTTTTCGACCGCCAGCACGAAGCTATGCTCCATGCACATCGGCGAGCAGTAATCGAGCCGGTCGAAATAAGGCAGAGCCTGCTGGTAAGTCTTGTATTCGATCAGCTTTTCGGTGCCGCGGTGGAGAAGCCCCACGTGTGGGTCCACGCGCTCGACGATCTCGCCGTCAAGCTCCAGGATCAGCCGAAGAACGCCGTGCGCGGCCGGGTGCTGAGGCCCGAAGTTGATCGTGTAATTGCGAAGTGATTCGTCGCCGGGCTCGCCCTGGTGCACCTCGGCGCCAACGGGTCCAACGCCAACCTCGATTGTGCGAAGGTCGCTCATGCGGCACCCGTGGGACGGCGGCGGTTGCGGCTCGTCGGCTTCGGCTCGGGCATGTCCGTGCCCTTGGTGGCTTCCTCTTTCGCCTTCGCCTTGCGCGGCTTGCGAGCCTCGGCCTTCGATTTCTTGTCGGTCGGCTTTCCGGCCCCGGTTTCCGAAGGCTTGTCCGTCGTCTTCGGGACGTCCACCTGCGCCGGCGGGTTAACCTTCGCATCGCCCGTCGGTGACGGCGCTGGCGACGGCGCTCCGGCCTCCTCGGGCATGGCCTTCTCGTCGCCCGGAAGATGATATTCCGGTCCCTGCCACGGCATCAGGAAGTCGAACGCTCGGAAGTCCTGCGGCAAGTCGACCGGCTCATAGACCACGCGCTTTTCTGCCTCGGAATAGCGAAGCTCGACATGGCCGGTGAGCGGGAAGTCCTTGCGCTGCGGAAAGCCCTGGAAGCCGTAATCGGTGAGGATCCGCCTCAGGTCCGGGTTCCCGGCGAAGACGATCCCGTACATGTCGTACTGCTCGCGCTCGAGCCAGCCGACATTGTACCAGAGCCCATAGGCGCTCGGCACGGGCGTGCGCTCGTCGGTCGTGACCTTGACCCGAATCCGCCGGTTCTTCGTCAGCGACAAAAGCTCGTAATTGACGTCGAAGCGCTCGGCGCGGTCCGGGTAATCGGCCGCCGAGATTTCCATCAGCTGCTGATACTCGAGGCCCGGCGCATCGCGCAGCGCCTTGAGCACGTCGGCGACGCTGTCACGGACGACCGTCAGGGTGATCTCACCGACCGCGTCCCTGGCGTGCACGATTGCATCGCCGAGCAGCGCCTTGGCGGCGTCGATAACGCCATCATTCGGCGCCATTTGCGGCACGTGCGGAGCGAAACGGACGGCCATTAGCGCTCGATCGTCCCTTCACGCCGGATCTTCCGCTGCAGCTGCAGGATTCCGTAGAGCAGCGCCTCGGCGCTGGGCGGGCAACCCGGCACGTAGATGTCGACCGGAACGATCCGGTCGCAGCCGCGGACGACCGAATAGCTGTAGTGATAGTAGCCGCCGCCGTTGGCGCAGCTCCCCATGGAGATGACGTAACGCGGCTCGCTCATCTGGTCGTAAACACGGCGGAGCGCCGCAGCCATTTTGTTGCACAAGGTGCCGGCGACGATCATCACGTCCGACTGGCGCGGGCTCGCGCGCGGCGCGGCGCCGAACCTTTCGAGGTCGTAGCGCGGCATGTTCACATGGATCATCTCGACCGCGCAGCAGGCAAGGCCGAAGGTCATCCACCACAAGGAGCCGGTGCGCGCCCAGGTGAACAGGTCTTCGGTGCTGGCGGTGATGAAGCCCTTCTTGTCGAGCTCGCCGCGCATCGCCTGGAACAGCTCGCGGTCGGTGGTCCCGGGCAACAGCCCCGCCGCCCGCGCGAGCTCCTCCTCAGTGGGCATCGGATCGTGCTGGGGGTCGAGCATCACTCCCATTCGAGAGCACCCTTCTTCCAGGCATAGGCCAGGCCGAAGCCGAGTTCGGCGAGAAACACCATCATCGCCGCCCAGCCGGCGAGCTTCGTCACCCCGAGCGAAACCGCCCACGGGAACAGGAACGCCGCTTCGAGGTCGAAGACGATGAACAGGATGGCGATCAGATAGAAGCGCACGTCGAATTGGGCGCGGCTGTCCTCAAAGGCGGGGAATCCGCATTCATATTCGGCCAGTTTCTGCGGGTCGGGCCGATGGTCGCCGGTCAATCGCGCAACGATCATCGGCAGGACGACGAACGCGCCGGACAGGCCAAGCGCGACCAGCAGGAAAAGAAGGATCGGCAGGTAACCGGCAGCGACGGCGGCCAAGGGAAACTCCAGGGGGCTTGAAACTTGGCGGCGCTTTAGGACAGCGAGTTGCCTGTCGCAACCCGTTCGGGTCCCCAAAACGGCTACCTCAGCGCCCCCGCCACAAGCTTTTGCAGTTTCGAGTGAATCGCTGCCGAAGCAGCGATGTATTCGCCCCTTTCGAACGAGCGGTCAGAGCCGCGATAATCGGTCACGAACCCACCAGCTTCCCTGACCAGAAGCACGCCTGCCGCAGTGTCCCATAGCGCAAGCTCGTCTTCCCAGAAGCCGTCGAAGCGCCCTGCGGCCACCCAGGCGAGGTCGAGGGCTGCCGAGCCGAAGCGGCGAATTCCCGCCGTCTCCGGGCCGACCGACTGGTAGATTTTGGCCCACCTCTGCGGGTCGCCGCGGCCAAGGAACGGGATTCCGGTGCCGATGATGCTGTCGGCGAGGTCGCGCCGGGCCGAGACTCGAAGCCGCCGGTCCTGGAGCCAGGCGCCCCGTCCCTTCTCGGCCCAGAAGCTCTCGTCAGTCAGCGGCTGGTAAACGATTCCGTGGGTGATCTCGCTTCGGCCGTCCGGCCGCTTTTCTTCGACAGCAATCGAGATCGAAAAGTGCGGGATTCCGTGCAGGAAATTGGTGGTGCCGTCGAGCGGGTCGACGATCCATCGGGGCTTGTCGGGATTGCCTTCGATGTCGCCGCCCTCTTCGAGAAGCATTCCCCAGTCGGGCCTGGCGTTACGAAGCTCGTCTACGATCGTCTGCTCGGCACGTTTGTCGGCCATCGAGACGAAATCGGCCGGCCCCTTTCGGCTCACCTGCAGCTGTTCGACCTCGCCAAAGTCGCGCCTCAGCCGCGGTGCCGCCTTGCGCACTGCGCGTTGCATGACGGTGGTGAGTCCGGAGTGCGAGACCATTCAGACGCTGCCCTTGCGCTCGATGACGAGGATTCGGGCCTCTCCCACAGGCTTTGCGAAATGCTCATCGCCAGCCTCCGCAACGAAGACCGACCCGGGTTTCAGCCGGATCGCTTTCTCCACACCCTGCTGGCGAACGTGCATGTCGACCTCGCCCTGCACCACCGCGAACACCTCGGTGCCGTCGTTGACGTGCCAAGTGTAAGCCTGGTCGGTCCAGTGCAGGCGAACCGTCGCGCCGTCGATCTCGGCGATGTCGAGCGCGCCCCAGGCCCGGTCGGCTCGGAATTCACAGCTGTCTTCGATAAGTTTCACGTCAGTCCGCGCGCTTCACATATTCCTGCGTGTACGGATCGACGACGATGCGGGTTCCGCTACTGATGTGGGGCGGCACCATCACCCGCACGCCGTTGTCGAGAACCGCCGGCTTGTAGCTGGACGAGGCGGTCTGCCCCTTCACCACCGCGTCTGCTTCGACGATGGTCGCCTCAATCTGGTCGGGAAGCTGAACGCTGATCGGCTTTTCGTCGTAAAGCTCCATCACCACGTCCATACCATCCTGCAGGAACGCCGCCGGCTCGCCGATCAGGTCCTCGGGAAGCGAGATCTGCTCGTAAGTGTCCTTGTCCATGAACACGAGCATGTCGCCATCGTGGTACAGGTACTGGAAGTCCTTGGTGTCGAGGCGGACCTTCTCGACCGTTTCGGCGGAGCGGAAGCGGACGTTGGTCTTGCGGCCGTCGATGAGGTTTTTCATCTCGACCTGCATGTAGGCGCCGCCCTTGCCCGGCTGCGTGTGCTGGATCTTCGTGGCTCGCCAGATGCCGCCTTCATATTCGATGATGTTCCCGGGACGGATGTCCACGCCGCTGATCTTCATGATCGCCTACCTGCTTCAAGACTGATGAAAGAGCCGCCGCGAGCGCTTGCGCCGCGGAATGGCGCGGGCCTTAGCCGCTGGCCTGTTTCCCGGCAAGGAGGGGGTAGGGATTGATCGGATCGCCTTGCCACCAGCGCTGGCCAGGACTCATTTGATTGATCGCGAAGTGAAGATGGGGCGCCGAGGCGACTGCATCGCCGGTGTGACCCACGCGAGCGATGATCTGCCCCTGCTTCACCCGCTGCCCCTCGTGGAGATTCGGCGCATAGGCCTGCAGGTGCGCATAATAGTACATCCATTTTCCGTCGGTGGACCGCTCGTAGATGGTGATCCCGCCGCCGCCGTGGCTGAAGAACAATTTCTCGATGGTCCCGTCCGCAGCCGCGATCACCGGCGTGCCGTCGGGGGCCATGATGTCGATGGCGTCGTGAGTGCGGCCCGCTGCGCGTTCGGCGGTAAAGGTGTCGACGAGATCGGACTGTTTCACCCCTTCGACCGGAATCGCCAGGCCCGCGGGGCCGACGACGAGCCCCTCAGCGATGGCCACGGGCTGCTGGCCCGGCGCCTGAACGTTGGTCACCTGCCCGGCCGGCTCCAGTTCCTGGTGCGCATTGAAGATGTTGAACGTGAAGATCCAGAAAGCACTGGTGAGGATGGCGGTTATCACCGCCGTCGACACGATCGTCAGCACTCGTCCCGCTCGCGGTGAAACTTTATTGATTGGAACCGGCCGTGGGTCCACGCGCAACTCTCCTTCGGTTCGCGCCGTTGTCGAAGTGAAACGATGGAAAGTACGGTAGTTTCCCACGGTAACGGCAGGGCGAGCATTCGCATCGGTTGCTCGGGGTGGAACTACAAACATTGGCGGGAGCTGTTTTACCCCAAGGGACTGCCGCAGAAGCGCTGGTTCGCTTTTTACGCGGAGCATTTCGACACGGTCGAAATCAACAACAGCTTTTACATGCTTCCCAAGCCAGAGACGTTCGACAAGTGGCGCGAACAGGCGCCGCCCGGCTTCCGCTATGCGGTAAAGGCAAACCGCTACCTTACTCAGGCAAAGAAGCTGAAGGATTGCGAGGAGCCGATCGAGCGGATGATGTCCGCCGCGCGGCATCTGGGGCCGACGCTGGGGCCGGTCCTCTACCAAATGCCGCCAAGCTTCGGGATCAACCTTGAGCGACTCGAAACATTCCTGAAGCTGGTGCCGAAGGACGTGACCAATGTCTTCGAGTTCCGCAATTCGAGCTGGTACGTCCCCGAGACCTTCGACCTCCTCGACCGGTACGGAGCGGTTTTCTGCATTCACGACATGCCGGGATCGGCGAGCGAGCGAATTGCCGTCGGCCCCGCAACCTACGTCCGCTTTCATGGCGGCGAGGGGAAATATTGGGGCCGCTACTCCGACGAGGGGCTGATGTGGTGGGCCGAATGGCTGGTCGAGCAAGCCCGTTCAGGCCGGCCGGTCTGGTGCTATTTCAACAACGACCTCTACGCGCACGCCATTCATGACGCCCAGACGCTCAGGTCGATGGTTGGGCAGCTCAATCGCTGATTGGCAAAAGGCGCGAAGTCCCGCAAATTGCGAAGATGGCGACCGAGCCTCAGCAGACGGTCTATTACGACCCGCCAAATGCGCCGTTCGCGACTCAGAAATCCGAGCTGCGCGCCGACATTGGCCGTGCTGTCGGGGCCAAGCTGGATTCCACGCCGCGCACCTGGCGCCTCGGCTCCTCGCCCGAGCGGCCGGTACAGCTTTACATCCAGGAAAACTTCCTCACCGCCGACGAATGCCATCAGCTGTGCGAGAAGATCGACTCCAATCTTTACCCGTCGCCCTTGTACGACAAGGACAAATACGAGGGCGTTCGCACCAGCCAGAGCTGCAATCTCAACGTGCACGACCCCTTCGTCGCCGGCATAGAGACGCGGATTGCCGATATGCTCGGAATCGACCGCGGTTTCGGCGAGCCGCTGCAGGGACAGCGGTACGAAGTCGGGCAGGAATTCAAGGCGCACGCCGATTTCTTCTACGTCGACCAGCCCTACTGGGCCGAATATGAGCCGCATGGGGGCCAGCGCACCTGGACGGCGATGATTTACCTCAACGAGCCTGCGAGTGGCGGCGCCACCGGATTCACCTACCTCGACCTGAATGTGATGCCGAGGCTCGGGCGAATTCTCATCTGGAACAACATGGCGCTCGACGGCAGCCCGAACCCGTGGACAGACCATTCCGGTCAACCGGTCGGCGAAGGCATCAAATATATCGTTACGAAATGGTACCGCGAGCGGACGTTCGTCTGAGTCTTACTTCCAGTTCGCCGAGGTGACGATCTTAAGCGTGATCGCCCATTCGCCGGAATCCATTTCCGGACCGCGGATGAAGACGGAGGTCTCGGGATTGAGCTGATATGCCGTCTCCCCGCCCTTGCCCTTGATTTGGCGGGCGTGCGGTTCCGCGGCCGTGCACCGGGCAAGTCTGGACGCCTGTTCTTGCGCCGACGCGAACCTGTCGCCGGCAAATCCCCAGCGGCACTTGAATTGCTGGCTGCGCAACGAGCAGCGTCCCGGACTCAAATCCTCGTGCGCGAGCTGCGGAAACTCGGAGCGCCCAAGCCGGAACAAATGGTTCAGCGCAGCACATTCGTCGGGCGCCGCGCTTGCTGCGGCCGCGGGTGCGGCAAGGCAAAGGCCAGCGAACAACGCAGCGGGAGAACAGGATTTCATTGCGAGATGCTCCCTCGACAACGGCGCTTTGGAATGCGTCGGAACATGACAGACGCGAGTCAGCGGCGCAACGCGGCCTCGAATTCAGCGACGGCATTGGCCGGATCTTCGGCGTTCCAGACAGCCTGGCAAACAGCGACGAAGTCTGCACCCGCTTTGACGAGCGGCTTGGCGTTTTTGGCTGTGATCCCGCCGATTGCGACGCACGGAATTTCGAACAAGGCGGACCACCAGGTCAGGATCGACGGGTCGGGCCGATAGTCGCTCGGTTTTGTCGTTGTCGGATAGAAGGCGCCGAAAGCGACGTAATCCGCGCCCGCTTCGCCCGCTTCCATCGCAAGATGACGGCTGTCGTGGCAGGTTCGCCCGATCTGCGCCGACGGTCCCAGGATCGCGCGGGCCTCGCGGATGTCGCCGTCGGCCTGACCAAGATGGACTCCGTCGGCAGCGACGCGCTTCGCCAGCGAGACGCTATCGTTGACGATGAACGCAATGTCCGCGTTGGCGCAGATTTGCTGCAGCGGCTCTGCGAGGCGCGCAAGCTCATGCTCGTCCGTGTCCTTCACCCGAAGCTGGAAGGCCGCCGCGAGCCCCGGCTCCAGCGCGGCCTTCAGCCGATCGGGGAAGCCGCCGCCGACGTCCTGCGGGCTGATCAGGTAGAGCTTGCACGGGCCTTGCCCGCCCGGGACAAAGGCTTCCGCGAACTCCTTCGTGACTTCGTCGCTCATTGCACTGCGATCCCTCTTTGACGGAGGGCGGAATCGAACGCGGGCGGGTCGTCCAGGCGGATTGCCGCTCTACACACGGAGCGACGGTTCCAGCCGATCGGCTCGACCAGTTCGATCAGACGGTTTGGGTATGCGACGGGAACGAGGTTGGCGACCTCCCTCCCCTTGTGCTCGCCCCGCGCCCAAGAGGAGCGCACCGAGGCTACGTTCGAGAGCGGAAGATCAAGCGATCGAAGAGAGCCGAAGTGGAGCCTGAGCATGTTGGCGTCGAGCTCGTAGGGGCGCGTGCGAAACGAATTTGTCCAGAACACCAGCCACGCGATTGACAGGGCGCTTGCGATCGACAGCGGCCACCCGGTTGCCGGCCAGCGAAGCGCAACGAACAGGTGGACGACCAGCAATTCCATCGCCGCAAGCGCGACGAAAACCCACAGCATCGGCTGGATGCCGCGATGGCATTCGAAGCGAACCGGGGCGGCGGCGTCCAACGTCAGGCAGGCACCTTCTCGGTCGAGGCCTCGTAGATCTGGTCGATCGAGTCGGATAGCGTCTGGTTGAACTCCTGGTCGCTCATGTCGTGGCGGAGCCCTTCGAGGAGGGCTCGGCTGAAGCTCGCGATCATTCCCGGGTTCTTTGCCAGCTCGCGGCAAGCTTCGTCGCGGCTGAAGCCGCCGGACAACGCGACAACTCGGAGAACGCGCGGGTGCCGCACCAGCGGCTCGAAGAGGCGCGCCTTCGCCGGGATCGACAGCTTCAGCATCACCTGCTGGTCGTCGGGAAGCGCATCGAGAGACGTATTCAGTTCGTTCAACAGTAACTCGTCCGACTTCGAGCGGTCGGAGCTTGTGATGTTCACTTCCGGTTCGATGATCGGGACCAGGTCGTAGCGAAGAATCTCCTCTGCGGTCTCGAACTGCTGGCGGACGATGTTTCCGATGCCCGTCGGATTCGCCTCGTTGATCACCGAGCGCATTTTGGTCCCGAAAACCCCCTTGGCCACCGCTCGCTCCAGCAGGGCCCCGAGACCCGGGTTCGGCTTCATCATCTGCACGCCGTCCACTTCGTCGGCGAGCCCCTTGTCGATCTTGAGGAACGGGACGACCCCGCGGCTCCAGAGATACTCCGGCACCGGCCGCTCGTCGGCCTCGCCGTCCATCGTCTTTTCAAACAGGATCGCGCCGAGGATCTTGTCGCCGTTGAAGGGCGGCGAAGTGATAATCCTAACCCGCATCTTGTGGACCAGGTCGAACATCTGCCCGTCGTTCGACCATTCGTCGCCATTGTAGCCGTAGTTCTTCAGCGCCTTGGGCGTGGAACCTCCGCTCTGGTCGAGCGCGGCGATGAAGCCGTCGGCGTTCGCGATCTTTGCGCTCATGTCCTGCTTGTCACTCATCGAACTACCCCTGACTTGTTTCCAGTGCTGCCACTCCCGGGAGCGTCCGGCCTTCCATCCATTCGAGAAAAGCCCCGCCCGCAGTCGAGACGAAGGTGAAATCGCCAACCACCCCGGCCATGTTGAGAGCGGCGACCGTGTCGCCCCCTCCCGCGACCGAGATGAGGCTCCCCTCCTGGGTGAGCGCTGCCGCGGTTCTTGCCAGGGCCACCGTCGCCTGCTCGAACGGCGGCACTTCGAACGCGCCGAGCGGTCCGTTCCACACCAAAGTCCGGCACGTCTTGAGAACGTCCGAGAGCGCCTCGACCGACGCCGGCGCGACATCGAGGATCATCTCGTCGTCGGCGACTTCATGCACATTGCAGGTGCGAAGGCTCGGCGGATTGGGCGCAAGCTCCTTGGCCACGACCACGTCATAGGGAAGGTGGACGGTGCAGCCCGCCTTATCGGCCTGGCTCATGATCTGGTCGGCTTCGCCCGCCAAGTCGCGCTCGGCGAGCGACTTGCCGACGTCGATTCCGCGCGCCGCCAGGAAGGTGTTGGCCATTCCGCCGCCGATGATCAGGTGATCGACTTTGCTCACCAAATGCCCGAGGACCGCCAGCTTGGTCGAAACCTTCGCGCCGCCGACCACCGCCGCCACCGGCCGCTCCGGGTTTCCGAGAGCACGTTCCAGCGCTTTGAGCTCGGCTTCCATTGCCCGGCCGGCAAAACTGGGGAGGAAATGCGTGATGCCCTCCGTGGACGCGTGCGCCCGGTGAGCGGTCGAGAAGGAATCGTCGACATAATAGTCGCCGAGCGCCGCCATTGCTTTGGCGAGTTCGGGGTCGTTCTTCTCCTCGCCCGGGTGGAAGCGAGTGTTTTCGAGGATTGCGATATTGCCCGGGAGCATCGTCTCGATCGCCCGCTCCGCTTCCGCGCCCTGGCAGTCTTCGATGAAACGCACGGAGCGACCGGTCAGCCGGTGGACGGGGGCGACCAGCTGCGCTGTCGACATGTCCGGCCGGGATTCGCCCTTGGGCCTGCCAAAGTGCGACAGAAGCAGCACGATCGCTCCGCGGTCGCTCAATTCGAGAACCGTCGGGAGCATTGCCCGCAGCCGCGTGTCGTCGGTCACCGACGCGCCGTCCATCGGCACATTCAGATCGACCCGGACGAGAACGCGCGTGCCGGTCAAATCGTCCGGCAGATCGTCGAGGGTCTTGAAAGCGGCCATGCTTAGCCGAGCTTGGCCATCGCCGCCGCGGTGTCGACCATGCGGTTCGAAAACCCCCATTCATTGTCGTACCAGCTGACGACACGGACGAGCTTGCCTTCGAGGACGGCCGTTTCCAGCGAGTCGACCGTGGAGCTTTGCGGAGTGTGGACTATGTCGGAAGAAACGATTGGGTCATCCGTGTAGACGAGGACACCCGCCAACCGCCCGCTCTCGCTCGCGGCCTTGAGCACTCTATTCACCTCTTCCACGCTGGTGTCGCGCTTCGGCGTGAAGGTCAGGTCGATTAGGCTTCCGTCGGGCACGGGGACTCGTACCGCCGCACCATCGAGTTTGCCCTTCAGCTCGGGAAGCACTTCGCCGACCGCACGCGCAGCGCCGGTGGTCGTCGGGATGATGTTCATCGCCGCGGCTCGGGCACGGCGCAGGTCCTTGTGGATCTGGTCGAGAATTTTCTGGTCGTTGGTATAGGCGTGGACGGTGGTCATCAGCCCGCGCTCGATGCCGATGCTGTCGTTCAGCACCTTTGCGACCGGCGCCAGGCAGTTGGTGGTGCAGGACGCGTTCGAAATGATCTTCATCTCGGGCGTCAGCTTGTCGTCGTTGACGCCATAGACGACGGTGAGGTCGACTCCCTTCGCCGGCGCGGAGATCAGCACCCGCTTCGCGCCCGCCTCGAGGTGCTTCTCGCCGCCCGCGCGGTCGGTGAAGAAGCCGGTGCACTCAAGCGCGATTTCGACGCCGTTTTCCTTGTGCGGGAGCTTGGCCGGGTCTCGCTCGGCAGTGACATGGATCTTCCTGCCATTGACGACGATGTCGTTGCCGTCGGTCGTGACCTCGCCGGGGAATTTGCCGTGGACGCTGTCGTTCTCAAACAGCCACGCGTTCGCCTTCGCGTCGGCAAGATCGTTGATCGCGACCAGCTCGAGGCCGCAGTCTGGCCGCTCAAGGATTGCGCGGGCGACCAGACGGCCAATTCGCCCGAAGCCGTTGATTGCAACTTTGGTCATTGGATTCCTCGTTCCTTCATGAAGCCAGTGACTTTCTCGGCGACCTTGTCAGGAGTGAAGCCGAAAAACTCGAACGCGTCTTTAGCCGGAGCCGAAACGCCGAAGCGGTCGATGCCGATCTTCAGCCCGTGAAGCCCGGTATAGCGCTCCCACCCGAACGTCGTGCCGGCTTCCAATGAAACGCGGAGGACTTCGCGATTTGAAACGTCCGGGAGGATGTCCTCGCGGTAATCGGCCGGCTGCGCGTCGAAGCGCTCGGTGCAAGGCATCGACACGACGTCGGCGCCGATGCCCCGTGCCTCCAGCTTCTCGGCAGCGGCAAGCGCAAGGTGGACCTCAGAGCCGGTGGCGATGAAAATCACCTTGCGGTCGGCATCGGCAGATTTCACCCGGTAAGCGCCGCGTGCGCACAGGTTCTCGTTAGCCGTGTCCGTTCTGATCGGCGGCAGGGTCTGACGCGTGAGCGCGAGCAGTCCCGGCTTGTCGCCAGCAAGCGCGAGCGCCCAGCATTCCGCGGTCTCAACGGCATCGGCCGGCCGGTAAACTTCAAGCCCCGGCATTGCCCGCAGGCTCTGCAGTTGCTCGATCGGCTGGTGCGTCGGCCCATCCTCGCCAAGCCCAATGCTGTCGTGGGTCATCACGTAGACCACCCGCGCCTTCTGCAGCGCTGAAAGGCGGATCGCCGGTCGGGCATAGTCGGTGAAGACCAGGAATGTGCCGCCGTAGGGGATTACTCCGCCATGCAGCGCCATTCCGTTCATCGCCGCGGCCATTCCGAACTCGCGAATGCCGTAATAGATGTAGCGGCCGGCGTAATTGTCGGACGTCAGCGCCTCGATCGACTTGGTCTTCGTGTTGTTCGAGCCCGTCAGGTCGGCCGATCCGCCGATCGTGGACGGCACCGCCGTGTTGATCGCCTCCAGCGCCATTTCCGACGCCTTTCGGGTCGCGACCTTCGGCGGATTGGCAACGAGAGAATCGAGATACGGCTTGAGCCACAACTCGTCGGCTTCGGCCGACAGCCGTGCCTCGAACTCTTCGCGCTTGCCGCTCTCGGCCAGCCGAGCGTCCCACTCCCGATGCTCGACAATTCCGCGCTTTCCGAATTCGCGCCATGCACCGAGCACATCGCCGGGAATTTCGAACGGTGGCGAGTCCCAGCCGAGCTCCTTGCGCGCCGCGGCCACTTCGTCAGCGCCCAAGGGAGCGCCATGAGTGGCCTCCGTGCCCTGCTTGTTCGGAGCGCCGTAGCCGATGATCGTCTTGCAGCGGATCAGCGACGGGCGAGCGTCGGCCAGAGCAGCCTCGATCGCTTTGGAAACCTTGCCGCTGTCGAGCCCGTCACATTCGACCGTGTGCCAGGCCGAGGCCGCGTAGCGGGCCATCACGTCCTCGTTGCGCGACAGCGCGGTCGACCCGTCGATGGTGATTCGGTTGTCGTCCCACAACACGATCAGCCGCCCCAGCTTGAGGTTGCCGGCAAGGCCGACCGCCTCATGGTTGACGCCTTCCATGAGGTCGCCGTCGCCGGCGATCACGAAGGTGCGGTGATCGACCAGGTCGTCGCCATAGATTGCGTTGAGATGACGCTCGGCAATCGCCATCCCGACCGCCATCGCCAGCCCTTGCCCGAGCGGCCCAGTGGTCACTTCAACTCCGGGCAGCTCGAAATTCTCCGGGTGACCCGCGCATGGAGAGCCGAGCTGGCGGAAATTCTTGATGTCTTCGATCGTCGGCTTTGCGTAGCCGGTCAGGTAAAGCAGCGCGTAGAGCAACATCGACCCATGCCCCGCGGACAGCACGAAGCGGTCGCGGTCGGGCCAGTGTGGATCCGTCGGATCGAACTTGAGGTAGCGTGTGAACAGCGCGGTCGCTGCATCGGCCATGCCCATCGGCATTCCGGGGTGCCCGCTGTTGGCGGCCTCCACTGCATCCATCGCAAGGGCGCGAATGGCGTTGGCAAGTCGGCGTTGGGTCGGCTGCATAGGCTCCGCTTCTGGGATCGAGCGTCCGGCACGTGTCGGGCAGTCTCGCGCGCTCCTTTGAAAGGTCGCTCGTTGGGCGTCAACTGCGGCGCTTCCGCTTGCCCGCAAACGGTTACATGCGTTAGGCGGTGAGGATGGATGATGGGGGCCTGTCGACGGCACTGGACCGCGCCGAGCGCGCGCTTGCGCGAGTCGAGCGCGCATTATCGCAGCGCCAGCTCTCAAGCGGCCGCGACGGCGAGCTTCGGGCGCGCGTCCGCGAAGCGGTTGCCGAACTCGACCAGCTGATCAACCAGGCCTCCGGCTGATGGCGGAAATCGACATCATCATCGCGGGACGACCGTACAAGGTCGCCTGCCGCGACGGCGAAGAGGAAGCGCTAAGGGCCGCCGCTCGTCTGGTCGACTCGAAGAGCCGCGAGGCGATCGCCGGCCTGGGCACGCTTTCAGAAGCCCGGCAATTGTTGTTTGCCGGACTTCTACTCGCCGACCAGCTGATCGAGAAGCGCCCGCAAGCGGCAGCTCCGGCGGGACCGGATCCTGAGCTTGCGGCGCGCGCCGAACAACTCGCCGGCCGTCTCGAAGAGCTTGCGGATTCCCTTGAGGCCGGGCAGCCGACACCCTAAGTAGGGCTCGACGGGTACTGCCTGGTGCGATGCCTACAAAATCCCTGAGGCTATTCACCATCCTAGGGAGCTGTCCCTGCCCCGGCCCTGGCCGGGATCATATGGCGCCCACCTGACGTTTGTGGCGTCAGAGGATTTCCGGCAAACGGCCAGAGTGGTCCCGTCACCTCCTCACCCGCCCGGCGACCAGCCTCGCCCCCCGCTGTCGAAGGAATCGCTTCGCTCTGCGGCCATGCAGGCGAGGAAGGCGTTCGTCCGGACTCTCGACGACGCCAGCCGAACCGTTCTCGAGGAAAGCCTCGCCGAGCACTTGACGAGCCTTTGCGCGGCCGCGCGAATCGTCGCCGGCTATTCGCCAATCGGAAGCGAAATCAACCCGAGCCTTGCAATCGAGGAAGCACGGGCGGTTGGCGCAATCGTCGCTTATCCGGCATTCGACAACCCGGCGAAACCATTTCGGTTTCGCGCCGGCGACCCGCTTGTGCCCGGCCCGTTCGGAATGATGCAGCCAAAACCGAGAGCGCCCGCAGTCGAACCCGACCTCGTCCTGGTTCCGCTGGTCGCGGTCGACCCGCACGGAGCGCGCCTGGGGCGCGGCAAGGGCCATTACGACCGAGTTATCGCCAGGCTGAAGCGCGGCGGGGCCAGGCTGATCGGCGTCGGCTGGCCTATTCAGCGGCTGGAAGATACGATCCCTGCCGATCCGTGGGATGTCCACCTCGACGCCTTTGCAAGCCCCGAAGGGCTCCGATGGTTCGACCGTTCAGGCCGCGGTCATTGAACTTGGCGTATTAGTGAACTATATCAGTTCCGGCTTCCAAATGACCGTTGCAGCACTCCTTCCAGCCCGCGAGAGGGCTTTGGCGCTTTTGCGCCGCCACCCGCGCGAGCTGCTCGGGCTGGGCGGCATTGCCGTTGCCGCAGCAATCGCCGCGGGCGGAGTCGCCTGGTCAACTCCAAGCCTGGAGGGGATCGAGACGGCCCCGACGGCGCATACTGCTCCCGCGCCTCCGCCGCTTCTGATCCGCAATATCGCGCCTGACCAGGCGCTCGCAGTGAACAGCAATATCCCCCTGGCGAGCGGACCCAATCCCGTCGCGGCGCCATTTTCGCTGGGCAATGTCGATGACTGGACTCGCGCCAGCGCGCTCGATTGCCTTGCAAGCGCCGTTTATTACGAGGCCGGCAACCAAGGCAGCGACGGCGAGAAAGCGGTCGCCCAGGTCGTTCTCAACCGCGTTCGTCACCCCGCCTTCCCGTCGAGCGTCTGCGGAGTCGTCTATCAAGGCTCGACCCAGGCGACCGGATGCCAGTTCACATTCACCTGCGACGGTTCGCTCGAACGGCGGCCCGATGCCGACGGCTGGGCTCGGGCGAAACGCATTGCCGAAGCGGCGCTCAACGGTACAGTCTTCGGGCCGGTCGGTCTCGCGACCCATTATCACGCCGACTACGTCGTCCCCTACTGGGCCTCGACCATGGCAAAGAACGCGGTCATCGGTGCGCATCTCTTCTATCGATGGGCGGGAAGTTGGGGAAAACCGGCCGCCTTCGTCCAGCATTATACCCGGCAGGAGCCGAGTTCAGCTGCTCTGAGGAAGGCTGCGCTCACGGCATTCGCGAACAGGCCTGCACCTGCCCAAGCGGAGCAGCTTGCGGACGTTCCAGGCGCCGAAGTCCAAAAGGCGCCGCCCGGCCGGGTCTCGGTGCGATTCGACCTCGCAACCCAAAAAGCTGCCCGGAAAGCGGCCGACGAGGCCCCGCACAAGGAGTATCTGCAGGAGGTCGCCGCGTCCGACAATCTGCGCTGGACTCTGACCGGAAGTGCTGCCGATGCCCCGCAGAAGCCTCTTGGCACGCCCGCGACGGATTCGGCCCCGGCCAGCAACCGGTCCAATTAGGGGCGCAAAGTGGCTGCCGAATCGAGCATCGGCAGGATCTGCATGTCGACCAGCGAGCGGACCTGATGCAGGTGCGCGTCCGCTTCGAGGCTGCTGTCTGATATCAGTGTTGCAGCAGACACCTCGCGGACCATCACTGCCGGTTCGCTGAAGTCGCTGTTGTCGGTGCCAAGCGTCAGCATGGCTTCGTCGAAAGCCGCACAAGCATCGAACCAGCTGACGTTTGGCTTTCGCCGGAAGGCTTTCTGGCAATCGCTACTGAACGCGCTTGCGCCCGCGTCGTCGTCGGCAAAATGGAATCTGATCGCCTGCGAAACGGCCGTGTTGACGACCTGCGGCTGAACCGGCTGATCGAGACCCGCCAGATCGGGTGCGCCGGCGAAGCTGCTTCGGTCGGACTGCGATGGAAGCACCGAAGCGGTGTAACTGACGCTGCGCGGAACGTCGCGTCTTTGCAGCGCGGCCAACCCAGCGGCGGCGACAAGGATCAGGACGAAGAGGGAACCGCCGTCGCGGAGGGTGAACCGGCGGCGGCGGCGGCGTACCGGTGCCACGATCGGAACCCGAACCGGTTCTCCCAACCGGCGGCGAATCAGGCTGTAGGCGTGGGTGATTTCGGCTGCGCGTCCGGCATCGCCCCCCGGCCGGTCGGGGTGATGCATCTTCATCAGCCGGCGATAGGCGTCGTTGACTTGGGCTCGCGCCGCTCCCGGGCGAAGTCCCAGCGTTGCATAGGCGTCGCGGTCCGGAGTCATCTTGGCGCGACCTTATCCCACCGCGCCGAATGGCAAAAGCTTGGCAGCATCGCCCCCCTGGAGTGGCGGCATGCGTGACTTGAATGGCGCGAGTGACGGGACTTGAACCCGCGACCTCCGGCGTGACAGGCCGGCGCTCTAACCAACTGAGCTACACCCGCGCGTTTCCAGGGTTTCACCAGGGCTTTGCATCTGCCGCGATGAGGCGCGCGACCTAGGTGACGCCCCTGTCACTGTCAACAAGCCCTTCTTCATTTTCCTCATCCTCTCCGATGTGGGTCAAAGTGCCGTGCTCGAAGAGGAAACCGGCGATATCTGGAGTCCCGGCCGCGGAGAAAACCTGCTTGATGATGATCAGTAGCGGAACCGCAAGAAGCGCTCCCGTCGTCCCCCACACCCACGACCAGAAGCTGAGCGAAATCAGGATCGCCAGCGGATTGATCTCCAGGCGCTCACCCACGATCATCGGGGTCACCAGATTGGCTTCGATGAGGTGCAGGCAGATGAACGCCAACGCCGGGAGCATGGCCGACCAGGCATCGGGGAACACCATCAGCCCGCCAAAGAACAGCAGCAGCGCCGACGCGATCGGGCCGAGATAGGGGATGTAGTTCAGTACCGCGACGATTCCGCCCCACATTATCGGTGAGGTCATGCCAAGCTGCCAGATGATCAGCGCGGTGATCGTTCCCAGGCACAGGTTGATGATGGTGATCGTGCCGAGATAGGTCGAGGTCGAATCGACGACCTGCTGGATCACCCGCGCGGTGTTGAGCGCGCCTTCGAAGCTCCCTCGGCTGACGATCGTGCGCTTGCGCATCGCAGTCCAGCCGGCGAGGAAAAAGAAGATCACCAGAAGCGCGAAGAACAGCTGGATGAGCAGATGCGGAGCCGAAGTAGCGAGCAGCGACGACAGCGAATTGGGAGTTTCGAGCGTCACCGTGCGATTGCTGGCCGGGCTGCTCGCAACTTGCGACACGATCCGCGCGATGAAGCGGTCAAAGTGCTGATATAGCTCGAAAACCGGCGCCAGTGCCGATTTCACTTTGCCGATCCTTTCGGGAATCAGCGCCACCCAGTCGATCGCCGGACGAACGATCGATCCGATCGCGAACACGGCAAGAGTGAGGAAAATCAGGATGCACATCGCCGCTGAAAGCCGCGACGGGATTCCTCGCCGCTCGAACCACTCGAGAAGCGGGACCAGCGCAACCGCTACGACGAGCGCGGCGGTTACGGGCATGAAGAATTCCGCGCCGGCCCTGAGAGCGAAGGGAAGCGCGATCAGCAATCCGACACCGGCAATCAGGGTCAGTGCAGCGAGCAACCGATCGCGCTTGGCGGTAAACGCCTCCGCAAGCGCGTGGGCGTGATTGACCGTGTCGGTCATCTCCTGCTTGCGGGTCTTGGCGTCCATGAGGGTAACCATATCCGCGCCGCCGCTCGCGGGCTAGCGGATTGCGAAATCCCACACGTCCAAACGAATGGTGCCCCTGGTCCGACTCGAACGGACACTCCGGTTAAGGAACTCGATTTTGAGTCGAGCGCGTCTACCATTCCGCCACAGGGGCAAGCGCGGCGGTGTTAGCGGCGCACCCCAGTGGCGGCAACAGTGCCGGCCTATTCGGCGGCAACGGGTCCGCTGGAGCCTTCTCCATACGGATTGGGCCCGTAGCGATTCTCGCCCGGCGTGCTCGGCAAGAGCATCAGGACCAGCAGGACGATCTCGGCAACGAAGGCGACTCCCATGAACAGCATGGCGATGCCTGCTCCTGCCATCATGCCTGCTCCGCTGCCCATGGCCGCAGCGCCAAGCATTGCCGACCCGCCGAACATGAACGCGAGGAACCAGGGGACCATCGGGACCAAGATCCACCATCCCGAGCGATTCGTGTCGTGGAGCCGTCGAACGCTGACCGCCAGGCTGGGAACGATCGTCGCTAGCCATAGCAACGCGCTGAGAGGGCCGTAGGCGCCGTGGATCATCCCCCGCATTCCAAGGATGCTCTCAACGAACGCGACAACGATGTAAGCGACGATCAGCGCGAGACAGTACCACCAAAATTCGGCCCGCGGCGCTCGTCCCGAAAAGTCGGCATACTTCTCCATCACCGGGCGCTTGGCCCAATCGACCGGAGTCATATTCTCGTTCATCATCTTGCCTCCCCCTTAGTTCCTCGCGGATGCTACTCCTTCGTTCGGGATACGCAATAATTGCTGTCGGATCACCAGCCGTTCACCCTCTCCCACACATCCGCCACCCGTTCGTCCCCGTCCGTGACAAAGTAGCGGTCGTACGCCGCAGCAGTGGCGCAGGCATGATTGGGGAGGATTCGAACGCGCTCGCCGATCGGAAATCGCGGCCAGTCGATATTGCCTGAGCGCGCGGTGATGATTCCATGCTCCTGGTTGGTCGATTCGACGCGCACGCCCTCGATCAGCTCGCCCGCCGCGTCGCAGACAGCGCCGTAGCCCCAGTCGACCGGGAAGTCCGCCGTTCCGCGATCGCGACTCAGGGCCAGGAAGCCGGCGTCGATGAGCACTCGACCGCGCTCGCGATTGTGCCCGATGACGCTGGCGAGGACGGAAATCGCGATTTCGCCGACGGCGCACGTCCCTAGCTCCGACTGGACGAGGTCGCCGAAGGCATAGACCCCGGCTCGAGCTTCGGTGACTCCGTCCAGCGATCGTGCGTAGTGAACTGTCGGAGTGGAGCCGACGCTGACGATGCCAGCCGGAAAACCTGCGGACCGCAGCCGCTCGGCCGCACTGACCGCCCCTGCCCGCTCGCGCTCGGCGATTGCCTGAAACTCGCCGAGTTTTCGTGCCGAATAGGACCCGCCTGCGTGCGTCATCACTCCGCCCAAACTAGCGCCGGGGCCCGAGCACAGCCGGCGCGCCACTTCGATCAACTGCTCGCCTTCAGGCGCAACACCCGCCCTGCACCCGTCAGTGTCCACTTCGATCAGCGCCTCGAGCGTGAGCCCTTCGGCGGTACCGAAGTCCTGGAGAGCATCAGCCGCCTCAACGCTGTCGAGAATGAGCCGAAGCGTGCACCCGGCGCGAATCAGCTCCGCAACCTGCGGCAATTTCACCGGCGCAATCCCGACCGCATAAAGGATGTCGCGGACTCCGCGTTCAAAGAAATAGCGCGCTTCGGCGAGAGTGGAGACCGTGATCGGAAGCTCTCTGCCGCCGCAGAGCACGCGAAGCACCTCGATCGATTTGGCTGTCTTCACGTGCGGTCTCAGCCTCACTCCAAGGGCGTCAGTTCTCGCCCTCATGCGACCGGCATTACACTGCAACTTGCGCCGGTCGAGAATCAGCGCCGGCGTGGGGACATCGAAGATCGTCTCGTGACGGTGCAGCTTCGGATCGAGTTCATTCATTGCCGTGGGATGCGCCGCCGAGCGCAACCTCGCAAGTTGCCGCGGTGTCGGCACTCTCGCACGGCGGTTCGTCCGACAGGCGCCGAACAACGTGGCCGATGGTGCCGCCCTGCACGACGACCGAGAACAGCACCACGACGTAGGTGACGGTCAGAATGACTGCCCGTGCCGGCCCGTCCGGCAACGACAGCGCAAGGGCGATGCAGATGCCGCCGCGAAGCCCGCCCCAGACGAGCGTCGGGATCGTCGCTCGCCCGAGCAGGGCGCGAAGTGTCTTCAGCGGCAGGAGCACCGAGACCCAGCGCGCGAATAGAACTAGCGGAATTGCCGCCGCCCCGAGCAATGCCTGCTGCCCGGTCGGGTTGATTGCGATCAGTTCGAGCCCGATCAGCAGGAAGAGAAGCGCGTTGAGGAGCTCGTCAACCAGCGTCCAGAATTTGAGCACGTGGTCGCGAACCGAATCGCTCATCGCGTAGGCAACGCCTGCATTTCCGATCAACAATCCGGCGACCGCCATCGCGACCGGTCCGCTAACGCCGATCGACTGCGCCAGAGCATAGCCGCCCATGACCATCGCAAGAGTGATGATCAGCTCGACGGTGTAGTCGTCGATGCTGTTCATTGCCGCAAAGCCGAGCCAGCCCACTGCAAAGCCGAGAAACACCCCTCCGAGCGCTTCCACGGCAAAAGCCTGCACGAACTCCTGATCCGACAACCCGTCTCCGCCCAGTGCGGCAGCAAGCAGAATCGAAAACACCACCACGCCGATGCCGTCGTTGAACAGGCTTTCGCCGGCAACCGTCGCCTTGAGTGTCTCCGGGCAACTGGTGCGGCAGAGGATTGCAATCACCGCAACCGGATCGGTCGGGCTGATCAGAGCTCCGAACACGAGGCACCAGATAAGCGGGAGCGGCAGAGCGAAGGCTTTGGCCATTAGCCAGAACCCCCCACCCACGATCGCGGTCGAGAGAAGTACTCCGACGGTGCTGAGCGCAAGGATGGGCCAGCGGCCGCGGTGCATTTCGCCCCAGTCGACCTGCAATCCTCCAGCGAACAAAAGGAACGCGAGCATTCCGTCGAGGAGCGTCGTCTTGAGGTCGATCGTGCTTACGAAGTTGCGAACGATCAGCGCCGCGTGGGCCGACGGAAAATACTGGTCGATCAGCACGATGACCACGGAAACCGCCGCCCCGCCGGCAGTCATCGCGATCGATGGCGGAAGCTTCACCAGCCGCTCGTTTGCGAATCCGACAGCGGCGACCAGCACCACCAGGATGGCGGCAACATCGAACGGAGTAAGATGCAGCTGAGTCATGCACCCCCAAACTCGGCAGCCGGGCAAGTCCGCCGCGGATCGCTCGCGAAGCTAATTGCGCGGAGCCTGTCTCCTATAGCTGAGCGCCTCCGCAACGTGAATTCGGCCTACCTGCTCGGCTCCGGCGAGGTCGGCAACGGTCCGCGCCACTCGAAGCACTCGGTGAAAGCCGCGGGCGGACAGGCGCATCGCCGCCGCCGCGTCGCCAAGCAGCTTTCGGCCCGGCTCGTCAGGCGTTGCCACGGCCTCGAGAACGTCGCCGTCGGCTTCGGCGTTGGTTCGAACCCCCGAGCCGTTGTAGCGCTTCGACTGGGCGGTTCGCGCTCGCGCCACCCGTTCGGCGACCTCGCGGCTGCCTTCGGCCGGCGGGGGAAGCGCGAGATCGGCCGCCGACACGGCCTGGACATCGACGTGAAGATCGATTCGGTCGAGCAGCGGCCCCGAGACCCGCGCCTGGTAATCGGCCGCGCACCGCGGAGCCCGGCTGCAGGCCAGCGCCGGATCGCTCAGGTGACCGCAACGGCAGGGGTTCATCGCCGCCACCAGCTGGACTCGCGCAGGGAAGGTGACGTGCGTGTTTGCGCGGGCCACGCTGACATTGCCGGTTTCGAGCGGCTGGCGAAGCGAATCGAGTACCTGCCGCTGGAATTCGGGAAGCTCGTCGAGGAACAGTACTCCGAGGTGCGCAAGGCTGATCTCGCCGGGGCGAACCTTGAGGCCCCCGCCGACCAGCGCCGGCATGGACGCGCTGTGGTGCGGAGCGCGATAGGGACGGCGGCGCCTGATCTTGCCGCCGTTGAGTTCGCCGGCGACGGACGCGACCATCGACACCTCGAGCGCTTCCGAAGGCTCGAGCGGCGGAAGGATTCCCGGAAGGCAGGCGGCCAGAAGCGACTTGCCTGCGCCCGGCGGGCCGCTCATCAGCAGGTTATGCCCGCCAGCAGCGGCGATCTCGAGAGCGCGCTTGGCGACTTCCTGCCCCTTCACCTGCGCCAGGTCCGGGCCAGGGTCGGCGGCTTCCGCCTCGGCCGGAGCAGGCGATTGCAGCAGCGTCGTCCCTTTCAGATGCGCAAGAAGCGCAAGCAGGTCCGGAGCGGCGATTACGTCGAGCTCGCCGGCCCAGGCTGCCTCGCTGCCCTGCGATTGCGGACAGATCAGGCCCTTGTCCTCGCCTGACGCGTGGAGAGCCGCCAGAAGCACGCCAGGCGAAGCTGCAATCTCAACATCTCTGTTGACTCCTTGCTCTCTTATGAATTAATCCTTGAACATATTTAAAATCAAAATTATCGGCAATCTTTTTTCTGATCATATTGTTACCTACTGCAATAACAACCGATTCGTTTTTCATATTATCTGAAAAACTATGATCAACCCTATAACCCATAATTTCTTTTATATCCGGATTATCATCAATTACAAAAGCTATAGATTCTTCTTCTGAAGATTCAATGATATCTATAATTACTTTAGAATGGCCGCTTGCACCGTATACAATCATTAATTATTTCCGTTAAATGGCTCAGTTGTAGCCATATTCTCTGTGTTGATTCCTTCCGAAATTAATACTTTTTTAATTGTCATAAACATAATCTTCAGGTCTACCAGAAAGGATTGATTCCTAACATACCAAATATCATATTCAAATTTCTGAGTCCAACTAATCGCATTTCTTCCGTTTACCTGAGCCCAACCAGTTATACCTGGCTTTACCAAATGTCGCTTCATCTGCTCTGATGAATATATTTTTAAATATTGCGGAAGAAGTGGCCTGGGACCAATTAAACTCATTTGCCCTAAAATAACATTGAATAACTGAGGAATCTCATCTATAGATGTTTTTCGAACAAACTTACCCACCCTGGTAAGTCGATCTGAATCGGGTAACAAATCTCCATTAGAATCCGTCGCATCTGTCATTGTTTTAAATTTCACGATCCTGAAGATTCTCCCCGATTTACCCGGTCTTCTTTGAAAAAAGAAAGGTTTCCCTCCATTTGCAATAGTGAGCAAAACAATTACAATAATTAAAATTGGACTGATTAAAATTACTGCCGCCAATGAAACTAAGAAATCGAAAAAGGGTTTTATGAAATTCTTATACATCAATACAATTTACAGGCCTTCTAAATCAGCGGCGAATTTACTCATGTTTATGTAGGTCTTCTAATTCTTTGTATTCTTTTAACAGAATATTCCAGAACTGCTTACGCTCATAATTCATTTGAATCAGTTTCCGGGCGCTCAAGGTGAGTTTACTACACAAATCTCTATCCTTATACAAAGTTTGCATTGCAGATTTTAACGCTTCTGAATCCTTTACAGGAATTATCAATCCATTCTCTTTAGATTGTATGATCTCATTACAACCATTAATATCAGTCACAATAGATGGTAACGACATGGCCCCGGCTTGTAATACTACATTGGGAAAGCCTTCCCTGTAACTGGGAAATGTAAGAACATTTGAAATTGCGAAATAAGAACGAACATCCTGCTGATAACCCGTTGTTACGATTTTCTTATGCGTTTTGATGGTTTCGAAAATATTTTCATCTATCGGATCTAAATCCTGTTCAAAAGGCCCCACTAAAAGCAGTGTGGTATCAGGCTCCTCTTCATTTATTTGCACAAAAGATTGAACGAGCTCATTTATTCCTTTTTCCTTTACCAGCCTTCCAACAAAAATGTATACAAAATCATTTTCAGGAATATTCAGTTTTTTTCTAAGGGAGGATTTTTCAGAATCTGTATATTTCCCAGGATCAAAATAAACGGTATCTATCCCATTTGAACTGCCTTTACCTAATACCTTTAGCTTTTCTTCCCTGGCATAACCCAATTCAAGGCAAATTTTTTTTAATTCAAAGGAATTCGGATAAACCCTCGTAGCCAGGTTATACGTCAATTTCTCTACAAAATCAAGAATCTTGCGCTTTATACCAGAAGTCTCAAGTAAGGGCAAACCGGCCACGGTATGAAGTCGAATTGGTACACCTGCAATTT
>CAWITR010000004.1:0-336686 GCA_963839145.1 uncultured Alphaproteobacteria bacterium
AACACAGTGCTCTACCACTGAGCTACACGCCCACTCGGGGGTGGCATTTAGGGGCGGCTGATGAACCGCGCAACCGCCTTTGAGGCGCTTTTCTGACGCAGCGGCAGCATCGGCTTAAAGTCGGCCGTGCTGATCCTCTGTCTGAAAAATGCGGTCCACCTCTGCGACCAGGTCCTTAAGGTGAAACGGCTTCGACAGCATCTTGGCTTCCGGAGCAGCGCGCCCGCTTTGCAGTGCGACTGCGGCAAATCCGGTGATGAACATGACGCGGATGTCCGGATCCATTGCCGACGCCTTTTGAGCAAGCTCAATCCCGTCCATTTCCGGCATGACGATATCGGTCAAAAGGAGGTCGTAGTGATCCGCCTCGAGGAGCGGGATCGCCTCGGTCCCGCAGCCGACCGAATCGACGTCGTAGCCAACCCGCTGCAGCGCGCGCTGCAGATATTCGCGCATCGAAGTGTCGTCTTCGGCAAGGAGGATTCGCGGCATGGCCTCTATAATGCGCTGAAGATTTGAGATTTGCCAGAAGCGAATGAACCCCCGAACCGTTGCAGCAACTCTGTGTCGGTCCTAATCTGGGACAGTTGCCCGTGACTTCGCTCGCCCCTCCCATCGTCCATCCGCCTCGCGGCGGCCTTCCCGTCCTGCTCTCGGTACCGCACGCCGGCCGCGCGTATCCCGACTGGCTGCTCGATCTTTCCAGGCACGGCCGCAGCTCGCTCACCGCACTCGAAGACCCGTTCGTGGATCGGCTGGTGTGGCGAGCACTTGCGAGCGGCGCCGGAGGAGTGATCGCGCAAACTCCGCGAGCGGCCGTCGACTGTAACCGCGCCGAGGATGAAATCGATCCGGCGATCGTCCACGGTCATCGCCGAGTGCGCCCCAGCCCGCGTGCCCGCGGCGGGTTGGGTATCATTCCGTCGCGAACTGCCGCGCATGGGCAGTTGTGGCGACAGGCCCTGGCCCACGAGGAGTTTCGAAGCCGAATCGATCAGGCGTACCTGCCCTTTCACACCTCGGTGGACCAGCAGCTGGCGCTTCTCGTCAGCCGCTACGGCTGTGCGCTGCTGCTCGACTGCCATTCGATGCCGCCGTCGAAAGGCGCTGCCCAGATTGTCTTCGGAGACCGCTTCGGCCGAAGCTGCGCTCCGTGGATCCTGACGGAAGCGATGGCGGTCGCGCAGGAGGCCGGATTCACTTCGGCGGCAAACGATCCCTTCGCCGGAGGCCACATCCTCGACCGGCACGGCTCTCCGCAAAACGATGTTCACGCACTCCAGATTGAAGTGGACAGGCGCTGCTATCTCGACTCGTCAGGCGAGCCCGGTGGCCGGTTCGACGAGGTCGCGGCGCTCTTCGAGCAGCTTGCGGTCACGCTTGGCGCACTGCTTCTGCAGCGTCGTGTGCCTGCGGCGGCCGAATAAGGGACTAGCGCCGGATCGAACGCCGCGCCGTCCGCCAAGTCTGGCTGGCAACTAGGCTTCGGCTGTCTCTTTTTCGGGGAGTTTCATCGGCCCCTTCCCCTGCTTCACCTGGCGAGTGAAGAGGTCGCGGACGAGCGACAGCGAGAAGAGGTGAGCATAAAGAACGGGGAGCAGACCGCTTTGGTTGAACTTGCGAAGCTCGTCTCCACGCAAATTACGGAGCTTGTCCTCGTCGACCATCCGGAACCCGCGATAGACGAACGGCTGAGTTGCTCCCTCGGGCTGAATGGCCACTTCGCCCTCCATCAAGAGCCCGCTCTTCTGCAGCTCATCGACGAAAGCGGCGGTGCGCTGGCCGGCAGTTTCGAACTGCTCGCAAAATTCGAGGATCGCCTTGGTCGCCTTGCTCGGATCGCCGTTTTCCTCGAACAAAGGTTCCCCTTCGTCGAACTCGCCGATCGCTCCGGCAGTGGGGTCGAAGCAAAGCGACAGTTCGTCGCTGTCCGGCCGAAGCCGCGCCAGGAGGAATGGATATCGCCGGATGTAGGCGGGCAGGTAAATGTCTGGATTAAGCGCGCGCCCGTCTTCGTCCATGAAGGTGTTGACGCCCTCGGTCAGCCCCATCAGCGCCAGCGGAACCGGATTATCGCCGACCGCGAAAATGATCGGATAATGCCGCGCAAGCAGCGAAAATTCGTCGACAGTAGCCGGAATTGCGTGCGTCGTGGCAATCACCGGCGACTTCTTCACCGGCTTGATCTTCATCTTGCCATGAACATTGGAGCTCAACGGCTCCAGCGCGGAATAGAGGAGCGGCAGCTGTTCGGTCGGCGCTTGAGTCGCCATGTCGTATCTCCGTTGATGCATTGAGGCTTGCGACCGGCTGGTGCCGCTTTCGCCGCCGAGCCCGAAAACTCGGGGAGACGCCTTATGCAAGCGCAGCTGCTTTAGCAACTCTTCGCTCATGCGACCGAAGTCGAGGTTCATTGCTTGTTCAACGCCTGCCTGCAAATCGATTGTCCGCATGGGGCTTGACCAGTGATCACAGCAGTTTTGGCGATGTTGCCGATGTTCTTCGGCGTCGGGATGGGTGCACTTGCCGGAGCTCCGCAGGTTCGAACCCTGATCGTCGAGCACCAGCTGATCATCCGAGTGCCGGTCAGCCCCCAGCCTCCACCGCAAATCCAGTGGATGGAGCGGAAGGGCCCCAAGTGCATTGCCACACAGGAGATCCGGGGCGCTTTCCTCACCGCCAGCGACCATGTCGACTTTCTTCTCGCCGGCCGCAAAGTCATTCGCGCGGAGCTGGACGAGGATTGCCCGGCGCTCGACTTCTACGCCGGATTCTACCTGACTTCAGGCGATGGAAAGATCTGCATCAGGCGCGACCGGATCCGCTCCAGAATCGGCGGAAGCTGCGGGATCGACGCGTTCCGCCGTCTCATTCCCAAGAGGCGGTGACTGGTTGAACTTTCGCCGGGAAAGCACCATAGCCAAGTGACAGCTGCAGCCGTCTCGGCGCAGCCACAATTTTTCCGGGCTTTTGAATGACTTTTGCCGACCTCGGCCTTTCCGACCAATTGCTTCGCGCTGTTAGCGACAGCGGTTACACCGAGCCTACTCCAATCCAGCGGGGTGCAATCCCGGCTGTGCTGATGGGCAAGGACCTGATCGGAATTGCCCAGACCGGAACCGGCAAGACCGCCGGTTTCGTCCTTCCGATGCTCGACATCCTGAACCAGGGGCGAAGCCGGGCACGAATGCCGCGGTCGCTAATCCTCGAGCCGACGCGGGAGCTTGCCGCCCAGGTCGCCGAGAATTTCGACAAATACGGAAAATATCACCCGCTCTCGATGGCGCTGCTGATTGGCGGAGTTCAGATGGGCGATCAGATCAAGGCGCTGGAAAAGGGAGTCGATGTCCTGATCGCCACTCCGGGGCGGCTGCTCGACCTGTTCAGCCGGGGCAAAATCCTCCTGAACGGGTGCGAGCTGCTGGTCATCGACGAGGCGGACCGGATGCTTGATATGGGCTTTATCCCCGACATCGAGGAGATTTGCTCGAAGCTGCCGGCATCGCGGCAGACCTTGTTATTCTCTGCGACGATGCCGCCGCCGATCCAGAAGCTCGCGTCGAAATTCCTGACCGACCCGAAGCGGGTCGAAGTCGCGCGCCCGGCGACCGCGAACGTCAATATCGACCAGCGACTGGTTGAGGTGAAGCCGAGCGAAAAACGCGAAACGCTTCGAAAGCTGCTCCGCGACGAGGGCGTCAAAAACGCAATCGTGTTCTGCAATCGCAAGTCGACGGTTCGCGAGCTGACCACGAGCCTGCGGCGGGCCCGATTCGCCGCCGGGCAAATTCACGGCGACATGGAACAGTCGGACCGGATTGCCGAGCTCGACAGGTTCAAGAACGACGAGGTTCGAATTCTCGTCGCGTCGGATGTCGCTGCGCGGGGAATCGACGTGAAAGGCGTCAGCCATATCTTCAACTTCGACGTTCCGTGGCAGCCCGACGATTACATCCACCGCATCGGCCGAACCGGCCGGGCGGGCGCAACCGGAGTCGCGATCACTCTGGCGACCAGGGAAGATTCGGATGCGATTGCAGCAATCGAGAAGCTGCTGGGCCATAAGATTCCCAAACTCGGAGCGGCAACGAAAGAGCGGAGGGGCGAGCCCGAGGCCAAGGAGCGCAAAACCGAGTCGGACGCCAACGTGCGAAAATCCCAGCCCGAAGCGAAGGCGAAACCGAACAAGAGCAAGGAACGACGTCCGCCAAAGGCGGAAGCTCCCGAACCCGCCCAGGAAGCCAGGGAAAAGCCGAAGGAGAAGGTCGGAACGGATTCCGGCTGGAACGGACCGCTGCCGAGCTTCCTCAATGTGAGCGCCACCTGAGCGGTCACACGCCTGACACTGGAAACCGTCCCGTCAGTTCCTAGTTGGCTCCGACGGAAGGAGCCCCAATGAACGATTACACGCCACCGAAGGTCTGGAGCTGGGACGCGCCCAGCGGCGGCAAGTTCGAGAGCATCAACAGGCCCGTCGCCGGAGCCACCCACGACAAGCAGCTGCCGGCCGGCAGCCACCCATTCCAGCTATACTCGCTCGCCACTCCCAATGGGCAGAAGGTGACGATCATGTTCGAGGAGCTGCTCGACCGCGGTCATGCCGACGCCGAATATGATGCCTGGCCGATCCGGATCGGCGAAGGCGATCAGTTCTCGAGCGGCTTCGTCGACATCAACCCCAACTCGAAGATTCCGGCGCTGGTCGATCGCAGCGGGCCCGAGCCCGTCCGAGTGTTCGAATCGGGTGCGATCCTGCTCCACCTGGCTGAGAAATTCGGCGAGTTCCTCGCCTCCTCCGGCCCCGCCAGGGCGGAAACCTTGTCGTGGCTGTTCTGGCAGATGGGATCGGCGCCTTTCCTCGGCGGCGGCTTCGGCCACTTCTTCGCTTACGCGCCGGAGAAGTATGAATATCCGATCAACCGCTATGCGATGGAAGCAAAGCGCCAGATCGACGTGCTCGACCGGCAACTTGCCGAGCGCGAGTTCATTGCCGGGTCCGACTACACGATCGCCGACATCGCAATCTGGCCCTGGTACGGGCAGCTTGCGCTCGGCAAGACGTACGAAGGGGCCGACGTTTTCCTCGCCACTCACGAGTATGAGCACCTGATGCGCTGGGCAAAGGAGATCGGGTCTCGCCCCGCAGTGAAGCGGGGGCGGATTGTCAACAGAATGAGCGGCGATCCCTCGAGGCAGCTTCACGAGCGGCACGACCGAAGCGATTTCGAGCTGAGAACTCAGGACAAGCTGGGCGCCGCCGAAGACAATAGCGAAGCGGTCAAAGACGACGCGATCTGATCAGCGGCGCCGCATGATCCAGTGCGGCATTGAATGCGGGCATTCGGTCTCGGGATCGATCTCGAAGCCGTGCTTTCGGTAGAATGCGATCGCCCGGTGGTTGTGGCGGACCACGTTTAGCCACATCGGCTGATCTTCTCCGAGCCAGGCCATTCCCGCCGTCATCAGCTTTGCGGCAATGCCGCCGCCGTGATGATGGGGATCGACAAACAGCCAGTCGAGCTCGCGATTGTCGGGCGAATGGATCGTGGCGATCACAAATCCAGCCAGCCGACCGTCGACAAAGGCGGCGACGAGGTGCTGATGCTCGGTCCGCGCGGCTTCCTCGACGCACTCGGTCGAGATTCGGATCACCCGGTCGATAAAGGCGAGATCTCCGTCGGAAACATCCTCGGCCATGTAGTTGGAGCGAGTCCCGCGCCGGGCGAGCTCGGCAATTTCGCCGGCGCCGATGAGGCGGAGCGCCTTTTCGTTCTCACAAAGCTCAACCACTGCGAGCGCGATATCGTGCGGTGAAGCCCGCAGCCATGTCACCTAGCCGCTGTTCGGCAATTGCGTCGCGCATCGACTGCATCAACCGCTGGTAAAACCACAGATTGTGCTCCGTCATCAGAATCGCTCCGAGAATCTCGCCGGAGCGAACGAGATGGTGGACATAGGCGCGCTCGAAATGCGTGCAGGTCGGGCACGAGCAGGCGGTCTCCAGCGGTTCGCGATCTTCGGCGAAGCGGGCGTTGCGGATGTTGATCGGCCCGTCGGCGGTGAAGGCCTGTCCGGTTCGGCCGGAGCGCGTCGGCAGGACGCAATCGAACATGTCGACACCGCGAAGCACCGCCTCCACGAGATCGCTCGGTTTGCCGACGCCCATCAGGTAGCGCGGCTTGTCCGCCGGGAGCATCGGCGCAGCGAAATCGAGGACGCGGCACATCTCCGCCTGCCCCTCGCCGACCGCTAGCCCGCCGATCGCATAGCCGTCGAAGCCGATTTTTCGCAGCGCCTCGGCTGATTTGCCGCGAAGCTCTTCGTCGAGCCCGCCCTGCTGGATTCCGAACAATGCTCCTCGGCCGGTGAACGCGCGTTTCGAACGCTCGGCCCAGCGCATCGACCGTTCCATTGCCGCCATCTGTTGGTCGCGCGTCGCGTCTGCGGCCAGCAGCTGGTCGAAGGCCATGGCAATGTCGGAGCCGAGCAGGTTTTGAACTTCCATCGACCGCTCCGGCGACAGCATGTGCCGGGTGCCGTCGAGGTGGCTTGCAAAGGCAACCCCCTCTTCGCTGACCTTGGACAGATCGGCGAGGCTCATAACCTGATAGCCTCCGCTGTCAGTCAGGATCGGACGCTCCCAGGCCATGAACTGATGGAGTCCCCCGAGACGCGCTATACGCTCCGCACCGGGGCGGAGCATCAGGTGATAGGTGTTGCCGAGAATGATGTCGGCACCCGCCGCGCGGACCTCCTGCGGCTTCATCGCCTTGACGGTCGCGGCAGTCCCGACCGGCATGAAGGCGGGCGTCCGGATTTCGCCGCGGGCCATCTGGATGGTGCCAGTCCGAGCGGCTCCATCGGTTGCGTGGATGGTGAAGTTGAGCGGAGGCGCGGCCGTCATCCGCGCCACCTAATTCAGCCAGGGCAGTGCGTCCACGAATCGCGCGGGCTCGTGGTCAGGTATTTGAGAGTGTCGGCGACGGTGAACGCTCCCGATTCTCGCGCCTGCTGGTCGAGCAGGAAGCCGTGCCCGGCGCCATAGATTACCGCGATTCGGTCACCAGGCTTCGCGATTCGCTCGAGGTTATCGAGGATGCGCAGATTGCGCGCGTACCAAGACCCGACCCAATTTGCTCCGGGATTGGCGTCATTGTCGCCAAGTGAAGCGATGTCGTAATAAGCGCGCTGATCGTTTCGCCGGTATTCGGGCGTGTTGACCCGACGCAGCCAGGCAGAGACCGGCGTGCAGGTCATCAGCTTCGACATCGAGTCCGCCTTCGCCTGCATCGCCTTGACCCGCGCCTGCCACTCGGCGCCGCGATCGTGCGCGTCCGCCCAAGCCGGGAAATCATAGTCGGAATCCTGGCCCGGGGGGTTATCGTTCCAATCGATCGCCTCCACCCGCGGAAGGCCCAGGCGGGCAGCAAGCCGGAGCCCGATCTGGTCCGTCTCGTTGCGGCTCAGCGTGTAGCGGCCGGCGCGGTAATCGGCATATCGACGGTCCAGCTCCGCCTGGTCTTTCGCCGGCCATTCAACGGCGACTTTCGTCGGACGGAAGCTGGCGAGCCGGTCGACCACCGACTCAATTTCTCGCTGCCGCTTGGCCGTGGTCACATCCTCCACGTGCGAGTTGGCGATGTCGCGGCCCGGGTTTCCAAAATGCACCATGCCGACGATCAACAACTCCGGCTTCGGCTTCGCGACTGCCGCTTGGGCGACGGCAGCCCACGCCGACAGCATCATCATGCTTGCCAAAACGGCAACGCCGCGCATCATTCGAGGACCTCCAACTGTATTATGCGTGTGATACAGCTGTAGGTTCCGCCAGTCAAACGCGGTGCTTCGCTGGGCTACAGCGGCTTCATCAGTCCGATCGTGAACTGCGTGTAGCGATAGGTGTAGCCGGTGCTGACTGGGGTTTCGGTCGGGGCAGCAGAAGGCTGGAATCGCCGTAGCTGTAAAAGCGATAGCCGTGCGCGATGGCGTGGGCATAGGCGCTTCGCATCACGTCCAGGCCCATGAGCGCGCTGACCAGCATGAAGAGAGTCGACCTCGGCAGGTGAAAATTGGTCATTAGCCCGTCGACCGCCCGAAACCGGTATCCCGGAGTGATGAAGATGTCGGTGTCGCCCTCGAATGGCTGGATTATCCCGCGCTCGTCGGCGGCGCTTTCGACCAGCCTGAGCGAGGTAGTCCCAACCGCGATCAGGCGCCCTCCCGCGGCGCGGGCGGCATTCAATCGCTGAGCCGTCGCGTCGTCGATCCGGCCCCATTCCGAATGCATCTGGTGGCCGGAAGTGTCGTCGGACTTCACCGGCAGGAACGTGCCGGCCCCGACGTGGAGAGTGAGCGTCTCGCGGAGAACTCCACGCGCATCCAGCGCCTGTAAAAGTCGCTCGGTAAAGTGCAGCGCCGCAGTCGGAGCGGCCACTGCCCCTTCCTTTCTCGCGAACACGGTCTGATAGTCCTGCTCGTCGGCGGCGTCGGCCTCCCGCCTTGCGGCGATGTACGGAGGCAGCGGCATTCGGCCCGCCCGCTCCAGCAACACTTCGACTGGCTCGTCACCTTCGAATTCGACCAGAAAGCTAGTGTCCGGCGCCCGATCGCGAGCGATCGCGGCCACTTCCTTGTCGAAGTCGAGGCGGTCGCCGGGGCTAACCCGCTTCGCGTTCCGAACGAATGCGAACCAGCTTCGCGGTCCGGTGCGCTTGTGAAGGGTCACTCCGATTCGAGCTTCGCCCCGCTTGCCCTCCAGCTGCGCGGGAATGACCTTCGTGTCGTTGAAGAGCAGCACGTCGCCTGCGCGGAGCAGCTCCGGCAGATCGAGCACCTGTCGGTCGGAAATCTTTTCGCCCTCGACCAGAAGCAGGCGCGCGCTATCGCGTGGCCGCGCCGGTCTCAGCGCGATGCGGTCCTTTGGCAGTTCGAAATCGAAGAGGTCAACTCGCACTTCAGCCTAATTTCCCGGCGTGCTCCCTTGCGGCGCCTGCGGAGCCGCCTGGGCCGGGGCCGGAGCGGGCTCAGCGGCTGGCGCAGCGGGAGCCGATCCGTCGCCGAGGCTCGCGTGCACGATCTTCGTGGGATTGGCTGGCGGCTCGCCAGGCGCGATCTTGTCCACCGCGTCCATTCCCGAAATCACTCGCCCAAACACGGTGTAATTGCCATCGAGCGAAGCCTTGGGCGCGAACATGATGTAAAACTGGCTGTTCGCCGTATCCGGCTCCTCGGTCCGAGCCGCCGCTACTGTCCCGCGAAGATGCGGAAGCGAATTGAACTCGGCTTTGAGGTCGGGGAGCTTGGACCCGCCCTCCCCCGTGCCCGTCGGGTCGCCGCCTTGCGCCATGAAGCCCGGGATCACCCGGTGGAAGATCGTCCCGTCGTAAAAGCCCTGACGCACCAGCGTCTGAATCCGCTGCACGTGCCTGGGTGCAGCATCAGGGCGAAGCTGGATGGTGACGGTGCCGCCGTTGGACAATTGGAGGATCAGCTTGTTCGCCGGGTCGGCGGCAACATTTGCCGGAGCGTCCAGCGGAAGCTGCGCCGAGGGCGGTTGTTCGACCGGCTTTGCGGCCACGAGCGCGAATGCAAGGAGCGGAAGCGCGAGCAATTTCATGGGGACTCCTCAGCTACGGCCGAGCTGACGGGCGACGTCGGCGGCGACCGCGGGGGTAACGAACTTGTCGATTGAGCCGCCGTAGCGGGCAATTTCCTTGACCAGCCGAGAGGCGATCGGCTGCAGCGACACGTCCGCCATCAGGAAGACGGTCTCGATCCTGTTGTTCAGCTGCTGGTTCATCCCAGCCATTTGGAATTCATATTCGAAGTCGCCGACGGCACGCAGCCCGCGAACGATCATCGATGCGCCTTCGCGTTCCGCGAAATCCATCAGCAGCGAATCGAAATCGACGACACTTATCCTGCCGTCGTCGATACCGGCAGTTTCGCGGCGGACCATCTCAAGCCGCTCCGCAACGGTAAACAGCGGTTCCTTCGACGGGTTGGTAGTCACTCCGATCACCAGCTGGTCGACGAGGTGAGTGGCGCGGCGGATGATGTCCAGGTGGCCGAGGGTGATCGGGTCGAACGTTCCGGGATAAACGCCAATTCTTTCCATTTACCGGTCCCGTTCGATTGCGAACCGCGCGATGGCGCGCAGCATGTCGGCTTCTTCGCCGTGGGCCGAGAGATGGTCAATGGCCTGTTCCGTAAGCACTCGTGCCTGCTGCGCTGCCCGTTGCGGCCCCAGCAGCGACACGAATGTCGCCTTTCCCTTCTCGGCATCCTTGCCTGTGCGTTTGCCGGCGGCGGCCTCGTCACCGCTGTGATCGATCAGGTCGTCGGTGATCTGAAACGCGAGACCGATGTTGCGCGCGTACCCGCGGTAGGGCGTTCGCGCTTCCCGCGCCAGGCGGACGAGGATGCACGGCGCCTCGACCGCATATTCGATCAGAGCGCCCGTCTTTAACTGCTGTAGCCGAGTCACGGCGGCGAGATCGAGCGACTCCCCTTCGGCGGCCAGGTCCATCATTTGGCCGCCCGCCATTCCGTTCGGGCCGGAGGCGCGCGAAAGCTCCAGCACGAGATCGGAACGAACATGAGGGTCGCGGTGAGTCGCCTCGTGCGCCAGTATCTCGAAAGCAAGCGCGTGCAGGCTGTCGCCGGCAAGGATTGCCGTCGCTTCGCCGAACGCCTTGTGGACCGTCGGCTTGCCGCGACGAAGGTCGTCGTCGTCCATCGCCGGCAGGTCGTCGTGGATCAGCGAATAAACGTGGATTGCTTCGATTGCGGCAGCGACCCGAAGCGCCTGGTCCTCATCGATTCCGAACAGCCGCGAAGCAGCAATGGTGAGAAGCGGCCGGAGACGCTTGCCGCCGCCGATCGCAGCGTGCCGCATCGCCGCGTAGAGTCGGTCGCGACTGTCCTGTGGCGGCTTGAGGAGAGCAGCGAAGAAGTCGTCGACCGCGGCCGAAACCCGGTCCGCTTCGGCTTCGAGATCGAGCCTTGGGCCGTCGACGATTTCAACCGACATCGAACGGCTTGGCTGCCGCCGGTGCGCCATCGCTTCCGAAGGCGATCTGCTCGATCCGCGACTGAGCGGCCTTGAGGCGCGCCTCGCAGTGGCGCTTCAGCTTATCGCCCTCCTGATAGAGCTCGATCGATTTGTCGAGCGGCGCCTCACCGCGCTCGAGCGTTCGAACGATCTCCTCGAGCCGCGCGAGAGCGGCCTCGAAGCTCAGCTCGCTTGCTTCCTGGGGCGTGTCCATGGCGGGGGAATGACCCTGTAAGTCGTTCAAATCAAGCATTGGGCCTCGCCGCTGGGGGCGAAGAGGACCTATTTCTTGAACGGGTCGCGGATGCCCGGGACGATCTCGTCGGCTGCGGCCGTTTTGCCCTCTTCGCCGGCTTCCTCGGCGGCAAGCGCCGCTTCGGCGTCGCGCGCTTGCTGCTCGCGTTCGGCGCGAAGCTCCTCGATCAGCGCCTGCCGGTCTTCCTCCAGGTGCTCGTCCGCCGGTGCGGCTGCGCCAGCACTCTTCTGTGCCTTGGCAACCGCCGCATCGAGCTCGCGTTGACTCGTCAGGCCAAGAGTCACCGGGTCCTTCGGAGTGATGTTCGCCATGTTCCAGTGCGTGCGCTCGCGGATTGCCGAAATGGTGTTCCGCGTCGTGCCGATCAGCTTTCCGATCTGGCCGTCGCTGAGCTCGGGATGATTGCGAACCAGCCAAGCGATTCCGTCGGGCTTGTCCTGCCGCTTCGACAGCGGCGTGTAGCGGGGCCCCTTGGTCCGCCGGACCTGGTCCGGAACCTTCTGGATCTGGAGCGAATAATCGGAATCCTTTTGCCCTTTCTCGATCTCCTCGTGAGTGAGCTCGCCCGAGCGGATCGGGTCGCGGCCGGTCAGCTTTGTCGCCGCGGTATCGTCGGCGATCGCCTGGACCTCGAGGATGTGCAGACCGCAGAACTGCGCAATCTGCTCGAAGGCGAGCGAGGTATTTTCGACCAGCCAGGCAGCGGTCGCATGAGGCATCAACGGATGGGCTTGCTGGGCCACTGGGATTCTCCCGAACTCGAGAAAGCACTTACAAATGAATAGGGCCGCCCCTCGCGGAGCGGCCTGTCGCAACCGATGTACTCCCGGGACGGCTGATCGGCAAGGGCGGCGCAATCATTGCGCGACCGTGAGAACGATCTTTCCGACATGCTCGCCGGCTTCCATGCGCGCGTGCGCTTTCGCCGCGTCCGTGAGCGGAAATGTCGAATCGATTACCGGCCGCAAACGCCCGCTTGCAGCAAAAGGCCACACCGTCTTCGCGATCTCGTCAGCAACCATCGTCTTGAATTCCACCGAACGCGGGCGAAGCGTCGATCCCGTCAGCGTAAGTCGCCGCCGCATGATCTCGGGGATCGCGATTTCAGCTTTCGCACCGCGCTGGAAAGCGATCGAAACGTGTCGTCCGTCATCGGCAAGGCAGTCGATGTTTCGCGGGACATAGTCGCCGCCGACCATGTCGAGAACGACGTCAACTCCGCGATTTGCGGTAAGCTTCTTCACGCACTCGACGAAGTCCTGGTTCTTGTAATTGATCGCACTGTCAGCGCCCAATTCCTCCGCCCGGCGGCACTTCGAATCGGTCCCGCAGGTGACGATTACGGTCAGCCCGAAGAGCTTGCCGAGAGCGATCGCCATCGTCCCAATGCCGCTGGTGCCGCCGTGCACGAGGACCCGGTCTCCGTCAGCGGCAAAGCCACGCTCGAACAGGTTCGACCACACGGTGAAGAGAGTCTCGGGCATCGCTGCCGCCTCGACGAGCGGCAGCCCTTCGGGAAGCGGAAGGCAGGTGCCGGCGGGAGCAACGCAATATTCGGCGTAACCGCCCCCGGCGACCAGTGCGCAAACGTGCTGGCCGATCATCTGCGCGGCGCCTTCGCCCGTATCCACCACCTCGCCGGCGATTTCGAGCCCGAGAATGTCGGGCGCTCCCGGCGGCGGCGGATAGAGTCCGCGCCGCTGCAGGATGTCGGGCCGGTTCACGCCCGCCGCGGCGACCTTCACCAGCACTTCGTCCTTGCCAGGCCTGGGCACCGGGCGCTCGACCAGCGCCAATTCCTCGGCACCGTCGGGCTGCGGGGCGACGACGGCCTTCATGGTGGCGGGGATGGTGCTGGTCACGGCGGTGCGGCTTATTGACTTCGCACCCCCTTGGGTCAACAATTCAGGATCTATGGACCTCGACGAACTCTTCCCTGACAAGCCGAAGGACCCGCTCGAGCAGCTGAAGAAGCAGGATCTCGACCCGCTTTCGGTGGACGAGCTTCAGGCGCGCATCGAAGCGCTGAAAGAGGAAATCGCTCGGGTGGAAGCGCATATGTCGCGCGCCGTGAGTCACCGTTCCGCCGCCGAAGAGCTGTTTAAAAAGCCGGACTGAGGCGGCCACATTCAGCCTCAGGTCACGCATCTCCTTCTAAAACTGGGGATAAGCGGGGCCGCTCCCCTTGATTGAGCGTTCCTTGCATATGACATTGTTCCAAGAGAGCCCGGGGCTCACCCCCGGAGCGGTGGGAGTACCAACGTAAATGCCTAGTTTTGCTCGCGAACTCGAAGAGACCCTGCACAACGCGCTGGGCGAAGCCAGCCGGCGCAGGCACGAGTACGCGACCCTCGAACATCTTCTGATTGCGCTCATCGACGACGAGCACGCGTCGAAGGTCATGACCGCCTGCGGAGTGAATCGCGACGAGCTTCGCGCCTCCGTGAAGCATTATCTCGATAACGAGCTCGGGGCGCTGGTCGCCGACACCAGCACCGACCCGACCCCGACCAGCGGTTTCCAGCGCGTGGTCCAGCGGGCGATCCTTCACGTCCAGTCTTCCGGCCGCGACGAAGTCACCGGCGCCAACGTTCTCGTCGCGCTCTTCTCGGAGCGCGAAAGCTACGCCGTCTATTTCCTCCAGCAGCAGGACATGAGCCGCCTCGATGCGGTTACCTACATCAGCCACGGAGTCGGAAAGGGCGAAACCGCGCCCGAGGCACGACCGGCCGACGCGAGCGAGGAGAAGAGCGACAAGGAGGGTAAGAAGGAAAGCGCCCTCAAGCAGTTCACAGTCGATCTCAACGAGAAGGCGAAGGCCGGAAAGGTCGACCCGCTGATCGGGCGCATGCCGGAGGTCGACCGAACCGTTCAGATCCTCTGCCGCCGGTCGAAGAACAACCCGCTCTACGTCGGCGACCCCGGAGTCGGAAAAACCGCGATCGCCGAAGGCCTTGCCCGCAAGATTGTCGAAGGCGACGTTCCCGACGTCCTGAAGCCGGCGACGATTTACGCGCTCGACATGGGCGCGCTACTCGCCGGGACCCGCTACCGCGGCGACTTCGAGGAGCGGCTGAAGTCGGTCGTGTCGGAGCTCGAGAAGCTTCCGCACGCGATCCTGTTCATCGACGAAATCCACACGGTGATCGGCGCCGGCGCCACTTCAGGCGGGGCGATGGACGCGTCGAACCTGTTGAAGCCGGCGCTGTCGAGCGGCGCCATCCGCTGCATCGGGTCGACCACGTACAAGGAATTCCGCAACCATTTCGAAAAGGACCGGGCGCTTCTTCGCCGGTTCCAGAAGATCGACGTGAACGAGCCGACGGTCGAGGATACGATCAAGATTCTCGCCGGCCTTCGCTCGTCGTTCGAGGAGCACCACAGCGTCCGCTACACTCCCAACTCGATCAAGAGCGCGGTCGAGCTGTCGGCGCGGTACATCCACGACCGCAAGCTTCCGGACAAAGCGATTGACGTCATCGACGAGGTCGGTGCGATGCAGATGCTGGTGCCGGTGAGCCGCCGCAAGAAGGTGATCACGCCCAAGGAAATCGAAGCCGTCGTGGCGACGATGGCGCGGATTCCGCCCAAGTCGGTGTCGAGCGACGACAAGCGAGTGCTCGAAAATCTCGAGGCCGACCTGAAGCAAGTCGTCTTCGGGCAGGACATCGCGATCGAGAAGCTGGCTTCGGCGATCAAGCTGTCGCGCGCAGGCCTTCGCGATCCCGACAAGCCGATCGGCAACTACCTTTTCAGCGGACCGACCGGCGTCGGCAAGACCGAAGTCGCTCGCCAGCTCTCGTCGATCATGGGAATCCCGCTCCAGCGGTTCGACATGTCCGAATATATGGAGCGCCACGCGGTCAGCCGCCTCATCGGCGCGCCTCCGGGCTATGTCGGCTACGACCAGGGCGGACTCCTGACCGACGCGGTCGACCAGCATCCGCACAGCGTGATCCTGCTCGACGAAATCGAGAAGGCGCACCCGGACCTGTTCAACATCCTGTTGCAGGTGATGGATCACGGAAAGCTGACGGACCACCACGGCAAAACGGTCGATTTCAGGAACACCATCCTGATCATGACCACCAACGCCGGGGCCGCCGACATGGCGCGCGAGAGCATCGGCTTCGGCAACGCCACCCGCGAGGATGCGCAGGAGGACGCGGTCAAAAAGATGTTCACGCCCGAGTTCCGCAACCGTCTCGATGCGATCGTCCCCTTCGCCTACCTTCCGCCGGCAGTGGTGGCTCGGGTCGTCGACAAGTTCATCCTCCAGCTGGAGCTTCAGCTCGCCGATCGCAACGTTCACATCGAGCTCGATGACGAAGCGCGCAAGTGGATCGTCGATCGTGGCTACGACAAGCTCTACGGCGCTCGCCCGATGGGCCGGCTCGTCCAGGAGAAGATCAAGCAGCCGCTGGCCGAAGAGCTGCTGTTCGGCAAGCTGGTGAACGGCGGCGAGGTGAAGGTCCGGATCAAGGACAATGCGCCCGCCTTCGAGATCACTCCAGCCGCGCCCAAGACGAAGGCGAAGCCGAAGAAGAAGACAACGGCCAAGAAGAAGGCCGGAGGCGAAGCTTCGGCGGCGGAGTAGTCGCAAGCGAAAACGCAAATGGGCCGGGTGAGCGATCCCCGGCCCATTTTGTTTCCGTGCTTGCAACATCGGAAGCGGTCCTGCTGACGTCTGTGGTCAGCCGTTCGTCGAGCGCTGCCTTGCGGGTCCGGCTCTAAACGTGGATGTTCCTCGGCGATTTCCGCAGGGGAGGACTTCCGTTGAAGATCACTCGTTCTATTCCGCCGCTGGCGATCCTTTTTGCCGCCACCGCCCTGGCCACGCCGGCCGTTGCCGAGCCCGCGACCGGGCCCAACCGCTATTTCACAGGCGAGGACCTGTTCGGCCTCGAATGGGCGAGCGACCCGGAAATCAGTCCCGACGGCAAGACCATCGCCTACGTCCGCAAGTCGAACGACATCATGACCGACAAGGCCCGCTCGACGATCTGGCTGGTCGACGTTGCGACCGGAGCCCAGCGGCCGCTGCTCGCCGGAAGCGGCTCTTACTTCTCGCCGCGGTGGTCCCCCGACGGGACACGACTCGCCTATATCGCAGCCGAGGGCGCAAGCCCGCAGCTTTACGTCCGCTGGATGAATTCGGGCGAAAGCGCGCGGGTCACCGACCTACCCAATAGCCCCAATGCGATTGCCTGGTCGCCTGATGGGCGCCGGATCGCCTATTCGATGCTGGTCCCCGACCAGCCGCCGAGCCTTGGCAAGGAACCGCCGAAGCCCGAGGGCGCCAAGTGGGCAGACCCGCTGCAGGTCATCGATACCGTGACCTACCGGTTCGACGGCGCCGGCTACATCAAGCCGGGTTACAGGCAGATCTTCTGGGTTCCCGCCGACGGTGGAGCGCCGACCCAGCTGACCTTCGGCAACACCAACGCCGGCGGTGGCCCGGTCTCCTGGACGCCCGACGGACGGTCGATCCTGTTCAGCGCCGACCTCTCGCCCAACTGGCAACGCGAGCCGCAGCAGAGCGAGGTATATAGGGTAAGCATCGACGGCGGTGCGCCCGTTGCCCTGACGCAGCGAAATGGTCCCGACAATGCGCCGGTCGTGTCGCCTGACGGGCGGCACATCGCCTACGTCGGATTCGACGACAAACACCTCGGTTACCAAAACCGGCGCCTGTACGTGATGAACATCGACGGTTCCGACAAGCATGTGCTTACCGGCTCGCTCGATCGGTCGGTTGGGGACCCGCAATGGGCGGGCGACAGCCGCGCGGTCTACGTCGAAGTCGAAGATCGCGGCGTCGACAAGGTCGAGCGAGTCGGGCTCGACGGCTCGATCCGCGAAATCGGCAGCGACATGGGCTTTGGCGAGCTGGACCGTCCGTATGCGGGCGGCGATTTTAGCGTCTCCAAAAACGGGACCGTCGCGATGACCTGGGGCGATCCACTGCACCCGAACCAGGTCGCGGTCGCGTCGGGCGGGAACGTCCGCCCGCTCACCCACCTCAGCTCGAGCCTGCTTGGCTCGAAGGTGTTGGGCGAAGTGAAGAAGCTTCCGGTCACGTCGGAATACGACCAGCGGCCAATCGACGCGTGGATGGTGACACCCCCGGATTTCGATCCCAACAAAAAGTATCCGCTGATCCTTGAGATTCACGGCGGTCCGTACGCGGCTTACGGCCCGCAATTCTCCACCGACGATCAGCTTTACGCCGCGCACGGCTATGTCGTTGTCTATTCAAACCCGCGCGGCTCCACCTCCTACGGCGAAGACTTCGCTAACCAGATCGAAAAAGCGTACCCGGGCCACGACTATGACGATTTGATGAGCGTCGTCGACGCGGCAATCGCCACCGGACATGTCGATCCTCACAACCTGTTCGTCACCGGCGGATCTGGCGGCGGCGTGCTGACGTCGTGGATCGTCGGCAAGACCGACCGCTTCAACGCGGCGGCCGCGCAGAAGCCGGTGATCGATTGGGCAAGCTGGGGCCTCACCGCCGACATCGCCAGTTTCAGCTCGCCGTACTGGTTCGCCAAGCGCCCCTGGGAAGATCCGATGGGATATTGGAAGCGCTCGCCGCTGAGCCTCGTCGGCAATGTAAAGACTCCGACGATCGTCGTGGTTGGGAGCGAGGATTACCGCACGCCCGTCAGCGAGGCCGAGCAATTCTATGAAGCGCTCCAGCTTCGTGGAGTGCCCACGCGGCTGGTGAAAGTTCCGGGCGCAAGCCACGAAACGCTCACCGACCGCCCGAGCCAGTCGGCGGCCAAAGCCAGCGCGATCCTCGACTGGTTCGACCGGTACCGAACCACCGCCGCACCGACGGCGGCCACAAAGGCCGGGCCTCCTACAGCCGCCGCTGGCTAGCTAACAGGAAGCGCAACGATCCACTTCGCCGGCTCCTTGGGCCGGCCCGCGCGTTATGCGCTCAGCTTTGGGGAGAGATCATGAAACCGAATAGCATCCGCTTGTTTGCCGCGTCCGCTCTCGCGCTTGCCGCCGTTCCGGCAGCCGCGCAGCAAATCGGGAAGTTCGACCCGGCGCGCCTGTCGGCAGTTGATAAGCAACTTTCGTCCGATGCCTTCCAGGGCCGCGGAACCGCAAGCGCGATCGAGCCGACGGTCATCGAATATATCGCCAAGCAATTCGCTGCGGCGGGCCTGCAGCCGGGCGGCGATGTCGTGAACGGCAAGCGCAGCTGGTTTCAGAACGTGCCTTTGCTGGAATCGCAGATCGTCGGAACGCCCAAGGTCAGCCTCAATGAGAACGGCACCGTCGTCCCGCTCAAGCAGGGCCCGGAAATTGCGATCATCGCACCGCTCAACGGGGCCAAGCAGGTCGATATCGTCAACGCGCCGCTGGTGTTCGTCGGCTACGGAGTCAACGCGCCCGAGCGGAACTGGAACGATTTCAAGGGCCAGGACATGCACGGCAAGATCCTGGTCGAGCTAATCAACGATCCCGATTTCGAGGCCGGCGGCGAAGACGGCCCGTTCGGCGGAAAGGCGATGACCTATTATGGCCGCTGGACCTACAAGTACGAAGAAGCGGCTCGGCAGGGCGCCGCCGGAGTGATCATCGTCCACGAGACCGCGCCCGCCTCCTATCCCTGGGCGGTGGTCGAAAACTCCAACACGAACGCGCAGTTCGATATCGTGCGCGACGATCCGGCGGCTGTGCACACGCCGTTCGAAAGCTGGATCCAGCGGCCGCTGGCGGTTCAGCTGTTTCAGCGCTCAGGGCTAGACTTCGAAAAAGCAAAGGCGGCGGCTCAGCGCCCCGACTTCCGGCCAATGCCGCTGAAGGCGACGCTGTCGGCGCACTATTCGGCAGATCCAAAGGTCATCACCAGCCACAACGTCGTCGGCATCCTGCCCGGCAAGAAATACCCGGACGAGACAGTGATCTATTCGGCGCACTGGGATCATCTTGGCGTCGGCAAGCCTGATTCGACCGGCGACCGCATCTACAACGGCGCCGTCGATAACGCGTCCGGAGTGTCGCAGCTGATCGAGCAGGCGCGGGTGTTCGGCGCGGGGCCTCGCCCCGATCGCTCGATCCTGTTCCTTGCGGTCACGGGCGAAGAAAAGGGTCTTCTCGGCTCAGCCTATTACGCCACTCACCCGCTCTACCCGCTGGCCAAGACTGTCGGAGTGATCAACACCGATTCGATGGGCGTTTACGGCCCGGCGAAAAACTTCACGATGTCCGGCAACGCAAAGCTCGGGCTCCTCGATGATTTGGTCGCCGAAGGGAAGCGCGAGGGCCGCTATTTCAGCCCAGACCCGCACCCCGAAGCCGGGCACTTCTACCGCTCGGACCATTTCTCCTTCGCGAAGGTGGGCGTCCCCGCAATCAGCTTCGGTTCGGGCGATGACCTGGTCAACGGCGGCACCGAACGTGGCGAGGCGCTGGTGAAGGAATATGTCGCGAAGCACTATCACCAGCCGAGCGACGAGTGGCAGCCGACGTGGAATTGGACCGGAGTGGCCGCCGACGCGCACCTTCTGCACGAAGTCGGCCTCAAGCTCGCCAACTCGCGCGAGTGGCCGGACTGGAGCGCGAATAGCGAGTTCCGCGCCGAGCGCGACAAGACCGCAGCCGAGCGGGGCGAAGCTCCCGCGGCGACGACGCCCACTGCGCAGCCGCAGCCGAAGGGCGACCGGGGCTAGTGACTTGAAGCGCCCGCACAACCGGCGTAGTTCGCCCTTTGTTCCGACTCGACAACGGGGACGAGAAATGGCCGACCTGATCTTCTACACCAACCCGCAATCGCGTGGGCGGATCGTCCGCTGGATGCTCGAAGAGGTGGGCCAGCCCTACGAGACTGAAGTCATCGCTTACGACCAGCTCAAGACCGCGGAATATCTGGCGGTGAACCCAATGGGCAAGGTCCCGGCCATCAAGCACAACAGCCATGTCGTTACGGAAACTGCCGCTATCTGCGCCTATCTCGCCGACGTCTTTCCCGAGGCCGGGCTCGGCCCTCGCGATGATGAAAAAGCGGACTACTACCGCTGGCTGTTCTACGCGGCTGGCCCGATGGAAGCGGCCGTATCGAACAAGGCCGCCGGCTTCGAACCGAGCGAGCAGCAGCAGCGGATGTTCGGCTACGGCTCTTTCGAGAAGGTCGTTGCCGTTGTCGACGAGCTGCTAAGCCTCCGCGATTATGTCTGCGGCGACCGCTTTACGGCTGCTGACGTTTACCTTGGGTCGCACGTATTGTTCGGAATGCAGTTCAACCTGCTCCCCGAAAAGGACAGCTTCAAACAGTATCGCGACCGGCTGGACGCGCGGGATGCTCGCAAGCGCGCGATCGATATCGACGACAAGCTGATCGCGGAAAGCCAGTCCGCAAGCCAGGCGCAGCCGGCCTGATCAGCCCAAACTCGAACGGTACAATTGTAACAACTCGGCCCAGGCCCTCTCGGCCGAGGCGTGATCGTAAGTCTGGCTGCCGGGAACGGTCCAGCCATGGTCGGCGGGATAGACCTCGACGATGGCGGGGCGCTTAGCGGCCGCGAACGCCGCCTTGAGCACGTCCTTCGCCTCCGGCTGTTTCTGATCGTCATTGCGCGCGATTGCGACGACGAAGCTGGCCTTCGTCTTCGGGATCAGCAGGTGCGGGCTGTCCGCTTCTTTCGTCACCAGTCCGCCGCCGTGGAAAGTGGCTACGGCGCGGATGCGGTCCGCGCGCACGGCGGCAGTGTGGAAGGCAAGCGGACCGCTGAAGCAATAGCCCTGCACTCCCGCGGGTTTGCTCCGGTCCGTCTGCTTCTGCTTGTCCAGGAAGCTGATGAAGGCAGTCGCATCGCGATCCATTGCGGCGTCGGTCAGCCCGTCCCGGATATTGTCGAGCTTGGCGCGATCTTGCGGATTGCCGAAGTCGAACGGGCCGGTGACGATCGGAGCCCGCTTGACCCGGTAGAAGGGGTTCGGGACCAGCACCGTGTAACCGGCCGCTGCCAATCGGCGTCCCATCTCCCGGAAGACGGGCCGCAATCCCAGGATATCGGGCCACATCAGCACTGCCGGCCAGGAACCCGCGCCGGCCGGATGGAAGAGCACCGCGTCCGCCTTTCCGTCAGCCGTTGGCACCATGACGTCCGTCTCGGTCACATCGGCAGCCAGTGCGACTCGAGGGAGCGCGGCAGCCGCCGCAACGCCCGAAAAGGCGAGCACAAGCGATCGCCGAGTGAGTGACGTATCGACGATGAAACCCTGGTGGTTGTCGCTATCGCACATCGAACGCCTCCTGCCGCCGGTCGCAAAAGCTTAGCCCCTGACCCACAGCTTCATCAATGCGAAGCGGCGGCGAGTTGCACGCGCTGTGTTAGCGCTATAAGACACACGCTTGCTTTGATCGGAGACGAATCGATGCGTGCCCTTTCTCTGACTGTCGCCTTGTTGCTTTCGAGCACAGCAGCCATTGCGGCCACTCCCGCGATCGTCCCGGATCCGAACGCGCCAGAAGGCAAGCTGCCCGACACCGCCACTCCGCAAGCGTATCGGCTGGATTTCACGGTATTGCCTGAAACCGACCGCTTCTCAGGCCATGACGAAGTCGACGTCGTCCTGAACCGGCCCGTGAATTCGCTCTACCTGCACGGCCGCGACCTCGACATGCGCAATGCGGCGATCCGAGTCGGCGGCGAAGCGATCCCGGCAAAATGGGTGCAGGTGGACAAGACCGGAACCGCCCGGCTCGATTTTCCGCGGACCATTCCCGCCGGAAAGGCGACTCTCGTTTTCGACTACACCGCGCCGTTCGGCGACAGCGCCTCGGGCATGTTCCACGTCAAGGTCGGCGACAAATGGTACAGCTGGACGCAGTTCGAAAGCATCGACGCCAGGGCTGCTTTCCCCGGCTTCGACCAGCCCGGCTACAAGACTCCTTTCACAGTCTCGGTCACCACCCACCCAGGCCTCGTCGTCGTCGGAAACTCGCCGGAAGTCGCGGTCACGAAGGCGCCCGGCGGCTTGGAAAAGCACCAGCTTGCGCCGACGAAGCCGCTTCCGACCTACCTGGTCGCGATCGACACCGGTCCATTCGTTCACAAGACCGGCCTCATTCCGCCCGATCCGGAACGGACCGCACCTATGCCGTACGGGGCCGTGGCGACGCAGGCGCAGAAGGACAAAATGGGCTTCGTGATGGCGGAAACGCCGCACATCGTCTCGCTTCTTGAGAAATACTTTGGGCAGTCCTTCCCGTTTCCCAAGCTCGACCAGATCGGCACGCCCGTAATGCCCGGAGCAATGGAGAACGCCGGCGCCGATACGTACGGCGACGGCATCATCTTTCTCCCTCGCGGAGCGACCACCGGCGACAAGCAGGGCTTCGGAATGGTCGTCGCGCACGAGCTGTCGCACCAGTGGTTCGGTGACCTGGTCACTCCGGCCTGGTGGGACGACATCTGGCTCAACGAATCCTTCGCCAACTGGATGGGGTACCGGATCGGCAACGAATGGCGGCCTGACCTGAAGATCGGCGTACAGGCCATCGACGAGGGCTTCGGCGCGATGAACACCGACGCTCTCATCGCCGGCCGTCCCATCCACCAGCCGATCGCCAGGAACAGCGACATCAATTCGGCATTCGACAGCATCACTTACGGAAAAGGCGGCCAGGTTGTTGCGATGATCGCCGCCTACCTCGGCGACGAGAAGTTCAAGCAGGGCGTCCGCCTGCACCTCAATCGGCATCGCTACGGCAACGCCACGTCGGAGCAATTCTTCCAGGCGATCGCCGACGCCGCCAACGACCCCAAGGTGCTGGCCGCGTTCAAAAGCTTCGTCGACCAGCAGGGCGTGCCCGTTATCGACGTCCGCCGCGACGGCGGCAAACTCGTCGCGACCCAGTCACGCTACGCCTTACCTGGGCAGCAACCCACCCCAGCAGCTTGTGGACGATCCCTTTCTGCGTTCGGACGGGCGCAGCGAAGCAATGCGAGCTTCTCGACAGCAAGCAGACGGTGCTCGACGCGCCGGCGGCTGGAGTGATCATGCCGAACGTGGGTGGCACCGGCTATTACCGCTTCGACCTGCAGCCGGCGGACTGGAAGGCGCTGATCGCCTCGTCGGCGCAACTTCCGGCAGGCGAAGCGCTTGCGACCACCGACAGCTTGTGGGCCTCCTTCCGGGCCGGAAAGGCGCCGGCTTCGTGGCTGGTGGATGAGGCCAAGATGATGGTGTCAAACCCGGACTCGCTTGCGACCGCCGACCCCGGTGCCCGGCTCGCCGGCTTGTGGCTTCGCGGCATGATCTCACCCAAATATGAGGCTTCATACCGGTCGCTGATGCGGTCGCTTTATGCCCCGCGCCTAGCCGCAATCGGCTTCAACCCCGCCTTCGGCGCACATTCCGCTGACGCGCCCGACATCCAGAAGCTCAGGCAGCAGATGGTCGAGTTCGTGGCTCTTGCGGGCCGCGATCCGGTCGTGCGCGCTAAGCTCAGGACCGCAGCCGACAAGTACCTGGCCGGGGACACGCAAGCGCTCGACCCTGCGTTTCTCGGAACGGCACTAGCCGTCGTGGCCGAGGACGGCGGAGTGCCAGCTGCAAAGATGCTGGTGAACAAGGCCCTGTCGACGGAAGATCCCGATATTCGCCGGGCCGAACTAGGAGCGGCCGCCTCCAGCGGCAACGTGGACGTGGCCAAATATCTGCTCGGCCTGCAGGACGAGCGGCTCCGAAGCTACGACAAGCTCAATCTCATCTACGGCCTCGCGGGTACGGCCGGCACTCGCGACTTCGCTGCCGACTGGATTATTTCCAATTACAACAAGCTGCTTGCCACCGGGAACGGCATCTTCACGACCAGCCGGTTGCCGGGGGCTTTGAGCTACCAGTGCGGAGTCGATGAGGCGAATCGGATTCAGAACACGCTCGGCCCTTCAATCGAGAAGGAGCAGGTGGGGGTCCTGACGTTTCGTCGCACGGTCGAGACAATCCGCAACTGCGGAATCCTCAAGCAGTCGAAGTCAGCCGAAATCGACGCTGCGATTGCATCGAAATAGACCGGCTAAAATCTGCCTGCTTGCGTGGATTTAGCGGGCGAGACCGTTTGCCCAATCTTCGGCGGCCTCGCGCTCCTCCGCCGTCATGTCGGACCCTGCGATGGACACGGCCAAATCCCGAAGAGTGACGAGATCGCGCACCGGGATCGGGTCGTAGAACTGGACTCCGCATCTTCCGGACGCCGACCAGGCAACGACACCGAAAGTCTCTATTCCGGAGCATTTGAGGACGATGTCTTTGCCGACGACTGGGAGGTTATCAGCCTTCGATTCGGGCGCCGGTTTGGGAAACGTCGAGCAATTTCACGCTGCGGTGCCCACTAAGCGCCTCGGTGAGAGCGGGCAGCACGACATAGGCGCGCGGCTGCGTCCTGCGCCCGCGAAGCTGCGGATCATTCGTGCGTGGCTTCGCCCGCCGTTCCGATGGCATCACCGTCATCGGCTAGGGATAGACTGGCTGCGGTTAACAAGCACTTGCGAACCAGCTTGCTTCAGCGCTCGCGGCCGAAGCTGCCTCAGTGGGCCAGCTTCAATCTTTCCGCCACGTCTTTTGCGTAATTCGGGCCCACCTGAACGATCGCGCCGTCCCGGAGCACGAGCGCGCTGATCGCCCGCCCGGTGCGCTGCACTTCGACGACATTGCTCGGCCGGGCGAAGGCGGAACGGTGGACCCGCATCAACTGCGCCGGGTCGAGGGTCTCCTCCAGCGATCGCATCGACATGCGAATGATGTGACTTCGAGTCGCCGTATGGAGCATCACGTAGTCGCGCTGCGCCTCAATCCAGTCGATCGTCTCAACCGGCACGAAAACGGCGCCGTGCCGAGTGTTCACCCAAATCCCGGAGTCGTGCGGCGACGGGCTGTGCGAAGCCTCGCCCGCTTGGGCTTCCGCGCTTTGCTCACGCTGCGCCAGAGCGCGCAGATATTTGCGCCGCTTCGCTCGCTCGATCGCCTGCCACAGGCGATCGAAGCGAACCGGCTTCAGCAGATAATCCGCAGCGTCCACCTGGAACGCGTCGGCAGCATAATGCTCGAAGGCCGTAACGAAGATGATTTCCGGTCGCTCGTCGCCAGAGCCGAGCTCGCCAGCCACGCGCAGGCCGTTCTGCTCGGGCATCTGGATGTCGAGAAACACGAGGTCAGGACCGAGCGATTCGATGCGTTCGCTCGCCTCGCGCCCGTTACAGGCAGTCCCGACGACTTCCACACCGGTGATGTCGTCGAGGAGGAAGGTGAGACGCTCGAGCGCGAGCGGCTCGTCGTCCGCGATCAGGGTCCGAAGCATGGTTCAGGCGACCAGGACAAGCGGAGTGCCGGACGCAAGCGGGATTCGAATGAGCGCCACGAAGCCCGAGTCATGCGCGATGGTCTCGAGCCTTGCGTCGGGCCCGTACACCACTTCCAGCCTTTGCCTCGTATTGGCCAGCCCGACTCCAGTCCCCGGCTTCGTCCCGACCCCCGCCCCATTGTCGCTGACACTGATGATCAATTGATCGTTTTCGCGGCGTGCCCCCAGCCGAATGACGACAGGCCTGCTGGTCGGCGCAACCGCGTGCTTGATCGCGTTCTCGACCAGCGGCTGCAGAATGAAGTTCGGAACCGGCATTTCGAGCAGCTCGCGGGGGCAGTCATATTCGATCGTGAGGCGGTCGCCGAAGCGGATCGCCTCGATCTCCAGGTACATCTGAAGCACGTCCAGCTCATCGCCCAGCGTGGTTGCGCCGCTTCCGTCGCTGGCAAGAGCCGTTCGGAGGAAGTCGCAAAGCTTGGAAAGCATCGCTTCGCCTTGCCGGTTCCGCCCGGTGACGATCAGCGACGAGATCGCGTTCAATGTGTTGAACAGGAAATGCGGGTTGAGCTGCAACCGAAGCGCTGTCAGCTGCGCGGTCTGGGCGACGGCTTGCGCCTCGAGCAGCTGTACGTCGCGCTCGCGCATCACGGCGTTGGCCTGGAGGATCACGTAAATCGAACCAAGCATTCCGTAGAGCCACGAAAAGCTGATGAAGTTCGACACCGTCATGTTGACGATGTCCTTGGGGATTCGATGCGCGCCCATGAAGATGCGCAGGATTTCTCCTCCCAGCCATGAATCGAACAGGGAAAAGAGGAATCCCGCAATGCACACGCTGGTTGCGACGACGGCCACCTTTCGCGCGAGGCTCGCCTCCGCGACACGTGCGGCTGCCGCATAAACGAACGCGGAAAGAACTATTCCGACGAAAATATCGAGAAGGATGTAACCGACAACGAAATCGGGAATTCGCCCTTCTGCGGCCAAGGTGGGCAGGAAGAACAGGACGAGAGTGAAAGCCCAAAGGCCCAACGTCAGCTTGGCCGCCTGGCGCGCCACAGCTGGTCGACGAACGGTTATTGTGATCATCGAAAGCCCCGAATGTGAGGGAACGCTTTTACTGCATTTGCAGCTGTTGGCGTGCCCTTTTGTCGCATGAACTGGGGGTTTTGCAGCACCCGGTGAAGGTACGGGAGGACGGGGGGTGCCGCCCTCCCGCACAGTTTAGCGGCTGGCCAGAAGCGTGTCGCGGGGGGAGCTGACGACGGCAATTTCCAGCTGCCGCTCGGCCGAGCTCGTCATCACGACCCGGCACTTGGAATCGGCATTAACCTCCTCGAGGGGAGTGACTGCAAGGTTCTGGCAAATGCGGTTTGCCGCAACCTTGATCCGCCCCTGCAGCGTCGCGCGACCGGCAGCGCTGTCGAGGTTGAGGTCGGCGAAGGAGACGGTCGCCGTGACCGGCTGATCGAACGACTGGGCGCTTGCCGCGGTGGAGAGTCCAGCAGCGGCGAGAGCAATCGAAGCAAAAAGAACGCGCATAGTAATTTCCTTTCCTGAGCTAGTTTTCACCGGCATCGGAAGAGCGCCTGATTGCGTTTGCTCCGATGTCGTGATCTCTCGCTAGGGCGCTTGCCGGGCCAAAGCGCGCGGCATGCGACTGCGCTGGCGATCCGCTATGCGAAAGCTCGAAAGCTGCTGCGAAACTGCCGGTTCGAGCGACGAAGATTGGTCGCCGGATAGGAAAAGGGCCGGCGGATCGCTCCCCCGGCCCTCCTCGGTTAACGGCGAGCTGCCGTTATCTGCGATTGCCCATGAGTTTCATGGGCCGGCGGGAGCTACCGCCGATTGCCCATGAAGCTGAGCAGGAACATGAACATGTTGATGAAGTCGAGATAGAGGCTGAGAGCGCCCATGATCACGACCTTGCCCATCATCTCGGTTCCCGCGACGTGTGCGTACATGCTCTTGATGCGCTGTGTGTCGTAAGCCGTCAGGCCGGCGAACAGCAAGCACTCCGATTGCGCTGATCGCAAGCATCATCGCCGGCGACTGAAGGAACATGTTGATCAGCATCGCGACCAACAGCCCGACGACGCCCATGACCAGAAAGGTTCCGAAACCCGACAGGTCCTTGTTGGTCGTGTAGCCGTAGAGGCTCAACCCAGCGAAGCCGGCGGCAACGGCAAAGAATGTCTGCGCGATCGAAACCCCGGTGTAGACCAGGAAAATCGACGACATCGACAGGCCCATCGTCACCGCAAACGCCCAGAACAGCATCTGAAGCGTGCTCTTCTGCATTCTGTTGACGCCAAAGCTCATGGCCATGACGAAGCCGAGCGGTGCGAGGATGATCAGCCAGCGAAGCGGCGTCATCAGCACCTGCGCCGCGAGGCCGGAACTGGCGAAGAGAAGCGCGACGATGCCCGTCAACAGCACGCCCGACGCCATGTAGTTGTAAACCGACAGCATGTAGGACCGAAGCCCCGCATCGCGGGTGGCGCGCGGAACGCCTACCGTCGCCGGATTCACGCCGCCAAACCTGTCGGTCGACGTACGCGGGTCAAACTGGTTCTGCATTTCCACTCCTTTGAAGCACGGGCAATTGGGCCCGGTCGCTTTCCCATGAAGATATCGGCGATGAAACGGTCGCTTTCAAGGAAAACCGACCTCGAAAGCTCCATTTTCGCGAGCAGCTGCTGCTCACTCGTTGCGGTACCGGTCCGCTGCTCCTAGCGTAATCGGCCTCCGACGAACGAACTGGAGCACCGCCCGTGTCGCGACTGAAGCTTTCCATTTTTGCATTGCTGTCCACGGCTGCAGCCGTTCCATCCGCCGCGGCGCCGGTCGATCCGGCGCTCTATGCGCCACTCCACTGGCGTCTTCTCGGGCCGTTTCGCGCTGGCTGGGCGGAGATGATCGAGGGCATTCCGAGCGAGCCGAACACCTTTTACTTCGGCGCATCGGGCGGCGGCGTGTGGAAGACGGACGATGCCGGCCGGACCTGGACCTCGATGTTCGACAATGGCGGGAGTTCCGCAATCGGAGCAATCGCAATCGCGCCTTCGAACCCGAACGTCATCTACATCGGCGGCGGGCAGCCCGAGCCGCGCTACGACGTCGAAGCCGGCCGCGGCGTGTACAAATCAACCGACGGCGGCAAGACGTGGACGGACCTTGGACTGCACGACACCCGCTACATAGGCCGCATCTGGGTCAGCCCGACCGACCCAAATCTCGTCATTGTTGGCGCGGTCGGCCATTTCTTCGGCCCCAGCGATGCGCGCGGGATCTATCGGTCTACCGACGGCGGCAAGACGTGGTCGCACCCGCTCGCTCCCGGCGGTTACACCGGCGTCAACGACATTGTCTCCGACCCCGACAACCCGCACACTCTCTTCGCCTCCACCTGGCAAGCCCAGCAGTATCCGTGGATGAGCTATTTCAAGAAGATCGGCGGACCGGGAAGCGGAATATGGCGGTCCGACGATTCCGGCGTGACCTGGCACGAGCTGTCCGGCGGCGGCTGGCCTAGCGGACCGCTTGGGCGGATCAGCCTCGCGGCCGCTCGCAAAGGCGGTCACTTGCGCCTCTACGCGATGATCGACTCGGAGGATAGCGGCGGCCTTTGGCGGTCCGACGACGGCGGCGAACATTGGGTCCGTGCCAATCAGGCAAGCGCCGCCTCGGATTATTATTTCAACCGCATCACGGTCGATCCCTCAAACCCGGACGTAATCTATCTGACCGGCCAGTCGATCCGCCGCTGCACGAACGCGGGGGCGGATTGCAAGATTTTCCGCGGAAGCCCGGGCGGAGACGATTACCACTTCATCTGGATCGATCCGAAGAACTCCGGGCACATCGCCGAAGGCTCCGACCAGGGTGCATCCATTAGCGTGAACGGGGGCCGCACCTGGAGCAGCTGGTACAATCAGCCGACGGGGCAGGTCTATCATGTCGCGACCGACAACCGTTTCCCTTATTGGGTCTATGCCGGCCAGCAGGACAGCGGCACGATCGCCATCGCCAGCCGAAGCGATTATGGCCAGATCACCTGGCGCGACTGGCACCCGGTCGGCGGCGACGAGCGCGATTTCGACATCCCCGACCCTGTCGACCCGAACATCGTCTATGCCTCGGGCCTTGGCGGGCAAGTCAGCCGCTGGGACGCTCGGACAGGGCAGGTCACCGACGTTTCGCCCTGGCCTCTAAGCAATTACGGCGCCCGCCCCTCGACTGTTGCTCATCACTTCAATTGGGTGAACCCGCTGGTCGGCTCGCAGGCCGGACCGCCGGCGCTGTATCTCGGCGGCGAGGTTCTCTGGAAGACAACCGATCAGGGCAATCACTGGTCCATCATCAGCCCCGACCTGGTCGGCAAAGTCCCCGGCGCGACCGGGTGCGGCGGCGACGTCACCCGCGAACAAGCGCTGGCGTGCGGATACGGAACGCTCGTCACCATCGAGCCGTCGCCGACCTCGCCAGCCGAAGTGTGGACCGGAAGCGACAGCGGAATCGTCGCGTTCACACGCGACGGTGGCGCTCACTGGACGCAGGTCACAATGCCCGGAGCGAAGCCGTGGGAGAAGATCGCCAACGTCGACCTGTCGGCGCTCGACCCGAACACCGCCTACGTCGCCGTCGACGGGCATCGAATCGACGACTGGGCTCCGCACATCTTCCGCACTCACGATGGTGGAAAGACCTGGACGGAGGTGACTCGCGGCCTCCCCGCCGGACAAGTGGTCACCGCCATCCGGTCCGACCCCGTTCAGCCGGGCCTGCTCTACGCCGGCAACGAGACCGGCGTGTACGTCAGCTTCGGCGATGGCGACACGTGGCAGTCGCTCAAGCAGAATCTGCCAACCTCGTGGGCGCGCGACCTGACGATCCACGGCGACGATCTCATTGTGGGGACGCAGGGCCGCGCGATTTGGAGTCTCGGCGACCTGGCGCTGCTTCGCCAGATCAAGCCTTCCATCGCCGCCGAGAAAGTGCACCTGTTCACTCCGGCACCGGCCGTCCGGGTTCGGTTCAACAACAACCACGACACGCCGCTGACGCCGGAGACACCGCGCGGGGAAAACCCGCCCGAAGGCGCTGTCATCGATTACTGGTTGGGTAGCGCACCGAAGGGACCGGTCACGCTCGAAATCCGCGATCCTTCTGGAGCGGTGGTCCGCCGCTACTCGAGCGCAGAGGCTCCGCAGCCGCTCCCGTCCGAGCGCTACTTCCAGGAGGGCTGGGTCAAGCCCGAGCCCGTCCTTTCCGCCGCCCCCGGGGCGCACCGATGGGTGTGGGACATGCGCCGTGACCGGCCGAAAGCGGTCGAATATAGCTACGACATCGCCGCAGTGTGGGGCCTGAACACGCCGCTCGATCCGCGCGGGCAATTCGTCGAGCCCGGCCGCTACACGGCGGTTCTGACCGTCGACGGCAAGAGTCAGACAGTTCCGGTCGACATCGTCGCCGATCCGCGTGTGGTCGGCGCCGATTACCACGCGGCGCGAGCCTTTTCGGAATCGCTCTATGCGCCGATGCAGACGGCGTGGCTGGGTTACGCCGAGACCGAGGCAGTCCGCGACGGGCTCGACAAGCGGATCGCCCAGATCAAGGATCCGGCGCTGCTTGCCGAGGCCAAGGCGCTGCGCACCACGCTCGAGCCTCCAGAGGCGCCGCACGCCGGGTTCGAGGCGGAAAGCGCAACTCTGGCGACGCTCGAAACCTCCGCCGAGCAGAGTGACGCCGCCCCGACTGAAGCGCTCCAGCAAACGGCCGCTGCAACAGTCGCGCAGGTAAACGCCGACTGGGCCGCTTGGCAGAAGCTCAAGAACTCGGAGCTTGAGCAGCTCAACCGCCGCCTCTCCGCTGCCGGTCTCCAGCCGATCGTCGTGCCGGCGGGCGCGGCGCTCCGGGTGAAGCCGCCGACCGGCGGGGCGGACCTGCCCTAGGCGGCGGCTCAGGCCTTCGCTTTGGGCGGCGGCGGAGGCGCTGAGTGGTCGATTCCGTCGAAGTCGGCGAGGTAGCGCTTCATGCCCTCGCGCTCGCCATATTCGCTCATCCACAGCAGCGTGAAGCAGAAGCTGAGCACGACGCTCATGACCGCCGCCAGCTCGACCGCCCCGATCCCCGCCGACAAGCCCATTCCGACCGCGAGGAGAATGAACAGGGCATCTCCCGAGCTCTTGAGCGAATTTCGAAACCGGACCGCGCCGGCAATTCCCGCCAGCGAGAACGCGAGAGCCAGCGAGTTCTGGACGATGATGACGATCCCGGTGACGACCATCGGCAGGACGAGAATCGTGTGCACCAGCGACTGGTCATATTCCTCGCCGCTTCGAACGGCCATGTAGACCCAGCTTACCGGCAGTGAGCAAAGGAAGGCGCCGATGATCGCGACGACTAGCCAGAACAGGCTCTGCCCGAGGTTCGCGACATGCTGCGCGCGCATGACATCGCCATTGATCAGAGCGCTCTTGCTCGGCTGCGTGATCAGCTGCTCCGCCCCGCCGATCGGAAGGTAATTGCGGAATTCCGGCCAGATCTTGACCGCGACCAGAACGATGAGCGCAATCGCCACATAATAGATCGTCAGCTTCCCAATCAGCTTCAGTCCCATGATTCCCCCCGTTCGGCTAAGCCTCGCCTGTTACTGTCTCCCGTTCACTCCCTCGGCGCCGTGTCGACCGGATAGCCCGGGATCGGCTGCAACACTCCGTACTGCTCCTTCAGCGGTTCTCCATTGAGCGGCGGCCACTGGATTTCCTTTTGCGGAAGCTCCGTGTCGGGAACCCGGTCGAGGAAATCGCGCATCACCGTCAGCCGTCCGAGCGCCTGGTCGTTGAAGTCCACCAGAGTCCACGGTGCGAAGGCTGTGTGGGTCGCTGTCAGCATCCGCTCACGGGCCTCGGTGTAGGCCTGGTAGCGGCTGCGCGCCTGGATATCGATCGGCGATAGTTTCCAGCGCTTGAGCGGGTTCTCGAGCCGATTTCGAAACCTCTCCTCCTGCTTCTCCTGATCGCAGCACAACCAGTATTTGAACAGCAGGATTCCGTCCTGGACCAGCTGGCGCTCGAAATCCGGAACGGCGGTCAGGAAATCGTCGACCTCCCTTTCGCTGCAATATCCCATAACCGGCTCGACGCCCGCGCGGTTGTACCAGCTGCGGTCGAACAGGGTCATTTCGCCCTTTGCCGGAAGGTGCGGGATGTACCGCTGGAAATACCATTCTCCGCGCTCGCGGTCGCTTGGGCTCGGAAGCGCGGCAACCCGGCACTGGCGCGGGTTGAGCACTCTGGAAATGGCATCGATAGAGCCGCCTTTGCCCGCCGTGTCGCGCCCTTCGAAGACGATGACGATGCGCTGCCCCGTTTCGGATAGCCACCGCGCCATCCGCGCCAGCTCCTTCAGGAGGGGCTTGGCGAGCTCGTCATATTCCTTGCGGCTGAGACTCTTGGACGTGCCCATTTCCCCTCCCTGAGCGAGTCGAATGTGACATTGCGGCGACGCTTCGGCAATCTCTTGTCGATGCACCGACTGTTCGTCGCCATCAGGCCGCCCGAGTCGATCCGCGACCTGCTCATCGACGTGATGGATGAAGCCCCCACGCTGGGCTGGGTCGGCGACGACAACCTCCACCTCACCTTGCGCTTCATCGGCGAGGTGGAGCGGCCGGTCGCCAACCAAATCGCCGATGCCCTCGCCCAGATCCGCTTTCGCATCTTCGACCTTCGGATCAGCGGAGTCGGCCGTTTCGACCGCCGTAGCGGCGGCGCGCTGTGGGCCGGAGTCGATCCGCGACAGCCGGTGGCCGAACTTGCGGCCAAGGTGGACCGCGCCTGCGTTTCCGCGGGCCTGGAGCCGGAACGCCGCGCCTTTCACCCGCACATTACCCTTGCGCGCTACAAGCGGAGCGACGGGGAGTCAGCGCGGCTGTTCGAGCAAAAGAGATCGGACCTGGCGTCGCCACCGTTCGCAGTCGATTCCTTCATCCTCTACGAGAGCCAGCTGTCGAGACACGGCGCCCATTACGAGGAAGTGGCCGCGTACGCCTTGGGTTAAGTAGCTTCTCATTTGCGGCAAGCAGCCGTAAATATTGGCGTTTCCAGCGGGGGCTCCCGTGAACAGACCAGAGACGCTGGCGGGCAAAAGCGACGGGGATAGTCGGGCCGTTTTCGTCAGCTTCGCCACCGCTGATCGAAAGAAGGCCCTGTCGGTCTGCAAGGCGATCGAACACCGCGGCACTCCCTGTTGGATATCGAGCCGCGACGTCGCTCCCGGCGAGAATTACCAGGAAGCCATCGTGTGCTCGATCCGGGCGGCAAGGGCGATGGTTCTGGTCTTCTCGGGTTCAGCGAACAAGAGCGATGAGATCAAGAAGGAGTTGTCACTTGCGAGCAAGTACAAGCTGCCGGTGCTGGCGCTTCGCATCGAGAACGTAGAGCCGAGCGACGCCTTCGCATACGAACTTTCGACGCGCCAGTGGATCGATGCGTTCGGGGGCTGGGACAAATCGATCGACGCCCTGGTTACGCGCATCAGCTCGATGTCTCCTGGTCCGGCGGTCGCTGCACCGACCATAGCAAAGGCGCCCGGCCGCGCGATTCCGTCCCGTCGGCGTAATGTCGTCATAGCTGTTGCCGCCGCGTTAGTGCTGCTGGGGGTGGTCAGCACGCTCTGGTGGACGCGCGGACCGTTTCGAACCGCCGCTCACCCGATGACGGTGCGGCTCGCCGGCTTTCAACTGCTGTCTCCGCGGCTGCCCGTTGGCATGCCCCAAACCATCAACTCTGAAATCGCGGCGGCTTTCAATACAGATGGGGTGATCGGTGTTTCTACCGCCTCTGCTCCGCCGCAGGGGTCGGCAACGAATTACGCGCTCGGGGGGACGATCCACCGGGACGGCAACTTCATCAGAGTGATTACCCGTCTCCTGAACGAGCGCTCTGGCGCGGTCCTCTGGTCCGACAGCATCGACTATCCCGCCGATCAGATTTCGAAGATCCCTCGGAAGATAGCCGTGGACGCCGGTATCGTGGTCCGCTGCGGCTTGTCCGGCGCCTCGACTTATCGCAAGCCGCTGCCGGATGCAGTTCTCAAAAACTACATGCAATATTGTCAGGAGTCCTGGGCTTACGGCGGAACCAAGACGCTTCTTCCTGCGCAACGCGTGGTCGCCGCTGTCCCGGACTTTTCCTGGGGATGGTCTGCCGTGCAGACCGGCTTCATGCAGGCCGCTTTCGCAGAACAGGACAATCGCCGCGCCGAAGAACTGCGTGCTGCCGGGCGCGAGGCCGCAGACAAAGCACTAGCGCTCGACCCGCGAAACAGCGAAGCCCTGGATCGCAAGACTTACCTCATGGACCCGCACGACTGGCTCGGCCAGGAGAAGCTCTACAAGGCCGCGATTGCCGCAAAGCCGCTCGATTGCGGATGTCAGCATTACGGGTACGGGCTGATGCTGAACAAGGTAGGGCGCATTCGTGAAGCGGTCGAAGAGCAACGTGCCGCCACGGACATGCTCGCGCTTTGGCCAGACTCCCAGGTAGCTCTGGGGGAAGCGCTCCTTGCGATGGGCAAGGCTGACGAGGCCAAGACCCACTTCAAGGCAGCAATCGACCTCACGACCAATTCGACCCTGAGCGCCACGATTGCGTCAATCGAGGGCGTGGAAACTCATGATTATGCGGCGGCGATGGCGGCGCTCCGCAACGGGGAGATGCAGACTGGAGAAGGGGCACGTAGGGCGCTCTTGTTCGGCTATCAGGCGCTGACTTCGCGATCGCCGGCGGCGAAGAGAAAGGCTATCAACTCGCTGCTCGCGCTCCAGGAGGACGAAAACTCTCCCACCGTTGCCGCAATGTTGGGTGCGCTCGGCGCTAACCGAGAGGCGCTGTCCGTCGCGGCGTCGCGGCCGTGGCTCTTCTGGCGCCCGAGCATGCGGGGCGTTCTGGACGATCCGGGTTTCCCAGCCGTGGCGCAGCAGCTCGGCCTGATGCAATATTGGAAGGCCAGCCATACGAGACCGGACGTCTGCGGCGAGAAAAACGCTCCGCGGTTTTGCAGCATGATCTGACCCGCATGGGTCGAAATCCGCGGCAACAATTCCCATATCCAGCATGTGCCGCGTTGACCGTCGGGGGCGGCTGATTTAATCAAGAACAAAGCTGGAACAGAGCCGCCCATGCTGACTCACATTTCCGTTCGCGGCGCTCGCGAACACAACCTCAAGGGGATCGACGTCGAGATCCCGCGCGAGAGCCTGACGGTCATCACCGGCCTGTCCGGAAGCGGCAAGTCCAGCCTCGCCTTCGACACCATCTATGCCGAAGGGCAGCGGCGATACGTGGAGTCGCTCAGCGCCTATGCGCGCCAGTTCCTGGAGATGATGCAGAAGCCGGACGTCGAGCATATCGACGGCCTGTCGCCGGCAATCTCGATCGAGCAGAAGACCACGAGCAAGAACCCGCGCTCGACCGTCGCCACCGTCACCGAAATCTACGACTATATGCGCCTGCTGTGGGCGCGCGTCGGAATCCCCTACTCGCCCGCGACCGGCCTTCCGATCGAGGCGCAGCAGGTCAGCCAGATGGTCGACCGGACGATGGCGCTTCCCGAAGGCAGCCGGCACTATCTCCTCAGCCCGGTCGTGCGCGGCCGCAAGGGCGAGTACCGCAAGGAGCTGGCCGAATGGCAGAAGGCGGGCTTCACCCGGGTCCGAATCGACGGCGAATTCTACGACATCGAGGACGCGCCAGCGCTCGACAAGAAGTACAAGCACGACATCGAGCTGGTCATCGACCGCATCGTCATCCGCGAAGGCATCGAGTCGCGCCTCGCGGACAGTTTCGAGACGGCGCTCAAGCTCGCCGACGGCCTCGCCTACCTCGACCCCGCCGATCCGCCGGCGGAGAGCGAAACGAAAGGCGGAATGAAGCTCGATTTCGGAGCGCCCGGCCGGATCGTCTTCTCGCAGCGCTTCGCCTGCCCCGTCTCCGGCTTCACCATCGCCGAAATCGAGCCGCGGCTATTCAGCTTCAACGCCCCTCAGGGCGCCTGCCCCGCCTGCGACGGCCTGGGCGAAAAGCTGGTGTTCGACGAAGACCTCGTCGTCCCCAACCACGCGCTCAGTATCGCGAAAGGCGCGGTCGTCCCCTGGGCCAAGTCGAACCCGCCCTCGCCTTATTACATGCAGGTTCTGGGCTCCCTAGCCCGCGCGTACGACTTCGCGCTCGACGTGCCCTGGCGCGACCTTCCCGAGGAAGCGCAGCGGGTCATCCTCCACGGGACCGGCGGCAAGCCGGTGGTCCTGCGGTTCATGGACGGCCGCAAGTCGTACGAGGTGAAGAAGCCGTTCGAGGGCGTGCTCGCCAACCTCCAGCGCCGCTACAACCAGACCGAATCCGCGTGGATGAGGGAGGAGCTGTCGCGATACCAGGGCAGCCGCCCGTGCGAAGTCTGCAACGGCGCCCGCCTCAAGCCCGAAGCCCTGTCGGTCAAGATCGCCGGCGAGCACATCTCCGGCGCATCGCAACGCTCGGTCGCCGACGCACGCGACTGGTTCGCGTCGCTGCACGAGCATCTCACCGACCAGCAGAACGCCATCGCCAAAGCGATCCTCAAGGAAATCAACGAGCGGCTCGGCTTCCTGCACAATGTCGGGCTCGATTACCTCCACCTCGACCGCAAGTCGGGCACGCTAAGCGGCGGCGAGTCCCAGCGGATCCGCCTCGCCTCACAGATCGGCTCGGGCTTGTCGGGCGTCCTCTACGTCCTCGACGAGCCGTCGATCGGCCTCCACCAGAAGGATAACGACCGCCTTCTCGAGACGCTCAAGCGCCTCCGCGGCCTCGGCAACACCGTCCTCGTCGTCGAGCATGACGAGGAGGCGATCCGCACCGCCGACCACGTCATCGACATGGGGCCCGGCGCAGGCGTCCACGGCGGCGAAGTCGTCTACTCGGGCGATCTCGACGGGCTTCTCGCCGACGAAGGCAGCATCACCGCCGACTATCTCACCGGCCGCCGCGAGATCCCGATCCTGCACAAGCGCCGCAAAGGCTCGGGCAAGTCCGTCACCGTCCACGGCGCCACCGCCAACAACCTCCAGGACGTCACCGCGAAGATCCCGCTCGGCACCTTCACCGCGATCACCGGTGTCAGCGGCAGCGGCAAGTCCTCGCTCACCATCGACACGCTCTACGCCGGCGCCGCCCGCGCGCTGAACGGCGCCCGCATCGTCTGCGGCCCGTGCGAGAAGATCACCGGCCTCGAAAATCTCGACAAGGTCATCGACATCGACCAGTCGCCGATCGGCCGCACCCCGCGTTCCAACCCGGCGACCTACACCGGCGCCTTCACCAACATCCGCGACTGGTTCGCCGGCCTGCCGGAGGCGAAGGCGCGCGGCTACAAGCCCGGCCGCTTCTCCTTCAACGTCAAGGGCGGCCGCTGCGAGGCGTGCAAGGGCGACGGCCTGCTGAAGATCGAGATGCACTTCCTCCCCGACGTCTACGTCACCTGCGACGTCTGTCACGGCAAGCGCTACAACCGCGAGACGCTGGAGGTGAAGTTCAAGGGCAAGAGCATCGCTGACGTTCTCGACATGACGGTCGAGGACGCGGCCGAGTTCTTCAAGGCGGTGCCCGGGATCCGCGACAAGATGCGGATGCTGGAGGAGGTCGGGCTCGGCTACATCAAGGTCGGCCAGCAGGCGACGACGCTGTCAGGCGGAGAGGCGCAGCGGGTGAAGCTGTCGAAGGAGCTGTCGCGCCGCGCCACCGGCAAGACCCTCTACATCCTCGACGAGCCCACCACCGGCCTCCACTTCGAGGACGTCCGGAAGCTCCTCGAAGTGCTCCACCGCCTGGTCGAGCAGGGCAATACGGTGGTCGTGATCGAGCACAATCTCGACGTCATCAAGACCGCGGACCATGTGATCGACCTGGGCCCGGGCGGCGGTGTGAATGGCGGGAAGATCGTCGTCACGGGCACGCCGGAAGATGTGGCGGCGTGTGATGCGTCGGCGACGGGGCAGTATCTGAAGCCGTTGCTGGGGCGCGGGCGTGGGGCGGCTGCGGAGGGGGAGCTGGATTTGGTTGCGGCGAAGTAGGGGGTACCTCGATGGACGACGAGGAAAGGCAAGTTGCGAAGGCTGCCTATGAATATAATGTTGCCGAAGCTCAGGCGGCACAACGATATCAGATTGAATTGGCCAAATGGATTCTGGCTTCGCTGATCCTTGTGAACGGCGGCGCTCTGGTGCTGCTTGCAAATAGCAATGATCCACACCTCATCGCCAATTTTGGCGCTCCTTTCGTAATTGGAATCGCGTCTGCAATTATCAGCGGATTTCTCGGATGGTTAAACGCTGGCGTAAGAGATCTTCTTTTCAGTGACTATGCCCAACCCGAGTCACTGAAGACGGGTGCGGTAGCGAACGTTGAAAATGCAAAGCTGCGAGAGCGTCAGGTAATCTGGAGCTATCGTTTATCGATCATCGCGGGCTTTGCATCGTTGGGGGGATTTCTCTGGGGCGCGCTCGCTATCGTTTGAGGCCAATCGGGCAGCTACGCTATCTTATTACCAAACTGCACTTGGCCCATTCGGTTCGGTAGATCTTCGGTGTAGTAGTAAAAGAAATCCGTCATTCGGCGGGTGTCGAACGCATCCAGGTAGTGAATCCTACCGACGAAATAGAATTTCATTTCTCCCGAGATGACCTTCGCCCTCCAGTCATTTGCTATTTCAATTCGAATGGGATTCTCTTTCACCTGCTTCGGCCCGAACGAGAAATCCGGCTGCTCTTTGCCCAAGGGGTATTTCGCGAGCAAGCTGTCAAACATTTGGGCAGTCGGCGCATCGTTCGTGACCTGCCAAGCCCACTGAATTTGCCACTTGTTGGCTGGCGTGCTGCCCGTATTTTCGATCGGTAGCGTAATGGTTAGGTGCGGCGCTGGACTGACGACAATCTTTTCCATTACAACCGGCTTCAAACACAGATAGGCGCGCAATTCCCGCCGCGTTGTTAACCGCCCCTCGTAGAACGTCCAAACGAGGAATGCTGTGGCAACGGAGGTCAGGATCATCGACAGAATGGCCATCCGGAGGTTTACACTGGCCATTCGATTGGACTCAGCGACCTGATCAACGGCGGCCCATTGCGCGCAAAGATCGGCGTCTTCGCGATTGTCCGGCTTTGCGCAGTTTGGTTGGTATGGCTTGGCTGAGGAGGGCGTGACGCGATTTACGTCGCGCGTCGGATGCCCGGCCGGCTGATAGCTGTAATCAGCATGACGCTGCTGGCTGTCTCGATAGAGGTTATAGCTTGCACCTCCAATGGACGCGGCAGCAATCATTCCAAGGAGCGCGAGGAATATGCGCCACCTATTTGCAGAAATCTTGCCCAAGACACTGCTGAGTCGCGCTACGGTCCGCGCACGAATTGAATCCTTAACGTTTGCCACGTCAGCGCCGCTTCAAGATGGCCTCAAATTTGTGCTGCTCGCCGTTGATCGTGACCACGAATGTCACCGGCACATCCTCTTTCGACGAACGCGCCTCCTTAGGAAGTTCGAAGTGGACCGTTCCACCGAACATCTGCTGCGGATCAACCGTCGTCGTTCGCATGTAGGCTTTCAGCGAGCCCATCCTCGACGCATTGTTCTCCGCCATGCGCGAGAACATTTCCTGGTTCTCCAGGTTCGCGGCGCTCTGAGCGGCTTGGGCCGCACCGGCATTATAGCCGGAAACCATGACTGTGCCGCTTGTCGTCGCGGAATATGGAGTGCTGCCGAAGCTTCCGAACGTCGATCCGCTGTAGGAGCCGTAACCGGAGTAATAGCCGGAGTTGGCGGCGCTCATGGACCGGCTTGCGGCTGCTAACCCCGCCGCAATCCCTGCCCACATCTCACGGCGCTTCTCCTCGTGAACGAGCTGCTCTTATGTGATGATGGTCAGCGGGGTTCCGTCGGCGAGCGCCGCAGTGACGTTCTCCGGGCCGAAGTTAAACTGCTGCTGGCCCTGATTCATCACGAGCAATTCAATCGAACCGCGCTTGGAGATTTCACCTTCGGCCTGGACGAGCCGGACCGACGACGCAGCTGCTGAGTCGTCCACGGCCGCGACGCCGCTTTGCATTCGCGAGACCTGCTGTGGCCCCGGATTGAGCTGCATCGTGAACTTGGAAGCGACGGCTGGTGTTGCGACGGCGGCAATGGCCACCACAGCAAAGACAACACGCCTCATACGCGATCCCCCTCAAGTTCGCGTTGATCCGGCGGCGGTATAGCTGCTCCTAACAGATGTTATTGTCCAGCCTTCGCAGAGGGGAAGGACGCCACGGGAGTAAATCCCGTGACGTCGGTCACGTCATCGGCGCCCCGGATGCCTCGTCGCAAAAGGCGAAGGCAGCGCGGTTGCCCGTGCTGCCTCGCGTTCAACGACGGTTCTTCAAAACCGCGCCTTGCGGCGCCGCACTTGCTTAGATCGCGGTGATCTTCTTGACCGCCTCTTCGAGCGTCGCCCGGTCGTTGCCGAACTCGCGGATCAGCTCATGGACCTGCTGGTCGGTAATCCCGTGCTTCTTCGCGAAATAATGGACTTCGCTGGGGTCGCTCGCCGCAACGTGGCTGCGGTCGCTTGCGCTGTTGGACATGTGACGCTCCTTCATGGTTCGGAACGCGTGACAGGACGAAGTCACGGCTCCGTCCGTGCGGGATCGGCCCCGGCCGGGCGCGCGTCGATACGTAATGTGAGCAGCCGCGCCGGGTCAGCCGGCGTTATCGAAGAACCGCACCTCGATCTCGCGCCCGTCGAAAAAGCTCCGCCCGTCGCGCTCCGCGTACCCGTCGAGCAGCCGCGCGTTGACTCCGACCTTGCCGTAGCTCTCGCCGGTGCTCCGCCAGTCCGTGTGGCACCCGCACACCGCGCAGTGATGGAGCGAGATCATCCTGTCGCCCCAGATATAGGCCACGGTCTCGCCCTCAACCTTCACCCCGCCGTCATCCGGGTAGTACGCCATCAGCGTGCCGGACCTGCGGCAGAAGCTGCAATTGCACCGCCCCAGCCATTCGGGCGCGTGCGGCACCTCGATCCGCACAGCCCCGCAATGGCATGATCCCGTGACTGACATGGACCCAAACTAGCGCACAAAGGCCGCCACGAGGAACAGCCCGGACCTCGCTCCGCCCTTTTTCGTTCACGGCCCCTACATGCGTTGTGGCGCGTTGTTGTTGCGAACCGTCCGGTATCTTCCGAGAGACGGTAAGGAATTTCCCATGATTACCTACGCCAAGTACCTGGCCGCCAGCGTGGCGGTCGGCGCGATGGCCGTCCCGGCCGCTGCGCAGTCCACCTACGCGTACCAAAGCTATCCGGTGCAGCAGGCCTACCCGGTGCAGAACTACCCGCAGCAGACGTATCCGGCCCAGCCCTACGGCTACCCCGGCCAGGGCACCGGCACCAACGTGGTCGAATCGATCATCAACCAGCTGCTCGGCAACAACAACAGCTACACCGTCAGCGACCGCAGCCAGGTAAGCCGCTGCGCGACTGCCGCCCTCGCCCAGGCCGAACGCCAGTACCGCCGCTACGGCTACGGCTACGGCTACGGCTACGGCAGCCAGTACGGCCAGCCTTACGGCCAGGCCAACGCCTACGGGCAGCAATATGGTCAGGGCTACAACCCGCAATCGGGCTACGCCAACGGCTATGGGCAGATGCGGGTGACGGCGATCACCGACATTCAGCGCCGGTCGAACAACGGCTTGCGCGTCGAGGGGCTCATCAACTCGGGCCGCTACGCACAGCCTTACGGCAACGGCGACCGTGGCCAGGGCTATCAGGATCAGCGCTACGCCGATCCCCGCTACGCGCAGGCCGCCGACCTGTCGTTCCGCTGCAACGTCGATTATCGCGGCGCGGTCAGCGGAATTCGCGTGAACCGCTACACGGCGGGCTACCGCCGCTAAGAGCGCAATCGCCGCCGGTCAGGCCGAGACTTGACGGCGGCGGTCGTCGCCGATGTTGCAGGCGGCTTCTTCTGCCATCCAGTCGGCAAGTTCGCCTGAAACCCCACCGCCCCGCAATGGCATGACCGCCGGGCCGTCACGTCCGCCGCATGACCCGGTAAGGCGCCTGACTCAAAACTTGGTCGGCGCGTTCGCGTCGACGGCGTGGCACTGGCCCGAATAATCGCCTGCATTGCCGGAAATCGAGATCGTCCCTGTCACCCGGTCGATGAACAGCTTGGGATTGCTGAGGAACCCGAGGGAAATGCCCGCGCGGATCGATCGGTCGTCGGCGACGACGTTCTTGAGCCTGAACCAGCCGTTCTTTCCGCCGTGGAGTTCGGGCACCATCACTCGCGGCATTCGGATCCGGTCGTCGCCCGTGAACAGCCGGACGTCGACCTGGTCGTCGAAATCCTGCTTCACGTTTCGCGACACGGTGGTCGTCTCCGTCTTGGTCGTCGGCTTGGTTCCGGGCGGGCCTTTGACTCGCCTGTCGCGCGTGACGGTTTCCGAAACCGTCTTGTTGGCGGTCCCGGCGCCGAGACAGCTCAGCTCGAGCGGCGGCTGAGGAGCGGCCTGAACGGCTGTGGCCGCGGCCAGCGCGAACAATGGATTGATCATGTGGATTTTCCCCCTTGCGGCTCAAGCTACCAAGAGCGCGGGGGACACAGTGACGCAAGTCGGTCAAATCTGCAAAAAAGGAGGCACGGCAATCCTCACCGGCCGGGCTGCGGCGGCGTCAGCGAAAGGGATCCGGGCGCGCCGTTAGGACTTCACCGCAGCGATCTTCCCGCCTCTCGCCGGCGCCTTTTTCTGGCGGCCCATCGACCAGTTCGCCTGCAGCCGCACCTGCGGGTTAGGAACGCACCAGATTTCGCCGCCATCATCCATCCCGACGACCCACAGCAGGTCGAATTCCTGTCCGTAATCGATCACCGCGATCGCGAAGCCGGGGCCGCGATCTACGACATGCAAGGGGATCGGCGGGTCGAGCTGGGTGAACGCCATGCGCCGAAAACCATGCTCCGCTCACGCGGTTCCGCTAGGCGAAGCGGCTGAAGATCATCCTGATTAGCCCGAGCAGCGCAAGCACTCCGCCGACCGGCATAGCCACGAACGTCAGGAGTCCGAGCCCGATCGGGTTGCCGTCCGCCGGGCCGAACAAAGCGTAGAGAAGCAGCGGTCCAACCCCGATTACCAGGACCGCCAGCCCGGCCATCAGCAATCGAAGTCCCGGAAGCCCGCCCAATGCTGCGCTCCTGCTTTGGAGGCGCAACCTAGCCCAACAGGTGAAGAAAAGAAGCCTCCCCGCAGTAGCGTCTCGTTCAATGTTTCAAATCCGAGAGTTGGGCCACCGGCCGCCGCGCTCGCGCCACGCGAATTTGTTCTATGTCATCAACTCGGGTGTGGATAAGTGCTAAAGGCGAGTCGCCACTGGGGGTGGCGAACATGAAGAAGCACTTCGTTACTCAGCCTTCGGGGACCGAATATTTTCGCATGAGAGAAGCCGACGAACGCGCCGCCGCCGGGCGCGCGACCAACGTCAAGGCGCGCGCGGCACACGAGGTCATGGCGCTGCGCTATAGGGACATGGCAGGCAATTCCGGCACGTCCGCGCTCAAGCGGCGACGCCGCTCTCCGGCAGCAACCGGCGCCTGACCGCGCTCAATGCTTGGATTGGTGCGGCATCTCCTTGAGCCGCCGCTGCCCGGTTGCTCGCGCAACCTCCTTGATCAGCCGGTCGGAGGTTTCCTCCGCTGCTTCAGGCGTGAGGGTCACATCGACCGCGTCTGGCCCCTGCATTTCGACATCGCCGTCCACGGCGCGCACGTCGCTCGGGTCGCTATAGGTTTTTTCGCTGGCACTCATGTCCGTTCACCCACTTTCGTCGCCGAATCAACGTTTCTCCGGGCCGCGCGGGCACAAAAAAATCCAATAAAACCGCCAACCGCCGTTCCCTGGAACCGCTTCGTCGCACCCTGCCCGAACCGCGGCCATGCACGCGCCGTTACTCTACCGAAACGTCGCTTCGGCGGCAGGAAAACAGGATTTTGATGTGACTACCTACAGGCTTTACTGCCTTGATGGGGTGGGGAAAGTCGCGACCGCCGAATGGGTGGAAGCGGACGACGACGAGGCCGCTTTATGCATCGCTGACTCGATGCGTGAAGGCCGCGCATGCGAGCTGTGGCAGGGAAGCCGCCTGGTGGCGCGCCTGGGCGGCTCCGGCGGCCGCGGCGCGGAATAGCGTATTCGCCCGTGTACGGCTGGGGCCCAGCCAACGCTGCTCACTGAAGGCGCGGGATAGGCGTGGTGCGGATCTTACCCGGTCTGCTGCTTACTGCTGATGACGCTTGTCTCGGTCTGGTCCGACTTGGCCAGCTGCGCGTACTTCTCTGCCATCTCCAGATGCGCCGCGCGGGCGTTCGAATCCTTTGCCGCCATCGCCAGACGGCGCTCTTCGACAGCGCGCGCTTCGTAATAGTCGGGATTTTCAGGGTCTTTGGACACAACAACAACTCCCAGTTACGCAGCGGGAGCTCTCAATCGTCTCTCGTTCGCCGGCGCGCTGGTATCCGATGCCGGCAATGACTCCTTGTAACACGTTACGGCAGTAAAGCGATTCACATAGGTGACCGCCGGGCGCGGCCGTTCAAATCCTCGTTCTCGTCCCGCTCCGCTGGTGGTACAGAGTCGTCGCGCGTCTTGCCTGTGCCTTTTCTGTAAGAGGGGGAATGCCATGAAGTCTTTCGGGCCACTTGCCGCCGCATCAATCCTCGCCGGTCTCGCTGCGACCCCGGCCGCCGCCCAAAATTATTCGCAAGGTGACGCGCAAGCCCAGCGCATCATCGGCGGAATCATCAATTCGCTCATCGGGAATCGCTATAATGTCAGCGACCGCCAAGCGATCCGGCGTTGCAGCTTCGCCGCCGTGAACAAGGCGGAAAACGACTTCCGGCCCTGGTACCGTGGCCAGCCCTATGCCTATCCCGACTACCGTGGCTATGTGCGCGTGACCGCGATTACCGACGTCACCCGCGGGTCGCGCGGAGTGCACGTGCGCGGGCTGCTAGACACGGCCAAATACGGTTACCAGCGCGGCCCTCGCGGCGCCGACACCAGCTTCGTCTGTAGTGTCGACTACCGAGGCAACATCTACAGCGTGCGGCTGCAGCGGAACCCCCTCTGGCGGCGATGAGACCAAGAGCGGGGGCACTCCGCCCGCGTAACCGGTCGATGAATGCGAGCCGTTACTCCGGCCGCAGCTGGTCCCGCGGATTGCCTTCCGACAGCTCCACCTCAGATGATTTGAGCGGTGATGCCCCCGCGGAAACGACCAGCTGGAGCAGGTTCGTGTCGCCTTCGGAAATGGTGATGTGCGCGCCGAAATAGGGCTTCCCCGCCGCAATCTGTTCGGCGCCGATCGCCAACGCGCTGTCGATGGCATGCTTGCGCGCCGCCAGATCGTCGCGGCACTCGAACTCGGTCGAGGAGCTGAACTCCTCGTTTATGACAGTGATTTTGTATCTACCCACGCGCGAAAAGCGCCGCGGATGCGGAATCGTTCCTACGGCCGATACGCCGCCGTCCGTCATCATCCGTTCAGGCGGCCGGGGGCTAAGTGTCGCGGCCCTGAAACAGCGGGCCTGTAAAGATCTCGGCGGGTGACAGGGACCGCGTTGAGACGGTGCACCGGAGCCATCCAGGGGGCTGGGAGAACGCAGCCAATGCCCACAGGCAACTCGCGATTGATAAGCCGGGACAGCGACTATTACACCACTCGTGCGCTGCAGGAGGAACGCGCCGCGGCTGCCGCGGCGTCAGTGGCCGCCAGAGGTCGTCACGAGGAGCTCGCCCTCCTCTACTGGTCACTCGCCAACGGCGCGCCGTCGGCGCGGCTGCCGATCATCGTCAGCGCAGTGATACGCCCCGGAGAGGGTTGAACACACGCTAGTGGCGGTTTCAGGCGGCCGGGGGCTACTGCCGGTCGCCGGTGGTGTTAGTCTCGGCCGCGTTCCCAACGCTGTTGTTCGCCGCCGCTGCGTTACCACCAGCTTGCGCCGAGATCCCGGTCATCGCTTCGGCTCCGGGTTGCGGCGGGGCGAGGGCCGCGCAGGCTATCCGATCGCCGCTGTTGCCGCTGGGGTCGGTCTTGTAGTCGTCGGGCTTCGCGTGGATCACGACCGAAGCTCCGCTCGCGTCGAAGATCTCATAGCTACCGGGCTTCACGTCGCGACCGTTGTTGCTCAGGTAGGTCCCGGGTACAACGATCCGGGCTCGCAAGGTGCCGTCCTGTGCGACGGTAACGTTTTGTAGGTCGCCCACATGTGCGCCGTTGGGATTTTCCCCGCCGTGCTGCTTCCCTGTCGGGTTCCAGTGGCCGCCCGCACTCTTGAAGTCGGGCGGCTGGCAAATGCCGACGTCGTGAATGTGGATTGCGTGCACGCCAGGCGGCAGGTCGTGGGCATCGATCTCGAGGACCGCACCGTTCGGGCTATCGCCACCGCGTACCTGGCCGATGATCTCGCCGCTCGCGTTGACCAGCGGCACCGACGGCGCCTGAGTGATCGGGCCGGCGCCAGTTTGCGCTGCGTTACCGTTATTGGCGTTGTTGGCGCTATTGTTGCATCCGCCCAACGCCAATCCCGCGGCCAAAAATACAATGGTTCCCCGCATGGTCATCTCCTCCGTCTCGCGAAGGTCAACACGGAGGCGCGGCGAAGGTTCAAATCCGCGGGAGTGAAGCACGGCGGCAAAGGAGCCGGTGAGACTGTTTTCCCGAGGTGCGGTAGTGATTCGATCAAGGCAAAGAAAAGCCGGCCCGGCAACAACCACCGGGCCGGCGTCTTCTTGTCCGTCAGCTGCTGCTGAGTTGAACTTTTACCCGCGCTCTGGCGCCGGCGGCGGCGGCGGAGGCGGCGGCGGCGGAGCCGGGCACGTCTCGGTCGCCAGGATCACCGTGCCGTCCGGGCAGGTCTGCGTCGCCGGAGGCGGCGGCGGGGGCGGAGGAGGTGGCGGAGGCGGCGGAGGAGGCGGAGGCGGCGGAGGCGGCGGCGGAGCGAAATTGTAAATCAGGCTCAGCAACAAGCTGTGCGACCGCCAGCGCGTCTTGATATCATACGGAATGGCGGCCGGATCGCTCCCCGCACTCACGTGATACTTGATGTTCGGAATGTTGAAGAACCGGTACTTTATGCCCAAGTCGATGTTGGGAGTGAGTGCGGTGCGAACACCCGCCACGGCCTGCCAGGCGATTCGCCCGGTATCACCATTGAAGTCCCTATTGAGATCAGCAATCGCGAAATCCTCAGTAACTCGTGCAGCGCCGATTCCCGCGCCGACGTAGCCGCTCCAGCTGTCTTCGTCGCCGAAGTCGAGCAGCGCGTTCGCCATTACTGACCAGGCGCTGCTATGCCCGTCAGTAGGAAAATGTGAGCCGAAGCCGAATTCGTTCTGGGTAATGAAGTTGCTGACTTCGGTCTCGTCGATCGGTGCGCGCTTGTAGCCAAGCTCACCTTCGAGCCGCACCATTCCCAAATCATAGCCCGCAATGAAATCTACATCCCATCCCGGCTTGTGGTTCAGGATGTAGGCCCTGGTGATCGTACCGACATCCGCATCGGTATAATCAATCGGTGAGTCCTCGACGAGCATTCCGCCGCCTTCGAGTCCAACATAGAAACTGTTGTCCCGGGCGATCGCTGGTGTAGCCAGCCCCGTGGCTGCCAGCGCCAAACCGATCACGAGCTTTCGCATGTCTTCGTCCCCTGCGCGACTCCGCGAGTAGAGCCTCTGGCGGGTACAATAATTTAGGTCCGTTTTGGCTGCAATCGCGCAGATTTGATGAACAGTGTGTGCCTTTCAAGCCACTGCGCTTTTTGCTGACGCAAAGAAAAACCGGCCCGGGGGAAAGACCACCGGGCCGGCGTTTCTTGTCCGTCAGCTGCTGCTGACGTCCGCTTTTACCCGCGCTCTGGCGCCGGCGGAGGCGGCGGAGGCGGCGGCGGCGGAGCCGGGCACGTCTCGGTCGCCAGGATCACCGTGCCGTCCGGGCAGGTCTGCGTCGCCGGAGGAGGCGGCGGAGGCGGCGGCGGAGGCGGCGGCGGAGGCGGCGGAGGCGGCGGAGGCGGAGCGAAGTTGTAAATCAGGCTCAGCAACAGGCTGTGCGACCGCCAACGAGTATGGAGCGAGTCGCCTCCTACGAGGCTGTCCTTGAAGTTCGGAACGTTGAAGAACCGATACTTCACGCCGAGGTCGAGACTCGGGGTGATCGCGGTGCGAACCCCGGCGACGACCTGCCACGCCAGACGCGTGTCCGACGTCGAGTCCTTCAGCCCGAAGTCGGAAGGATAGTAGCCGTCGAGCGAATCGATCGTATACTTCACGTCGGCAATACCGATACCGGGTCCGACATAACCGCTCCACGAATCTTCATCTCCGAAGTCGAGGAGCGCGTTAAGCATCGCGGAAACCGAAGTTGCGTGTCCGGTCGCATTCACGTGCGCGCCGAAACCGACCCCGAAGTCCGGCTGGTCGCGCAATTCAATCTCGTCGAGACCGGCGCGCTTGTAGCCAAGCTCGCCTTCCAGACGGACCATTCCGAAGTCATAGCCGGCAACGAGATCGACATCGAATCCCGGCTTGAAGTTGAGAACGACGGCATCATTCAGCACGGTCGTGTTCGTGTTATCGCGAACGTCGATCCCGGCGTCCTCGACCATCATGACGCCACCCTCGATACCCGCATAAAAGCTGTGATCGCGGGCAAGCGCCGGTGTCGCCAGCGCCGACGAAGCGAGCGCCAGTGAAATGGCAAGCTTGCGCATAGAAAAGTCCCCTTTCGAACGCGTTCAGTTACAGAACTGCGGCAATCTCTTATGAGAGGCCATGTTTGCGTGCAACTAGGGGAATGCGGCAGCTGTTGCCGAAATGCCTCAGTCGGAGTTGGCTCTTGCACTCAACCCACTGAAGTAGAACGGTTTTCGATTATGACGAGATTAGCCCATGTTCGCGCAGGGCCGACAGCATTTCGGCTATGGCGGAGCGGGCTTCCGTATCGATGGTCGCACCCCCCGCTGGATCGGCAATAGCGGCAGCCCGCGCGCCGACGACTTGCTGACCATCAATGAGGAGTCGTGAAGCGCGCACCACACCGGCCTCCCATCCCGCTGCCGTGTAAGCAGCGACCAAACCGGTCGACTTGTCTACCACCGCCAATCCGCTCACCGGCGCAACGAAGCGCCAGCCGCCCGACCCATAGCAGGCTAAATGGCCGGCATATTGCGACCACTCGCCTGTCGGACTGTCGCCGACGAGGAAGGTTCGCCCTGCCGCGGGGGACTGGGGAGGGTCGTTTCGCGCAGGCTCTTCAATCGCGCCCGCGACGACGAAATCCAGCAGCTGTAGAGCCTCGTTGTGAAACAGTTCCTTTTGCGCTTGCCCCGGCGCCAGAGTGGGGAGCGACAGGCGTGAAGTGAATTCCATATCCGATCCTATGCGAGTGTGAGTGACAGCAACGCCGGCTTTGAAACCGCGAGATCGCCAACCTGGACGACCGCCAGTTCGGCGTCGCCACCACCGAGGTCCGCCACTTGGGAAGCCGAAATGTCCAAGCCTGGCCGACTCGACTCGGCCTCGAATGACCCGATCGAGCCGGTAAGGCTCACGCGGTACAATTCCGTCGAACAGCCGAGCGGCACCTCAACTCCGTCGAGCCATGTCCACCCGCGGTCGCTCCGACGCACCCAGCTGCAGTGAAGGTTTCCCGAACTCGTCCAGGGTCGCTTGGAGGTGGACAGGGCTGGGCGGACGTAGCGCTTCGCCAGCGATCGTCAGTTCAGCCGGCGCAGTTTCGGAGTCGCCGAGCCCGGCTGGGGTCACAGCCAGCTTCGCTCCGATCTGCGATGTCGTAACCGGCAACCGGCGCAGCCGCGACAGAATCTAGCATCAGGAACTGGTCGCCCGGTGAATGGAGCTCATCGCCCACTCTGTTCCGAGACCGCCGCGAACCAGTCAACTCAGCCGGAATCGGCGGTTGCCGAGCGGCAGCGCGTTGCCGAACTGCACGATTTCGCTCCCGATGATGGCCAGGTTTTCACCGGCCGCGAGTGCGTCGTCGTCACGGCTCTCCAGCCAGTCGTCTGGATTCGCCAGCTCCACATCGACACTGTTGATCATGTCGAAGACGGCGCGCAATCCCCCGGCTCCAGCTTCGCGAGCGTGTTGCCCAAAATTGCCGGCGCAGTCGCGGTGCTCGATTGCAGCGATGTGCCGCCGACTTCGATTTGCAGCGGGACCGCTCGGAACGGCGTCGACGCGGAGCTTGCGCCCACTATCACGACGGGCGAGTCGGAGCCTCCCGTTCCGTCGTCCGGCAGCTCGGCAACTGCAAGCAGCGTCGCTGACGGCGCAGGTACATCCGAGCTGGCGATGCGTCCGGAGTCGGCCGCGACATCGGGGCTCGCATTCGAAACGGGTCGGAAGCTCGGCCACCACCGCCAGTGAATCGACCGTCACCTTTTGCACGTCCAGTTCGTGCTTGGAGGGACAACCGAAGCACCCGGGCGAAGATCGGCGTAGGCTGGCGGCAAACGCAGCGTCAGCTTGTCCCGCTCGGCCCACCGTCTTGCGAGTCCCGTTTCCGCCAGGGCCTTGGCCTGGCCGGCGCCGAGCACCGCCGGCAGCTCGACCTGTTCGACAACGCCTGCGCAAGTTGCCAGCGACGCGCGGGCAAGGCCGGTCTGATAATCGCGTTGGGGATCGTAATAGGACAGGGAAAGTGCACACGGCAACGAAGCTGCGGGAACTTGCGACCGCTCCAGCCGCGAAGCGCCACGCGATTCGGCCGCGCAGCCCATTTCGTCTTCGCTCGGAAACGTCACCGTCGCGGGTGGCGGCGAAAGTTCCGATCCGTTGTCGAAAAGCTGGATATCCCACGCTCGCGCAAGCGGCTCCACCGCAGCAGCGATGCTGCTCCCGTAGGCCGCACGCCGAGTCCGATCCCGATCGCGAGCGTCTTTGGGTCGCGCACCTCGATGAGGACCTGAAATGCCTTCACCTGACGAAGCATGATGGGGACGAGAGCGGGACCGACTTCCCGCTTCGCTCGATCGTTGCCGACGCCGCGCTTCACGGAAGCGCCGGAATCGTGCTGGCCCACAACCATCCTAGCGGCGATCCGACTCCGAGCTCGGGCGACAAGCGCGCCACCGGACAACTCGCCGCCGCCGCCGAGGCGCTCGACTGCACCGTCCTCGACCACCTGGTGTTCGGCGGAGACGAGTGCACAAGCTTTCGGCAGATGGGGCTCTTGTAACAGGCGCTGGGCGCCAGGCGCTGACCTTGGCCTGATCAAGCGCTGTCGCGTGGCGGCCCTTCCGAGATCTCGACTATCCGCTCCCATTCGGCGTCGCGCACCGGCGCGACCGACAGCCGCGACTGCCGGATCAGCTCCATTCTCGCGAGGCTCGGATCGGCCTTGATTTCCTTGAGCGTCACCGGCCGATCCAGCGCCCGCACCGGCTCCACCCTCACCGAGACCCAGTCCGGGTCCTTGGGGTCGGGCGCGGCCTCGCGGGTGATCCTCATGATGCCGATCACCGCACGTTCATTCACGCTATGGTAGAAGAAAGAATAGTCGCCGCGCTTCATCGCCCTGAGATTGAGCCGCGCGGCATTGTTTCGGACCCCGTCCCATTCGGTCGATCGGTCTCGGACCAGGTCGTCCCAGCTGTAGCTGGACGGTTCCGATTTCATTAGCCAATGCGCCATCCGCCCTCCTGCAAGAGCCTTAGCGGACCGGGCGGAAAAGCCAAAACCGCGATATTCCGCCATTTCTCAAATAGTTGCACTGCTCGTCCCGTAGGCGGCTCCATTCGCCGCTGGATGGGTTGGATTGATCCGCAAAATCCATATTTGGACTGCATCGGTTAACGAGAGCGAGCGGGCTCAAGAGCGCATAAGACGCCAGGCCCCGGGCAAGACGGACGACCCTTCACACTGCGAATGATTGAGACGCCAACCGGCGCCCCATCATCTTTGTGTCCGGCCGGCCGCATGGGCAAACGAGAGAGAATTGAAGAAGTATCTGAACCGCGGCGTGGTCGCGGTCATGGGAGCGCTGACGCTGGGGATGGGAGCTGCACCTGCTGCTGCCCAATCGGTGAACCTGGTCGACACGAGCTACAGCCTGAACGCAGGCGCGGTCGATCATCCCGCGGCTCCGCTCGGAAACACCGGCTCGACGGGCCTCGTCTCCGCCGTGAAGCAAACCATTGCTTCGACCAGCAGCCTGTTCTCCAACGCGGTCGGATCCGTTTTCGGTACCCAGGACGCGCATCAGGCCGAGCTTCAGAAGATCACTCGCGAGGGACGCTGGCTCTATAATGCCGGGTGGCCGCTTTATGCGCTTGTCGACCGCTACAGCACGGGCGTCCCCCTCGACGAACAGGCAAACTGCCTGGCCACCGCGGTCTATTTCGAAGCCCGCGGGGAATCGCTCGAAGGTCAGCTTGCCGTTGCCCGGGTGGTGATGAACCGCGCCGCTTCGAGCGAATATCCCAACACCTGGTGCAATGTCGTCAAGCAGCCGTGGCAGTTCTCGTTCGTTCGCAACGGGCAGTTTCCGGCGATTACCGACATGGACTCCTGGAAAACGGCGCAGGGCGTTGCCCGCGTCGCAATGGCCAACATTTTCCCGAGCGTGCCTTCGGACGTGCTTTGGTACCACGCCAATTACGTGCACCCCTCGTGGGGCTCGCGCCTGACCCAGTTCGAGAAGATCGGCGCGCACATCTTCTTCAAGGCATAGTCTCTCGGGAGGGGAGAGTTGGAAGGGGGGCTTCGGCCCCCCTTTTTGTTCGTCCCGACTCGGCGTCGGCTCGCTTCGTCGTAAACCCCGTTTACGGGGGATTCGCTTGCCCGCTCTTTTCTGACTCCCTCCCTTCCATAGCCGGTGGGGGAGGTTTTCCGTGCTCAAGATCCTGGTCGTCGAGGACGACGCGCAACTCGCAACGACGATCAAGTTCCTGATCGAGGATAATCCCCGCTATCGAGTTGTCGCTATCGCCGACGATGCCGATGGCGCAGTGGATTCGGCGGAGCTTTACCAGCCGCACCTGGCCCTAATCGACCTTCACCTCGCCAACGGAACCACAGGCTTCTCGGCTGCAGTCCGGCTCGGCGACTTCGACGTGCCGTGCTTGTTCGTCAGCGGCAAGGCCCCGAGCTTCGCAATGCCCGACCTCGCCCTCGGCTGTCTGATGAAGCCCTTCACTGCCGAAGACGTCCACCGGGCGCTCGCACTTGCCGAGGACAGGCTTCGCGGCCGCGAAGCGCCCCGCGCCAAGATTCCGGGCAATCTGAAGGTCTACGACCGGCCGGAGGAAACCGCCGAGAGCTGCGGATTCATCCCGTCGCGCCCGTCGATCCGAACTCGCCTCGGCCACTGGATCGCAGCCCAGCAGCGATAGCAGCGGGCATTGTCACAATTACGTAATGACCGCGCAACAGGCGCGTAGCAGTGACCTCTAGATGCGTGTGCAGCGGGCGGCGCGGGGCCGTCCCGGGGGAACCAGCGCATCGCCGGCAAAGGCCGTTCGTGCTGCCCTTGCACGCATTCGAAAAGGCTGACTCGACCAATGAAAACACTGCTTCCAATCCTCTTGGGATCGACGGCACTGATCGCAACTCCGGCATTCGCCGAGGACGCGCAGGCTCCTGCCGATTCCGCTTCGCCGGTCGTGACGATCTCCAAGTCCGACTTCGACAAGATCATGTCGCGGATGGACGCGATGGAGTCGGAGCTTGCGCAGCTGAAGGGGGCCCAGGCCGCCACGGCTGCCCAGGTCGCGGCAACGCCGGCCGCAGCAGCGGCGCCGGCGGCGGCTGTTCCGGGCTGGGTGAAGGACACCAAGATCAGCGGAAAAGCCTATTTCAACGTCAGCCACATCAACAACACGCACACGGACCTGTTGGGCGACACGGTCGATGACGCTGAGAACGGCACCGCGACCGAGCTCAAGCGCTTCTATTTTCAGGTCGACCACAAGTTTAATAACATCTTCTCGGCGCGTTTCCGCACCGACATGCGCTACGGCACCAACGGCGTTAACAACGACGTCCTGGTCTACATCAAGAACGCATATCTCCAGGCAACGCTGGCGCCGGAATTGTGGGTGAAGGTCGGCGTCGCCGATTTGCCGTGGGTCCCTTACGTCGAAGACCGCTACGGCTATCGCTTCATCGAAAACGTGCTGATCGACCGAACGAAGTTCGGAACGTCGGCCGATTACGGCGTTCACGTCGGCGGTGAGTTCGGCCACGGCCTCGTCGATTACCAGGTGTCGGCGGTCAACGGCGCGGGATACAAGACTCTGTCCCGCAACTCCGACACGATCGATCTGTCCGGCCGTATCGGCGTCCACCCGATTAAGCCGATCACGCTCGCGGTCGGCGGCTACACCGGCAAGCTCGGCAAGAGCAATGCGGTCCTGCCGGACACGGCGACGCCGCACACTGCCAACCGCTTCGACGCACTTGCCGCCTACGACGACTCACGGGTGAGCGCCGGCGTCGAATATTTCTATGCCAAGAACTGGACGACGGTGAACAGCGCGCTGACCGACAAGGCCCATGGCTGGTCGGCGTTCGGAGCGTTCAAGTTCACGCCGCAGATCGCGGTTTTCGGCCGGTACGATTGGGTGCGCCCAAGCCAGGACCTGAATCCCGACCTGAAGGAGCAATATTTCAACGTCGGGCTCGACTACAAGCCGATCGCACCGCTCGACCTCGCGCTCGTCTACAAGCACGACCGCGCCAACAACGGCTTCGTGAAGACGTCCAACGGGACCATCGGCGGCCTCGACCACGGCAATTACGATGAGTTCGGCCTCTGGGGACAATTCGTCTTCTAGGCCAGCGCACTGAGCCTTTTCGTTATCCCTCCCCGACGAAAAGCTCCGCTCCCTCGCCCCAAGGCGGGGGAGCGCGTGCTTTGGGGCAAGCGAGCCCGCAGAATGTCTGAAGCCACAGCAACTGGCGCCGACGCATCCACATCCGCTAACCTGCCGTCGATGGCGAACCAGGACGACTTTTCTGCTGCGCTTCTAAATGCGCTCGATGAGCCGACCCTGATCGTTGACCGCCGAACCGTTCGCCTCGCCAATGAACCGGCAAAAGCCCTTCTCGGACGAGCGATCGAGGGCAGCGATGTGCGGCTTGCAATTCGCCATCCGCAGGCGCTCGATTTCGTGCTTTCCGGTGAAGCCGGCGAAATCGATTTTACCGGCGTCGGTGCAGTCGGCCGGCCGTGGCGCCTGGTCGTGCGCCCGATCGGCCGATCCGCGCTGATTCTCCGGCTAATCGATCGTTCCGCCGCTCATGCTGCCGAAAAGCTTCGGGTCGATTTCGTCGCCAACGCAAGCCACGAGCTGCGCACTCCGCTGACCGCCATTCTCGGCTATGCCGAAAGCCTGGAGGACGGGGATCTCGATCCCGAGCGTCCAGGCGAAGTTTGCCGGCACGATCCGCAGCGAGGCCAAGCGGATGCTCCGGATCATCGAGGACTTGATGAGCCTGTCGCGAATCGAAGCCGACCGCTTCGTCGCGCCCTCGGACAACATCGCCATCGCGTCAGTGATTCGAACCGCAGTCGACAACATCCGCACCGCCGCCCAGCAATGTGGATGCGAAATCCACCTGGAGCTGCAGGACGACCTGCCACCCATGCCGGGCGACTTTCCGCAGCTCGTGCAGCTGATCGACAACCTTTTGAGCAATGCCGTCCGATACGGCTGCGGCGACGAAGGTTCGAAGATCCGAATCTCGGCAGCTTCCGAAGGTTCCTCGGTTCGAATCGAGGTCAGCGACAGCGGCCCGGGGATTCCGCGCCAGCACCTGCCGTTCGTGACCAGGCGCTTCTACCGAGTCGACGAGGCCAGGAGCCGCGAAAGCGGCGGCACCGGCCTTGGTCTCGCGATCGTGAAACATATCGTTGAGCGCCATCGCGGGTCGCTTTCGATCCACAGTACCCCCGGCAAGGGCACGACGGTTACGGTGATTCTCCCGGCTAGCTGAGCCCGGTTGTCATAAAAGTGTAAAGTCGTTGCAATATGCCCGTCAGGAACGGCGGCTATGGCGAAGCTCCGGGCGTCAGACCCGACGAGGGAGAATCCATGAACAAGTCAATCTTCGTGCTGCCGATTGCAGCAATGATCGCCGCTTGCGGAACCAACCAGTCCACCAACGCGGGCAATGAGGCCGGCGCGCCGGCCGGCGGGACCCAGATCACTGGCGCGGGCTCGACCTTCGTCTACCCGGTCCTGGCTGCCTGGGCTTCGGACTACAGCAAGCAGACCGGCAACAACGTCAATTATCAGTCGATCGGCTCCGGCGGCGGCATTTCGCAGGTCAAGGCGGGCACGGTCGACTTTGGCGCGACGGACCAGCCGCTCGCGTCCGACGAGCTCGCCCAGAGCAATCTCGCCCAATTCCCGATCGTCATCGGCGGAATCGTTCCGGTCGTGAACATCGCCGGAGTGAAGCCCGGCCAGATCCACCTCACCGCGCCGGTCCTCGCCGACATCTACATGGGCAAGGTCAAGAAGTGGAACGATCCTGCCATCGTGAAGTCGAATCCGGGCGTGAACCTTCCGGCTGCCGACATCACTCCGGTTCATCGTTCCGACGGTTCCGGCACGACGTTCAATTTCACCCATTACCTGAGCCAGGTCAGCCCCGCGTGGAAGAGCGGCCCCGGGGAGGGCAAGACGGTCAGCTGGACCGGCGGCGTCGGCGGCAAGGGTAACGAAGGCGTTGCCAACTACGTCAAGCAGATCCCCAACTCGATCGGCTATGTCGAATATGCCTACGTCCTTCAGAACAACATGACGTACGCGCTGGTGCAGAACGCGGCCGGCAATTACGTCGAGCCGAACACCGACAGCTTCTCGGCCGCGGCCGACAGCGCAGACTGGAAAAACGCCAAGGACTTCAACCTGGTGATGACCAACGCACCGGGTGCGAACGCCTATCCGATCACCGCATCGACGTTCATCCTCATGCCGAAGACGCCGAAGAACGCGGCTGCTTCGAAGGCTGCGATCGACTTCTTCAAATATGCCCTCGAAAATGGGCAGGAGCAGGCCAAGAAGCTCGACTACGTCCCGCTTCCCGACACTCTGGTGAAGCAGATCGAAACGTACATTAGCCAGAATGTGAAGTGACGGCCCACTCGCCGATCAAATTGACCAAGAGCCGCGGCGCCGCCGCTGACCGGGCGTTCAACCTGGTCACGGTCGGCGCCGCGTGGATTGTCTTGCTCGTACTGCTCGGCGCTGCGGTGTCGATGGCCTGGGGTGGCCGGCTGGCGTTCCAAACCTTCGGATTCGGCTTCATCACCAGCAGCGACTGGGACGCAGTAGCGGGCAAGTTCGGCGCCCTTGTTCCCATTTACGGCACGCTCGTAACGTCGGTAATCGCGTTGATCATCGCCGTTCCGATCAGTGTCGGAATCGCCCTGTTCCTCACTGAAATCGCGCCACGCTGGTCTCGCGGCCCGATCGGCATCGCGGTCGAGCTTCTCGCAGCGATCCCGAGCATCATCTACGGCATGTGGGGCTTGTTCGTCTTTGCGCCGTTCATGGCCACCTACATCGAGCCTTGGCTCACCGACCATCTCGGAAGCTGGCCAATCCTCGGGCCCCTGTTCACCGGTCCGCCGATCGGGATCGGCATGCTCACGGCAGGAATCGTACTCGGAATCATGGTCATTCCGTTCATCGCCGCGGTCGCTCGCGACGTCTTCGCGGCGGTGCCCGCGGCGCTCAAGGAATCCGCAGTCGCGCTCGGCTCAACCCGCTGGGAGGTGCTGACCAAAGTTACCCTCCCCTACACGCGCTCGGCAATGATCGGCGCCATCTTCCTCGGCCTCGGGCGCGCGCTTGGGGAGACGATGGCTGTGACCTTCGTGCTCGGCAATGCGCACGACTTTTCCGCCTCGCTGCTGATGCCGAGCAATTCGATCGCAGCGGCAATCGCCAACGAGTTCACCGAAGCCGACACCGACCTTTACCGCTCTTCGCTCATCGCGCTCGCCTTCCTGCTGTTCGTCGTCACGGTCATCGTGCTGAGCTTCGCCAAGCTCCTGCTCCTGCGCTTGCAGCGGGCGCACGGGAGGACGCTGTGATCCCGCGCCTCGTCCAGCGGCGGATTGCCGACGCTGTCGCCCTGCTTTTCGCCGGAGCGGCGACCCTGTTCGGGCTGTTTTGGCTGTTCTGGATCCTTTGGACGACGCTCCAGCAGGGGGTAGGCGCGCTCAACTTGCAGCTGTTCACGCAAATGACCCCGCCTCCGGGAGCGAGCGGCGGCATTCTCAATGCGCTGTACGGGAGCGCGGCGATGATCGTCGTCGCGCTCGTGATCGGCGCTCCGCTCGGGGTTGCCGCCGGCACGTTTCTTGCCGAGCATGGCCGCTATTCACATCTCGCCAAGCTGGTAAGCTTCCTCAACGACGTGCTGCTCAGCGCACCGTCGATCGTGATCGGGCTGTTCGTTTACGAGCTCGTCGTACGCCCGGCGGGCCATTTTTCAGGCTGGGCCGGAGCGATCGCCCTGGCGATGATTCTCCTTCCAGTCATCGTTCGCACGAGCGACGAAGCCCTCCGACTCGTGCCTGACCAGATGCGCGAGGCGGCGTTTGCTCTCGGAATGCCACGGTGGCGCGTCACGTCGCAGATTCTTTACAAGGCGGCGGCGGCCTCCATCGTGACAGGCGTCCTGCTCGGCGTTGCGAGGATCGCCGGCGAAACCGCTCCGCTTCTCTTCACCGCGCTAAGCAACCAGTTCTGGAGCGCCAACTTGGGCGCGCCGCTTGCAAACCTGCCGGTGGTCATCTTCCAATATGCAATGAGCCCCTACGACGATTGGCACGCGCTCGCCTGGGCCGGGGCATTCGTCCTGACGGTGTTCGTGCTCGGTCTCAACATCGCCGTCCGGCTCATCGTTCGCCGAGGAAAATAGATGAACGACACTCCAGCAACGATCGAAGCCGGGCAGGTCGCGCCGATGCGAATGACCGTGAACCAGGACGTGGTTCCCGACACTGCGACCCAGGTCAGCATCCGTCATCTCGATTTCTTCTACGGCAAGGCCCACGCTCTGCGCGACGTCAGCCTCGACGTTCCGGCGAACGCCGTCACTGCAATCATCGGCCCCTCGGGTTGCGGCAAGTCGACGCTTTTGAGGTCGGTCAACCGAATCTACGAACTTTATCCCGACCAACGCGCCGAGGGCGAGATCATCATCGACGGCCGCAACGTCCTCGAGAAGAAATATCCGCTGTCCGACCTCAGGCGCAAAGTCGGAATGGTGTTCCAGAAGCCGACGCCCTTTGCCTCCTCGATCAGGAACAACGTCTCGTTCGCGCTCAACTACTATGAGCGCATGAGCAAATCCGAAGTGAGCGACCGGGTCGAGGACGCTCTCAAACAGGCGGCACTGTGGGACGAGGTCAAGGACAAGCTCAACCAGAGCGCTCTCGGCCTCTCCGGTGGCCAGCAGCAGCGCCTCTGCATTGCTCGGACCATCGCAGTCCGTCCGGAAATCCTGCTTCTCGACGAAGCGACTTCGGCCCTGGACCCGATTTCGACCGCGAAGATCGAGGAGCTGATCCACGAGCTTCGGGAAAAGTTCACGATCCTGATCGTGACTCACAACATGCAGCAGGCGGCGCGCGTTTCGCAGCGGACGGCCTTCTTCCACCTCGGCGAGCTCGTCGAGTTCGGAAAGACGCGAGACATCTTCACCAACCCGCGCCGGCAGCGGACGCAGGACTATATTACCGGCCGCTTCGGCTAACGGAGTTTCAAATGCAGCAAGCGAGAGAACATACGCTCAAGGCATTCGACGAGGACCTCGACCGCCTGCGCGCGATGATCGCCCAGATGGGCGGCCTCGCCGAGCACGCAATCGGCGAAGCAATGCGGTGCCTCGTCCAGCGCGACGTCGAAGGTGCGGCCAAGGTCGTTCAGGATGACCAAAAACTCGACCGGCTTGAGATCGAGACAGAGCGGCGAGTCGTCCAGCTGATCGCCCTTCGCGCTCCGATGGCCGGCGACCTTCGCGACGCGATCGCCGCGCTCAAGATTTCAGCGGTGGTCGAGCGGATCGGCGACTATGCGAAGAACATCGCACGACGAGTTCCGCAGTTGGAAAGCATGGCCCAGATCGAGCCCTTGTCCCTGCTTCCGGAAATGGCGCGGATTGCCACGCAGATGGTCCACGACGTGCTCGATGCCTTCGTCAATCGCGACGCCGAGGCGGCGGTCAAGGTCGCGGACCGCGACCAGGCGGTCGACGATTTCTACGATTCGATTTTCCGAACGCTGCTGACGTTCATGATGGAGAACCCGAACAACATCGGCCAGTCCGCCCACCTGCTGTTCGTCGCCAAGAACCTGGAGCGAGTCGGCGACCATGCGACCAATATCGCCGAGATGGTTTATTACGCCGCGACCGGCGGGCAGATGGCGGAGCGGCTGCAAAAGGCCGGGACCCGCTGACAATGGCTGCGAACGGCAGCAAGCGGATGCTGGTCGTCGAGGACGACCGCGCGATCTCCGATCTGATCAAACATGTTTTCTCAAAGGAAGGCTTCACCGTCACCAGCACCCCATCGGGCGAAGAAGCGCTGATCCTGGTGGAGGAAATTCGGCCGGCCGTCGTCGTCCTCGACTGGATGATCGAAGACGTCAGCGGGATTGAGGTCTGCCGCCGGTTGCGGCGAAGCCCGGCCAATTCGGCGATGCCGATCATAATGCTGACCGCTCGAGGCGAGGAAGAAGATCGGGTTCGCGGCCTGGAGACCGGCGCCGACGATTTCGTCACCAAGCCGTTCAGCCCGAAGGAGCTTGTCGCCCGCACCAAGGCTCTCCTTCGCCGATCGAGCCCCAACCTGATTGCCGAAACGCTCAGCTACAACGGGCTGGAAATGGACGTCGCCGCGCATCGGGTCCGGCGCGACGGTACCGCAGTCTCCGTCGGCCCGACGGAATACCGGCTGCTTCGCCACTTCCTCCAGAACCCGGAGAAAGTCTTCTCGCGCCAGCAACTGCTCGAGCTGGTGTGGCCGCACAACGAGGACATTGAGCTGAGGACCGTCGACGTTCACATCCGCCGGCTACGCCAGGCGCTCGAGCTCGGCGGCAAGAAGGACCTGATCCGGACCGTGCGGTCCGAAGGCTATTCGCTCGACGCGAACGGCTGAAATCCGAAATGCCTGCCGCTGCCGCCTCGGCGCAGCAACTTGGATGCCCCGCGTGGATTCGAACCACGATTGACGGAGTCAGAGTCCGTAGTCTTACCATTAGACGACGGGGCAAACGCCGGCTTCGGCGAGCGCGCGAGATAGGGATTTGGCACTGCCAGTGTCAACCTGCTTCAAGACCCGTTTCGGGCGGCCAAGCCGGCCCGAAAAGGCCCCGAAAACCCCGCAAAGTTGCGCTCTTGCCCGATTCGCGGTTACACTCGCCTCAAGTCAGCCGCAGGTATTGTCCGGCGGTGGAAGGATAAGAACGGGCGTTTGGTCATGGCGCAGAATGTCGCCAGCGCGCCGGCCCCGCAATTGCGGGACGAACCGGCACTTTCCGGCCCGCCGAGGCGGCGGGACCCTCACCCACACAGGCAGCGCCACCACACCTACGGTGCGCTCGATCTCGGAACCAACAATTGCCGGTTGCTGATTGCTCGCCCGACGAACGGCGGCTTCACCGTAATCGATGCATTTTCGAGGATCGTCCGGCTGGGCGACGGGCTGTCGCAAAGCGGCAGGCTTTCCGATGAGGCGATGGACCGGGCGGTCGGCGCTTTGTCCGTCTGTGCCGACAAGCTTCGCCGCCGCAACGTGTCGCTGTCGCGCTCGGTCGCGACGGAAGCCTGCCGCCGCGCCGCCAACGGCCGCAAGTTCCTCGCGCGGGTGCGCGACGAAACCGGAATCGCGCTGGAGATTATCGAGCCGGCCGAGGAAGCAAGGCTGGCGATGCTCGGCTGTCACAAGTTGCTCGAGCCCGGCGACGGTCCGGCCCTCATTTTCGATATCGGCGGCGGATCGACGGAGCTCGTCCTCATCGACCAGGTGAGCGGAGTCCCGAAAATCCGAAGCTGGTGGAGCGCCCCCTGGGGCGTCGTTTCGCTGACCGAAAGCGAAGGCAGGGACGCCATCGAGGGCGAGGACCGGGTGAAGGCCTATAAGCGGATGCGCCAACGCGTGCGCCGCTCCTTCGATCAGTTCGAGGCCATGCTTCCCAAGGAGCGGGAAGGTATCCGCCTGCTCGGCACCAGCGGCACCGTCACCACTTTGGCGAGCGTCCATCTCGCGCTCCCGAGCTACGACCGACGCGCAGTCGACGGGCTTCACGTGCCGATCGACGCCATGCGGGCGATCAGCAAGATGATCGCCGAGATGGACTACGACCAGCGTTCCGCATTGCCATGTATCGGCCCCGACCGGGCCGACCTGGTGGTCGCGGGATGCGCGATCCTGGAAGCCATCCTGGAGATCTGGCCAGCGAACAACCTTGGAGTGGCCGACCGCGGAATCCGCGAAGGTATTTTGCGCTCGCTGATGGCTCGGGACGGGTACGTCCTGTGACTGGCGGCCGCGGACCGCGGCAACGAGTCCGAACGGCCCGCAAGCGCTCCGCCTCGTCAACGCGGTGGCTGGAGCGGCAGCTGAACGACCCCTACGTCCGCCGGGCGAAGGCGGAAAACTACCGCAGCCGCGCCGCCTACAAGCTGCTCGAGTTGGACGAAAAGTTTGGCCTGTTGAAGGGCGTCAGCGCGGTCGTCGACCTGGGGCTGGCTCCAGGCGGATGGAGCCAGGTTCTTCGAAGGCGCGCGCCGAAGGCCAAAGTCGTCGGCATCGACCTGCTTCCGGCAGATCCCATCGACGGCGTTGAAATCCTGCAGTTCGATTTCATGGAGGAGAGCGCCCCGGAGCGCCTTCAGGCGGCGCTTGGCGGGCCGGCCGACCTGGTGCTCTCCGACATGGCGGCCAACACCGTCGGCCACGCCCAGACCGATCACCTGCGAACGATGGCCCTTGTGGAAGCAGCGCTCGATTTCGCGATCCAGGTGCTTCGGCCCGGCGGCGCATTTGTCGCGAAGGTTCTCGCGGGGGGCGCCGACAACCAGCTGGTGGCGGAGCTAAAGCGCCACTTCGCTTCGGTGAAGCACGCGAAGCCGCCCGCCAGCCGCAAGGATTCGTCGGAATGGTACGTCATCGCTCAAGGATTCAAGGGCGCCGACTAGCCGCAAATCAATCCAGCACCGGGTAGTAGAGCACGTAATAAGCCGCGGTGAGCCCAAGCATCAGCGCCGGCGACAGCAATTGTGCCCAGCGCCGCTTCACAAAAAGTCCAAGGGCAAGCGCCGGCACCATCCACACGACCAGCGCATTCTCGTTGCCGAAGTTGGTGATGTCGAGGTCCTCGCCTGCGAGAAAATTCGTAACGATCGCGACAAGCACCATGACGAGAATGCTGGCTATGTAGGTCGGCCCCTCGCAGCGATGGAAGTGCTTCATGTCGTAGCTTTCGCCGGCCTCGAAATCGGGGCTGACCAGGGCGCTCATGAAATAGTTCAGAACGGCAAGGATGAACCCGCCGGCGATGGTCGCCAACGACAGCGGGACCATCTTTCGGAAGTCCCACAGGCTGATCCAGTTGGCGACCAGGTTGAGGAGCGCCACCAGCATCCACATCAGGTGCGGCCACGAAACCGTGAGCTGCCGCCGGTGACGGAGCATTCGAGTCGCCGCGAACAGCAGGTGCGTCAGCGCCAGCGTGTACACGAACGACAGTAGCAGGATGATGAACTCGAACGGGCTCACCGGCGTCTCCCCCCCGAGCGGACGCTAACAGATGCGCAAGCCACTGCAACGCCGGCGAAGCGAGGTCACCCGTTCGAACGCGCCTGTTCGATCGCCTGCTTCAGCTCGTCGTAACTGGCGGCGCTGTTGATTACCCGGTCGCCAACGACGAACAGCGGCGTCCCTGTCGCTCCAAGCGCACCTGCAAGCTGGAAGTTTTTCTTCAGCTCGGCTTCGATCTCCGGGCTGTCGGATGGCTTGTCCGATATTCCGGCTGCAGCGGTCGCGGTTGCAAGCGTCTTCGGGCCCGGCCGTCCGGCTTGCCACAAAGCATCATGGAATTGCGCGAAGCGCCCGGCCTTCGAGGCGGCCAGCGAGAGCCGCGCAGCAGTCACGCTCTCGGGGCCCAGGATCGGAAGGTCGCGATAGACGACCCGAAGGTCCTTGTCCTCGTTGAGCAGCCGTTCGACCGCCGGGTTGCTCGCCTTGCAATAGGGACAGGCGTAATCGTAAAATTCGACCAGCGTGACGGCCGGCTTCGCGGCGCCTTTCCACGACGTTCCGAACGGAGTTTCGATCTCCGCCCGATGCTCCGCCAACACCGGCGCATATTGCTGGTCGCGCAGGGCTTCGCTGGCATCGACCAGGATCTGCGGATCGGCCATCATGCCGGCCCGGACGACCCGGCTTCCGACGAGCTGCGGCGCAGCGAGAAGCAGGATGACCGCCATCAGCAGCGCGCCCAAAATACCGCCCAGCACCGCGGCTCCAAGCCGTCCGGAGGACGGGGTTGCTAGTTGCTGCACTTTTCGAACTTGTCCCTCTTTTTCGTGTTGTTCTTCGCCTCTTTGGCGAGCTCGGCGCAGGACACCATGGCGATGTCCTGGGCGCGCAGATAATCCGGAGTCCCGAGCGGGATTCCCTTCATGGCCGTCTTCGCGCTAACGAGCGCAAGCTCCGGATCTCCTTCGAGATTCTTCCGCTCTGCAGTCGCCAGCGCGGCGCGCGCGATGTCGCCCTCCTGCTCGTAGATCATTCCGAGCTGGTACCAGGCGAACGGATTCTCATTGTCCCTGCCGACGGCTGCTTTGAGCACTCGCTTCGCCTCGGCGTAATTGCTGGGGTCTTCGGTCGATAGTAAAGCGTGGCCGAGCATCGATGCAATTAGCGGCGCATCGCTAGTTTCCTTCGTCGCTTCGCGAAGCGGTGCAATCGCTTCTTTGGGCCGACCCGATTCGAGCAGGATCTGCCCCTTGAGCTCGAGGAAATACGGGTCGTTGGGCTTGGCGTCGAGGAGCGCGTTCGCCTCGGCGATCGCCTGATCCGGATAACCGCCGATATGATAGGCGTAGGCGCGCGCGTAATGGGCCGGGATGCTCTTGTCGCTAAGCGGGTATTTTATCAGCGCCTGCTTCGGGTTGATGAACCCGTAAAGCTTCGCCTTCACGCGCTGGAATTCGTTCTCCAGCTTCGGATCGCTCGGCTTGTCCCATGCCGGGTCCGCTTCCAGCTTTTGCTGAAGCGCCGCGATCCTGTCCCTCGTCAGCGGGTGGGTGCTATCGAAGCTGTCATCGTCCTTCGCGTAAAAGGCCGCCCTGTACTCCTGCACCTGAAGCTTCCCGAAAAAGTCGAGCATTCCCTTGCCGCTTACGCCCGCGCGGTGGAGGTCCGCTGCGGCGAACGCATCCGCCTGGGCCTCCTGGCCGCGAGTGAAGGCGAGCATCTTTCCAAGCGCGGCGCGCTGCCCGGCCATCATTACTCCCATGCCGGCGTCGCCGGCGCCCGCGGCGAGTGCGATTGCGCCAAGAATCATGGTCGCAAGCTGCACTCCCAGCGCCTCTTTCTCGCCCTCGCCGGCGCGGATCGCGTCTCCCGCCGAGACGTGGCCGAGCTCGTGGGCGACGACGCCCTGGAGCTGGTTGACATTGTCGGTAGCAAGGAGAAGCCCGGACTGGACGTAAACGGTCTGGCCGGTGGCAACGAAGGCGTTGATCGTCGGGTCCTGGATGAGCACGACCTTGACGCTCGCGGGATCCAGTCCGCCGGCCTTGATCAGAGGCAGGCTCATGTCGCGGAACATCTGCTCCGCCTCGGTGTCGCGAAGGATCGACGGTCCGGAATCGGAATCGGAAGCGAGCGCCGGTTGTGCCGAGGACATCGCCAGCAGCAGCGCCATCATGAACAGGCGCATCAGCCGCGAGAGCGCATCAGTCATCGTCGACCACTCCCACTGACGCCCTGAACCTCGCCTTAAACGGCCGATCGGGCGCGTGCCGCGCTAGCCGAAGGTGCGCTGCCACCAGCCGCGCCGCGGCTCGCCGGAATCGCTCCCGTTGGGATCGTTGTCGGCCTCGGGGAGCTGGCTTGCCTCGTCCGATTTCGCCTCGGACTTGCCACGCTTCTTCGGAGCAGCCTTGCGCGTGCCGCGCTTGGGCTTCGCCTGGGGCTTCTCCTCCTCTGCGCTTTCTGCCGGAGGTGCTTCGGCAGGCGCCGGTTCGCTCGCTTCGGCCTTTTTCCTGCGGCTTCGCTTCGGCTTCGGCTTCGGTTCGGCGGCAGCTTCGGCTTGATCGGCCGGCGGCTGTTCATCCGCCGGCTGCTCGACCGGTGGCGAGCTTTCGGATTGTTTCGCAGACTCGGCCTCGGCAGCGGCGGCGCCTTTGGGCTTGCGCTTGCGCCCTCCCTTCTTCGGCTTCTCTTCCTCCGCCGGGGCGGCTTCGGCGGGCTTTTCCGCGGTCTCTTTTCCAGCCTCGGCTTCCTCGATCGGCGGCGGCAGCTCGTCGGCTGGCGCACCGGACTCCTGCCCTCCTCCGCGGCGGCGTCCGCGCCCTCCGCGGCGACGCCGGCGGCGGCGGCGGCCGGAACGCTCCTGCCCCTCTTCGTGAGCGTCCTCGTTCCTTTCCTGCTCTTCGGCTTCATCCTCGGCCTCGGCCTCGGCCTCGGCCTCGGCTCCGACGAGCGCCGCTTCGAGCTCCTCCTCGTCTTCCTGGGGGGATTCAGTCACTGGAGCGCTCGGCTGCGCAGGCGTTGGCCGCGGGCCCGAGCTGTCGACCGCCATCTTCGCGCCCTCGAAACCTTCGTCGATAGCGACTTCGACAAACACTCCGTAGCGGGTTTCGATTTCCGCAAGTTCGGAGCGCTTCTTGTTGAGAACGTAGACCGCCGCATCGCGCCCGGCGCGGAGCAGGATCCTCTCGCCCCGCCCGCGGGCCGCTTCGTCCTCGACGATCCGCAGTGCCGACAGGCCGGCAGAGGCCGCGGTGCGCATCAGCCCCGTGCCCTCGCAATGCGGACAGGGCCGGGTGGAAGCTTCGAGGACTCCGGTGCGAAGCCTCTGACGGCTCATTTCCATCAGCCCAAAGCTTGAAATCCGCCCGACCTGAATACGCGCGCGGTCGTTCTTGAGCGCGTCCTTCATCGCCTTTTCGACTTTGCGGACGTGCCCGGAGTGCTCCATGTCGATGAAGTCGATGACGATCAGGCCCGCCATGTCGCGAAGGCGCAGCTGACGGGCGATCTCCGCCGCCGCTTCAAGATTGGTCGCGTAGGCGGTCTGCTCAATGTTGTGCTCGCGCGTGGAGCGGCCCGAGTTGATGTCGATCGAAACCAGCGCCTCGGTCGGGTTGATGACCAGGTAACCACCGGATTTCAGCTGCACCACGGGCTGGTACATGGCCGAGAGCTGGTCCTCGACTCCGTAGCGCTGGAACAAGGGCGTCGATTCGGTGTGCTGCTTCACTCGCCGCACATGGCTAGGCATCAGCAGCTTCATGAACCCGCGAGCGGCCTTATACCCTTCTTCGCCCTCGACGATCACTTCGTCGATGTCGCGGTTATAGAGGTCGCGAATGGCGCGCTTGATGAGATCGCTGTCGCGATAGACGAGCGCCGGAGCGGTGCTTTTTAGAGTCTTTTCGCGAATCTCGTCCCACAGCCGTGCGAGATAGTCGAAGTCGCGCTTGATCTCCGTCTTCGTGCGCGACAGCCCTGCGGTCCTGACGATCAGTCCCATCGTCGTCGGCAGGTTCAGGTCGCTCATGATCGACTTCAGGCGCTTGCGATCGGCACCATTGGAGATTTTCCGGCTGATCCCGCCGCCGTGCGAGGTGTTGGGCATCAGCACGCAGTAGCGGCCGGCGAGGCTGAGATAGGTGGTCAGCGCCGCACCCTTGTTGCCGCGCTCCTCCTTGACGACCTGCACGAGAAGCACCTGCCGCCGCTGGATGACGTCCTGGATCTTGTAGCGGCGCCGCAGGTTCTGCCTTTTCTTGCGAAGCTCATCGGCAGCGGACTCATCGACGGGCGAGCGGGCCGAACCGGTGCCCGCCTCGACGGCCTCGTCGGCGTGATCGGAATCATCGTCGTCGGCGTGCTCTCCGGCTTCGCCATTGTCGGCCTTATCGCCGTCCGAAAAGCGAAGTCTCTCTTCCTCGGCTGCGGCTTCTGCTTCCTCTTTCAAAAGCGCGTCGCGGTCAGCCTTGGGTATCTGATAGTAATCGGGATGGATTTCGCTGAAGGCCAGGAAGCCGTGGCGATTGCCGCCATAGTCGATGAACGCCGCCTGGAGCGACGGTTCTACCCTGGTGACCTTGGCGAGATAGATGTTCCCTTTGAGCTGCTTGTGCTCGGCGGATTCGAAGTCAAACTCCTCGATCCGGTTTCCCTTGACGACCGCGACCCGGGTTTCCTCCGGGTGACGCGCATCGATCAGCATGCGCATTGACATTGAAGACTCTCCGGGCGCGCCGGACCGGGTCCTGGGCCGGCGGGCGCGCCATTGACTGGGCCTGCTGAAGCGGGTGTCGGCCGCTCGAGCTGGCGAATGTTTGGATATGCGTGTCTGCTGCGCGCGCGTGTCCCGCCAGTGTCGCGGGAATGCCGCCCCGCTGCTCGGCTCGGAGCGATCGGGGGGAAGAAATTGGCGTCATGCAGCGTCAACCTGTGTCATGCCGCGTTCCAGGTGGGCGCGGCGTAAACCTGCGGCTCGTTGAGAAACCGAGGATTTAAGCGGGTTAGCATCGCGCGAAGCGCGCCGCAACAAAGTTGGAGCGCCTTCCAGACTAATCCGATAAGTAGCTGTTAACCATGAACTTGTGATACACGCTGTAAATGGTGGGACGGCTGGAGAGCCAATGCCAAAGCGTTGGAAAGCCAAAGGGTTGATTGCCGGTGCAGGCGTCGCAGTCGCGGCTGCCGCCCTTTTTGCAGCGCTCGGCATTCCCGCTATCGGCGGCGCCGCCGCCGCAGGTTTGGAATCTGAGACCGCTCAGGCCGGCAACACAGTGACCTTGATGCTGCCGTCGGCTGCAACCGCGGTTCCGATCGTCGAAGCCCGCACTCCGGGCCGCCCGCTGGTGCTGATCGATCCCGGTCACGGCGGCCAGGATCCGGGAGCGACCGCGGTTTCCGGCGATATCAGCGAAAAGGACCTGGCGCTCCAGCTCGCGCTCGAGCTGCGCGACAGGCTCGCAAGGGACGGCCGGGTCCGGATCGCAATGACCCGTAACGACGACCGTTACCTGTCGCTCGAGCAAAGGTCGGCGATGGCCCGCGAGCTTGGCGCGAGCCTGTACGTTTCGCTGCACATGGACAGCGCCCCGAACCCGCTTGCGCGCGGGGCCAGCATCTATTCTCTGTCCGATGTCGCTTCCGATGCCGAGGCCGCGCGGCTGGCGGATTCGGAAAACAGCGCGCCAGCCCGGGCCGGCGGCTCCGACGGCTCAGTGCGGGCAATCCTGGCGGACCTTGCCGTGCAAAGCGAGATGACTGCGTCGGCGAACCTTGCCGAACGTCTCGTCCGCAACGCCTCGGGATCGGTCGAGCTGAGGCCGAAGCCGCATCGTTTCGCGGATTTTCATGTCCTTCGAAGCGCCGGAGTTCCGGCAATTCTCTTCGAAGCCGGCTACATCAGCAATGCTGACGACGAAGCGATGCTCCGCTCGCCCGAGCGACGGGCGAAGATCGTTCGAGCGCTCGCCTCGGCAATCGAAGCCGACGTCGCCGCTCGAGCAGTTCGCTAACCAGTGCAGCTTTCACGCTTTTCGCGGTAGCCGTAAGCGGCTAGACGCCTGACACAAGCCAATGAAGTTCGAACGCCTGTCGCCTCCTCCAATCCCGATGCCCGACCTCGTCGCCTTCAACGCGCGCGTCCACCGGCTGGTCGACCCGCTGTTTCACCGGCGATGGGTGCGGCGGCTGGCGATCCTCGGCGCGATCCTGTTCGCCATCTTCACGGGCGTGTGGCTGTTCTTCGCCAGCAGCATCCCCTCGACCGACACATTGCTGGCGTATCGTCTTCCACTGCCGACCTACGTGCGCGGTTACGACGGCAACCCGGTCCAGAGCTTCGCTCGCGAGCGGCGCGTAAATCTATCCTATGACGAGATTCCGCCAGTCGTCGTCCACGCCTTCATCTCTGCCGAGGACAAGACCTTCTTCTCGCATCACGGAATCGACTACACCGGCCTCATTGGGGCAGTCGCCGATTACGCGACCAAGACCGTCACCGGAGGCGGCCGGGCAAGAGGCGGATCGACGATCACCCAACAGGTGGCGAAGGGCCTGCTGAAGGACAGCAGCTACAATATCGGCCGAAAAATCCGCGAGGCCATTCTCGCGTTTCGGCTCGAATCCGTGCTTACCAAGCAGCAGATCCTGCAGCTCTACCTCAACCAGATCTTCCTTGGCCGGAACGCCTACGGAGTGCAGGCGGCGTCGCGGGCCTATTTCGACAAGGACGTGGGCGAGCTGACCCTTCCCGAGGCAGCCTATCTCGCCGTTCTTCCCAAGGCGCCGGCCAATTACGACCCGCTGCGCGAGACCCAGCGGGCGCTCGGCCGGCGCAATTACGTGCTGCGGGAGATGTATCGGAACGGCTATATCAGCAAGGAGCAATGGCAGTCTGCCGCGGCAACCCCGCTGGGGACCATTCGCTACGGGGCGGGCGAGCATTTCCTCGACATGGGCGGCTATTACATGGAAGCGGTTCGGCGAGAGCTTCTCCGACGCTTCGGCGAGACCGCCAAGGACGGGCCCGACAGCGTCTACGCAGGCGGGCTGTGGGTGCGCACATCGGTCAAGCCGGCGTTGCAGCAGGCGATGGCCAACGCTCTGGATGAGGGGCTTGCCAATTTCGACGGCGGCCGCGGGTGGCGCGACCTCAACAAGAGCATTGACGTTTCCGGCGACTGGGCGGGCAAGCTCGACCGGACTCCGGTCGGGACGGGATTTCCCGACTGGAAAAAGGCGGTGATCCTGTCCAAGGATTCCAACTCCGCGACCATCGGCTTCACCAACGGCAAGACCTACGTGATGCCGGCTTCGGCAGCGACCATGCCCAAGCGCGGCGGCGGCGGTTCCGCGTTCGATAATTTCCGGCCCGGAATGATCATCGTGGTCAAGGACCAGGGCGACGGCAGCTTTGCGCTTCGATCGATCCCGGTGGTGTCGGGGGGAATGCTCGCCGAAGAGGTTCACACCGGGCGGGTCCTGGCGATGCAGGGCGGCTTCGACGTCATCGAATCCTCCTACAACCGGGCGCTCCAGGCGTCGCGCCAGCCCGGCTCGGCGTTCAAGCCGATCGTTTACGTGACCGGCCTCGAAAACGGCTTCACTCCGGCGACGATCGAGCTAGATGCACCGTTCTGCGTCTGGCAGGGCGCGGGGCTCGGCAACAAGTGCTTCACCAACTTCGACCACCGCTATGCCGGTCCGCATACGATGCGCTGGGGGCTGGAGCAGTCGCGCAACCTGATGACGGTTCGCGCCGCCTCCGAAATCGGGATGCAGAAGATCACCGATACCGCGCGCATACTCGGCGTCGGCGACTATCCGAATTATCTGTCGATTGCGCTTGGCGCCGGCGACACGACGGTGCAGCGCCTCGTCAACGCCTATGCAATTCTGGCCAACCAGGGCCGCTCGGTGAACCCGACCATGATCGACTATGTCGCGGACCGGACTGGAAAGATCATTTTCCGCTCCGACAACCGTTGCGCGATCATGCGCGGGTGCAATGCGCCCAATTGGAACGGCAAGCCGATGCCGCGCCCGCCGGTGCGGACGAAGCAGCTCGTCGACGCGATGGCAGCTTTCCAGATGGTACATGTAATGGAGGGCGTCATTATCCGCGGAACCGCGGCAAGGCTTCGCCACCTGGACCGGCCGCTGTTCGGAAAGACCGGAACCACGAACGGACCGACCAATGTCTGGTTTATCGGCGGGTCGCCGGACATCGTTGCCGGAGTTTATGTCGGCTACGATCAGCCGCGGCCGCTTGGCCATGTTCAGGGCGCCAGCCTTGCCGCTCCCATCTGGGACCAGTGGGCGCAGGTCGCCTTCAAGGACCAGCCGAAGGTGCCGTTCGTTGCACCGCCGGGAATCCGGTGGGTGCGGATCGACCGAGCCACTGGGAAGCGGGTCTACGGCGTCTTTCCGACGACTGAAGAGCCGCAGTCGCCCGTAATCTGGGAGGCGTTCCAGCCGCAGACAGAGCCGCGGCGAAGCTTCCGTCATCACAATGCGGGCGAGGCGCAGCTCGAGCAGGCAGCAGCGAGCAAACCGGCGCAATCGCCGCGGCCGTCGCAACAGGAATATCAGCGGCCCGCGCCCGTGGAACCGTATCGGACGCCCTCACCTGCCCCCTTGCAAAACAGCGCCGGCGCTCATTAATCGCGACCTGCCGTCGCTTGGTACGAGCTGCGGCTTGCGCTGACTTTCCTGTTCCCGCCTGAATCAAGTAAGCGGGATCGACCTCTCACCCTCGAACGCCCCTCGCGGGCCTGACCAACGGAGTTGTGATGCGCGCCGAAGCGCAAGCCCACGTCGACCAGATCAACGCCGCGACTGCGCTTCTGCGCCGGTTCCTCGACTGGGACCGAGCGCAAAAGCGGCTCGAGGAGCTGAACGACAAGGTCGAGGACCCGACGCTTTGGGACGACCCGAAAGCCGCCCAGGACGTCATGCGCGAGCGGCGGCGGCTCGACGAGGCGATCGGCGCGACCAAGGCGATCGAGCGTGAGCTGAGCGACACCGTCGAGCTGATGGAGCTTGCCGAGAGCGAGGGCGACCAGTCGCTGGTCGACGATGCGGTGAAAAGCCTCGGCGACCTCGCCGAGCGCGCGGAACGCGACAAGGTCACGGCCCTTCTCGCTGGAGAGGCGGACTCGAACAACGCCTATGTCGAAGTGAATGCCGGCGCAGGCGGGACCGAGAGCCAGGACTGGGCGGAAATGCTGCTCAGGATGTACTCGCGCTGGGCGGAACGGCACGGCTGCAAGGTCGAGACCATCGACTATCACTCCGGCGAACAGGCGGGGATCAAGTCGGCGACGATCCTCGTGAAAGGCGAAGACGCCTATGGCTATCTAAAGACCGAGAGCGGCGTCCACCGGCTGGTGCGAATCAGCCCGTATGATGCCAACGCGCGCCGTCACACCAGCTTCTCCAGCGTCTGGGTCTACCCGGAAGTGGACGACGACATCGACGTCGAGATCAACGAATCCGACCTTAGGATCGATACCTACCGGGCATCCGGTGCCGGCGGTCAGCATATCAACACCACCGACAGCGCGGTCAGGATCACCCACATTCCGACGGGAATCGTCGTCGCCTGCCAGAACGAGCGATCGCAGCACAAGAATCGCGCCCAGGCGATGAAGCAGTTGAAGGCGCGCCTTTACGAGGCCGAGCTTCAGAAGCGCGAAGAGGAGGCGAATGCGGCCAATGCTGCGAAGACCGACATCGGCTGGGGCCACCAGATCCGAAGCTACGTGCTCCAGCCCTACCAGCTGGTGAAGGACCTTCGCACCGGCGTTACGTCGACGTCGCCAAGCGATGTCCTCGATGGCGATCTGGACCGCTTCATGGCCGCGGCCCTGTCGCAGCGGGTGACGGGCGAGACCGTCGAAGTTGAAGATGTCGATTAGGGCGAGCGGACTGGCACTTGTTGCGGTGGCGCTCGCGTCGTGCCGGGCCGCGCCCGAAAAGGACCGTTTCCCGAAGCCGCAAAGGCCCGTCGCGGCAATCGTCGGCGACACCTTCTCCACCGAAGACGCGCGCGACCGAATGGGCGAGTTCGAGAAGGTGGTCGCCCTCGCCGGAATCAAGCAGGGCATGTGGGTTGCCGACGTCGGGGCGGGCGAAGGCTATTACTCGGTCCGGCTCTCGCCAGTGGTTGGAAAGCGCGGCCGGGTGCTTGCCGAAGACATCCAGCCGGACGTCCGCGATCGGCTGGCGGAACGGGTGCAGAGGGAGAATCTGGAAAATGTCGCCGTTACGCTCGGCGAGCCCGACAATCCCGAGCTTCCCCCGCACTCGCTCGACCGCGTTTTCCTGGTCCACATGTACCACGAGGTTCAATCGCCCTACGCTTTCCTCTGGCACGTTCGCGATTCGCTGAAGCCCGGCGGCCAGATCATCGTCGTCGACGCCGATCGCCCGCCGCAGCGGCACGGGCTGCCGCCCTCGACCCTGAAGTGCGAGTTTGCGGCCGTCGGCCTGCAGATGCGCAGCTTCCGCTCGATCGAGAATGGCGACGCCTATTTCGCCGCCTTCGCGCCGGTGGGGGAACGCCCGAAGCCGGCCGACATCAAGCCCTGCAAGGGCTAAGCGCTACGCCGCCAGTTTGCGCGCCTGGCGCTTGCGCTCATGCGGGTCCAGGTATCGCTTCCTGATCCGCACGCTCTTCGGAGTGACTTCGACCAGCTCGTCCTCCTGGATGTAGGCGATGGCCTGCTCCAGGGTCATCTTGCGCGGCGGGGTCAGCCGGATGCTTTCGTCCTTGGGACCGGAGGCGCGGAAGTTGGTCAGCTGCTTCGACTTCAGCGGATTGACCTCGAGGTCCTGCGGCTTTGCGTTCTCGCCGATGACCATGCCTTCGTAGAGCTTGTCGCCGGGCGACACGAACAGCACTCCGCGATCCTCGAGCGCGTTCAGGGCATAGGCGACCGCCTCGCCCTGCTCCATGGAGATGAGGACTCCGTTCTGGCGCCCCTGGATCGGTCCCTTGTGCGGCCCGTATTTCTCGAACAGCCGATTCATGATCCCGGTGCCGCGAGTGTCGGACAGGAATTCGCCATGATAGCCGATGAGGCCGCGCGACGGCGCGGAGAAGGTCAGGCGGGTCTTGCCGCCGCCGGACGGGCGCATGTCCGTCATCTCTCCCTTGCGGACAGCCATCTTGTCGATGACGGTCCCGGAGAATTCGTCGTCGACGTCGATGACGACGGTCTCGTACGGCTCCTCGCGGCCGTTCGGCCCGTCACGGAACAGCACGCGCGGACGGCCGATCGATAGCTCGAAGCCTTCGCGGCGAAGCGTTTCGATGAGCACTCCAAGCTGGAGCTCGCCGCGTCCAGCGACCTCGAAGCTGTCGTTATCGGCGGCGGTCGTGACCCGGATCGCGACATTGCCTTCGGCTTCGCGCTCGAGCCGCTCGCGAATGACCCGGCTTTGAACCTTGTCGCCCTCGCGGCCGGCGTAGGGGCTGTCGTTGACCGAGAAATTCATCGCCAGCGTCGGCGGGTCGATCGGTCGGGCGTGAAGCGGCTCGCTAACCGCCGGGTCGGCGATGGTGTTGGAAACGGTTGCGTTCATCAGCCCGGCAATGGCGACGATGTCGCCGGCCTGCGCACTTTCGACCGGCACCCGCTCGAGCCCCCGGAAGGCGAACACTTTCGTCGCCCGGCCTTCCTCGACGACATTGCCGTCGACGTCGATCGCCTTGATGGCCGAGTTGACGTTGAGGCGTCCGCTCTCGATCCGTCCGGTCAGAATTCGGCCGAGGAACGGGTCGCGGTCGAGCAACGTGACGAGCATCTTGAACTCGCCGTCGGAATCCAGGCCAGGCGGCGGAACGTGCCCGACGATCGTCTCGAACAGCGGCTCGAGGTCGCCCGATCGGACGTCGTCCGTCAGGCCCGCATAGCCGGCGCGGCCCGAGGCATAGAGAACCGGGAAGTCGAGTTGCTCGTCATTCGCGTCCAGGTTGAGGAACAGCTCAAACACTTCGTCGAGAACTTCCGCAGGGCGCGCATCGGGCCGGTCGATCTTGTTGACGACTACGATCGGCTTGAGCCCGAGGCTAAGCGCCTTTCCGGTGACGAACTTGGTCTGCGGCATCGGGCCTTCGGCCGCGTCCACCAGCAAGATGACACCGTCGACCATGCTGAGGATTCGCTCGACCTCGGCGCCGAAATCGGCGTGCCCGGGCGTGTCGACGATGTTGATGTGAGTCGTCTTTCCCTCGTGCTCCCACTCGACCGATGTGCACTTGGCGAGGATGGTAATCCCGCGCTCTTTCTCCAGGTCGTTCGAATCCATCGCGCGCTCGTCCACGCGCTGGTTGTCGCGGAAGGTGCCCGACTGGCGGAACAGCTGGTCGACAAGGGTCGTCTTGCCGTGATCGACGTGGGCGATGATCGCCACGTTGCGCAGATTCATCTCGATTTGTCCTGAAATTTGACCGGCGCCCCTACAGGAATCGCGCCGTTGTTGCAATGCAACATGGGCCCAAAGCGGCGATTTACAACCCGCGCTCCAGGATTTCGATTGCGCGCTCCACCGCTCGAAGCTCGCTGTGGGCGAGCCGTTCGAATTTCGTCCGGAGCATCCGGTTCGACGACGGGTTTCGCGACAGCTCCTCCCGGCCGGCGGCGGTAAGGCGAAGCGCCAGCCTTCGGCGGTTGTCCGGATCCGGCTGCCGCTCGATCAGTCCCGCCCGAACCAGCGAATCGATGGAGCGGCTGACCGCCGGGGCACCGCGCCTGACTGCCGATGCAGCCTGGTTCAACGTTGCAGGTTCATGCTCGGCAACGGCCGCAAGCAATTTGCGACGCGCAGCCTCGGCGCGCTCGGCCGGTCCGTCCGCAACCCACTTCAGGGCGACGTTGGTAAACCGCGTGGCCAGGGCCGACGGGCTGTGCGAGACGCTAAATTGCTGCACGGCAACAGTTTGAACAGCAATAAGGTTGTCTGAGTCAAGCGGCTCTCGCTCTTGCGCTTTTCCGCGCGCGCCGCAATGCCCTCGGGATGAGCAGTTCGCCGCGCCCGCCCCTCCCCCGCAATATCTGGGTCCTGGGCTTCATCAGCCTGTTCATGGACCTGTCGAGCGAGATTTTTCACGCTCTTCTTCCCGCGTTCGTCACAATCGTCCTCGGCCTTCCGGCAACCGCGCTCGGGGCAATCGATGGAGTGGCGGAGGCAACTGCGAACTTTGCCAAGTTGTTCTCCGGGCGGCTGTCGGACCGAAGCATGAAGCGCAAGCCGTGGATCATGGGCGGCTATGGGCTGGCAGCTTTATCGAAGCCGCTGTTTCCGCTTGCCACCGGCGCGCTGACGCTTTTGCTTGCGCGCTTCGCCGACCGAATTGGTAAGGGGCTTCGAGGAGCGCCGCGCGACGCGATGATCGCGGACGAGGCTCCGCCGGAGATCCGCGGCCGCGCCTATGGACTGCGGCAATCGCTGGATACCGCCGGTGCATTGCTCGCGCCGCTCGCCGCGATCGCGCTGATGGTGCTGTTCGCGAGCGACATCCGCGCCGTCTATTGGGTCGCGATCGTGCCGGCCGCGGTGTCATTCCTGCTCGCCTGGCTCGCGCTTCGCGAGCCGGAGCATCACGTCGCAAGCGGCAAGACCCTGCCCTTCTTCCACGGTTTTCGAAAGCTCGGAAAAGAGACTCGGCGCCTGCTCGCCGTCGGCTTCCTGTTCACTCTCGCGCGGTTTTCGGAGGCGTTCCTGATCCTCAAGGGCATCGACATCGGGCTGTCCGAAGCGATGTCGCCGGTGACCCTGGCCGTCTTCAACCTCGCCTACGTGCTCCTCGCCTACCCTGCTGGGGCGCTGAGCGATCGAGTCAGCCCGAGAGGAATCCTGATGGCGGGAATCGCCGTGCTGATTGCGGGCGACCTCGTCCTCGCCCGCACCGGTCATATCGCCGGGCTGGTCGTCGGAGTCGCCTTGTGGGGTGGCCACATGGCGCTGACCCAGGGCATCTTCTCGCGGATGATCGCCGACAGCGCGCCCGAAAAGCTTCGAGCCACCAGCTTCGGCGCCTTCTGGTTCGTCAGCGGCTTCGGAGCGCTCCTGGCGAGCCTCGGGGCCGGCTGGCTGTGGGACCGCGAGGGCGCGAGCGCCACCTTCATCGCCAGCGCCGCAATCGCGGCGCTGGCATTGGCAATGCTGACACTGCTACCGGAGGAGCGGCGGGCTAGCGCGTGAACTTCTCGCCCGCTTCGGCCTTTTCCAACAGCAACTTGGAGAAGCTGAATTCGGGCTTCATCCGCTCTTCCTGCTGTTTCAGCCCGGCGACGATTTTCGTGAGGCCCTCGATATTGTCGGCCCAGTACATCGGCCCGCCTTTGTAGACGGGCCAGCCGTACCCATAGACCCAGACGACATCGATATCGGACGCTCTCTGCGCCATGCCTTCCTCGAGAATTTTGGCGCCTTCGTTGACCATTGGGTAGATGGTGCGCTCGACGATCTCCTGGTCGGTGATCTCGCGCCGCTGAATGCCTTTTTCGGCAGCGAATTTCTCGATAATCTCCTCGACCACCGGCGAAGGCGTCGGCCGCCGCTTCTCGTCATAATCGTAAAAGCCCTTGCCCTTCTTCTGCCCCCATCGCTCGATCGCGCACAGCGCGTCGCGCAAATTGTCGATGCGGCTGGGATCGCGGTGCCAGCCGATATCAACTCCGGCGAGGTCGGCCATCTGGAACGGGCCCATCGGCATGCCGAAGTCGACATGGACCTTGTCGATCTGCTGAGGAGTGGCGCCTTCGAGGAGCAGCTTTGTCGCCTCGATCTGCCGAGGCATGAGCATCCTGTTGCCGATGAAGCCGTGGCAGACGCCGGCGACGACCGGGACTTTCCGGATCTTCTTGCCGAGCTGCATCGCCGTCAGGAGCACGTCGGGCGCTGTTTTCTCGCCGCGGACGACCTCGAGCAGCTTCATCACATTGGCCGGCGAGAAAAAGTGCATCCCCACCACGTCCTGCGGCCGCGAGGTCGAAGCTGCGATCTCGTTGACATTGAGATACGACGTATTGGAAGCGAGGATCGCGCCGGCCTTGGCGATCTTGTCGAGCCGCCCGAACACCTCCTTCTTCACGTCCATATTCTCGTAGACGGCCTCGATGATGAGGTCACAGTCGGCGAGAGCGTCGAAGTCGAGAGTCGGCGACAACAGCCCCATCGCCTTTTCGACCTGCTCGCTGGTGAAGCGGCCCTTGGCGGCGCTGGCTTCGTAATTCTTGCGAATGATTCCGGTGCCCCGGTCGAGCGCTTCCTGGCCCATCTCCACGATCGTCACGGGAATCCCGGCGCTCAGGAAATTCATCGAAATTCCGCCGCCCATCGTCCCGGCGCCGATCACTCCGACCCGGCGGATGTCGCGCGGCTTGGTGTCTTCGGGAATGTCGTCGATTTTCGCCGCCTTGCGCTCGGCGAAGAAGAAATATTGCTGCGCCTTCGACTGCTGCCCGCTCATCAGCTCCATGAACAGCCGGCGCTCGTCGGTGACTCCTTCCGAATAGGGCTTTTCGGTCGCGGCCCTGACCGCTCGGATATTGGATTCCGGCGCGTCGAAGCCCTTGAACTTGCGCGCGTTCGCCTGGCGGAAATTGTCGAAGACTTGCGGATCGACATTTTCGACCCGGTCCTGAAGCTCGGACGACTTCGGCAACGGCCGAACGTCGCGGACTTCCTCGGCAAAGGCGACGGCGTGGGGCACCAGGTCGCCCTCGACGAGGCGGTCGATCAATCCCGCATCGCAGGCTTGTTTGGCGCTGATCGGGTTGCCGGTCGCGCACATTTGCAGCGCCAGCTCGACGCCGGCAACTCGCGGCAGTCTTTGTGTACCGCCAGCGCCGGGGAGAAGGCCCAGCTTCACTTCGGGTGTGCCGAGCTTCGCCGACGGCACGGCGACGCGATAGTGGCAGCCAAGGGCAATTTCGAGCCCGCCGCCCAGAGCGGTTCCATGGATGGCCGCGACGACCGGTTTCGTGCACTCTTCGATCCTGTCCACCACCTGCGGAAGCCACGGCATTACCGGCGGCTTTCCGAACTCGGTGATGTCGGCGCCGGCGAAGAAGGTCTGCCCTTCGCAAGCGATCACCACCGCCTTCACCTTGTCGTCGCCCTCGGCCTGCTCGATAGCGTCGACAAGCCCCTGCCGAACCGCGGCCGAAAGTGCGTTCACCGGCGGGTTGTTCAATTCGATAATCAGCACGTCGCCGTGGTGACGGGTGGAAATCGGGTTGGTCACTCAAATCCTCCGATTGTCAGGCCGAAGTGCGGCCGTAATCCTGGTTCGCAAAGGGGTGCGAGGCCGAAAGGCCGCCGTCAACAGCGATCGCCTGTCCGTTGACGTAGCTCGCCGCGTCCGACGCAAGAAACAGCGCAACAGACGCGATTTCCTCGGGCCGGCCACCGCGGCGCAGCGGATTGAGGCGGCCGATGCGGCTTTCCTTTCCGGTCGAGCGGGCCCAGTCGAAGAACTGCTTCGTCATTCCGGTCTCGATCAGGCCCGGGCAGATGGCGTTCACCCGAACATTCGAGCCCGCCAGTTGCGTTGCCGCGACTTTGACAAGATTGATCAATCCCGCCTTCGACGCCGAATAAGCTGCGCCGCCCGCCCCGGCACGAAGCCCCGCCACCGAGGCGGTGCAGATGATCGATCCGCCGCCGCGATCCTTCATGTGCGGGGCGGCATATTTGATGGCGAGGAACGGACCGATCAGATCCACCTGCAGGATTCGCTGCCAATCCTCGGCTGTCTGCTCGAAGATGCTGGCGAGCCCGCCGGAAATGCCGGCATTGGCGAAGACGATGTCGACCCCGCCGTGGTCGGCGACCGTCTTTTCGACCAGCGCTTCGACCTCGGCTTCGGAGCCGGCGTTGAGCTCGACCATTCCGTCGGCGGGCGTAATGTCGGCGGCCACCACCGTTGCCCCTTCGCAGCGGAACAGCTCGGCCGTCGCCTGCCCGATCCCCGACGCGGCACCGGTGACGATTGCAACCTTGTGGTCGAGCATCCCCATCAGTTGGAGCCCCGCGGCCGGTGCTTCTCGAACTCGATCTTCGCGATTGCCCGGTTGTGAACCTCGTCCGGCCCGTCGGCGAGACGGAGCGTCCGGATATGCGACCAGGCCATGGCCAGCGGGGTGTCCTGGCTTACGCCCGCGCCGCCGAATGCCTGGACCGCATCGTCGATGACCTTCAGCGCCATGTTCGGCGCCTTCACCTTGATCATCGCAATTTCCGCCTTCGCCGCCTTGTTGCCGGCGCGGTCCATCATGTCCGCGGCCTTCAGGCAAAGCAGGCGGGTCGCTTCGATCTCGATCCGCGCCTCCGCCACCCGCTCTTCCCAGACCGAATAGTCGCTGATCCGCCGGCCGAAGGCGACCCGGCTCTGCAGGCGCTGGCACATCAGCCCAAGCGCCTCCTCGGCCATGCCGATGGTGCGCATGCAATGATGGATGCGCCCCGGTCCGAGCCGCCCCTGCGCGATCTCGAAGCCGCGCCCTTCGCCGAGAAGCAGGTTCGTCGCGGGCAGTCGGGCATTGTCGAGCGCGATCTCCATATGCCCGTGCGGCGCGTCATCGTAGCCGTAGACGGTGAGCGCCCGCTCAATGGTGATCCCGTCGGAGTCCATCGGCACCAGGATCATCGACTGCTGCTTGTGCTTGGGAGCGTCGGGGTCGGTCTTGCCCATCAGGATCGCGACTTTGCAGCGCGGATCGCCCGCGCCCGACGACCACCATTTGCGGCCGTTGATGACGTAATCGTCACCCTCACGTCGAATCGAGCATTCGATGTTCGTCGCGTCCGACGAGGCCACCCCCGGCTCGGTCATCAGAAAGGCCGAGCGGATTTCACCACGCATCAGCGGGCCAAGCCACTGCTCCTTCTGCTCTCGAGTGCCGTAGCGGTGAAGCACTTCCATATTGCCCGTATCCGGCGCCGAGCAGTTGAACACCTCGCTGGCCCACGGGATTTTTCCCATTTCCTCCGCGCACATCGCATATTCGAGGTTGCTCAATTGCTCGCCTTCGAAGTCGAAGCTGTCGTCGACTTGAGGCACCGCAGGAGCGGGCGGCATGAACAGGTTCCACAAGCCCGCCTCTCGCGCCTTTTGTTTTAGCTCGTCGAGCAGCGGCACCGGTTGCCATCGGTCCCCCGAGTGATGCTGCTCGCGATAATCGGCAGCCCGCGGCCGGACGTACTCGCCGATAAAGGCGCGCACGCGGTCGCGGAAATGGGCCTGCCGCTCAGTCAGCGAGAAATCCACGCGCCCACTCCCTCTTGCGCCGAAAGCCATGCGTTGCGATCGGAAACTCGCTAGGACGGGCGCACCGGGGAGACAAGGTCAATGGCCGATCTGGAACAGCTTCGAACCGACACGCGCGAATGGCTGGAGGCGAATTGCCCGCCCGAAATGCGCAAACCCGTTCGCTCCGAAGCCGACATCTGCTGGGGCGGGCGCAACTGGACCTTCCAGAGCGACGCCCAGCGCCTAGTGGCTGGAGCGGATGGCGGAGCGCGGCTGGACGGTCCCGCACTGGCCCAAAGACTATGGCGGCGGCGGCTTTTCTCCAGCCGAAGCAAAGGTTCTCAAGGAAGAGCTGGCGCGGATCGGCGCGCGTTCGCCGCTGACGAGTTTCGGTATCTCGATGCTTGGACCGGCGCTCCTGCAATTCGGGACCGAGGAACAGAAGAAACGCTTCCTGCCGCCGATCGCGCGCGGCGAAATCCGCTGGTGTCAGGGTTATTCGGAGCCGGGCGCCGGGTCCGACCTCGCCTCGCTCCAAACGAAAGCGGAAGACAAAGGCGACCATTGGCTGGTCAATGGCCAGAAAGTTTGGACAAGCTACGCGGACAAGGCCGACTGGATTTTTTGCCTGGTGCGCACCTCGACCGAGTCGAAGCACGGCGGCATCAGTTTCGTCCTGTTCGACATGGAAAGTCCCGGCGTTTCGACGAAGCCGATCCTGCTGATCAGCGGTTCGTCGCCGTTCTGCGAGACCTTCTTCGACGACGTGAAGGTTCCCAAGGATCAGCTCGTCGGAGAGGTGAACAAGGGTTGGGACGTGGCCAAATACCTGCTCGGCCACGAACGCGAGATGATTGCCGGAATGGGACTTGGCGGACGCGGCGGCGGTTCACTCGGCGCTGCGCTGAAACCGACCGAGCCGCTGCTTCGCGCCGAAATCGCTCGATTCGATGTCGACTCGCTCGCTTTCAAGGCGATGAGCGAGCGCTTCTTCGAAATGTTCAAGGCCGGCGAGGCCCATCCCGCCAGCCCGTCGATGATGAAATATGCCGGCACGGAGCTCAACAAGCGCCGGAACGGGCTGATCATGGCGGCGGGCGGCTCCGATGCGCTCGAATGGGACAGCGACCGGTCGAACGGCGGCAAGGCGGCGCGCGACTGGCTTCGAAGCAAGGGCAATTCGATTGAGGGTGGAACCAGCGAAATCCAGCTGAACATTGTTGCCAAGCATATCCTTGGCCTGCCGGGAGCCTGACGGATGCCATTGCTCACCGACGACCAGCGAATGCTCCAGGACACCGCCGCAGCCTTCCTCGCGGAGGAAGGCGGGCCGGCAAAGCAGCTTCGCCACTGGCGCGACAGCGGCTGCAAAGACGGCTTCGGGCACGACCTGTGGAACCGCTTCGCGGAGCTTGGCCTCACCGGCATCTGCATTTCGGACAAGCAGCGCGGGCTCGGCCTCGGGATGGTCGAAGCGGCACTGGTGCTCGAACAGATCGGGCGAAACCTAACGCCGTCGCCCTTCCTCACCACCGCCGTCGCCGGGGCGAAGGCGCTGGAGGGGACATCCGCCGGGGACGAGTGGCTGCCGAAGGTGGTCGCGGGCGACTCGGTTCTGGCGATTGCGGTCGACGAGGGGCGTCATCACGCGCCGCTCGACACGGCGATGCGAGCGACGAGGCGCGGCAATGGTTTCGTTCTCGACGGCGAAAAGCAGTTCGTAGTCCACGGAGCTTCGGCCGACCTCATCATCACCGCTGCGCGAACCGCAGGATCGCCGGGCGAAGCGGACGGGCTGACCCTGTTCGCGGTCGATCCCGAATCGAGCGGTTTGGCTATCGAGAACGTGACGCTCGTTGACTCATCGAAGGCGGCGCGCATTCGCTTCGAGGGAGTGGAAGTGAATTCCGACTGCGTGATCGGCGACGTCGACGGCGGTTGGGGGCGCCTTTCGCGAGCGCTTGGCGCAGGCCGAGCGGGCGCGGCGGCCGAGCTTGTCGGAGTGGCATCCGGAGCCTCGTCGATGACGGTCCACTATCTAAAGCAGCGCAAGCAGTTCGGCCGGCTGATCGGCGAATTCCAGGCGCTCCAGCATCGCGCAGCGCATCTCTATTCGGAAATCGAGATTGCCCGAGCTGCGACTTTGAAAGCCGCCGAGCTTCTCGACAGCGGCGATGAAAATGCCGAGCTGATGGCTTCGGTTGCCAAGGCGAAAAGCTCGGCCGCCGCTTCGCTGGCGGTGCGGGAAGCGGTCCAGATGCACGGCGGCATCGGAATGACCGACGAGCACGACGCCGGACTCTACATGAAGCGCGAGGCCGTGCTTTCCCAGCTGTTCGGAGACGAGCTGTTTCACACGGAGCGAGTGGCCGAGCTCAGCGGCTACTGATCCGGACGCTCCAGCAGGAAGTTAAGGCGGGCGCTGGCGATCGGCTGGTCGCGATACTCCTGCCAGGCGAATGCATCGACATTGGCCACTGTCAGCCCGAGCCGTTCGATGATCGCCGTCGCATAGGTCTCGTGCTCGAGCCCCGGCCGCATGTAATCGACGGTTACGGTCACCGGCTTCATCACGACATCGTCGTCGCCGATCTTCCGCGCCAGCGTCGTGAAGGCGGCGAATTCGAGAAGGCCGGCAATCGCTCCGCCGTGCAGGTACCCGGGGCGCCCGACCACATCGTCATGATAGGGCATGACGACCCGGACCGAGCCGCCCTCTTCGGAAAAGTCGAGCCTCAAGAGCTTTGAATAGGGCGGGATCTCGCGCACTCACCGCACGTAGCAACGCCCGGGTCGCGATGAAAGATTGTCGCAGAGCTTGTCGGCGCGCGCGAACGCAGTCATAGGCGCCGCCTATGAAAGCACGCGTCTTCATCACCCTCAAACCCGGCGTGCTCGACCCGCAGGGCAAGGCCATTCACCATGCACTCGAAGGGCTTGGCTTTTCGGGCGTCAACGATGTGCGCGCCGGCAAGCTGATCGAGCTCGACCTGGCCGACGGAACCAGCGATTCCGACATCGAGGAAATGTGCCGCAAGCTCCTCGCCAACACGGTCATCGAGAATTTCCGGATCGAGCGGGAATGAAAAGTGCCGTCATCGTTTTCCCCGGATCCAACTGCGACCGGGACCTTGCCGTCGCTCTGGAGCAGGTGACCGGCCGTGCGCCGGCGATGGTCTGGCACCGCGAAAGCGAGCTTCCCGACGGCACCGACTTTATCGGAATCCCCGGCGGTTTTTCCTATGGCGACTACCTTCGCTCAGGCGCGATGGCGGCGCGCTCGCCGATCGTCCGGGCGGTCGTCGATTCGGCAAACCGGGGCGTTCCGGTGCTCGGCGTCTGCAATGGATTCCAGGTGCTGACGGAAACGGGGCTTCTTCCGGGCGCGCTGATGCGCAATGCCGGGCTGAACTTCGTTTCCCGGCCCGTTCCGCTGATCGTCGAGAACAACCAGAGCCTTTTTACCAGCGGCTATGAGCGGGGCGAGACGATCCGAATCCCGGTCGCTCATCACGATGGCAATTACCAGGCCGACAGCGAGACGCTGGACCGGCTGGAAAGCACGGGCCGCGTCGCCCTCCGCTACGCAGACGAGGTGAACGGCTCGGCCCTGCGGATCGCGGGGATTCTCAACGAGACGGGAAATGTCCTGGGAATGATGCCGCACCCCGAGCGCGCGATCGAGCCGGCGCATGGAAGCACTGACGGCAGACGCCTTTTCGAAGGGTTGCTCGAAGCAGTCGCCTGAGCACCGTTCCGCGAAAGGCGGAATCCCGTTACAGCCACCACGCCGCGCCCGTAGCTCAGTTGGATAGAGCACGTGCCTTCTAAGCATGAGGTCGCAGGTTCGAATCCTGCCGGGCGCGCCATTGCCGAAAGGCCACTCCGCGATCTTCTTTTCCCGATCGACAGCCGTCTGGTTGACATTGGTCTCGCCTGTATCGTCTGTGGTCTCATCCATTTTGGAGATGAAACTGCATGGTTAGCTCTCGCGCTCAACGGCAGCGCACAATTGTCGACCTCCTTCGAGAAAATTCCCCACTGAGCCATGAGGAACTGAGCGCCAGGCTCACAGGCGCCGGCTATCAGGTGAGCCGTGCGACGGTCTCGCAGGACCTCGAGCAGATCGGTGCGATGAAGGTGAAGCGCGGGCCGCACATGGGCTATGCACTGCCCGACCAGGTTGCCGACCGCGACCGCGCAGGCACCCGTCTCCGCCGCATTTTCGGCGAGTGGGTGCAGTCGATCGAGACGTCGGGCAATTTCATAATCGTCCGGACTCCGCCGGGTTCGGCCGGGCTCGTGTGCCTGGCTCTCGACCAGGCGAAGCTTCCCGAAATTGCCGGCACGATCGCCGGGGACGACACGCTCTTCATCGCCGTCCGAAGCAGGCTCCCGGCCGAGCCGCTGGCGGAGCGCCTGAGGCAGTTTGTCGACCTCAGCTAACCGACAAGCTTTCCGGGATTCATGAGCCGGTGCGGGTCGAGGGCATTCTTGATCGCCCGAAGCGCCGCCAGGTCGCCCGGAGCGGCAAGCCGCTCGAGTTCGCCCAATTTCATCTGGCCGATTCCGTGCTCTGCTGAAATCGAGCCTCCGGCGGCCGTGACCAGGTCGTCGACAAATCGCTCGATGGCGTGGCCTTCGCCCTCGTTCCATCCCGGCGCGGCGCGGCTCCCGGCACGAACGTGAAAGTGCAAATTGCCGTCGCCGAGATGACCGAAGGCGCTGGCGATGGTGCCCGGGAAGGCGCTCTCGACGGCGGCTTTCGACTGCAGCAGGAAATCCGGCATGTCGGCCACCGCGACCGAAATGTCGTGCGCCGTCGACGGACCTTCCGCCCGCTCCGCTTCGGAAATTGAATCGCGGATTCGCCAAAGCGCGTCCGCCTGGGCTTCCGAAGACGCCACCATTGCGTCGTCGACGAGCTCGTCCTCGATTGCGCCGGCCAGAAGCGACTGGAGCAACTCCACCGGGTCCAGCTCGGCGCTCGCCGACGTCGCCTCAATGAGGACGTTCCACGGATGCTTGCGCTCCAGCGGGCTGCGAGTACCGGGAATGTGACGCAGGACGAGGTCGAGAGAATCGCCGGGCACCAGCTCGAACCCTTCGATCCGGTCCGTCCTCGCCTCGAAATCGCGCAAAAGCGCCAGCGCCGCCTTGGGGTCGCGGACACCGGCCCAGCCGACCGCTCGGGCATAGACGCCTGGCACCAGGCGAAGCGCCGCGGCGGTAATAACGCCCAAAGTCCCTTCGGCCCCGATCAGAAGCTGGTCGAGACTGTATCCGCGATTGTCCTTCTTCAGGCCCGACAGCCCGCTGTGGATCGAGCCGTCCGGGAGCACCGCTTCAATGCCCGCCACCAGCGCCCTCATCGTTCCGAAGCGGAGTACCTGAGTCCCGCCGGCATTCGTCGAGATGAGCCCGCCGATGGTGCAGCTCCCGCGCGCGCCGAGAGTGAGCGGAAACCTTCGCCCGACCGCCGCCGCCTGTTCGTGCAATTGTTCGAGGATCATCCCCGCTTCTGCGACCGCAACATTGTGCTCGGCGCTGATCGACCGCAGCCGGTTCATCCGCCTGAGCGACAGGATGAGGGCCGATCCGTCGGGTGGCGGAGTCGCGCCGCCGACCATCGACGTGTTTCCGCCCTGCGGGACCAGCGGCACTTGGCGGTCGGCTGCAAGCTTGACGATCTGCGCCACCTCTTCGGTCGAAGCTGGTGACAGGATTGCCGCCGCCTTGCCGTGGAATCGCCCGCGCCAGTCGGTCAGCCACGGCTCGACGTCGGCGGGATCGGTGATCGCCGTCTTCGCGCCGAAACGCGTTCGCACTTCTTCGATCAGCTCTGACTGCGCGTCCGTCACGACGTCTTACTTGGCATTGCCGCCGCGTCGCGGCAAATCGGAACCATGACTCCCAAGCCCCGCATCACCCTCGTCGTCGCCCGCTCCCTCAACGGGGTCATCGGCCGCGAGGGCAAGCTGCCGTGGTACATTCCCGCCGACCTCAAGCGGTTCAAGGCAATCACCATGGGCACGGTGATGATCATGGGCCGAAAAACGTTCGACAGCCTGCCCGGCCTGCTACCGGGACGACGGCACATCGTCCTGACCCGCGACCGCTCCTGGAAGGCAGAGGGCGCCGAGGTGGCGCACAGCGCCGACGAAGCGGTCGCGCTTGCGGGAGACGATCCGATTTCGGTGATTGGCGGTGCGGACGTCTTCGCGCTGTTCCTTTCGCGCGCCGACCGGATCGAGTTGACGGAAATCCTCTCAGACATCGAAGGCGACACCGTAATGCCGGACCCGCGAGAGAGTATCGAGTGGGAGGAAAAGGAGGTCGCGGTGCATGCGCCGGAGAGCGATCGGCCCGGCTTCCGCTTCGTCACTCTCGAGCGGCGTTAGGAGTCGAGGATCGCGTCGATCTTGTCAGCGACCTCGTCAACCGCCGCCATTCCGTCGATCCGGTTCACCAGGCCGCGTTCGTCGTAATAAGGCAGGATCGGAGCGGTCTTCGCCCGATATTCCTTGAGCCGGGTGCGAACCGTTTGCTCGTTGTCGTCGGGACGGCGCTTGAACTCGTGGCTTCCGCAGACGTCGCAGGTGCCCGCCACTTTCGGCAGCTTGTAGACATCGTGGTACGGCGCTCCGCATCTGGCGCAGCTGAAACGGCCGGTGATCCGCTCGACCAGCGCTTCCTCATCGACTTCGAGCTCGATGACATGATCGAGCTTGCGCCCGCGGTCGGATAAAAGCAGGTCCAGCGCCTCGGCTTGCGCCCGGGTCCGCGGATAACCGTCGAAGATGGCGCCGCGATCCCCGATGGCGTCAAGCCGCTCCCCGATAAGCGCGCTGACGATGGCGTCGCTGACCAGTTCCCCGGCTTCCATGACCGCCTTTGCCTGTAGCCCGACCGGAGTGCCCTCTGCGACCGCTTGCCGAAGCATGTCGCCGGTCGACAGCTGGACCATTCCACGTGTGGCCTCGAGGCGCGCAGCCTGAGTCCCCTTCCCCGCGCCAGGCGGGCCAAGAAGGATGATGTTCATGATGCGCCCCACTACGAAGCGCTACCGGCGGCGCCCGCTCTTGAGTTTCGCCTTCTTGATCAGATTCCCATATTCGTGGGCGATCAGGTGACTCTGGATTTGGCTCACCGTGTCCATGGTCACGTTGACAACGATGAGCAGGCTGGTCCCGCCGAGCCGGAATGAGATTCCGGCCTGGGCGAAAAGGAACTCGGGGATTAGGCAAATGAGCGCCAGATACGCCGCGCCGACCACGGTGATCCGCGTAAGCAGGTAATCGAAATAATGCTCGGTCGCCTTGCCCGGACGGATTCCGGGGATGAAGCCGCCGTGGCGCTTCAAGTTCTCGGCCGTTTCCTCACTGTTGAACTGCACCGCGGTGTAGAAGAAGCAGAAGAAGACGATGCCGGCCCCGTAGAGCAGCATGTACAGCGGACTTCCGTGCTGGAGATAGGTGCTGATGGTGATCAGCCAGTCGCTGGTTGCGGAATTCGGGTTGGCGCCCTTGCCCATCCACTGAATGGCCGTGAGCGGCATCAGCAGCAGCGACGACGCGAAGATCGGCGGAATGACTCCGGCGGTGTTGAGCTTGATCGGCAGGTGCGACCGCTCCTGCTGCATCAGCCCGCGCGCAGTCTGCCGCTTCGGATACTGGATCAGCACTCGCCGCTGCGCCAGCTCCATGAAGCAGATGAACGCGACCAGCCCGAAGGCGAGGACGACGACTCCGGCGACGAGCATCGGGTCCATCGTTCCGGTCCGGCCGGCTTCGAACAGCTGCGCCACCGCCTGCGGCAGCCGAGCGACGATTCCGGCCATGATGATCAGCGAAACGCCGTTGCCGATCCCGCGGCTGGTGATCTGCTCGCCAATCCACATCAGGAACAACGTGCCGCCGATCAGCGACACCGTGCCGGCCGCTTCGAAGACGAGCCCTGGCTGGACGACCGCGGCAATCCCCTGCTTGACCGCCTGAGCCTCAAGCCCGCGGACGACCATGAAGCCCTGGACCAGAACCAGCAGCACCGTCAGGTAGCGCGTATATTGATTGAGCTTCTTGCGCCCCGTCTCACCCTCTTTTCGAAGCGCCTGCCACGGGCCGTACATGGTCGCGCCCAGCTGAACGACGATGGAGGCGGTGATGTAGGGCATCACGCCAAGAGCGATGACGCTCATCCGAGACAATGCGCCGCCGGAAAAGGTGTTGAACACGTCGAGAATGCCGCCGCTCTGCGTCTGGAACAGCGCCTGCATCGCTGCCGGATCGATTCCGGGAATGGGAACGAACGACAAAAACCGAAACAGGATCAAAGCGCCGAGCGTGAACCACAGGCGCTTCTTGAGCTCGGTGGCCTTCGAGAAGTTCGCAAGGCTGATGCTGGAAGCGAGTTGCTCGGCCTGGGATGCCATTTACGTGAAGTTCCTCTTAGCGGTCGCGCCCATATAAGCGGCATTGCCGCCATTGCGAGACACCTCCGACGCGAATCGGAGGTGGTCGCTTACGCGTTTTCGGACGCCTTGGCCTTGGCCTTGACGCTGCCCTTCTTCGCAGCGGCAAGTTCGGCCGGGTTCTTCGGCTCGATAATCTCGACCGACCCGCCGGCCTTTTCGACAGCTTCGCGAGCGCCCTTGGAAATTCCGGCGACCCGAACATTGAGCTTCGCCTTGAGCTCGCCCTTCCCGAGCAGCCGGACTCCGTCGCGGCCGCCGCGGGCGAGACCCACGCCCTTGAGCGCCTCGTGGTCAATGGTGCCCTTGGAATCGAGCTTGCCGGCGTCGATCGCCTTCTGAACGGCGCCGATGTTCACTTCGGCGAAGTCTTTGGCGAACTGGTTGTTGAAGCCGCGCTTCGGGAGCCGCATGTGGAGCGGCATCTGCCCGCCTTCGAAGCCGTAGATCGACACGCCCGAACGGCTCTTCTGGCCCTTCTGGCCGCGCCCTGCGGTCTTTCCCTTGCCGGATCCGATTCCGCGGCCGACGCGCATCCGCTGCTTGCGGGCGCCTTCATTATCCTTGAGTTCGTTCAGTTTCATTTGTTGCACTCGCTTTCGCTTTTTTCGCGCTGCGCCCGAAGGCGCGGGTGATCAGGCCGCTTCGACGGCGACCAGATGCTGGACCTTGCGGACCTGTCCGCGGACGTCCGGCGTATCTTCCACCTCGACGGTACGGCCCATCTTGTTGAGTCCGAGCCCGACGAGCGTCGCCCGCTGCGTTTTGTCGCGGCGGATCGGCGATCCGGTTTGGGTGATCTTGATCTTTGCCATCACTGTTACTCCGTGATCGCTTCGGCCTGGGCCTCGGCCTCGGCAGTCGTCGCGCCACCGCGGCCGAGCAGGTCGGAGACCTTCTTGCCCCGCCGCTGCGCAACCGAGCGCGGGCTCGTCTGCTCCTTGAGCGCCTCGAAGGTCGCGCGGATCATGTTGTACGGGTTCGAGGTCCCCACCGACTTGGTGACGACGTCGGCAACGCCGAGACTTTCAAAAATTGCGCGCATCGGGCCGCCGGCGATGATTCCGGTACCGGCCGGAGCAGCGCGAAGGGTCACTCGCCCCGCGCCGAAATGGCCGAGGCCGTCGTGGTGCAGAGTGCGTCCGTCGCGAAGCGGAACGCGGATCATCGCCTTCTTGGCTGACTCGGTCGCCTTGCGGATCGCTTCGGGAACTTCGCGAGCCTTGCCGTGACCAAATCCGGCGCGGCCCTTGCCATCGCCGACGATCACCAGCGCCGCGAAACCGAAGCGCTTGCCGCCCTTCACCGTCTTCGAAACGCGATTGATGTGGACGAGCTTTTCGATCAGTTCCTCGCCGCCTTCATCGCCGCCGCGGCCGCGCCGGTCGTCACGCCGCCCGCGGCCGCCACGATCGCCGCCACGTCCGCGCCCGCCGGCAGGACCACGACCGCCGCCAGGGCCGCGCCCGCCGCCGCCGCGCCCGCTGCGCGATCCGCGCGGGTGCTCGGTCTGCGGGGCCTCGCCCTCGGTCTTGACGACCGCGTCTTCCTTGGCCGGGACCTCGGTCTGCGCCTGCTCGACGCCTTCCTCTTTGACCTCGGGGTTGTTGTTGTCGTCAGCCATTTAAAACTCCAATCCGCCTTCGCGAGCGGCATCGGCCAGCGCCTTCACGCGGCCATGAAACAGGAAGCCGCCACGATCGAAAACGACGGTGGACACGCCGGCCTTCTTGGCGCGCTCGGCAATCGCCTTGCCGACGGCTGCGGCGCCGTCGCGAGTCGCCGCGCCCTTGCCCTTCAGATCCTTGTCGAGAGTCGAAGCTGCAGCGACGGTCTTGCCGGCGGCATCGTCGATGATCTGCGCGTAGATGTGCTGCTGCGAGCGATGCACGGACAGGCGCGGCTTGCCCGAAGACACATTGCGAAGAGCGCTGCGCACACGCTGGCGCCGCCGTTCGAAGAGAGACAGTTTCTGCATGACTACTTCTTCTTGCCTTCTTTGCGGAAGATGTACTCGCCGCGGTACTTAATGCCCTTGCCCTTGTACGGCTCCGGCTTGCGCCAGCGGCGGATTTCGGCCGCGACCTGTCCCACCTTCTGCTTGTCGATTCCGCTGATCTCGATCGTGTTCGCGTCTGGCGTCTTGACGTCGACGCCTTCCGGAACCGGGAAATTCACGTCGTGGCTGTAGCCGAGCTGAAGCCGCAGGTTGCGGCCCTGCGCCTGTGCTCGATAGCCGACGCCGCTGATCTCGAGAGTCTTCGAAAAGCCCTCGGTCACCCCGGTGACGAGATTCTGCACCAGCGTCCGCTGCATTCCCCAGAAGGAGCGAGCCTCCTTGGTGTCATTGGCCGGAACGACGCTGATTCCCTCGTCTGAAATGTCGTAACGGATTTCGTCACGCATCTGCAGCTGAAGCGAACCCTTCGGGCCCTTCACGACCAGCGTCTGGCCTTCCGTGCTCGCGCTCACGCCCGAGGGCAGCGGCACGGGCTTCTTGCCGATTCGGCTCATCAGAACACCTCCGCAAGAACTTCGCCGCCGACGTTCTGCTCGCGCGCTTCTGCGTCCGACAGAACGCCGCGCGGGGTCGACACGATGATCGTTCCGAGGCCGTTGCGGAGCCTCGGCAGGTCCTTTGCGCCCGAATAGACCCGGCGGCCCGGCTTGGAAATCCGCGCCAGGTGCTGGATCGCGGGCTGGCCCTCGAAATATTTCAGCTCGATTCGCAGGCCCTTCTGGCCGGCGAGCTCTTCCTCGGTGTAGCCGCGGATGTAGCCTTCGCGCTGAAGAACGTCGAGAATGTACGAACGCAGCTTCGACGCCGGGGTCAGCACCGAATCCTTGCGGGCCTGCTGGCCGTTGCGGATTCGAGTCAGCAGATCGCTGAGGGGATCGTTCATCGCCATCTTGTGATCCTCCTTACCAGCTCGACTTTGTGACGCCCGGGATCAGGCCCTTGTTGGCCAGTTCCCGAAGCATGATCCGCGACAGGCGGAACTTGCGATAATATGCGCGCGGGCGGCCGGTCAGCTCGCACCGATTGCGGACGCGCGTCGGGTTTCCGTTGCGCGGGATCTCGGCCATTTTCAGGCGCGCGATCAACCGCTCGGTCTCGTCCTTCGACTCGTCGTTCGCGATAGCCTTGAGCTTCTCGTACTTCGACGCGTACTTCTCGACGAGCTTCCTGCGACGCTCGTTCTTCTTGATCGAACTCAGTTTCGCCATGACTTAAGTTCTTCTCCTACGCAGGCGCGCTTACGCGGCCTGCTTTTCCTCTGCTTCCACGGGGAACGGGAAGTTGAACAGGCGCAGCAGCTCGCGCGCCTCTTCGTCCGTCTTCGCGGTGGTGGTTACAATGATGTCCATGCCCCGGACCTTGTCGATCTGATCGTAATTGATCTCGGGGAAGACGATCTGCTCTTTCAGGCCCATCGCATAATTGCCTCGGCCGTCGAACGACTTCGGATTGAGGCCGCGGAAGTCGCGGACTCGCGGGAGGGCGATCGTGATCAGCCGGTCCAGGAACTCGTACATCCGGTCGCGGCGAAGCGTGACCTTGCAGCCGATCGGCATGCCTTCGCGAAGCTTGAACTGCGCGATCGACTTCTTGGCTTTGGTAATCACCGGCTTCTGGCCGGCAATCGCCTCCATCTCGGCGGCGGCCGCCTCGACCCGCTTCTTGTCCTGGGTCGCCTCGCCGACGCCCATGTTGATCACGATCTTTTCAAGGCGCGGCACTTCGAGCCGGTTCTTGTAACCGAACTTGTCCGTCATCGCCTTGACGATCCGCGAATCATATTCCGCCTTCAGGCGCGGCGTGTAGGACGAGTCCTGCTTCTTCGCCTTGGCCGGCTTTTCGGCAGCGGCGCCTTCCGGCTGTCCCGCCTGCTCCGCAACCTGCGCCTGATCGACCTTGTTCTTGTCGTCAGCCATTGATCAGCTCTCCCGACTTGGCCGCAACGCGGACCTTCTTGCCGTCGCGCTCCTCGAAGCGGACGCGGGTCGGCTCGCCGGTCTTGGGATCGGCGACGGCGACATTCGAAATGTGCAGGGGCGCTTCCTTGCGCTCGATCCCGCCCTGCGGGTTGACCTGCGTCGGCTTACGATGGCGCGCATGAACGTTGATGCCGGAGACAAGCACCTTGTCCTCCTTCGGCATCACTTTGGTGACTTCGCCGGTGCGGCCCTTGTCCTTGCCGGCAAGCACAACGACCGTGTCGCCCTTCTTGATCTTCTGGGCCATTACAAAACCTCCGGGGCGAGGCTGATGATTTTCATGTGCTTCTTCGCCCTCAGTTCGCGGACGACGGGGCCGAAGATACGCGTTCCGATCGGCTCGTCCGCTTTGTTTACAAGCACCGCCGCGTTGGAATCGAAGCGGATCACCGACCCGTCGGGACGGCGGATGTCCTTGGCGGTGCGGACGATCACCGCGCGGTGAACGTCGCCCTTTTTCACTCGGCCGCGCGGAGCCGCTTCCTTCACGGAAACGACAATGATGTCGCCGACTCCGGCAACCCGGCGCTTGGAGCCGCCCAGCACCTTGATGCACTGGACGCGCTTCGCCCCGCTGTTGTCCGCGACGTCCAGGTTGGACTGCATCTGGATCATTGTTCGACCCTTACCTTCTCAAAAATCTTGCTCAGGCCTCGGAGTTGGCTTCGGCGACATCTTCCGCCTTGGCCTTCCCCTTGCCCTTCGAAGCCTTTGCGGGCTTCTCGGTTGATTTCTCGGCCTTCTCGCCGGGCGTTGTTTCGGGAGCCACTACGTCCGGCTCCTTGATGTCGATCTCGGCGACCTTGGCAGCGCCGATCCGCTCGATGACCGTCCAGGCCTTCGACTTCGAAATCGGCTTGCACTCCTCGATCCGCACCTGCTCGCCAACGCTGTAGGCATTGTCGGCATCGTGAGCGTGATACTTCTTCGAGCGGCGGATAATCTTTCCGTACAGCGGGTGCTTGACCCGCCGGTCGACACGGACGGTGACGGTCTTGTCGCCCTTGTCCGAGACGATCGTTCCTATGAGGACGCGCTTTGGCATCTCGAATATTCTCCCTACGCCTTCGCGGCCTGTTCGCGGGCGCGCTGGTTCTGAAGCGTCTTGATCCGCGCTATGGTCTTGCGGACCTCGGTAACTCGCGACGGCTTCTCGAGCTGGTTCGTCGCGGCCTGAAACCGCAGGTTGAACTGCTCGCGCTTCAACTCGATGAGCTGCTGCTCAAGCTGGTCGTCGGTCTTGACCTTGAGATCGTCGATCACCGCCATCTCAACGCTCCTCCGCGATCACGCTCTCGCCCAGGCGGGCGACAACCTTGGTCTTGATCGGCAGCTTTTCCGCGGCACGCTCGAACGCCGTCTTGGCGAGCGGTCCGGGAATGCCGTCGAGCTCGAACAAAATCCGGCCGGGCTTCACCCGCGCGACCCAGAATTCCGGCGCGCCCTTGCCCGAGCCCATCCGGACTTCGGCCGGCTTGGAGCTGACCGGGACGTCCGGGAACACCCGGATCCAAAGCCGTCCGGCGCGCTTGATGTGGCGCTGGATGGCGCGGCGAGCCGCCTCGATTTGGCGGGCAGTAATCCGCTCCGGCTCCATCGCCTTCAGCCCGAAGGCGCCGAAGTTGAGCTCGGTGCCGCCCTTGGCATTGCCGTGGATCCGGCCCTTGAAGGCCTTGCGGAATTTTGTGCGCTTTGGTTGCAGCATCTGTCGTTTCCTTAAGCCTTAGCGACCGCGGTTTTCGCGGGCTGGGCGCACTCCGGAGGTTTGCGCCTCCATCATCAGCCGGTCCTGGGCGGTCGGGTCGTGGCCCAGGATCTCGCCCTTGAAAATCCACACCTTGACCCCGCACACGCCATAAGCGGTGTGGGCCTCGGCCTCCGCGTAATCGACGTTGCCGCGAAGCGTGTGCAGAGGCACTCGGCCTTCACGGTACCATTCGGTGCGAGCAATCTCGGCCCCGCCGAGACGGCCCGAGCAAGTGATCCGGATTCCTTCCGCGCCGAGACGAAGCGCCGACTGCACCGCGCGCTTCATCGCCCGGCGGAACGCGATCCGGCGCTCCAGCTGGTCGGCAACGCCCTGGGCGACGAGCTTGGCGTCTACCTCGGGCTTGCGGATCTCGACGATGTTGAGGCTGACATCGCTCGAAGTCATCGCCGAAAGCGTCTTGCGAAGCTTTTCGATGTCGACGCCCTTCTTGCCGATGATAACGCCCGGGCGAGCCGCATAGATTGAGATCCGGCAGATTTTCGCCGGCCGCTCGATCACCACCTTCGAGATCGCCGCCTGCGGCAGCGTGTCGAGGATGTAGCGGCGGATCTTCAGGTCTTCGAGCAGAAGCCGGCCATAGTCCTGGCCTTCGGCGAACCAGCGGCTGTCCCAGGTCCGGTTGATCTGCAGGCGAAGCCCGACAGGTGAGGATTTCTGGCCCATATTACGCTTCTTCCTGCTCGCGGACGACGACCCGAATGCGGCTGAACGGCTTGACGATGCGCGCCGAGCGACCGCGGGCGCGGGTCATGAACCGCTTCATCGACAGCGCCTTGCCGACGCTCGCCTCGGCGACCACCAGGGCATCGACGTCGAGATTGTGGTTGTTCTCCGCGTTGGCGACGGCGCTCGCGAGCACCTTGCGGACATCCTCGGCCATTCCCTTGGGGGAGAATTTGAGGATGTTCAGCGCCTCCTCGACTTTCCTGCCACGGATGAGCCCGGCGACCAGGTTCAGCTTTCGAGCCGAGCCCCGGATCGTCGTGCCAACGGCGAGCGCTTCCTTCTCGCTCACCTTGCGCGGTGCGGACTGCTTGCCCATCCTAGCGGCCTTTCCTGTCGGCAGTGTGGCCGTGGAAAGTGCGCGTCGGCGCGAACTCGCCGAGCTTCATTCCGACCATGTCCTCGTTGACGGACACCGGCACGAACTTGCGGCCGTTGTAGACATTGAAGGTCAGTCCGACGAACTGCGGAAGGATGGTGGAGCGGCGCGACCAGGTCTTGATCGGAGCGCGACCACCCTTTTCCTGCGCAATTTCGGCCTTCTTCATGAGCGAAAGCTCGACGAACGGGCCTTTCCAGACGGAACGGGCCATTGGCTTAACCCTTCTTCTTCGCGTGACGCGACCGAATGATGAACTTGTCGGTCGACTTGTTGTGACGAGTGCGGGCACCCTTGGTCGGCTTGCCCCACGGAGTGACCGGATGGCGACCGCCCGACGTCCGGCCTTCGCCGCCGCCATGAGGGTGATCGACCGGGTTCTTGGCGACGCCACGGGTCAGCGGGCGCTTGCCCATCCAACGGGTGCGGCCAGCCTTCGCCAGCGTCTGGTTGGCGTTATCCGGATTGGACACGGCACCCACAGTCGCCATGCAGTCGGAGCGGATGTAGCGAGTCTCGCCTGAATTGAGCCTGACGCTGACCATTCCCTTGTCGCGGCCTACGACCTGGACATAGGTCCCGGCAGCGCGGGCGATCTGGCCGCCCTTTCCGGGCTTCAGCTCGACATTGTGGACGATCGTTCCAACCGGCATCTGGCCGATTTCCATCGCATTGCCGGGCTTTACGTCCACCTTCTTGCCGGCAATCACCTTGTCGCCCGGAGCGAGGCGCTGCGGGGCGAGGATATAGGCCTGCTCGCCGCCCTCATAGGTAATGAGCGCGATGAAGGCCGACCGGTTCGGATCATATTCGAGCCGCTCGACAGTGGCCGCGATGTCCCAGTTACGGCGCTTGAAATCGACGATCCGGTAACGCTGCTTGTGGCCGCCGCCGATGCCGCGCGAAGTGACATGGCCCTTGTTGTTGCGGCCACCGGTCTTGGCCTGGCCTTCGGTCAGGTTCTTCACCGGCTTGCCCTTCCACAGGCCGGCGCGGTTGACGAGGATCAGTCCGCGGCGCGCGGGGCTGGTCGGTTTATATTGCTTGAGTGCCATTGCTTAGATCCCGCTCGTCACGTCGATCGACTGGCCTTCGGCCAGGGTGACGATCGCTTTCTTGAAATCGGAGCGCTGGTAATCGCGCCCGCGCCACTTCTTGCGCTTTCCCTTGGTCAGGGTCGTGTTCACGTTAGTGACGTCGACGTTGAAAAGCGCCTCAACTGCCTGCTTGATCTGCGGCTTCGAGGCCCCCGGGGCGACCCTGAAGACGACCGCATTATGCTCCGACAGCATCGTCGATTTCTCGGTGATGTGCGGCGCGAGGACGACGTCATAGTGCCACGCCTCGGCCTCGCGTTTCTGCTTCTTAGCCATTGAACCGGGCCTCCAGCTTCTCGACCGCGGCGCGGGTCAGGACCAGCGTCTCGTGGCGCATGATGTCGTAAACATTGGCTCCGACCGCCGGCAGCAGGTCGATGCTCTCGAGGTTCGACGAAGCACGGGCGAAGCCGACGTTCAGTGCGTCACCATCGATCACCAGCGCAGTCTTGCCGAGGCCAAGCGTGCCGAGACGGCTCTTGAGCTCCTTCGTCTTGCCTTCCGGAAGATCGAGATTGTCGAGGACGACGAGGTTCCCACCCTTCGCCTTCGACGACAGAGCCATCTTGAGGCCGAGCGCGCGGATTTTCTTGTTGAGGCTCGACGTGAACACTCGCGCACGCGGGCCATGCGCCTTGCCGCCGCCGATGAAAATCGGTGCGCGCCGGTCGCCGTGGCGAGCGGTTCCGCCGCCTTTCTGGCGGCCCCATTTCTTGCCCGTTCGGGCGACGTCGCTGCGCTCGCGAGCCGGCCGTGCAGGCGCGCGGCGGTTGATGAGCTGCCACGTCACTACCCGGTGAAGGATGTCGGCGCGCGGCTCGACACCGAAGACGGCGTCGTTCAGCTCGATGTCGCCATCGGCTTTGGCTGAACCGGAAGCGCCGAGGCTCTGGACCTTGACCTTCATCTTAGCTTTCCTTGCTCTCGTCGTTGCCGGTGTCGGGCGCCGGGTTCTCACCCTCTGCCGCTCCGGCAGCATTCTCTTCGGTCGGCTCGGTCGACTGCTCGGCAGCGAGCGCAGCCACTTCCTCATCGCTCGGAAGCGCCGGCATCTCGTGAACCGCACCCTCGTCGACCAGGCCAGCTGCAGCGTGCTCGTGCTCCGGCTCGTTCTCGGCCACCAGGCCGGCCGGATAGGGAACGTCGTCGCGGCGGTCCGATTTGATCGCGTCCTGAACGGTCAGCCAGCTGCCCTTGTGGCCCGGGACCGAGCCCTTGATGAACAGCAGCCCGCGCGCAGCGTCGGTGCGAACGACCTCGAGGTTCTGCTGAGTGCGATTGCGTGCACCCATGTGGCCGGCCATCTTCTTGTTCTTGAACACGCGGCCAGGATCCTGGCGGTTACCCGTCGAACCCAGCGAGCGGTGCGAAATCGAAACGCCGTGAGTGGCTCGAAGACCGCCGAAGCCCCAGCGCTTCATGCCGCCGGCAAAACCCTTTCCCTGAGTCACGCCGGAGACGTCGACCAGCTGGCCGGCAACGAAATGCTCGGCGCTGAGAGTCGCTCCGACGTCGAGCAGCGCGTCCTCGGCAACGCGGAATTCAACCACCTTGGCCTTGGGCTCGACCTTCGCCTTGCCGAAAGCGGACCGCTGCGGCTTGGCGAGGTTCTTCGCCTTCGCCTTACCGGCGCCAAGCTGGACGGCGGTGTAGCCGTCGCGGTCGGCCTCGCGGCGGCCGACAACCTGCACGTCATCCAGCTGCAGGACGGTCACCGGCACGTGCCGCCCGTCCGCCTGGAAGAGGCGGGTCATTCCTACTTTCTTCGCGATCACGCCAGTGCGCATGACCAATTGCTCCTACACAGAGGCACGCGGGAGCATTCCCGGGTGCGTGAAGCCCATGAATTTCGCGTGCCCCGCCTGGGCTAATGCTCCTTGAGGAGCGGCGGGGACGCAGCCGAAGCATTAGCTCCGCGGTATCTCCCGATCAGTCCCCGCAGCGAGCGCGGGGGCGCTGGCGATTAGGCCAGTTTGATCTCCCAGCCGTTAGGCCAGCTTAATTTCAACGTCGACGCCCGCAGCAAGGTCCAGCTTCATCAGAGCGTCGACCGTCTGCGGAGTGGGCTGCACGATGTCGAGCAGCCGCTTGTACGTCCTCACCTCGAACTGCTCCCGCGACTTCTTGTCGATATGCGGCGACCGGTTGACGGTGAACTTCTCAATTCGCGTCGGCAATGGAATGGGCCCGCGGATAAGAGCACCCGTGCGGCGCGCCGTATCGGCAATGTCGCCAGTCGCCTGGTCGAGCACTCGATGATCGAACGCCTTCAGGCGAATCCGGATATTCTGCGTTTCCATGTCCCTACCGATGCGAAAGAGCCTGCGAACCGAAACCGAGGCCTCGGCCCGCCAAATTCAACAACACTAAAGCGTAAGCCGCGCGAATCTCCCGACCCGCGCGGCTGCCGCCCTATATTACTTCGTAATCTCTGCGACAACCCCTGCGCCGACGGTCCGGCCGCCTTCGCGGATCGCGAAGCGAAGACCCGCGTCCATGGCGATCGGAGCAATCAGCTTCACGCCCAGGTTCACGTTGTCGCCCGGCATCACCATCTCGGTGCCTTCCGGAAGCTCGACTTCGCCCGTCACGTCCGTGGTCCGGAAATAGAACTGCGGACGATAGTTGGCGAAGAACGGCGTATGACGGCCGCCCTCGTCCTTCGAGAGGACGTAGACTTCCGCCTTGAAGTCGGTGTGCGGAGTGATTGAGCCGGGCTTAGCCAGGACTTGGCCGCGCTCGACGTCCTCACGCGCGACGCCGCGGAGGAGCGCGCCGATGTTGTCGCCGGCCTGACCCTGGTCGAGCAGCTTGCGGAACATCTCGACGCCGGTGACGGTCGTCTTCGACGTGTCCTTGATTCCGACGATCTCGACTTCTTCGCCAACCTTGATGACGCCGGTCTCGACACGGCCGGTGACGACGGTGCCGCGCCCGGAAATCGAGAACACGTCCTCGATCGGCATCAGGAACGGCTTGTCGAGCGGACGCTCAGGGGTCGGAATCCAGTCGTCGACAGCCTGCATCAGCTTGAGAATCGATTCCTTGCCGATCTCAGGCGTCTTGTCCTCGAGCGCGGCAAGCGCCGAGCCGGAAACGATCGGAATATTGTCGCCGTCGAACTCGCGCTTATTGAGCTCTTCGCGAATCTCGAGCTCGACCAGCTCCAGGAGCTCGGGGTCGTCGACCTGGTCGACCTTGTTCAGGTAAACGACCATCGTCGGAACGCCGACCTGCTTGGCGAGCAGGATGTGCTCCTTGGTTTGCGGCATCGGGCCGTCGGCCGCGGAAACCACCAGGATCGCACCGTCCATCTGAGCGGCGCCGGTGATCATGTTCTTCACATAGTCGGCGTGCCCCGGGCAATCGACGTGCGCATAGTGCCGGTTCGCAGTCTCATACTCGACGTGAGCGGTCGAAATGGTGATCCCGCGCTCGCGCTCTTCGGGCGCCTTGTCGATGTTCGAATAGTCGGTGAACGTCGCTCCACCCGTCTCCGAGAGCACCTTAGTGATCGCTGCGGTCAGGGTTGTCTTGCCATGGTCGACGTGACCGATGGTTCCGATGTTCACGTGCGGCTTCGTCCGCTCGAATTTAGCCTTCGCCATTTTACGCCTCTCGTTTTCGAAAATTTCGGGCGCGGCGCCCGTGTGCGGTCGCGCCCATAGCTACAAAATTACGGTTACGCCAGCTTAGCCTTCACCTCGTCGGCGACGTTCTGCGGCACTTCCTCATAATGAGAAAATTGCATCGTATACTGCGCCCGCCCCTGTGTGAACGAACGCAACTGGTTCACATAGCCGAACATATTGGCGAGCGGCACCATCGCCACGACCATCTGGGCGTTGCCCCGGCTGTCGGTGCCCTGGATCTGCCCGCGCCGCGAGTTCAAGTCGCCGATGACGTCGCCGAGATAATCCTCGGGGGTGACGACCTCGACCTTCATGATCGGCTCGAGCAGCTTGATTCCCGCCTTCTGGGCGACTTCGCGCATCGCTCCGCGGCCGGTGATTTCGAACGCCAGCGCCGAGGAGTCGACGTCGTGGTAGGCGCCGTCGGTCAGGTGAATCTCGAAATCGATGATCGGGAAGCCGATGAGCGATCCGGTCTCGGCCGTCTCGCGCATGCCCTTCTCCACCGACGGGATATATTCGCGCGGAATGTTGCCGCCCTTGATCTCGTCGAAGAACTGGACGCCCGATCCGCGCTCGCCCGGTGCGACGCTGACCTTCACTCGGCCGAACTGGCCGGAGCCGCCCGACTGCTTCTTGTGCGTGTAGTCCACGTCGACCGGCTTCGCCAGCGATTCGCGGTACGCGACCTGCGGAGCGCCGACATTGGCCTCGACCTTGAACTCGCGCTTCATGCGATCGACGAGAATGTCGAGGTGGAGCTCGCCCATCCCCTTGATGATCGTCTGGCCGGATTCGTGGTCGGTCGAGACCCGGAACGACGGGTCCTCGGCGGCAAGCCTCGACAGGGCAATTCCCATCTTCTCCTGGTCGGCCTTTGTCTTTGGCTCGACTGAGAGCTCGATCACCGGATCGGGGAACTCCATCCGCTCAAGGATGATCGGAGCGTTCTTGGCGCACAGCGTGTCGCCGGTCGTTGTTTCCTTCAGGCCCGCAATCGCAACGATGTCGCCAGCAAAAGCCTCGTCGATGTCTTCGCGGCTGTTGGCGTGCATCAGCAGCATTCGGCCGATCTTCTCGTCCTTGTCCTTGACCGAATTGAGGACGCTGCCCTTGCTTAGCTTGCCCGAATAGATCCGAGCGAACGTCAGCGAACCGACGAACGGGTCGTTCATGATCTTGAACGCGAGCGCAGCGAACGGCGCATTATCGTCGCTCGGCCGCTCGTCGGGAGTCTCGCCGTCCATCTTGACGCCCTTGATCGGCGGAACGTCGAGCGGGCTCGGCATGTAATCCACGACCGCGTCGAGAAGCGGCTGAACGCCCTTGTTCTTGAATGCCGAGCCGCACAGCACCGGAACGAACGCCTGGCCCAGAGTGCCCTTGCGGATCAGCTTCTTGATCGTCGCGGCATCCGGCTCCTCGCCCTCGAGGTAGGCCATCATTACGTCGTCGTCCTGCTCGACAACGGTTTCGAGAAGGTCGTGGCGATACTTGGCAGCCTTCTCCTTCAGGTCGTCCGGAATGTCGACATAGTCGAACTTCGCTCCGAGGCTTTCGTCCTGCCAGACGATGCCGCGCATGTTGACCAGGTCGACGACGCCCTTGAGGTCGCTTTCCGAACCGATCGGGAGGTAAAGCACGAGCGGCTTGGCGCCGAGCCGGTCGACGATCGACTGAACGCAGAAATAGAAATCGGCGCCGGTGCGGTCGAGCTTGTTGATGAAGCACATCCGCGGAACCTTGTACTTGTCCGCCTGCCGCCAGACCGTCTCCGACTGCGGCTCGACTCCGGCAACGCCGTCGAACACCGCGACTGCGCCGTCGAGCACTCGAAGCGAACGCTCCACCTCGATGGTGAAGTCGACGTGGCCCGGAGTGTCGATGATGTTGATCCGGTGCTCGGGCCCCTGCCCGTCTTCGGATTTCCAGAAGGTCGTCGTCGCGGCCGACGTAATGGTGATCCCGCGCTCCTGCTCCTGCTCCATCCAGTCCATGGTCGCCGAGCCCTCGTGGACTTCGCCGATCTTGTAGGACTTGCCGGTGTAGTAGAGGATTCGCTCGGTCGTGGTCGTCTTGCCGGCATCGATGTGGGCCATGATGCCGATGTTGCGATATCGTTCGAGCGGATGGCTGCGGGCCATTTCAATTCTTCCTTGGCGATGTGGGGAGCCGGCAACGGCCGGCTGCTCACGATATAGGTACGATTGTTACCAACGGTAGTGGCTGAAGGCGCGGTTGGCCTCGGCCATGCGGTGCGTGTCCTCGCGCTTCTTCACGGCATTGCCGCGGTTCTGCGACGCGTCCATCAGCTCGCCGGAAAGGCGGGCCGACATTGTCTTCTCCGCACGCGATCGCGCAGCGGAGATAAGCCAGCGGATCGCGAGCGCTTGGGCGCGCTCGGGACGAACTTCGACCGGCACCTGATAGGTGGCGCCGCCGACTCGGCGGGAGCGAACCTCGATGCCCGGCTTCACATTGTTGAGCGCATCGTGGAACACCGACAGCGGGTCCTTCTTCAGGCGCGCTTCGACGGTGTCGAGAGCTCCGTAGACGATTCCTTCGGCAACGGACTTCTTGCCGTCGAGCATCACCGAATTCATGAACTTGGACAGGACCAGGTCCCCGAACCGGGGATCGGGCAGGATTTCGCGCTTTTCTGGGCGGCGACGACGGGACATTTGCTTGTTCCTTTCTCTTCAGCCGGTTCCGGGAATTCCCGGGGCTTACTCAAGCGGTTGTTATTTCGGGCGCTTGGCGCCGTATTTGGAGCGGGACTGGCGGCGGTCCTTGACACCCTGAGTGTCGAGCACTCCGCGAAGGACATGATAGCGAACACCGGGAAGGTCGCGCACACGCCCGCCGCGGATCAGCACGACGCTGTGCTCCTGCAGGTTGTGCCCCTCGCCGGGGATGTAGCTGATCACTTCGCGCTGGTTGGTCAGGCGAACCTTCGCCACCTTTCGAAGCGCCGAGTTCGGCTTCTTCGGGGTGGTTGTATAAACACGCGTGCAGACGCCGCGCTTTTGCGGGTTCTGCTCCATTGCAGGGACCTTCGACTTGGCCTTCTGCGGTTCGCGACCCTTGCGGATCAGCTGGTTAATCGTCGGCATGAAGCCCTTCACCTTGTCTCATGCGGGAAAGCCCCGCGGTTACTTTGCTCAACGCAAAAAGCGCGAAAGCGTCGGCGGCCTGTGGGCCAGCCGGCCTTCACGCTGTCGAGCAATGTTCAGCTCTTGCCCGCTCGCGATTCTGAACACAGGTCGCGCGGACGGGCGGCCCATAGCTGCGGTGCCTGTTAGCGTCAACGCCTGTCGGGCAGAGCAACGCCTATGTGGGGCGAGCTGCGGAACGGACAAGAGGCAGTCCCGTTGGCCCATCGTCCGCAGTGAATTGCGGAGGCACTTGCATGATGAAAAGTTTTACGTCGGCCCTTCTCCTGACTGCGCTTGTGAGTTGCGGGTCGGCGGGAAAGGACAATCAAATGAACGACAGCACCACCGTCGCCCAATTCACGATGAGCAGCAGCGACATCAAGGACGGCCAGCCGATAGCCCCCGTCTACACCTGCGACGGCGCCGATCAGTCGCCGCAGCTGAGCTGGCCGGAAGCGCCTCCGGGCACCCGCAGCTTCGCGCTCGTGGTCGACGACCCCGACGCTCCGAACGGGACGTTCCGCCACTGGGGCGTATTCAACATTCCCGACACGCGCACCTCGATCGAGCGCGGTGAAGGCAATGGCGGAAGCAACACCAACTTCGTCCAGGCGGTGAACGACTTCGGCAAGTCCGGCTACCGCGGCCCATGCCCGCCCAAGGGCCACGGACCGCACCACTATCGGTTCAAGCTCTATGCGCTCGATGTCGACGGCCTCAAGCTCCCGCCCGACGCGAAGGTCGAGCAGGTCGAGGCCGCAGCGAAAGAGCACCAGATCACGATGGCGCAGATCACCGGCACCTACGAGCGCAAGTAGCTCAGCCGCAGGCCTTCCGTCCCCGCCCGATCTCCTGGATGAAGCGGTAGGCTTCCGGAGTGAACGGGGCGGAAGGTACTTCGCCTTTCCACTCGTCCATGCGCTCGTACATGGTCGAAACCCCCTTCATCATCTCCGGGCTTGCAACGGCTGTGAACGGGGCGAGAAGCTCTTGCCATTCGTCGTACAGCGCCTGCGCCTCGGGACTTTGCACCCCATTGGGAATGGCAGCCTCCACTCGCTTGCCGAGGTCGGCCCATTTCCGGCTGTAGTCGGCCTGGTCGAAGTCGCTCGGCACCTCTTCCATCGCCTTTGCGAATTGCGCTTTCTGCTCCTGTGTGAAGAAGCGGTCGGACACCTTGTCCCATTGATCCTTGCTCATCATCAGTTCCTTGTTTTCAATGAGCGAGCAGAAGGTCGCGGCATCGACGGGCTCGCCTCGGTCGACGCGGGACTTGACGGAAAGAATTAGCGATCGGGCTTCGTCGAGCTCGGCGCGCTTTGCATCCAGCGCTTCCAGCTGGGCCTCGAGAAACGCGCGAAGGTCAGCCTGCCGGCCGGTGGTGAGGACCGCAATCTGCGACAGGGTCATCCCGGCGCGTTTGAGGGCGATGATCTGGTTGATGCGTTCGAGCTCGCCCGGGCCGTAGAGCCGCCGGCCGCTATAGGTCCGAAGCGGCTGAACCAGCCCCCGCGCCTCGTAGAACCGGAGCGCGCGGCTGGTCAGGCCCGTGCGTCGGGCGACCTCGCGGATATCCAAAGCGTCGGTGAGCGGCTTGTCCATGCCGCCCTTGTACAGGTTGACGTTGCGTCAACTTCAAGCGCTGATTTTATGCGCCGCTAATCTCTCGTAAAAGGGCCGCATCCGCTCTGCGAGACGCTGGTCTTCGTCCGTGAGCTCGACCGGCCCGCTGTCCGGCTCGGCAAAGCCGGTACTTTTCTCGACCGCATTATACCAGTGCGCGGCCCACACGCCGTCTGTTTCGCGGCGGCCGGGCTCCCATTTCAGCATCGCCGGATCCCACTTGATTTCGAGCCCTTGGCAGAGCTTCGAGAGCACGCCTTCGGGGTTCGCAAGCACGTCATTGGCGTCGATGACCGGCGGCGAATGGCCGAGCCGATCCATCTCGCGTTCGAAAAATTCCGCCTGCTTCTCAAGCCCGAAATCCTCGAACCGCGCCGATTCCCGCTTCTTCAAATAGGACGCGATCATCCGCTCCGGCTCGCGGATAAGGAAGGCGTGGCGGAAGCCGGCGAAGTCCTCATAGCCGATCGGCCCCGTCATCAGGTGCCACATGTGTTTCTGGTACCAAATGGGCGATCCGTCCGGAGCATCCCCGCGAAGCGCGTCCATGACTTTGCGCCAATCGCACTCCATGCTTGCGATAATCTGGTCGCGCATCGGGTGATGGAGACCCGTGTCCTCCAGGAAAGCGCCGTAGAACGGCTCGTCGGTAACATAGGTGTCGCTCCGGCTACCGAAGCTGCGCATCATCGCGGTCGAGAGGTTCCGCGGCCCCGACCACATCGCGATTCGGATGGTCACGGCCGCTTCTGCTCCGCGACGTCGCGTTGCACCCGCTCGCGATAGAGTTGCTGCAGCCGCTCGACGATTGGTCCGCGGCTCTCGGTCAGCTTGCGACCGTCCACCTCGCGCACCGGCACGATACCGGCGAAGGTGCCGGTGACGAACGCCTCGTCGGCGCCATAGACATCGGTTAGCGAGAAGGTCTTCTCGATCGCCGGGATTCCCGCCTCGCGCGCAATCTCCAGCGTCAGCGCGCGAGTAATCCCGCCGAGGCAATATTGGCCGCTCGACGTCCACACTTCGCCGTCGCGGACGATGAAAAAGTGCGTCGAATTACACGTCGCGACGAATCCCTGCGGGTCGAGCATCAGCCCTTCGTCGGCGCCGGCCTCGATCGCCTGGATGCAGGCGAGGATGCAGTTGAGCTTCGAGTGCGAATTGATCTTCTGGTCCTGGACTGCCGGGTCGCCGCGCCGGACGTGCACGGTGAACAGTTTGAGCCCACGCTCATGCAGCCCCTGCGGCGGCTCCTTGTACTCGGCGGCAATCACCACGGTCGCGCCCGACACGATCACGCGCGGGTCTTGGTACGGAGTGGAGCGAAGACCGCGAGTCACCATCAGCCGGATGTGCGCCCCGTCGCTCATGTCGTTGGCATCCAGCGTGTCGTAGAGTCGCTTCGTCAGATCATGCCGCGAAACGCCGATGTCCATGGCAATCGCCTTGGCGCCTTCGAAAAGCCGGTCGAGATGACGGTCGAGGAATGCAATCCGGCCGCCATGGACCCGCAGGCCCTCCCACACGCCGTCGCCGAGCATGAAGCCGCTGTCGAACACCGACACGACCGCCTGCTCGCGCGGCTTGAGCTCGCCGTTGATGTTGACCAGGACCGACGCGTTGCGGGGGTCGGAGACGTCGTGGAGGGATTGGGCCATGGCCGCGACGGTGCCGCCGCGGCGCACGCTTGGCAACTATTCGGTGGTTTCGCCTTGCCACTCTTCGTTCGGGTGGCGCCGATCAGCGTCGGCCTTTGTCGACTGCACTACCTGGTCCTTGTGCTCCGGCGGCCCGTAAATCGTGTATAGCCGCAGTGGCTTTGATCCGATGTTGCGGACGTTGTGGCGAGCGCCCGCGGGAACGATCACCGCAAAATCGTCCTCGACCCGATTCTCCCGCCCGTCGATGTCGACAGCGCCTTCGCCCTCCTCGATCCGAAAGAACTGGTCCCGATCCGGATGCACCTCCTCGCCGATCTCATCGCCCGGCTGCAGAGTCATGAGGACGAGCTGGAGATGCTTGCCGGTGTAGAGGACTCGGCGGAAGTCGTCGTTCTGCAGAGTCGCCGTTTCGATGTCGTTGCAATAGCCCCGTTTCATTTAAAACCTCACTTGGCGGAGTTGTTCATCCCCGGCTCGTCGAACGGATAGGCCGGATTCAACTCGTTCCCGACCGCGTTCATGTCGTTGCCGGCGATGTTCAGATCGGTCGTGTTCGTCACTTCGGGGCCAAGCGCCTCATTCACCTGCGCCGGAGTGACTGCATTTTGTTCGGGCGACATGACGTTGTCCGAATTCCCCTGGCTGCACCCGGCCGCGGCAACGGCAACAAGCACGATTGCGAGTTTGTTCATGGCTGCTCCCTTTCAGATCGTCGAACAAGCGGAACGCGCCGCCGTTCCCAATCCTAGGCGTTGTCCCAGCCGTCGCGAAGCAGCGATCCCTTGCGCGGGCGGATGTAGAGACGGCGGACGTACGGCCAGCGCGCCCTCGCTTCTTCTTCTATCTCACAAACGATCTGCTCGACTTGCGCGGCCGAGATCGAATCATCGAAATCGACGCTGATCATCGCCGTCACCTGGTCGGGGGAAGAGTGCAACGTCTTCACCTCGCCGGCGGCAACGACGCCCTTATGCGCCGACACGAGTTTCGAGAGGCCGTCGACAACTTCGGGATCGGCAGCTTCGCCGATCAGCAGACCCTTGGATTCATATGCGAGGAAGAATGCCGTGAATGCGAGAATGCCGCCGATCGCGACCGACGCCGCGCCGTCGAAAAAAGGATCGTGGGTCAATTGCGCCAATAGCAGTCCGAGTGCAGCGACGACGACACCGGCCATTGCAGCGCCGTTTTCGAGGAGGACGATAAACGCCGCCGGGTCCTTGGATCGGCGGATCGCCTCGATCCAGCCGGTCCGGCCCTTGGCCGCCTTGAACTCCTGATATGCCTCGACCGTGGACCAGCCGTCGAGAAGGAATGCCACCAGGAGGACCAGATAGGCGACCAGGCGGGATACCGCCGGCTCGGGGTTGGCAATGTGGAGGATGCCTTCGTAGATCGACACTCCGGCACCGAGCGAGAAGACCAGGACGGCGACCACGAAGCTCCAGAAGTAAAGCTCCCGCCCGTAGCCGAACGGATGGTATTGGTCGGCGGGCTTTTTTGCCTGTCGCCGACCCCACATCAGCAGCAACTGGTTCGTGCAATCGACAACGCTGTGGACGCCCTCGGTCAGCATCGCCGACGAGCCGGTGATCGCGGCCGCGACGAACTTCGAGACGGCAATCCCAAGGTTCGCGACCAGCGCGATGACAATCGTGCGAGTGCTGGCGGTTGGCGAGCTCATTGCGGCTGGACAGGCCCCCGGACCAGCTCGCCGCCCTTGATGACATCGTCGACATGTTCGAGGAGCGTGACATTCTGGAGTGGATCGCCCCTGACCGCGACAAAGTCGCCGTAGCGGCCGGTTTCGATCACTCCGACGTCAGCGCGGCCAAGCGCTTCGGACGCATTCAGAGTCGCGGCCTGGATCGCCTGCAGCGGAGTCATTCCCCATTGCACCATCTTGGCGAACTGCTTGCCGTTATCGCCATGTGGGTAGACACCGGCATCGGTGCCGAAAATCATTTTCACGCCCGCCTTTACCGCTCGCTGGAAGGTCTGGCGTTGCTTCAGCCCGACCATCCGCTCCTTATCCAGGCTCTGCTGCTCGGTCCCGTTGGCGGTGCCGGTCGCGAGGATATAGTCGTCGTTGTAGATATCCATGTCGAACCACGTGCCGTGCTGCTTGGCGAGCTGGATGGTCGCGTCGCTGGCGAGGCTGGCATGCTCGATGGTGTCAATCCCGGCCAGAATCGCGGTTCGAATCCCATCATCTCCATGAGCGTGGGCGGCGACTTTGAGCCCGAGCATGTGCGCCTCGTCGGCAATCGCCTTCATCTCTTCGAAGCTGAGCTGCTGCGCGCCAACTGCGTCGCCGAGCGAAAAGACACCGCCGGTCGCGCAGATTTTGATGACCTGCGCACCATATTTGTGAACCCACCGCACCTTCTCGCGAGCCTGCTCGGGGCTGGTGACGATACCCGGAGCGTTCTTGTCGGCTCCCAGCGATGGCGGCAGCCCGTTCGTGTCGTCGCAATGCCCGCCGGTCGCTCCAAGCAGATAGGTGGCGGGAATGATCCGCGGACCAACGATCCAGCCGCCGTCGATGGCCTGCTTCAAGCCGACATCGTCGAAGTCTCCCGAGCCGACATTCCGGACGGTAGTGAAGCCCGCGTCGATGTCCTTGCGCGCGTTGTACGGCCCGATCGCGGCCCAGAAACTGTCGGTATACTTCAGGCCCTCATAGCCGCCGATCTCGGCGAGCGAGTTCATGTGGACGTGCATGTCGATCAGGCCGGGGAGAAGCGTCTCGCCGGGTAGGTCGATATGCTTCGTTCCGGCTGGAACCTGGATCGACGCGACTGTCCCAACGCTTTCGATCTTGCCGTCATCGCCGACGACGATCGCCGGGTGCGCGATGTAGTGGCCGGTCTTCACGTCGAGCATTCGGTCGGCGGTGACGATCGTTGCGGCAGACGCGGGCACTGCAAAGGAAACGGCCGCGCAAGCAGCCAGTAACAAACGCTTCATTCGGGATTCCCCTCCCCTCAAATGTGGATCACCCGCCCGAACGCGGCGAGGACGCTTTCGTGCATCATCTCCGAAAGCGTCGGGTGCGGGAAGACAGTATTGATGAAATCGGTCTCGACCAGCTCTGCGGTCTTGCCGATCGTGTAGCCCTGGATCAGCTCGGTGACTTCTGCACCGATCATATGCGCTCCGAGAAGCTCTCCGGTCTTGGCGTCGAAAACGGTCTTCACGAAGCCATCGGTCTCGCCGAGCGCAATCGCCTTGCCGTTGCCTATGAACGGGAATTTGCCGACCTTGACCTCGTAGCCCTTCTCCTTCGCCGCGGCTTCGCTCAGCCCAACCGACGCGACCTGCGGCCGGCAGTAGGTGCAGCCCGGGATGTTCTTGGGGTCGGTCGGGTGCGGATGGGTGTCCTTGCCCATTTCCTTGGCGATCGCCTCCGCGGCGGTAACGCCTTCGTGGCTCGCCTTATGCGCGAGCCACGGCGGAGCGGTGACGTCGCCGATCGCCCAGATGCCCGGCACCGTGGTTCGGCAAAGCTCGTCTGTGTCGATGTGCCCCTTGGTCATCTGCACGCCGAGCTGGTCCAGGCCGATCCCCTCGGTGTTGGGGACGATTCCGACGGCCACGATCGCGTGGCTGAACTTGTGCTCGGATGATTTGCCGTCGCTGGTCTTGATAGTCGCGGTGACGCCCTTCGGATCGGCTTTCAAGGCTTCGACCCCGGCGCGGGTGTGGATGGTCATGCCCTGCTTCGTCAGCGACTTTGCAAGCGCATCCGAAACTTCGGAATCTTCGACCGGCACCACCCGGTCGAGCATTTCCACCACCGTCACCTGGGCGCCGAGATCGGAATAGAAGCTTGCGAACTCGATCCCGATCGCGCCCGAGCCGATGACCAGCAGCTCGGTCGGCATTTCCGGCGGAGTCATGGCGGTGCGGTAGGTCCAGATCCGCTTTCCATCCGACTTGGCAAAAGGAAGCTCGCGCGCCCTCGCACCAGTCGCGACGATGAGGTGCTTGTACGAAAGCTCCGTTGTCTTGCCCTCGGCAGAAACGGCCAGCTTGCCTTTGCCGCTCAGCTTTCCCTCGCCCATGTGAACGGCGATCTTGTTCTTCTTCATCAGGTGCGCGACGCCCTGATTAAGCTGCTTGGCGACGTCGCGGCTGCGCTTGACGACCTTCTGCAGGTCGAAGCCGGTCTTGTCCGCCGAAAGCCCATACTTGTCGGCGTTCTGCACCAGGTGAAAAACCTCGGCGGACCGGAGCAGCGCCTTTGTCGGGATGCAGCCCCAGTTGAGGCAGATGCCGCCCAGACTCTCGCGCTCGACGATCGCCGTCTTCAGCCCCAGCTGAGCGGCCCGGATCGCGGCGACATAGCCGCCCGGACCCGACCCGAGGACGACGACATCATATTGCTCGGCCATTGAAGATGCTCCGGTTGCGCAAGCGAAAAAGCTGGCGCTCCCTTATTGCATCGCTCGCCAATGGCAAACGGTCAGCCGCGGAGCTCAGGCAGATAGCTGTCGTCGGCGGCGTCGCTGAACTTGGTGGTTCGGCCGTCGAACCGGACCCGAACGATCCCGGTCGAACCGTGACGCTGCTTGGCGACGATCAGCTCGGCGCGGCCGGCAGAGGAATCGAACTTCGCCTTCCACTCCTCATATTTGGCCTGCTTGTCGATCTCCTCGGGCATCGGAAAGTCCGGCTCGACCGCTTTGAGGTAATATTCCTCGCGGTAGATGAAGACGACGATGTCGGCGTCCTGCTCGATCGAGCCGGATTCGCGCAGGTCGGAAAGTTGCGGGCGCTTGTCCTCGCGCTGCTCGACCGCGCGGCTTAGCTGCGACAGTCCGATAACCGGAACGTCCAGTTCCTTGGCCAGCGTTTTCAAGCCGCGGCTGATTTCGGAGATTTCGTTGACGCGGTTGTCGGTGCCGTTGCGGCCGGTGCCCTGGAGCAGCTGCAGGTAGTCGACGATGATCATTCCGATGCCCTTCTGCCGCTTCAGGCGGCGAGCCCGGGCGCGAAGGGCGGCGATGGTCAGTCCGGGCGTGTCGTCGATGTACAGCGGCAGCGTTTCCAGCTCGGCCGCCGCCCGGGCGAGGCTTCGGAACTCTTCGCGAGTGATCCGCCCGGTGCGAAGATTCTCCGAAGTGATTCCCGACTGCTCGGCAAGGATACGAGTCGCGAGCTGGTCTGCCGACATTTCGAGGCTGAACAAAGCCACTCCAGCGCCGGCGCCCTTGCCCGGTTCGACTCCATCCTCGGTTTCGCGAACGAACCTCTTGGCTGCCGACACCGCAATGTTGGTTGCAAGGGCGCTTTTGCCCATTCCCGGACGGCCGGCCATGATGATCAGGTCCGATTTGTGAAGACCGCCCATCTTGGAATTGAGCGCCTCCAGCCCGGTCGTGATTCCGGACAAATGGCCCCCACTGTTCAGCGCCCGCTCGGCCATTTCGAGAGCCAGGCGGCTGGCCTCCGCGAAGGATTTGGCCTTGCCTTGGGCCCCGCCTTCCTCGGCCACCTTGTAGAGTTCCGTCTCGGCGCGCTCGATCTGTTCGAGCGGCGCGACTTCGTCGCTGGTGTCGAGAGCGGATTCGACCAGCTCGCGGCCGACTCCGATCAAGGCTCGGAGAAGCGCGAGGTCGTATATCTGCTGGGCGAAATCCTTGGCCGCGATTAGGGTCGCGCCCGAACCGGTCAGAGCTCGCGAGATAGCCGGCGCCGCCGACTTCCTTGATCGCCTCGTCCGCTTCGAACATGGGCCGAAGAGTGACCGGATTGGCGACCATGTTCTTGTCGGTGAGCTTAAGGATCGCGTCGTAAATCCTGCCGTGCAGGTCCTCGTGGAAATGGTGCGGCTTGAGCTTTAGGCCGATGTCCTCGACGAGACGGTTGTCGAGCATCAGGGCGCCAAGGAGCGCGGCTTCCGCTTCGACATTTGCGGGGAGAGACGGGGTTCCGGCCTCGCCAGCCGGTTCAGCAATTCGTACGATTTCTGCCATGCGACTGTCCTACGCGGTTCGATGGCCGCGCCAATGAGAACAAAGGTAGCACGGCTGTGGATAGCATGTGAATCCCGCAGTTTTCAGCAGCACCCCTCATCCACAGAAATAATCCCTGCCAAAATTGATGGATCAAGCCACCGCCGTTAGCGAGAATCCATGCCCATTCTTTCCGACCGCTGGATTCGCGAGCAGGCCCAGAACCGCGGCATGATCGAGCCCTTCGTCGAGGCGCAGCGGCGCGAAGGCTGCATCAGCTACGGCCTTTCCTCCTACGGCTACGACGCGCGGGTCTCCAATCACTTCAAGATCTTCACCAACGTCGATTCGGCAACCGTCGACCCCAAGGACTTCGCGCAGAACAGCTTCGTCGACCGGACGACCGACGTGTGCATCATCCCGCCCAACAGCTTCGCGCTTGCGCACACGGTCGAATATTTCCGGGTGCCGCGCGACGTGATGGTGATCTGCCTTGGCAAATCGACCTACGCCCGCTGCGGAATCATCGTGAACGTCACGCCTCTGGAGCCGGGCTGGGAAGGGCACGTGACGCTTGAGTTCTCGAACACCACGCCGCTCCCGGCCAAGGTCTATGCCAATGAGGGTGCGTGCCAGTTCCTGTTCTTGCAGGGCAATGAGCCGTGCGAGGTGAGCTACGCCGACCGAGCCGGCAAATATATGAAGCAGCAGGGTGTCACCCTGCCCAAACTTTGACCCTCGAGGAAGCTCAGCAACTCGACTCCGCCGACCCGCTGGCATTCGCCCGCGAGCGGTTCGTCCTTCCCGACGGCCTCATCTATCTGGACGGCAATTCGCTCGGGGCTCTTCCCAAGGCGACGTCACCGCACCTGTTCGACGTTGTCGAGCGGCAGTGGGGCGAGGACCTCATCTCCAGCTGGAACAAGCATGGCTGGATCGATCTTCCGGTGCGGGTCGCGGCGAAGCTTGCGCCGATCGTCGGAGCAAAGCCGGACGAGCTACTGATCGCCGATTCCACCTCGGTGTGCCTGTTCAAGTTGCTCGCGGCAGCCGTCCGCGCTCGCCCGGGGCGGCGGGTGATCCTGACGCAGGAAGGGAATTTCCCGACCGACACCTATGTCGCCGAGGGCCTGGCCGAGATGCTCGGGCTCCAGGTGCAAACGGTCACTCCCGAAGAGATCATCGACGCCCTTGGTGGCGACACCGCTGCCGTGACGCTTAGCCACGTCGATTACCGCAGCGGCGCGATGTACGACATGGCGGCAGTGAATGACGCCGCTGCGAATGCGGGGACGCTGGTCGTTTGGGACCTGTCCCACAGCGCCGGAGCGGTCGATCTGGACCTCAATGGCACAGGCTGCGAGCTCGCGGTCGGCTGCGGCTACAAATATCTGAATGGCGGCCCGGGTGCGCCGGCCTTCGTCTATGTCGCCGAGGGTCTGCAGGACGAGCTTCGCTCGCCGTTGCAGGGCTGGATGGGCCACGCCGAGCCGTTCGCGTTCGAGGAAAGCTATCGGCCGGTTTCCGGCATGGCCCGGTTCCTGACCGGCACCCCGTCGGTGATCGCCCTCGCCGCTCTCGACGCCGGAATCGGCACTTTCGACGGGATCGCGATGGCCGGCGTGCAGGCGAAGTCGCGGGCGCTATTGAAGCTGTTCATCGGCAAAGTTGAGGGCCGCTGCGGCGACGCACTGCGCTTGTTCGGTCCGCGCGATCTCGCGAGCCGAGGCAGCCACGTCTGCTTCGCTCACCCGCAGGGCTATGCAGTCACGCAGGCGCTGATCGCCCGCGGAATCGTGGGGGATTTTCGCGCGCCCGACCTGATGCGGTTCGGCTTTACGCCGCTCTACACGCAGTTCGAGGACGCGTGGCGAGCAGCCGACGCCCTCGCCGATATCCTCGCCACCCGCGAGTGGGACCAGCCGCGCTTCGAGCAGCGCTCGAAGGTTACCTAGCCGGCTTTTCCCGAAGGCCGTCGATGCTCCACGCCCCCGGCCCAGCAGCGGCTAAATAGAGGAAGATGAAGCAGTAGAGGATCGCTGCTTCGCCCAGGTTGACGATCGGCCAGAAGCCCCTCGGCGCATGAGCGATGAAATACCCCACCGCGATCTCGCCCGACATGATGAAGGCGGCAATGCGCGTAAAGAGTCCCAGCGTTACCAGAATCCCGCCGACTATCTCGATCACCGCGGCGACGATGAGAATCGTCGGTAGCGGATCTGGAACGCCGGGCTGAGGTACGGGGAAATGGAGCAACTTGGCCGTGCCATGCTCCAGGAATAGCAGGGCGGCGAAGATCCGGAGAAGCGCCAGCGCCTGCGGCTCCCAGCGTGAAAGCCAACGTAAATCCATTCTGTGCCCTCCCCGAAGAACGTCCGTTACGGAGACTACCGAAACGGCCGAACGCGCGAAAGAAGGATCAGGCGTGTTCCTTGTTTCGCGCGGCTTGTTCGCCGGAGTGCGCCTTGTCCTCGGCAAGTGCAGCGCGTGATTTGTGGATCATGTCGACCCAGTCATGAAAGGCATGGGCGAGCTTCTCGACCAGGTCCTTCAGCGGGCCGTCTTTCAGGCAGCCATTCTCGTCGAAGCTGTCGTCGGTCACGTGACCGAGATAAGCTTCCGGCTGCTGCATCACCGGCATGTTGAGGAAGACGCAGGCCTGGCGGATCTGGTGGTTGGCTCCGAAGCCGCCGATGGCACCGGGTGAAGCGGTGATGATCGCGGCCGGCTTCTTGTCGAACACGCTCTGGCCGTAGGGGCGGGAGCCGACGTCGATGGCATTCTTGAGCACCCCGGGAATGCCGCGGTTGTACTCCGGCGAAACGAACAGCACGCCGTCGGCGGGGCGAATCTGGTTTCGCAAACGCTCATATTCGGGCGGCGTGTTGCCCGGCTCGTCATATTCCTGGTTGTAGAGCGGCAAGTCGCCGATCTCGACCATCTCGCAATCGAGATTGTCGCCGCGGATCGCGCAGATCGATGTCGCCACTCGGCGGTTGAGGCTCGCCTTCCTGAGGCTGCCGACGAGGATCGCGATTTTGTAGCCATTGGCGCTCTCCTTGCCGCATCAATAGAGCCGCAGCGCAATGGTTGCGACTGTCGTCACCGCCGCCGCGACTTGTGGCGGATGTTCTTCGGCCTGCCACGCCGCCCCTGCGGGCGATGCACCCGGTCCTTCCGCTTCTCCGCTTTCTCCTCTGCCTTCTCGTCGGCCGGCAAGGCGAAGCGAAGGCCGCCGGTCACCGGGTTCGACTCGACGATCCGGAGGCGAAGCTTCTGGCCCATCCGGTAGGTCGGTCCCGCTATCTTCACCGATCAGCTGCTGGGTCTTTTCATCATAGCGGAAATATTCGTCGCCAATCGTCGAGACCGGTACGATCCCGTCGCCGCCGAACTCGACTACGGTCGCGAAGAATCCGAACGGCTGAACGCCGGTGATCCGGCACATGACCACCTGGCCGATCTGGTCGGCGAGATAGGCGGCGACGTAGCGGTCGACCGTCTCGCGCTCGGCCTCCATCGCGCGGCGCTCGAGCCGGGAAATATGCTCGCCGATTTCCTCGAACTTCGCTGCGTCTTCGGCGGGAAGGCCGCCCTCGCCGAGCTTGTAGGCGCTGACCAGAGCGCGATGGATCAGAAGGTCGGCGTAGCGGCGGATCGGCGACGTGAAATGTGCGTAGGTCGCAAGCGCCAGCCCGAAATGCCCGAGCCGCTCGGGCGCGTAGCGCGCCTGCATCTGAGTGCGCAGCAGCTGCTCCATGATCTCGGGCCGGAAATCCGCCTCGCCGACCTTGTCGATGATCCGGTTGAACGTCTCGGGCTTGATCACCTGGCCGAGCGTGAACGGAATGTCGAACGTGTCGAGATAGTCCTTCAGCGCTTCCAGTTTTTCGCGGCTGGGCGGCTCGTGGACCCGGTACATGACCGGCGATTTCTTCGCTTCGAGTGCCCGCGCCGCGGCCACGTTGGCGGCAATCATATAGTCCTCGACCAGCCGGTGAGCGTCGAGCCGCTCGCGTTCGGCAACGGAGCTGATCCGGCCCTTTTCGTCGAGGACCACCTGCCGCTCGGGCAGGTCCAGCTCCAGCGGCTGACGTTTTTCGCGGGCCTTCAGCAGCGCCCGCCAGCAGCCCCACAATGGCTTGAGCGCCTTGTTCACCAACTCCGCCGGAACGGCACCTTCGACCTCCGGCATCGAGCAGGTAGGCGAGGAAACTTCCGATGCGCTCCTCGTTCGCGGCATCGATCGCAGCTTGGGCATCTTCGTAGGCAATGTTTGCCGCCACGCAAATCTTCGCCCTTGCAAACCTGAAGCTTTTTACCGTGCCATCCTTGGCGATCTTCAAGTGACAGGCCATTGCGGCGCGTTCTTTATTCGCCTTTAGCGAGCAAATGTCGGCCGACAATTCCTCCGGCAGCATCGGCACCACCCGGTCGGGGAAATAGACGCTGTTACCGCGCGCTCGTGCCGCCTGGTCGAGTGCGCTTCCCGGGCGGACGTAATAGCTGACGTCGGCAATGGCGACGATCGCGTTCCAGCCGCCCTCCCCGTCTGGTTCGGCCCAGATCGCATCGTCATGGTCGCGGGCATCGGCGGGATCGATCGCGACGATCGGCAAGTGCGTGAGGTCCTCGCGATCCCCGAGTTTGAATTTCGCGACTCGCTTGGCCTCTTCGATGACGGCATCGCTGAATTCGTGCGGAAGCTCGTATTTGTGGATCGCGATCAGGCTGAAGCTCTTCGGCGCGAACGGATCCCCGAGCACCGCGTCCACCTTGGCCGAGACACTGCGTCCGCGCCCGTGCACCTCGCACAGCACCAGGTCCCCGCTCTCGCCGTCCTTGACGTCGCTGACGGCAAGCTCGCGCCGCTCCTTCTTCTCGACCGGCGTGAGCCAGAAGCGGCTTCCTTCCTTGCGAAGCACGCCGAGCACCAGCTCCGTTTTCTTCGCCAGCTTCTTCAGCGGATGAGCAACGAAGCGGTCGTTTCGCTCTTCGGTGCGGGCAAGCACCCGGTCGCCGATGCCGAGCGCGCCGCGCCTTTGCTTTTCGATATCGCGAAGCTTCGGCGCCGGCGTTTCCGCTTCCCAATGCTCAGGCTTGGCCCAGACGTTCCCGTCTTCATCGGCCTCGACGACCTTCAGCACCGTCACCTTCGGGATTCCGCCGACCTTATTGAAAGCGCGGCCCTTCGAGGTCTCGATCAGCCCCTCGTCGCCCATCTCGTTGAGGAGCTTCTTCAGCGCGATCTTGTCATTGCCCTTGATTCCGAAGGCGCGCGCGATCTCGCGCTTCCCCGCCGGCTGGTTGGAGGAGGCGATGAAGTCGAGGATCTGCTTCCGGGTGGGCAATCCGGTGGAGGGTTTTCGCGTCATCTGGTCCTTACGTGGTCGTCTGGGCTTCTGCAGACAATAACGCGCGGCGGCGAAGTCGATGCTCGCGCCAGACGATCACCAGTCCGCTTGCGATGATGATCGGCGCCCCGACCCAAGTCCATCGGCTCGGCACCTCGCCGAAAATCCACGCGCCGAGAATCGTCGCCCAAAGCAGGCTCGTGTAGTCCATCGGCATCACCAGAGCGACTGGCGCAAGGCGCAGCGCGCCCGTCAGGGTCAGCTGCGCAAGCCCGCCGGCGAGCGCGATTCCGGCGAGCATCGCCCACATCCTGCCGTCATGCGCTCCGCCGAAGTGGAAGCATCGCCAACCCAAGCGGCACCAGCGAACTCGTGGCGAACCAGAAAACAGTGGTCGCTGCGCGCTCGGTGGCGCCCAGCTTGCGGATGACAATAGTCACCGACGCGGTGAGAAGCGCTGCCGCAAGCGCGACCGAGGCGCCCAGCAGCGGAACGCCGCCGCTTCCCGGCTGGACGATGATCAGAACTCCCGCGAAACCTGCCGCGACCGCTCCCCAGCGCCATTTGCCGGTCGGCTCGCCGAGCAGCAGCGCCGCCAGCACGACCGCGAAGATCGGTACCGAGAATCCGATTGTCGTCGCTTCGGCCAGCGGAAGCAGGATGAAGGCAATGAAATTGGCCGCCATCGCCGCAACTCCGAGCGCCATCCGCCCGACGTGCGCCCACACCCGCTTCGTCCGAAGCGACTCCACGCCGGGACCGAGTGCGACGAAAGCCGTCGCTGCGATCGCCGAGCCGCACTGGCGGTAGAAAAGCGTCTCGACCAGGTTCACGCCGCGGGTGGACGCAAGCTTCACAAGCGCAAACATGCTGGCGAGGAGAAGCGCGGTGAGCAGCCGAAGTGCTATTCCGGCGAGCGGGCGCTGCTCGGCTGGCCGGTCGGTCTCGCGCGGCTCCCGTCTGTCCATCCGAGCGCCGTAAACGCGCTCAGCGCAACTGGCTATCCTTGCTTCCGCGGCGGTTAATCGCCGAGTGGACTACCGCTTTGTCGCGCTTGGCCTGGCAGGCGACGCAGGTGCGCACGCCGCGAAGCGCCTCGCGCCTTTTCTTCGGTATCGGCTCTCCGCAATCCTCGCATTCCCTGGCGCTTTCGCCCCTCGGCGTCAGCGAGCGGGCACGGGCAACCGCGTCCTTTATCGTATCGTCGATCTGGTCCTGCACCGATCCGTCGCGGGTCCATCCGCCAGCCATCGCCCCGCCCCAATCTCCTTATTGCTTTTCAGGAGCAATATAGGGCTTGAACGCGCCACCAGGAACGGCCGAAGCGACCGGGCTTTCGAAGCCGTTCGCTCCCACCGACGACACGCCGAACACCCAGTCGTCGACACGGACGTGGGGCAACACGACTTTGCATCCGGATGCGCACTGGCCAGCCGGCACGGTCCGCGATTCCTGCCACTGATTGGCGTCGGTCCGGCGCCAGCGAACAATGTAATGGTTCGCTCCCTCGACCGGCGCCCAACTGATCGTCGTATCCGTGCTCACCGCGCCTTCGGCCTTCGGCTCGGGCGGCGGCGGGGCGCTGGCCATTGCGGCGAGCGCGGCGATGTTCAGCTTCGCCACCTTCTCCAGGTAGTTGAAGTCCATCTTGTCGATCGTGTCGCCGTAAACGACGCCATTCTCGGTCCTCAGGTCCTGGTGCTGCTGGTTGTAATTCTCGACCGCGACCGTCAGCCGCACCGCCGGATAGCCGAGGTTAAGGAACTCGGTGTGGTCGCCGCCGCGGCCGAAGCGGTCGTTGCGCCAGATCTGGCGGACGTCGAGGCCGATATCGAGCTGGTCGGCGAGCCCGTCGAGATAGCGCGAGATGTTGCGCGACGGAGCGTCATTTTCGCCGCCGAACGCGCGCTCGAAGCTTCGCCAGCTCCTCGTGCCCCTGCCATCGCGGACCTTCGGAGAAGACGCGGACGTGCGTGTCGTCGCACACCCCGTCGGAGCCGCAGCTGTTGCCGATGATGTCGTTGTTCAGATCGGCGATCACGTTCCAGCCCTGTGCCTTCGCATAGGCGGCGATCACCTTGGCGCCGTACAGCCCCTGCTCCTCGCCCGAGTCGAGCGAATAGACGATGGTGCCGGGGAACTTGTGCTTCGAGAGCAACTTGGCCGCCTCGATCACCGCCGAGCTTCCCGACCCGTCGTCGTTCGCTCCCGGCTCGACCGCATTGGCGTTCATCACGTCGCTTACACGGCTGTCGATGTGGCCGGTGATGATCACCACGTCGTTGGGCCGCTCGGTCCCGCGCTGGATCGCCACCGCGTCGCAGATCTTGGTCGGGTTCGGCACCCGCTCGCCGGTGAAGGTGTCGCACGGACGAACCGTCTGCAGCCCGAAACTCTTGAACTGCGCTTCGCCCCAATTAAGCGCCGCTCCGATCCCGCGCTTGGGGTCGGTCTGCGACGACAGGGTATTCCGCGTCCCGAAGCTCACCAGCTTTTCATCGATGGCTTCAAGTCGGCACCGCTGACCGGCGCGATGATCGCCCGTAGCTGAGCAATCGGTTCACTCGGAACCGGGGCCGGGGCGGGCGCCGCCCCGATCAGGACAGCCGAAGAAAGCAACAGCGCAACTGACTTCATGATGCTCTCCCTGGCTACCGCAACTGGCATTTGAACGCGCCCGGGTCTAGGGGAGCCGCGCCCCCAAAGACTTCAGATTCAGGACAAAAGCAAATGTTGCGTGACATCGACCATTTCATCGCCGGCGAAGCCTTTTCGTCGAGCGGCCGCAGCGGCGACGTCTTCGACCCCAACGCCGGCGAAGTTCAGGCGAAGGTCAAGCTCGGCAGCGCCGCCGACCTGCAGAAGGCGGTCGACTCAGCCAAGGCCGCCCAGCCGGCCTGGGCCGCCACCAATCCGCAGCGCCGCGCGCGGATCATGTTCAAGTATCGCGAGCTGGTCGAAGCGCACATGGAGGAACTGGCCGAGCTCCTGAGCTCCGAGCACGGCAAGGTCATCGCCGATGCCCGCGGCGACGTTCAGCGCGGGCTCGAGGTCATCGAATATTGCTGCGGGATCCCGCAGGCGCTCAAAGGCGAATATACCGTCGGCGCAGGGCCCGGAATTGACGTTTTTTCGATGCGCCAGCCGCTCGGAATCGGCGCGGGGATCACCCCGTTCAACTTCCCCGCGATGATCCCGATGTGGATGTTCGGCCCGGCAATCGCCTGCGGCAACGCCTTCATAGTCAAGCCGTCGGAACGCGATCCGAGCGTGCCCGTCCGTCTCGCCGAGCTGATGAAGGAAGCGGGCCTTCCGGACGGTATCCTGAGCGTGGTCCACGGCGACAAGGAGATGGTCGACGCGATCCTCGACCACCCGGACATCAAGGGTGTCAGCTTCGTCGGAAGCTCGGACATCGCTCATTATATCTATTCGCGCGGCACCCAGAACAACAAGCGGGTGCAGGCCTTCGGGGGCGCCAAGAACCACGGCATCGTCATGCCCGACGCCGACCTCGACCAGGTAGTCAACGATCTCGCCGGAGCCGCCTTTGGCTCGGCGGGCGAGCGCTGCATGGCGCTCCCGGTCGTCGTTCCAGTCGGCGACGAAACCGCCGACAAGCTGCGCGAGAAGCTGATCCCGGCCATCCAGGCGCTTCGCGTCGGAAGTCTCGACCGACCCCGAGGCGCATTACGGCCCGGTGGTCAGCGCTGCCCACAAGGAGCGCATCGAGCATTACATCCAGATGGGAATCGACGAAGGCGCGGAGCTGGTCGTCGACGGCCGCGGCTTCAGGCTGCAGGGGCACGAGAAGGGCTTCTTTATCGGCCCGACCTTCTTCGACCACGTCAAGCCGAGCTTCCAGAGCTACAAGGACGAGATTTTCGGCCCCGTGCTGCAGATGGTCCGGGCCAAGGACTTCGACGAAGCGGTCCGCCTCCCCAGCGAGCACGACTACGGTAACGGAGTCGCCATTTTCACCCGCAACGGCCACGCCGCGCGCGAATTCGCCGCCCGGGTGAACGTCGGAATGGTCGGGGTGAACGTGCCGATCCCGGTGCCGGTCAGCTACCACAGTTTCGGCGGGTGGAAGCGCTCGGGATTCGGCGACATCGGCCAGTACGGCCAGGAGGGAATCCGCTTCTGGACCAAGAACAAGGTCGTCACCCAGCGCTGGCCTGACGGCATCGCCGACGCCGACGACAAGAGCGCCTTCCATATCCCGACGTTCGGCTGACGGGCTGACATGATCGGCGAGCGCCGCTAAGGCCCGCGCCCATGCACCAGTTCGAGCTTACCGATGACCAACTCCAGATTCAGGAGATGGCGCGCAAGTTCACCGCCGACGCGATCACTCCGAACGCGGGCGAGTGGGACGAAAAACACATTTTCCCGGTGGACGTCATTCGCGAGGCCGCTGAGCTCGGCTTCGGAGCGATCTACGTGTCCGAAGAGAGCGGCGGAATCGGCCTTGGGCGCCTCGAAGCGGCACTGATCATGGAGGCGATGGCCTATGGCTGCCCTTCGACGAGCGCCTTCATCTCAATCCACAACATGGCTAGCTGGATGATCGACCGCTTCGGCAGCGACGAAGTGAAGCAGAAATACCTGCCGTCGATGATCACGATGGAGCGGATGGGCAGCTATTGCCTGACCGAGCCGTCTTCCGGCTCGGACGCGGCTGCGCTCAAGACCAAAGCGGTTCTGGACGGCGACCATTATGTCGTCTCCGGCTCCAAGGCATTCATCTCCGGCGGCGGCGAAAACGAACTTTACGTGACGATGGTCCGGACCGGCGAGGAAGGACCGAAGGGAATCAGCTGCCTGGTCATCGAAAAGGACATGAAGGGCGTCAGCTTCGGAGCACAGGAGAAGAAGCTCGGCTGGCACTCCCAACCGACCGCCCAGGTCAATTTCGACGACGTCCGGGTGCCGGTCGAAAATCGCGTCGGAGCCGAGGGCGAAGGGTTCCGGATTGCGATGATGGGGCTCGACGGAGGCCGTCTCAACATCGGCGCCTGCTCGCTTGGCGGGGCGCAACGCTGTCTTGACGAGGCAGTCGCCTACACCAAGGAGCGTCACCAGTTCGGACAGGCGATCGCCGATTTCCAGAACACGCAGTTCATGCTCGCCGACATGGAAACGGAGCTCCAGGCCGCGCGCTACCTCCTCTACGTCGCGGCGGCGAAGGTCACCGCCAACGCGCCAGACAAGACCCGCTTCGCAGCAATGGCCAAGCGCCTCGCGACCGATAGCGGAAGCAGCATCGTCGACCGGGCGCTGCAGCTTCACGGCGGCTACGGTTATCTTCAGGACTATCCGGTCGAGCGCTTCTGGCGCGACCTGCGCGTTCACTCGATCCTCGAGGGCACGAACCAGATCATGCGGGTCATCATCAGCAGGGATTTGCTTCGCCAGTGACCGATGACGTTCTGATTTTCGCCGAACGCGGCGTAGGGCGGATTTGCCTGAACCGTCCCAAGGCCATCCACGCGCTGACCACGGAAATGTGCGACTCCATGAGCGCCGCGCTGCTTCGCTGGCGAACCGATTCCAATATCGAATGCGTCGTTATCGACCATGCGGTGGGCCGCGGCTTTTGTGCCGGAGGCGACGTGGTGATGCTGGCAAAGAGCGGCGCCGGCGATGCTCACAAGGCGAAGGAATTCTTCTTCGCCGAATACCGGCTCAACCACCTGCTCTTCACCTATGAAAAGCCGACCGTCGCGATCATGGACGGAGTGACGATGGGCGGCGGAGTCGGCATTTCCCAACCCTGCACCTTCCGTGTCGCAACCGAGAACACGCGCCTGGCGATGCCCGAAACGGGAATCGGTCTTTTCCCCGACGTCGGCGGCGGGTGGTATCTGTCGCGCCTGTCCGGCCGGGTCGGCCAATATATGGCGCTGACCGGAGCCAGGCTCGACGGCGCGGAATGCGCGTACCTCGGTCTCGCCACCCACTATGTCTCGAGCAGCGGAATCGAAGAGCTGGTCGATCGCATCCTGAAATCGCCGGACCGGGTGAAGGGGGCGCTCGGAGCGGCTTCGGAAACGCCGCCCGATCCGAAGATCGCGGACAACCTTTCGCTCATCAACCGGCTGTTCGCTTCGGATGAACTCGAAGAGGTTCTCGCGGCTCTCGACTCGGACGAGGACGAGTGGTCGGAAAAGGAGCTGGTGACTCTCGGCACCAAGAGCCCGATGTCCTGCAAGGTCTCGCTCCGGCTCCTCCGTGAGGGCGCCGAGCGCGCCACCTTCGCCGACGAGATGCGCGCCGAATATGCGCTCGCGGGACGAGTCGTTCAGACCCACGACTTCAAGGAAGGCGTTCACGCGCTTCTCATCGACAAGCACAACCAGCCGAAATGGGATCCGCCGACGCCGGAGGGGGTGACGGAAAGAATGCTCGACGATTTGTTCGCGCCGCTCCCGCCCGAGCAAGAGTGGACGCCGTTCCCGGAGGCAAAAGAATGACCGACTACAAGACCGTCCTCGTGGAGCAGCGCGGCGCCGTGACTCTCGTCACGCTCAACCGCCCGGAGGCGCTGAACGCGCTCAACTCGCAAGTTCTTCGCGAGCTGATCGACGTGTTCGGTGCATATGACGCCGACGACGGCCAGCATTGCCTCGTCCTCACCGGAAGCGGCGAAAAGGCGTTCGCCGCGGGTGCCGACATCAAGGAGATGCAGCCGCAATCGTTCGCCGACATGTACTCGAGCGATTTCTTCGCCGGCTGGGAAAAGGTGACCGCGACCCGCAAGCCGTGGATCGCGGCAGTGAACGGCTTCGCGCTCGGCGGCGGCTGTGAAGTGGCGATGATGGCCGATTTCATCATTGCCTCGGAAAACGCGAAATTCGGCCAGCCCGAAATCAAGCTCGGCGTGACTCCGGGAATGGGCGGGTCGCAGCGGCTGACCTGGGCGGTGGGCAAGGCCAAGGCGATGGAGATGTGCCTGACGGGCCGGATGATGGACGCGGCCGAGGCTGAGCGTTCGGGACTGGTGGCGAAGGTCGTCCCGGCGGACCAGCTGCTCGATGAAGCGATGAAGACGGCGGAGACGATCGCGTCCATGCCGCCGCTCGCCGCGATTGCCGTCAAGGAGATGGTCAACGCCGCGTTCGAAATGCCGCTCAATCAGGGCATCCGCTTTGAGCGGCGGCTGTTCCACGGCCTCTTCGGGACCGAGGACCAGAAGGAAGGCATGACCGCTTTCGTCGAGAAGCGGCCGGGGAATTGGAAGGGAAAATAGGATGGCGCGGATCGCATTCATCGGCTTGGGCCACATGGGCGGGGGAATGGCCCCGAACCTGGTCAAGGCGGGCCACGACGTCTGGGCGTATGACCTTTCCGATCAGGCGCTGGACGCCGCTGTCGAAGCGGGCTGCAACCGCGCTGGGTCGGCCGACGAAGCGTGCGACCACGCCGACTTCGTCATCACCATGCTTCCCGCAGCCAAGCACGTGCTCGAAGTCTATCGCGACCACGTCTTCGACGCCGCGCCAAAGAGCGCGCTCCTGATCGATTGCTCGACCATCGACGTTGGCAGCGCCCGCACCGTCGAAGAAGAGGCCAAGGAAAAGGGCTTCGAAATGGTCGACGCGCCCGTTTCCGGAGGAATTGCCGCGGCCGCAGGCGGGACGCCTCGCGTTCATGGTAGGTGGAACCGACGCAAGCGTTCGCCAAGGCGAAGCCGATCCTCGAGCCGATGGCCAAGGCCGTCATTCACGCCGGCGGCGCCGGTGCCGGCCAGGCGGCGAAGATCTGCAACAACATGATCCTCGGCGCGACGATGATCGCGACGTGCGAGGCCTTCGTCCTGGCGAAGAAGCTCGGCCTCGATCTCCAGACGTTCTTCGACATCAGCTCGCAGGCATCCGGGCAGAGCTGGTCGATGACGAGCTATGCGCCGGTTCCGGGCGTTGGACCGAAATCGCCGGCGGACAGTGGCTATGAGGGCGGTTTCGCCGCTGCGCTGATGCTCAAGGACCTGAAGCTCGCCGAAGAGGCAGCGAACCAGGTCGGCGCTTACACGCCGATGGGGGGTGAGGCCGAGGAGTTGTTCCAGCGGTTCGTCGACCGCGGCGGCGGTTCGAAGGATTTTTCTGGAATAATCCAGATGATCGACGACAGTTGGAAGGCACCGGACGACAAGGGGGAATGATGGTGTCCAAGGCAAGTTTTGCGTTGTGCGCAGTCCTGCTTCTTGCCGGCTGCAAGGCGCAGCCTGACAACGGCCAGAGCAACACAGCCGCCACAGCAGCGAACGCGGCCAACACTGCCGCCGCAACTGCTCCGCTCAGCGGCGACCAAGCCCTCGCAGCCGTCAAGGAGCGCGAACAGCACATGAAGTCGCTGGGCGATTCGGCCAAGAAGGCGCACAACGCGCTGCAATCGTCTTCGCCCGACGTTCCCACCATCCAGCAAGCCGCCGGCACGATCGAGGGGCTCGCTCCGAAGCTGCTGACCTGGTTCCCCAAGGGCACCGCGGTCGGCGTCGGGAAAAGCCGCGCCAAGCCGGAAATCTGGCAGAAGCCGGAAGACTTCGCCCTGAAGGCCCATGATTTCGAAACCGCCGCCAGGCAGTTCGATGTCGCTGCGAAGAGCGGCGATATCGGGCAGATCAAGACCACGTTCGCGGCGCTCGGAAAGAGCTGCAAAGCCTGCCACGACCTCTATCGCGCTCCGGAGAAGCACTAATCCGGCAGAAAGTCTGGGATCTTCCTCTACGGCTATTCCATTGGTCGCTCGTCGCCCTCGTGGGGCTGGCGTGGTGGTCGGCGGAAACCGACCGCGACAATTTGCACCTGTGGTTCGGGTACGCGATCCTGTTGGTTCTGCTCTTCCGGCTTCTCTGGGGCCTGGTTGGAAGCTCTACCGCACGTTTCGGTTCGTTCGTCCGCGGGCCGGCCGCAGTCCTCACCTATGTCCGAAGCCGCTTCCGCTGGGTCGAGCCGGGCCACACGCCGCTCGGCGCTCTCAGCGTCATTGCCCTGCTCGGACTGCTGCTCTTCCAGGTCGGAAGCGGCTTGATAGCCCTCGACGAGGATGGCCTGTTCGGAGGTCCGCTGACGCATCTTGTGAGCATTGCGACGTCGGACGCAGCGCGCGAGCTCCACGAGGAAGCCTTCGATCTGCTCGAGATTCTCGTCGTCGTCCACGTGGCGGCGATTCTTCTGTATCGGCTTGTCGCCGGCCTGAACCTGCTCGGGCCGATGATCACCGGCAAGGCGGACCTCGCCCCCGGGGTTCAGCCGATGCGGCAGGTGCCGCCGCTGGTGCCGATTGCCTGCCTACTCATGGCAGTGGCAATCACCGGCTGGATCATCGCCGGAGCGCCGCCGCTTTAGGCTCGGCGCTCGAAGCTGGTGTCCGTTTTGGGTGGAAAACGGACGTTTGACGTGACGGAAACCTGACATATGCTGACGAAATGGATGAGCAGGTTCGCTGGCACGGCACTGGGCGTTGGCTCTCTTCCGCGGTGGCCGCTGTCTTCATCCTTTTGGCCGTTCCGGACTTTGGGAACGATAACGCTGCGGCTGGCTGGAACATCTTTCTGGGGCTGCTGCTCTTTGGTGCAATAGCTGCGGGTAGCCGCCGCGCACCGTTGCTTTTGCTGGTGCTCACCCTGCTGATGGTGCTGCGCATCACGTTGAGTTTCATTGGGGGGCACTTCAGGCCGATAGACGCGGTCGGAAACATCTTGGTGCTGGTCGGGCTCGTAGTCGCGTGGTTTGACCTCAGGAAACAATCAACGCTGATGAACGAGAAGGGCAGCCCCCAAACAAGCTAGTGTCCGCAATGGGTCGAAAACGGACACCACGCCTGAAGCCGAACCGCTCTTGATCGCCGGCCCCGCCGGGGCCACATCGCGGCCATGCTGATCCGCACCGAAAAGACGCCCAATCCCGCCACCCGCAAGTTCCTTCCGGGGCAGACGGTCATGGAATCGGGAACGCGCGATTTTCCCGACGCGGAAAGCGCCGAAGCCTCGCCGCTCGCCGAAGCCTTGTTCGATACGCAAATGGTCGAAGGCGTGTTTTTCGGCCACGATTTCGTGTCGGTGACTGCGGCCCCCGGGGTGGAATGGGACCAGCTCGAGACCGAGGTCGTGTCCGTCCTGCTCGACCATTTCGTCACGGGCGCGCCGCTGTTCAAACCGGGGAGTGCCGCGGGCATTCAGGTCGATGGTGAGAACGCAGTCGAGGAGCGGGAAGAGGACAGCGACGTCATCGGGCAGATCAAGGAGCTGATCGATACGCGGGTGCGCCCGGCGGTCGCCCAGGACGGCGGCGATATCATCTACAAGGGCTATCGCGACGGGCACCTGTACCTGTCGATGCACGGCGCCTGCGCCGGCTGCCCCTCCTCGACCGTCACCCTGAAGAGGGGCATCGAAAGCCTCATCAAGCACTACGTCCCCCAAGTGGAGAGCGTAGAGGCGGTCTGACCCGAAGGATTGCGGCAATCGGTCTTATGTGACCTATTCGCCCGGTGATTCTCGCATTCGACACTTCAACCGCCGCCTGCACGGCCGCGCTGTTCGACGATGACGGCCAGTGCCTCGACTCGCGCGACGAACTGATCGGCCGCGGCCATGCCGAACGGCTCGCACCGATGCTCGCCGAGCTGCTCGACGGTCGCCGCGCCGAAACGATCCTGGTCGGTATCGGGCCGGGAAGCTTTACCGGAATTCGCGTCGGAATCGCCGCAGCGCACGGACTGGCGATCGGCTGGGGAGCGACGGTCCTGGGGATGTCGTCGCTGGCGCTGCTTGCCGCATCGGCGAAAGTCGATGGCGATGTTGCGGCGGCCGTGAGCGGCGGGCACGGCGAGGTTTTCGTCCAGCAATTCGACTCCGCGCTCCGGCCGACGACACAGCTGTTCAACCTTCCACCAGCGCAAGCGTCGGCCGCAGTGACTGCCGAGACAATTGCAGGATCGGCCGCCGGAGCGCTCGTAGATGCCCGAGGTAAGGGAACCGCTCTCGATGCGTGGCCGCAGGCGTCGTTTGCCCTCGACCTTCCGGAGTCGCTTCGGAGCCTTGCGCCCGACCCGCTTTACGCCCGCGCGCCCGATGCGAAGGCGAGGAGCGCCGCGTGAGCGTGGAAATCGTCCGGGGAAGCGCCGACGATCTGGATTCCGTGATGCGGGTCATGAAGCACGCGTTCCCGGAGCGCTTCGGCGAGGCGTGGACCCGCTCCCAATGCGCCGGGATCCTGCCGATGACGGGAGTGAAGCTGATGCTTGCCAAGGACGGCGACAGCAACAGCGTCGGCTTTTCCCTGTACCGGACCATTGGCCACGATTCCGAGCTCTTGCTCCTCGCGGTCCACCCCCAGGTGCAGGGCACAGGCGCCGGGCGGACGTTGCTCGGAAACTTCATCGACGACGCTCGAAGCAATGGAGCGACGCGAATTCATCTCGAGGTCAGGGACGGTAACCCGGCGACGCGCCTCTATGAGGCCGCGGGCTTCGTGCAGGTCAATCGCCGTCGCAACTACTATCGGGGCAGTGGCGGAACGCAGTTCGACGCTTTGACATTCGCGCTCACCGTCGATGATTAAACCGTAGCAATAATTGCGCACTATTGCTGCCGAACAAACAAGTAGCTACGGCAGCAGAACAGCACGCAGCTGCAATAGAATCGAAATCCATGGAGAAACAAGAGAATGGCCGACAACGAAGGCGCTGAAGACACTTTGCTTACGCTGACTGCCGACATCGTTGCTGCTCACGTAAGCAACAACAGCGTCGCGGTGAACGATCTTCCAAGCCTCATCGAAAATGTGCACCAGGCGCTGACGGCGATTTCGCCGGCGGGTGCTTCGGCAGAAGAAAAGCCGGAACCGAAGGTTTCGATCCGCGCCTCCGTAAAGCCCGACTACATCACCTGCCTGGAATGCGGGAAGAAACAGAAGATGTTGAAACGGCACCTGATGACAAATCACGAAATGACGCCAGACGAATATCGCCAGCGGTGGGGACTTTCTGCCGATTATCCAATGGTTGCACCCAATTATGCGGAGCAGCGGCGGACACTTGCGAAGTCGATCGGCCTCGGCACGAAGCGCCGACGGACCCGCAAGGGCAAATGAGGACGAGGGGCGCGGCCAAGCGCCCCTTTCCCTTTACCGCGGCACCGGTCGCGCTTAACTTCCGGCCATGAGTCATGCTGTCATAGACGTGGAAGCCTTGTGCGCGGACAAGGGCCTGAGGATTACTGAGCAGCGGCGGGTGATCGCCCGGATCCTCTCGGAATCGGAAGACCATCCCGACGTCGAGACTCTCCACGCGCGAGCTTCGGCAGTGGATCCGCGGATTTCCATCGCGACAGTGTACCGGACAGTGCGCCTGTTCGAGGAAGCGGGCATACTCGAGCGGCACGAGTTCGGCGACGGCCGCGCCCGCTACGAGGCTGCATCGGATGAGCATCACGATCATCTGATCGACGTCGAGACCGGCAATGTCGTCGAATTTGCCGACGAGGAACTAGAGGCGCTTCAGCGCCGAATCGCCGAGAAGCTGGGGTTCCGCCTCGTCGACCATCGGATGGAGCTCTACGGGGTCGCGCTCGATCGCAACCGGCAATAGCTCCATGGCGCTCGCGGCGGCGCGAATTACCGCGCTGGTCCTGCTTTTTGCGTTTTGCGCCCCGTTGCACATTGCGACGAAGCTCGCCTTCGGCGGGTCCGGCTGGCCTAAGCGCTTCCTCGCAGCTTCAGCCTGGATCTGCGGCGCCCGAGTTCGGGTCAGCGGCAAGTCCCTGCACCCGCACACGTTGCTGATCTGCAACCATACGAGCTGGCTCGACATCCTTGTGCTTGGTGGAGCGACCGGCTGCGCATTCGTTTCAAAGGACGCGCTTGGTCATCCGCTGGTTCACTGGATGGCCGACCAGGCCGGTACGCTTTACGTTCGCCGCGACCACAAGCGCGGAGCTCCGCAGCAGGCGCAGGCGATCGCCGAGAAACTGCGCGACCCGCAGCCGGTGGCGCTATTCCCGGAAGGCACGACCGGCCCGGGCACCCACCTGCTTGCCTTCCGCTCGACCCTTTTCGCCGCCGTCGCCCCGCCGCCGCCGAGCGTTCAGGTTCGCCCGGTTGCAATCGATTACGGCGGTGCGGCACCGGAATTCGGCTGGCACAACGAGCCGGGAAAGGACAACGTTCTTCGGATTCTCGGCCGCGGGCGAACCGTTCCCGTAACCGTCCAGCTTCTGCACCCGCTCGAGCCGATGGAGGACCGAAAGGCTCTGGCGCAAGCGGCACGCGACGAGATCGAGGCTGCTCTGTCTTCAAGTCGCGGCGCGGCTCACCTATAGGTCGGGCGATGAGCGAAACGCCAAAGACTTTCCGAGTCAAATCCTTCGGTTGCCAGATGAACGTTTATGACGGAGAGCGGATTTCCGAGCTGCTCGCCGACAACGGACTCCAATCGGCCAAAGAGGGCGAGGACGCCGACCTCGTTGTTCTCAACACCTGCCACATCCGCGAAAAGGCGGCAGAAAAGGCCTATTCCGATGTAGGCCGGCTGAAGCGCGAGGACGGATCGAGGCCGATGATCGCCCTGGCCGGCTGCGTCGCCCAGGCGGAAGGCGCGGAAGCGAAGAAAAGGTCTCAGATGATCGACCTGGTGGTCGGTCCGCAGGCTTATCATCGAATGCCCGATATGGTTCGACAGGCAAGCCGCGGCGCTCGCCCGGTCGACACCGACATGCCGGCAATTTCCAAATTCGACTCGCTTCCGAAGCGCCGCCGGGCGAACCCGAGCGCTTTCCTCACGGTCCAGGAGGGCTGCGACAAATTCTGCACCTATTGCGTCGTTCCGTACACGCGCGGAGCCGAAGTCTCGCGGCCGTGGGGCGATGTCGTTGCCGAGGCGCGGGCATTGGCCGAAGGCGGGGCGAAGGAGATCGTTCTTCTCGGCCAGAACGTGAATGCGTGGGAGAATGACGGCCGCGGGCTCGCCGACCTCATCCGCGAAATCGCGCGCATCGATGGCCTCGAACGAATTCGCTACACCACCAGTCACCCGGCCGACATGACCGACGCGCTGATCGCCGCCCATGGCGGGGTGGAGAAGCTGATGCCCTACCTTCACCTTCCGGTGCAGTCGGGAAGCGATCGGATACTGAAGGCGATGAACCGAAGCCACACGGCTGAGACCTATCTTCGCATTATCGAGAAGGTGCGCGCCGCCCGTCCCGACATTGCCATTTCCGGCGATTTCATCGTCGGTTTTCCCGGCGAGACGGAGGAGGATTTCCAGGCGACGCTGAGCATCGTCGACGCGGTCCGCTACGCGTCGGCCTATTCATTCAAGTACAGCGCCCGCCCCGGCACTCCGGCTGCGGTCATGGACGCTCAGATTGAGCGGGAGGTCATGGACGAGAGGCTCCAGCGGCTGCAGGCGCGCATCGCCGAGCACCAGCTCGCCTTCAACCGCTCGACAGTCGGTCGCGAGAGCCGAATCCTGATCGAGCGTGCCGGTAAGCACAAGGGCCAGATGATCGGCCGCTCGCCGTGGCTTCAGTCGGTTCATGTCGAAACCGCTGCCGAGCCCGGCACAATGCTCGACGTCACGCTGTCCGCTGCCGGACCGAACAGCATGACCGGCGCGTTGCGCGAGAGTCCCGTCCCGAGCACTGCCGAAGGGGTAGCAGCCTGATGCCACGTCGAGATGTCGCAGTCCCCGCCAACGAGGGTGGCCGCGCCCGCCTCGAGCTCGAGTTCGACGAGCCCTATCTGCTCGGGCCGCTGTTCGGCGACTATGACCGTCACCTCATCACCATCGAGAGCCGTCTCGGCGTTCACATTGCGGCGCGCGGTAATCGCGTTCAGATCGAGGGCGAGGCTGATTCGGCCGGTCGCGCCCGCGACGTCCTGATCGGGCTCTACAAGAGGCTGGAGCAGGGCCACGATATCGATGCCGAAGCGGTCGAGGCGGTTCTCGGAATGGCCGCCCAGCCGAACCTCGACGGGATCATCAACGAGGAAGTCGCGTCGCCCCCGCGCGTGATGATCCGCACCCGCAAGAAGACGATCGTCCCGCGCTCCCCGACGCAGACCGTCTACATGGAAGCGCTTGCCCGCAACGAGATGATTTTCGCGCTTGGGCCCGCCGGCACCGGCAAGACCTACCTTGCCGTCGCCCAAGCGGTTTCGCAGCTCATCTCCGGAAGTGTCGACAGGCTGATCCTGTCGCGCCCGGCGGTCGAGGCTGGCGAGCGGCTCGGATTTCTTCCCGGCGACATGAAGGAGAAGGTCGATCCCTATCTCCGCCCCCTCTACGACGCGTTGTACGACATGCTGCCGACCGAGCAGGTCGAACGGCGGATCGCCAGCGGCGAAATCGAGATCGCGCCCATCGCCTTCATGCGCGGACGGACCTTGAACGACGCCTTCATCATCCTGGACGAGGCGCAGAACACCACGCCGGCGCAAATGAAGATGTTCCTGACCCGCTTCGGCATGCGCAGCCGAATGGTCGTTTGCGGAGATCCGAGGCAGGTCGACCTTCCCGAGGGCGGGAAGTCCGGCCTCCACGATGCCGTCGAGCGGCTGTCCGCAGTGGGCGGTATAGCTATGGTCAAGTTCACCGCCGCCGACGTCGTCAGGCACCCATTGGTCGGACGCATCGTTGAGGCTTATGAGGGGCCGGGGGCCTGAATACAGCAGCGATGACACTCGACATCGACATAGACGCCGATCCGGAGTGGGACAGTAGCACCCTCTCGGACTCGCTCGTCCGAAGCGCGGCGGAAGCAGCGATCGCGCAAAGCGCGTTCCCGCAGCTGACCTCCTCAGCGCGGGCCGTTGAGCTGTCGGTGCGGCTCACGAGCGACGACGAGGTGAGATCGCTCAACGCCCGCTGGCGAGACAAGGACAAGGCGACCAACGTCCTCTCCTTCCCGCAGTTGGAGCCATCCGAGCTTGCATCACTCGAAGAAGGCGGGCCGGAGGTCATGCTTGGAGATCTCGTCCTCGCCCACGGAGTCTGTGCGGCCGAGGCGCGCGAAAAAAACGTCGCCTTCGAAAAGCACGCCGCGCACCTCATCGTCCACGGGACTCTTCACCTGCTGGGCTATGACCACCAGGACGACGCGTCAGCCGAGGATATGGAGTCGCGCGAAGTGCGTGCGCTGGAGCGGCTCGGAATTGGCGATCCCTATCTGGTGAAAGAGAGCTGATGGCCACGCGCAACGACGACGGCGGGTCGCGATTGTGGCGCGGAATGCGCGCGCTCCTTTTCGGCGACGAAGGCGAGATGACGCTTCGCGAGGAAATCGAGGAAGCGATCGACGAGGCAGAGGATTCGCACGAGGTCGCCGGCGACCTGACTCCGGTCGAACGGCAGATGCTCCGCAACCTGCTTCATTTCGGCGACGAGACTGCGGGGGATATTTGCGTCAACCGCGGCGACATCGTTTCGGTGCCCTCGACGATCGGCTTCGACGATCTCGTCGAAGCGTTCGCCGAAGCCGAGCACAGCCGCCTCCCCGTCTATGGCGAAAGCCTCGATGAAATCATCGGCATGATCCACATCAAGGACGTCTTCGCAGCCACCATCGACAAGAACCGCGACCGGGCCATCCAATCGCTGATGCGAATGCCGCTGTTCGTTCCCGAATCGATGGGAGTGATCGAGCTGCTTGCGCGAATGCGCGCCGAGCGAACGCATCTGGCGATCGTTGTCGATGAATTCGGCGGCACCGAAGGGCTGGTGACAATCGAGGACGTGGTCGAGGAGATCGTCGGCGAAATCGAGGACGAGCACGACATTGAGGAGGCCGGAATGCTGACCCGGCTGGACGACCGCATCTGGGAAGCCGATGCGCGGATCGAGCTCGAAGAGCTCGCCGAGACGGTGGATGCGCGGCTCCGCTGGGACGAGGACGACGTCGACACGCTTGGCGGGCTCGTCTTCCTGCTCGCCGGCCACATCCCGGCGCGAGGCGAGTCGGTGCTTCACCCGTCGGGCTGGCGTTTGGAGGCTGTCGATTCCGACCCGCGGCGGATCCTCCGGGTGAGGCTCCACGCCCCCGAACCGGAGGGCGAAACGAGCCCGGACTAGCGCAACCCGGCATTTGCGGGACCCGCCATCGTCGCCTTCGCGCTGCCGAACGGCTGAGCGCCTAATCCTTCGCGAACAGCTTCTCCGGGTTCGACATCGACTTGAACTCCAGGGCGTTCCCCGCGGGATCGAGAAGGAACATCGTCGCCTGCTCGCCCGGCTGTCCTTCGAACCGGACCGTCGGCGGAATCACGAAATCCGTGTCCGCCTCCACGAGGCGCTCGGCAAGCGCCCTCCATTCCTCGATCGGAAGAACGATCCCGAAGTGCGGAACCGGCACGTTCTCGCCATCGACAGCATTGCTTGATCTCGCCCGGACCGCTTCGGGCGCGAGGTGGGCAACGATCTGGTGACCGCAGAGGTTGAAGTCGACCCACTCGTCGGCGCTCCGCCCCTCCGGGCATTGCAGAAGGCCGCCGTAGAAGCGGCGCGCTTCACCAAGATCGTCGACCGGGAAGGCCAAGTGAAACGGTGGAACAGTCATGCCGCACTCCGTGAATCGGAACTGCGGCACTGTCCAGACTTTCGTTCCGCCCGCGTTATCGGCTAGCGGAGGGCAGGCCAATATCGCCGTTGCAGAGGCTGGGGGAGTCGATCCCGTTGAAGATTTTCAAAACCCCGAAAACGATTCTGCCGCTAGCGCTCGTAACTGGCGCGGTTTCGGCGCTCGCATTCCAGCCGCTTGCGCTGTGGCTTCTGATGCCGGCGGCATTCGCAATGCTGCTGGCGCTGCTTTGGCACACGAAGCGCTTCAGTCATGCACTGCTGATCGGGTGGCTGTTCGGGTTCGGGCAGTTCGTCGTCGGCCTGAACTGGATCGCCACCGCCTTCACCTACCAGGCCAAGATGCCGCCGACGCTCGGGTGGGTCGCGGTCGTGCTGCTGTCGCTGTATCTTGCCGTCTATCCAGCGATTGCGACGGGCCTCGCCTGGCGCATCGGCAAGGACAATGAAGCGGCTCTGGCGCTGTCGCTCGCTGGCGCCTGGGCAATCACCGAATGGCTTCGCGCCGGCATCTTCACCGGATTTCCGTGGAACCCCGCGGCCGCGGCGATGGTCCCGACGCCGCTGCTCCAGACAACGCCGCTCATCGGCACCTACGGACTCTCCGGACTCACGGTCCTGCTCGGAAGCGTCATCTGGCTCGAAATCCGCCGCAAGTGGCTTCCTGGAGTGCTCATCGTGCTTGCGACTGCACTGCTGTGGGTGCTGCCGTCGTCGGAAGTTCCCGACGACCCGCTGACGATCAAGCCGATCCGGATCGTCCAGCCCAACATCGGCGAGTCGCAAAAATGGCAGCCCGAGCTTGCCGAGGAGGCGGCGCAAAAGCTCGCGGCTTTGTCGAACACTCCCGGCGGAGAAACTCCGCGCCTGCTGTTTTGGCCCGAAGTGGCGGTGACGGAGCCGCTCGACGACCAGCGTTCGGGCGCGCCGGCCCGCTTCGCCGCGTTTGAGCGAGCTCAGACCGTCCAGTCCGCCCCCCGCGGCGGCTATCTCCTGACGGGCGGAATCGGGCTCACTTCGAAAGATCACCGCTCGATCTCCGGAGCGACGAACAGCATCTTCGCGCTTGCGCCGGACGGAACGGTCGTCGGGCGTTATGACAAATCGCACCTGGTCCCGTTCGGCGAGTATCTACCGATGCGGACGCTCCTCGAGCCTTTGGGCCTTGCCCGCCTTGCCCCCGGCGATTTCGATTTCAATGCGGGGGCAGGTCCCAAGACCATCGCGCTTCCCGGCTGGGGCAGGGTCGGGCTCCAGATCTGCTATGAGATCATCTTCTCGGGCCACGTTGTTGACGAGAGCAACCGCCCCGACTTCATTTTCAATCCCTCCAACGACGCCTGGTTCGGGCGATGGGGACCGCCCCAGCATTTTGCGCAGGCGCGGCTTCGCGCTGCCGAGGAGGGGCTGCCAGTGATCAGGGCGACCCCGACCGGGATCAGTGGCATCATCGATGGGCGCGGGCGTGTGGTGCAGAAGCTCGGCTGGCGAACGGCCGGAGTTATCGACGGCGATTTACCGGCCCGGGCGAAAAGGCCGACGGTCTTCGCGAGATTCGGGAACGCGATTCCCCTGGTTCTTGCGGCACTGCTGCTGATCGGCGGCATTGCCCTTGCCGGAGCCCGGCGCTATCGGCGCATATAACGAATCCTTTATATCACAGAAGCCGGTTTCGAAGGACTTTCTCCAGCCCATGCGCAGCAATTACCTTTTCACGTCCGAGTCCGTTTCCGAAGGCCATCCCGACAAGGTTGCAGACCAGATCAGCGATGCGATTGTCGACCTGCTGTTGTCGAAAGACCCCGAAGCGCGAGTCGCATGCGAGACGATGACGACGACGAACCGGGTCGTTTTGGCCGGAGAGATCCGCTGCAAGCCGATGTTCGACGAGGAGCGCTGGCCGGAACATGGGGGGTGGGCGCCGGGCGCTCGCGACGAAATCGAGGAGGTCGTTCGCGGCACGGTCAAGCGGATCGGGTACGAGCAGGAAGGATTCCACTGGTCGCACCTGGAATTTTCCAACCACCTTCACGGCCAGTCGGCGCACATCGCCCAGGGCGTGGACGCCGCCGGGAACAAGGACGAAGGCGCCGGCGACCAGGGCATCATGTTCGGTTTTGCCTGCGACGAAACGCCGGACCTGATGCCGGCGACGCTCGACTATAGTCACAAGATCCTTCTGGAGATGGCTTCCGACCGCCATTCCGGAGCGGCGCCTTTCCTCGAGCCCGACGCAAAGAGCCAGGTCACGCTGCGGTTCGAGAATGGCAAGCCGGTGGAAGCGACTGCGATCGTCGTCTCGACTCAGCACTCCAAAGGCTACGACAAGGGCGACAAGGAGGCCGAGCTTCACTCCTACGTGAAGTCGGTCGTGGCGCGGGTGCTCCCTGACGAGCTCCTCACCGATAAAACGGACTATCACATCAATCCCACCGGAGCGTTCGAGATCGGCGGCCCCGACGGAGACGCGGGACTGACCGGCCGCAAGATTATCGTCGACACCTACGGCGGCGCGGCTCCGCATGGCGGCGGCGCCTTTTCCGGCAAGGACCCGACCAAGGTCGATCGTTCGGCCGCCTACATCACCCGCTACCTAGCGAAGAACATAGTCGCAGCGGGCCTGGCAAAGCGGTGCACGATCCAGCTCGCCTATGCGATCGGCGTTTCGCGGCCATTGTCGCTCTACGTGAACACGCACGGCACCGGTAAAGTCGACGATGCGGAACTCGAAAAGGCGATCGGCCGGATCGACAAGCTCGGCGGCCTCACGCCGCGGGCCATTCGAACGCACCTCAATCTGAACCGGCCGATCTACGAGCCGACCGCGGCCTATGGCCATTTCGGCCGTCAGCCTGAAGGCGAGTTTTTCCCGTGGGAGCGGACTGACCTCATCGAAGAGTTGAAGGCGGCTCTTCCAGCAGACTCCGAAGTTCACGCATAAGCGAGGCGCGATGACCGCGCACAAGAAGGGCGACCCGACCACCCTCAACCGGCTTTACGGCCGCTCGAGCGGGCACAAGCTGCGCAAGGGGCAGCAGGAGCTCGTCGACAGCCTCTTGCCGCAACTTGCCGTGCCCGATGAGGGCGAGATTACGTCCCGGCGACTGTTCGGGGACGAGCGTCCGCTGCACTTTGAGATCGGCTTTGGCGGAGGCGAGCACCTCACCTATCGCGCCGACCTCCTCCCGGATCACGGATTCATCGGCTGCGAGCCATTCCTCAACGGAGTTGCGACCGCGCTCGGTCACGTCCGCGACGGGCATCTCGCCAATGTCCGCCTGTGGCGCGGCGATGCGCTCGATGTTCTCCGCAGGGCTCCAGACGGCAGCTTGGGTTTCGTCTACCTGCTCCATCCCGACCCGTGGCCGAAATCGCGGCACTCGAAGCGGCGGATGGTGAACGACGGCCCGATCGACCTGATCGCCGCCAAGATGAAATCAGGCGGTGAGCTTAGGATCGCAACCGACCACCCGGTCTACCTCGAATGGGCATTGATGATCATGCAGCGCCACGCTGCGCAGTTCGAGTGGCTCGCGAACAAGCCGTCCGACTTCCTCGAGCGTCCCGGCGGCTGGCCGGCCACGCGGTACGAAGCCAAGGCGGTCCGCGAGGGCCGGCGCGCCTATTACTTGCGATACCGACGAGTGTGACCGCGACCGCCGGCTGGCGGCCCCTTTCACTGCGCCCAGTCGCGCCCTACATGGCCCTCGCATGCAGGTCCGCGAAACAGTCCTCGATGCGATCGGCAACACTCCGCTGATCAAGCTCCGCAAGGCGTCGGAGGAGACGGGCTGCACCATTCTCGGCAAGGCCGAATTCATGAACCCGGGAGCGTCAGTGAAAGACCGCGCCGCGCTCGGGATCATCTGCGACGCCATCGGCGACGGGCGCCTTCGCCCCGGCGGGATCATCGTTGACGGAACCGCCGGCAACACAGGCATCGGCCTGACGGTGGTCGGCAATGCGCTTGGAATGCGCACCGTCATCGTCATTCCCGAAACCCAGACCGAAGAGAAAAAGAACGCGCTTCGGCTGCTCGGCGCGACACTCATCGAAGTACCGGCGGTCCCGTATAAAAGCCCTAACAACTACATCAAAGTCGCCGCCCGTCTCGCCGAGCGGCTCAACAACGAGGACCCCGACGGGGCGATCTTCGCAAACCAGTTCGACAACACCGCCAACCGCGACGCGCATATCAAGACCACCGCCCCCGAAATCTGGGAGCAGACCGAAGGCCAGGTTGATGCGTTCGTCAGCGCCGTCGGAACCGGCGGGACTCTCGCCGGAGTTGCGGCTGGCCTTCGGGAGCGCAATTCGGACATCACCATCGCGCTTGCCGACGTCCCGGGAGCAGCGCTGTTCAATTATTACACCACGGGCGAGCTTCGGTCCGAGGGAAGCTCGATGACCGAGGGCATCGGCCAGGGCCGGATCACCGGCAACCTCGAAGGCCTGAAGGTCGACGAGGCGTTCCTCATCCCCGACGACGAAACGCTGCGCACGCTCTATTCGCTCATCGAGCACGAGGGGCTGGCGCTCGGAACCTCATCCGGAGTGAACGTCGCCGGAGCGATCCGGCTGGCAAAGCAGCTTGGCCCAGGCAAGACGATCGTGACGATGCTGTGCGATCCCGCCACCCGCTACCAGTCCCGCCTCGCGAATTTGGAGTTCCTGCGCTCGAAGGGGCTGCCGGCAGCGCCGTGGCTGGAAAGAGTGGCAGTAATTGAACCCGATTTCATCACCGAGAACGAACCAGCTTGAAAAGGAGCAGAACCACATGACCGACTGCCTCTCAATCGGAAGCACAGCGCCCGATTTCACTGCCGAGACGACCCAAGGAAAGATCAACTTCCACGAGTGGATCGGTGATGGTTGGGCGATCCTGTTTTCGCACCCGAAAGCGTTCACCCCCGTCTGCACGACGGAACTCGGCTTCATGGCCGGCCTCAAGTCGGAATTCGCGAAGCGCAACACCAAAATCATCGGCCTCTCCGTCGACACCGCCGAAGATAACAAGCGCTGGTTGCCCGACATCGAGGAAGTTAGCGGAAACAAGGTCGAGTACCCGGTGATCGGCGACAGCGACCTGCACGTCGCCAAGCTCTACAATATGCTTCCGGCCGACGAGAGCGGCACCAGCGGGAGCCGCACCGCCGCTAACAATGCAACCGTTCGGACGGTTTACATTATCGGCCCCGACAAGAAGATCCGCGCGATGCTCCTCTATCCGATGTCGTCGGGCCGCAATTTCGACGAGGTTCTTCGTCTTCTCGACAGTGTCCAGCTAACCGAGTCGAAGGGCGTCGCCACGCCGGTCAACTGGAAGCAGGGCGACGACGTGATCATTCCGCCGAGCCTCAGCGACGAGGACGCGAAGAAGAAATACCCGAATGGCTGGAAGACTCTGAAGCCCTATTTGCGCGAGATTCCGCAGCCGGCGGACTAACGAGCAGGGGTAAGGCTCAACAGCTTCGCATCGGGGCCGTCTTCCAAAAGGTAGACGGCTCCGCCGGGCCCCTGCGCGATGCCGCGCATCCGGTGGCCCATGTCCCAGCGATCTGCCTTTAACGCCTTGTCGCCATCGATTTCGACGTGAATCAGCGCCTGGCCGTTGAGACCGGGAATCAGCGCATCGCCTTTCCACTGCGGGAACTTGTCTCCCGTGTAGATGAGTAGCCCGCCCGGGGTGATGGTCGGAGTCCACGAAACTTTCGGCGCGATAAATTCAGGGTGGGTCGAGTGCCGCGGGATCGGCACGCCGTCATAGTTGTCGCCGTTCGATACAACGGGATAGCCGTAGTTCCCGCCCTTGACGATCAGGTTGAGCTCGTCGCCGCCTTTCGGCCCCGCCTCGGCCTCCCACAGCCGGCCGTCCGGGGCGAACGTCAGTCCATAGGGGTTGCGAATTCCCGTCGCCCACGTCTCGGCAGGCGTGAGGTTCGGCCCCGGCCAGTCGAAGCGGCGGCCGTTGGCGTGTTTCGCCGCCTCGGTGTCCTCCGGCGGATCGGTGATCGTGACCTCGCTCGCTCCGGTCTTGCCCGCCATCGGGTTGTCCGCCGCCGGCTTTCCGTCGAGTGTCAGGTGGAGGATTTTTCCCAGCGGCTGGTTCGGGTCCTGCGCCGGAGTGAAGCGCTGCCGCTCGCCCGAGCTCAGAAACAGCGATTCGCCGTCGGGAGAGAAGGCGATTCGCCCGCCGAACTGGCCGCCTTGCCCGCCCTCCGGGTCGCGCCAGATGACATGAAGCCCATCCAGCCGCGCTCCGTTGCCGCCGCGAACCAGCTTGCCGCGAGCGAGTGCGAGTGCGCGGCCGCCGTTCTTTGAACGCTCGGAATAGGTGAGGTAGACCAGCCCGTCGGTTGTGAAGTGCGGCGACACGGCGACATCGAGCAAGCCGCCCTGCCCGCCGGCGGCAATTTCGGGAGCGCCGGTCACCTGCGTCTTGCGGCCATTGCTGACGTCCACCAGCCAGACGCGACCGGGCTTCTCCGTCACCAGCGCGGTGTTGCTTCCCGGCAGGAACGCAATCGCCCACGGGCTGTCAAAGGTCGCAACTTCGCTTGTTTCGAAGGGACGGCCGCCACTAGTCTCGGCCGTGGCATTCTTGTCCTGAGGTTGCGCCGCCGTCGTGCCGGACGCACCGCAGGCGGCGACAAGCAGTAGAAGAGAGGCTTGAATAAAGCGGACGGTCATACCAACTGTTTCACTCCCGTAAGGGAACCAAGGGGCTGCTACTCTTGCTATAGGTGCTGAATGCAGCAATGCAGCCTTTTGTCGCTGGCGACCGCAGTGCCGCCACATCTTGTCGCACAACAAGAAGCCAAGGACCTCGCTCGCACGGCCTGGGGCGGCAGACCGGCGCTTTTCGACCGCCTGTCGGGAGTCTTCGACAATGCGGGAATCGCGCAGCGGCACATTGTCGCGCCGAAGGAGTGGTATGCAGAGCCGCACGGCTGGCGCGACCGCAATCAACTTTACCTTCAGGCCGCAATGGACCTGTTCGAACGCGCTTCTTCCGCCGCGATCGAAAAGGCGGGGCTTGAGCCGCACCAAATCGATGGCGTCGTCACCGTTTCGACGACCGGAATCGCGACTCCGAGCCTGGAGGCGCGGGTCGGGCCGAAGCTCGGCCTGAGGTCGGATGTCCGTCGAGTCCCCGTGTTCGGCCTCGGCTGCGCAGGCGGGGTGAACGGACTCGCGACCGCGTCCCGGCTGGCGAGCGCCGATCCCGGCAGCAACTGGCTCTTCGTCACCGTCGAGACCTGTTCCCTTTCCATCCGGCTCGACAGTGACGATCCGGCGGCGGTCGTCGCCACCGCGCTGTTTGGTGACGGCGCTGCGGCGGCGGTTTTGCGCAGCGGCGCCCACTGCATAGGGCGGATCACCGGCGCGGCGGAGAAATTGTGGCCAGACACGCAGCGGATCATGGGGTGGGAAGTTGAAGACCCCGGCCTTGCGGTGGTGTTCGACCGGGCGATTCCGCCCTTCGTGGAAGCGAATCTGGCACCGGCAATCGACGAAATCCTTGGCGGCATTGGCCGGACTCGCGACGAGGTCGGCCGATTCTGCTGCCATCCGGGCGGGGTGAAGGTGATCGACGCGATCGAAACCGCGCTCGACCTTCCGCAGGGCGAGCTCAATCTCGAGCGCGAAGTGCTGCACGACTTCGGCAACATGAGCGCGCCGACGGTTCTGTTCGTGCTTGAACGTCTGATCGAGCGCGGACTTCCCGATCGCGTTATGATGACCGCCTTCGGCCCGGGATTTACCTGCGCCGGTATGTTGCTGGAGTCGCAATGAACCCCTTTGCAGTTGCAATCCTCGCCTATGTCAGTCTCGAGCGGCTGTTCGAGCTGGTGTTTGCCGGCCGCAACACGAAGCGGCTTCGGGAGATGGGCGCGCGGGAATATGGAGCCGGTCATTACCCTCTGATGGTCGCAGTCCACATGCTTTGGATCGTCACCCTTTGGTTCATGGCGTGGGACCGCCAGCCCGACCTGTTCTGGCTGGCCCTCTACATCCTGCTCCAGGCGGCGCGGCTGTGGGTTTTGGCAACCCTGGGGCCGCGGTGGACGACGCGGATCATCGTCCTTCCCGGAGAGGACCTCGTGAAGGAGGGCCCGTACCGCTTCCTCAACCACCCCAATTACTGGGTCGTCGCCGGCGAGATCGCCGTTCTTCCACTCGTGTTCGGGCTGCCGTGGGTCGCCCTCATCTTTACCGTCCTCAACGCCATCGCCCTGACCGTCCGAATCCGCGAAGAGAACCGGGCGCTGTACTCAGCGCGCCGACCGTGAACCCAAGGAATCCAGCTTCGGCTCGATCATCTGCAACCAATGAAGCCGGGCGCGAAGCTCGGCAAGTGCGCCCAGCGTGCCCAGCTGGTCCAGTTGTTCGGACACGCTGGCGCCTCGTTCTTTCGACCGCTCTTCGAACCGGTCAATGACCGCCTTAGTCACGGTCCGGTAGCCGGCGAGGACACGGGCGCGCGTAGCCGGTTCGAGCGCGGCGAGAAATTGGACTCGAGTCCGGATCGGATCGGCAGTCGACGACCCCAGCTCCGCCGTCGTTTTCAGCAGCCAGTCGCGAAGGGATTCCATCCCCCTCGCGGTGATGGACAAGGTGCGCGACCTGCGCGGCCCTTGCGGTTTCGATGCGGCCACCAACCCCGCATTCCGCAGCCGGCGAATCGCTGGGTAGACGGTGCCGGTGCTCGAACTCCATTCAACCGTAGTCGAGCCCGCGAAGTGGCTTCGAACGCCGTAGGCCGACATCGGCCCGTCCCGCCAGATGACGCCGAGGATGCAGTTGTCGAGTTCCGTCAGCATCTTGTGGGTCCTGCAGTGGCAACTTGCACAAAAGTCCCGGTTGAGGGATATGATGCGCAACGCACTATAGGATGATTCGATGCACCGCGCACTCCTCTTTCTGACCTCTTCGCTGATTGCTCTTTCCCCCGCGGCTGCAGCCAACGCTTCCCGGGATACGGCGCCGGGGGCCGTCACTCCGAAAGTGGATCCCTTGGTTCAGCGCTACCTTCAGTGGCGGGGCGGAGTTGCCTTTGCCGGCATGAAGACCCTGCGGATCGACTCGGCGGTCGACACCGGCGGACTGTCCGGCATCGTTCGCGAATGGCTCGATGAAAGCGGTCGGTCGCGCGAAGATTCCGATTTCTCGGTGACGAAGTCGGTAGCGATCCGAACTCCGCTCCACGGCTGGAACAAGGATGACGGGCTGGTGAGCCCGGTTGGTCATTTCGATGTGGCGGACGCGCAGCACGACCTGCAGGTCGAGTTTGGTAACGTGTTTCGCACCGGCTCGAAGGCGACGGTCACTCGCCTGCCCGACGAAGACTTTGACGGCGGGCGCTTTGGCATCGTCCGGGCCGTCTTCACCGCCAACGACTTTATCGACCTGCTTCTCGATCCCGCGACAGGCGCTCTGCACGGCATTCGGACCCACCGCGACGGCCGCACCAAATTCACCCGGCTAAGCGACTGGCGAACGGTAGAGGGAGTTCGAATTCCCTTCTTGCGCGAGAGCTACCGCGCCAACGGAAAACTTGATTCGACTGCCAAAGTGAGCGGAGTATCGATCAACGGGCGCTTTGCGGACTCCCTGTTCGATCGTCCCGAGGGCGCAAGGTCGCTCCATTGGGCCGGAGCCGGTTCGACCGGCCCGCTGGCGTTCAACCTGCTCAACGGGAATCGCATCTACATTCCCGCGAAGGTCAACGGCGTCCCGGTCGAGGTCCTGCTCGACAGCGGCGCGGAAACGACCATCCTCGACACGTCTTTCGCCCAACGGATTGGAAGCAAATCGGTGGGATCGGTTACCGCCGTGGGTACCGGCGGCGAGGACCAGGCCGGGCTCGCGAACGACGTCACCATCACGATCGGCAACATAACGCTCAATGCAGGGACTGTCGGCGTTCTCGACCTTTCCGGCGTGTCGAAGCGGATCGGCGTTCCCCTGCCCGTCATCCTCGGGCGCCAGATCTTTCTTCAATCGATCGTCGATCTGGATCCTTCCGGTCCGACCATCGCCTTCATTGATCCGGCCGTTTTTAGTCCGCCCGCCGACGCCGTTGAAGTTCCGCTCGAGCCCCTGAACGGGCTTCGCACAGTCCCCGTTTCGATCGAGGGACGGCCCGTGGTGCCCATGACGTTCGACCTCGGCAACGGCGGCTACATGTTTCTTGAACACGCTTACTGGGAGCACAACCAACTCCTCGAACGTCGCCGAAGCAGCACCCGCTCGTCGGGGGCGATCGGAGGCGAGAACATCAACCGCGTCGCGACCTTGAAATCGGTCCGCTTTGCAGGGACCACGTTCCATGACGTGCCCGCCCAGTTCAACACCGCGGACGTCGAAACGGACAGCGATCGCGAGGCGGGCAACGTCGGGCTCCCGCTTCTCGGCCAATTCCGGCTCCTCATCGACTTCCCGCACAACCGCTTGTTCGCGATCCCGCTCGCCGACAGGGTCGCTCTCCCGTTCGAGCGCGACCGCGCCGGGCTTCGCGTCGTTCGCGACGGAGATCGGCTTGACGTTACTTATGTTGCCGAACACTCTCCTGCCTCGGCCGTCGGCTGGGCAAAGGGCGATGTTATCGTTGCCATCAACGGTAATCCGGTCGGGCCGGACACTCCGCTCGGTCCCGCAGGCGGACTGATTTCGGCTCCAGCCGGGACCACCGTCACGCTGACGATGGCCGACGGAACGAAGCGGCGGCTGACGCTGGCGGATTATTTCTAGAGCGGCGGGACGCTTGCGCCAGTGGCCGCATAGGCCTATATCGCCACTCTCTCCTCGACATCGTGATTGATGCTGAGGCTGGGGCCAGGCGGCTCCGGTCCCGAGGGTGTTTGGATTGAAATTTGATGGCTGACATTGAAGCGCTGACACGGTTGATCGAGCCCGAGCTGAAATCGCTCGGCTACGATCTCGTGCGCATCGCCTTCATCGGCGGCGCTTCCGACCCGACGCTGCAGGTCATGGCCGAGCGCCCCGACACCCGCCAGCTTCTTCTCGGCGACTGCGAAAAGATCTCTCGCCACCTGTCCGACATGCTCGACTCTCTCGAGGCAAAGGGCGACGACCCGATTGAAGGGTCGTACCGGCTGGAGGTCAGCTCGCCCGGAATCGACCGCCCGCTGACCCGGATCAGGGACTATGACGACTGGACCGGCCATGACGCCCGGATCACGCTCGACGAGCCTATGGGCGGCCAAAAGCAATTCTCGGGCACGCTTCGCGGAGTCGGCGAGCGTGACGTCGTCCACGTGCTTGGAAAGGACGGCAAGGACTATGTCCTGCCCTTCTCCTCAATCTCCTCGGCGAAGCTGCTGCTCACCGACAAACTGATCGAATCCACCAATCCGCTCAGCACCGAAGGGGCGGACGAAATCAAGACGGAAGGGTGAACTGAACATGGCTACCGCAGCACCAGCGGCACCGACTGCAAACAAGGCCGAACTGCTCGCCATCGCCGATGCGGTCGCGCGCGAGAAGCTGATCGACAAGGGCATCGTCATTGAGGCGATGGAGGACGCGATCCAGCGCGCCGCACGCGCCCGCTACGGTGCCGAGAACGACATTCGCGCAAAGCTCGACCCCAACACCGGCGAACTCCGGCTGTGGCGGGTTCTCGAGGTGGTCGAAGAGCCGGAAGACCATTTCAAGCAGGTCGACCTCAAAGGCGCGCAGAAGCTCGACAAAGACGCCAAGCTGGGCGACTTCATTGTCGATCCGCTGCCTCCGATCGAGTTCGGCCGGATTGCCGCCCAGGCCGCCAAGCAGGTGATCTTCCAGAAGGTCCGCGATGCCGAGCGCGAGCGGCAGTATGAGGAATTCAAGGATCGCGCCGGCGAGATCATCACCGGCGTCGTCAAGCGGGTCGAGTTCGGCCATGTCGTGGTCGACCTCGGCCGCGCCGAGGGCGTGATCCGCCGCGATGCGCAGATCCCGCGCGAAATGGTCCGGGTCGGCGACCGAATCCGCGCGCTGATCCTCCGAGTCAGCCGCGAATCCCGCGGCCCGCAGATTTTCCTGTCCCGCGCCCACCCCGACTTCATGAAAAAGCTGTTCGCGCAGGAAGTCCCGGAGATTTACGACGGAATCATCGAGATCAAGGCCGCAGCCCGCGATCCGGGAAGCCGTGCCAAGATCGGAGTCATCAGCCACGACAGCTCGATCGACCCGGTCGGCGCCTGCGTCGGAATGAAGGGCAGCAGGGTCCAGGCCGTCGTCCAGGAGCTGCAGGGCGAAAAAATCGACATCATCCCCTGGTCGGAGGACCTGGCGACGTTCGTTGTGAACGCACTCCAGCCGGCAACGGTGAGCCGCGTCGTCATCGACGAGGAGGAGGGCCGGATCGAGGTTGTCGTCCCCGACGACCAGCTGAGCCTTGCCATCGGCCGCCGCGGCCAGAACGTCCGCCTGGCGAGCCAGCTTACCAGCTCGCAGATCGACATCCTCACCGAGGCCGACGCCAGCGAGAAGCGCCAGCGCGAGTTCGTCGAGCGGTCCGAGATGTTCCAGAACGAGCTGGACGTCGACGAGACTTTGTCGCAGCTGCTCGTCGCGGAAGGGTTCACCACGCTTGAGGAAGTGGCCTACGTTCCGCGCGAGGAAATCAGCACGATCGAAGGACTCGACGAGGACATCGCCGAGGAGCTCCAGAGCCGCGCCGCCGAAGCGCTCGAGCGCCGCGAAGCTGCAGCCCGCGAGGAGCGGCGGAAGCTCGGGGTTTCCGACGAGCTCGCCGAAATGCCGCACCTGACGGAGCAAATGCTGGTCACGCTCGGAAAGGCGGGGATCAAGACCCTCGACGACCTTGCCGACCTCGCAACCGACGAGCTGGTGCAGAAGAAACGGGTGGAACCGCGCCGCCGCTCGGACGCTCCGACGCGCGCGGAAGACAGGGGCGGAATTCTTTCCGACTATGCCCTGTCCGAAGAGCAGGGCAACGAGATCATCATGGCCGCTCGAGCGCACTGGTTCGAAGACGAAGAGCCCAAGAGCGAGGAGGCCGCCGATGCGGAATCCTCCGAATGACCTTGCCGAGCTAGACCCTCACACGCCGGAGCGAACTTGCGTCCTCACCAGGCGCAAGGGCGCCCGGGACAAGCTGATCCGCCTGGCGCTTGCTCCGGACGGCACGGTTGCGCCCGACGTTCGCGCCCGCGCACCGGGCCGCGGCGCCTGGATTGCGGTCGGGCGCGACGAACTCGCCGAGGCGGTCGCTAGCGGCAAGCTGAAGGGCGCACTTCAGCGCGCCTTCAAGACCGGCGAAGTCACCGTCCCGGCCGATCTTGCCGAACGCACCGAACAGGCCCTCCGGCAGTCGGCAATGGACCGGCTTGGAATGGAAGCTCGCGCGGGCACCCTCATCAACGGCTCGGACCGAATCGACGCGGCGGCCCGGTCCGGCAAGGTCCATCTGCTTATCCACGCCGCCGACGCCAGCGAAGACGGCCGCAAGAAGCTCGACCAGGCCTGGCGGGTCGGCGGACGCACCTCCCGGGGGGTGATATTCCCGGACGGGCGCACTATCTTGTCATTAGCTTTGGGGCGCGAAAATGTGGTACATGTCGCCCTGATCGAAGCCGCTGCCGCGGCGCGCGTGAGACATGCGCTTTCGCGGTGGGGCGAATTCATTGACCCCGATGCCGGCCTTGAAGGCGGCGATCCCGCCTTGGGACCCGGCTCGGCTGAAGTAGTTGAAGGAACAGAATGAGCGACCAGACCGAAAAACGGAAACTTGGCGCCCGGCCGCCGCTGGGGATCAAGCGGACGGTCGAGACCGGCAAGGTGAAGCAGAGCTTCAGCCACGGCCGCTCGAATACGGTCGTTGTCGAGGTCAAGAAGCGCCGGATCCTCGGCAAGCCCGGCGAAGCGCCGGAACAGCCGAAGACTCCCGAGCCCGAAGCCGAGGCGCCGAAGCCAGAGGCGAAGAAGCCAGCGCCGAAGCCGGCAGCGCCCCCTCGCGCGCCAAAGCCGGCGCCGAGCGACGATATCGCCAAGCGCAAGGAAATGCAGGAGCGCCTGCTTCGCGAAGCGGAGGAAGCACGTCTCGCCTCGCTCGAAGAGGCACGCCGCCGCGAAGAGCGCGAGAAGGTCGAGCAGAACGAGGAAGAGCGCCGCCGCGCCGAAGAGAACCGGAAGGCCGAAGAAGCCGCTGCGGAAGAGGCCAAGCGAGCGGAGCAAGAGGCGCGGGCTGGAGCCGAGGCCGCCGCACAGCCGGTACCCGCCGAACCCGAAGTCGAAGATCAGCAGGAGCGGGCACCGCGGCGCCACGGCCACGGCGCTCCCGCAGGCAAGCGCGCCGAGCCTGCTCGCCCGTCACGCGGCCGCGAAGACAACCGTCACCGCGGGAAGCTGACCGTAAGTCGCGCCTTGTCGGGCGAGGACGACAACCGCGCCCGCTCTCTCGCAGCGCTTCGCCGCGCCCGCGAGAAGGAAAAGCGCCATCACCAGGAATCCGGGCCCGCCCAGAAGCAGGTTCGTGACGTCGTCGTTCCCGAAGCGATCACCGTACAGGACCTTGCCAACCGAATGGCCGAGCGCGGCGCCGACCTGGTCAAGGCGCTGTTCAAGATGGGCATGCCGGTCACTCTCACGCAGACGATCGACCAGGACACCGCCGAGCTTCTGGTCACCGAGTTCGGGCACAACATCAAGCGAGTCAGCGAAGCCGATGTCGAAATCGGAATCGGCGGCGAGGAAGATGCGCCCGAGACTCTCAAGCCGCGGTCGCCCGTCGTCACCATCATGGGTCACGTCGACCACGGAAAGACGTCGCTGCTCGACGCCATCCGGGGCGAGGACGTGGTGTCCGGAGAGGCCGGCGGAATCACCCAGCACATTGGGGCATATCAGGTGACCCTGCCCGACAAGTCGAAGGTCAGCTTCCTCGACACTCCGGGCCACGAGGCGTTCACGGAAATGCGCGCCCGCGGCGCCAACGTCACCGACATCGTCATTCTCGTCGTCGCTGCCGACGATGGCCTGAAGCCGCAGACGATCGAGGCGATCAACCATACCAAGGCTGCCGGAGTGCCGATGATCGTCGCGATCAACAAAATCGACAAGCCCGAAGCCAAGCCGCAGAAGGTGCGCGAGGAGCTTCTCCAGCATGAGGTGATCGTCGAGGAGATGGGCGGCGACGTCCAGGACGTCGAAGTTTCGGCTCTGAAAAAGACCAACCTCGACAAGCTCCTCGAAGCGGTCGAGCTCCAGGCGGAAATCCTCGAGCTCAAGGCCAATCCCGACCGCGACGCCGAAGGCACGGTGGTCGAAGCCAAGCTCGACAAGGGCCGCGGCCCTCTTGCAACCGTCCTCATCCAGCGCGGAACGCTTCGCGTCGGCGACGTCTTCGTTGCCGGCCCGTCGAGCGGCAAGGTCCGCGCGATGATCGACGACAAGGGCCGCCAGGTGAAGGAAGCCGGCCCGTCGGTCCCGGTCGAGGTTCTCGGCCTTTCCGCAGTGCCGTCGGCGGGCGATCCGTTCACGGTCGTCGAGAACGAGGCGCGCGCCCGCGAGGTCGCGACCTATCGCCAGGGCGTACTCGACAAGCAGCGAACGACGGCTGCTCCGGTCAGCCTCGAGAACATGTTCGCGACACATGCCTCGACGACCAAGGAACTGCCGCTGGTCATCAAGGGCGACGTCCAAGGGTCGGTCGAAGCGATCGTTAGCGCACTGAACAACCTGTCGACCGACGAGATCAAGGTCCGGGTGCTTCACTCGGGCGTCGGAGCAATCACCGAAAGCGATGTTACGCTCGCCGCTTCGACCGGCGCTCCGATCATCGGCTTCAACGTTCGCCCGAACGCCAAGGCGCGCGAAGTCGCGGATCGCAACAAGGTCGAGCTTCGCTACTACGACGTCATTTACAACCTCACCGACTGGGTGAAGGGCGCGATGGCCGGCGAGCTCGGACCCGAGATCATCGAGACGGTCGTCGGCCGGGCCGAAGTCCGCGAGGTGTTCCCAGCCGGCAAGAAGGACAAGGCCGCCGGCCTGCTCGTGCTCGAGGGCGCGATCCGCAAGGGCCTCAACGCCCGGCTCACGCGCGACGACGTTATCGTGTCGAAGACGACAATCAGCTCGCTGCGGCGCTTCAAGGACGACGTGGCGGAAGTCACCTCCGGCCTCGAATGCGGCGTGCTCCTCGCCGACACCAACGACATCAAGCCGGGCGACTTGCTTGAAGTCTTCGAGGTCGAGGAGCGCGCGAGGACTCTCTAGTCGATGCGCCGCAACGAAACCGCTGAAGGCCGCTCCGTGCGCCTGCTCCGCGTTGGCGAGCAGGTGCGCCATGTGCTTAGCGAATTGCTCCAGCGCGGCGATGTGCACGATCCCGTGCTTCAGTCGCACCTCGTCAGCGTCACCGAAGTGCGAATGTCGCCAGATCTCCGCCACGCCACCGTTTTCGTGAAGCCTTTGCTTGGTCAGGACGAGGAAGCGGTGCTGAAAGCGATGCGCCAGAATACCGCCTTCCTCCAGCGCGAGGTCGCTCAGCGGGTCCGCACCAAATATGCGGCAAAGCTCAAGTTCCTTCCCGACGAGAGCTTCGACGAGGGCAGCCACATCGACAGGCTGCTCCGCTCGGAGCACGTCGCCCAGGACCTCGAGGACAAGTAAAGCTGATCCACGGCTGGATCATCCTCGACAAGCCGGTCGGCCTCGGCTCGACCCAGGCCGTCTCCGCGGTCAAGCGCGCGCTACGTACCGCGGGCGAACCGAAGACGAAGGTTGGCCACGGCGGCACGCTCGATCCGCTGGCAAGCGGAGTTCTCCCGATCGCTATCGGCGAAGCGACGAAGGTCGCCGGGCGAATGCTCGACGCGACCAAGACCTACGAGTTCACGATAAGCTTCGGCGAGGAGACGGACACACTCGATGCGGAAGGCCAGGTGGTCGCCACAAGCGAAGTCCGCCCGTCAAGCGGAGAGATCGAGGCTACACTCCCCCAATTCACCGGCGAAATCGAGCAGCTTCCGCCAGCCTATTCCGCGCTGAAGATCGAGGGAAAGCCTGCCTATGCCCGCGTCCGCTCCGGGGAGAAGGTGGAGCTCAAGCCTCGCAAGGTGAGGATCCACGACCTCCGCCTCATTCGCTTCGACACTGACGAAACCACCCTCGCCGCCACGGTTTCCAAAGGCACGTACATCCGCAGTCTCGCGCGCGACCTCGCCCGCGCATTGAACACGGTTGGGCACGTCACCATGTTAAGACGGACTCGCGCCGGTCCGTTTTCGCTGGATTCAGCCATTTCGCTGGACTTTCTGGACGAACTCGCTAAGGCGCGCGACCTGACGAGGGCGGTGCTTCCGTTGGAAGCTGCGCTGGACGACATCCCGGCCCTCCCCGTCACCCCCGACCAGGCTCAGCTGCTCCGTCACGGACAGCGGCTTGCCGGGTTCCCGGTAAGGCCCGGGCTTCAGCTGGCGACGTCGGAGGAAATTCCGGTCGCCCTCGTCGAAGCCGTGGCCGACGGCCTGAAGGTCGTCCGGGGTTTCAATCTACTCGATGTCGCGGAGTGATAAGATCAATGTCGATTACCGCAGAACGCAAGCAAAAGCTCATCAAGGAACATGGCCGCGGCAAGGACGACACCGGTTCGCCCGAAGTCCAGGTTGCCATCCTCACCGAGCGAATCACCAATCTTACCGAGCATTTCAAGACGCACGCGAAGGACAATCACTCGCGCCGCGGCCTTCTGATGCTCGTGAACCAGCGCCGCTCCCTCCTCGACTATCTGCGTCGCACGGATGAGCAGCGCTACACCGATCTCATCGCGAAGCTCGGACTTCGCAAGTAACCGTGAAACGGCTCCCGAGCGGAGCCGTTTTCCGTATTGGGGCGAACCGCAATTCGGCGGTGAAGCCTTGGGGCCCGAAAGAATGCCCCGAACCGCGGCGAACCGGCTAGTTCGCCACCGGGTCCCCATGAAAGTGCCACTTTCATGGCCCGGATTGTTGTCCCGCCGGCATCCGGCCCGCGGGGTGAAGGAAATGAAATGTTCGACATCAAAACCGTAGAAATCGAGCTCGGCGGAAAGTCCCTCAAGCTCGAAACGGGCCGCGTTGCCCGTCAGGCCGATGGCGCGGTTCTCGCGACCCTCGGCGAAACCGTGGTGCTATGCGCAGTCACTGCCGCCAAGAACGTCAAGCCGGGACAGGACTTCTTTCCGCTGACCGTCCACTATCAGGAAAAATTCTCCGCAGCCGGGCGAATCCCCGGCGGTTTCTTCAAGCGCGAGCGCGGAGCGACCGAGAAGGAAACGCTCACCAGCCGCCTCATCGACAGGCCGATCCGGCCGCTGTTCCCGGAGGGCTTCTACAACGAGGTTCTCGTGATCGCGCAGGTGCTTTCGTACGACGGCGAGAACGAGCCCGACATCGTCGCAATGTACGCCGCCTCCGCAGCGCTGACGATCAGCGGAGTCCCGTTCATGGGCCCGATCGGCGCCGCTCGAGTGGGGTTCAAGGACGGTGAGTATATCCTCAACCCGTCGCCCGAGCAGCAGCAGGACAGCGCACTCGATTTGGTCATGGCCGGAACGCCCAATGCGGTGATGATGGTGGAGTCCGAGGCCAAGGAGCTTTCCGAAGAGGAGATGCTCGGAGCTGTCATGTTCGGCCACAAGGCCAGCCAGCAGGTCTGCGAAGCGATCATCTCGCTGGCCGAAAAGGCCGCCAAGGAGCCTTGGGAGCTGGAGACCGACAAGGACAAGAAGGCCGAAATCAAGGCCAAGCTGAAGGACCTGATCGGCAAGGACATCGAGAAGGCCTACGACATCACCGACAAGCAGGAGCGTTCGAACGCTCTGGCCTCGGCCCGGGAAAAGGCCAAGGAGGCTTTCGCCGACGCAGACCCGCAGGAGCAGCTTGTCGCTCAAAAGGCGGTCAAAGCCATAGAGGCCGACATCGTCCGCGGCGCCATCCTCAAGGAAGGCAAGCGAATTGACGGCCGCAGCACGACCCAGATCCGCCCGATCGAGGCGATGGTGCACTTCCTTCCGCGCGCTCACGGCTCGGCGCTGTTCACTCGCGGCGAAACTCAGGCGATCGTCACCACCACGCTCGGCACCAAGGAGTCGGAGCAGATGATCGACGGGCTGGAGGGCCTCTCTTACTCGCGCTTCATGCTGCACTATAATTTCCCGCCCTATTCGGTCGGGGAGACGGGCCGCTTCGGCGCTCCTGGACGGCGTGAGATCGGTCACGGGAAGCTCGCCTGGCGCGCTCTGCACCCGATGCTTCCGAGCATGGAGGAGTTCCCGTATACGATCCGCGTCCTCTCCGACATCACCGAGTCCAACGGTTCCTCGTCGATGGCGACCGTCTGCGGCGGATCGCTCGCGCTCATGGATGCGGGCGTTCCGATCAAGGCGCCGGTGGCGGGAATCGCCATGGGCCTGATCCTGGAAGGAAAGGATTTCGCGGTTCTCTCCGACATCCTCGGCGACGAGGATCACCTCGGCGACATGGATTTCAAGGTCGCGGGCACGTCGAACGGCGTCACCTCGCTCCAGATGGACATCAAGGTCGCCGGAATCACCGAGGAGATCATGAAAACCGCCCTCGCCCAGGCGAAGGACGGCCGGGCGCACATCCTCGGCGAAATGGCCAAGGCGCTTCCGGAGACCCGCGGCGAGCTTAGCGCCCATGCTCCGCGCATCGAGACGATGCAGATCGCAAAAGACAAGATCCGCGAAGTCATCGGCACCGGCGGCAAGGTCATCCGCGAGATCGTCGCCGAGACGGGAGCAAAGGTCGACATCGACGACGAGGGCGTCATCAAGATCAGCTCGTCGGACCTCGACCAGATCGAGGCCGCGAGGCGGTGGATCGAAGGAATCGTCGCCGAGCCGGAAGTGGGCAAGATCTACACCGGCAAGGTCGCCAACATCGTCGACTTCGGCGCGTTCGTGACCTTCATGCCCGGCAAGGACGGGCTGGTCCACGTTTCGGAGATCAAGAACGAGCGGGTCGAGAACGTCCGCGACGTCCTTTCCGAAGGCCAGGAGGTCAAGGTCAAGCTTCTCGAAATCGACCCGCGCGGGAAGGTGCGGCTGTCGATGCGGCTGGTTGATCAGGACACTGGCGAGGAGCTGGAAGACACTCGGCCGCCGAGGGAGCCGAGAGGCGATCGCGGCGAACGGGGCGACCGTCACCGCGGCGGCGGACGCGATCGCGGCGGCCGTGACGACCGTGGCGGACGCGGAGGCCGTGGCGGCCGTGATCGTGATCGGGGCGGCGACCGCGACCGTGGACCTCGCGGGGAAAGCCGTGGCGACCGCGGACCACGTTGTGACCACAACGAAGGCGGACAGGACGACGGCGGCGAGCCGAAGTTTGCGCCGGCGTTCCTGACCGGCGACGATAACGACTAACACTCGTTGCGCGCCCGCGCTCAGACGCTGGCGAAGCAATCCACCTGAAAACACGAAAGCCCCGCTAGCGAAGGCCGGCGGGGCTTTTTTATATGCCGCGAGGCGGTGTGGGAGTGGGAGCTCTAGCGACCCTGGGTGCGGACTACGTAGATGTCCTTATTTTCGGCACTTCGGCCCCGGGCCTAAGTTCGATTCGTCAGTCAAGGAGTTAAGCGTCGTTTTGAGCAGACCGCTTCGGCGAAACGCTCTGGTCCGAGGCTTTACGACGATGTGACTGGCAAAGCTTGCGGCGTTCCCCAAGACATTGTGCCGAAGGGCGCAACGGACCAGGGGGCGCCGCAAGTGCTTTTGACTTTCCTGCCGCAGCGTGAGACTGCGGGGACATCCTTTTTGAAGGCAAACGGGAGCGAGTGAATTTGGTCGGGGCGCAGAGCGGCGATGCCGAAACGCGCTTCCCACTAGGGAAGCTGCGGCGTTTCGCATTCGCTTCCATCATCACTGCGCCGCTTTGCTCCTGCGACCGCGGGATCCTCAATCCGGTTGGCCCGGTGGGCGATGCCGAGAAACAGATCCTCATCAATTCGACAGCCATCATGCTGGCGATCATCATTCCGACGATGCTCGCCACAATCGCCGTCGCATGGTGGTTCAGGGCCGGCAACCGCAGGGCGAAATACCGCCCCAACTGGGAATATTCCGGCGCGGTGGAGCTTGTGGTCTGGTCGATCCCGGCGCTGACAATCATCCTTTTGGGCGGAATCGCGTGGATCGGAAGCCACGACCTCGATCCGTACAAGCCGCTTACGACGAAAGGGCCGACGGTCCGGGTCCAGGTCGTCTCGCTCGACTGGAAATGGCTGTTCATCTACCCCGACCAGGGGATTGCGACGGTGAGCGAGCTGGTGGTTCCGGCCGGCGTGCCGGTGAAGTTCGAATTGACGTCGGCGACGGTGTGGAACGCCTTTTTCGTCCCGCAGCTCGGCAGCATGATATACACGATGCCGCGGATGAGGACGCAGCTGTACCTGCAGGCAAACAAGGTCGGCACCTACGAAGGCCAATCCTCACAATTCAGCGGCGAGGGCTTTTCAGGCATGCACTTCCCGGTGCACGCGCTTCCGCCCAGGGAATTCGCAGCCTGGGTCCAAAACACCAGAGGCAAGGGGCTGGCGCTCGATCGCAATACTTACGATCAGCTGGCGAAGCCCAGCAGCTATGTGAAACCGATGACTTACGGCGCCGTCGTGCCGGGGCTGTTCAACGCGATCGTCGCCGGCCGCGCTCCATCGCGGATGCTTCCGCAGACGACGCCACCGTCGATGCACGTCACGCCCAGTCCGCCGCTGGAGGGCACGAATGCTGGGTAGACTTTCGTGGAATGCAATCCCGCTGACCCAGCCGATCCCGCTGATCGCCTCGCTGGTGGTGATCGTGGCGGTAATCGCAGTTCTGGCGTTCATCACCGCCAAGGGCTGGTGGCCGTATTTGTGGGATGAATGGATCACCTCGACCGACCACAAGCGGATCGGCGTCATGTACATCGTCCTCGCGCTAGTGATGCTTCTTCGCGGCTTCATCGACGCGATCATGATGCGCTCCCAACAGATGCTCGCGGTGGGTCAGTCGCAAGGCTACCTTCCGCCCGAACATTACGACCAGATCTTCTCGGCCCACGGCACGATCATGATCTTTTTCATGGCGATGCCGTTCGTCATCGGACTGATGAACTTCGTCGTGCCGTTGCAGCTTGGCGTTCGCGACGTTGCCTTCCCGACGATGAACAACGTCAGCTTCTGGCTAACCGCGTCAGGCGCGCTGCTGGTCAATCTCAGCCTCTTCCTCGGCGAATTCGCCCGCACCGGGTGGCTGGCGTTCCCGCCGCTTAGCGAGAAAGCGTTCTCGCCCGGGGTCGGGGTCGATTACTACCTCGTCGCGCTGCAGATTTCAGGGGTGGGGACCGTTCTCACCGCGGTCAATTTCGTCACCACGATCCTCAAGATCCGCGCTCCGGGAATGAGCTACATGCGGATGCCGATCTTCTGCTGGACCACACTCGCCGCGAACCTGCTGATCCTCGCCGCCTTCCCGGTCCTGACCGCCACCTTCGCCATGCTGATGCTCGACCGCTATCTCGGGTTTCACTTCTTCACCAATGGCGGCGGCGGCAACTCGATGCTGTACATGAACCTCATCTGGGTGTGGGGGCACCCGGAGGTTTACATTCTCGCTCTCCCCTCGTTCGGCATCTACTCTGAGGTGGCTGCCACCTTCTCGGGCAAGCCGCTGTTCGGTTACCGCTCGATGGTCTTCGCAACCCTGGTAATCTGCATCATCTCGTTCATGGTGTGGCTGCACCATTTCTTCACCATGGGGGCGGGTGCCGACGTCAACGCGATCTTCGGAATCGCGAGCATGATTATCGCCGTCCCGACCGGGGTGAAGATCTTCAACTGGCTTTTCACCATGTACGGCGGACGCGTCCGGTTCTCGGTGCCGATGCACTATCTCGTCGGCTTCATGCTGACCTTCGCGATCGGCGGCCTTACGGGCGTGCTTCTGGCCATCCCGCCGGTCGACTTCGTGGTGCACAACAGCCTGTTCCTGGTCGCGCATTTTCACAACGTGATCATCGGTGGCGTCGTCTTTGCAGTGATGGCGGGCTACACCTACTGGTTCCCGAAGGCGTTCGGCTTCACGCTCGACGAGCGGCTCGGCAAGATCATCTTCTGGTGCTGGTTCATCGGCTTCTATCTCGCCTGGATGCCCGCCTATGCGCTCGGGTTTATGGGGGGAACCCGCCGGCTTCAGCATATTTCCGATCCGAGCTGGCAACCGTATCTCGACGTGGAGATGGTGGGCACCCTCATCATTCTCGCCGGCATCGTTCTGACTGTGTGGCAGCTGGTATACTCGATCCACACCCGCGATCGCCGCCGCGACGTGACAGGCGACCCGTGGGACGGGCGGACGCTGGAGTGGCTGACGCTGTCGCCTCCTCCGCACTTCAATTTCGCAGTGCTTCCCGACGTTCACGGAGAGGAGCCCTACTGGACTCGCAAACAGACCGCGCTTCGCGAGGAAAGGCTGATGGAGGAGCCCGCCTATGAACCGATCGAAATGCCCTTGAATTCGCCGACTGGAGTGATCTGCGCCTTCTTCGCGACGGTCACCGGATTCGCGGTTATCTGGTACATCTGGTGGCTCGCCATCCTGGGCCTGATCGGCGCCTTCGCGGTGCTTGTCTGGTACGCGTGGCGTGACGAGCACGAGCACATCATCCCGGCCGAGGAAGTCCGCGAACTGGAGCAGGAGCGGCGTCGAATCCGCTCCGAAGTCATCCCCAACTGGCCGAGGCCCGCATGAGCAGCGAAGCGCCAGTCGTCGGTCTCACTCACGGCGGCTCCGAGGATACCGGACTCGGGTCGAGGGGACCTGAATCGAAAAGCATCGTCGTACCTTACGGTTTCTGGCTGTTCGTCCTGTCCGACATGGTTTTGTTCTCTGCGCTGTTCGCCTCGTATGCGACTCTTGCGCACGCGACGGACCTCGGCCCGACGTCGAACCAGCTTTTCGACCGGACGTTGGTCGCGGTCGAAACGCTTGCCCTCCTTTTCTCAAGCTTCACCTGCGGCCTCGCGATCCTCGCCTCCAAGCGCGCCAATACCGCATGGACGGAGATCTGGCTGCTCGTCACGGCCGCACTCGGCCTCGTGTTTCTCGGAATCGAGCTCCACGAATTCACGCACATGATTGCAGAAGGCGCGGGACCGCAGCGAAGCGCGTTCCTTTCCGCTTTCTTCACTCTGGTCGGCTGCCACGGCGCGCACGTGACCGCCGGGCTGATGTGGATCGGAACGATGCTAGCTCAGATCTGGGCCAAGGGCTTTCAGCCCCACATCATGCGGCGGCTGCTGTGCCTGAGCATATTCTGGCACGCTCTCGACATCATCTGGGTGGCCATCTTCACCATCGTCTATTTGATCGGGACACTGCAATGACCGAGCACGAAATCGACGGGCCGGACGTTCCGCCGGGCGCGGCCCACGACACTCTGCTCAGCGAAAGCCTGAGCTACGTCGTCGGCCTTGGACTGGCGCTCCTGCTCACCGGCGTTTCTTTCTGGGTCGCGTCCACCTCGACCTTGTGGGGTCCGGGAGTGGCTGTCGGTCTGGTCGTGCTGGCAATCGCACAGATGGGCGTTCACCTCGTCTTCTTCCTTCACATCACCACCGGCCCCGACAACACGAACAACGTGCTTGCGCTTGCGTTCGGAGTGCTGATCGTGTTGCTGGTGATGATCGGGACCATCTGGATTATGGCGCACCTGGCCGCCAACATGGGGCCGCCGCCGGAGCTCACCAACCTGCAACTGCAGCATTAGCCGGTGCGCTCGCGGGCCGCGGCTTAAGTCGTTGCCGCGTCGGCGCACTGCTGTATTCATCGGCAATGGCTGAACCGTCCACCGGCCTCGCTCGCCGCCTCGGTTTGTTCGATGCGACAATGCTGGTCATGGGCGGAATTATCGGTTCGGGCATATTCGTCACGCCCGCCGAAGTCGCACGCCACCTCGGCACCCCGTTCCTGATTGTCGGAGTGTGGGTCCTCGGCGGCGCTTATTTTCGCGCTCGCAGGCGGGTTCGTTTACGCGGAGCTTGCGGTGCGCAGGCCCGAGGTCGGCGGTCAATACGCCTATCTCCGCGATGCTTACGGACCCCTCCCGGCATTCCTCTACGGCTGGGCCCTGCTTCTCGTCATTCAGTCCGGCGGAATGGCCGCCGTCGCAGTGACCTTCGCCCGCTATTCCGACGAGCTGTTCCGGTTTCCCGTTTCGGACAGCGCCATCGCGGTCGCCGCAATCGTCACTCTGACCATCGTCAACTGCTTCGGAGTGCGCTCGGGGAGCAACGCCCAGAGCTTCCTAATGGTGCTGAAGATAGGCGCAATCGCAGTGCTCGTCGCAGCCGGCGTGTGGCTTGCTCCGGCGTCGGCGGGCGTGAGTGGCGCGCCTGTCGCCGCGACGTCGGCAACGCCGTTGTGGGTCGCGATCGGGGCGGCGCTGACGCCGGTTATCTTCTCCTACGGAGGCTGGCAGACCGCGAGCTTTTGCGCGGGGGAAATGCGCCGCCCCGAGCGCGACCTCGGTCGCGGAATCCTGTTCGGTGTCGCCGGGGTTATACTGCTCTACACTTTGGTCGTGTTCGTTTGCGTTCACGCGCTGGGTCCCGGCGGCCTTGGCCGATCAGAGACACCTGCAAGCGACGTGATGCGGATCGCGCTCGGCGGCAAAGGTGCCGCGTTCATCGCCGCCGGGATCGCCGTCTCCGCGCTCGGTTTCCTCAGCCAGGGAATGCTGACGACGCCGCGGGTCTATTTCGCAATGGCGGAAGACGGCCTGTTCTTCCGCTCCGTCGCGACGGTTTCGAAACGGAGCCGAGTTCCGGTGGTCGCGATACTGCTGCAGGGCGCCGTCACTGCCATCATCGCGCTGTCGGGCACGTTTGGGCAGATCCTGAGCTATGTCGTTTCGGTGGACCTGATTTTCTTCGCCCTCACCGGTGCGGCGGTCTTCATTTTCCGCCGCCGAAGCAGCGCCTCGGAAAAGCGAGTGGTGCCAGGTCACCCGTTCACGACAATCGTCTTCGTTGGCTCCTGCGCGCTGGTGGTGGTCGCGACAGTGTGGAATGCGCCGGTCAACAGCCTAATCGGCTATGGCATCCTGGCGGCTGGAGTTCCCGCCTACCTGTTCTGGCGATCGAGGAAGCGGGGGGCTGCACAATGAGGGCAATGCAGTCCGGCTATATGCATTGGGCCAAGTTCAACTCGCCCGTGCGCTATTCGCTGACGGGAAGCGAAGTACCGCACTTCCGAATGGACTCCCTGCCCATCTCGATTGCCGACCTCGATCTCGATGGAGCCAGCCATCCGCGATACGCCCCGCTCCGTGAGCGGATCGCCAGCCGCTATGGAGCCGTTCCCGATCAGGTCGTCAGCGCCGACGGCACATCAATGGCCAATTTCGTCGCCATGGCTGCGCTCATCGAGCCCGGCGACGAAGTGGTTGTCGAGCACCCGGCTTATGATCCCCTTCTTGCCGCTGTGAGCTTCCTCGGCGCGGGAGTGAGGCGCTTCGACCGCAGGGTTGAGGACGGCTGGCGAATCGATCCGGACCGGGTCGAGGCGGCAATGAGCGAGCGCACTCGGCTGATCGTCATCACCAATCTGCACAACCCAAGCAGCGCGCTGGCCGAAGAGTCGGAATTGCTCCAACTGCGCGAAATCGCGAGCCGAGCCGGTGCACGCATTCTCGTCGATGAAGTTTATCTCGACTCCGCGGTTCCGCCGCAGCGAAGCGCTTTCCACCTCGGCCCCGAGTTCGTCGCCACGAACAGCCTCACCAAAGTCTATGGCCTGAGCGGATTCCGCTGCGGCTGGATCCTCGCCGAGCGGGAGCTTGCCGAACGAATGTGGCGGGTGAACGACCTGTTCGGAGTGAACCAGGCGCACGCGGCAGAGCGGCTCGCCTGTATCGCATTCGACCATCTCGGCACGGTATCTGGCGACACGCCGGCAATACTCGAGCGCAACCGCGGCCTGTTCAACGATTTCGTCTCTAGCCGCGACGATCTCGACTGCATGCCGGCCGAACAGGGGACCACCGCCTTTCCCCGCTGGACTGGCGGCGACACCCAGCGGCTCGACGCCTGTCTTCGCAAACGTTTTGAAACCTCGGTCGTCCCTGGCCGCTGGTTCGAAGTGCCCGACCGTTTCCGAATCGGTTTCGGCTACTCGACAGACTATTTCGAGGAAGCCTTGAACCGCCTCGGCGTCGGCGCTCGAGGAGCTCCGCTGAGGCCGGTTAGCTCGCCGTCATCGCCAGTGCGATCGCGCCAAGCGGACCTGCATCGCGTCCCAGCTCGGGCGGGCAGACATAATCCGGGCGCGGCAAGTCGATGAAGCCGGTCAGGCTGTCGACCAGCATCGACTGAATCCGGTCGAGCAAGTATGGCCGCTGTTCGACGACTCCGCCTCCGATCGCAATTCGCCGCGGCGCGGCGGCGCAGACGATGGCTTGGCACAGCTGAGCGAGGGTCCATGCGACCGAGTTCCAGACCGGGTGATTGTCGTCGAGGCTTGCGGTTTCGTCGCCGAACCGCGACTCAAGCGACGAGCCGGACGCCAGGCCCTCAACGCAGTCGCCGTGATACGGGCAAGATCCCGGCCAATCGTCGCCGGCAAGTCGCGCGACGCGGATGTGGCCAAGCTCGCAATGGCCGAAGCCGCGCGTCGGCTTCCCATCGACTATGAGCCCGACGCCCACCCCGGTCCCGACGGTGATGTAAGCAAAGTCGGCGACCCCGCGCGCGCTTCCCCAGCGCATCTCGGCGAGCGCGGCTCCGTTCACATCCGTGTCGACGGCCACCGGCACGCCGAGCGCGGACCTCAGCCTTTGTCCGATATCCGTATTCTGCCAGCCGGGCTTCGGCGTCGCGAGAACTCGGCCCCACGCGGGCGAACGGGGGTCGAGATCGACCGGCCCGAAACTGGCGACCCCGAGCGCTTCGAACCCGTGGCCGTCTCTCCAATTGAGGAGCATTCGTTCGATTTCGGGCAGAGTGTCCTGAGGCGACCCCGTCGCGATGATCTCGCGCGCAAGGATCTCGTCCGGCCCGCGAGCAAGGATCGCGACGCATTTGGTGCCGCCGAGCTCAACCCCCGCGAATGTCATCGGCGGCGCCTCAGCTCGGCACTGCCGCTAGTTCGCCGGTTGCGGCGCGGCCGATTTGGCCTTGGCGATTACGACCACCGGCTGCTGACCTGCAAGGCGCTTCGCGACCAGCGCCTGAACGTCCGCTGCAGTGACTGCAGACAAGCGGTCGATGGTGCTCAGCACTTCGCCCTCCACCCTCGGATCGCGCATCAGCTGAGTGAGCTTGCCGAGCCAAAACTTGTTTGTTTCGCGCCTCTTGCGCTCCGATTCAATCAACGGTTGCTTGGCCCGTTCGAGCTCGTCTGCACTAACCGGCTTGGAAGCGAGATCGGCGATTTGATCGGCAAGCATGGCGTGGAACTTGTCGAAGTTCGCCGGCGGCGTTTCGAGCGTCACTCCGAAATAGCCCTCGCCCGGAAGATCGACGGACGTGAGCGCATTCACTTGTGGCGAATAGGTGATTCCAAGCTTCTCGCGGACGGTGTCGACGAGCCGGCTCGAAAGGATGGCGGAGGCAACGTCGGCGACCGCGCTCGTCCTGGGATCGGCGAAATAGTCGGGAAGCTGGAAGTATTCGCCGTAGAACGCCTGATCGAGCCTTCCGGAATGCTCGAAGACATAGGGCTTCGCTCGCCCCTGCGCCATTGAAACAGCGGCCGCCGCCGGAGCGGCCGGACGGCCGCCGGGCCCTGCAGCGAAAGTCGCCGCGGTCGCTTCGATCGCCTCGTCGACGGTAACATCCCCGACCATGATCACGTCGGCCTGGCTGGCCAGCGGTTGCTTCAGCAGCTGCGGAAGGTCGTCGGGTGCGACCTTGGCGAGGTCGGAAGCGCTCGGCAGCTTTTCGAACCGCGGATCATGCCCGACCATCAGCTCCTGGACGCCGCGCGAATAGACCGCTCCGGCATTGCCGGCGATCTGCCCGGCGAACATCGGCGCCACCGCTTTCGCCTTCTCGAAAGCTTCGGGGCGGAACCCCGGGTCGCGCGCATAGGCGTCAAGCAACTGCATTTGGGTCGGCAGATCGGCCGGGCGGGTCGAGCCGGTGAGGACGAACTCGCGATTGCCCGGTTCGAGGGCGATCGAAAGAACCTTGTCATGTTCTTCCGCCCATTGCGTGATGTCTCCGAGCGGAAGCTTCGCCGTTCCCGCCAACGGAAACAGCTGGCTCTCCCACAAGGCGTGGGCGGCAGCGGGATTGACCCCGGCACGACCGTTTCCGACAAGCACCCCGACAGCGATCTTGCCCTTTTCGAAGTCGGTCGGCTTGACGAGCAGTCGAGTGCCGTTGGCGAAGGTGACGAGCGTGGTCCCAAGTCTTGAATCCACTGTCTTGGAAATCACCGCGCCCGGTTTTCCGAAGCTGTCATAGGGCCAGGTGATCGCTGCTTCCTTGGCCGCCGCGCCGAGCGGTCGCGAGTAAGCGGACGACAGCGCCGAAGCGAGCTTGGCGTCTCCGGCCGCATCCGTTTCGGCGGAGCGAAACAGGATGGGCCCGTGATCGGCAAAAAGCGCCTTCATCGCGGCGTTCACTTCTGCTGGCGTAACGTTGGCCAACACCGGGGTCGCAAACGCCAGGTCCTGCGCCGGGCTGGTGTACAGCTCCTCATCGTTTGCAGTCGAGACGATCGCGTCGGCAATCGCCGCCGACTTGCGCGTCGGAGCGGTCTGGACCGCGTTCTGAAACTGCGTCTTCAGGGTCGCCACCGCCCGGTTCAGTTCGCCCGGCCGAACTCCGTCGCGAAGCAAGAGCCGCTGCTCGGTGCTGACCGCATCGAGCGCCGCCTGCCATTGCTCGGGAGTGGTGGTAATTCCGATCGACGTGAGCGCTCCGGAATGAAGCAGCGATCGGGTCTCGAAAGCCTGCGCCGAAACGAACGGGCTTCCTGGCTTCAAAGCGCGGTCGGCGAGCCGCTGGTTGAGGACCGTCAGAGCCACGTCCTTAAGCAGCATTTCTCGATCGACCGCTGCGGTTTCGGCGCGGCGATCGGCCGGCCCGACCCAATCGAGAGTCACTTGGTCAGGGACGCCGGGGGAGACCATTTCGCCGATCTTGTCCTTGCCGGTAGGAGCGCCGAGCGCGATTGCCTCGGGCGTTCCTTGCGGCTTCCAGTCGGAAAAGCGGCTGACGATCTGCTTTTCGACCTCGGCGGGATCGATATTGCCGACGACGACGATTGTGGCGTTGTCCGGCCTGTAATTGGCGCGATAGTAGCGCTCCAACCGGTCGTGCCCGGCAGTCTTGATGACGTCGACCTTGCCAATGGGCCAGCGGTTTACCAGGCGCGTTCCCTGGAAAGCGGTGTCCACCTCCGCCTTCGTCATCCGATATGTCGGAGTGTCGCGGAGCCGCTCCTCGGAAAGGATGACTCCGCGTTCGGCGTCGATTGCCGCCGGTGCGAGCTTCAGCCGGCTGGCTATTTCCCGGAACAGCGTCAGGCCGGTGTCGAGGGCGGTCGCATCCGCCTTCGGGAAGTTGAACATGAACACCGTCTCGTCCTGGGCAGTGAAGGCGTTCGTGTCGGCACCGAACTTCAGTCCCTGCCGCTGAAGCATGTGGACCACTTCGCCGTCGGCGATATTCTGGCTGCCGCGAAAGGCCATGTGCTCGAGGAAATGGGCAAGACCCTGTTCGTCGTCGCGCTCCTGAAGCGAGCCGGATCCGATCCGCAACCGCATCGACACGCCATCCTTCGGCGTCTCATTGTGCATGATTGCGTAGCGCAGCCCGTTCGGCAAAGTCCCGAAGCGAACCGCCGGGTCGGCCTTCCGGCCCGTATAGTCCTGCGCCCAGACGCCGGGCCTTTCCAAAAGGGGCGCTGCACCAGCCGGGGCTGAGGCGATTGCGATGCTGCTCGCGACAGCAAGGATGCCGGCGCGCCAAAGCATGAATTTACGGGTCAATTCGAGTCCTCGGTGCCGATTCGGTGTTTGAAACCTAGGACCCAGACCCAAAACCGGCAACGGTCGGGATCGCCCGCAATCGCGGGCCCAAGGCTGGTGGAGCTGGGGGGAATCGAACCCCCGACCTCTGCAGTGCGATTGCAGCGCTCTCCCATCTGAGCTACAGCCCCGCGCCGCCAGCCTGGCAGGAAAGTGCGGGGGTCGCCCGCGCTTCGGAAGCGGCTCCTTAGCCGTGCTTTCCTCCCCGTGCAATCGCTCGCCGCAACCTTCGCGCGACTTGCCGAATATTCCCGCAAATCAGGGCATAAAGCCGGAACGGCGAACTCCCTCCAATCGTTTTTCAACACAACGCCCGGGGTTCGCCCGGAGCTCACGAAATTTCCACGGAGGAGACTGCAAATGGCCTACGACCGGTACGACTCAAGACGCGATTCAAATCCCGATTACGACCGCGGCGACCGAGACCACGACCGCGGCTTTTTCGAGCGCGCAGGCGACGAAATCGCCTCTTGGTTCGGAGACGACGAAGCCGAACGGCGCCGCCGCGAGGACGAGCGAATGGACCGCGACCGCGGCTGGAATCGCGATTACGGATGGGGCCAGAACCGAGACTACGACCGTGGGTACGGGCGCGATTATGACCGCGACCGCTCCGGCTATCGCGCTTCCAGCCGCAACCGGTGGCGGGACCGGGACCGCGACAGGGCCGGCTACCAGCCGATGAACTGGACTTCGAGCGACCGCGACTATCGTTCGGGTTACCAGGGCTCTGACCGCGATTATTCGCAGCGGGGCTATCGCGGCGAACGGCACGATTTCGCACCTCGCGGCTATGGCTATGGGCCGTCGGTGTCCGATTACCGCCCCGGCTACAGCGAAGGCGGCGGCTACAGCAGCGGCTCCGGCTACACTTACGGCGCCGGCGAAAGCTACGGCAGCGGCGGCTATGGCGGCAGGTTCGGCCACGGCAACGACCGCGGGCAGGATCGTCCGCAGAGCGAGTGGGACCGCGACGACTATCGCAACACCACCTACGCCGGATCGACCCGCGACAACGACCGACACTATCACGCCTGGCGTCAACGCCAGCTCGACGAGCTCGACCGCGACTATGACCATTATTGCCGCGAGCGGCAGGACCGCTTCGAGAATGATTTCGGCACGTGGCGGCAGAACCGAATGAGCAAGCGCCAGCAGCTCAACGACATCCGCGAGCATATGGACGTGGTAGGAAGCGACGGCGAAAGCATCGGCAAAGTCGATCGCGTAAAGGGCGATCATATCGTCCTCACGAGGTCCGATTCGCCAGATAACCGGCACCACGCGATCGACTGTTCGATGATCGAAACGGTCGAAGGCGACCAGGTGCGCCTCGACATCCCCGCCGACGAGGCGCGGAGCCGTTGGGAGGATTCGGACAACCGCGGATTCTTCGGACGCGACAACGACGATGAGACGAACCTCAACCGGAGCTTCTCCGGCACTTACGAGCGCTAAGGCGGACACGCCCTAGCGAGCCGAAACGGCTCAGCAGGAAGGCCCGGCGTCACCAGTCGCCGGGCCTTTCGCTTGCCCGCTCGCCCGACTATCCGGGCGCCCTGGACAAGGGAGATTGAAGCATGGCCAAGGCATGGCATCTGGTGAGCCGCCCCGAGGGCGTTCCGACGAACGATAATTTTGCGCTTCGGGAGTTCGACCTTCCACAGCTGGAGGACGGTTCGGTCCACGTGCGCAACCTGTGGCTGTCGGTCGACCCTTACATGCGCGGGCGAATGAATGAATCGAAGTCCTATATTCCGCCGTTTCAGCTCGACGCGCCAATGGAAGGCGGCGCCGTCGGAGAGGTGGTCGAATCGAAAGCCGACGGCTTCGACGCCGGCGACCTGGTGCTTCACATGGCCGGCTGGCGCGACGAAGCCGTTCTTCCGGCAAAGGCGCTGACGAAGCTGCCCAAGCTGAAGGCCCCGGCGGAAAACTTCCTCAGCGTCCTCGGAATGCCCGGCGCGACCGCTTATTTCGGACTTCTGGACGCCGCCTCGGCGAAGGCGGGTGACATCGTCTTCGTGTCAGCCGCGGCGGGAGCCGTCGGGTCCGCAGTCGTGCAGATCGCCAAGGCCAAGGGGATGACGGTGATTGGCTCGGCCGGCGGAAAGGACAAATGCGACTTTGTCCGGTCGCTCGGCGCGGACGCCGCCATCGATTACCGCGCCGGACCGATCATCAAGTCGCTCGGCGAAGCGGCGCCCAACGGCATCGACGTCTATTTCGACAATGTCGGCGGCGCTCATCTCGATGCCGCCTTCGCCCGGGCGAGGCTCCACGCGCGATTCGCACTGTGCGGAATGATCTCGGGCTACAACAGCCGCGAACCGCAGCGCTTCCGCTACATCATCCGGATGATTGCGATGCGGGTGACGATGAAGGGCTTCCTCTACGGCGACTATGTGTCGCGGCTCGACGAATTCTATCGCGACATGGGAGAATGGATCGCAAGCGGGAAGGTCAAGCCGCACGAGACTGTGTACGAAGGCCTGAACAAGTCGGTAGACGCTTTTCTCGGCCTCTTCACCGGCGCCAACACCGGCAAGATGCTGGTCAAGGTCTGAGCAGCTAACGCGGGTCCGCAGCTTCAGGAGATCGCGCAGGCGGCGGGATCGCCGGTGGTAAAGCCCTTGCGGAGCGCCGCCATACGCTCGGCCGAGGTTCCGTGGGTGAAGCTGTCCGGGACGACATAGCCTTGGCTTTCCTTCTGGAGGGTGTCGTCGCCGATGGCTTCGGCGGCGCGCATGCCTTCCTCGAAGTCGCCCTGCTGCATCACCGGTTGGCCGTCCGGCGTCCGGGCGTTGGCGGCCCACACTCCGGCATAACAGTCGGCCTGAAGCTCAATTCCGACCTGGATCTTGTTTCCCTGCACACGCCCGACCGCCGATTGCGCGTTCTGCGCCTTTCCGAGCGTGCCGAGCAGGTCCTGCACATGATGGCCGACCTCGTGGGCGATGACATAGGCCATGGCGAAGTCGCCGGGTGCCTGAAAGCGTGTCGCCAGCTCGTTGAAGAAGTCGGTATCGAGATAGATCTTGTTGTCGCTGGGACAGTAAAATGGGCCCATCGCCGATTGGGCGGACCCGCAGCCCGACGGCGCATATTGCGAGTAATAGACGAGAGTCGTCGGGCGATATTGCGCCCCCTCTTCGGGCAGCAGCTTCGACCAGACGTCCTCCGTCGACGCCAGCACCTGCAAAGTGAAATGTTTGATGTTCGGGTCGAGCTTGCTTGCGCCGCCCTGCGACGCCTGCTGCGCGGCCGGTTGTTCAACCGTTCCTCCGCCGCCGAGGGCGCCTAGTCCGCCGAGCGAATTGAGGATGAAATATCCGATTACGAGAACGACAACTCCGCCGATCCCGAACCGGCTCATCACCAGCGGGATCAGGCAGCCGAGCGCATTTCCGCCCCCGCCCAAGCCCCGACCGAATCTTTGCCCGGTCTCGTCGACATAATTGCCGCTTTCACGTTCATTACCGAACCGCATCGACTTCCTCCATCACAGCCCAATGCGCGACGATGCGAAGCAGTTGCAATCGGCTGTCACTACAGCGACTAGCGAAGCGAAAGGAGCCTGCATGATTCTGCAAGGAAAAGTCGCGCTGGTCACCGGATCGACGTCGGGGATCGGGCTTGCCATCGCCCGCGCCTTCGCTGCGGAAGGGGCGAAGTTGATGATCAACGGCTTCGGAGATCCGGCCGAGATCGATAAACTCAGTGACGAACTTGGGGCGATTCACGACGGCGCCGACATGTCCGACCCACCCGCCATCCAGGCGATGATGAAGCGATGCGCGGACGAACTCGGCGGTCCCGACGTCCTCGTCAACAACGCCGGAATCCAGCACGTCTCTCCGGTCGAGAGCTTCCCGCCGGAAAAATGGGACGCGATCATCGCAATCAACCTGTCGGCCGTCTTCCACACCACCCGCCAGGCGATCCCGGCCATGAAGAAAAAGGGCTGGGGCCGAGTCATCAACACCGCAAGCGCGCACAGCCTCGTCGCCAGCCCCAACAAGTCCGCTTATGTCGCCGCCAAGCACGGTGTGGCGGGTTTCACGAAGACAGTGGCCTTGGAGGCGGCTCGGGACGGAGTCACGGTCAATTGCATTTCGCCGGGCTATGTCTGGACCCCGCTGGTCGAGAAGCAGATTCCCGACACGATGAAGTCGCGCGGGCTTACTCGCGAGCAGGTCATGAACGACGTTCTCCTCGCCGCACAGCCGACGAAGAGGTTCGTCACTCCCGAGCAGGTCGCCGCGCTCGCCGTCTTCCTGTGCCGCGACGATGCCTCGTCGATCACCGGTGCAAACATCAGCATGGACGGAGGCTGGACTGCCGCATAGGCTTCAGTCGATGCGGACCGCGCTATTGACGTTGATGGTCGCGTGCAGCGGCTGCTCCATGTTCCGCCCGAGCACGGAAGTGGTTCAAACGCCGGCGACCGACTGGCATTCTGTCGCGACCGACGACGACCGCGCACGCCTGCGCGATTGGCGCGATGCGTTCGTCTCCGGACTGGCAGCCGCTCGCTCTAGCGGCCACGGCGACGAGATTGCCAGCGAAGGGCGGCTGCTCGATCCCGACGCCGCTATCGGCGGAGCGATTCCCGATGGGCTTTACCGCTGCCGGGTGATCAAGCTCGGAGCACAATCGGCGGATATGCTCGACTATGTCGCCTATCCCGCCTTCACCTGCCGAGTGGCGCAGCACGGGAAGTTGCAGAGCTTCGCAAAGCTCACTGGCTCGCAGCGGCAGGTCGGATTGGTCTTCCCGAACGACCAGCTTCGGGAGGTTTTCCTCGGAACGCTGATGCTCCCGGACGAGAGGCGCGCCATGCAATATGGAGTCGACCCGGATCGTGACGTCGCCGGTTTCCTGGAGCGAATCGGGCCGGAACGGTGGCGGCTGGTGATGCCGAAGCCTCATTTCGAATCCACCGTGGACGTGATGGAGCTGGTTCCCGCACCGTAGCGGCGCCGAAGCTACTCCGCTGCCCAGGCGGCGGACTTTTCGATAATCGTAAGCTCGCGAAGAAGTGCGTCGACGTCTTCGGTCAACTCGGCAAGCCGGGTGATCTGGTGGCGAGCTCCGCGATAGGATTCGACCATCAGAATGGCGTCGATCAGAATCGGCACCACCAGGCTTTCCGGATCGTCGAGATCCACAAGCCCCTGTAACTTCTCGAGCGCCTTTCGCCGCGCCGCTTCGGGATCGGCTACCACCGCCGTCCGACCAATTGCCCAACCCATCGCATACTCCTTGGCAACGACAGTAACCGAGCTGTCATTCGAAGGAAGCCGGTCCGGCGCGCGGCGAGGGCATTCCGGCGTTTACGCGGTTAAGCCGTCACGATCAGCACCGCCGCAATAGCTAAATTGACGGGCCATTCACCACTTGTTTGTAAAGTTTAGCGACACCGAGGGCCATGTCGGGGGTGATCTCCTTTTGGTCGCACGCGCTCGCCGCGAGCCTCTTCGCCTTGCTGCTCGTCTGGCGCCTCGCCGCGGGCGCTCGCCAGCCGGGGCATCGGCTGTTGCTCGGGGCTTTGGCGCTGACTGCCTGCTGGGCCTGGCTCGAAGCTATCGAACCGGGCGGAGCGCTTGCGAGCTATGCCGAAACCGCCCGCAACCTCGTCTGGGTGGGGCTTCTCTACAGTCTCTACGCATCGAGCAGCGAGCACCGCGAGCAAGGCGTCAAAATGGTTTACGGCGCGGTGTCGGCCGCGCTCGGCCTGCAGTTCATCGCCACTACCGTTCTCCTACTCTCCCCGAACGCTGCGCTCGCCCAGACCGCGCTCATTCTCAGGATGACGGCAGCCGCCGGGTCGCTGGTCCTAGTTCACAATCTCTACGGACAGGCGGCGCCATCAAGCCGGTCGAACATTCGCTTCGCGATGCTGGCTCTGGCGCTGTGCTGGGCCTACGACCTCAATTATTACACAATCGCCTATCTGGACCGCTCTGCAGCGGTCGGACTGGGCGACTGGCGGGGCCTTGCTCTCAGCCTGGCGGCGCCGCTGTTTGCGCTCGCCGCCCGGCGCGAAGACGACTGGCGGATCAAGCTGTCCAGGGCGGCCACGTTCCAGTCGCTCTCGCTGCTCGCAATCTGTGGCTATTTCGCCGTCATGGCTATCGTTACGACGGCGCTACAGGGCTCCGGAGACGGGTGGCTTCGAGCGCTTTCGACGGCGCTCCTGGCGCTGCTGGTCGGGACGGCGATGGTGCTGGTGCCAAGTCCGCGCGCACGCAGCTGGGCCAAGGTGAAGCTCGCCAAGCATCTGTTCGAGCACCGCTACGACTATCGCACCGAATGGCTCCGCTTCACCGAAACGCTTGGCGGATCGGGAGCTGAGGCCCGGCCGCTCGGTGAGCGAGTCATCAAGGCCTTTGCCGACATCCTGGACGCACCGGGCGGCCTGCTTGTCGAAGCCGAAAGCTCCGGGGCGTTCGTCACCGGCGCCGCCTGGAACTGGAGCGGGATCGCGACCGCGGACGGCGGCCTGGATTCCGCGCGCCAATTCTGGACCTTCCTCGCCGAGAGTGGCCGAATCCTCGAATTCGACGCAATCCGGCGGGACCGGACCGGGCCGGACGGTACTGCCGTTCCCCAGTGGATCGTCGAACAGCCGGATGCCTGGATCGGGGTGCCGCTAATCCATAAGGACAAGGCGGTAGGCCTGGTTGTTCTCGGTGCGCCGGAATACCGGCGAAGCCTCGACTGGGAAGATTTCGACCTGCTCCGAACAGCCGGGCAACAAGCCGCGAGCTCGATTGCCGAGGCACAGGGGCAGCGCGCGCTGTCTAACGCTCGGCGGTTCGAGGAATTCAACCGCCGATTCGCGTTCATCCTTCACGACATAAAGAATTTGGTGAGCCAGCTCTCGCTGCTGTCGCGCAACGCCGAGCGGCACGCCGAAAATGCCGAGTTCCGCGCCGACATGATCGCGACCCTGAAAAGCTCGGTCGGAAAAATGAACGACCTGCTTGCGCGGCTTTCCCCGCGAGCAGCGGCGCAATCGGAAAAGATCCAGCCGCAACCGCTGCGCGACATCATCACCGCCGCAGTCGCCGCGCGGCGTAGCCAGCGCGAGGTTCGCCTGCTCGGGGACAGCTGCGAATGGGCAGCAGTTGACGGGCCGGCCCTGGAGCAGGCTCTCGGCCACCTGTTGCAAAATGCTGTCGACGCGAGCCCACCCGACAAGCCGGTGACGGTCAGGATCGACCGCCACGCCGACGAAATCGCAATCGCGATATCCGACCGCGGCCCGGGCATGGACGCCGACTTCATCCGAAACCGTCTCTTTCAGCCATTCGTGTCGACGAAGGCGACAGGCTTCGGGATCGGAGCCTTCGAAGCCCACTCGCTCATCACAGCAATGGGCGGGCGAATTTCCGTCGACAGCCGCCCCGGCGAGGGTAGCCAGTTCACCATCCACCTTTCGGCCGCGGCCGCTCCCGCCGCCGAGCAGCGGAAAATCGCATGACCAATGAAACAAACCTCCCGGTCCTGCTCGTCGTCGAAGATGACGAAGGGCTGCAGCGCCAGTTGAAATGGGCCTACGACGGCTACCGAGTGGTCGTCGCCTCGGATCGCGCAAGCGCCATCGAGGCGCTTCGGCTGCACGAGCCGGCAGTCGTGACTCTCGATCTCGGCCTTCCGCCCGATCCAGACGGCACCGCGGAGGGTTTCCTGACGCTCCAGGAGATCCTGGCCATCAAGCCCGACACGAAAGTCGTGGTAGCGTCCGGTCACGGCGCGCGGGAGAGCGCGATAAAGGCGATCGCGCTCGGGGCCTATGACTTCTATCGCAAGCCCGTCGATATCGACGAACTGGGGCTGATCGTCGCCCGCGCTTTCCACCTCCACGGAATCGAGGAGGAGAACCGCCGCCTCGAGCAGTCCGGCGGTTCCACCGTCCTCGGCGCGATGATCACCGCTTCGCCCGAAATGCTGAAGGTGGCGCGAACCATCGAACGAGTGGCCTCGACAAACGTGTCGGTGATGCTGCTCGGCGCCAGCGGCACGGGGAAGGAGCTGCTCGCGCGTGCCGTTCACGAGCAGAGCGGCCGTGCTTCGGGGCCGTTCGTCGCCATCAACTGCGCTGCAATCCCCGAAAACCTGCTTGAGGCGGAGCTCTTCGGCTATGAGCGCGGAGCATTTACCGGCGCGGTCAAATCGAACGTCGGCAAAATCGAGCTGGCAGAGGGCGGGACTCTGTTTCTCGACGAAGTTGGCGACATTCCACTTCCGCTACAGGTGAAGCTGCTGCGATTCCTTCAGGAGCGGACCATCGAGCGGATCGGCGGGCGCGAGGGAATCGACGTCGACACACGCATCGTTTGCGCCACTCACCAGGATCTCGAGGCGATGATCGCCGACGGACGATTCCGCGAGGACCTCTATTACCGCTTGGCGGAAGTGGTGGTGAAGATCCCGTCGCTGAGCCAGCGCAACGGCGATTCGGTCCTGCTCGCACGGCACTTCGCCAACCGCTTCGCTCGCGAGATGAACCCCCAGGTTCAGGGGCTGTCGCCCGACGCCATTGCAGCAATCGACGGCTACGCCTGGCCTGGGAATGTCCGGGAGCTGGAGAATCGGATAAAGCGCGCGATCATCATGGCCGACGGCAAGATGGTGACCGCAGCCGACCTCGATCTTCCGGGGCGGGAGAATGGCGATAACCTGCCCATAAACTTGCGAGCGGCCCGCGAGATCGCCGATCGAAAGGTCATTCGACAGGCGCTGAGCCGAACCGACAACAATATCTCGGGCGCTGCAAAGCTTCTCGGGATCAGCCGTCCGACGCTCTACGACCTTCTCAAGCAGTACCAACTGACGGCGTAGGTGCCGCCGCGGCTGGTCTGCATCCGGCCAGCGCTTCCGCCGGCGAGTGCATCACCACCCGCGGCGCCATCGGATCAGCGCGCTAGAAGCCAGACGAGAGCCGCCGCACCGACCACGATCCGGTACCATGCGAACGGCGCGAAATCGTGCCGCGAGATGTAGTGGACGAATGCCCGGACAACGACGATCGCGACCACGAAGCTGACGACGAAGCCCACCGCGACCGCTCCGAAACCGACTCCGTGAGCGCCGGCAAGGATGTCCTGCCGGTGCTTGAGGAATTCGAGCGTGGTCGCTCCTACCATCGTCGGGATAGCTAGAAAAAAGCTGAACTCGGCCGCGGTGCGCCGCTCTACGCCCAGCGACAGCGCGCCCATGATCGTCGCACCCGATCGGCTCACGCCTGGAACCATCGCCAGGCACTGGGCGATTCCGATTCCGATTGCGGTGCCGAGCGGCATTTCGGCAACTCCGACGATGTCGGCGCGCTTCATCGTCCGCTCGATTACGAGAATGGCGATGCCGCCGAGGATCAATGTCACAGCGACCAGTTTCGGGTCGCCGAGTAGTGCCTCGATATAGTTGATCAGCACGAACCCGAGGATCGCCGACGGCAGGAAGCCAATCAGCACGTTTCGGACGAACTTCCACGACAGGCTGTTGCCCTGCACCATTCCTTCCAGAACCGCCCAGAAGGTGCGCCAATAGAGGACGACGATCGCGAGGATCGCGCCCAACTGGATGATGACGTTGAACGCGGACCATTTCGCCGCATCGAAACCCAGCAGCTCGGTCGCCAGGATCAGGTGTCCGGTGGAGGAAACGGGAAGGAACTCGGTCACTCCCTCGACGATGCCGAGGATGATCGCGATCAGAAGAAGCGGCACTAGGCGGCCTGCTTGACCGCGCGCGCCGTCCAGCGCCCGCCCTCGCGGAAACGGCCCAGCCACTGCGGAGCGACCGAGCCGAGCGCCGTCGGTTCGATTCCGAACGCTTCGAGTCCCGCCGATTTGCTGGCCGGCAAATTATCTCGCTGGAGCATTTTCCACTGGTCGCGAGTGAGCGGCGCGCCGGGAAGGAAGCCAAACCAGGACAGGAACGCCGACGCGAAGTTGGGAAGATCGAGAAGGTCCGGCTCGCGGCCTGCCGAGCGCGCGCACACGGCGTAAATGTCTTCCATCGTCATCACCTGCGGCCCGCCGATTTCATAGGTCTTGCCGCCGTAGGTGCGCGGGTCGAGGGCGGCCATGACAATCGCCTTGGCGAGGTCTTTCACATAGACCGGCCTGAAACGGCGATTGGCGGCAACCACGGGGAGGACCGGGAGCCGGGACATTGCGGCGAGGCGGTTGGTTAGGTCGTCCTCCGGCCCGAAAACGATCGACGGACGGAAAACCGTCGACTTGGCGAAAGCGGCGCGAACCGCCGCCTCACCCTCTCCCTTGGTCCGGCCATAGACCGATTCGGACTTCACATCGGCGCCAATCGCCGACATGTGAATGAGCGAGCTCGCACCAGCCTCCCGTGCCGCTTCGGCGACGATCTTCGCGCCTTCGACATGGGTTGCGTGAAGCGACCCGCTGAACGTCCCGACGAGGTTGATGACGGCGGTGGAGTTCTCGACCGCGGTTCGTACCGCGCCGGGATCGGTGATGTCGCAGCGGTTGAAACCGAGCTGGCCGACCGTCGCCAGAGGCTGGAGGAAATAGGCCGATCGGGGGTGCCGGCAAGCGACCCGCACCCGCACCTCGTGCTTGAACAGCTGTTCGCAAACGTAGCGGCCGATGAATCCGCCGCCTCCGAAAACCGTTACGATGCGACTGTCGGGGTTGATCATCGACTTGCCACTAACGCCTGCGGCAGCCGATTCAAGCGGCGACGCCGACTAGTCGCTCTGCTTGACCTTCGAACGCGTCGAAACCTCTCCCCCGAGCGCGCTCGGTTGGTCGAGATCGCGGGTCGAGGGTTCAGTTTCGGCATCTTCCTCGCGGCGGCCAGCGGGCGTGAATCCCGGGCGCTCGTTGTCGAGGTCCTTCTCTCGGACGTCGTGCTTGTCCTGTTCGGGGCGGTCCATTTTCTGCTCCTTCGCTTTGCCCAAACAACGAGGGTCGCAAGGCGGCGTTCCGAGGGCGTTTAGCGTCGGTTGACAAGGCCGCGGCACGGCTCCACATGGCGCGCCCTACCACCCACAACCGATGTTCGTGCCCAGGTGGCGGAATTGGTAGACGCACCAGCTTCAGGTGCTGGCGCTCGCAAGGGCGTGGAGGTTCGAGTCCTCTTCTGGGCACCATCGCCTCGGATGGCACTGAAACGCTTGGGAAATTGTCTTCGGGACGGTCTCCCAAGCGTCCGTGCTACGGGAATCTGCTACGGTTTCGAGCAACTGTAGAGCAGCGGAATCTCACGAAAACCGCCAGAAACCACTCAGCCGACTGCTACGGGATTCTGCTACGGGATTTACCTCGTGGCGTGTTCGTCCGCGCGGGTCGGTTCTATTATCGAAGGACGCTCCCCATTGAGGTTCAGCGGCTCACCGGACGGCTTGAAGTCTGGCGCTCACTGAGAACCGACAGTCGGCGAACCGCGATGCGCCGCCTCCCGGCAGTAATTGCGGAGGTCGAACTCCGCATCGAGATTGCGCGAAACGGACACGGGCTGTCCGTCGATACGACGCTGATCCGACCGTTCTTCGACAATCTGCCGCGCGCGGCGACCATTGGCCACGTCTCGGACAACGCCCTCCGCAGCGAGATCGCTCCGCTACGCCTTGGCGACGCCTATTCCCGCTACCTTGACGATCCCACTCACTCGTGGTCGGCGTCCACCCGACAGGCTTACGAAACGACGCGCGACCTCGTTGTGCGGACGCTGGGTTCCGACCGCCTCATCCACCAATTGAACCGACAGCACGTGCGCGAACTGGTGAACGTCCTACGGTTTCTCCCCCGCAACTCGGCGAAGCTGTTCCCAAGTCTGAGCCCGCGCGCCGCAGCGGAGCGCGCGCGGTCGGACCCCGCTCTCCAGCGCATCAGCACGGCTAACGCCAACGCCTATCTTGGCAATTTCAGCACGTTTCTGAATTGGGCCGTCGGAGAGGAGATCATCAATCGCAATCCCGCCCGAGGGTTGCGCCTTCCTGACGAGGTGGCACGGCGGGACAAACGCTATCCATTCTCGCCGAGCCAGATGAGACTGATGTTCAACGCTCCGCTCTACACCGGCTGCGCGGATGGTGAGCGCTGTTGGAGCGAGCCCGGTGCTTTGCTCCCTAAAAATGCAAGGTTCTGGGTGCCACTCATTGCGCTCCATAGCGGCATGCGCCTGAATGAAATTTGCCAACTCGATGTCACCGACATTCGGGACATCGACGGCATCCTTTGCTTCTGCCTAGCTGGTCGCGTGACCTGCGGGGCTAACGTGGGTCTAAGCGGCTTATTGCTCGCCACGTTCCTCCGGTCGGGCTTCCGTCCCTCATCCATCCCGTCTTCGTCCGGGGCAAGGTTTCAACAAGCGCGTTCGCTTGGGAAGTTGTGGGTTGCGACCGAGGTCGGCTTACGATTGAGAATACCGCACCTTCTCCCTCGTCTGCATTATTTATCAGCATCGCCTGCCCAGCGTTCCACAAACCCCTTCATCAGTGTGGCTGATGATCCGCAGATTTTGAGGATTCCGACTGGCGCTTTCGAGCCGTTCCGGAACAGGATGCAATGGAACGCGAGCGGTCAGTAGCTTTCTACGTCATGACACGTGACGGTATCGCCCACCGTCCTCCTCGATCTCCTGCGACGCCATCGCTTCGTCGATTGCGCCGACTAGGAGGATGCCGTCACGAGGAAGTCCAAGCGCGTCGGCAATCTCGTGCGGCGCGAACCAGTGATCGTCGCGACGAATGATGCGGCGCTCCCAAAGCAGCAGTTGAACCCGAACAGACTCAGCGCCGACAGGGTCGTCCCCGTGGTAGTCTTTTGGCTGAGGTGAAATCATTTTTCGTTCCTTTCGCCTGCCCAGATAGCGGCTCCGGAACCGAAGAAAATCTGGCGCAAAACAGGGTGATGAGGAACAGGCGACAGATGACCGCAAAACGGTTTTTGGACGCCCCGGTCCGCGATGATCAGATGTGGCGGACGCGGCCTTCGGCGTCACCTTCGAGATTCCCGGTCGCCGCCAACTCCGTCAGCGCGATGATCAGCGGGATAAGCGGCGGACGCTCGCCGAAGAAGTCGGCGATCTCCTCGACGGTGAACCAGCGGTCATTCCCGGCGCGATGGCGCTCGACCCAGAGATGATACTGCGCACGGGCATGGAGGATGTGGACGGTCGATTGGTCGATGGTGGTCAGGTAGGTCATGGTCATTCCTTGATGTTGACCTGACCTGCCTACCCGCGCCGGGACTTGCTCCGCATTATTCATCCGAGCCGCCCCTGCATTTCTTGAACTTATCGCCGCCGATCTTTCCGATTGCCAATTCCGCTAGCCATGAGATCGTCGGCGGCATGAAGCGCGTCGCCATCTACAGCCGGGTCTCGACCTTGGACGGCAAGCAGACCGTCGAGAACCAGCTTCGCGATCTCCATCAAGCCGCCGACCGACTGGGGTGGCACATCGTCGCGACGTTCGCCGACGAAGGCATCAGCGGAGCCAAGGGCCGGGACAAGCGACCGGGGCTCGATGCCCTGATGAAAGGAATCGCCCGGAAGGACTTCGATATGGTCGCAAGCTGGTCGGTCTGTCGGCTCGGTCGATCTCTCCAGCACCTCGTCCACCTGCTCGGCGAACTCGATGCCCGAGGCGTCGATCTCTACCTCCACGTTCAAGCCATCGATACGAGCACGCCATCTGGTCGAGCCATGTTCCAGATGCTCGGAGTCTTCGCCGAGTTCGAGCGGGCGATGATCTCCGAGAGGGTCAAAGCAGGCTTGGCTCGAAGCCAAAAGAAGGGTGGCCGACCACCGCTCGATTACCTCAAGAAGCAGAAGATTCAGAGGCTCCTCGACGGTGGCACGAGCATCAACCAGACGGCCCGGAAAATGAAGGTCGGCGTCGCCACCGTCCACCGGATCAAGACCGCCATGGCCGATGCTGCTTAGGACCGTCTCAGAGCCCCACTGGAGACCGTCAGCACATCATGGAGGAAAGCATGGCCGAGCGTCAGAACGACTCTAGAAACGCTCCGGAGAGCCTCCCCCGAGATGATCCCGAGACGGAGCGTGCCGGTGTGAGTCCTCTCCTGAGACTCGAACCTTCGACCACTGAAAACACCGGAGAAAATCCAGCGGCCACGGCAGATTCGAACCCGCCTGACTTGCTCGATCCTCTTCTGGGCACCAGCCTTCAAATCCACCCAATCCGCGGGATTGGCGATTTGAAGGCTCAACTGCGTCGCTAGAACGGAAAATATATCCGGATCGCGATCACTGCGGCGACCCAGGTGATGAGGTTCAGCGGGATTCCGACCTTCACGAAATCCATATAGTTGTAGCCGCCGAGCTGATAGACGATCGTATTCGTCTGATAGCCGAACGGCGTCGCGAAAGCAGCGCTTCCGCCCAGCATTATGGCAACCAGGAACGGACGCGGGCTGACTCCCATTGCGTCGGCCAGCGAAACGGCAATCGGAGTGTAGAGCACGGCGACCGTGGCATTGGACAGGATCTCCGTGGAAAAGACGGTGATTCCGTAGATCATTATGAGCGCGAACATCGGGCTGAGCCCGGTGACCCAGTTGATCAGCGCCGTCGAAACCGAGCCGGCAAGGCCGGTCGTGTCGAGCGCAATGCCGAGAACGACCATTCCCGCGATCAGCATGAGCACTTCCGGCCGGAGGCCATGATACGCCTCGTCGGCGGTGATGACCCCCATCAAGATCAGCAGCACTGCTCCCGCGAAGGCGCATGCGGCGATGGGCGCCACTCCAACGGCGGCGGCCGCAACGACGCAGATGAAGACGAGCGCCGACGCGATGGCCCGCCAGGGATGAAGCGGCACATGTTTCGCGAACGCGAGCGCGGAACCCATCTGTGCGCCGGCAAGCCCGGGCTCGGCGCTAAATTCGACCTCGTCCCCATTCTCCGCCCCGTCGGTCGCGCCCTTGATAAGCTTCGAGCTGAACAACAGCAGGTAAAGACCGCCGACGATTGCAACGATCACCCCGACCGGAGTGATTTCGAAAATGCCGAACCGCGGCTGGCCCGAGACTGCGGCCATGTCGTTGACGAGCAGGTTGGTCGAGGTGCCGATCAAGGTCATCGTCCCGCCCAGCACAGCCGCGTACGAAAGCGGTATGAGATAGACCTTCGGCGATTGTTTGAGAGTCGTCGCAACGTCCCGGATCACCGGCGCCGTCAGCACCACGATCGGGGTGTTGTTCAAGAACGCCGAAGCGCCGCCGGCAATCGCGATGGTGATCCAGATGCCGAGGCGGCCGATCTTGCCGCACAGTCGCACGAGTAGCCGGATCGCAGCGTCGAGGAGTCCCGACAGCTCCATCGCATAAGCAATCACGAACAGCGAGGCGAGCGCGATGATCGCCGGGCTCGCGAATGCGCCCTGGACCTCGACCGGCCGAACGACGCCGAACATCAGCAGGAATGCCGCACCGGTCAGCGCGACGATATCGGCCCTTATCTTGTCCCAGATCAGCGCGGCCACAACCGCCGCGAGGACAACCAGCGTCGCTATTTGGTCAAAGGTCACGTAATCCCCGCCGTTGCTGGCCCTGCTCCTTCGCCCATAAATTCCGATTGGCCAAGCTTGGCTGGACTTTTTGTCCGGTGATTGTGCTATCCCCCTTTCAATGCTGACGATGCGCAGGACATCCGTAGCGGCAGCCGCCGCCGCTTGCTTGCTCGCTTCTGCGTGCCAACGTCAGCAAAGCCAACAGAATCAAGCCTCGAATGCGGCGAGTGCTGGCAATCAGCAGGTGGGCCCCAGCTTGCCCATACCGGTTCCGTCGCCGCCACTCAGCCGGGAGCAACTCCTGATTGCGGCCCTGCACGCGGCCTCCAACTTTTCGGCGGGCATTCACGACGAAGAATTCCAGAACGGGCTTGCCGACAAGAAGTTCGAGCTCCGAATCCGCTTCGGCTGTAATGGCCCCGGGACGGCAGGCTCCGACAAGCCGTTCGAGTGGACCTATGACAAGAAAACCGGCGCTCTGAAGGTCCGAGCCACGCCGGAGCTCTCGCCCAAGGACGCGCCGGTGAAAGCCCTTGCCGGCGAAGCCTTTGAAACGGTCGAGGGCTTTTGGCTTCGGCGGCCGTGGCTGTTATCGCCCGTTTGCCCTCGCAAGCCCGAAAGTGCTGCGCCGCAAGACGACGAGACTTCTGCCCCGGCAACTTCGGGGGGCAAGAAAACCGGAACGAACAAAAACGGGAGCAGCAAGTCGCCCAAAACGGCAACGTCGGCGAATAGCCAACCCGCGACATCGCAATCGCCGCTCCAAAGCGTGGGAATCGCACAATTCTTCACTGCAACCGGCCCGCGCACGATGCGCCGTTCCGGCCGGCCGTACCAGGCCACTAAGCGAATCGAAGACGGCAACCCGCCGAGCGAGTTCGACCTGGTGCTGACCGGCCGCCTCGTCGCGCTGCCCGACGGGCGGGTGATCGCCTGCACGCTTGCCGGTGACGGCGAGCGCCCGGCCTGCGTCATTTCGGTCGAGTTCGGGAAGGTGTCGATCGAGCGCGCCGATACGCACGAGCAGATCGCGCAGTGGGGCTCGGGCTAGTCCGATCTTCCTTCTCGAGCACGTAGCCGAGGTCGTGGAGGGTCATTCCGGCCGATCATAACATTGTTGAGCGGGTTGGGTCGGCACATACCGCGAGCTCGGCGGTTCTCTTTAGGGACATGGCCGAGCACTCCTCCCGAACAGCGGTAATCGCCGGGCTCGTCGGCGACCTGCTGATTGCCGCGACCAAAGGCGTTGCCGCCTTCATTTCGGGAAGCTCGGCGATGCTTAGCGAAGCGGTCCATTCAGTCGTGGACAGCAGCACCGAAATCCTGCTGCTGTACGGGCAGCACCGGGCAGCGCAGCCGCCGGACGAGCAGCACCCGCTAGGTTACGGGCGCGAGCTCTATTTCTGGTCCTTCATCGTTTCGCTGCAAATCTTCGCTCTGGGAGCAGGCGTCTCCATTTACGAAGGCGTGGTCCACATCCTTCACCCCGAACCGATGCACCACGTCGTGGTCAATTACGTCGTCTACGCGTGCTCGGCAGTTTTCGAGGCGATCAGCTGGTGGTTCGCCTGGAAACCGTTCAGCAAAGTCATGGGCGATCGCGGCGTCCTCGACACCATCCGCGCGAGTGCCGACCCGCCGCTGTTCATGGTCCTGTTCGTCGATTCGGCTGCAATCGTCGGGGTGGCCATTGCTGTCACGGCCACGTTCCTCGCGGTCGTGCTGGATTCGCCCTGGATCGACGGCATCGGCTCGATCTCAATCGGTGCAGTTCTCGGCGCCGGCGCGGTTCTCTTGGCGAGTGAAACGAAGGCGCTGCTGGTTGGCGAACGCGCCCGTCCCGAGCTTCGCGATGCGCTCAGGAAAGTCGTGCGTGACGACTCGAGAGTGAAGCGCGTCGAAGCTCTGCTGACCAGCCAGCTCGGTCCCAATCAGGTGGTCGCAAACATCGGCGTCGAGTTCCAGGACGACCTTAGAACGCCTGAGATCGAGATGCTCATCGGGAAAATGGAGGCCGAGTTGCAGAAGAAGCACCCGGAACTGGTGAAGGTTTTCGTTCGTCCGCACCCGAACCCCGTCGGTAGCGACGCCAAGCCCGCCGCGACCACCTCAGCCTGACGAACTCTGCTGCCGCCCCGCTCGCGGCACTATCCCCGCTGTCGGCGGTTCTTCGAGCGAATGGCCGAATCCCGCACCGCAATTATTGCCGCGCTCGTCGGCAATGTGATGATCGCCGCGACCAAGGGCGTCGCCGCGGTAATCAGTGGAAGCTCGGCAATGCTCAGCGAGGCGGTCCACTCGATGGTGGACAGCGGCAACGAAGTGCTGCTGCTTTACGGCGAGCACCGGGCCAAGAAGCCGCCGGACGCCACTCACCCGCTCGGCTACGGGCGCGAGATTTATTTCTGGTCGTTCGTGGTCGCCCTGCTGATCTTTGCTCTCGGAGCCGGAGTGTCAGCCTACGAGGGCGTCATTCACGTCCTCAATCCCGAGCCGATGAAGGACCCCACCGTAAACTATATCGTCTATGGGCTCTCGGCCTTGTTCGAGGGCGGCAGCTGGTACTTCGGCTGGAAGACCTTCAGCCGGGTGATGGGCGACCGCGGCATTCTCGGCACCGTTCACGCCAGCAAGGACCCGACCACGTTCATGGTGTTGTTCGAGGATTCGGCGGCGCTGATCGGAATCGCGATTGCGACTTCGACGACTTTCCTGTCGACGCAGCTTCACAAGCCCTGGCTCGACGGCGTGGGCTCGATCTGCATCGGCGCAGTGCTCGCCGCTGTCGCGGTGCTGCTCGCACGCGAGAGCAAGAATTTGCTGATCGGCGAGCGCGCTAGGCCGGAGCTCAGCCGGGCGATCCGCGATGCTGCCCGCCGCCAGCCGGGGGTGACCCGCGTCGAAGGCATTCTGACGAGCCAATTGGGTCCGGAGCAGGTGATTGCCAATGTCGGAGTCGAATTCGAGAATGATCTTCGAGCGCCCGAAATCGAGCGAATCATCGGCCGGCTCGAAAGCGAGTTGCGCAAGGATCATCCGGAGCTATTCCGGGTCTTCGTTCGGCCGCACCCGGACATGTACCAGAGCGACGTCGACCTGCTCGACGTCGGACCCGATTGAGCACAAGAGCGGAGCAGCAGTGCCGCAATATGCAATCGATGACGTTGCGCCGACAATCTCGCCCGGAGCGTGGGCGGCACCCTCTGCGGACTTGATCGGCGACGTCCGCCTGGGCGAGCGGGCGAGCGTCTGGTTCGGAGCGGTGGTTCGCGCCGACAACACGCCAATCATCATCGGCGAGGAAAGTAACCTCCAGGACGGCTCGGTCGGCCATTCCGATCCCGGCGCTCCGCTGACCATCGGCGCGAGAGTGACGATCGGCCACCAGGCAATCGTCCACGGCTGCACGATAGCCGACGACTGCCTGATCGGAATGGGCGCGAGAATTCTCAACGGCGCCGTCCTCGGCCCCGAATGCCTGGTCGGGGCCGGCGCCCTGATCACCGAGGGCAAGACGTTCGAGGGCGGAAGTCTGATCGTCGGCGTTCCAGCGCGAGTGGTGAGGCCGCTCACCGAGGAGGAAAAGGCCGCAATCCGCCTTTCCGCCGCCCATTATGCTGAAAAGGCGGCGCGCTACGCCGCTTCTCTCCGGCGCGTCTAGACGCTGCAGCATGGCACGCTAAAGCTGCCCAACCCATGTGGCAGCTCTACCAATTCCCGCTCTGTCCTTTTTCACGCAAGGTTCGCCTGGTGCTGGCCGAAAAGGGCATCGCCCATGAGCTCGTGCGCGAGAATCCGTGGGAGCGCCGCGATGAATTCATCGACCTCAATCCCGCCGGAGAGACACCGGTCATGGTCGATTCCGACGCAGGAATCGTCCTGATCGGAAGCCAGCCGATCGTCGAATATCTGGACGAGACGGTCGAGAAGATGCCGATGATCCACGGCAATGCCGTGCTCCGCGCCGAAATCCGCCGCCTGGTCGAATGGTTCGACGAGAAGCTCTATCGTGAGGTGGTGGAGCCGCTGATGAACGAGCGGATGCGAAAGCGGCTGGTCAGCCGGGAGAGCCCCGATACGCGCGTGCTTCGCAATTCCATGCGCATCGCCAACAGCCACCTCGACTATGTCGACTATCTGCTCGATCACCGCCGCTGGCTCGCCGGGCCGGGCCTTAGCCTCGCCGATTTCACCGCCGCGGCGCATCTCAGCGTAATCGACTATCTGGGTGCGCTCGACTGGCGCGGTCACCAGCAGGCGAAGGATTGGTACGCCGTCATGAAGTCGCGGCCCTGCTTCCGCCCGCTGCTTGGCGAGCGGATGGAGGTAATCGTCCCGCCGCAGCACTACGACAAGGTCGATTTCTAACAGGAGCCAGGCCGATGACCGTTTCCGACGCAACACCGGACTATGAAGTCGGCACGAACGACGACCGCGCCTTCCTCGGCCACCCCAAGGGGCTCGGGTTCCTCGGCTTCACCGAAGCCTGCGAGCGCTTCTCCTATTATTCCATGCAGACGCTGCTGATCCTCTACATGGTGAATTACCTGCTGGTGCCCGGACGGATGCACCGGGTGATCGGCCTCGATTGGCTGAACGCGCATGTCTATCCGGGCCTGTCGGGGCAGCCGCTCGCCTCCGCGATTTTCGGGACCTATACGGCGCTCGTCTATCTGACTCCGATCGCGTGGCGGAATCATCGCCGACAAGTGGTTCGGCCGCGATGCCACGCTGATTGCCGGCGGAATCCTGATGGCGATCGGGCATTTCCTGATGGCCATCCAGTCGGCGTTTGTCTTCGCGCTGCTGTTCCTCCTGCTCGGGGTCGGCGCCTTCAAGGGCAATATCGCGACCCAGGTCGGCGCCCTTTACGGGCCCAACGACTTGCGGCGGGCGATGGCCTTCCAGATCTTCTACATTTTCATCAACGTCAGCGTCATCGCCGCTCCGCTGATCTCCGGCACGCTCGGTCAGAATGTCGGCTGGGACTATGGCTTCGGCTGCGCCGGAGTGGTGATGGTGCTCGGCCTCTTCATCTATCTGTGGGGCCGCAAATACCTGCCGCGCGAAGAACTCGCGGCGCCGGCCGAGGAGCCGCAACTGAAGCAGCCGCTCAGCCGCGACGACTGGGTCTGCGTCCTTTACCTGGTGATCCTCATCCCGGTTCTCGCCGTCGCGCTCCTGACGAACCAGGAAATCTTCAACGCCTACCTCACCTGGGGCGACCAGCAGTTCAACCGCGACCTCTTCGGCTTCACCTTCCCGTCGAGCTGGCTGATCACCATCGACTCCACTGTGAGCTTCACGATGCTCGTCGCTGTCGCAGCATTCTGGAAATGGTGGGGAACGCACCACCGCGAGCCCGATGAGGTCAGCAAGATGATCATCGGCAGCGTGTTCACGATCGCCGGCGGCCTGTGCCTGTTCATGGCTGCGCTGACTCAGCCGGCGGGCGGCAAGATCAGCATGGCCTGGCCGATGGCGTTCGAACTGATGAACAGCATCGGCTTCGCTCACGTGCTTCCGATCAGCCTGGCACTGTTCTCGAAGATTTCGCCCAAGCAGATCACCTCGACCGTAATCGGCCTCTATTACCTCTCCTTCTTCGTCGCCAACGCCGTGGTCGGCTGGGTCGGCGGCCTCTACTCGAGCCTGCCGACGACCACCTTCTGGCTGATCCACGTCGCCAGCGCCGCCTTCGGCCTGGTCGCCTTCGTCGTCTTCAAAATGGTGATCGGCCATCGCATCAACGATACTGTCGAGGACCAGGCGAAAGCACTCGGCTGATCAGAGGCTGATTTCGGCAACCTTGTCCTTCAAACCGGATTCCGGCTCGCGGCCGAGAAGCTTGTTGAACGCCGGTTTGAGCAGACCGCCAATGTCGCTAAGCCAGATCTTCGCCTCCAGTTTTTCGAAGCGAAGAAGGGCGAGCTTGGGATCGTCCTTTCCCTGGTACCATTCGGCGATCATCGGGCTCCACAGCCGATCGATGACGTCGCGGTCGCGGTCTTTGACCAATGTTCCGCGAATGCTTGCGAACAGGCCGTTGTCCTTGCTCGAATAAGCGGCGACGGCCGCGCCAGAATTGCCGATCTGCTGGGCAAGGTCGTTGTCGGTCGATGTGAAGAACCACAGCCGGCCTGCCTTGCAGTCGCTGTCGTCGAAGACGGCAGTCATCGGCATGGGCCCGGACTGGCCCGTTGCGTCGGCGCCAAGCATGACGAAGGGACTGTCGTCGAGGGCGCTCCAGAACTTGCTTTCTATTTCGCGGTCGTCGGCCATCGGTTCCTCCATATGTTCGAAAGATGAACGGCTGCCCGGTGACGGCGTTCCTGCACTACGGCCCAAAGGCGGTAGTCCGGACTGGGTCGAGGCGCTCGGCAACATCGCCGCGCTCCACTCGTTTCACCGGCGATGACGGACGTCGCCGAGCAAGGGCTGAAGAACGCGCTCGAGGCGGAGCTCAACATGGCTCGGCCGGGGAACCTTCGCTCCTCTTGGGAAGCGCTTTTCGAGGAGGCTCGTTCCTGCACCCGGTGCGATCTCTACAAGAACGCGACCCAGACGGTTTTCGGTGAGGGCCCGCTCGACGCGAAGCTGATGTTCGTCGCCGAGCAGCCGGGCGATGCCGAAGACCTCGAAGGCCGCCCCTTCGTCGGCCCCGCCGGGAAGTTATTCGACCAGTTGCTCGAGCAAGCGGGCGTCGACCGCAAGCAGACCTACGTCACCAATGCGGTCAAGCATTTCAAATTCGTGCCACGCGGCAAAAGGCGAATCCACAACAAGCCCGACGCGGGAGAAATCCGGGCATGCCGCTGGTGGCTCGATCATGAGCGCGAGCTGATCCGCCCGCCGGTTACGGTGGCTCTGGGAGCAACGGCCGCGCGGTCGCTGATCGGCAAGATTGTGCCGATCGGAAAGACCCGCGGCAGACCGCTCACGCTCGAAGACGGCTCCGAATGTTGGGTCACCACCCATCCGAGCGCGCTTCTGCGGATGCCCGACCGCGACAAACGGCGCGAAGCCCGCGAGCTGTTCGTCAAGGAAATGAAGACGATCTGGAAACGCGCGGCGCAGCTCGCCAGCTTAGCGTTTCTCCAGCGCCAGCGGCAATCCGCCCTTCGGGCGCAATGTCACCATCCCGGAGGTCCGGACCCGGTGCCTCGGCGCCGGAGCGAAGCGCCAGTCGGCCAGCCAACGCGACAGGATGGTCAGCGCCTCGGCCATCGCAAACCGCGCTCCGACGCAGGTCCTCGGACCGCCCCCGAACGGGATGTACTGGAAGCGGTGAAGCTTCTTGCGCGCATCGCCGAGGAAGCGGGTGTGATCGAACTCGTCCGGGCGCTCCCACAGGCCTTCGTGGCGGTGGATCAGCCACGGCCAGATCGAAACGATGTCGCCCGGCTCGACTGCATAGTCGCCGAGCTGGTCCGCCTCCCGTGCCTCCCGGTCGAAGCGCGGCGCAGGCGGATAGAGCCGCATCGTCTCCTCGACGATGGAGCGAAGCAGCGGCAGGCGGTCCGGCAGCTTCGAATCCGCGCCGGAGCCGACGGCCGCCTTGCATTCCTCCGCGGCTTCGTCCTGGAGCTCGGGAAGCCGGCTGAGGATGAACAGGGTCCAGGCGATCGCGTTCGCCGTCGTCTCGTGGCCCGCGACATAGAAGGTGATCGCATTGTCGACGGCGAGTTCGATTGCCTCGCCGCGCGGGAATTGCTCGATCAGCGCCCGTGCCATCTCGGCGGTGAAGTCGTCGGGAGCGCCTGCATCGAGCCGGTCGCGGACCACTTCGCCAAGTACCCGGCGAAGATAGCGCTGGGCCGCCTTGCCGCGAAAACCGCGCAACGTCACAGGCACCAGAGGCAGCCCGATCAGAACCTGCAGGCGCGCTTCGGTGACCGATTCCAGCGCGGCGGTGATGTGCGCCGTCGCTTCGCCGCTGACCAGCCGCGAATCGCTGCTGAACAATGCCGCGGAAATGACCTTCATCGTCGCCGACGTCGCCTCCGCCGCCATGTCGCGCCGGCCGTCGCGCCAGTTGGCCGAAGCATCGGCTGCGACGTCGGCGAACACCGGCACCAGCGCATCGACCGCGGGCGGAGTGAAGCTCGCCGCAACGATCTTGCGCTGCTTTCGCCACAGCTCGCCGTCGGCAGTCAGCAGGCCACGGCCCAGCGTCGGCGTCAGGATTCGCTTGACCAGCTTCGGCTTGTCGTAATTGGCGGCATTGTCGAGGAGCACCCGCTGCACAGCGTCGGGCGCGAGCGGAATGTGGATCGTGTGGCCAAAAACATTCCGCTTGATGTGCCAGACCCGGAACGCGCGCTCCGACCAGCCGTAGACTGCGGTCTTCGCCCGCTCACCAAAGAAGCCGCGCCACGGAGCCACCGGGCCGCTGGCCCGCGGCGGATGTGGTGGAATGAACGGCGCCGTCACTCGGCCGCTAATAGCGTCTCCGCTCCGCCAAGGTCGACAGAAACCAGCCGGCTGACGCCCTTTTCGATCATCGTGACGCCGTATAGCCGGTGCATCCGGCTCATCGTTACCGCATTGTGAGTGACGATCAGGTAACGCGTGTCGGTTTCGCGGGTCATTCGGTCGAGAAGGTCGCAGAAGCGCTCGACATTGGCATCGTCGAGCGGCGCGTCGACCTCATCGAGGACGCAGATCGGCGCCGGGTTGGTCAGGAACAGCGCGAATATCAGCGCGATTGCGGTGAGCGCCTGTTCACCTCCCGAAAGCAGCGTCAGAGACTGCAGCCGCTTGCCCGGAGGCTGGGCCATGATCTCGAGCCCCGCCTCGAGCGGGTCGTCGCTCTCGACCAGCTCAAGATGCGCCTGGCCGCCTTCGAAAAGCGTCGCGAAGAGGCTTCGAAAATGGTCGTTGACCCGTTCGAACGCATCGAGGAGCCGCACGCGCCCTTCGCGGTTCAGGCTCCCGATCGACCCGCGCAGCCGGTGGATCGCCTGAGTGAGATCCTCCGCTTCAGCGGCGCCTCTGGCGCGCTCCTCGTCGATCTCGGCAAGCTCCTGTTCGGCAACCAGGTTAACCGGCCCAATTCGATCGCGGTCGGCAGTCAGCTTCTCGAGAGCGGCCAATTCCGCATCGGGATCGCGAACTTCGTCCGGATCGAAGACCATTTTTTCCGGCAGTCGCTGGGGCACGCATTCGAATTTCTCGACACAGATGCGGGCATATTCCGCACGGCGGGACTCCTGCGCCTCCGATCGCGCCTGGGCAGCTGCCCGGCGCTCGCGAGCCGAAGCGGACGATTCCGACGCGCTCGTGACGACAGATGCCGCCTCGGCAAGCCCGTTCTCTGCCTCGCGTTCCGCCGCAGCTGCAGCCGAAATCACGGATTCGCTTCCGGCGCTTTCCTTTTCCAGCGCCGTCACCTGGCTCTCGAGCCGCTCCGGTTCCTTCTGGAGATCGGAGCGCTCCATGCGCTGCTGTTCCAGCCGCTCCTTCGCCTGTTGCAACCGCGACTCGGCATCGCCCAGCCGGCGACGCCATTCCGACTGCTCTCGCCCGGCGGCGGAGTGACGCTCGCGAGCCGCGGACGTTTCGCGGGCCCGGGTCGCGGCCTCGGCGCGCTTATCGGCGACTGCGGCACCGGCATCGGCGGCGCGGGCGCGAGCGCTTTCGACCTGCGCTTCAAGATCAGCTGGATCGGGGAGCGTGCTGAGCGACGCCTCGGCGCTCGCGACCGCTTCGCCCGCAGCCTTGGCTAGCGGATCGAGATCGCAGAGTCGCTGATCGAGAGCGCTTCGCTGCGCCTGCGCCCGCTCGATTGCGGCGCTGGCGCTGTCGCTCGCCCGTTCAGCCTCTCGCATGTCGCGTTCGGCGGCGAGCGCCTGCGACCGCGCCTGCTCGGCGTCGCGTCGAATCTGGTCCAGCGCCTCGATCGCCGCTTTGCGGGCCAATGCCCGATCGGCGACCTCTTGCTCCACTTGCGGCAGCTGCCGGCCTAGCTCCGCCAGGCGATTTGCACGGATCAGCCGTTCGGCGGCGGCGGCGCCCGCACCTTCGGCAACGAACCCATCCCAGCGCCGCATACGCCCGTCGCGAGTGACGAGCCGCTGGCCAACAGCGAGAGTCTGCCCACAGTCGCCGTCCACCACCCCCACCTGCCGCAAGCGCCGGACGAGCTCGGGTGGCGCTTTCACACGGTCGGACAGAGGTTCCAGCCCTGCCGCAAGCCGAGGATCCTCGGCCTGCGGCTCGCTTCCCTGCCACCGGCGAGCGCCTTCGCTGCCGATCTCGGCATCGGCGTCATCGCCAAGGGCGGCGGCAAGCGCCTGCTCAAAACCCGGCTCGGCGCTGAGCTTCGTCACCACGGAAGCGCCGCCCTGCTGAAGCGCTCGGGAGAGCGCTTCATGCTCCGCCCGCGCCGCCGACAGTGCTGCGCGTGCTTTGGCCAGTTCGCTCTCCGCTGAGTCGCGCTCGTCCGCGGCGGCAGAGCGGCCCTGCTCGGCCATCTCGAGCCGGGCCTCCGCGTCAGCGCGCATCTTTGAAGCAGCTTCGGCACGACCGATGGCGTCGGCGCGGGCCCGTTCTTTAGCCGACCCATCATCAAGTGCAGCGAGTTCCTGAGTCAGCTTGTCGCGTTCGCCCTGAACCCGGGTCGCGTGGGCTTGCGACGATTCCAGAGCCGCTTCGGCGACCCTGCGCTCGGCGCGCATCGCCGCCTGACGGGCGAGCAGGTCCGCGAGCGCCGCTTCGGCGTCGCGGGAGCGCGCCTCGGACGTCGCGAGCTCTTCGGCCAGCCGTGCACTCTCGCCTTCGCTGTCCGCAATTCGCCGGTCGATCGCGGCGCGCTCTTTCTCCAGCTGAGCAATCGCAGCGGAAGCGTCCTGCTTCAGCGCCTCTTCGCGGGCGATGTCGTTGGCGCTCGCCTCCTCCAGCCGTTCGAGCTCGGCGAGCCGTCGCTGGACCGTGTCGCGCCTGGCCCGCGCGGCGGCGAGCTGATGCGCGATTTCGCTGCCGCGCGCCCTTGCATCACCAGTCGCCCGGCGGCGTTCGGAGAGGAGCGCCTCTGCCCTTTCCTGCTCGGCTCGGGCAGCATTGATCTTTTCGCGGAGTTGTTCGACTTCCCGCTCGGCCGCGGCGGCGTCGGAGCGCGCCTGCTCGGCGGCGGCCTCGGCCTCGGCCCAGCGAGCGTGGACCAGCCTCGCTTCGACCGAGCGGATTTTGTCGGTGAGCTGCCGGTAACGCTCGGCTGCCCGAGCCTGCCGCCGAAGCGATGCCGCGCGCTGTTCCTGCTCTCCAAGCAATTCCGACAATCGGGCGAGATTGGCCTCGGCGGCGCGGAGCTTTTGCTCTGCATCCTTGCGCCGGGCGTGAAGTCCGGAAATGCCGGCCGCCTCTTCCAGGAGAGCGCGGCGCTCGGTCGGCCTGGCGGCGATCAGCGAACCGATTTTGCCCTGGCTGACCAGCGACGGCGAATGCGCACCCGTGGCCGCGTCGGCGAACAGCAGTGCGACGTCCTTGGCGCGAACGTCGCGGCCGTCGATCCGGTAGGCCGATCCCGCCCCGCGCTCGACCCGCCGAGTGACCTCGCCATCGCCGGGATCGCCTTCGTCGCCGCTGTCGCGGTCAATCAGCATCGAAACTTCCGCGAAGTCGCGCGCCGGTCGAGTTGCCGTCCCGGCGAAGATCACGTCCTCCATTCCGCCGCTTCGAAGCGACTTCGGGCTGCCTTCGCCCATTACCCAGCGAATTGCTTCGAGGAGGTTCGACTTGCCGCAGCCGTTCGGACCGACAACTCCGGTGAGGCCGGGCTCGATCCTCAGCTCCGTCGGCTCGACGAAGCTCTTGAACCCGCTGAGCTTGAGGCGCCTGATCCTCAACCCGTCTCCCCCACCCTTCGACGCGTGCTAGCCGCCGAGCGCTTCCTTCAGCTTCGGCTCAAGCGTGTCCCACGTCGCTGCATTGTCCGCCATCGTCCCGTTGATGATGAAGGTCGGCGTGCCCTTGAAGTCGGGATAGGCGCTGGTAGCGTCGCTGTTCATCTGCACCAGCTTGTCGACCTTCGACTGGTCCGTCAGGCACTGCGTGCTCTTGGCCGTCGGCACTCCGCGCATTGCCGCCCACTGCTGAAGGTCGGCCGCCTTGGCGATGTCGAGGAATTGCTTGTCCGGACCCTCGTTCTGGAGCTTCTCGATTTCGGACTGCGGTGCCGTCTGGATCTTGCTCTCCCACTCCCGCTGGTCCTTGTACAGCGCACGCGTGAGCGGGAAGAAACTCTTCGCTCCGTTGCACCGGGCGATCAGCGCCGCCGCGATGTCGAACGGATCGCGGACGTAGTTGCGGAATTCGTAGCTGACCTTGCCGGTCTTCACATAATTGTCGATCAGCGGCTGCACGCCTTCCTCGTCGAAGGCCCGGCAGTGCGGGCAGGTCAGCGATCCATATTCGATCAGTTTCACCTTCGCGTTCGGGTTGCCCATCATGAAACCGCCCTGCGAGGTCGGAGTCACGACGGTGCTCCAGTCCCCGTTCGCCGGCGGCTTGACCGCGACCGCGGGACTCGAGTTCGCTGCATCGGCATTATCTGCCGCGGCCCCGTTTTTCGCGTTGCAGGCGCCGCTGGCCAGGATGGCCGCAGTCGCAAGGAGGAAAAAGGTCGGCTTCATCAACGTATCACTCCGATAATTGGAATTTCGTTCGGCTGGGAAGGCTCCACTTCCGGGCTTCCATCGCTCGCCTCGAGCCGTGCCGCAAGAGCCTCGAGGCAGGCGCGAAGCTCCGGGTCGGCGATCTCGCGCAATCCTTCTCCAAGCTGCTTCGGCACCGGCCGCGATGCCGGTTTTCTGGGTGCCGGCTCGCGCATTAATGGCGAACCCTGCCTGAACGCCAGCTTTGCAACCGCATGATAGCCGAAGAAGCGGTTGACCCGCTCGATGATGAGCGGGGCGAGATGCTGCATCAGCGGAGCATGGGCGCCCTGGACTACGACATGGAGGACGCCACCCGACTTCTTGCCGGCCGGGAAGCGGATCGATTCGGGTGACGAGACCCTGGCGTAGCGATCGCCGACGATCTCTGCCCAGCGGCTGACCACGGACGACTGGATGAATCCGAAGCGACGGAACGCGACCGCCCCGACGTTGCCGATCAGCTCGCCGGCAGCCCGCGCGCGGCCCTGGCGCGGCGCGTCGCCTTTGTCGTTTTTTCCCACCCGCATCTTCGCCATTTGATTCCAGCATGCCATAGGCGGCGAATGCACGCCAATGTCAGCGATCGGCTGCTTCAACATTATGTGGATAAGTACCGGCGCCTGCCCTGGCGCTCGCCGCCCGGATCGCCGCCGCCGGCCCCATATCTTGTGTGGCTAAGCGAGGTGATGCTTCAGCAGACGACGGTTTCGACAGTGGTTCCCCGGTTCCGCCGATTCCTCGAACGCTGGCCTACGGTGGAAGCGCTTGCTGCTGCGCGGGACGAAGAGGTGCTTAGCGAGTGGGCGGGGCTTGGCTATTATGCCCGAGCCCGCAACCTGATCGCCTGCGCCCGCGAAGTGGCCAGGCGGGGCGGCTTTCCTGATACCGACGCCGAGCTTCGCAAGCTCCCCGGGATCGGTGATTACACCGCTGCGGCGGTCGCTGCGATCGCGTTCGGCAAACGCGCGGTCGTCATCGATTCCAACGTCGAGCGGGTCGCCGCACGCCTCGCGGCGCTTCGAAATCCAGGCAAGCCGCAGCTCCGCCGCTTTGTCGAGACAATCACGCCCGCGGAGCGCTGCGGCGACTTCGCCCAGGCGATGATGGACCTCGGGGCCGGAATTTGCCGCCCGCGAGACCCGCTATGCGGCGAATGCCCCCTGAGCGCGCAATGCGCTGCGTTCGCAACCGGCACTCCGGACCGCTTCCCCGCTCGCAAAGCGAAGAAGCCGAAGCCCGTCCGCCACGGAGTCGCGCATTGGGTCGAGCAGGACAATGCGATCTGGCTGATTCGCCGGCCGCCGAACGGGCTGCTGGGGTCGATGCCGGCGATTCCGGGCGGCGAGTGGACGCTCGGCCAGCAGGAGCCGCAGCGCCCCACCATCGCGCGAATCCGCCACATCTTCACCCATTTCTCCCTCGATCTCGACATTGTGGAATCGGCCGAAACGCCCGAAGGGGGCTGGTGGCAGGATCTCGATTCGATCGGCGACGCCGGCCTTCCCACGCTTTACCTCCGCGCCGTAGAATCGGTGCTCGCAACGAGAGGCAGACTTGCGGCCTGATCCATTCTTTGCCGGTCCGGGACTGGACCGCGCCGACTCCGCCCGGGCGAATTGCGAAAGACTCGGCGAGCTTTCGAAGCACCCGCTTGCCCGAGAGCTGGTGTGGAAGGACGGAATACCGTCGATTGGCGACAATGGCACGCTGGAGTGGCGCGAAGTGAGCGAGCCCGCCCTGTTCCTCGGCCTCGCTGGCCAGGAGCCGCGCTTTTCCGCGCTTCAGGACGAGGTCGCTTCCGGCCCGGCGGTTTTCGGTTCGATTACCGGCTTGAGCGAGTCCGAGGCACCGATGTTCGCGGCTGCGCTCGGGCTCGCCCGCTGGCATTCCCGCCATCGCTTCTGCCCCACCTGCGGAGCCGAGAACGAGGTGGTCCGAGGCGGCTGGTCGCGGCGGTGCGCGGCCTGCTCGGCCGAACATTACCCAAGGGTGGACCCGGTCGTGATCATGCTCGCCGAGCACGACGGACGGCTGCTTCTCGGGCGGCAATATCACTACCCGCCAAACCGCTATTCGGCGCTTGCCGGATTCGTCGAGGTCGGGGAGAGGATCGAGGACGCGGTCGCCCGGGAGATCAAGGAAGAAGCGGGAATCGAGGTCGCCGATGTGACTTATGTCGCCAGCCAACCTTGGCCGTTTCCGTCATCATTGATGTTCGGCTGCACTGCGCGGGCACTTGGCGACCATCTCACAATCGACTTCGCCGAGCTGGAGGACGCTCGCTGGTTCACTCGCGAGGAAGTCGCTGCAGCCGTCGAGGGCCGGAAGGACGCTCCATTCCAGCCGCCTCCGCACTATGCAATCGCGCGAACATTGCTGGAGCATTGGCTCGCGTCTTGAACAAGGCCCAAGGGCTTCGTAAAGGGCCGCAACTCACGAGCTTCGGCATCCGCCGCAGGGGATTCAATGGACGATCGCTTCAACACCGTCGCCGGCTGGGTTTTGTTCGCCGGAATCATTGCTCTGGGATCGTCGATCATCGCCGGCGAAGCGTTCCATTCCGAAGCTCCTAAGCAGGAAGGCTATCCGATCGAGGGAGCCAGCGAAGGCGCCGGTGGTGGCGCTGAAGCGGAAAAGCCGATCGAATTCTACCTCGCTTCGGCAGATCCCTCCAAGGGCGCTCAGGTATTCAAGAAATGCGCCGCCTGTCACAACGCCGACAAGGGCGGCCCCAACCAGCTCGGGCCGAACCTGTGGGGAGTCATCGGAGCTCCGATCGGCGAGGGCCGAGGCTTCTCCTTCTCGTCTGCGCTTTCGAGCAAGGGCGGCACCTGGGATTGGGACAATCTCAATCAGTGGCTGACCAGCCCGAAAGCTTTCGCCCCGGGCACCAAGATGACCTTCGCCGGCCTCGGCAATCCGCAGGACCGCGCCGACGTCATCGCTTACCTCAACCAGCAGAGCGACTCGCCCAAGCCGATGCCGGCGCCTCCCACGGCGCCTCCGGGAAGCCCGACTGCCGGTGGCGATGCCGGCAAGCCCGCGGCTGCGGTGCCGGGCAATATCCCCGGCCAGAAGGCCCAGAAGGAGCCTGTGCTCAGCCAGCAGCAGGCAAAGCCGCAGGACGTCAAAGGGCCGGCCGCGCCTCAGACATAATTTCGGTTACCTATTCCGGCGGCGCCGTCTGAATGTGCGGCGGGTTCGGGTGCCGTTTGTAAAAACGCACGACATAGTCCCACGCTTCCTCGGCGTCCTCGCTCCAGTGGATCAGCTCGAGGTCGTGCGGAGAAATGACGCCTTCCTCGGCCAGCGCCTCGAAATTCACGACTTTGTCCCAGAACTCGCGGCCGAACAGGAGGATCGGAAGCGGCCTGACCTTGCCGGTCTGGATGAGGGTCAACAGCTCGAACAATTCGTCGAACGTGCCGAAGCCGCCCGGGAAGACCGCAACTGCCCGCGCCCGAAGCAGGAAGTGCATCTTGCGGAGAGCGAAATAATGGAATTGGAAGCTCAGCTCCGGAGTGACGTAGCGGTTCGGAAGCTGTTCGTGCGGAAGGACGATGTTGAGCCCGATCGTCTCCTTGCCTTCCTCCCAGGCGCCGCGATTGGCGCCCTCCATGATCGACGGCCCGCCTCCCGAACAGACGACGAACTGGCGCATTCCCTCGTCGTCGCACTCGCACCGGCTGGCGAGCCGAGCGAGCTCGCGGGCGACCTCGACATAGGCCGCCTTGGCTTTCAGCCGCTCGGCGATTCGCTTTTGCTGCGCGTTGGTGGCGGCAGCAACGACAGCATCGGCATTCTCAGGCGACGGGATTCGTGCCGATCCGTAGAAGACGAAGGTCGACCCGACCTTGGCCTCCTGAAGGAACAGTTCGGGTTTCAACAACTCGAGCTGGAATCGGACCGGCCGCAAGTCTTCGCGGACGAGGAAATCCATGTCCTGGAACGCGAGCTTGTAAGCTTCGCTCTCGGTCTGCGGGATCGAAGGCACGTGCCGCGCCGCGTGCGCGTCGAGCTTCGAAGTCGGAAAAATGCGCTTGGGCGGTCTGCTGTCGGCCATGTCGCCGAGGCTCTAGCCGAGGACGATTGCAAGCCCAAGTGCCTGAGTCTGAGCCGATCACCGAGGCACCAAGCTGTGTAGATGCAACCGTTGTGAAGCCGTCAGCGTTGCGCTGACGAAACTACAGCCGTTTGGAAATCGTGCGGTCGAAACCGCGGCCGCAAATGGAGCTTTATGACGAGAGATGAGAATGACCGGCCGACGGACAAGGCCGAAACAGGTGTCGCAGGTCTCGACGATATCTTGGGGGGAGGTCTGCAGCGCGGCCGCGTCTATTTGATCGAGGGCAGCCCCGGCACCGGGAAGACCACCATCGCCAGCCAGTTTCTTCTCGCCGGAGCGAAGGCGGGCGAGCGCGGCCTCTACATCACGCTTTCAGAAACCGACGAGGAGCTTCGGAGCAGTGCCGCCTCCCACGGCTGGACTTTCGAGCCGCCCAACCAAGTCTACGAGCTGGTTCCGCCGGAAAACCTCCTCGACGACGAGCAGCAGCAAAGCCTGCTCTATTCGTCCGACCTCGAGCTGGGCGAAACCACCAAGCGAGTCTTCGAAGCGATAGAGAAATACAATCCCGATCGCCTGGTGCTCGACAGTCTCTCCGAAATTCGGCTGCTGGCCCAAAGCTCGCTTCGCTACCGTCGGCAAGTGCTTGCACTGAAACACTATTTCGCGCGAAGCGGAACGACGGTGGTGATGCTCGACGACTTGACGACGGAGACTCACGACAAGACCGTCCACAGCATCGCTCACGGAGTAATCCGGCTCGAGGAGCTGGCGCCCGAATATGGCGCCGAAAGGCGGCGAATGCGGGTAATCAAGTATCGCGGCCAGCAGTTTCGCGGCGGGTATCATGACATGGTCATTGAAACGGGGGGCGTGCGAATTTTCCCGCGACTGGTTTCCGCGGAGCACAAGGCCGACTTTTCGCGAGAGACTTTGTCGTCAGGGTCGCCGGAGCTCGACACGCTGTTGGGCGGCGGCATCGATCGCGGTTCAAGCACGCTGGTGCTCGGGCCCGCGGGGACCGGCAAGTCGCTACTGACGCTGAGTTTCGCAGTGCAGGCGATCGAGCGTGGCGAAAAGGCCGCCATGTTCGTTTTCGACGAGGAGCTCGGGCTTCTGTTCGACCGAGCCAAGGGGCTGGGATTCGACCTGCCCACACTGGTCGACAACGGCTCTCTCATAATCGAGCAGATCGACGCCGCTGAGCTTGCTCCTGGCGAGTTCGCACAGCGTGTCCGCGAATGCATCGACGACCACGATGTGCAAACGGTCATCGTTGACAGCCTTAACGGCTACCAGGCCGCGATGCCGGAAGAGAAACAGCTGATTCTCCACATGCACGAGCTGCTGCAGTTTCTGAACAGGCGCGGAGCAACCACCTTCCTTACGGTCGCTCAGCACGGGCTGGTCGGCGACATGAGGGCCCCGGTCGACGTGACTTATCTTGCCGATACAGTGATCCTCCTGCGCTACTTCGAAGCTGCAGGCCGAGTACGCCGCGCCATGTCGGTGATCAAAAAGCGCACCAGCGCCCATGAAGACACGATTCGCGAATATCGGATCGGCCGCGACGGAATCACTGTCGGTGAGCCACTGACGAAGTTCCAGGGCGTGCTTCGCGGTATGCCGGAGATGATCGGCGTCGACGAGGCGCTGATGGACCTTTCTGCGAAGTGACTCGGTGCCCTGGCCAGGAAGCGGCGCTGATCCTGGCGCCGGTCGGGCGCGACGCGGCAATCGCCGCAAGCATGCTGGCGGAGTCCGGAATCAACTCTCTGATCTGCCCCGACCTCGACTGTCTTGGCCGGCAATTGGACAATTCGGTGGCGTTCGTTCTGGTCACCGAAGAATTGCTACTGAACGCCGACCTTCGTCCAGTTACGTCTTGGATCAACAGGCAGCCGGAATGGTCGGACCTGCCGTTCGTCCTGCTGACCCGAAGGGGCGGCGGGCTAGAACGAAATCCCGAAGCTGCCCGGCTCCTCGACATCCTCGGCAACGTGACGTTTCTGGAACGGCCGTTTCATCCGACCACTCTGGTCAGCTTCGCGAGAGCGGCGCTTCGGGCGCGGCGACGCCAGTATGAGGCGCGCGCTCGGCTGAAGGAGTTGCAGGACAGCCGCGACCGGCTTCGAGAGGCCAACGACACTCTTGAGGCGAGGGTCGAGGAACGGACTCGCGAGCACGAACTCACGCTCGCCAAGCTTCACGAAGCGCAAAAGCTCGAGACACTCGGGCAGCTCACCGGCGGCGTCGCTCACGATTTCAACAACCTGCTGACGCCGGTCATCGGCAACCTGGACCTGTTGCGCCGGCAGCTGCCGGCCTCGGGCAAGTCGCAGAAACTGATCGAGGCCAGCCTTCGGGCGGCAAGCAGGGCAGCCACTCTCGTCCAGCGCCTGCTCGCCTTTGCACGGCGGCAGGACCTGCGTCCGCGCTCGGTCAGTATCGGTGCATTGCTTGACGGCATGACGGACCTGATTCGGCGGTCACTGGACCCGTCGATCGAGGTGACGATCGCCCACTCCAAGGACCTCCCGCCGGCACGGGTCGATCCGAACCAGCTCGAGCTCGCAATCCTAAATCTGGCAATCAATGCGCGCGATGCCATGCCTCGCGGGGGAAAGTTGACGATCACCGCGACGGCCGAACGCGCCGAGAGCGGAGCTGCAATAAAGCCCGGCGACTACGTGAAGATTTCCGTCGCCGACAGCGGTGTCGGCATGGATTCGGATGTGCTCGCCCGCGCGATCGAGCCGTTCTTCTCGACCAAGGGAGTCGGAAAAGGGACGGGCCTGGGCTTGTCGATGGTCCACGGACTCGCCGCTCAACTTGGCGGAATGCTGGACATCACAAGCAGCCGTGGCTCCGGCACGAGCGCTGACATCTGGCTTCCGGTCGCCAACGAGCCGGCAGCTGCGGACGATTTGGACTCGCGCTCGCCCAAGCCGGCCGCCGAACGGGCAACGATCCTCCTGGTCGATGACGAAGAGCTGGTCCGAACCGGAACGGCCGACATGCTGTCGGATGTCGGCTACGATGTCGTTGAGGCGACATCCGGAGCCGACGCGCTCCGGCTCCTTCGCGACGGCACGGAGCCGGACCTTCTCGTGACCGATTACCTCATGCCGGGAATGAACGGAGTCGAGCTGATCGAGGAAGCGCGAAAGCTTGAGCCCGACCTGAAGGTGATGCTCATCACCGGCTATTCGACCATCGCCGAGGGGCCGGGCGCATCGGTTCCCAGGCTCGCGAAGCCGTTTCGCCAGGCCGATCTTGCCGAATTCGTCGCCGACCTGCTGACATCCGACGGTCCTTCGACGGTCGTCGACTTCCCTGTCGGAAAGAGCGTCTGAACGGGCGCAGCCCCCCGCCCCGCTATTTTAGTAAACGCGCGCTTTCGGCTTGATGTATTCGACGTCGTCGGTGAGCGTGAAGTCGTGGACGGGGCGATAGTCGATCTTCACCTCGCCGCCCTTGCCGCCCCAGCCGTCGAACCAGGCGACGGTATGCTTCATCCAGTTCTTGTCGTCGCGCTTCGGGTAGTCCTCGTGCATGTGCGCGCCGCGGCTTTCCTTGCGGTTCTCGGCGCAATGCATCGTCACCACCGCCTGGGCGATGAGGTTGTCGAGCTCGAGCGTTTCCACGAGGTCGCTGTTCCAGATGAGGCTTCGGTCGGTGACTGAGATGTCGGTCATCTCGTGATAGACCTTGTCGATCTTCGTCACGCCTTCGCTCAGCGTCCGTTCGGTGCGGAACACAGCCGCGTCGGTTTGCATCGTGCGCTGCATCTCCAGCCGAATCTCGGCCGTCGGGCGGTTTCCTTCGGCGTGACGGAAGTGGTCGAGCCGCTGAAGCGCGAAATCGGCCGAATCCTTCGGCAGCGGCTCCTGCAAAGCGCCCGCTTCGACGACTTCGGCAAGGCGCATTCCCGCCGCTCGTCCGAACACCACCAGGTCGATGAGGCTGTTGGAGCCGAGCCGGTTGGCTCCATGGACCGAGACGCAGGCCGCCTCGCCGACAGCGAAGAGCCCGCGGACGACCGCGTCGGGATCTCCGTCGCGGACGATCACCACCTCGCCGTGATAATTGGTCGGGATTCCGCCCATATTGTAGTGGACGGTCGGGATCACCGGGATCGGCTGACGAGTCACGTCCACACCTGCGAAGGTCTTGGCGCTTTCGCTGATTCCGGGAAGCCGCTCCGCAAGAATTTTCGGGTCGAGATGATCGAGGTGAAGGAAAATGTGGTCCTTGTTCTCGCCGACACCGCGGCCTTCGCGGATTTCCATTACCATGGACCGCGATACGACGTCGCGGCTGGCGAGGTCCTTGGCGTGCGGTGCGTAGCGCTCCATGAAGCGCTCGCCTTCGGAGTTGGTGAGATAGCCGCCCTCGCCCCGGGCGCCCTCGGTGATGAGGACACCGACGCCGTAGACGCCCGTCGGGTGAAACTGCACGAACTCCATGTCCTGCAGCGGCAGCCCGGCGCGAAGTGCCATCGCATTGCCGTCGCCGGTTTGCGTGTGGGCTCCGGTTGCCGAGAAATAGACCCGCCCGTAGCCGCCGGTTGCGAGCACCACCGCTTGTGCGCGGAAGCGATGGATTGAGCCATCCTCAAGGCTCAGCGCGATGACTCCGCGGCACTCGCCGTTCTCCATGATCAGGTCGATTGCGAAATATTCGATGAAGAAGTCGGCGTCGTATTTGAGGCTCTGTTGGTAGAGCGTGTGAAGCATTGCATGGCCGGTACGGTCGGCCGCGGCGGCGGTGCGCTGGGCAGCCGGGCCCTCGCCCATGTTCTGTGTCATCCCGCCGAATGCGCGCTGATAGATCTTGCCTTCGGGAGTGCGGCTGAACGGCATTCCCATATGCTCGAGCTCGATGACCGCCGCCGGTGCTTCGCGGGTGAGGTACTCGATAGCGTCCTGGTCGCCGAGCCAGTCGGACCCCTTCACCGTGTCGTACATGTGCCAGGTCCAGTGGTCCGGGCCCATGTTGCCCAGCGACGCGGCGATCCCGCCCTGGGCCGCTACCGTGTGGCTTCGGGTCGGGAAGACCTTGGTGATGCAGGCAGTCTTCAGCCCGTTCTGCGCTGCGCCCATAGTGGTCCGAAGGCCGGAGCCGCCGGCGCCGACGACGACGACGTCATAAGTGTGGTCGATGATCTTGTAGGCTGCGCTCACGCGGCGACTCCGAAGCTGATTTTGGCGAGCGCGAACAGGCACAGCGATGCGCCCGCGACGGCAAGGAAGAAAATGAAGGTGTTGAGCACCCACTTGGCGACTTCGCCGCTGACGTAGTCGTCGACAACCTGCTTCAGGCCGTCGACCGAGTGCCAGAAGGCGACGATGACGAACAGTGCCATTGGAACCGCGCCGCTGGGATTATGAAGCCACTCCAGCAGCGTCCGCTGGTCGAGCTGAGGAAGGAATAGGAGCGAGGCAAGAAGCCACGTCCCGAGAAGCAGGAGAGCGACGCTGGAAAGCCGCTCGGCGAGCCAATCGACGCCGCCCCTGCGCGCCGATCCCAGGCCGCGAACCTTCCCGATTGGGCTTGCGCTGTCGCCGAGGCTCATTGGAACGCTCCCAGCCAGTACGCCCAGACAAGGATCGTCCCGAGTACGGAGCCGACGATCGTCGCAATCGCTCCCGCCTTGTTGGCCTTCAGCTCAAAACCCATACCGGTGTCCATGACCAGGTGCCGGATGCCCGAAAAGAGGTGCTGGAAAAACGCCCAGGTGAGCCCGATTAGAACGACCAGCCCGAACCAGCCGGACGCGAGCCGGGCGAAGCTGTCATAGGCGTCCGGCGATCCCGCGATCGCCAGCAGCCACCAGGTCAGGACGGCAAGGCCAACCACCGAAAGGCCGGCACCGGTGATCCTGTGCAGGATCGAGACCAGCATATGCGGTCCCCATCGCCAGATGGTGAGGTGCGGCGAGATCGGTCTGTCGCGGACGGCTGCCATTCGCGGGCGCTTTCCTTTGCAATTTCCAACTCCGGCGTGCTTGCGCCGGCCGAAGCCCGCTTAGGACCGCGCCAGCAGCGGCGCAAGATTGGGAGGGCGAGCTGCGCCCGTCCTAACCCGCTCTTAACCATTGCTGGCGCAAGAGCGGTCGCAACAGGGGCACTTCTCCCCGGCGGGACGGCAATACACGGAGCTACAAGACGATGAAGAGCGACACAGCGCATCTGCAGCGGCTTAGCGATGAGCAGGTGAATGCGCGCCTTGCCGCCTACAATCCCGACGGACTGCTGGAGCGGGACATTGCCCTTCTGAAAGAAGCGGCGATGGATATCGTCGCCGAGGAAATCGTGGCGGAATTCGGACCGGAGCGCGCCCAGCAATTCGCCAAAAATTACACCGGAACGGTCGACGCAGCCTGGGTCCAGTCGGTCGCCGAATATGGCCGCGAGCTTTTTTCCCAAAAGATGTCCGTTCCCCAATATATCGCCAAGCGCGCGGAGGCCGCCGACCGGATGACTGCCCGGCTCGTCGAGCGTTTTGCACAGGACCCGGACAAGCTTCACGCCTGCATTTCGGCGCTGCTTCGAATCGGCCAGTTCGAAACCGACGTGATCCTCGCGCAGGTTTCGCTTCTCGAGGCGATCGACGCCGCCGATGCGCGCGGCAAGCAGAGCGAGGAATTCGAGCGCCGCGTCGCCGAGCTCGTTCGCGGAAGCACAAACGAGTCGAAGACGCTTACCGACCGGACCCGGGCAACCGCTGCTTCGGCTCGCGGTATGCTTGGCAAGACCAGTGAAGTCGCTGCAGCGGCCGAGCAGTCCGCGGTTGCGATGCGCGAAGCGGCGCAGACCTCCGCCGGGCTGATCCGGGCGATCGAGGACGCCCGGGCGGAAGTCGAAGTAGCGGCTGACGTCGCAACCCGCGCCGGCGGGCAGGCCGAAGAGGCGGTCAAGGTCAGCCAGGCGCTTTCGGCTCACGTTGAGGCGATCGAATCGATCCTCAGCCTGATCCGCGACATTGCCGGCCAGACGAACCTCCTGGCGCTCAACGCCACCATCGAGGCGGCTCGCGCAGGCGATGCCGGCCGCGGCTTCGCGGTGGTCGCCCAGGAAGTGAAGACGCTGGCGGCGCAGACGGCTCGGGCAACCGACGACATCACCACCAAGATTACCGCCATTCAGCAGGCGACCAGGCAGACCGTCGACGCCAATGGCTCGATCCAGACGACGGTCGAGGAAGTGCAGACCTCCGCCGACCGCATCCGGGAGGCGATGGAGCTTCAGGCGCAGACGGTGACGATGATCACTGCGGCCGTCGACGAAACCGCGCTCGCAGCCGACTCGATGAGCTCGACCATCGCCGCAATCCGAAGCGATACCGAGAATGTCGCCAAGGACATCGACGAGGTGGAAAAGGGCTTCGGGCGTTTCTCGGAACAGATTTCCAACTTCACTTCGACGACCAAGGAATTCGTCGCCGGAATAGCGGCTTAGCCGTCATTTCGAGCAGTGTAGCGACGCGCCGATCCAGACCGGACCGGATTGCTTCGCTGCGCTCGCAGTGACACAGTGGTGTCATGAACATTTTGGTCACGGGAGCGAGCCGCGGGATCGGGCTCGCCGCGTACAACCTTCTCGAAACCCGCGGCCATAACGTCGTCGGGCATTCCAGCCGGGGTAGCGCCGAGCTGATCGCGGGCGAACTCACGGACCCCGAGGCGCCGCGCAAAATCTGGTCCGAGGCGCTCGACCGGCTCGGCGGCCACATCGATGTGCTGGTGAACAATGCCGGCGTTTACGAAGCCATTTCAGACGATTCGTCGGACTCCGAGTGGCAATCCGCGTGGGAACGCACGATGCGGATCAACCTGTACGCTTCGGCGGACCTGTGCAGGCTTGCCGTCCAGCACTTCCGCGAACGCGGAGGCGAAGGCCGCATCGTCAATGTGGCAAGCCGCGCTGGGTCGCGCGGGGACAGCCCGCAACATTGGCATTATGCGGCGTCCAAGGGCGCGATGATCGCGATGACCAAAAGCATCGCACGCGGCTATGCGGGCGAAGGGATTTTCGCCTTTGCAGTCTCTCCAGGGTTCACCGTCTCTGAGATGACGGAGGAGTATCTGCGGGGCCGCGGCGGCGAAAAAGTCCTCGCTGAAATCCCGCTCGGGCGAGTGGCCACGACCGATGAAATCGCCGAGACGATCCGCTGGCTCGCGACCGAGGCACCGCCGTCGGCAACCGGCGCCAATATCGACGTCAACGGCGCGAGTTATGTTCGTTAGATCGGCGCTCGCGGCCGCAATCGCAGCCGCGCAGATCCTGCCGATTACCGTCCCTATTCAAAAGCCGCCGCCGCAGGTGGAGCGGGCGCGATCGCCGATCCGAGAGGCCGGCCCGCTGTGGGCGTCGACCTGCAAGGACTGGGACGACTATAACAAGCCCGCGCCTCCCGTGCGGATCCACGGCAACACATATCTGGTCGGCAGCTGCGGGATTTCGTCGATCCTGATCGTTGGGGATCAGGGCGATATACTCATCGACGGCGGAACCCAGGCGGATGCCGGGATCATCGCGTCCAACATCCGCTACCTCGGCTTCCGCCCGTCCGATATCCGCTTCATCCTCACCAGCCACGAGCATTTCGACCATGTCGGCGGGATCGCGGCGTTGCAGCGGATGAGCGGGGCGCAAGTGGTCACTTCGGTTCCGGCGGCCGGAGTGATTGCGTCCGGACAGCCATCGCCCGACGATCCGCAGTATGGAGTCGTGAAGCCGTTTCCCCCCGCCGAGGTCGGACGAACCGTCGGCGACGGAGACGAAGTGCGGCTCGGCAACCTGCTGGTCACGACGATGACGACGCCCGGGCACACGCCCGGAGCGCTTAGCTGGCGCTGGGTGAGCTGCGATGGCGGCGTGTGCCGAACCATCGTCTATGCCGACAGCCTCAGTCCGGTCAGCAACGACAGCTACCGGTTCAGCGACCACCCGAAATATCTGGATGCGTACCGCGCCAGCATCGCCAAGATCGCCGAGAGCCCGTGCGATATCATCCTGACCCCGCACCCGTCGGCTAGCGACATGCCGGCCCGGCTCGCCACCGGCAAGCCGCTTCTCGACGAGAACGGGTGCCGCGCCTACGCGGCTGCGCTGACCAAGAAGCTGGACGAGCGGCTGGCGAAGGAAGCAGAATCGAAGTGAGTTGGCGGGTTACCCTGCCCTGCACCCGGGCGCGAGCGGAATCCCTTCCCGATCCCGACGAACTGTACCAGGGCGATTCGCCTCCCGTGATCGTCACCGAGGAGCCTGATCCGTCCCGGCCGGACGAATGGCTGATCCACGCCTATTTCGACCGCGAACCGGACGAGCAGGATCTGTCCAAGCTGACTCGGGTTGGCAGCGGCAAAGCGAAGGTCGAGCAGCTCCCCGAATCCGATTGGGTCACCATGAGCCAGTCGGGCCTGCAGCCAATTCGCGCCGGCCGGTTCTTCGTCCACACGCCGATGTACCGCTCGCACCCCCCGGGAACGATTGCCTTCGAGATCGACGCCGGACTCGCCTTCGGAACCGGCCAGCACGCCACCACGGCCGGCTGCCTTGATGCGCTCGACCGGCTTCAGCGCGAAGGCGCGGTCTTCGCCAACGTCGCCGATATCGGCACCGGGACCGGACTCCTTGCCTTTGCAGCACTCGCGCTCTGGCCCGAGGCGAAGTGCATCGGAACCGACATCGATCCGGTCGCGATCGAGGTCGCGCGCGACAATGCGGCGATCAACGGCGTGGCGCTCGGCCACGGGGCAGGCGAGCTGCTTCTGGCGCAAGCGGCCGGCATGGAATCGCCGCTACTCTCCGCCCGAAAGCCGTTCGACCTGATCATCGCCAACATCCTCGCCGGCCCGCTGGTGGAGCTCGCGCGTGATTTCGCGGCGGCGCTTGCGCCCGAAGGCACGATCCTCCTCGCCGGAATCCTCGACACGCAAGCGGAAGCAGTCGCTGCCGCCTACGCAAAGCAGGGCCTCAGCGCGGCGGACTCCGGCCGCGGAGAATGGCCGGTGCTGGTGCTTCGCTCCTGAACCTTGCCAGCGGCGGGGCGGCCTGTATTTGACCTGTACATGAGATATGCAGCCGCACTCGCCGCAGCGACGCTCCTCGCGTCCACCCCCGCCACCGCAGCCCCGGCAGCACACCACAAGGTGGTGGCGAAGAAGACGCCGGCCAAAGTCGCCAAGGCGAAAGGGACTGCGGACAAGCAGCCGCAAAAGTACTTCGAGCCGAGCGAGGTTCGCTCAACGGGAACGGTCGTCGTCGGTGGGCAGCCGATCAACTACACGGCCGTCGCCGGCACTCTGGTCGTCCATGCCAAGGGCTGGGAAGACACAGACGCGGTGGAAGCGGAAGCGTCGGCCGACAAGGACAAGGATTCGAACGCGCCCAAACCCGAAGCGTCAATGTTCTACACCGCTTACTTCAAGCAGGGCGTGCCTGCGGCGGGGAGGCCGATCACGTTCCTTTTCAACGGCGGGCCCGGGTCGTCCAGCATCTGGCTTCACATGGGCGCGTTCGGGCCCGTTCGAGTGCAAACTCCGGACCGCATTCATTCGCCGCCGGCCCCCTATTCCACAGTGAACAACGAAGAGAGCCTTCTCGACGCATCCGACCTGGTGTTCATCGACGCTCCGGGGACGGGCTTCAGCAGAATCGCCGGAAAGGACAAGGAGAAGGCCTTTTACGGCGTCGACCAGGACATCGACGCCTTCACCAACTTCATCACTCAGTTCCTGACCAAGTACGACCGTTGGAACTCGCCCAAATACGTCTTTGGCGAGAGCTATGGCACGATGCGCGGAGCGGGTCTCGCTTACTCGCTCCAGAACGCCGACGTCGATCTCAACGGTCTGATCTTGCTGTCGGACATCCTCAACTGGGACTTCATGCCCGACGACCCGCAGCTCAACCCCGGGATCGACAAGCCCTACGTGGTTGCGCTCCCGACCTATGCCGCGACTGCCTGGTATTTCCACAAGGTGCCCGGCGCTCCTTCCGACCTCCGCTCCTATCTGGATGAGGTCGAGAATTTCGCCACCGGCGAATATGCGCAGGCACTGGCCAAGGGGAATGCCTTGCCTCCCGCGGAGAAGCAGCGGGTCGCGGAAAAGCTCGCCGCTTACACCGGCCTGTCGGTGCCATATCTCCTCAAGTCGAACCTGCGAATCGAATATGGCGCTTTCCAGAAGGAGCTGCTCGCCGACGAACAGCTTACGACGGGTACGCTCGATACGCGTTTTGTCGGAGCGACACTCGACCCGCTCAGCAAGGTCGCGACGTACGACCCGCAGGGGGCGGCGCTCGGTGCCGCTTACGTCGCCGCCTGGCACAATTATGTGCGGGACCGGTTGAATTACCGCCCGGACATCAAGTTCAAGTCGGGAATCCCGATCTACGGCAAGTGGGATTACAAGCATGAGCCGCCCGGCGCGGGCAAGCCGCTAATCATGCTTCCCAACGTGCTGCCCGACCTCGCCGCGGCGATGAAGACGAACCCCAATTTGAAGGTGATGGTCAACGGCGGTTATTTCGACGTGTCGACGCCATATTTCGAGGGCTGGACCGAGATGCACCACCTGCCGATCCCGCCGGCGCTGCAGGGCAATATCGAGTACCGCTACTATCAATCGGGGCACATGGTTTACGTGCACCTGCCGACGCTGGTCCAGCTGCACGACAATGTCGCCGACTTCATTCGGCGAACCTCGAACGTACGATAGAAATTGAAGTCGACCGCTCCCCCGGCTGAGCAGGAGCATCCAGCGCGGCGGCTTGCGTTGAGACTGCTGTTTTGGGCCGCTGCGGCATTTGCCTTCGTAATGGCGGTTCTTCCGCACCCGCCGACGGTCCCCGGCCGACCGTCCGACAAAGTCGAGCATGTCGTCGCGTTCGTGGTGCTCGCGGTGCTCGGCCGTCTGGCTTATCCCGACACGAAGAAGCGATACCTGCTGCTGGGTCTCGCTGCATTCGGAGCGGTCATCGAGCTGGTGCAGGGGCTGCCGTTCGTGGGCCGAGACCGCGACCCCCTCGATTGGATCGCCGACGTCGGCGCGTCACTGATCGTCTTCGCGGCCGTCGCGTTGTGGAGCTACTTCAAGCAGGCGCGACGGCCGAAAAGTTGAAGCCTAAGTCGTCGCCCCGCCTAGGCCGTCACGGCCGGTGAGCTTTCAGGGCCGTGAGGCTGTCGAACTAGTTCAACACGCCCTTCTTTTCTTCGGTCCAGCTGTACCAGAGCAGGAATGCGGAGATCAGGATGATCGCCCAGTCGAGCATTCCCAAGGTGCCCTTTTTCATGCTCTCGGGCATGGGCGTCATGTACATCTGGTAACCCACGTCCACGACAACACCGACAAAGGAGAGCGCGAAAGCCCAGACCGCAAGACGGTTGCGGATCAGAAGAAGGGCCGCCCCGGCAAGTCCTCCCCAGACGCCGATGGCCCAGGCGGCGGTCAGCCACGCCGGAAGTGCATTCCAATATGCGGCCCAGTCCGGCGGCAACGTTGCCAGGAAGGCGGCATTTCGGGTCTCAGTCATCACATATTCGTAACAGCCGTACGCATTCCACAGGAGCGAAAGGACTCCAACGATCCACAAATGTGCGGGCGCGCGCCGCGCGGCAGCTGTTGCCATTGCTGTTCCCCCTCAATGCGGCGGACTCAAACCGCCGCGAAACGGAGGAGGCTCCGAAACGTGTTCCGAGTCAAGAAGTCGCGAATGCGCTCCTGATCAGAAGGAGATATGGACCCCAAGCACGCCTGACACCTCGTTGCCCTGCTTCTTCCCGGCGGTTGCAGAAACGGAGCCTTCGACTGCAACTGAACCGAGCACAGTCGCCGCAACGCCGGCGTTGAGGCGGCCGTACAGCTTCTGCGAGCGTCCGGCGTAATCGAAGCTGTTGACGATCAGCGGAGCGCTGGTTTCGGAATAGAAGATTGTCCGGCCGTCGCCAATGAAGTCCTTTTCGAGAAGGGCCTGCACGTACGGGCGGACCGAGGCGCCCGGAACGCCGAGGCCGCCGCGAAGCTCGAGGCCGAGATTGCCAGTAAGAGCCTCGTAATTCTGCTTCGAAACCGTGAGGGCGAGCGCCGGATCGCCCTCCTCCGTGTAGCTGTCGACCGTCGCCTTCGCGTAATCGAGGCCGATCACTGGTCCGAGGCTTATGAGGCCCAGAGGCATCAGATAACCCCCTTTGGCGCCGGCGAAGATATGGTGCCCGTCGGGATCGGCGGTCATCGGCTCGACCACTCCCGCACGCGTAATGTGGTGGCGGTCGGCGCCGTAGCCAAGCTGCGCCTGGGCAAAGAGCGGACCGGCGGCAAGGCCCGCGAACGCTCCGATCTGATAGCTGTCGGCACGGTCTTTCGAGGCATCGTTGCCGAACCGCGCTCGCGGTCGGGAATAGTTGACGGCGACTCCTGCGAGGCCGGACCCGATTCCGGCTTCAATCCCAGCCGTCGCGCCGACCGCGTCGACCTTGAACGCATCGTTGGTCTGGCTGGCCGGCACGTTCCGCGAGAAACCGTCGCCGTTCAGGAAGAAGTGAAGACCCGGCGCAAGCGTCCGCCCCGAGACGTCGCTTCGGAACGCGAGCACGCGGTTAAACTCTCTCGCGGTGTCGAGGCCGACGTCACTCGGCGCCTCGAGCGTGAGGGGCGCTGTGAGCTGCGCGGCGATGTATTTGCCGACGATGGCGAACCCCGCAGAGGTCAGATGGAGATTGTCGACGTAGAAAAGGAACTGGTTGGTGTAATTGGAATCACCAATGCACTGGGCCGCTGGCGAGCATGCGCCTGCGCTCGTCAGGCCATAAGCGGACGGGTTCGCGGTGATGTTCTGCCCGATCAGGCTGAGGTCGAGATAATGAACCGTGACTCCACTGGCGGCGTAGCCGGCAAGGACGGTCTGCATATCGCTGTTGAAGGTGGTGGAAAAGCTGTTCCGGACTGCCTGCGCGTTCTGGTCGCCGGCCACCTCCGGGAGCATGGCGGTGTTCCCGGCAAGAAAGCTGATGTTCTGCGCGCCGGCATTGACGAGAGCGTCGATGCCAGCCGTCGCATATGCCGCCGAAGCGTCCGCAGCCGCGGGTGCGCCAGCCAAGCTTCCGCCGGTCAGCTGGTAATAGCGGGCGTCATTGCCTCCGATCGACAGAGTGACAAGGTCGCTTGGGGTGAGCGTCCCGCTGACGGTGGGGAAGACTCCGCCGCCGCCCGCCAGATAGGCGTTCCACTCAGTCACGAAGCCGGGCAGCGGCGGGCCGTTGACGTTGGTGTTGTCGGTGTTGGCGCCGCCGATCGCAAAGTCCTGGAGCGGCACGTCGAGAATTTGCGACAGTGTGTCGACGTAGGTGGTGCCGCCGGAGAAGCGGCCGGTCGGATAGACCAGCGGCGCCGGGTTGTAGCCAAGGATTGCGAACAGATTGCCGGTGTCGGCATAGCTGTCACCGAAGGCGACGACATTGTCGACACGCTGGGCGCTCGCCGGAGTGGCGGCGGTGGCAACGGCAATGGCGGACGCGCCGACGAATGCGCGCGTCATGAAACGACGCAGTGACATGATACCCCTCCCGGGCCGCCGGCTTGTGGCAGCCTCGAAACAACTATGGACCGCCATTCAGTTCTGACAAGTCGTTCAAAAGCCACAGCGGCCGGTAAAAATGCAGCGGAATCGCGGCGCCTTTCGCTTGCCGGAACGGCACATTCAGCGCGGCGCAACGCGAACTATTCCATAATTACGGCGTTTGACCGGAAACTGCCGCAAATCGCCGGCCCGGGATCAGAGTAAAATTATGCACAGAATCTTTCGAACAATCGCCAGCGCAGCGGCGCTGCTCGCCGCAACGCCTCTAGCCGCGGCCCCGCTCGGCGATGAGCCGATCCCTGTTCCGACCACGGTCAAGCAGGGGATCGACTACGTCTATGTCGATCCGCAGCTGAACAAAGTCGCGCATCGTCATCAGCGGCCGCAGAACTGGCTTCTCCGTGTGATTAGCTTCGACTGGGCGTTCGGAGGACACCACGAAAACACGCCCAATCCGTTCTTCGTCAGCCTGGGCCAGGCGCTCCAGCAATATCAGAGCACGTGGGGGCGGCTGCCGCAGGTCAAGATTCCCGCGGGCGCTGCCCTGAAACCGGGCTCGACCGGAAGCCGGGTTCGCCTCCTGCGCACTCGCCTGGGACTATCGTCCGAGGGAGGTTACGACCAGCAACTCGCCTCGATCGTTCGCGCCTACCAGCAAGTGCATGGGCTTGACCCGATCGACGGAATCGCCGGCCACGATACGATCACGTCGCTCAACCGCGGCGCGGATTATTATGTGCGCCGTCTGGCGGTCGACACCGAGCGCGCGTACCGCCTTCCGAAGACGGGACTGTTCCCGCGCTACATCATTGTCGATGCCGGTGCCGCCGAAGCATATCTGGTCGACCACGACAGGGTCGTCGATTCGATGCGAGTGGTCGTCGGAGCGCCAAAGACGAAGACTCCGATGATGGCGGTGCTGATGCGCGACGCAAAGGCGAACCCCTATTGGAACGTCCCGCCGGAACTGATCCGCAAGCTCACGGCGAAGCGCATCGGGCAGGAGGGACTCTCGTACCTGAAGAACTATCATTACGAAGTCCTGTCCGACTGGAGCGGCAACGGCCATCCGATTGACCCGAAGACGGTGAACTGGGCGGCAATCAGGTCCGGACGGCAGGATCCCAAGGTGCTCGTCCGCCAGCTGCCGGGCCCGTGGAATTCGATGGGGAAGATGAAGTTCGAAATCCCCAACGACTACGGCATTTACCTGCACGACACGCCCCACAAGGACCTGTTTTCAAAGGACGACCGCCACCTCAGCAACGGCTGTATCCGCCTCGAGGACTACAAGCGCTTTGCCTCCTGGGTGTTCGGCGGAGTGCCGCAAACGCAGACCTCGCGCGAGCAGACGTTCGACGTGCCTCAGCCGGTGCCGGTGTTCATCACCTATCTGACCGCATCGGCTCGCGGGAACGGAGTCGTGTTCCGTCCCGATCCCTATGGCTGGGACGCGCTGGCGATGCAGCAGATGTTCGGCCCCGGGTCCGAAATGGCCGACGCCGGCCGCTAGTCCCGTTTGGTCAGTCCTTTGCCGGCCAGCACCTGGTTCAGCTCGGCCCCGAGAAGCAGGATGTAGGCCGACATGTACAACCAGAACAAAAGCACGATGATGGCTCCGAGCGCGCCATAGAGCGCGCCGAAATTGCCGAAGCTGCGAACGTAGAAGCCGAATAGCCAGGTGCCGACCAGCCACACGACCGTTGCGATGATCGATCCCGCACTCAGCCAGCGCCAGTGGGTCTTTTTGCGGTTTGGGGCGTAGCGATAGATTAGCGCGATCACGACGCTGACCGCGGCGGCCGCGGCGACCCAAAAGGCGATCTGAAGCAGCTGGTGCACGATTCCCGCGATGTTCGGCAAAACTGCGGCAAGGAAGCTGGTGAGCGAGATCCCGGCGCTCGCCAGGAGGAAGGCGACGACCAGCCCGAGGGTGATGGCGATCGCGATCAGCGTTTGGCGAAGAAACGACCGGCTTTCGTCGACCTCGAAGATGATGTTGAGCCCGCTGATGATTCCGGTTGCCCCGCGAAGCGCGCCATAAAGCGCTATTCCGAGCGTCACCAAAAGCCCGAATCCGGCCGCGGAGCTGGCGGTCACCACCATGTGCTTGAGCTCCGACCCGACGACATCCGCCGCTTGGGACGGCAGCATCTTCGTCAGCATGGAGATGTTGGAGGCGACCTGGTCGGGCGAAGCGAAAATGCCGTAGGTCAGGACGACCGACGTAAGCAGTGGGACGAATGCCAAAAAGGCGTTGAAGGCGATTCCCGATGCGACGAGCGAAAGATGGTCGTCGCCGGACTCCTTCCACAGCTGCTTGCCGACATTTTTCCAGTCGAGGTCCGGCAGGGCCGACAAACTGCCCCTGCTCGCCTGCTGTCGCGTCGCGCTTTGATCCACTTTTTCCTCCGACAGAGGAAAAGCGGCGGCTGCCCGGCAGTTCCGTGCGCGGGCAGTCCGGCGCCCGCTACCGCCGCGCGTGCGAGAGGCGCGTAAGCAGGATTGCAGTTCGCTTGGCCTGCGTGAAGATGGACGGGATGTTCACCGTCTCACCGGGCGAATGCGCACCGGTTCCACGCGCGCCCATCCCCGCAAGCGCATCGACGTCGGCGGCGACGAAGCTGATATCGCCTGCACCGCGGTCGGACGGCGGAAGCTCGCCCATTTCCTCCAGCCCCATGTCGCGGTTGACGGCGTTCAGGTCGGCGAGAAGGGCACGATTGCCCTCGGTCGGCGCCATCGGCGGGTAATCGCCGGGGTCGAAGCTGATTTGTGCAGTCGTTCCCGGCAGGTGGCGGGCGACGATCGCCTGCATCTTCGCCTTCGTCCGATCGATCTGCTCTTGAGTCAGTGCCCGAAGGTCACCGCGGGCGACTGCCGTTCCGGCAATAATGTTGGTCTTGCCGGTCGCCTCGGCGGTGAGGCCGCCGTCCTTCAGGTCCGCCGTCGTGCCTCCGGCAAGAAGGCCGACATTGTAGGTCAGGTTCTGCTCCGGGAGCTCGCGGCGGAATTCGTCCAGGATTCGGCCCATTTCGTAAACCGCGCCATAGCCGACGCCAGCCTCGAAAATCCCCGCCGAATGCTCGGAATGGCCGCTGCTGATAACGGTCCAGCTGCCTGAGCTCCGGCGGGCGGTCGAGCCCATGTCGCGGCCACCGAGGACGGCGAGCGGCTCGAAGTCGATTGCCACGTCGGCGCGCTTGCCTTCGCGGATCAGCGGCCCGCGGGAGATCGAAAGCGGAGTGCCGGCATCCTCTTCGTCCCCGCTAAGGACGACGGTAATGTCGGCATGCTTGAGCGTGCCCGCGGATTTCATCGCCCGCAACGCGGCGACGATCACGGCCATTCCTCCCTTGTCGTCGCTCGATCCGGGACCGACTCCAGTGTCGCCCTCCACGCGCCAATGCTGAAACGGGGAGCTTCTTTCGAAAACCGTGTCGAGATGCGCGATCAGGAGCAGCTTCGTTCCGCGACCCTTGTGGTGGGCGATGAGATTGCCGGCCCGGTTGGCGCCGCTTTCGTCCGCCCAGCGCAACTTGAATCCCAGCGGCTCGAGCTCGTTGCGAAGCATCGCGCCGACCCTTCGCACGCCTTCGAAATTCATCGTGCCGCTATTCTGCTCGACCCAGCGGCCGAGCATCGCGACCGTTCGGTCGTGCTCTGAATCAATTGTCTGGACCATCCGTTGCTCAGATCGGGACAAAGCGGCTGCGACGGGGGTGGAAAGCAACAGGGCAAATGCGCCGGCGAGCGCGGCTAAGGAGCGGGTCAACATGGCTGCCACCGTAGCTGCCCGGGCCATGGACGCAACTCCCGGCGGCCGGCGGTACGAAGTGGCGTGCCCCTCTGGCGAATTAACCAACAAAGGAAAAAGCTCTTTCCTACATACGAACCAATGTGGCTCATCTTAGCCAACTCGCTGAACCGGGAGAGAAGGCTTCGGATGCACATTGACGAACTGATTGCGCGTTGATCGATCGCGAGGGCGGCTACTGTAACCACCCCGCCGATCGCGGCGGCCCAACCAAGTACGGAATCACCGAGGCTGTCGCCCGGGCTCACGGCTATTCGGGCGCGATGCGAAACCTCCCGCGCGTGGAAGCGGCGGCGATTTACAAGCGGCTGTACTGGCTTCGGCCGCGCTTCGACCAGGTGGCGAAGCGATCGGAAGGCGTCGCCGAGGAGCTGTTTGACACCGGCGCCAATATGGGCCCGGCGGTCGCCGCCACCTTCCTTCAGAGGGCACTGTCGGCCCTCAATCGAGACCGTAAGGATTACGCCGATCTCGTTCCCGACGGACGAATCGGCCCGGCGACTCTCGCCGCGCTCGACACCTTCCTCGAGCTTCGGGGGAAGAAATCGGGCGAGACTGTCCTTCTGAAGGCGCTCGATGCTCTGCAGGGCGAACGGTACATCCGCCTCGCCGAGCGCCGCCCAGCGAATGAGGCGTTCCTCTACGGCTGGCTCGCCAACCGGGTCGGATCGGGACGGTGCGCATGATGCCACGCGAACTACTCCCCCCGCCGGGAAGCTTCGCCGAAGGGCAACGGCTGATTTACGGCTGGCTCGCTGCCGCTGCCGGAATGTTCTGCGGCACCTGTTCCGTGCTGCTGGTGTGCCTGCTGATGTGGGGCAACTGGAGCCCGGCCGAAGAGCACACGATCGTCGTGATTTTCGGAGGAGCTCTTGGCGGCTTCATCATCGCCATGACTTCGGTCATCATCGGGCTGCTGGTCGGTGGCCCCGTAGGCCGGTTCAAGGGCAGCGCGTCGCGTCGCGGAGTCAGCGTTGAGGCCGACCGATGATCCCGGCGTCGTGGCTGTACCGAATCCTCGCTGGAGCGCTCGCCGCCGCTGCATTGCTGTGGCTGGTTCACAGCCGCGACCACTGGCGCGACGAGACCCGGTCCAACGCACGCCTCTTCCACGCGGAACAGGCGGCGCATGCTGCAACGGTGGCGAATTACCGGGCCGCGGCCGAGCGGGCCCGGCGCGAGGATGCCGAGAATCTCGCCCGAGTGAAGGCCGACCAGGCCGAGATCAACGAAAGGACGACCGATGAATTCCAGAGCCGCATTGCTTCCGCTCGCGCTGACGCTCGCCGCCTGCGCGAGCAAGCCTCAGCCGCCGCAGCCGATCGCAGCGGTCGCGGAGCAGCGGCAGTGCCCGCCATTTCCGCTTCCTCCGGAGGAACTGCTCAAGGCGCCGGGGAAGACGGACTTTCTATCGCCGATCGGCAATTAGCGACTGAGCAGGCGATCCAGCTCGACGAGCTGATCAAGTGGGTTCGCGCGCAGGCGCAGGTGGGAACGGGCGGCAACTGAGGACCGCTTGCAAGCATTCGTAGAGCGTCCCACACCGTTCGCATGAAGACATTCATGTTTGTGCTCGCTTCCATTGCCGCCGCCATTTCGGCATTGCCGGCGAGGGCTGCCCCTGCAGAGAAACCGGCGGCCCGCACTATCGAGCAGGCCGTCGTCGACATCGACAGGCGATTGACGGTTGCTGCGGGAAACGGCTTCGGCGGCACAGTCATCATAGAACAGGGCGGAAGGACGCTGTTGGCCAAGGGCTATGGTTATGCGGACCGAAACCGAAAGATCCCGTTCACGCCAGATACGATCGCCCAGATCGGTTCGATCACCAAGAGCCAGACGGCGGCAGCGCTGGCGACGCTGATTGCCGAGGGCAAGATTTCGCTTTCGGATCCCGTGTCCAAATTCCTCCCGGAAGCGCCGGAGCCGGGCCGCTCGCGAACGATTGCACAACTTCTGTCCCATTCGTCCGGATTAATGGACAGCTGCACCGACGACTTCGACCCTCAGTCGGAAAGCGACTTGGTCAAGAATTGCCTCGCTCGGCCGCTCGCCCATCCTGCCGGCGAGGATAACTACTCGAACATGGGCTATTCGGTGCTTGCGTTGATCATCCAGCGGGTGACTGGAAAGAGCTGGGAAGATGCGGTTCGCGAGCGGGTGTGGGAGCCGCTTGGGATGAAGTATATCGGCTTCTACTTCCGGGGTCAGCCGGACAACCTGTTCGCTCATGGCTATCGAAAGAACGTCGAGCAACCGCTGATCTCCCGCTCGATCGCCAAGCTCCAAGGGGACGACTGGGCGCTTCGGGGCAACGGGGGAATCCAGGCATCCTCCCGAACGATGATCAAGTTCCTCGACGGAATTCTCGATCCGGATGGAACCCTGCCGTCGGCTGCCAGAGCCCTGGTCCTTTCACCCGTTCGGGGCCAGTCGGGTGAAGGACAGGAGGGCTTCGGCCTCTATTTCCACTTCAAGGACGGGAAAATCTTCAGGATGGGCCATTCGGGCTCGGACGGAACCTTCTTTTCCTATCTTGCATGGATTCCAGCGAACGACGTCCGCTTCTATTTCGTCGGCAACAATGGCGAAAGCGAGGTGAAGCCGGTGCTCAAGGACGTCCTCCGAGCGGTCATGGCGCTTCCCCCGGCAGCCACGAAATGAAACCCGACCGCCTGAACGCGATGACCGATGGAGTGATGGCAATCGTCATTACCATCATGGTGCTTGAACTGCGAATTCCCGGCGGCGCCACGGTGGAGGCGTTGAGTCCGGAACTCCCTTTGTTCGCGGCCTACGTCTTTTCGTTCATCTATCTTGGGATCTACTGGAACAATCACCACCACATGATGCAGTCGGTCCGGCGGATCAGCGGGTCTGTGTTGTGGGCGAACCTGTTCCTGTTGTTCTGGCTCAGCCTTTTCCCGTTCCTCATCCGCTGGATCGGCGAACGCGGCCTGACCAGCGGACCGGCAGCCGCTTTCGGAGTCGTGCTGTTCATGGCGGGAGCGGCCTATGCGCTGCTCGAACACACGCTCATCGATGCCGAGGGCGACAGCTCGGCGGTGGCAAGGGCAGTCGGAGGGCGCACCAAGGAATTGCTGAGCGTAGTGCTTTACGCGCTTGGGATTGCGACCGCGCTCTTCGTTTCCCCGTTCATTTCGATTGGTCTCTACACCGTTGTCGCCTTGCTGTGGCTGGTCCCCGACAGGCGCTTCGAAGCGCGCCAGAACTTGCAGGAATAATAGCTCCTTCCCAGATCGCAGCTCGAAGGAGCGGGATTTGGAACAATATCACGGAACGACAATCCTCGGCGTGAAAAAGGGCGGCAAGACCGTCGTTGCCGGCGACGGGCAGGTGAGCCTAGGCAACACCGTCATCAAGCCCAACGCCAAGAAGGTTCGAAGGATCGGCGAAGACGGAAACGTCATCGGCGGCTTTGCCGGGGCGACCGCCGACGCCTTCACCTTGTTCGAACGGCTCGAAAGCAAGCTCGAGCAATATAACGGCCAGCTTCTCCGTTCCGCGGTGGAGCTGGCGAAGGATTGGCGGATGGACAAATATCTCCGCAATCTGGAGGCGATGATGATCGTCGCGGACGCCGATTCGATGCTGATCCTCACCGGCAACGGTGACGTTCTCGAACCTGAGGGCGGGATTGCGGCAATCGGGTCGGGCGGCAATTACGCTCTAGCTGCGGCTCGGGCGCTGTCGGACTATGAGCCGGACCCGGAAAAGCTGGCTCGGCGGGCGATGGCAATCGCCGCGGAAGTGTGCGTCTTCACGAATGATAAGCTGGTGGTCGAGACCGTGGGTGAATGACGGGTTGAACCGTCTCCCTGCGTCCCCAATCTTCAGGCAATGAACTACCAGGCCCCAATCCCCCACAGCGGCGAGTCCGGATTGCTCAAGGAAAAGCTGACACCGAAGGCGATCGTCGCCGCCCTGGACGAGCATATCGTCGGCCAGGACGATGCCAAGAAGGCCGTCGCGGTTGCGCTTCGCAATCGCTGGCGCCGGCAGCAATTGTCGCCGGAGCTTCGCGACGAGGTCACGCCAAAGAACATCCTGATGATCGGTCCGACCGGTTGCGGAAAGACCGAGATCAGCCGCCGTCTGGCGCGGCTTGCCGATGCGCCGTTCGTGAAGGTCGAGGCGACGAAGTTCACCGAGGTCGGCTATGTCGGCCGTGACGTCGAGCAGATCGCCCGCGACCTGGTAGAGGAAGCGGTCCGGCTCGAGCGCGACCGAAGGCGCGAGAAGGTTCGCAAGGCCGCCGAGGACGCGGCGATGGAGCGGCTTCTCGACGCACTGACCGGCAAGGGGTCGAGCGCTGCAACCCGAGCCAGCTTCAAGGAGCGATTCGAGGACGGCAGCCTCGACGGCGCGGAAGTGGAAATCGACGTCCAGGAAGCGCCGAACATGCCGTTCGAGGTGCCCGGAATGGGCCAGGTCGGAGTGCTCAATCTCAGCGAAATGATGGGCAAGGCACTCGGCAACGCGCCGCCCAAGCGCCGAAAGCTAAAGGTTGCGGACGCCTTCGCACGACTGACCGAAGAGGAAGCCGACAAGCGCATCGACCCGGACGACATCAACCGGGTCGCCCTTGCCGACGCGGAAGCAAACGGCATCGTCTTTCTGGACGAGATCGACAAGATCGCGGTCAGCGATGTCCACGGCGGATCGATCAGCCGCGAAGGAGTCCAGCGCGACCTGCTTCCGCTGATCGAGGGGACGACGGTCGCGACCAAGTACGGGCCGCTGAAGACCGACCACATCCTGTTCATCGCCTCGGGTGCGTTTCACCTCGCCAAGCCGGCGGACCTGCTCCCCGAGCTTCAGGGACGATTGCCAATCCGGGTCGAGCTGAAGGCGCTGACCCGCGAGGACTTCGTCCGAATCCTGTCGCAAACCCGGGCCAGCCTGACCGAGCAGTACAAGGCGCTTCTCGGGACGGAGCAGGTGACGGTCGAGTTCGCTCCGGACGGAATCGAAGCGCTCGCGCGGATCGCCGCGGAAGTGAACGACGCGGTCGAAAACATCGGCGCGAGGCGGCTGCAGACGGTAATGGAGAAGCTGCTCGAGGACGTCAGCTTTTCGGCCGAGGAGCACACCGGCGATACGCTCACCGTCGACGCCGGCTTCGTCGAAAAGCAGCTCGCCGGGATCGCTAAAAACGCCGACCTCAGCCGCTACGTGCTTTAACCTTCGGGTAGCGCCACAGCAGCCCCGAAGTGAACGGCGGCCAAAGGCTCGTCTTCACCCCCGCGATCCGAAGCTTGTCTGCGACCCAGATGTTGCAGTCCTCAAGGGCGTTGAAACTGCCGATGGCCCAGTAAAAGGTATCGCAGCAGTCGTAGCCGGGGTGCTGCACTCGCACCGCCCGGCCGTCGGGACCGCGGCGAAAATCGGCCCGGAGCGCTGACCACAGCCGTCGATATTCCGCCGGACGAAGGCGGATTTGCCGCTCTGCGTATGAGGGATCGGCAACCCATTCGACATGGATGACTCGCCGGCTTCCGGTCAGCGCCGCCCAGATGGTCGCCGGGCGAATGTCCAACCAGGTTGGAGTGTCGAGATAGACATGCTCCTCGCCCGACCCGAACGCGATCCAGCGAGCATCGGCGGGTACTGCCGCGGCGTCGCTCTTCAGCACCAGCGGCGACCAATCGAGCCCGTCTGCCTTCGCCGGCATGACGATGTCGGTGTGCACTCCGTTATTGGCGAGATAGATGGTGATGCCCTGCTTCGGCTCGGTCCAGCCGCTGTTCACCGGCACGAACGAGCCGACGAGTGCCGCGACCATGTAAACCGCCGGCACGGCGACAAGCAGCGTCAGTAGCCGCCCGACGAGCGTCACCTTCGGTCGTCGCCGCCGTCTTCGAACCCTGTTCGGCTTGCCTTCGCCCATGCGCCTGCCTAGATGCGCGTCACCGTCACAAGCAACGGCAGTCGGGGCGTAGCGCAGCCTGGTAGCGCATCACACTGGGGGTGTGGAGGTCGCTGGTTCGAATCCAGTCGCCCCGACCAGCTTTGGCCTAGACCGTCGCGGGGGCGGTCGTTAGGGCGAAGCCGCCAAAGGAAGTCCACTCGAGCGAATGTCCAGCGCAATTATTCCCACACTCGCAGCAGGCGCAGCAGCCGGCCCGTCCGGCGGCGCATCGGGGATGTTGATCAACATCCTTCCTTGGCTGCTTATTTTTGTCATCTTCTACGTCCTTCTGATCCGGCCGCAGCAGAAGCGGGCGAAAGAGCACCAGCAGGAGATCGAAAGCGTCAAGAAAGGCGACGAAGTGATCACCGGCGGCGGATTGCGCGGCCGAGTCACCAAGGTTGCCGACGCCGAGGTCGAAGTTGAAATCGCCCAGGGCGTGAAGGTCAGGGCGGTAAAGTCGACCCTGACGGGCGTGGTCAAGCCCAACGCCAAGCCGGCCAACGACTAAGGGACTCGGCGGAGCGATGCTCGATTTCCCGCGCTGGAAGGTGATTTCGATCTGGCTGGTCGTTCTCCTCGGAATCCTCTTTTCGATCCCCAGCCTGCTTCCGCCCAGCGCGCGCGACCACTGGCCGTCCTTCCTTCCCCACTCGACGATCAACCTCGGGCTCGACCTGGCGGGCGGTAGCCATCTGCTGCTCGAGGCCGACATGAACGACCTGACGAAGCAGCGCCTGCAGACCATGCAGGACACGGTCACCAGCGAGATGAGCAGCGGCAACCCGCGAATTGCAATTTCCGACCTTTCCACCTCCGGCGGCCGCGTGTCGTTCCTCGTCACCGACCCCACTCAGGTCGATGCCGCGGTCGAGCGGATGCGGTCCGTCACCCGGGGTGTGGCATTGACCGGCACTCGCGACTGGGACGTCGGAGTCGTCGATCTCAACCGGGTGGTCGTGACGCCAACGCCCGCCGGCACCCAGCAGGCGCTGAAGGACGCGATGACCGTCGCCCGCGACGTGGTCCGGCGCCGAATCGACCCGGGCGGAACCAAGGAAATCACCGTCGTCACCGAGGGCACCGACCAAATCCTCGTCGAAGTGCCGGGAGTCGAAAACCCGGAAGAGCTGAAGAAGCTGATCGGCCAGACGGCACGGCTGGAGTTCAAACTTGTCGACCTGACCGCCGATCCCGCCGCGGTGGCGCAGGGCCGCGCCCCCGCCGGTAGCCAGATCCTTCCCAGGGCGGATGGGAACGGTGCCGTTGCCGTCAAGCGGCGGGTGATCGTCTCGGGCGACCAGCTCGTCGACGCACGCCAGGGATTCGATCAGGACGGAAGACCGGTCGTCGAGATCAAGTTCAACCCGGAAGGCGCGCGCCGGTTCGGGCGGGTCACTCGGGAGAACGTGAACAAGCCGTTCGCCATCATTCTCGATGACAAGGTGCTGTCGGCGCCCAACATCAACGAGCCGATCCTCACCGGAAGCGCTCAGATCAGCGGCGGCTTCACCGTCGAAAGCGCCAACGAACTGGCCATTTCGCTCGCCTCCGGAAAGCTTCCGGTGAAGCTAAACGTCATCGAAGAACGAACCATCGGGCCGGACCTCGGGGCAGATTCGATCCACAAGGGCGTGATCGCCAGCATCGTTGCGACGCTCGCAGTGATCGTCTTCATGATCGTGACCTACGGGCGCTTCGGATTGTACGCGACCGCCGCTCTGGTGGTGAACGCGTTCCTCATCCTGGGAGTGATGGCGATCTTCAACGCCACTCTGACCTTGCCGGGAATTGCCGGGTTCGTCCTGACGATCGGCGCCGCCGTCGATGCCAACGTGCTGGTGAATGAGCGAATCCGGGAAGAGCAGAAGCGCGGCCGAAGGATCGTCGACTCGGTCGAGACCGGCTACCGTGAGGCGATGCGCGCCATTCTCGACGCCAACATCACCAACGTCATCGCCGCTGCGCTCATGTTCTACTTCGGCTCCGGGCCGGTCCGCGGCTTCGCGGTGGTGCTGGTGATCGGCGTCGTCACGTCGGTGTTCACCGCGGTCAACTTCACGCGAATGCTCGTCGCTCAGTGGCTTCGGCGCGCTCGCCCCAAAGTCCTGCACATCTGAGGAACGCGATGCGGCATCTGAAGCTTGTCCCAGACAACACCAACATCGACTTCATGCGCTGGCGCAACGTGGCGCTGGTGCTGTCGATCATCGCCACCGCCGCGTCGATCTTCTACACCGCCTATCGCGGGCTGAACCTGGGCGTCGACTTCGTCGGCGGTCAGATGATCCGGGTCAGTTTTCAGCAGCCGGTCAATGTCGAGAAACTCCGAGCGGATGTGAACAGCCTCCACCTCGGCGAATCGAGCATCCAGCAGTTCGGCGGGCCCAAGAGCTTCCAGATCCGCCTCCCGAAGCCCGGCGGCGGACCGGCGTCGGCGAATGCGGCCGCCGAGAAGGTCAATCACATGCTCGCGACGGCCTTTCCCGGTTCGAAGGTCGAGTTGGTGGACACGGTCTCCGGCAAGGTCAGCGAAGAGCTGGCGACCAGCGGTGCAATGGCAATCGGCCTGTCGATGGTCGGAATTGCGATCTACATCTGGTTCCGGTTCGAATGGCAGTTCGGAGTCGGAGCGCTTCTCACCCTCGCTCACGACGTGTCGATGACTCTCGGCTTCTTCGCATTCACGCGATTGCAGGTCGATCTCAACGTGGTCGCCGCGATCCTGACGATCGTCGGCTATTCACTGAACGACACGGTCGTCGTGTACGACCGAATACGAGAAAATCTGCGCAAGTACCGCAAGATGTCGATCCTTCCGCTGCTCAACCTGTCACTCAACGAAACGCTATCGCGAACCGTGGTGACGTCGTTGACCATCCTCATTGCCCTGGCCGCCCTCCTATTTTTCGGTCCAGAGGTGATCCGCGGTCTCACCATCGCCGTTTTTCTGGGGATTTTCATCGGCACATATTCATCGATCTACATTTCATCGCCGGTGCTGGTCTGGCTTGGAGTTACGCCCGACAGCTTCGTGAAGGCGCCAGCCGCCGACCCGACTGCGGCGACATCCGCCTGACCCGTTCAGCCGAGGTTCGTTATTCGCCGCCCACTCCCGCTTGTCTCGCTGCGAGGCCACGTTAATGAGGACTGCATGTCGAAGATGACCCGTATCGCGGCCGTGTCGGTCGCCGCCGCGCTGATTTTCTCCGCGGCCGGTTGCGCCCACAAAGGCGCGAAAAGCGATACCGGCTATGTCGCCCGTGACGTGAACACGCTCTACGCGCTGGCGAAAAGGCGGCTCGACCAGGGGGATTACGATCGGGCGGCGAAGCTGTTCGACGAAGTCGAGCGGCAGCATCCGTATTCGGTCTGGGCTCGCCGGGCGCAGCTGATGAGCGCGTTCAGCTACTATCTCGCCAGGGAATATCCCGACGCGATCAGCTCGGCGCAGCGATTCCTGACCATCCATCCCGGCAACAAGGACGCGCCTTACGCCCACTACCTCGTCGCGATGAGCTATTATCAGCAGGTCAACGAAGTCACTCGCGACCAGCACAACACGCAGCAGGCGTCTGGACGCTTTCGGTGAACTCGTGCGCCTCTATCCCGAGAGCCGCTATGCAGCCGACGCGCGGCTGAAGATGGACGTTCTCAAGGACCATCTCGCCGGCAAGGAGATGGAGATCGGCCGCTTCTACGAGCGGTCGGGAAAGTGGCTGGCGGCCAACCTTCGTTTCCGTCAGGTCGTCGAGAATTACCAGACCACCAGCCATACGCCCGAAGCTCTGGAACGCATGGTCGAGACTTACCTGGCGCTCGGAATTCCCCAGGAAGCGCAGAAAGCGGCGGCAGTTCTCGGCGCGAATTATCCGGGCAGCCAGTGGTACAAATACGCGTATCGGCTGATGCAGAAGCACCCGCTGGCCCGCGATATGCAACCGGCACCCGCGCCCGCAGCGGCGCCGCCGCCCCCGCCGCAGCCGCAACCGCTCATCCAACCGCCGGCCGAGGAGCCTCAGGCCGAGCCGCAGCCGCAGGGATGAGGCCCGCCGCGAGATGCTGAGGCAGCTCGCGATCCGCAACGTCGTCCTTATCGACCAGCTCGAGATCGAATTCGATTCCGGGCTGGGCGTGCTCACCGGCGAGACCGGCGCCGGCAAGTCAATCCTGCTCGATTCGCTCGGACTCGCGCTCGGCGCCAGGGCGGACACGGCACTTGTCCGTCAGGGCGAGGACAGCGCTTCGGTCACTGCCGAAATCGAGCTCCCAACGGGCCATGCCGCTCACTCGCTGCTGAAGAGCCAGGGCCTCGACAGCGACCCCGGCGAGCCGCTGATCCTGCGCAGGACCGTGAAGAGCGACGGCGGCAGCCGCGCCTTCATTGGCCCCGCGGCGGTGCCCGCAGGCTCGATCCGGGACGTCGCCGCACTGCTGGTCGAGATCCACGGCCAGCACGACGACCGCGGACTGCTCAACCCGCGCGGTCACCGGGCGTTGCTCGATGTCTTCGCCGGGATCGACACGGAGGGAATCGAGACTGCCTGGGCAAGGGTCACGTCCATCGAGCAGTCGCTGGCCGACGCCCGGTCCGCCGCGGCGGACGCCGAACGCGACCGCGATTATCTGTTGCACTCCGTTGGCGAGATCGAGGCGCTCGACCCGCAAGCCGGCGAGGAAACCAACCTCTCCGAAGAGCGCTCCGCAATCCAGGCCGGGGTTAAGGCGGCCGAAGCGCTTCAGGGGCTGGACGAGCTTCTCGGCGGGTCGGAAGGAGCGGTCGCGCAGCTGAGGCAGGCGGCACGCCGTATTGAACGCGGAGCAGCCGATCACCCGATCCTCGCCGAAGCGCTTGCCGCGCTCGATCGCGCCCTGATCGAGGCCAACGACGCCGAGGACAAGATCGAGCGCGCGGCCGAGGCGCTCGCTTACGATCCCGCGCGGCTGGAGGCGGTCGAGGCACGGCTCTTCGACATTCGCGCGCTCGCCCGCAAGCACCGGATCGAGCCGGACCAGCTGGCGGAGCTTGGGACTAGAATGCGCGAGCAGCTGGCGGAGATTGAGGCGGGCGGCGAGCGGATCGAAGCGCTGGACGGCGAGCTTAAGCAGGCGCGACTCGATTATTCGAAGCTGGCGCAGGAGCTCAGCCGGAACAGGAACGAGGCAGCGGCGAAGCTGGACGCGGCCGTCGCCGCCGAGCTCGCTCCGCTGAAGCTGGATTCGGCGCGGTTCCGGACCGCTCTGGGCCAGGCGGAGCCGGGGCCGTCAGGCACCGACCGGGTAGAGTTCGAGGTCTCCACCAACCCCGGGGCCCCGTTCGGCCCGCTGACCAAAATCGCCTCGGGAGGCGAGCTGTCGCGGTTCATTCTTGCGCTGAAGGTCGCGCTTGCTGAGGCTGGAACCGCGGCGACCATGATTTTCGATGAGATCGACCGTGGAGTCGGCGGCGCGGTCGCAAGCGCCATCGGCGAAAGACTGGCCCGCCTGGCGAAGGAGAGCCAGGTTCTCGTCGTCACTCACAGCCCGCAGGTGGCGGCGCGCGCCGCACACCATTACAGGATCGAGAAGGCGAATGACGGCAAGTCGACGACGACGACCGTCCGCCGCCTCTCCGCCGACGAGCGGCGAGAGGAAATTGCCCGGATGCTTTCGGGTGCGTTGATCACGGATGAAGCGCGCGCCCAGGCAGCGCGCCTGATGGAGGCAGCATGAGTAAAGAACGCCCGATCGCCCACGAATTCGAAGGCGAGCAGCTGGAGAGCCTGTTCGTCGGCCGCAGGGACGATGCGGCTCGCCCGACCGTGATCCTGGTCCCGACGGTGATGGGCGTTTCCGAACTGGAGGCGAAGTTCGGGCGCCAACTGGTCGAGCTTGGCTACAATGCCTTTGTCGCCGACCTGTTCGGCAAGGAATTCCACGGCGCCCCGCGCGACACGATGTTCGGCGAGATGAACCGGCTGAAGTCCGACCGTTCGGCGCTTTTGCGGCGGATGGAACATGTGCTTCAGCTCGCGCGCGAGCTGGACGAGGTCTCGAGCGACGAGATCGTGGTCGCCGGCTATTGTTTCGGCGGAATGTGCGCGCTCGACCTGGCCCGTGGCGGTGCCGACATTGCCGCTGCCGTCAGCTTCCACGGCCTCTTCGACCCGCCCGGGCTGGAGGAGCAGAAGATCAAGGCCAAAGTGGTCGCTTATCATGGATGGGACGATCCGATGGTGCCACCGGAGAAGGTCGTGGCGCTCGGGAACGAGCTGACGCGGCTCGGCGCAGATTGGCAGATTCATGCCTATGGCCATGTCGCCCACGGGTTCACCAACCCGAACGCGAGCGATCTCCAGATCGACGGAGTCCGCTACAACGCGCTTGCCGCGGAGCGGTCGTGGACCAGCTTCGTCAACCTGCTCGAGGAATTGTTCGGCGGGCATGCCCACTGAATTGACCGAGGCGGAAGCTGCCAACCGACTCATGCGGCTGGCCAAGCTTATCGCCCGTCACGACAAGCTCTATTACGCCAAGGACGCGCCTGAGATCAGCGACGCGGACTATGACGCGCTCGTTCGCGAGAACCGCGACCTCGAGACGCGATTCCCGCAACTGGTGCGGCCGGACTCGCCATCGAAGCGGCTTGGGGCGGCGCCGAGCACGGCACTCGCAAAAGTCGTCCATGCCAGGCCGATGCTCAGCCTCGACAACGCCTTTTCGGCTGAAGAGGTCGAAGAGTTCGTCGCGCGGGTGAAGCGGTTCCTCAACCTTGGCGAAGACTCTGCGGTGGCGATGACTGCCGAGCCGAAGATCGACGGACTGAGCTGCTCGCTTCGTTACGAAAAAGGCCACCTCGTTCTCGCTGCGACACGCGGCGACGGAGCGGTGGGGGAGGACGTCACCGCAAACGTGCGGACAATAGACGACATCCCGCAGACGATCTCCGGCGCGCCCGACGTGCTGGAGGTGCGCGGTGAGGTCTATATGTCCAAGGCCGATTTCGAGGCGCTGAACGAGCGGCAGGAGGCGAGCGGCGGAAAGATCTTCGCAAACCCGCGCAATTCCGCCGCCGGGTCGCTCCGGCAGAAGGATCCGTCGGTCACCGCGGAAAGACCGCTGAAGTTCTTCGCCTGGGGCTGGGGCGAAGTCTCGCAGCCGCTCGCCGACACACAGTATGAGGCGCTGAAGCGGATCGAGGCGCTGGGCTTTCCGCTGTCCCACCTTCTCGCCCGCTGCGAAGGCGTCGAGGACATGCTCGCGCATTACAATCGCATCGAGAAAGAGCGGGCCGACCTGCCGTTCGACATCGACGGGGTCGTCTACAAGGTCGACCGAATCGACTGGCAGGAGAGGCTGGGCCAGGTGGCTCGCGCTCCGCGCTGGGCGCTCGCGCACAAATTCCCGGCGGAGAGGGCTGAAACGACGCTGGAAGCCATCGACATCCAGGTCGGCCGAACGGGAAAGCTGACGCCGGTGGGCCGCCTGAAGCCGGTTGGGGTGGGTGGAGTGATCGTCGCCAATGTCACTCTCCACAACCGCGACGAAATCGAGCGGCTCGGGCTGCGCGTCGGTGACCGGGTGCTGATCCAGCGCGCCGGCGACGTGATTCCGCAGGTGGTCGAGAACCTCACTCGCGACGCCAAACGCGCGCCGTACGTCTTCCCCGACCATTGTCCCGAGTGCGGAAGCGAGGCGGTGGCCGAAGAAGGCGAGGTAGACGTGCGCTGCACCGGCGGGCTGATCTGTCCCGCACAGCGATTCGAGCGGCTACGGCACTTCGTGTCGCGCGGAGCGCTCGACATCGAAGGGCTTGGCGAAAAGAGCATTGCCGAATTCCTCGACCTCGGCTGGCTCGCGTCGCCCGCCGACATTTTCCGGCTTCGTGATCACGCGGAGGAGCTGATCGGGCGCGAGGGATGGAAAGAGAAGTCGGTCGACAACCTCCTCGCCGCGATCGAGGCGAAGCGCGAGCCCGATAGCGCTCGATTGCTGTTCGGGCTCGGAATCCGCCATGTCGGAATCGTCACCGCCCGGGACCTTCTCAAATGCTTCGGAACGATTGACGAGCTTCGGCGCGTGGCGACTGGGGACGAGGCGCTCTCGGAGCTGTCGGCGGTCGAGGGAGTCGGTCCCGTCGTTGCCGAGGCGCTGGTGGATTTCTTTCACGAGGCGCACAACCGCGAGGTGCTCGACGACCTGCTGTCCGAAGTCTCGCCCAAGCCTTTCGTCAGCGAAGCCAAGCAGACCGAGTGGAGCGGCAAGACCATCGTGTTCACCGGCAGCCTTGAAACCATGAGCCGCGACGAGGCCAAGGCGCAGGCCGAGCGGCTCGGCGCGCGCGCGGCTGGGTCGGTCAGCGCCAGGACCGACCTGGTCGTCGCCGGCCCCGGTGCCGGATCAAAGCTCAAGAAGGCCGAGGAACTGGGGGTCCGGGTCGTCGGCGAGCATGAATGGGCGAAGATCGTCGCCGACGCCGGATAACGTTGGCGGGGCTAACCCCGGCGCCCTCCGAACCTCGTCCTTGATTGCTTGCCGAAGCGGCCCTTGCGGGTGCCGGGCTTGCCCTCCGTCGAATTTCCGAGCGGCCTCGGCGCCGCGCGCTCAAGCTCGGGAATTCCGAGCTCATCTTCTTCCAGTCGCCGGATTTCATCGCGCAACCGAGCAGCTTCCTCGAACTCGAGGTCGGCCGCCGCCTTCCGCATCCTTTCCTCGAGGTCGGCGATGTACGCCTTGAGGTTGTGCCCGACGAGGTGCGGCCGCTCCTCATCGCCCGTCTCCACCAGCACTCCGTCGCGCGTCGCGACATGGGCGATGATGTCGGCAATGTTGCGCTTGATCGTCGTCGGCGTGATGCCGTGTTCCTTGTTGTACGCCTCCTGCTTTTCGCGGCGGCGGCTGGTCTCGGCGAGTGCTCGCTCGATCGACCCGGTGATCGTGTCGGCGTAAAGGATCACCTTGCCGTCGACATTGCGCGCCGCGCGGCCGATCGTCTGGATCAGGGAAGTTTCCGAGCGAAGGAATCCTTCCTTGTCGGCATCGAGGATCGCCACCAGCCCGCATTCGGGAATGTCGAGACCTTCGCGAAGCAGGTTGATCCCGACCAGCACGTCGTAAACTCCAAGCCGAAGCTCGCGGATCAGCTCGATCCGCTCCAGAGTCTCCACGTCCGAGTGCATGTAGCGGACCTTCAGCCCGGCTTCGTGGAGATATTCGGTCAGGTCCTCCGCCATCCGCTTGGTCAGCGTCGTCACCAGGGTTCGATAGCCCTTCCGCGCCGTCTCCTTCGCCTCGTGGATGAGATCGTCGACCTGGTCCTCGACCGGCTTGATCTCGACCGGCGGGTCGATCAGCCCGGTCGGCCGGATCACCTGCTCGGAAAAGACTCCGCCGGTCTCGTTCATTTCCCACGGCCCGGGAGTGGCGGAGACGAACGTCGTTTGCGGGCGCATGGCGTCCCATTCGTTGAAGCGAAGCGGACGGTTGTCGATGCAACTCGGCAGCCGAAACCCATATTCGGCAAGCGTGATCTTCCGCCGGTGATCGCCGCGCGCCATGGCGCCGATCTGCGGCACCGTCTGGTGGCTTTCGTCGATAAACAGGAGCGCGTTGTCGGGGAGGTATTCGAACAGGGTCGGCGGCGGCTCGCCCGGCAGCCGGCCGGTGAGGAACCGCGAGTAATTCTCGATTCCCGCGCATGAGCCCGTCGCAGCAATCATCTCGAGGTCGAAGTTGGTGCGCTGCTCGAGCCGCTGCGCCTCCAGTAGCCGGCCTTCCGCCTGCAGTTCCTTCAATCGCTCGGCAAGCTCGTGGCGGATCGCCTCCATCGCCTGCTTCAGAGTTGGGCCGGGAGTGACATAGTGCGAGTTCGCATAGATCTTGATGCTGTCGAGACTCGCCGCTTTCTTTCCGGTCAGCGGGTCGAATTCGACGATGTCCTCGATCTCGTCGCCGAAGAACGACACCCGCCACGCAGTGTCCTCGTAGTGGGACGGAAAAATTTCCAGATTGTCGCCGCGCACCCGGAAATTGCCGCGGGCGAAAGCATTGTCGTTGCGGCGGTACTGAAGCGCGACGAGCTTGCGGATGACCTCGCGCTGGTCGGAGACTTCCCCCTTTTTCAGCGAAAAGGTCATCGCCGAATAGGTTTCGACCGAGCCGATTCCGTACAGGCACGATACGGAAGCGACGATGATGACGTCGTCCCGCTCGAGCAGCGCTCGAGTTGCCGAATGCCGCATCCGGTCGATCGCCTCGTTCACGCTCGACTCCTTCTCGATGTAGGTGTCGGTGCGCGGAACGTAGGCTTCCGGCTGGTAGTAATCGTAGTAGCTGACGAAATATTCGACCGCGTTGTCGGGAAAGAAGCTCTTGAACTCGCCGTAGAGTTGCGCCGCGAGGATTTTGTTTGGAGCAATCACCAGCGCCGGCCGCTGGAGAGTCTCGATCACCTTGGCCATGGTGAAGGTCTTGCCGGAGCCGGTGACCCCGAGAAGCACCTGCGAGCGTTCGCCCTCCTCCGCTTGCGCGACCAGTTCCGCAATGGCAGTCGGCTGGTCGCCCGCGGGCTCATAGTCGGATTTCAGAACGAACTTCTTCCCGCCCTCCGCCTTTTCCGGGCGAGCGGGCTTGTGGGGCACGAATGCTTCGCCCGTTTCCGGTTCGGCAAGCGTTGTGCGGATTTGAATCGCCATCGCCTTGCATATGGTCACGCCCGGTCGGCGCGGCAACGCAGGCAGCTTGCAAAACAGCTTTCCCGAAGCGTTACGCGGTCGTAATCGATCGCCGGAATCGGGACTGGGAAATGACTGCAAGGCAATTCTTCGATCGCACGGGAAAGAAGGCGGTCGCCGGCTACCTGGCGATCTGGGGCGCGTCGACCGCCTATATCGCGGTGTCGGGCGCGGATTGGACCTTCCCGATCGCATCGTTGCTCATCTTCGGCCTCGTCGTCGGCAGCCTGATCTGGTTCCTCACCCGCAACATGGACGCCCCGCCGGTTCCGATGGCCAACCCTGCGCGGGAGTCGTGGGTCTTCATTGGCTACCTCGTCGTCTACGCGGTGCTTCTGGTTGCGATGGGCCTCGGCGCGGTCAAATCGGCAATACCGCCGGGGCAGGCGCAGGATCTCGCGGTCGTCGGCTACAAGCTCCTGATCCACGTCCTCATTCCCGCGGGAATCGTCCTGCTTCTCGGCTCGTCACTCCGTCCGCTGTTCGACGGCGGCACCGGGCGGCGCGGCTTCTGGACGACGCTAATCGTGCTGTGTGCGCTCGCCTTCGGCCTGATCAGCATTGTCAGCCCGTCGCTGAAGAACATCGCCGCGACCGGGACCAGCGGTGTCGCCGCGATCCTGTGGGTCCTCGCATCGTGGGCGTGGATGTCGGTCGAAGCGGGACTTTGCGAGGAATTCCTGTTCCGCGCCTGCCTGCAATCGCGCCTGACCGCCTGGTTCCGCTCGCCGGCCGCAGGAATCGCGCTCACGTCCGTTCTGTTCGCGCTAGTGCACTGGCCCGGCCTTTATCTTCGCGGCGGCCCCGGCGTGGACGGCTGGTCGACGGATCCGGTGCAAGTCGCCGCCTTCACGATCGCGACCCTGTCGCCGATTGCCGTAGCGATGGGCTTGCTGTGGTCGCGTTCACGGAGCCTTTTGCTGGTTGTGCTGTTTCACGGTGCGATCGACGCTTTGCCCAACACCGCCGATCTCATCCACGTCTGGAGCTAGGGCGATTTGCCCAATCGGCTCTGTCGCTGCATTGAAGCACGGACAGGAGGGAGTTCCAGATGAAACAGATGATGCTGGTGGTCGCGTGCGCGGTTCCGCTTGCCGCCTGCAATTCGCAGCCGTCGGTAAAGGAAAAGAACGCCACCGTCGAACAAGTCGCGAACGACGTTCGCGAAGCTTCGAAGGGGGGGCAATTCGTTCGGCCTGGAAAGTGGGAATCGACGGTCACGATTGACGAGATGTCGATGCCGGGCGTTCCGCCGCAAGCCGCAGCACAGATGAAGAAGATGTTCGCGGGGACACATACGACCCAGACCTGCCTCACTCCCGAAGAGGCGAAGCAGCCCAAGGCCAACTTCTTCTCGGGGAACGACCAGTGCCGCTACGACCATTTCACCATGTCCGGGGGCAAGGTCGACGCGAAAATGCACTGCAACGAGGGCGGAATGAGCCAGGTCATGCAGATGGATGGCACCTATTCTGCCGAGAGCTACGAGATGCACATGCAGTCGACTGCGCAAGGCGCAGCGCAGGGGCAGCCGATCAATATGAAGATGACCGTCACTGCGAAACGCGTCGGCGAGTGCACCGCCAACGAAAGCTGAGCGGCTCCAAAGCGCCGCGACGGGCATCGTGAAAACCGTCATCCTAATCAACCCGGGCGCCGGGACTGTTCCCGACCGGGGCGATGTCGAGAAAGCGCTGAGCGCCGCCGGTGTCGAGGGTGAATTCCACTGGCACAAGAAGGGCGAGCTGAAACCGCTGGTCCAAAAAGCGCTGGCCGACGGGGCCGGGCTGGTTGTCGCCGGCGGTGGCGACGGGACCTTGAGCTGCGTCGCCGGAGTACTGGCGGGGACCGACACGGCGCTTGGAATCCTGCCGCTTGGAACGCTCAACCACTTCGCTCGCGACCTGCGAATCCCCTTCGACCTGGACGAAGCAACGCGAGTGGTTGCCGCTGGCCGGATGGCCCGTGTCGACGTCGCCGAAGTGAACGGCCGAGTCTTCATCAACAACAGCGCCGTCGGGCTTTATCCGCTGCTCGTGACCACACGCAAGGCGCAGCAGAAGCAGCTTCGGCGCAGGAAGAAACTGGCGACGGCCATCGCTGCGGCACGAACTCTGATGCAGTTCTCCAGCAAGCGTCTGACCCTTACCGTGAACAACCACAAGGCTGCGGTGGAAACGCCGCTGCTGTTCGTCGGCAACAACCGCTACCGAATTGAACTGCCGGGCGCCGGCACGCGCGAACGTCTCGATTCAGGCGAGCTCAGCGTGGTCGTTCTTCGGCGCAAGTCGCGGGCGGGCTTTTTCGCCGCGGCTGTCCGCGCCCTGCTGGGCCGCGAGCGCCATTCCGACATCATCGAGCTCGACGATGTCCACGACCTTCGAGTTGACTCTTCGCTTGCTGCGATCAGGATTTCGCTCGATGGAGAGACCGCGCTCATGGAGACTCCGCTTCGCTACGGAATTCGCCCGAAAGCGCTCAAGGTCGTCGTTCCGTGAAGCGGCTACTGGCGCTCGCCCTTAGCGCCGTCGTGGCGAGCTGCACGACCATTCAGCTTCCGCCGGAGCCGAGGGCTCAAGCGGGCGTCGCCTTCGACCCCTCCGGCGATGTCGGAGCGTTTGCCGACGGTATCGCCGACCCGCTCAGCGGCCGCTCGGTTACGGCGGACGATCCGGTGCGAGTCGCCTCGGTCAGCAAGCTCGTCGTTGCAATCGGCGTGATGAAGCTGGTCGAAGCCGGCAAGCTGGACGTCGACAGCGATGTTTCGCGCTGGCTCGGGTGGAGCTTGCGCAACCCCGCTTTTCCCGACCGGCCGATCAGCCTTCGGGAACTGCTTTCGCACACCAGCTCGGTGCGCGACCATGACGACCAATATGCGATCCCGCTCGGAGGAACGGTCCAGCAGACGATGGCCGACCCCCGGTCGTGGGACCTGAAGCATGGGCCCGGCGACAATTACTTCGCCTACTCCAACATGAATTTCCCGATCGTCGCCTCGATTGTCGAGAAGGTCACGGGCGATCGCTTCGACAAGTGGATGCGGCGCAACGTCCTCGAGCCGATGAAGATCGACGCCTGCTACAATTGGCCGACCTGCAGCGATGACGCAGTGGCGAGAGCGGTCGAGCTCGACACGCCAGACGGCAAGCCGGTCAAGGACGACCTTCATGGAAAGCGGCCGGACTGCCCCGTTTTCGTGAATGACGGCGACCCCTGCGACCTGTCGCAGTGGAAGCCGGGCGAAAACGGATCCCTCTTCGCGCCGCAGGGCGGACTGCGAATCTCGGTTCGAGGCCTGGCGCGCGTCGGCCGAATGCTCCTCAACGGCGGCACCCTCGACGGAGTGACAATCCTGTCGCCGCAGTCGGTCGAGACGATGTTTGCTCCGGAGTGGCGGTTCAACGGGCATAACGGCGACACCGACCACGGCTTTTACTGCACCTACGGCCTCGCGACTCAGACGATCCCGACTCATATCGCTGGTTGCAGGGACGACCCGATCGGCGACGGCATCACTCGAGTGGGCCACGCCGGCGATGCCTACGGCCTTCGCTCCGGCCTCTGGCTCGATCGTGCGCACGGCGCCGGAGCGGCATTCTTCGTTACCGGGCTCGGTGACGACCCGCCGCGCGGCCGAAGCGCCTTTCGAGCCGCCGAGGAAAATGCATTCTCGCACGCGCTGTCGCTCCTCCGCGGGCGATGAATTCGCCGAACCGGACAAACCGCACCCCTGTCACGCGACTTCGATGCGGCTCATTTCGGGCCGATTTTGTCACACAGATTCGCGCGATTGGGAACGGCTGCCGCCGAGCGTCGTTCGTTGTCCCGCCGAAATCAATTTACTCGGCACAAATGGACTGGGAGAGAAAGAATGAGGAGGAGTGTTTTTTTGCTGGCGGCCACCGCCGCGCTCGCGGGTTGTGCAACGACCCCCGCAACTCACACCTGCCCGGACGGATCGGTAATCGATGCGACGGTGCCGTGCCCGACCCCGCCGCCACCGCCTCCGCCGCCGCCGCAGACGACGACCTGTCCTGACGGAACCGTGGTCCAGGTTGGAACCCCGTGCCCGGCGCCTCCGCCGCCACCGCCGCCGCCACCGGCTCCAGCGCCAGGTGAGCGCGGATAAGGTTGCCGCCCGCTTAGGCGGGCTGTGACTTTGCGGTAACGGAGCGGTGGCGCGTGATTTGCCGCCGCTCCCCAATCGTTTCGGCCCGTGCTAGCGGCGGGCCATGGATTTCGCACACGCCCTCGCGGGGTTCCTTGTCGGGCTTCTCGTCGGTGTGACCGGCGTTGGCGGCGGGTCGCTGATGGCCCCCGCCCTCATCCTGCTTTTCGGAGTCGCTCCGACTACAGCAGTCGGTACGGACCTGTGGTTCGCCGGCGCTACCAAGGCGGTCGGCGGAATGGTCCACCACGCAAAGCATAACGCCGACCTGAAGGTGGTCGGGCGGCTAATGGTCGGAAGCGTACCGGCAACGCTGGCGACTTTGGTCGCGATGAACGCGATGGACTGGAGCCAGGTGAAGCAGGGTTGGCTACCGGTCACGCTCGGCATTGTGCTCATTGCAACGGCAGCGGCGACGATAGCGCGCCCGCGGCTTCACAACTGGATTCTTGCTCACGGCGGCGCCGACGGATTTCCCGGCCCCAATCGCCTGCAGCTGCCGATGACGATTCTCGCCGGGGGCGTTCTCGGCGTTCTCGTCACGCTCACCTCGGTCGGCGCCGGAGCGCTCGGCACGACCATGCTGGTCTTCCTTTATCCGGTGCGCCTCAACTCAAAGCAGATCGTCGGCACGGATATCGTTCACGCAATTCCGCTGACACTGCTTGCCGGCATCGGCCACCTCTTGATCGGAAGCGTGAATGGTTTCCTCCTGCTCAACCTGCTGATCGGCTCGATTCCCGGAATCATCATTGGGTCGCTGCTGGTCGAACGAGTGGGCGAGAACCTGGTCAGGTTCGCACTGTCAGGAGTGCTGGTGCTTGCCGCTGCCCGGCTCATCGCCATCTGAGCTCTTGATCGTGAACGCCTTCGACAGACCATGGTAAATGCGCTCGCGGCTGACGAGCGAGCTTGCCGCGTCGGCGATCAAGGCGGTGGCGAACAGCGGCAGGATCATGCTCCTGCTCGCCGTAGTCTCCATCAGGATAATGACCGCGGTCAGCGGTGCTCGGACGACACCGACGAAATAGGCTGCCATCCCAAGCAAGACGACGGCCGATGACGGCGCATCGAACAGCCGGGTCATCGCGTTTCCGAGCCCCGCGCCAACCGCAAGCGACGGCGAGAAGATCCCGCCCGGAGTCCCGCTCAGCGTCGTGAAAACCGACGCAAGGAATTTTGCGGGGCCGAACCACGCAGTCAGAGTTCCTCCTTCGACGAGCGCTCGCGCGGGGGCGTAGCCGGTGCCCCAGGTGGTCCCGCCCGACCAGATACCGAGGACCGCGACGATCAGCCCGCATCCCGCCGCGAACAGGATCGGCCGGCGCTGGAGCCGCCCCGCAAAGCCGCCGGTCGCGTTGGCGAAGCCGAGGATGATGCGCGTGAAGACACCGCCCAACAGGCCGCCCGCGATTCCCATCGCCGGAGCGACGATCAGCGTCTGCTTGACGTTGAGGGCGCTCTGGAGGACTCCGAAATAGACATAGTCGCCGGCTATTCCGATCATCACCAGGCCGGAAATCATGACTGCCGCCATCACAAGCAGCGCCACGCGCTGCTCGTACGCCGACGCCAGCTCCTCGATTGCGAAAGCCACTCCGGCCAGCGGCGTGTTGAAGGCGGCGGCGACTCCCGCCGCTCCGCCGGCAATCAGCACTCCGGCGGTGATCGGCACTTTCAGGATGCGGTGGACCCATACCATGATTGCAGCGCTGACCTGCACCGTCGGCCCCTCGCGGCCCACCGATGCTCCGCCAAGCAGCATGATCAGCGTCAGCGCCATTTTCGAAATTCCAATGGTGAAGCTTGCGAGCCGGCCAGCCGCGTTGCTGCCCGGAACCTCGGCGGCGGCGATGATCTGCGGAATTCCCGATCCTCTCGCCGCGGCCGCCCATCGCTTAGTGGCATAGGCGACAGCCGCGAACAGCAATGGGGTCAGAAGCAGCGGAACATAGGGTGCGGCCGCAAAGAGCCGGTGGAACAGCTCCATTGCCATGTCGGCCGCCTTGCTGAACGCGAGCGCGAAAACCGCGAGGACTACAGCGCCAATTGCGGTCGCAACTCGACGGCGGGCGATCGGAAGACTCGTCCGCAGCCGCCGCTGGACGAACCAGCGGAACAGCACCGATGCCTGACGAGGGAGCTTTGCGGGGGTCACTTCGGCCCCTGTTGAGGAGCAGCCGCCGAATCGCAACCCCGCGGGTTTAAAATCGGAAGGCGATACCCGAATAAACCTCGACATCCGGAGTGTTTCGGTTGAGCCCGAAATTCAGTCCCGAATCGAGCTGGACATTGTTGGACAGCAGGTAAGCCACCGCCGCGTCCGCGGAATATTGCCGGACCGTTCCTGAAGGGTCGAAATCCCACGCGCCCCAGAGGTCGCCGGAGATGCTGAGGCGGCTGGACAGCGGCACACCTGCGCTCACGACCTGAATCATCGCCAGGTGATAACCAGAGCCGTCGCTGTCGGCGACGAGGTCGAGCTCGGGGGCGATATCCCAACCGACTGACGAATGGCCGAAGCTGCCGTCCGACAGCAGCGCGAGGCCGCCTTCGACCTTGCCGTTCCCAAGCGAGTGCCGGGCCGTCGGGATCTTCACGAACGGATAGAAAGCGACCTGCACCGGCGCCGAAGCCCGAGTGACACGGTATTTGAGCGCAACGCGGGAGTCGCCGAAGCCTGAAACGCGGTCTGTCTCGCCGGCCGAGCGTGCGCGCACGTCGATGTAGGCGGGAAGATCGAACTCTATGTTCGCCCGGTCGCTGAGCCCGAACTTCACCGCCATCGCGCCGAGATCAACTTGGTCGGTTCGAACGCCGCCCGAGCGGTCGCCGGTCCAGTCCACCAGGCCGCTCTCGACCTGCACCATTCCGCCCGGCACAGTGCAGGTGGGATTGGCTTTGCCCGGCCTGTCAGCGCAGATCGGCTGGTCGTCAGCCGCAATCGCTGCGGACGAAACCGCGGCGGCAAGAAAGCCGAGAAGAGCGCCCCCAAGCCCCATCGCGCCAGCCTGTCACAGCCCCATCACCGTCGCAATCACTTCCGCGCGGCGGCGCTTTCCTCACGCACCTTCTTGAACTCCGACTGCGGATACCATTTGGGCCATTCGCGGTCGTTGGCGAGCCGATCGCCGATTGCGAAGAACAGCTCCGCCTCCTGGGCCGCTCCGCGCAAATCCCAATCGGGCGACCACGCGTCGCAAGGCTGGTGATAACAATTGCTTGTGAACTCGCTCAGCCATTTCTCGCCGGCTTCGCGGCCGCCGTTCTTCATGTCGTAGGCGCCGGCGAGTGCCATATCGAGAAGCACCGGCACGCCGCGCTTGGCGAAGGAGAAATGGTCGGCTCGATAGAAGAGGCCGCGCTCCGGATGCCCTTCCTGGGTCACGTAGCGGCCTTGGCTCTTCGCTTCCTGGGCAAGGATATCCTCCATCTCGCTCTGCCCCTTCCCAATCAGCACGACGTCGTTGACTGGGCCGGCCCATTGAAGCGTGTCGAACGTGAGGTTCGCCACCATCTTGTCCATCGGATAGATCGGGTGCTCGGCATAATATTCGGACCCGAGCAGCCCCCGCTCCTCACCCGTCCAGGCAAAGAACAGCACGGTCCTTTCAGGACGCGGGCGCCGTGAAAACAGCCGGGCGTCCTCGAGCATTGCCGCAAGCCCAAGCGCATCGTCGGCGGCGCCGTGGCGGATCTTGTCGCCATTCTTGTCGGCAGGGCCGACCCCGTAGGCGTCCCAATGTCCGCCATAGCTTACTGTTTCCTGCGGGTACTTGGCCCCTGTGATCTTGCCGATGATATTCTGGCTCTGGATCCGGTCGAGCTTGACGTCGGCGTCCACCGAGAGACGCGCCTTCAGGTCGATCGGCTTGAACCCGGCGGTTCGGGCCTGCCGCTTCACCGCGTCGTAGTCATAGCCGGCGCGCTTGAGCAGTGCCGCCGCGACGTCGTGCTGGATCCAGCCTTGAAGGAGCACCGGCTGAAGCTGCTTCGGGCCGCGGACGATGTCGTAGCTCTCGCCCGCCGGGCTCTTGACCACGGTCCAGGGATATCCGGCCGCTTCGGTTTCGTGAATGACCAGCGCGCCGATTGCGCCGCGCCGGGCTGCTTCCTCATATTTGTACACCCAGCGGCCGTAGAAGGTCATCGTCTTGCCGCCGAACTTCCCCGCCACCGGCTCGCCCGGCTGGGCTTCGAAATCGGGATCGTTGACCAGGAACACGGCGATCTTGCCCTTCAGGTCGATGCCCTTGAAATCGTCCCAGCCGCGCTCGGGCGCGTTCACTCCATAACCGACGAACACCATCGGCGCGCCGGCGACGTGGAGCTTTTCCACCGGCTTCGCAGTGTTGACGTAGATGTCGTCGGGATCCGCGAGCGTGATCGTCTTGCCGGCCTGCGCGACCGAGATTTTGACCGGGTCCTGAAGCTGGGTGTGAATCATCGGGACCTGCTGCGTCCAGCTTCCGTTCTCGCCGCCCGGCTCAAGCCCGGCCGCCTTGAACTGCTCGATCAGGTACGGGACGGTCTTGGCCTCGCCCTCCGTGCCGGGCGCTCGGCCCTGGAATTCGTCAGAGGCGAGAACGCGCGTAATCTCGCTCATTCGCTTCATGTCGACCGTTGCGGGCGCAACCGGCGGCTTCGCGACGGGTGCGGGCGCCACTGGCGCGGGCGCTTGCGCGACATTGGCCGGAGGCGGAGGGGGCGGCGGCGGAACGCTCGCACAGGCAAACAGCCCAAGCGCCGGAACCAGGCCGGCCAAAGTCCGCCACGATGTCATCGATTTTCTCCCCTCAATCATCGGCAAACGGCCCGCAGCCGAAATGGTTCGAACCCGCGGGCCCTAAAGCGCCTTAGCAAGCGAGAGCATCAGCCGGAAACGGTTCTCCGGGTGCGACGGGCGGATATGCTGCCAAAGCGGCAGCGCCACCGCGGCTGCGGCGGACCATCCGGATGCCGAATTGAACCTCACTCCGGGAGCCGCATAGACCCAGGACCCGCCGCTCGATTCCTCACGTTCGCCGGCGATCGTTTGCCGCCCTTCCCACTGGCCGGCGACCTCGACGAACGCGTCCCAGCTCTTGTGATGATGCTCGTGCGGTTCGTCTGCGTCATGGTCGTGGTGATGATGCTCAGCCGGGCCGAAGTGATGGCCGATCGCTATCCCGCCCTGGAGCCGGTCTCCGAGCCTGGTTTCCTGCGCCCCCTTGCCGGCGAGCTGGTAAATCGCGCTCGCGGTCAGCGTCGCCGCGCCGATTTCGGTCCCCGCGGAAGCCCCGAAGATCGCGTCCCAGCTTCCCGTCCCCGGCTGGTGCTCCGTCTCGAACCGCTCGCCGTACGAGTCCCGCTCGTGGGTGCTCCCGGTCGGCATCTTCAGTCCGCCGATCAGCGCCAGGCCGCCTTCCTCGCCGCGAGTGAGGCGGTATTGCGCGAGAACAGTCGCGTCCCCGAAGCCGGCAACGCTTCCCAATCCCTCAACATCGCCGCCCGGCTCTGCCGCGCGGATTGAATCATGCCGAACGTACGGCAGCTGCACTGACAGCGTGAGACGGTCGGTGAGGCCATAGGCGACGCCTGCAGAGGCGTTGAGGTCATAGCGGGTGTTGTGCGCGTCGATTCCGCGGTTTGAAAGCGATTGGAGACGGGCATCGCTGCGCTGTTCCGGCCAGCTGTCCACCAGCCGAAGCCAAAGCGCAGAGTGTCCCTGCTCGAGAGTTTCGGGACCGAAGACCGCGAATCCGCCACCGGCGCCGCCGCTCGGCCCCATGTGATGCGCAAAAGCGGGACTGGCGAAGGCTGCAACGGCCGCCCCCGAAAGGCATAGCCGCCGCCGAGCGCCGAATTTCATAATCATTGTAATTCACTCCAATCCGCCGCTCTCGCGGCAGCTCCAAAAGGAAAACCGGTCTGAGACGTCAGGCGCGGATTGGAGGTCCGGTGCTATGGGGGCGGTCGAAACGCGCTTCGACGTTGAAGGAGGGAAGCGCCGGGACAGCGGCGATCGAAATCGCTTCGACGACAGGGGTGACGACTGCCACGCCGCTGGCGGCGAACGGGATGGATGCCGCCGCCGCATAGGGGCAAGGCTGATGCGGCCGAGCCGGTGAGTGCCCGCTCCCCATGTCGCGCATCGCGGTTGCAGGAGCGGTCCACTCGCCGTCGGGACACAGCATTAACGATAGGCGGCCGTGCTCGAACGCCGGCATGTACCCGGCCGAAGTCACCACATGCAGTGCAAGCATCGTTGCCAGGACAAGAGCCCAGGCGTTTCGCATTAGTGTGAAGCTGCTTCGGGCGGCGCGCACGCGTGCCGTTTACGCGCAATGGCACCGCCTTGTCAGTTACCACTGTTGCAGCGCGGCAAATCCACAGGAAAAATGCTTCAGAATGCATTTACCCGCTTGCGTCTGATTCCAGATGAGGCACAATAGGTAGTAGGGAACAGGGGAGATGCTCCCAACCGCTAGTGTCTGGCGACGGAATCTGCTATTCCGGCGAGCGGGTTAGCTCGTCCCCGATTTCCACAGGCCCGGGCAGGCGACAAAGCGGTTCCGGGGCTGCAAAGTATCTCGCTCCGATCGGTGCGGTGGGGTAGAACGATTGGCGAACAAACGACTCGGTTTCGAGTCGGAAATGGGCGGAGTAGCGCAATGGATTTCACGACTGGCAGCGAAGTATCTTCGGGCGATGTGACGGCCGCCGCCGCTCCGTCCAGCAAGAGCGTCGCTACGCCCGCCTTCCCTGTCGAGAAGGACGGCAGCCGCGACGATTTGCTGACCGAGTTCGGCAAGGAGACGCTGAAGGACCGCTATCTTCTTCCCGGCGAATCCTACCAGGATTTGTTCGCCCGGGTCGCCTCTGCCTATGCCGACGATGCCGACCACGCGCAGCGGATCTACGATTATATCTCGCGCCTGTGGTTCATGCCGGCGACCCCGGTCCTGTCCAACGGCGGCACCGGCCGCGGGCTTCCGATCAGCTGCTACCTCAACAGCGTCGACGACAGCCTCGAGGGAATCGTCGGCACCTGGAACGAGAATGTGTGGCTTGCGAGCCGCGGCGGCGGAATCGGCACCTATTGGGGCAGCGTCCGCGGAATCGGCGAACCGGTCGGCCTCAACGGCAAGACCAGCGGAATCATCCCCTTCGTCCGGGTTATGGATTCGCTGACCCTGGCGATTTCGCAAGGCTCGCTGCGGCGCGGATCGGCAGCCTGCTACCTCGACATCAATCACCCCGAGATCGAGGAATTCCTCGAAATCCGCAAACCCAGCGGCGACTTCAACCGCAAGGCGCTCAACCTCCATCACGGAGTGCTTGTCACCGACGAGTTCATGGAAGCGGTTCGCGAAGGCACCGAGTTCGAGCTGAAGAGCCCCAAGGACCAGAGCGTTCGAGGCAAGGTCGACGCGCGCTCCCTGTTCCAGAAGCTGGTCGAAACCCGCCTTGCGACCGGCGAGCCGTACATCATCTTCGTCGACCAGGTGAACCGGTCGATGCCAAAGCATCACCGCGACCTCGGGCTGAAGGTCTCGACCTCGAACCTGTGCTCGGAAATCACTCTTCCGACAGGCCGCGATCATCTTGGCGCCGACCGCACCGCCGTCTGCTGCCTCAGTTCGCTCAACCTCGAGACGTGGGACGACTGGAACGGCGACAAGCAATTCATCGAGGACGTGATGCGCTTCCTCGACAATGTCCTGTCCGACTATATCGCGCGCGCTCCGGACGAGATGGCGCGCGCCAAGTACAGCGCCGAGCGCGAACGCAGCGTCGGCCTCGGCGTCATGGGCTTCCACTCCTTCCTCCAGGCGCGTGGAATCCCGTTCGAAGGGGCGATGGCAAAGAGCTGGAACCTCAAAATCTTCAAGCACATCCGAGCGCAGGTCGACACCGCCTCAATGATGCTTGCCAAGGAGCGCGGCCCCTGCCCCGACGCTGCCGACATGGGCGTCATGGAGCGATTCAGCTGCAAAATGGCGATCGCTCCTACCGCCTCCATCTCGATCATCTGCGGCGGCACCTCGGCCTGCATCGAGCCGATCCCGGCCAACGTCTACACGCACAAGACGTTGTCAGGCTCGTTCGTGGTGAAGAACCCGCACTTGAAGCGGCTGCTCGAGGCCAAGTCGAAGGACGCGGACAAGGTGTGGAACACGATTCTGGAGAACGGCGGCTCGGTCGCCGGTCTCGACTTCCTCACGCAGGAGGAAAAGGACGTGTTCAAGACCAGCTTCGAGATCGACCAGCGGTGGCTTCTCGAGCTTGCCGCCGACCGGACGCCCTATATCGACCAGGCGCAGTCGTTGAACCTCTTCATTCCCGCCGATGTCGACAAATGGGACCTTCTGATGCTCCATTTCCGCGCGTGGGAGCTGGGCATCAAAAGCCTCTATTACCTGCGGTCCAAGTCCGTCCAGCGCGCCGGTTTCGCCGGCGGGGTGGAGGCCGACAACACGCCCGAGCTCAAGGAAATCCCACTCGCCTCGACGACGGATTACGATGAATGTCTCGCATGCCAATGATCCGGGGGATCGCTGGACCGGGGCAGGGCTCCGCAGGGACCGCGGACTGCAACAGGTAGGAGTTGCAGCGGCGCGAGTCGCTTCCCCGATCGCACTGCCGGGTGCCTGGCCGGCTGCGGTTCAGCGATTGCTGGGCAACCCGCCCCGCAAGCTCTGCCAATCCGGACCTGCACCGCCGCAGCAGTGCAGCATCTCGTCGGTCACTCCGCGGACGCCGAAACCCTCGACAACGCAAAGCGGATCGCCGGCGCGACCGAAGTCCGGCTGCTCAAGCCGCACATCCCGATGTCGATGGACTTCCGAGGCGGGCGGCTCGACGTGAAGGTCGATCGCTCCGGCCGAATTCTCGCCCTAAGCTGCGGATAAGAACCTGAGCTGCGGATAAGAAAAGGCCCGCGGCGCAACGTCCGCGGGCCTCCTCAAGTGCAGCGTCAGGTCGGTTAGAAGCTAAGCGACACGTTGGCGAGTGCGCGGTTGTCACGGACCGCGGCGTTGCCGATCGTCGCGGCTACTCCGGCTCCGAACTCCAGATTGCCCTTGGCGACCCTGAAGCCGCCGCGAACCTCGCCGTACGAGCTTCCGCCCGCCGTCAGCGGAAGGAAGAAGCGATAGTCGGCCGCATTGGCGAACCGCACCGCCAGGCCGTTGTTGGCGCCCGACAGAAGGTGCACGAAGTCCGCCTGAATCTGCGGGACGAACGACCAGCCGCCGCCGATGGGCGTGTTTCCGGCCAGCTTGGCCCCAAGCCGAGCTTCCAGCTTCGTCTGGCTAAGGTCATCCATCTGCATCGCGACGTCGCCGCCGTTCTCGCGGAAGCCACCGAGGTGGTAGCGCGAATAGGCCAGCTGCGCCCTCGGAGTGACCGTCAGGCCCTTCCCGACGCCAAGGTTCACGCCGGCTTCCGCCGTTGCCGTGTAGCGCTGCGAGCGAGTGGCTCCGGTCAGGTCGAACGTGGCATTGCCGGTTGAGGCCATGCGCGACACGTTTGTGCTGCTCGTCTCGGCCGACGCAATTCCGCCGACATAGGCGCCGCCACCCAGGCGATAGCTTCCGTACAGGGCCGCCTGCGATGTCTTCACTCGCGCCTGGTCTGAGCCCGGAATACTGACTCCGTCGGCGTAGCCCATCGCGGTGCCGATGGTCAGCTTCGAGTTCAGCTGCTGTTCCAGACCGACAGCGACGTAGGACGACTGCTGTCCCTGCCCCAACTGACCGCCGCCGTAGCTCGACTGCGAGACGCTGTCGCCGCCGGTGACGAAGCCGGAGACGCCTTTGGGGAGTACCTTGGTCGCGGTCCCCGGCATCAGCTCGGCAAGCCCGCTGGTGTCACGCTGCGAATTGGACGCCAGCGAAGTCGGGCTTCCCGAGTAGGTGAAGGTCCCCGACGACTTGCCGGTGCCGAGCAGCGACAGCCGGTCGGAAACGGCATTGAGCATGCTCCGGCTCTGACGCTGCTGGAGCGTTTCCGCTTCGCCGTCGATCCTCGGAGAGAGGCTCTGGAAGGTCGCCGAGACAGCCTCCGGGCTCATCAAGTCGACCATTCCGTACAGGTTCGACAGATCGGCGTAATGGCCGGCGCGAAGCCCGTCGAGCGCTCCCGCAAAGGCGGTCACAAGCGGCGTCGCGGACGAACCGACATAGGTAGTGAACCTGCCTGCCTTAAGTTTCGCAGTGATGGTGTTGCTGCCGTAGGTCAGGACGGGACTAAGCAGCCCGATTCCCGATATATCGCCGAACGTGCCGTCGATGCCGCCGGTCGCCGAAGCGATCGTGTAGCTGTTGCCGGCGCGCGGAGGCGCGCCCGGCGCCCTCACGATCACCAGCGCACCGCCGTTGAGCGCAAGCACGCCGGAGTTGCTGTCGTCGCCGACGACCTTGAGCAGGTCTGCGCCGGACTGCGATGCGCCGATCACCAGACTCGACCCTGACGAAAGGATCATGTCACCCTGGACAGTGAGCGTTTGCGGGGTGTTTCCATCGCCGGGCGAAACAATGCCGTCGATCACCGTCAGGTAGGTCGGGTCCATGGTACCGCTTCCGGAAAGAATCCCGGATACGATCAGCGCCTCGCCCGTGGTCAGGGTGCCGTCGACGTTGGTCCAGCCCTGCCCTTGGGTGAAGTCGCCCCACACCTTCAGATTGCCCGGAGCGGTAATGTCGAGCTTGGTCGCGCCCTTGATGGTCAGCCGGTCGATGGTGACGTCGCTGTCCAGGGTCGTCGTTCCGGGTGCGGCGAGGGTGACGTCGTAATAATGGGCGCGAACGTCATGCGCGGGATCGGCGACGACATTGTTGGGCACGAAGTCCGTCGAGCCCGGACCGCCGACAATATAGATCGGGGTACCGTCGCCGGTGGGCGCGGTGCCCGACAGAGTAATGCACTCGTCGAGGTAACAGATCTGCCCGAACTTCACCCCGTCGCCGGAAACGCCAAGCGCCGGCGTGTCGGGCAGGCTGTTCACCAGCTTCCCGTCCTGGATGATCGTGTAGTTGGGATCCATGTCCTGGACCCAGTGGCTCGGATCCATCCAGTTCGCACTGCCAAGCTTGTTGCTGGCATAGACGTACGGGTTGTTGGCGACGATTTCGTCCCAGAACAAGTAAAGCGGCTGGTATCCTGCCGTAGTGCCATAGCTGCTTGACGGCTGGTCGAGGAAAAACGAGTTCCCGAACGACAAAGTGCCGGCGACAACCGGGCGACTGAAGGCGCGGTCGATAATCAGCGGCCCCCCGGAATCGCCGGGCGCAGTCAGGCCTTCGCGCGGCAGCGCCGAATCGTGGAAAATGTTGAAGTCGTAGGGATTGGCGGCGTCGGTGCCGAAGTTCGGGTCATTGAAGTCGAGCATATAGAGGTTTTGCGGAAGCCCGTCCGGCGAGCCGAAAAGGAAATTGTCCTGGTCGTCGAGCGAGCCGAGCACCGACACCATGTTCTCGGCAGCGCGGCGCCTCCAGTCGATTCCAAGATTGCCCCCATCAGTACCGGTGCCGACAGTGCCGTAGCCGACGAGAGTTGCGTGCTCGGCCTCGGTCAGCGGCGAGAAAAGCAGCGCCCAGGTCGGGATTCCGAACGCCGGCGTATCGAGCGTCCCCATCGCAACGTCGCCTGCGAGGAAGCCCGTCGGCAGCGACTGGGGATCGTACCAGATCTGCTCGATGTTATAGGTGTTAAGGCCAATGTTGGTCTGATATGGCGTGTTGCCGTGGATCCCGAGCCAATCGATGAGCCCGGGAACGGTATAGTCCGAGAAGTCGACCACGATCGGCGTTCCGCCGCTCGCCGCGCCGTAGCTGTCGGCGGGCTGCGTGTTGACGCAATGAGCGGCGAAAATGACGGTGCGCGGATTGATCAGCGTGCCGGTGCACAGGCCGAGATACCCGCCGCCTTCGTCGGTGACGATTTGCCCGATGCCAGTTACGCCTTGGTTGAGATCGCCCGCCGGTGGGGGCTGGTCCGTAGCGATGTTGTCCCGAATGACAATCTGCGGAGTGACGAACGAGCCGTCGGGCGCCTGCTGACCGGAACTTTGTGCAGTTAAAAACGAGCCGTCGGGCGCTTGCTGCGCGTAGGCCGGGACGGCGATTGCGATGGAAACGCTGGCAAGCAATGCGGAACGAAGCGCGTAAGTGCTGATCATGTGTGGGGACCCCCTGGTTACTGAACGCGGGGAAACCCTTGCGATTCGATCCCCCCAATCAGCCGAAGCTACCCATTACAGCAGCATTAACAACAACTTTTTCAAGCACTTCGATTCTGCCGCCGTTGGGACACAGGGGGAATCGCAGCAAATCCGCGCCCAATGTGCCCCCGGAAACAGCATCTAGCGGGCGCGCAGTCGCCAACTCACCATAGCTTGTGGTTTTATCCCCAACTGAATGTATCGGTGACCCGCTTTCCTGTGGTAAATGCGATGGGGCTGAAATAGCCTCCATGCCGAGGGGATTCGGGCGGCGATGGACGCCGATCCAGGGGCGTCACAATCGAGGAGAAAATGGTGAGCGGGACCAAGAAAGTGGCAACGGGACGACTGATGCTTCGAGGCTCCATTTTGGCGGCGGCGTCGGCGGTCACAATCGCTGTTGCCGCGCCCGCGGTCGCGCAGGATAATGTCGCACTCGAGCAGAAGTTCGACGCGCAGCTAAGCAGCGCCGACGACATCCGTTGGCTCCAGCAAATGTCGTCGGCCCCCAACCAGGTCGGATCGCCGCACGACAAGGCCAATGCCGAGATGCAGCTGGCGCTGTTCAAGCAATGGGGATGGGACGCGCACATCGAGCAGTTCGACGTCCTTTACCCGACCCCGATCTCGACAACTCTGGAGCTGGTCACGCCCGAGCATGTCACTCTCGGCGGGCAGGAACCGCCGGTGCCGGAGGACCCGACCTCCAATCTGCCGGGGATGCTTCCGCCCTATCTCGCCTATCAGGGCGACGGCGACGTCACCGCGCCGGTCGTCTACGTCAATTACGGAATGCCCGACGACTATATCGCGCTCGAGCGGCGCGGGATTTCGGTCAAGGGCAAGATCGTCCTTGCACGCTACGGAGGCGGCTGGCGCGGGCTGAAGCCGCTTCTTGCGCAGCAGCACGGGGCCGTTGGAACGCTCATTTATTCCGACCCCGCCGACGACGGCTATGCGCAATATGATCCGTATCCGCAGGGCGGGGGCCGGCCCCCGCATGCGGTCCAGCGCGGCTCGGTCGAGGACATGGGCACTTATCCTGGCGATCCGCTGACCCCCGGAGTCGGCGCCACGGCCGGAGCGAAGCGGCTCACTCGCGAGCAGGCGACCCCGCTTCTCAAGATCCCGGCGCTGCCGATCTCCTACGCCGACGCGACGAAAATCCTTTCCGCGCTGCAGGGGCCGGTCGTGACCGGCCACAATCGCGGAGCGCTCGGAATTCCCTATCACTGGGGCACCAGCGACGCCGTGAAGGTCCATCTCGCGGTGAAATCGGACTGGTCGCTCAAGCCGATCTACGACGTCATCGCGATGCTCAAGGGCTCGACCTACCCCGACCAGTGGGTGATCCGCGGCAACCACCACGACGGCTGGGTGATGGGTGCCGCCGACCCGCTCACCGGGCAGGTCGCGCTGATGGACGAAGCCAAGGCGCTCGGCACTTTGTACAAGCAGGGCTGGCGGCCCAAGCGGACAATCGTCTACGCCAGCTGGGACGGCGAGGAGCCGGGGCTACTCGGCTCGACGGAATGGGCCGAGCAGCATGCCGACGAATTGAAGCGCAAGGCCGTCCTCTACATCAACAGCGACACCAACACGCGCGGCTTCCTCGGAGCCGAGGGTAATGGCGAGCTCGGCAGCCTCGTCACCGGCGCGGCCGCCGATGTGATCGACCCGGAAACGCACGTGCCGGTGCTTCAGCGTGCAAGCGCCCGAATCCTGGCCCGCCACTACGCCGATCCCGGCGCCGTCGAGGAAGCGGAGCTTGCCGCGGCGCGCGGCGGGAAACTCGTCCTCGGCCCGCTCGGCTCGGGCTCCGACTATTCGGCCTATGCCCAGCATCTCGGAATCCCGGCGCTGAACCTCGGCTTCGGCGGAGAGGGGCAGTCGGGCGGAAGCTATCACTCCGTCTACGACAGCTTCTATCACGTCATGCATTTCGACGATCCAGGCCTTCTCTATGGCCCGGCGCTGTCGAAGGTCGTCGGCCGAATCGTCATTCGCGCCGCCGACGCTCCGCGAGTTCCGGCGCATTATTCCGGCTTCGCCGCCGAAGTGTCGCGCTATGTCGACGAGGTCCAGAAGCTCGCTGAAAAGCAGCGCGAGCACGACCGCGCGCTGGCCGACCTTCGCCGCGAGGGCGATTTCAAGCTCGCCTCCTCGCCGACCGATCCGACGACCGCGCCGCCCGACGAGGGCATCACTCCGCTGATCGACATGCTTCCGCTTGAGAACGCCTCCGATCACCTGACCCGTGCCGCAAGCGCAGCCGACGAGGTGCTCGCCGATGAGGCTTCGCTTCCGCCGGCGACCCAGGCGCGGATGAACTCGGCGTTGCAGAACATCGACCAGCTCCTGCTCGATCCGAAGGGGCTTCCCGGCCGGCCGTGGTATCAGAATTTGATCAGCGCTCCCGGCACTCTCACCGGCTATGGCGCCAAGACGCTGCCCGGAATCCGCGAAGGGATTGAGCAGCGCCGCTTCGACGACGCCCGCGAATATGTCGCCCGGACCGCAGCGGTGATCGAGGCCTATGCCAACCGCCTCGACCAGGTGGTGGCGATGGCGAGAGGCTCGTGAGCGTCGCCGAAATCGTCGAGGTTGCGGTCGCGGTCGCGATGATCGTGGCCGGCGCGATCGCCTGGCGCCGCGGCGGGAGCCAGGGCTCGGTGCTCCTGTTCATCGTCGCCGCGCTTCTCCTGATCCACGGCCTCGGCCTCATGCACTACCGCCCGTCGGCGGCGGAGCTCGGACAATGAAACCCCGCTTGCCAGAGGCGGGGATGAGCGCAGCCAGCGTCGGCACAAACGGCGCGCTGAGCTCATGCCGCAGCGGGGGTGGTGGGCTCCCGCTGCGGCTTTGGCGCTTTTCGCTTGTCGCTTCGGCGCTTCTCCTTTCCGCCTGCGCTCGCGAAGTCAGGACGGCCGTGGAGCCGAACGCGCCCGGCTTCTTCTACGGCCTGTGGCACGGCTTCATCTTCCCGCTGTCCTGGATCGGCTCCCTGTTCAGCAGCGACATCGCCATCTACGCCGTGCCGAACAACGGCGGCTGGTACGATTTCGGCTATTTCATCGGGATCGTCTTCCTGGGAGTAGGCGCCCGCCGCACCCAGACCGTCTATCGCGACCGGGTCGTGTGGAGGCGCGATCGCGGCGGCCCGACGATCGACGCTGACGCCCGGAGGGTCGATTGATCACGACCGGCCATCTCATCATGCTGGTCATCGGCATCCTTGCCCTGGCGCTGGGGCTGGTGGCTCTGCTTCACCCGTCGGTCAGCCGCCGGCTGCTAGGCATCCACGCCAGCGAGGGCGCGACCTACGCGCTCCGCATCGGCGGGATGATGCTGACCGCCCTCGGCCTCGTCCTCGTCCTGTTCGTCGCCGCCTTCACCGCCTGGGCGCAGGCGGCAACCAATTAGCGTGGGAGTTTAGTCATGCCCCTTCTCGAAGCCCGCAAGCAGTACAAGCCGTTCGAATATCCCTGGGCGTTCGATTACTGGAAGCGCCAGCAGCAGATCCACTGGATGCCGGAGGAAGTGCCGCTTGGCGAGGACTGCCGCGACTGGGCGCAGAAGCTCACCGACCACGAGCGCAACCTGCTCACCCAAATCTTTCGATTCTTCACCCAGGCCGACGTCGAGGTGCAGGATTGCTACCACGAGAAATACGGCCGCGTGTTCAAGCCGACCGAGATCAAGATGATGCTGACCGCTTTCTCCAACATGGAGACGGTGCACATCGCCGCTTACTCGCACCTGCTCGACACGATCGGAATGCCGGAGAGCGAGTACAGCGCCTTCCTCCAGTACAAGGAGATGAAGGACAAGCACGAATATATGCAGGAGTTCGGGGTCGATAACGACGAGGACATCGCCCGCACCCTGGCGATGTTCGGCGGCTTCACCGAGGGCATGCAGCTGTTCGCCAGCTTCGCGATGCTGATGAACTTCCCGCGCTTCAACAAGATGAAGGGCATGGGCCAGATCATCAGCTGGTCGGTGCGCGACGAAAGCCTCCACTGCGAAGGCATCATCAAGCTGTTCCACGCCTTCACGAAGGAGCGGAACTGCCTGACCAAGGCGGTCAAGGAAGACATCATGGACTGCTGTCAGAAGACCGTGCGGCTGGAGGATGCGTTCATCGACCTGGCGTTCGAGCAGGGCCCGGTCGAGGGCATGACCGCCAAGCAGATCAAGAAGTACATCCGCTACATCGCCGACTGGCGGCTGGGCCAGCTCGGCTTCCAGCCGATCTACATGGTCGACGAGCACCCGCTTCCCTGGCTCGCCCCGCTCCTCAACGGAGTCGAGCACGCCAACTTCTTCGAGACCCGCGCGACGGAATATTCGAAGGCCGCGACCCGCGGGAACTGGAACGAGGTGTGGGACGCCTTCGACCGCCGGCAAAAGGCCAAGGCGGCGAATGACGTCGGCGAGGCGGGCGGCAGAGGCGTAAGGCGACGAGGGCGATCCGGATATGTTCGGCCATGCGGGCGTGGCGGCGGAGTGACGCGTCATTCTGCGGCGAGCCGTAGCGGGCGAAGCGGACTTCGAGGCTCCAGCGGTGCGAAGCGCCGCTGGAATGTCCGCGAAGCCGGAAGTGGGCCTGAAGGCTCCGACGTGCCTGCATCGTCGGAATGTCCACTGAACGTGTGGCGGTGGAGTGGACGATGATCAGGCTGGATCTGTCCTACTTCTTAAGATTGTCTGCACAACTCGCCCGCGTCCGTTTTCTAAAGGTCGACGCGAACATCAGCGACGCGCGAAGTGCGCTGGAGGAGGCGAGGACCTGGCTAGCGCACTTCGGTCAGGAGGCGATGTTTGGCTCGGCAGGAATGCGCACTGCAAAACTGCAGCTAGCTCCTCTTTTGAACCATATTGACGCGCTGCTTGCGTTGGACAATTCACACCAGCTTTCGTTCGACAGGTATCTCGGACTTGTCTCGGCGCTAAGTAACTTCGAAACGGCGCTTTTGTCGGAAGCGACCATGGCCGACGCCTACTACGTTTTGGAAAAGAAACCGTACAGCACTCCGACGCTGATAACCGAAGGCGAAACGCTCTTCCCGCCAGCCGTTACGGCCAATGTTCCCGAGGCCGTGGCGGACATGCGGGAAGCCGGAAAGTGCATCGCCTACGAGCTACCCACAGCGGCAGCTTTTCACATCTACCGTGTGACCGAAGCTGTGTTGCGACGATATTGGCAAGCCGTTGCGGGAAGCAAACCGAAACCGACGGTAAGGTCGATTGGAGTTTATTTAGCGGCGTTGAAGAAGCATGAGTGCGGTGATGGGAAGGTCATTGCGGCTCTCGCGCAGCTGAATGAACTTCATCGCAATCCCACAATTCATCCGGAGGACTATCTTACTCTCGAAGAGGCGATCGCCCTTTTGGGGATGGCGAGCAGCGCAATTGCCGCCATGGTGAAGGCAGTGCCAGATGTGCAGGTGAGCCAATCGGAGTTTTCCGGTGAAAGTGCTTTGGCTCAGTGGTCGGCGCAAGCTGCTAACGAGGCTGGCCGGGCCGCTTAATCTGGGACGCCATTGGCACGACGTTCACGGGTTGCTGACACCGCCTTCGTGTTGCAGCTTTCATCCCGTGGCAAAGCTATATTCTCTTCCGTCATTCCTCGACGGACGCGTCACTGAAGAGGTGTATGTCCGCTGGCTACGACGCAAATGCACGGCGCACGTCAGGCGCGACCGCAAGCGATCCGAGCATCAAATCACCGGCCAAGACTATCGATCGAAGATGCACGCCGCCATCTGCGCTTCCCAAGGGCGCGACTATTACACCGGCGAGGACCTGCATTGGGAGCTGATCGGGACCTACGACAACGAGCAATCCAAGGCTGACCGCTCGACCTACAAGGCTGGCCTGGCGCTGCTCCCGACTATCGATCACGTGCTGATGGAGGACGGAACCTACGATTTCGTCGTCTGCGCCTGGCGCACCAACGACGCCAAGAACGACATGTCCCACGCCGAATTTATCGCCCTCTGCCGCCGTGTCGTCGCTCATTCGACCAATTAGTCACCCCCGACTTGATGCGCAGACCCTGTTCACCTCTACTGCTGTTGCCGGATGATGCGACGAGGGGACGGTGATGCGTAGATTCCAGTTGGCTTTTGCGCTGCTCGCATTTGGCAGCGGAGTGGGGGCAACCAGCCTGAAAGATTTCTGGTCAACACGCTCGCCTGACGATCCGCATTTTCACAGCCAGAAGTCCAGCCTCGCTCTCGAGGAGTGCATCGCGCTCGAAGTGAGCGAAAAAGTCGGTGTTCCGAACATCATTCACGGCGACCGTGAGACGCTGATCACAGGCCTCACGCCAGGTTTGGTCGTCCAACCCATCGGCGGCGCTCGCATTGTCGATAATGGGAGTGCCCGCGAGATATTCGTCGGCGCCGTCCATAGTGGCGGATGGCGGGACAAAGTCAGCATGATCGTTCAGGGCTGCATTTGATCGAAAGGGACAACCAGTCACGAAGTGAATTCGTGACGTCGAACTGGTTGTCCTCGCTTCGCTCGTTCACCCGCCGGCCGGGCTTACGCCGTCTCTCGACAGAAGCTCGCATTGCTAACGTAATCGCGTCGCTTCTGCTCGGCGGCTCAGCCGCACCAACTCCTCCGCCCACCCGCATAGGCCCGCGCAACGCCGGCCGAGATCAGCGCCTGGCCGACATCCTGGCCGTTGACCGACACGTTCCTAAGCAGCCGCCCGTATTTGTCGCGGTTGCGGTCGATGTGGGTCATCGTCACCGCGCCCGAATTGAGCAGCGCCTGCAGCTGCCGCGCGGCGCACTCGCCTAGCTTCACATAGCTGGCCGTCATCAGATGCTGAACGCAGCAGCCCTTCGGAAGCAGCCGTTTGCGCGAGCATGATGTCATGTCGGCGATGAGCCGCCAAGCCCTTAGCTGGCCGCCTTTCCGTGAAGGATGTCGTCGTTCTGCACTTCGAGCGAGGCGTTCGTCCGAAGAAGCCGCCGTGCGGTTCGCAATATGTCGAAGGCCGCCCGGACGAGTCCCGCAACTGCTGCAAGGACGTCTGTAGCGCAGAGTGGCTGGAGCCGACGAACACGCGCACCTGGGATTCCGTGCCAACCTCTCCCCACGCCTCTTCGGGAGTCGAACTCGGCGGCGTTCGAGCGACGTCCTTCTCATCCACCCGCTGCGGCCGGCTCGCCCACCGGCTGCGCCAGCATGGTGCGCCGCCACCTCGTCAAAGAGAGCGACGGCGTCGGAGCTTCGTGGATCGGTTGTCGGAACGGCCTGTGCCATCGACATCGATACTGCTGCGGTAAAAAGACATGCAGATGGTTACGCCGCGGAACGACAGGCACTCCGCACCACGGCCGCCCCAACCCGCATAGGCCCGCGCCCGGCATCGGCAGGCCTCATTTACGCTTCGGCGACGCACCCGTGCGAAACTGTGTGGGTGAAATCCGCCCTGATCAAATATGGCTTGCTGGCGGCTGCGCTTGCCTACGGATGCTGGCGCCACAGCGCTTCGCCGAGCTTCTCGGCGGGCGGAGCTCATCATAGGCTCCGGGCTGGGCCCGGCGCGGTTCCGATCTCCCGCGGACAGCCTGGTTACCGTGACGGCCTCGACGGCGACTAGCGATGAGGCCTGCGAAGTTAGCGCACGGCTTTTAACCGAGACGTTCCAAGCTGCCTGCCGATTAGGCCTCTTGCCGCCCCCGTGTTATAAGCTCCTCATCGCACGGAAGTTTTTCCGTAAGCTCGTGCGGCTGAGAGACCGGTTGCGCTCCCGCTTGCTGGCAATGGAGCCGCGGCTAATGGACCTCGATTTCCTCTTTCAGCTGAAAGCGGTGTCGCGCTTCCTGTCGAAGCATTCGCCGACCGACGAGGGGCGCAGGAAGCACCGCGCACTCGCCCGCAACTATGGCGCCAGGATCGCCAGGGCGAGGCGCTCCAACGACAGTGGCCGCGCCTAACGCGGCACTTTCCCGGCCGATTAGGTGCAAATCCTCACCTGTGTTATAACTCCCTCATCGCACGGAGATTCTTCGTAAGCTCGTGCGGCTGAGAGACCCCCAGTTCGGTTCACATCGATGGCGCGCTCCCGCTTACCTGCAGCGAGCCAATGCATGGATCTCAACTACCTCTATCACCGCCACCAGGTTTCGCTCTTTAACGCCGAGAACGCTGTCTGCGAGGAAGCCCGCCTCGCCCACTTCAGCCTCGTCGGCGCCTATGCCGCCAAGATCGAGGCAGTGAAGCGCGGCGAGCGGCCGCTGGAATTGGCCGCGTGAAACCGCCCTCCTCTCGCGAGGACGCGGCAGACGAGCTTCGCGAGCAAGCCGCCTCGTGCCGCCGGCTGGCGGGAAAGGCGAGGACGGCCAAGGGGAAATGGGCGCTGAAGGCCGTCGCCGACAAGTTCGACGGCGACGCCCGCAACATCGACCCGCAGAGCACGCGCCGCTGATGCCGCCGCCACCCCGTCAGGTCGACAATTCGGCGAGGTCCGGCAACGATAACCGGATCGACGATGCCGAGCTCGCGCGGCTCGGAATCAGGCGCGTGGAAGCCAATGTGTTCCAGCGCGGCGAATATCTTTACAGCAATCTCCGCGACGCCATTGCCGCGGCCACGCGGGAGCAAAAGACATGACCAGGGTTCTCCATCTGACGCTCGACGAGGGCGAAGTCGTCACCCGCTGCCTCACCGCCAAGGTAGGCATTTCGGCGATCGAAAGCCTGCCCAGCGGCGGCACCCGCCTGACCTGCATGAGCGTCGACGGAGCGGCGCAGATGCGCAGGAAGCTGAAGTCGGAGCTGATCGCCGGCCCCGTCACGCGCACATTGTACCGGCCCGGAATGCCGCCGCTCTAAATTGGCGTCACGGCCTCCGCCCGCCCGCATAGGCCCGCGCAACGCCTGCCGAGAGTAGCCGTACGGCGGGCACGGTTAGCGCTGCATTGCCTCTATTCCGCGCAGCCGACGCAGCGAGTCGCCATCGGGTCGATTTGCAGCCGCTTCTTCCCGATCGCTTCGCCGCACTCGTCGCACCAGCCATACTCGCCTTGCTCGATGCGCCGGAACGCGGCGTCGATCCGCGCAAGGTCGGACTTGCGGCGGCGCGATTCCGCTTCCGCCATCGCCTGTTGCTGCAGGGCGTCCATGCGGCTCAACCGACCGACCGATTGCTGGTCGAGCGTCACCGCCCCGCGCGAAGCCTCGGTCTCGGCATCCTGCGCGCGCAGCTCCTCACGGCGCTCGCGCAGCTTCGACTTCAGCGAGTCGATCTCCTGGTCTGAAAGCGGCTGCTCGGTTCGGGCCATCGGCGCCCATTGTGCCGATGCGCGGCCAATAGGCAATTTTCGCGGTCTTAGCGCGCGCCAGGCCTCAACTCTTGTCGCTAATGACGATGTGCGCCGCCGGCGACTGCTCGCCGGAGCTGCCGCTGTAGGCGCTGACGGCGACGGTGATGATGTCGATTGCCAGGGCGAAGGCGACGATTCCGAGGATCGCCAGCCAGATCTCCCGCTCGCTGGTTCGCCACTTGACCTTCTTCTCTTCCTCGGTGCCGCGATGGTTGATCGGCACGGGATCGCGGCGGATACGCGAAACGCGCACCGGCTGGTCGAGCTTGACGGACTGTTTCAACGGCTTTGCCACGCTTTCACCCTAACCGCCGATGGTTAGCAGCCGGTTAGCGCCTCGCATCGGCTGGAAAATCGTGGCACAAGGAAGAGCGCGTTCCATGAAGGGGGGTAACATGGAGCAGGTCATCAGGATCCTGCTGAGTAATTTCACGCTGACCTTTCTCATCGTCGGAGCGATCGCGGCCGCGATTTCCATCGCCAGCCGGGGCACCGGTCACTGGCGCGAAGCGGCGCTCGCCTACTACTGCCTTTCCGCGATCGGGCTGACCTTCCTCTACAATTTCGTCATGCACGTCTTCTTCGGGGACGTTGCCGCCGCCTACATCGGCTGGGCCAACAGCCCGTTCCAGGCCGAAGTCGGGTGGGCGAGCCTGGGCTTTGCGGTGATCGGCTTTTTCGCTTTCCACCAGGATTTCGAGCTCCGCCTCGCCGCGATCGTCGGCCCCGCCTGTTTCCTGTGGGGAGCGGCGATCGGCCATGTCTACCAGATGGTGACGGCGCACAACTTCGCCCCCGGGAACGCCGGAGTCATCTTCTGGACGGACATCCTGGTGCCGCTGATCGGCCTTGTGCTCCTGTGGCTTCGCTACCGCGGCGTGAGAGCGCAAGCGACCGCCTGACGCGGCGTCAGTTGCCGTTTCCAGCCGAAATTCCAAGGCTGATCCTGCCGCGCGCCCGCTTCCTCTTCGCTTCCTGGTAGCGGTCGTAATCGCTGGGGCCGTTGCGGAACGCTTCGCGCCAATCGTCGCCCTTCACCGCGTCGACGAGCGCGGTCGCGACCCGAAGCGCCGGCTCGAGCAGCGGAATGGTTCCGCCGCCGCATTCGTTGCGAACGGTTCCGCACAGATTGGCTTCCCCCGAGCGGTCCTGCACGCGCGGCGGATTGGCCGCGGCCCGCTTTGAGTTGTCAGCGTCGAGAATGGTCTGGTCGGGCCGGTAAGGGCTTCGCTTTCGGCTGCCGCAGACGACGACCTCGCCACGGCTTGCCGTACCGCATCCCGCCGGGTCGCTGTGGGTGTGCAGATCGAGCGGACGCTCCGCCGGCGGCGCCGCTTGCGCCGACGCCGCACCGCTCCAGGCCAGCGCGCCCGCTGCGATGAGAATGCCCAAGCGCGACATCGCCAAATCGTAGCCGAAAGCGCGGGAGTGAGGAAGCAGGTTCGCCACTCCCGCACGGCACGACAGCGGTAAGCGATTCTGCTACTATCCACTCGACGGACGCGTTCCCGTTCGCCGCATGGAAGGGGGAATTTCCATGTCGACCAAGAACAAGCTGTTGTCTTTGGCCCTGGTAGTCTTTGGGGCGGCGTTCTGCCTGCTCTACCCGCTTGCGATCGTGTGGCCTTCGGGCTGGGCGTGGCACCAGGGACCGCCCGCATCGAACGACTATTACATAATGATCGTCGGCGTTTACGCGACGCTCGGAATCTTCCTGATCATGGCGGCGAAAGATCCGATGAAGAATGCGTCGCTGATCTGGTTCACAATCTGGTCGAGTATCGTCCACGCATTGATCATGATGTGGCAGGGAATGACCCAGCCGGAGCATGCCGGCCATCTAATGGGGGACGTTCCGGTGCTTCTGCTGGTCGCCCTGGTGCTCGGCGGGCTGATGCTGACGAGGCGGGGCCGGGTAGCCGCGGCTGCCTGAGGACTGCCGAACTGACGATTGCCGCCGGCGAGGTTGAGTTTCAGCGGGCTACGCACTAAATCGGACTGGAAAGCTCCGAATTAGACATGCGCCTTAGCCACCTAGCCGATTATGCGGTCGTTCTGATGACCGCCGCCGCTCGCCGCAATGCCGGCGAGCGCCTCAGCGCGACCGAGCTTGCGGCCGAGACCGGGGTACCTCTTCCGACCGCACAGAAGCTGATGGGCCAGCTGGCGACCGCGGGCCTTCTCGACAGTGCGCGCGGAGCCGGCGGCGGATTTTCGCTGTCGCGACCGTCCACCGAAATCAGCCTCGCCGACATCGTCGAAGCGGTGGAAGGTCCGATCGCGATGACCGTCTGTTCCGAAGGCCGGACCGACTGCGCCTTGGACGCGCACTGCCGGGTCAAGCCGCACATGGGCGTGGTCGGAAACGCGGTTCGCGGGGCGCTGGGGGCGGTGTCGCTTGTGGAGCTGGCACGATGAACGAAGCCGTCAAGAACCGCGAAATCCGCGAAAAGATCTCCAAGGAATACGAGTGGGGCTTCTCCTCGCCCGTGGAGCAGGACTTCGCGCCAAAGGGGCTTAGCGAGGACACGGTCCGCTTCATCTCCGCCAAGAAGAACGAGCCGGAGTGGATGCTCGAGTGGCGTCTGAAGGGCTATCGCGCGTGGCTGGAGATGGAGGAGGTCAGCTGGGCCAAGCTCGACATCCCCGAAATCGACTACCAGGACGCCTATTACTTCGCCGAACCGAAGAAGAAGCCGAAGCTGGCCTCGCTCGACGAGCTCGACCCGGAAATCCGCCGCACCTACGAAAAGCTCGGCATTCCGATCGAAGAGCAGAAGGTGCTCGCCGGGGTGGAGGGCGCGCGCAAGGTCGCGGTGGACGCGGTGTTCGATAGCGTTTCCGTCGCCACCACCTTCCGCGAGGAGCTGAAGAAGGCCGGCGTCATCTTCCTCTCCATCTCGGAAGCGATCCGCGAGCATCCGGAGCTGGTGAAAAAGTATCTCGGAAGCGTCGTCCCCCAGCGCGACAATTATTTCGCCTGTCTCAACAGCGCGGTCTTCTCCGACGGTACCTTCGTCTATGTGCCCGAAGGCGTGCGCTGCCCGATGGAGCTGAGCACCTATTTCCGGATCAATGCGGAGAATACCGGCCAGTTCGAGCGCACCCTGATCGTCGCCGACAAGGGCAGCTACGTCTCCTACCTCGAAGGGTGCACCGCGCCAATGCGCGACGAGAACCAGCTTCACGCGGCGGTGGTCGAGATCTTCGCGCACGAAGACGCGGAGGTGAAATATTCCACGGTCCAGAACTGGTACCCGGGCGATGCCGAGGGCAAGGGCGGCATCTTCAACTTCGTCACCAAGCGCGCGCTGTGCAGCGGCGACCGCTCGAAAGTCAGCTGGACCCAGGTCGAGACGGGAAGCGCGATTACCTGGAAATATCCGAGCTGCATTTTGAAGGGAGAAGGCAGCGTCGGCGAATTCTATTCGGTCGCGCTGACCAACAACCGCCAACAGGCGGACACCGGCACCAAGATGATTCACATCGGCGCCAACACGCGCTCGACGATCGTCTCGAAGGGCATCAGCGCGGGCCGATCGAACAACACCTATCGCGGGCTGGTGCGCGTGCTCCCGCGCGCCGAGAATGTGCGCAACTTCACCCAGTGCGATAGCCTATTGCTGGGGAGCGACTGCGGCGCGCACACCGTGCCCTATATCGAGGTCAAGAACCCGACCGCAATCATCGAGCATGAAGCAACGACGTCGAAGATCAGCGAGGACCAGCTTTTCTACGCGATGAGCCGCGGTTTGGACGAGGAAAGCGCGGTGGCGCTGATCGTCAACGGCTTCGCCCGCGAGGTCTTGAAGCAGCTGCCGATGGAATTCGCTGTCGAAGCGCAGAAGCTGCTTGGGATCAGTCTGGAAGGAAGTGTCGGCTAATGCTCAAGATCACCAACCTCCATGCGACGGTCGCCGGCAAGGCGATCCTGAACGGCGTGTCGCTCGACGTGCCCGCGGGCGAAGTGCACGCCATCATGGGCCCCAACGGCTCGGGCAAGTCGACGCTTGCCTACGTGCTTGCCGGCCGCCCGGGCTATGAAGTGACCGAGGGCGGCGCGAGCTTCGAGGGCAAGGATTTGCTCGACATGGAGCCGTTCGAGCGCGCCGCCGCGGGACTGTTCCTCGGCTTCCAGTATCCCGTCGAAATCCCCGGCGTGTCCTACCTCCAGTTCCTCCGCGAGAGCGTCAACGCGCAGCGCCGCGCGCGGGGCGAGGCCGAGCTTTCCGGCGCCGAGTTCATCAAGGTTGCCCGCGCCCAGGCCGCCGCGCTCGGGATGAACACCGAGATGCTCAAGCGCCCGGTCAACGTCGGATTTTCAGGCGGCGAGAAGAAGCGCGCCGAGATGGTGCAGATGGGCATCATCGATCCGAAGTTCGCGATCCTCGACGAAACCGACAGCGGGCTCGACATCGATGCTCTCCGGATCGTCGGCGACGGCATCAACCGCATCATGCGCGCGCCGGACAAGGGCGCGCTGCTGATCACACACTACGAGCGGCTGCTCGAATATGTGCGGCCCGACAGGGTGCATGTGCTCCAGGCCGGGCGCATCACCCGATCGGGCGACATCGACCTCGCCCGCGAGTTGGAGAGCACCGGCTATGCGGAGGCCGCTGCGTGACGATCTACTGGTTCATCATCTTTTGTATTGCGTTGATGATTGCCGTCGGGGTGACGCGTAGAAGCCCGGCTCGCGCGCTGGCCAATCTGGTCGTCCTCGGCTTCGCCTTCGCCGCGCTTGCGATTGCCGACCTGATCGCAAGCCGGTTCACGGACACCGGCGACGTCGCTTTATGGGTCGCCGCAATCCTGGCGGCGGGCTACGCGCTGGACGCCCTCTACGGGGCGATGGCGCCGCAACGGCAACGCGCCCGCAATCGCAAATTGCGCGCACTCCTTCACAGGAGCCACGCGTGACCGCCCCCTTCCCTGCCAGGAAACAGGAGGAATGGCGCTACGCCGACCTCGACGCCCTGAAGCCTATCTGGGAGCAGCTTGGCGAACCCGAGCGGATCGACCTCGGAGCGGGCGAGAGCCACGAGCTTGTCTGGCTGCCAACCGCTGACGCCGTGCAGGTGCGGCGGGTGAAGCTGAGCATTGCTGCCGGCGCATCGGCGCGGATTTTCGCGCTCAACTGCGCCGAAGATTATGGCCGAATCGAGCTTGAGGTGGAGCTCGCGGAAGGTGCGAATTTCGAACTGTTTGCTGCCAATATCGGCACCGGACTTTCGACCAACGAGATCGTCGGCAACGTCCGCCACCTCGAGCCGAATGCGACCTCCCGGCAAATCGTCCGATCGGTCCTGAACGGCAAGGCGACAGGCACTTATCTCGGCCGCATCGAGGTCGCTCACGGCGCTCAGAAGACCGACGCCGAACAATCGGTGAAGGCGATCCTGCTCGACCGTGGCGCGACCGCCAACGCCAAGCCGGAGCTCGAAATTTTCGCCGACGACGTGAAGTGCGCGCACGGAGCGACGGTCGGCGAACTCGACGCCGAGCAGCTTTTCTACCTCGCCTCTCGCGGGTTGCCGCCGGCGGAAGCGCGCGCGCTCCTCCTCGAAGGCTTCGTCATGGGCCTTTGGGACGGCGCGAAGGACCCAGACGCCATTTGCCAAGCCGCTCGCGAGGCGCTTCGGAGGGTGGTGGAATGAACGCGCCCGCACACATCACCTCCGCCCTCAACGTCCGCGACCAATTCCCTGGCCTCGGCGACTGGCACTATCTCGACAGCGCGGCAACCGCGCAGAAGCCGCAGGCGGTAATCGATGCGATCGCGCTGGCATACGGCCCGGAGTATGCGACCGTGCACCGCGGCGTTTACCAGCGGTCAAGCGACATGACCGCGCGTTACGAAGCGGCGCGGACAGCCTCAGCAAAGCTGATCGGCGGCAGGGCCGAGGAAGTCGTCTTCACCCCCGGCGCGACCGAGGCCATCAATCTCGTCGCGCACGTGCTTCCAAAGGAGGGCCGAAACCGCGTTCTCCTCTCGCAGCTCGAGCATCACAGCAACATCGTGCCGTGGCAGCTCGCCGGTTACGAAATTGACGTCGTCCCGCTCACCGGCGAGGGCAAGATCGACCTGGACGCCGCCGAGCGGATGGTCACCGAAGAGCATCGGGTTGTCGCCTTCGCGCACGTGTCGAACGTGCTCGGCTCCGTCCTCGATGCGAACCGCGCGGCCGAGATCGCCCATTCGAAAGGCGCGCTACTGCTTCTAGACGGCTGCCAGGCGGTTCCGCGCCTTCCGGTGAACACCGCCGACATCGGCTGCGACTTCTACGCCTTCTCAGCCCATAAGCTGTACGGACCGACCGGAATCGGCTGCCTGTGGGGCCGCTACGATCTGCTCCAATCGATGCCGCCGTGGCAGGGAGGCGGGTCGATGATCGACCGCGTCACCTTCGAGCAAAGCACGTTCCTAGACGCGCCCGCGCGGTTCGAGGCCGGCACTCCACACATCGTCGGAGCGGTCGGGCTCCACGCCGCGATCGACTGGGTCGAGGGCGTCGGGATGGAGGCGATCCATGCCCACGAATGCGCGCTGGTGGCGGAAGCCCGTGCGGCACTCTCCACAATTCCGGGAGTCACCCTCTATGGCCCCGCCGACAGCGCCGGAATCGTCAGTTTCAACGTCGACGGGGTTCATCCGCACGATACCGCCACCATATTGGACGATGCGGGCGTTGCGGTCCGCGCCGGCCACCATTGCGCGCAACCGCTAATGGATGCGCTTGGCGTCGCTGCGACGGCGCGGGCAAGTTTCGCGGCTCACAGCGCCAGCTCCGACATCGAGGCGCTGGTGAGCGGAATTCAGCAAGTGAAACGGATTTTCGGGTGAACGAAGAGCGCAAGATCGAGACGGAAGAAGTGGAGTTCGTGCCTGTGCCGCCGCGGGCGCGCGTTCCCGAGAGCGTCGCCCGAAAGCGCGACTATCTCGCGGGCTTTCTCGCGGGCGAGACAGAGACGATGCCCGCGGCTGCCGGCAACGAGGAGCTGAAGGATCGCATCGTCGAGGCGCTGAAGTCGGTTTACGACCCGGAAATCCCGGTCGACATCTACGAGCTCGGACTGATCTACGATGTGGATGTACGCGAAGACGGCGACGTCGTCGTCACCATGACCCTGACCACACCCCACTGCCCGGTCGCGGAATCGCTCCCCAATGAGGTCGAGCTTCGAGTCCTCTCGGTGGCGGGAGTTCGCGATGCCGAAGTGAAACTCGTCTGGGATCCGCCGTGGGACCCGTCGAAGATGAGCGACGAGGCCCGGCTGGAACTGGGAATGCTATGAACAAGCCTACGAAAATACGCGCGCGGCCTGCCGCAATCACGTTAACCGACGCGGCCAATGCGCGTGTCGCCGAGCTGATGAGCCGCGCACCCGAAGGCGCGATAGGCGTCAAGCTGTCGACCCCGCGTCGCGGCTGCTCGGGGCTCGCTTATTCGGTCGATTACGTCACCGAAGAGAATCCGATGGACGAGAAAATCGAAGCCCCCGGCGGCACCTTCTACGTCGACGCCGCGTCGGTGCTCTACCTCATCGGATCGATCATGGACTGGCGCGAGGACGATTTCGCTTCCGGCTTCGTGTTCGACAACCCGAACGCTACCGGCTCCTGCGGTTGCGGCGAAAGCTTCACCGTCTGACTTAACCTGCGGATTAGAATCCGAGATTGAAGCGGATCGCGGCCCCGAAGTCGCTGTCGGCACCGCCCACATGGCCGGGCTGCCGGCGCATGTAGAGATTACCGCCGAACCAGCCGGCCCCGTCCCAAAGCGAAGAGCCGTAGCTCAGCTCCGTGTCGACCTCGCGGCCGTTCGGGGCGAGCGACCAGGTGGTCCAGCTGTCGGTGGCGCTCTGGGTCGTGTAGTCGTAGGAGGTCGGGAGCAGCATCGCGAAGCCGCCTGACGACACCCTCAGCGGCTGCGACACCCGCAATCCGACGCGGTCGCGGTCGCTCAGCAGTCCGGTCTTCGCAAGATCGAATGCATAAGCGTCGGTCTGGAACTTGCCGCTCGCGAAAGTCGTCCAGCCGTGCCTCGCCATCACTCCGGCACTGATACCGCTGCCAAAATCGTGGCGTGCCTCGGCGTCGAGGAACAATGTGTTTGCGCCGCCGCCGCCGAGCGCGTCCGACATCCGACCGCCGAGCAACGTCTGCTTCTCCTGGAGGCGTCCAAGGCCCGCGTAGAGCCACGTTTTTCCGACCGTCTTGTCGACCGAGACGCTGGTCCAGCGGTAACGCGAATCGGTTGCCCGGATCGGCACTTCGTTCCACACCTCGCCAGTCTCGCCGGAGAAGGTCAGCGACACCGGGCCGAGATTGCGGCGAACGGCAACGCTTCCGTCTCGGGGCGCGTCGAACCCGGGATCGCCGGCAACGTCCCTGGCGATGAGGAAAGCTCCCCCCTCGGTCCCGTTGAGCTGCCGCTCCATTTGCTTCGCGCCTTCCGAAAAGCCGAACGCAACCGCTGTTTTCTTGTCCAGCCGGGCGATTGCGGAACCGGCAATCAGTCGTGACTGCCGCGCATCCTCAGGCCCGATTCCGAGTTTCTCGAGAGCATAGCCCTGCGGTAGGTCGTGCCGTTCGGCGACCGTCATCGCCACCGTCAGCGGGCCGGCCGAGACACTGCTGGACCGAATTCCGCTCTGGATTGCACGGGACAGCGGATGCTGCTGCTGCGCTTGCTGAAAGGTTTTCGCCAGGTCGAGGACGAAGGCGCGGTTGTAGCCGTCGAGAATGACCGCTCCCACCGAGGCACCGCTGTTCGGCCCGCCAGCGGCCGCCGGAAGGGTGCCGTTGGCAGTCGTGCTGATCGGAGTCTTACTGTCGGCAAGGCTGGTCTGACCGATCGGCTGGAATGCAGCGGCGATGTTCAGCGCTCCATTGCCATAGGTAGAGTCGACCCCCTGGGCGCCCAGATCGGTTGCCGACTTGAACAGGATGTCGACGATCTGCGCTCCGGTGAGGTTCGGGAACGCTTGCGCCAACAGAGCGACCGCACCGGAGATCGTGGGTGCGGAGAAACTGGTCCCGGACCAGTAATATTCCGTTCCGTTCTGGTCTGGTGCGAGGTCGTCGACACCCACAGCCATCAGATAGGAGTTCGCGCCGGTACCTGCCTTGTCGGAAAAGCTCGCGATTGTGCGGTTGTCGGTGTCGAGCGCGCCGGCGATGATTACCATCCCCGGAAACTGCTGCGCAGGCGTAAGTGCGAAAGGATCGGGATTCGTTGCCCCATCATTGCCGGCTGAGATGACGATCACGACCCCTGCATTGACGGCGCGCTGCATGGCCGAGAGCAGTTGCGAGCCCGGCTGCGACCCCCCGAGCGAAAGGTTGATGACCTTCGCACCGGCTTGACGAGCGGCGTCGAGTTCCGCCGCAATTGCATCGTCGTAAAAGGCACAGCCGTCCTTCTGCGTGCAGCTGCCCGGCTGGTCGGCACGTTCGGAGACGATTGTCGCGTTGAACGCCACTCCAAGCGTTCCGGAGCCATTCCGCGCGGCCGCTGCAACTGCGGATACCGCCGTGCCATGGCCGCCCTCGTCGCTGATTCCGCGATTGCCCGCGACGTCGCCGCTAGCTGGGTCGATCCGCCCGGTGAACTCGCTCAAGGTCGGATTGATGCCGCTGTCGACGATGCCGATCTTGATTCCGTCGCCTGTAGCTCCGGCGTCGTAAGCTGTGATGGCGTTGGCGGCGGCCGCGTAACTGGAATTAAAATACTCCGGCGTGGCGTAGTTCGTCGGTGGAGGCGTCGGCGTTGGAGTGGGCGTCGGCGTGGGTGTAGGTGTAGGTGTAGGTGTAGGTGTAGGTGTAGGCGTAGGCGTAGGCGTAGGCGTAGGCGTGGGCGTGGGCGTCGGTGTAGGGGTCGGAGTCGGAGTGGGGGTTGGAGTTGGGGTCGGCGTAGGCGTGGGCGTAGGCGTAGGCGTAGGCGTAGGCGACGGAGTTGGTGCAGGCGACGGCGTCGGCAAGGGTGCGGGACGCGAAGCAGTACCTCCACCTCCGCAAGCCGAAACTGCGAACGCAAGCGATACCGCAATCGCAGTGCTTGCGAACAACTGGCTGTTCATTTTCCCCTAACTCCCCTCAAGTAGCTGAAAAGTAACAGCTTCCCCGAAGTTTCTTATCACTTAGCAATACTTTCATTTTCCTGAAGAAGGTTAATGGTTATGCCGCGCCCTGCGCCATGAACCCTCGCTTCGCCCACATCGACAATTGGATTTTCGACCTCGACAACTGCCTCTATCCCGCGTCGGCGGGGCTGTTCGAGCTGATTGACGAGAGAATGGGCGCTTACATCCAGCGGCTGCTTTCCTGCGACGCGGACGAGGCCAGGCGGATCCAGAAGCATCACTTTCACACGCATGGGACGACTCTCGGGGGCCTCATGAAGGAGCATTCGGTCGATCCGCATGATTTCCTGGAGGACGTGCACGACATTCCGCTCGATCGTGTGCAGCCGGACGAAAGGCTCGCGTCGGCACTTCAGCAGCTGCCGGGCCGAAGATTCGTCTTCACCAACGGAGACGAGCCCTATGCACGCCGGGTGCTCCACGCGATTGGAGTGAGCGATCGATTCCACGACCTGCATGACATCCATGCCAGCAGCTACACTCCGAAGCCCGACCCGTACGGCTACGAATTGCTGTGCAACCGCTTCGATATCGATCCCAAGCGCGCGCTCCTGGTGGACGACATGGCCGCGAACCTGAAACCCGCCAAGGCGCTCGGAATGACCACCGTGTGGGTCGACAACGGCTCCGAGCGAGGTACTCACGGGCTCGGCGATTTCATCGACGAGCGAATCGCCAGTGTCAGTGATTGGCTGGAACAGATTGTGGGGAAAGAATGAGCTCCGGCATCAAGCAGACGATCGATTCAGCCTGGGAGGACCGGGACTCGGTCGGCCCGCAGACCAGGGGCGACATTCGAAGCGCCGTGGATTCGGCAATCGCGATGCTCGATCGCGGCGAGGCCAGGATTGCCGAGAAGTCGGACGGCGGCTGGATCGTTCACCAGTGGCTGAAGAAAGCAGTTCTGCTGTCCTTCAGGCTCAATCCGATGGAGCTGATTTCCGGCGGCCCGGATGGCGCTCACTGGTGGGACAAGGTCGAATTGAAATTCGCGGGCTGGGGCGAGGAGCAATTCCGCACCGCCGGCTTTCGCGCCGTTCCAGGCTCGATCGTACGCCGCGGCGCTCACATCGCCCCCGGTGCGGTGCTGATGCCGAGCTTCGTCAACATCGGCGCCTATGTCGGCCAAGGGACGATGGTCGATACTTGGGCGACGATTGGAAGCTGCGCCCAGATCGGCCGAAACGTACACATTTCCGGGGGCGCCGGGATTGGCGGCGTGCTCGAGCCGCTTCAGGCGGGGCCGGTGATCATCGAGGACGATTGCTTCATCGGCGCCCGTTCCGAAGTCGCGGAAGGCGTCGTCGTCGAGCAGGGGGCGGTGCTGTCGATGGGCGTCTTTCTCGGCGCATCGACGAAGATCGTCGAACGCGCAACTGGCGAGACCTTCTACGGGCGGGTCCCGTCTTATTCGGTGGTCGTTCCGGGCACCCTTCCGTCGGAGCATGGCGGCCCGGCCCTGGCCTGCGCCGTCATCGTCAAGCGGGTGGACGAGCGTACGCGGTCGAAGACGAGCATAAACGAGCTTCTGCGCGACTAGCGCCCCGCGCTAGCCTGCTCGAAGCTCTCCGGGACTGATAAGCCCCGCTTATGCCTCGCCCCGGCGCATTTGTTGGCCGCTGACGAGTTTCGTTCCTACTTCCACGCGGCCATGAAGCCGCTCGACAGACAGACGTTCGACCGCATGCAGGCGGAAGCCACGCCGGCGGCCGTGAGCGATGCATTGCCGATGATCCGAACGCAAATGAATCGCGGCGACTGGCTCATCCTGATCGCGCTGGCGCTAATCTGGGGCAGCGCCTTCTTCTTCATCAGCGTTGCGGTCCACGCAATTCCGCCGTTCACCTATGTGTGGCTGCGGCTGTCGATTGCCGCGGCCGGGCTGTGGCTGTTCCTGTGGTGGAAAGGGAACCGAATCGCGCTTCCCCGCAGCGTCTGGGGATCGATCCTTCTCCTTGCTCTGCTGAACAATGCGATTCCCTTTACGCTGTTCGGCTGGGGTCAGACGCATATCGCCAGCGGGCTTGCGTCCATTCTCAATGCGACCACCCCCATCTGGGGCGTGCTCGTCGCCCATGTCTTCACTGAGGACGAGCGGATGAGCCCGCGCAAGATCGGCGGAGTCGCGCTCGGTTTCGGCGGCGTAGCGACAATGATCGGCCCATCGCTGCTGGCCAACGTCGGCACGTCGGTGCTGGCTCAGCTCGCCTGTGTCGCCGCGTCGTTCAGCTATGCGTTGGCCGCGGTGTGGGCGCGCAGGTTCAGGCGATTGGGACTTGCGCCAATGGCGGTGACCACGGGCCAATTGACCGCCGGCGCGGTCATGATGCTGCCCTTGGCGGTCGCCATCGACCGGCCGTGGACCCACGCTTTGCCGGGGATCGGTCCAATCGCGGCAGTTTCGGCACTCGCACTGCTGTGCACAGCCTTCGCCTATGTCCTCTATTTCCGGCTGATCGATCATGCCGGCGCGACTAACGCGCTGCTCGTGACCCTGCTGGTGCCGCCGACCGCAATCCTGCTCGGCGCGCTATTCCTCGGCGAATTGTTGGCTCTGCAGGACTTTCTCGGGCTCGGACTGATTGCGCTCGGCCTTGCGTCGATTGACGGCCGGCTGCTTACTTGGCTTCGCTCGCACCGGATCGAGAGAGAAGCTTAGCCGCTTCCGGACCGGTCCAGTCGAGATCACCGGTGTAGCGCCACAGCTCGCGTCCGGAGGCGTCGTAATAGACGGTGGTCGGCATAACTTCGACGCCGAGCGCCGGAGACAGCGACATGTCGGGGTCGCGCCAAACGTCGAGATTCTTGATCCCGTGGCTGTGGAGAAACGCCTCCACCGATGAGCGGTCGCCAATGTCCTCGGACACGGCGATAACCTTCGGCGCCCCGGGCCGCCGGCTGAGAGCGTCGAGCGTCGGAAGCTCCTTCACGCAGGGCGCGCACCAGGTCGCCCACAGGTTCACCAGCAGCGGCTTGCCTTTCGCATCCTGAAGCGATGCCTTGCCATCCTCGGCATTGAAGATGACCGAGGCCGGGATCGGCTTTCCCGAGTGCGAGCGATCGACGCCCTTCTCCGGCGCTTGCGCCGACTGCGCCTGCTGCTGTTCGGGTTGGTTGCGGTGACAGGCGCTAACGCCGAGGAAAAGGAGCGGCGCAACCATTGCGACAGCGATCGGAGTTCGCATGAGGCGAGGCGATAGTGGCTGCCGCCGGGGGGCACAACCCGCTGGAAGTAGCAGGCGCGAGCCGCTAGTCCGAAGCCCGTGACACGGCAGCTGATTTTTCGCCTCGCGATCGCTTCGGCGCTGCTCGCCGTCGGCGGCTGCGGCAACATGGGCGAGCTCAAGCCCGCCGAAGGACAGTCGTTGCCGGTCAAGCCGGCGATGGCCAGGGTCACGCCGACGCCCGAGCAACTGCTCACTCCTCCAGCTTACGCGAACCCGAACCGGGTCGACGAGTTGATGAAGAAATCGGCGCCCCGGCAGGCAGACCCGTTCGACCTTCCTCCGCCGAGCGGCCAGGCACCTAATGTCCCAGTACAGGAGCTTCAGAACAAAATGACCAACACGGTAGGGCCGGCAACGCCGCAATGAGCCGCAAAGTCCGCAAAGCCGTCTTCCCTGTTGCCGGGCTGGGGACCCGGCTGCTCCCGGCAACCAAATCCATTCCCAAGGAAATGCTGACCGTCGTGGACCGGCCGCTGATCCAATATGCCGTCGACGAGGCGCGCGAAGCTGGAATCGAGCAGATGATCTTCGTCACCGGGCGCGGAAAATCGAGCTTGGTCGACTATTTCGACAGCGCCTTCGAGCTTGAGACTGTCATGCGCGAGAAGGGCAAGAGCCTCGACGTCCTCGAACCGTCGCGGGCGCGGCCCGGAGAAGTCGTCAGCGTCCGCCAGCAGCAGCCGCTCGGGCTGGGGCACGCCGTGTGGTGCGCTCGCAACATCGTCGGCGACGAGCCGTTCGCGGTTCTTTTGGCCGATGACCTGATGGCCGGAAAGCCAGGCGCTCTCAAACAGATGGTGGACGCTTGGGAAAAGGTCGGCGGCAATCTCGTCGCAACCGAGGAGGTCCCGGCGGAAAAGACCCACGCCTACGGAATCATTACTCCGGGCGCGAGTGACGGCGATCTCACTGAGGTGAAGGGACTGGTGGAAAAGCCCGAGCCCGATGCTGCACCATCGCGGCTGGGAGTGATTGGGCGTTACATCCTGCAGCCCGAAGTGATGCAGATCCTCGATGAGGGCGAAAAGGGCGCAGGCGGCGAAATCCAGCTGACCGATGCAATGGCGAAGCTGATCGGGAACCAGCCCTTTCACGCGCTAAAGGTGGACGCGGTTCGCCACGATTGCGGCAACCCCGCCGGTTTCGTGATTGCCAATGTCGCAATGGCGCTTGAGGGCGACGACGTCGCTGCGAAGGTGCGAAGTTTTCTCGCTTCGGTCTAGGCCGCGCGACTGTCGACGATTGCCGCTAGTCTGCGACGCTCGGCCTCTGCCGCCGTAAGCTGCGCCTGCGTTTCCCGAAGCTCGATGACCCGGCTGACGATCTTGGCGTCGAGCGCAGCCTTGTCGTCGGCAAGCCGCTTCAACGCTTCGGCTCGCTTGAGCTGCCTTGCGATGCAGGCGGCGAGCACTTCGAAGTGGCACGGCTTGCGGATTACGCCATCCGCGCCCGCGTCGAACGCGCGTACGGCAGCGCCCGGATCGGACCGGCCGACGATCAGCAGGACGGGAATGTGCGAATGGGCGGGATCGTCGCGGATCATCCGCGCCAGCTCGATCCCATTCGTCCCGCGCATGTTCGCATCGCAAAGAACGAGGTCCACCGGCATCCGGTAGACTTCAGCGAGACCTGAATGCGCGGTATCGGCAGTGGCGATCCGGTAGCCGAATTCCGTCAGCCGCCGCGCAATCAGGCCGAGATAGTTGCGGTTCGGCTCGATCACGAGCACCCGCGGCTGGTCGCCAGCAGTCTGCCTTGGCAAAATGAGGTCCATTGCCGCGCAGCTAAACGAAAATGGTTAACGGCCCGCTAAGGGGGTTTTACGGAAGCAGCTCGACGTCCCAGTAGAGATAATCGTGCCAGGTTTCATGGAGGTAATTGGGCGGGAAGCTCCGGCCGTGATCCTGCAGGTGCCAGCTGGTCGGGCGGATCGGCTCACGCTCGATGTGAAGCCCCGCCTGCTGCGGCGTCCGGCCGCCCTTCCTTAGATTGCATGGAGCGCAGGCGGTGGCGACATTTTCCCACGTCGTCCTGCCTCCCTGGGAGCGCGGAACGATGTGATCGAAGGTCAGATCCTTCTTCGACCCGCAATAGACGCAGCGGAATTTGTCGCGGAGGAACAGGTTGAACCGGGTGAAGGCGGGATATTCGCTGGGCTTCACGAATTGCCGCAGAGCGATCACGGACGGCAGCTTGAGCGCCATCGTCGGGCTGTGGACCTCCCTCTCGTAATGCGCGACCACGTCGACGCGCTCGAGGAACATGGCCTTCACCGCCGTCTGCCACGGCCACAGGCTCAATGGGAAATAGGACAAAGGCGTGTAATCGGCATTGAGCACGAGAGCGGGACAGCTTTCCGGGTGCCGCGTCGTCTCCGGGTGATCCATGCGCGGGCAATGACCTCCTCGTCTGCCCGCGCGAGACTGCTCCGGCCCTGTCGCACTCAAGGAGGAGAGGGTCATTGGCGGGCCCGTCTTCCCTTGTGCCCAGCCGGATGCCAACCCGGCGTGACATGCGTATGACAGCACTTCCACCGACTTGCGGTCAAGAGCGGGTTTGAGGAACCGCGATGATCGTTGTGGATACGTAGCAAACTACGTGTTTTCACAGATTGCCCGGATCTTCGCCGCCGGACCATTCTTGCCGTAACTCGGCAGGAGATCTTCAATGTCGCAACACAAGCCCCGGGTGCTCGTCCTGGGCGGCAATTTCGCCGGTCTCGGATCAGCGCAAAAGATTCGCGAATATGCCGGCGATAAGGTCGATATAACCGTCGTCGACCGCAAAGCTTACCTCGATTACATCCCGAACATTCCGCTCGAGATCCTTGAGGGGCGCGATCCTGCCGTCACCATGCACATGGACCTGGTCGACGCTTTAGCCGAAGACGACATCCACTTCGTCCAGGCGGAAGTCGAGGCGCTCGACGTCGAGCGCCGATCCGTCACGATCCGCCCCAATGAACGGCCCGGCAGCCCCAGCTACGAACTGTGCTTCGACATGGTCGTAGTCGCGCTTGGGGCTCGACTGGCCTATGACGAAATCGAAGGATTTGCCGAGTTCGGGCATACGGTCTCGGATGCCTTTCACGCCAATCGGCTGAAGGCGTATCTCGACAACGACTATCGGGGAGGACGGATTGCGATCGGCTCCGCGCGGTTCGAACAGGGCAAGAGGGGCCGCCCGGACTGGCTCCCGACCGCGCTTGCGGCGTGCGAGGGACCGCCGGTCGAACTGGCGCTGTCGCTCGCTCACTGGCTCACGGAAAACGGGAAAGGCGGCCCCAAGAACATCACGCTGTTCACTCCGGCCGAGATGATCGCGGAGGACGCTGGCGAGAAGGTCGTCAAGCAGTTGCTCGATGCAGCCTCATCGATGGGATTCGGCTATAAGAACAACGTCCAGGGAATCCGCCGCCTCACCGCCAGCGGGATCGAGTTCGAAAACGGCGACAGCCTGGACGCCGAGCTCAAGATCGTGTTTCCCAACTGGGAGCCTCACGCGTTCCTGAAAGGCTTGCCTGTCAGCGATGAAGTCGGCTTCATCGTCACCGACATGCGGATGCGCCATCCCGATTACCCGCACGTGTTCGCCTGCGGGGATGCCGCGGCCATCACCGTCCCGAAGCTCGGCGCGATCGGTCACCAGCAGGCCGACGTGGTCGGGCGGCAGGTCGCAGCCGAAGTCGGCGCGATGTCGCGGGAAGAGGCCGATAAACCGTGGCGGCCGGAGGTGCTGTGCATCGGCGACATGGGTGGCGGAAAGGCCTTCTACATCCACAGCGACAGCTGGTTCGGCGGCGACACCCAAGAATTGGAAATGGGACGAATCCCGTACCTGCAGAAGATGGCTTACAAGGAAGTGTTCTTCCGCAACCACGGCAAGATGCCGTCCTGGGCACTGCCCGCCGCCAAATGGACCGCCGAGCATTTGACCGCCGTGTGAGCTGCGAATAGCGGCGGCTGCCGATGGCAGTCACCTCCCGCTTCGCTCCGTCACCAACCGGCCGGCTTCACCTCGGCCACGCCTACAGCGCAGCTTTGGCGCACCAGGCAGCGCGAAACACAGGCGGCCGTTTCCTGCTTCGGATCGAAGATCTCGACCAAACTCGAAGCCGCCCGGAGTTCATCTCGGGAATCGAGGAGGATCTGCGCTGGCTTGGGCTGCAATGGGACGGCGAACCGCTCATTCAGTCGAAGCGTAGCCAAAGCTACACCGACGCGCTGAAAAGCCTGAAGGCGAACGGGCTCGTTTACCCCTGCTTCTGCACTCGGGCAGACATCGCCGCCGCTCTCAACGCGCCGCACGGGCCTGCAGGGCCGCGATATCCGGGAACCTGCCGTGGCTTGCCCGACGACCCGCGGCGTAGGGCGACCACGCCGCACAGCTGGCGTCTCGACGCGGCAAAGGCAATCGAAGCCGTCGGCCTTCCAAGCTGGACCGAAGCTGACGGACGGCGTTTCGACGCGAGCGCCGCCGACATCGACGACGCAATCCTCGCCCGCAAGGATGCGCCCGCAAGTTATCACCTCGCCTGCGTCGTCGACGACGCCGCAACCGAGGTAAACCTCGTCGTGCGCGCGATGGACCTGCGTCCCTCGACTCCGGTGCAGCGGCTTCTTCAAATACTCCTCGATCTTCCCGAGCCGCGCTACCTCCACCACAAGTTGGTTGTTCACGAGGACGGGCGGCGGCTCGCGAAGCGCAATAGGGCCCCTACCCTTTCCGCGATGCGCGAAAGCGGAGTCGACGGACTCCAACTTGCTCGGCAGCTCGTTACCGGCGTTGTACCGGGTGGCTTTCGGCTCTCAGACGCCTAAATAAAGCGCATGAAAATCTTCCTCGCCGTCCTTCTCGTCGCGGCAATGGCCGCCACCGCCTACGTGCTCATCCGCGGAGTGGTGACGATGGCCCAAGGCAAGGTCGGCTCGAGCGAACAGCAACAGAAGTGGATGCAGCGGCGAATTTTCTTCCAGGCGATCGCGATCATCCTGGTGGTCCTCATCCTGCTGGTCGCGGGCGCCGCCGGGCACTGATGGTCAAGCTCAACAAGATTTACACTCGGACCGGCGACAAGGGCACCGCCGGGCTGGTCGACGGATCGCGGGTCAGCAAGGCCAGCGCTCGAATGGTCGCGATCGGCGATGTGGACGAGGCCAATGCGTCGATCGGCGCAGCGATTGCCGTTCTCACCGACGACAGCGTCGGCGAGCAGCTTCGGCGGATCCAGAACGAGCTCTTCGACCTCGGCGCGGACATCGCCACTCCCGGGGATGTCGAGGGTTCGCTGCGGATCGTTCCCGGTCAGGTAGAGCGGCTCGAGCGCGAAATCGACAGCATGAACTCCGGGCTGGAGCCGCTTCGAAGCTTCATCCTGCCGGGCGGCTCGCAGGAAGTCGCGGCTCTTCACCTCGCCCGAACTGTCGTTCGCCGAGCCGAGCGGTCGGCGGTCGCCCTAGCCGATACAGAGCAGGTGAATCCCGACGCGCTCGCCTATCTCAACCGCTTGTCGGACCTCCTGTTTGTCGCAGCGCGTTTCATCGCTTCGAAACAGGGGGGAGACGTGCTTTGGCAACCCGGCGCAACTCAATAGGAGCGACCTCCACGCTCGCCGAGCGCTACGCGGCGACCCGCGCGCTGACCCTCGCTCTCGCGGAGCCGCTGTCGGACGCCGATTCGACCATCCAGCCGTTTCCCGACGCCTCACCCGCCAAGTGGCACCTCGCGCACACCAGCTGGTTCTTCGAAACCTTCGTTCTTCGCGACCACGTGCCCGGATATCGCCCGTTCGACGAGCGCTTCGGCTACCTGTTCAACAGCTATTACGAGGGCGAGGGAGAACGCCATGCCCGCCCCCGCCGGGGAATGCTCAGCCGCCCGTCGCTCGACGAGATTCGCAGCTACCGAGCTTACGTCGATGACGCGATGACTACGGCGCTACCGGGCCTTTCGGCGGTTGCGCTCGCTCTCGTACAAATCGGCATCAATCACGAACAGCAGCACCAGGAGCTATTCCTCACCGACATTCTCGCGACCTTCGCCGCGAATCCGCTGGACCCGGCGTACGGAGCCGTGGACGCTCAGCCAAAGGAGCCACCTGCGGATGAGTGGATCGACGGCCGCACCGGAATCGTCGAAATCGGCGCGCCGAAGACGGGCTTCGCCTTTGACAGCGAACGGCCGCGCCATCGTGTGTTTCTTCATGCGCATTCGCTTTCTTCACGGCGTGTGAGCAACGGCGAGTGGGATGAGTTCATTACCGACGGCGGCTATTCGAAACCGGCCTTGTGGCTCTCCGACGGCTGGGATTGGGTCCAGCGGGAGGGTGTGCGCGCGCCCCTCTACTGGCGCGAGGACGGCACGCATTTCACGCTGGCGGGACGAATTGCGCGCGACCCAGACGCGCCGGTCGCTCACGTAAGCTATTACGAAGCCGACGCATTCGCCCGCTGGGCCGGTGCCCGCCTGCCACGCGAAGAGGAATGGGAGAGCGCAGCGCAAGGCGACGACCCCTGCTCCGGCCAGCAGCTAGACCGTGCCGAGGCCGTGGTTCCGAAGGCCAAGTCGGGCCTGTTCGGATCGGTGTGGGAATGGACCCAAAGCGCCTTTTCGCCCTATCCCGGCTTTGCGCCCGCCGAAGGGCCGGTCGGCGAGTACAACGGCAAGTTCATGTGCGGGCAGTTGGTTCTGAAGGGCGCGAGCTGCGCCACTCCCCGCGGCCACAGCCGGGCGAGCTACCGCAATTTCTTTCCTCCGGACGCGCGCTGGCAATTCACGGGCCTCAGGCTTGCCAGGGACTGATCCGCAATTCCGCGAAGACGTGCTCGCCGGTCTGTCGGCAGCGATCCCGGCCATTCCTGCGCGCTGGCTTTATGACCAACGCGGCTCCGAGCTTTTCGACGAAATCACACGCCTTCCAAGCTATTACCCGACCGGCACCGAGACGGCGCTTCTCAAGAAAGTGATGCCCGAACTCGCCCGGCGCATCCCGGCAGGACTGGCGGTGGTCGAATTCGGAGCCGGATCGGCAACCAAGACCCCGCTCCTCCTCGAGGCGATCGAGCCTGCGGCGTATGTGCCGGTCGATATTTCCGGCGACTATCTCGAGGGCAGCGCGGCAGAACTGAGGAAGCGCTTCCCGGACCTGCCGGTCTATCCGGTGGCTGCAGATTTCGCCCGCCCCTTCTCCCTTCCCGGCGAAATCCGGGATCGGCCAAAGCTCGGCTTTTTCCCCGGATCGACCATCGGCAATTTCGTGCCCCGGAGCGCGACCGACCTGCTGCGTCATTTCCGGCAGCTGCTCGGAACGGGCGCGCTGCTTCTGATCGGGATGGACCGGGTGAAGCCGGTCGAGCGGCTGCTTGCCGCCTACGATGACCCGGAGGGTATCACCGCCGAGTTCAACCTCAACCTGCTCGAGCGGATTAACCGGGAGCTGGACGGGGACATTCCCGTCGGCGCATTCCGGCACGAAGCGCGCTGGAATGACATTCTGTCGCGGGTCGAGATGCACTTGGTCCCCACACGCGATGTCGACTTCACGGCCGCTGGCCGGCCGTTTTCCCTCAAGGCGGGAGAATCCATTCACACCGAAAACAGCCACAAGTACGGCCGGCGGGGGGCGCGCCTGCTCCTTCTCGCCGGCGGCTGGACTCCAATCTCCGAATGGGAGGATTCCGGCGAGGACTTCTCGATTGTGCTGGCCGAGGCGCAGCCGAACCGCTCCGCGCCGTGACGATTGCTACCGTCAGCAGAATCTGATTTTCCTTTGCCGGTTCGGCGCTTCCGCGGGGATGACGAACAAACCGAAGGCCGCTAAGCGGACGCCATGGGCATACTCATCGCACTGATCGGAATCATCCAGTTTCTTCTCTGGATCCTGAGCATCATCATCATCGTGCAGGCGATCTTCAGCTGGCTGGTCGGCTTCAACGTCGTCAACCAGCGCAACGAATTCGTGCGGGTGATCTGGAATGCGCTCGATCGCATCACGACGCCGCTGTACCGCCCGATCCGCAAGCTGATGCCGGACTTCGGCGGAATCGACTTTTCGCCGCTGGTCGTTCTGCTGATCATCTGGATCGCCCAGCGCTTGCTTGGAGGAATTCAGCTCGACCTCGAGCGCAGCCTCTACATGGGTCTATGACCGCAAAGCGGATTGACGGAAAAGCTGCAGCTCTTGCGGTGCGCGAGGGCGTCGCCGCCGTTGCTGCCGATTTTCGGGCGCGGACCGGCCGCTCGCCCGGACTCGCCACCGTTTTGGTCGGGGAAGACCCGGCAAGCGCCGTGTACGTCCGCTCAAAGGGCAAGGCGACAGCCGAGGCGGGGATGGAGAGCTTCTCCCATCACCTTCCCGCCGATACCAGCGAGGAAGCGCTCCTCGATCTCGTGACTCTGCTCAACGATGACGAGCGCGTCGACGGACTGCTGGTTCAGCTTCCGCTCCCCCCGCACGTGGATTCGGCGCGAGTGATTGCGGCAATCGACCCCGCAAAGGACGTTGACGGTTTCCACCCGGTTAATGCCGGCCGCCTCGCGACCGGGCTCGAAGCGCTGGTGCCCTGCACTCCGCTTGGCTGCCTGTACCTCCTCAACCAGGAGCTCGGCAGCATTTCGGGAATGAACGCGGTGGTCATCGGCCGCTCGAACATCGTTGGAAAGCCGATGGCGCTGCTCCTGCTTGGAGAAAGCGCGACTGTCACGATCGCTCACTCGCGCACTCGCGACCTTCCCGAGGTGGTCCGCCGCGCCGACATCGTCGTCGCCGCGGTCGGCCGGCCCGAGATGGTGCGCGGCGACTGGATCAAGCCGGGCGCCGTCGTCATCGACGTCGGAATCAACCGGGTACCGGCCGCCGAGGAAGGCAAGACCCGGCTGGTCGGCGACGTAGCCTATGACGAGGCCGCCGAGGTCGCCTCCGCGATCACTCCGGTTCCCGGCGGAGTCGGGCCGATGACGATCGCAATGCTACTTCGCAACACGGTCGTCGCGGCGCATCGCCGCGCCGGACTTCCCGCTCCCGAAGGGCTGTAATGCTGGCGCTTTTCGCATCGGCTGTCGTCACCTTCCTGGTGGTGATCGACCCGCCCGGAGTCATCCCCATCTTCGCCACGCTCAGCAGCGGCTTGGGCGACGCGGAGCGGCGCGCGACTGCGATCAGGGCGGCGCTGATCTCATGGTTCATCCTGTTGCTGTTTGCACTGCTCGGACGCCCGCTGCTGAGTGCGCTCAACATCAGCCTGGCCAGCTTCCGCATCGCTGGCGGCATCCTCCTCTTCGTGATCGCCCTCGACATGGTTTTCGAGAAGCGGACTCAACGGCGCGAAAAGCGCGCGGAATCGGTGGAAGCGGCCGAGGACATCGCCGTCTTTCCGATCGCCATTCCGATGATCGCCGGACCCGGATCGATTGCGACGGCGATGCTGATGGTGTCGCGAGCGCACGGTTTCGCCGACGTTGGAATCGTGCTTGGGGCAATGACTTTCGTCATCCTCATAACGCTCGTGGCGCTGATCGCCGCCGGGCCTCTGATGCGCCTGCTCGGAGAGCGGATCGAGGCGATGATCACGCGGTTGCTCGGCGTCATCCTGGCCGCGCTGGCCACTCAATTCGTCATCGACGGACTGAGGCAGAGCTTTGCAGCCACGCTAGGGTAAGCGGCCTTCGCGCTCCGCTAGGGCGTGATCTTCCACATCCTGAACGGCGAATCCGGCGGAAGCTGAACCGGCGAAAGCCACTTCGGCACCTTCCCCCTTTGCAGCTGCGCATAAAAGCCGTTGCGCGCCTCCGACTCGAAGATGGTCGTGGTCGACGAATGCGGGCAGGTCAGAAGATAGTCCGAGTGATATTTGTCGAAGATTCGGTGCGCCTGCTCGGCGCTTCCACGGAACGCCTGCATCACGTCGACGATCTGCTCGCCGTTGCGGTGATACGGGCCCATGATGGAATCGTGGTGAGTCAGCGTGATCAGGCGCGGCGCCAAGTCGATGAAGGTGAACACCACGCCCTTGGGCTGCTCGGCGATCGCGCGGTACGAGCCGATATAGTTGCAAAGGTGGTTGGCCCTCGTGACCTCAATCTCGGACGGGGTCCTTTTCTCGGCAGGCGCTGCGTACATTCCGAGCGGGACAACCAGCCCGAGCGCGACGATCACCGCCAGGATGACGCCGACGGTGCGCACGGTAAGGCTTCGTGCGCGTTCGATTACCGGGACCAGCACCCACGCAATTCCAGCCTCGCCGACGACTCCGAGCATCTGCGCGGCCGGACCGGTTCGGGTCTGCCAGAAGAGCAGGAGCATTGCGACGACGGCAATTAGAGCTGCCCCCAGCGTGCGCCTGAACAGCCCGGAATCCGAGCGATTGTGCCAGAGGAGCAGCGCCCAGCCGATGGTGCCGGTCACCGGTAGCGCCAGGATCAGGGTCGCAATGCGCCAGCCGTGCATGTAGACCGGCCGCGCCTCGCGAACGTGGCTCAGCCACAGCGCCGTCTCCTCCGGCGAGACGCTTTCGAGCGGTGACAGGCATTGCGGCCAAACCAGCGCGTAAAATCCGACGGCGATTACGCCGGCTCCGGCAGCAAGCCCAAACCGCACTCGCCAATCGGCGGGGGTTAGCCAGGCGAGCGCCAACAGCAGAGCGCTGGAAACCAGCAGGGTCGAAAGCCACGGCGGAGTGAGCGCATCGCAAAGGTCGGCGCGATTGGCGTAGGAAGCGAAAGCGACGAAGCAGAGCGAAATTCCGCCGCCGAGACTGATTGCATAAGCGGCGGCACGGTTACGTTCGCGCGCGTCGGCGACCCAGAACAGGGCAACCGCCGCACCGGCCAGCGCCAGGTAAATGATCATTTCGATGCCGATCGCCACCGACAGCGCCGTGGTGATTCCGAGGGTGAGGCCACCGCGAATCCGCTTCGGGTCGGCAAGCCCGGCAACGCTCAGCGAGAGCAGCGCAAGCTGCCAGCCGTGATGGTCGATTCGCTCGGGCATGAACATGCTGTTGGTGAGCCCGGCCATGATCATCGCCAGGATCGGCAGCAGGAACATCCTGGGGTCGGTCAGCCGACGAGTCGTCAGCGCAACGCCGAACAGCAGCACCCCATAGGGGATCATCGGTGCCACCGCCGCAGCGATCAGCTGCGCCTGCGGGCCGCCGACGAACGGCTGCATAAGCAGAATAATTCCGGCGATCGGAAGATCGACGAGACGGGTCCAGTGGATGTTCGCGCCATAAGGCGGGTTCAGCCGGTACTGGCGCAGGTCGTACCAGCCCTGCCCGTGCAGGAGCGCACGCACCTGCATCATCCGCATGTTGTCGTCGGTATCGCCTAGGTTGAAGTGCTGGATGCTCCACCACGACGTGTAGGCCCACCACCCGCAGATCAGCAGCCATGCCAGGATCGTGAACGCGATCCAGTGGCGAGCGAGGAACGCAAGGGTGCGCTCGATGATCACGTCTTCCTTGCGCTTGAGCATGATTTCGCGCTGTAGCCGCTGAACCTGAAACGGCAAGCAGCCGAGATGCCCCCAACATTACAACTCGACAGCAAGATATTCGCGCAGCTGGTCCGGTTCGGCCTGGTCGGCTTCTTCCTGGCGGCGCTCTATTCGGCAATCTACTGGTATCTCGCGACCTTCGTGATGCCGCCGATGGTCGCTGTCCTCATCGCCTACCTGGTCGCGGTCAGCGTCGGCTTCGTTCTTCACAGCCGGTGGAGTTTCCGCGGTCATGGAAAGCGCGAGGACCACCGGCTGAAGGTGAAATTCTTCGTCGTTCAGACGTCCGGCTTCGTTCTCAACGAAATTTTCACCTGGTTTCTCACCGCCGTTCTCCATGGGCCGACATGGTGGCCGCTGATTCCGGCGGTCTTCGTCACTCCCCTCGCGACCTATCTTCTCAACCGGCGATGGGTGTTCGGCTGATGGAGCGGGTCCTTTACGAGCAGATGGCCGAGCTGGACGAGGTACACTGGTGGTATGTCGGCCGGCGCAAGGTTCTCGAAACGCTCATCGAGCGGGTGGTTCAACCCCGGCCGACCGCGCGCATTTTGGAAGTGGGCTGCGGCACTGGCCACAACCTCAAAATGCTCGGCCGGTTCGGCGCTGCCGAGGGCATCGAGATCGACGCCGAGGCACGCGCAGTCGCGGAGAAACGCCTCGGCCGCAAAATCGCGATGTCGCCGCTTCCGGAGCTGCCCGGAATCGAGCGCGGCGCCTACGACCTCGTCGCCGCGCTCGACGTGGTCGAGCACATTGACGATGACCGCGCAACGATCGAAGCGCTCGCCTCCTGCCTTGCGCCCGGGGGCAAGCTGCTGATGACGGTGCCTGCCCATCAATGGATGTGGTCGGCGCACGACGAGCTGAACCACCACAAGCGCCGCTATTCGAAGCGCGCGCTGGCAAAGCTCATCCACGATTCGCCGCTGCAGCTGGCCTCGATCGGATATTTCAACAGCCTGCTCTTTCCGCTCGCCGTCGCGGCGCGCCTCGCCAGCAGGGCGAAGGTCGGCGGCACCGGCGAGGAATCGCTCCCGCCGAAGCTGGTCAACTATTTGTTCGAGCGGACCTTCGCAGCGGAGCGGCGCTTGATCGGAACGGTCCCGCTCCCGCCCGGGCTGTCGCTGTTCGCGGTTGCTTCCGCGACCTGACCGAGCCGGCCGGTACGGCTCTGCGCCCCGGCGATTTCCTGGACGATGTACAGCGGCCGCCGCTTCGCCTCGTTGTACAGCCGCCCGATATATTCGCCCATGAGGGCGAGAACGAACATCTGAACTGCACCGAGGACGACAACGACGAGCATCAGCGACGTCCAGCCCTGGATATTGTGGCCCGAAACCCAGGCATAGAGGATGTAGGCGATGATCAGGACCGAGCCGAGCGACAGCGCCAAGCCGGCGTGGCTGGCGAGCTTGAGCGGAGCCGAGGAAAAGCCGGTCAGGGCGTCGAATGCGAATTTCAGCATCTTCGACAGCGGATATTTGGTCTCGCCGGCGAAGCGCTCGTCGCGATCGTAGAGGATCGGCACCTGCTTGAACCCGATCCACGCCACCATGCCCCGGATGAATCGCGCCTGCTCCGGCATCGCTAGAAGCACGTCCAGAGCGCGCCTGGTCATCAGCCGGAAATCGCCGGCATCGAGCGGAATGTCTACGTCCGTGGCGCGCGCCAGCAGCCGGTAAAAACCGTGAGCGGTGGCGCGCTTGAAAGCCGTTTCGCCGGCGCGGCTCTTGCGGACCCCGTAAACCACGTCGGCGCCCTGGCTCCGCATGATCTCGAGCATCGGGCCAAGCAGCTCCGGCGGGTCCTGGAGGTCGGCGTCGATGACGAGGATGACGTCGCCGCGAGCGAGGTCGAGCCCGGCGGTCAGAGCGAGTTGGTGGCCGTGATTGCGCGACAGGTTCACCGCCACGAGATGCGGATCCGAAGCAGCCATTTCGCGCATCACGGGCCAGCTTGAGTCCTTCGACCCGTCATTGACCAGAAGGATCTCGTAATTCTCAGCGAAGGTGGCGCGGGCAGCCGCGCTCAGCCTTTCGTGAAGGCTGCGAAGGCACGCTTCCTCATTGAAGCAGGGAACGACGATCGAAAGCTTCATCGGCGGAAACGATAGAGGAACGACCCGGGGCCGCGCCAGACCAATTGCATCCTGTCGGTCAGAGCCGGGTCGAACGGCGGCGGGTCGACGAGCCAGACGAAGTCGAAGGCGTCGGCCGGAACTGCCGAAAGCGCATGGTCAATGCTCCAAAGCGGCCCGGCCTGGCATCCCTGGCGGCGGACTCGTTCGGATGGGTCGGCGGCGAAATGGCCCGGTGCCCGATACTTGAGGTCGAGGAGGTTGAGGCCTTCCATCACCCACTGGTCGTTCGAGAAGCCCTGCCTTCGCACGATGACCATCGCTCCGAGGTGGCTTTTGCGCGGCAACGGCCATGTGTAGCCGCACGGATCTCCAACGAAGGTGGCGACCCGGGAGCCCATCGGGACATATGCAAGGGCGGCAAGCCTCGCCTGCTGCCGTTCGGCGGCGATCACCAGGCTGGCCGTCGTCCCGGCGGTGCGGGCGACAACGAAAGCAAGCCCCGCGACAGCAAGAGCGGACGCGAAACGGGGGCGAACACCCTCTCGGAACCGGATGGCGAGCAGGGCGACTGCGATTGCATATGGGACTAGCCGCATGTCGGCGTAAGCCGAGCCGAAGATGATCCTGGGCAACAGGATGTAGCCGACAACCAGCACGATCGCGGAGAACGCCAGGTTTCGTGACAGCGTCAGCGACTTGCCGGCAAAGCGGTTCACGACGGCAAACAGGAAGACCGCGACGCAGATGGCGAGCGATCCAATGTCCCACGCTTTCCAACGGTCTCGAAGCGCCATTTCGAACCAGCGCCACTTGGCGTGCCAATTGAACCAGTCGGTGGTCGACCCGCCATGCGCTTCGCTTCGCCACACGATCATGATGAGAATCGGAAGAGCCATGACGGACGCGTGCCACGCGGCGTTCCAGCCGGCCCGGACCCACCCGATTCCGCGGTCGTGCTGGCGAACCGCCTCTGCCGAAAAGCACAACAGCCCGAGAACTCCCCAGCCGTAGGCGTGGCAGAAGAAGACGACGATCGAGATGGGGACGAACAGCCATGATCTCAGGCGTGTCCTGCCGAGGCGGCCCAGCCTCAACCACAAGGCAAAGGCGAGAAACGCCAGGGCCATCGACAGGCCGAAGTTGACGAAGCCGTAAAGAAACGGGTGGCCGTAGGCGAAGGGAAGCGCAAAGAAGGCGGTGGGCGGTATTCGCCCGTGCACTTCACGAGCGACCCACAGGAATCCTGCTACGGTGGTCGTCGGGATCAGCAGCACGATCAGCTTCACCGCCGGTTCCAAGCCCATCAATTTGCCCAGCGGCATCACCAGCAGGTCGACACCAAGATTGCCGATCGCTGCCCAATGAAAACCGTAATAGTCCCGAAGCCACGGCGACTGGCCGATGTCGAGCTCGACACGATAGCGTCCCATATGGCCGAGCAAGTCCACCAACGGGGGAATCTTCGGGTAGAGAAACGGCACTGCCGCGAGCAGCACCAGGGCAACAACGACAGTCGGGCTCTGCCACCAGCCGAGAGGCTGGCCGACTTCATCTGTCCCGGGACATGGATCGGCCGCTTCGCCCGTCATCTGCTCGCGTCTGCCCGTAACGGTGCCGCCATTCAACAAGGATACACAGTGGCTGCTTTAACCGACTGGCGTAAATTGCCTGGGAGTTTTTCCATGAAGATGCTTGCTTTTTCTGCTGCCGCCATTTGCGCCGCCGTCGCAGTCACCCCGGCCCTCGCGCTTTCCGCTCAGAAGCCGGCGCCCGCGACGGCTCCGACGAATTCGATCACTCGTGCCCAAATCGTGGACAAGGTGAAGGAGCGTTTCAGCAGGCTCGACGCCAATAAGGATGGATTCCTCACCAAGGCTGAATTGGACGCAGCCGAGGCCGCAATGAACAAGCGGATGCAGCAGCACGAGTCGGCGATGTTCGATAGAATCGACACGAACAAGGATGGCTCAATCAGCCGCTCGGAGTTTGAAGCTGCCCAGCGGGCGGGAATCGCCCGGCGGCGCGGTGCGGGACGGATGCATGCCGCGGGAGCGCACAGCGTTCACGACGCAATGGTGGATCGAATGCTGGCCAGCGACGATGCAAACAAGGATGGCCGGGTTTCGCTCCAGGAGGCGACGACTGCCGCAGTTGCGCATTTCGACAGGATCGACACAAATCACGATGGCGTGCTGGAGCCGAACGAAATCCGCGCGGCGCACAAAGGTGCTCGGGGCAAAGGCGGCAAGCGCTAGAGGGGTTTAGGCTGGTTCGCTCTGCCTGCGTGAGGCTCGGCGCGTCGGCGCCGGGCCTTTTTCGTTGATGCCGTTGCGTTTCAGCCTGAGCTTCTTTTCCGCCTCAGCCATATAGTCGCGGGTGATCGGAAGCGCCCTTCGGTCGCGCACATATTGCACCTGGTAATTGCAGGCGGCGCCGCTTTCGAACATGACGATCCCGCCGGCGAGATAATATTCCCACATCCGCAAAAAGCGCACGTCGTACATGGCGACGATCTCGTCGCGGTTGGCCATCACGTTGTTGAGCCAGTGCCGAAGCGTATAGGCATAATGCAGCCGAAGCGTTTCGACATCGCTGACGATCAGGCGCACCTTTTCGCTCGACGCGCACATCTGGCTGAGCGACGGCAGGTGATAGCCGGGAAAGATCCACTTGTCGGTGAAGGGATCCGGGCTGCTGGCGATGCCGAGCTTGCCGATCGTGTGAAGGAGCATGACTCCGTCCTTCTTCAGCAAACGCCGGCAGGCGGCGAAGAATTCGTCGTAATGGTCGGCTCCGACGTGCTCGAACATCCCCACCGAGACGATTCGGTCGAATTCGCCCTCGAGCTTCCGGTAATCGATCAGCTCGAACTTCACATGATCTGAAACGCCGGCGTCTTCGGCCCGTTTGCGAGCAATCCGAAGCTGGTCTTCGGAAAGCGTGATGCCGAGGACATCGACTCCGGCCTGGTTGTGCATGAAGAGCGCGAGCCCGCCCCATCCGCAGCCGATGTCGAGCACTTTCTGTCCCGGCTTGAGATCGAGCTTGGCGGCAATGTGCGCCTTCTTGTCCCATTGCGCCTCTTCGAGGTCGTTGTCCGGGGACGTAAAGTAGGCGCAGCTGTATTGCCGGTCGGAGTCGAGGAAGAGTTCGTAAAGGTCATCGCCGAGGTCGTAGTGATGCGCGACGTTTCGCTTGGACCGCTTCGGATCGTTCGAGCGGAACAGCCGCACGAGCCGCTTGCCGCGGCTGAGAATCCCGCGCGAGTCTTTCCCCTCTTCCCACGGATTCGACGAAGTAATCAGCTCCAGAAGGTCGAGAGCCGTGCCGTCCTCGACGACGATTCGCCCGTCCATATAGGCCTCGCCGAGCCCGAGCCGGGGGTTCTTCAACAGTTCGAAGGCGACTTTCCTGTCGGTCATCCGGACCGTCAGCGACTTGCCGCCGCCCGGGCCATAGGTGCGCGGCGGCTTGCCCGGCTCGATGAGCGTGATGCTGCCCTTCGTAAGCAGCCTGTCGATCATCCTGCCAATGAGTGACATTCCAGCTCCCCGTCGCCTTCCTCGCTTCGAAAGCGATTCTTAGCCCCGCCGGTTCAATTCCGTCCACCCACCTGATTTCCGGCCTGACTAGAATCAGGCGATGGCGCGGTTGGGGCCGTTTTTCCGTGGCTCTTGCGCTGGCGCTCGCTCGCGGTCTTCAGCTGGCCGCAGGCGGCATCGATGTCGCGTCCTCGTGGGGTTCGAACAGGGGCCGATATCCCAGCTTCGAAAATGATGTTGCTGAACGACTTGATTCGCTCGGGATCCGAGCATTCGTACGGCGCTCCGCTCCACGGATTGAAGGGGATCAGGTTTACCTTTGCCGGAAGCCTGTACTTGCGGATGAGGCGGACAAGCTCGCGAGCGTCGTCGTCGCTGTCGTTCTTCTCCTTCAGCATCACATATTCGAACGTGATCCGGCGGGCGTTGTTGGCGCCCGGATAAGCCGCGCATGCCTCAAGCAGCTGCTCAATACCATACTTGCGGTTGAGCGGGACGATTTCGTCGCGCACGTCTTTGGTGACGGCATGGAGGGAGACAGCGAGATTGACCCCGATCTCTTCGCCCGCACGAGCCATCATCGGAACGACGCCGCTGGTTGAAAGAGTGATCCTTCGCCGCGACAGTCCGAGCCCGTCGCCGTCCATCACGATCTTCAACGCGTCGCGAACATTGTCGAAATTGTACAGCGGCTCGCCCATCCCCATCATGACGATGTTGGTCAGCATCCGGCCTTCGGGGCTGCTCGGCCACTCCCCGAGAGAATCGCGCGCAAGCATCACCTGCCCGACGATTTCCGACGGTTCCAGGTTGCGTACCAGCCGCATCGTGCCAGTGTGGCAGAACCGGCAGTTGAGGGTGCAGCCGACCTGGCTGGACACGCACAACGTGCCGCGGTCGGCATCGGGTATGAACACCATTTCGAATTCGTTGCCGTCGTGCGTCCGAAGCAGCCACTTGCGGGTGCCGTCGGAGGAAACCTGGGCGGTGACGACCTCAGGGCGGCCAATGGCGAACCGCTCGGCAAGCCAGGGACGCTGGGCCTTGGCGATGTCGGTCATCGCCGTGAAGTCCGTTGCTCCGCGGTTGTAGATCCAGTGCCATAGCTGCTTGGAGCGAAGCTTTGCCTGCTTCGCTTCGAGTCCCTCCGCCTCGAGTGCCTCCCGAAGCTGCGCCTTCGACAGCCCGACCAGATTGATCTTTCCGTCGAACGTGCGCGCAGGTTCGCCGCCGCGCGGGACGGGCACGGGTTCGGTCATGCCGGCAATTGGCATCAAGGCGGTTTCGGCGCTCATTGCAGGGATCCTATTTAGGGTCCGGAGCCACAACCGGCAATGGTTGTGGGTCTCGACACCCCCCTACGAACCGGCACTTTTGCCAGCGCAAGCGGCAGCGGCCGAATCGATTGCCGTCGCCGCTCCGGAAAGATCGTAGCGGTCGATCATTCGCCGGCCGTGATCGTCGCGAGAATCGATCCGCATTCCCTGCCCGTATCGCGCCGCGCCGAGCATCGCCTTCTGCTGGGCCGGGTCGCGGCTCCACGCCCATTGTCCGTTGCCGGCAAGCAGGAATGGTTGGTTGCCGATGATTGCGACAACCGTGGCGCCGCTCCGCGCTGACCGGCCGAGATGAACGTAGAAACGGCCGTGAAGCCCGCCGGAGCGATCGAATGCGAACCCCGCAAAGGGCTTCGTTCCGGGCTTGAACCACAGCGGCCGCGAGCGCGCTTCGCAGCGGCTGCCGAAATCGATTGCCGCCCAATTGCCGCCAGCAAACAGCACACGTGACGCATTCGCCGACGAGGCGCCGGCAAGCAGGGCGAGCACAATCAGCAAGTTTCGCATGTGCCCAACTATATCAGCCATAGCGGGCCGGTAACCATCCAACCTTGAGCAATGTAGAGCATTGTGCCAACGTTCCCCTCGCTCGGTATCTGTTGCAATGGGTGGGTCCAGTGCGCCGAGCAAGGCCTGAAATCGTTGGAATGAGGCGCGGCGGCAGATGACGCTTGCGACCTTGCTCGCACGGCTCGCAGCGGAGCTGGCGCTGTTCAGCGCCGTCGGATTCCTGCTGTTTTCGGTCAACGACCTTGTCGTCGACATCATCTATTTCAGCCGCAGGCTCTGGCGCTCGGCGACGGTCTACCGACGTTATCCGAAGAGCTTCGGGGAAACGATTTCGGCCCGCTCCGGCGAGCAGCGGTTGATGGCGATCTTCGTTCCGGCCTGGGATGAATCCGCCGTTATCGCGTCGATGCTTCGCTCGGCGCTGCAGAGGCTCGACTATGGCAACTACCGGATCTTCGTCGGCCATTACCGCAACGATCCGGCAACCGGCGCCGCAATCGCCAGCGTCGGCGATCCCCGGATCGAGCCCGTCCTGGTCCACCACGACGGTCCGACGACCAAGGCCGATTGCCTGAACCATCTCTATGACGCGATGCTCGAATATGAGCTTCGCGAGAATATCTCGGTGCAAGCCGTCGTTCTCCACGATTCCGAAGACGTGGTTCACCCGCTCGAACTTGGCGTGTTCAACGGCCTCATCGACCGCGCCGCCTTGATCCAGCTTCCGGTGCAGCCGCTGATCGATCCGCGCTCACGGTGGGTCGCGGGGCACTATTGTGACGAATTTGCCGAAGCCCACGCCAAGGAGCTCGTCGTTCGTGAAGCTGTCGGAGCGTCGGTCCCGCTCGCCGGAGTCGGTTGTGCAATCGCCCGCGATTCACTCGCCCGCGTGGCGGCGCTAAACGAAGGCTATCCCTTTGCTGGCGGAAGCATGACCGAGGATTACGAGCTCGGGCTTCGAATCGGCGAGCTCGGTCTCAAGACGATGTTCGTCCGGATGCCGGCGGTCCCGGGAAGCCGCGGAGTCGTTGCAAGCCGGGGCAATTTCCCGGCGACGTTCGGAGAAGCGGTTCGCCAGAAGGCGCGTTGGCTCGGCGGAATCGCCCTCAGCGGGTGGGATCGGCTTGGCTGGCGAGGCGGAATCGGCGAACGCTGGATGCGGATGCGCGACCGCCGCGGACCCATTGCCGCGCTGCTGTTGCTGTCGGGCTACGTGGCTGCGCTGATCTGGTCGCAATTGTGGCTCGCCCAGGCGATCGGCGCACCGGTCAAGGTCGCAATCGGGCCGACCCTTTCAACGCTGCTGTGGATCAACCTGTGGCTGCTGACCTGGCGAGTCGCGATGCGCGCGCTATTCACCGGCTCGGCGTATGGCTGGCGCGAGGGCGCCCGGTCGCTGCCGCGGCTGATCGTCGGCAACATGATCGCCATTTTCGCGGCAGGGCGGGCACTTACGATCTATCTTAGCCGCTCACCAGCGTCTTGGGACAAGACCCGCCACACCTTCCCCAAAGAGCTTTCGGCTTGAGCGCCCCGATCCGGTTTCTTGCCGTCGTCCTGGTCGGCTGGGCGGGCGTTCGGGCGGTCACTCTCGGCGCAGTGCCGGGCTTTACCGTCAGCTACGCGAAGGACCGGAGCTCGGCCCGGCTGCCGCCAATCGTCGCGACGGAATTCCCGCCGCTTCCGGCCGTCGAACCGACCGAAGGGGAGCAATTCGCGCCTCAGCAGCTGCCGGCAAGCTATCCGGCATACGGCGATTATCCCGGCTACCCCGGTTATCCGCCGATGCGAGCGCCGGCACGATACTATCCGGCCTATGCCTACGACGGCTACGCGCCGGCGGTTCCGGCCGAGCGTTCGGCCATCCCAAAGCGGCCGAAATGGCAGCTTTCGTCTGCGTCGAACGGCCTGCAACTCTCTTCGCAGACAAGTGCAGCCGACGATTGGCAATTGGCCGGCTTTCCGGCCCTTCCGAGGGAGCAAAGCCGCCCGGTTCCGGTGGTCGCTGCCCAGCCGCTGGCGCAGCCGAAGCTCGACCGCGTGCAGCTGACGACGTGGGCGCTGTATCGGGGGGTGTCGGTGCCCGGATCGCTCGCGACCGGAGGAACTCTGGGCGGAAGCCAGGCGGGGATGCGTCTCACCTATTCGTTCAACCGCTGGCTTGCCGCCTCGCTCAGAACCACGTCGCCGCTTGGCGGATCGCGCGGCGCGGAAGTGGCGGCGGGGGTCCGGATGACGCCGTTCAGGTCGATCCCCTTCGCAATCACCGCCGAGCGGCGGCAGGCCTTTGGCCACGGCGGCGGCCGCTCCGATTTCGCCCTGTTCGCCGAAGCCGGCCTGTACCATCGGCCGATGCCGCTCGACTTCAGCCTCGACGCCTATTTGCAGGCCGGTATCGTCGGCGTCGGCAGCCGCGACCTGTTCGCCGACGGGGCGCTGACCTTCACTCGCCCGGTGTGGGGCCGTGTCTCGGCAGGCCTTGGGGTTTGGGGCGGGGCGCAGCCGGGCGTCTATCGCCTCGATGCCGGCCCGCGGATCTCCGTCCGGCTTCGCAAGAACCTCTACGCGCATCTCGACTGGCGGCAGCGGCTTGCCGGCCGCGCCAGCCCGTCCTCGGGCCCGGCACTCACTCTCGCGGCGGATTTCTAGCGTCCGCTCCGGCGCCGCGGTCCCGTGCCGGGGGCGCGAGTTCTAAGCCATATGTTAACCTGAATTGGTTATCGCCCGTCCTACAGCCGAACCGCTGGGAGTTAGGTAGAGCATGGACGATCAGCCAAACCTGCGTCAGTTTATCGACGAAATGAGCAGCTTCGATGAAGAAGCAGCTCCGAAGGCCTCGCACGCACCAGCCGAGAAGCTGCCTTGCGTCGGCCAGGTGGTCGAAATCGCCGGTTCCGGGTCGCGGATCGCAATGAAGGCAGAGACGCTGCTGTCGCTTCAGTCGCATGCCGATCCCGCCGTGGCGATGTCAGGCCAGGTCGGAAGCCAGGTGAAGATGATCGTCGGGAACGCATGGCTGATCGCCAACGTCCGCACCATGGCTGCCGAAGGCGGGCAGATCAGCGCTCACGTGGACTTCCTGGGCGAAGGCAACCGCGACAGCTCCGGAAAGATGAGCCACTTCCGCCGCGGCGTCACTCGCTATCCGATTCCGGGCTGCGAAGTTCACCCGGTCACGACCGAGGACCTGCGCGCCGTATTCGCGGCCGACGATAGCCCGCATATCGAGATCGGCACCGTCTATCCGACCGACGATATTCGCGGCGCGCTCTACGTCGACCCGATGCTGTCGAAGCACTTTGCCGTCCTCGGATCGACCGGCACCGGCAAATCGACGTCGGTGTCGCTGATCCTTCACCGGATTTCGCAGCTTTCGCCTGAGGGTCACATCGTCATGATCGACCCGCACGGCGAATATTCCGCCGCCTTCAAGGGGTGCGGCGAGCTGGTCAACGTCGACAACCTCCAGCTGCCCTACTGGCTAATGAACTTCGAGGAGCATTGCGAAGTGCTCCTGACCACGCACGGCGCCGAGCGCGAGCGAGACGCCGACATTCTCGCCAAATGCGTCCTCGCCGCCCGGGTAAAGGGCAAGGACATGAGCCAGTACGGCAAGGTGACAGTGGATTCGCCAATTCCCTACCTGCTGACCGACCTGACCACGATCATCACCAACGAAATGGGTAAGCTCGACCGCGCCGGCGACACGCTTCCCTATCAGCGCTTGAAGCAGAAGCTGGACGAGCTGAAGCAGGACCCGCGCTACACCTTCATGTTTTCAGGGATGCTGGTGTCGGATTCGATGCCAGCGTTCATTTCCAGGATTTTCCGACTTCCCGCCAATGGGCGCCCGATCTCCATCGTCGACGTGTCTGGCGTTCCGTCGGAAATCACGTCCGTGGTGGTATCTGTGCTCGCCCGGATGGTGTTCGACTATGCGATCTGGTCGCGCACGGAAGCGCAGCGCCCGCTTCTGCTCGTCTGCGAAGAAGCGCACCGCTACGTTCCCAAAGACGAGGATTCGGGCGGCCAGGCCGTCCGGAAGATCCTCGAGCGAATCGCCAAGGAGGGCCGCAAGTATGGTGTCAGCCTTGGGCTGATCACGCAGCGCCCGTCCGACCTGGCCGAAGGCGTCCTGTCGCAGTGCGGAACGATCATCTCCATGCGCCTCAACAACGACCGCGACCAGGCGTGCGTCCGAGCGGCGATGCCCGAGGGCGCCCGCGGCTTCCTCGACGCCATCCCGGCGCTTCGTAACCGCGAGTGCATCGTTTGCGGCGAAGGCGTGTCGATCCCGATCCGGGTGCGTTTCGACGATCTCGAACCGGAAAAGCGCCCGGCCTCGTCAGACCCGAGCTTCGCAGCTCTGTGGCGCGAGACCGGCGGCGAAGAGGGAATCATCCAGCGCACGATCAAGCGGTGGAGAGGGCACGGCAGGTAGCGCGAAGATTATGGCCGCAGGCGCGCTGCGCCACACCAAACAATCGAAAGATTCACCTTCGCGTGGGCCGGGTTTTCACGCCGCTTGCCGAACATTCGGCCCGCTCCTCTTGGCCGCTATAGCCCAGTGGCCGCAAAGACATCGCCGTCCGGGTCCAGGTCTCGAAGGTCGCGTCCGCGGGTTTCGCTCCCGAACATCGCGACAAGCGCCAGTGACGTCAAAGTCGGAACCATGATGACAACCGACACAATCGACAACGGCGGCACGAGCGAAATAATGGCGAAGAATTGCGCCACCACGCCGCCACCCTTGCTGCATGCGGCGACCGTTCCGGTGGTGCGCCCGCGAATCGCCATCGGGAAACTCTCTGCCGCATAAGGCAAAAGCATCGAAATGAGCCCGTTGGTGCCGACGATCAGCAGTCCAACCGGGATCACCGGATTTCCGCTCCCGGTGAACTCGAGCTGGAGAACGCCGACCAGTCCCACGAGCGTTACCGCCAATGCGCCAATCACTGACCATTTGGTGCTCCAGGCACTGTAGGCGAAGGCGACGAGGAAGGTGGTCGGGAATGCAATTAGCGCCGAATTCGGCAAGCAGCTTGCTTGCCACGGACACACTGTAGCCCTTGGTGACGAGATCGTCAGGAAGCCACAGCAACAGACCGAAATAGATGAGGCCAAAGCAAAGCGCGGCGAGGCTGAGCGCAAACAGCTTCCCGGCAAAAGCCTTTCCCGCGAGGGCTCCCGATTGGTCCCGCTCTCTCGTTGACGACTGTATCGGGTTGAACTTGTGCGCCTTGGCACCGAACCGTTTCATGACCGCGCGAGCCTCCTGCCGCCGTCCCCGAGCGAGCAGGAACTTCGCCGATTCAGGAAGCATGGTGCCCAGCAAGACTAAGATCAGGCCGGTGGGCAGGTTGAGGAGCCAGAGGATGCGCCAGCCGAAGGTCGGCTGAAGCAGTGCGGAAAGGGCGCTCGCCGCGAAATAGCCTCCAACCGCGCCGAGGCCGCCGACAAGCACGAGACTCCAGCCGCGCTGCTTACTAGGCATCATCTCGGCGAGAAGCGCATAGGTCACCGGAAGCATTCCTCCCGCGCCAAGCCCCATCAGAAAGCACATGCCCATGTTCCAATAGAGGGACGGCATCGCCCCGCAGATCGAGGTTCCGACGAACACGACGGCGGCCAGTAGGATCGACGCCTTGCGCCCGTAGATGTCGGCAATCGCACCCCACAGCACCGATCCCACCGATGTGCCGATAAGCGCGAAGAAGGGAACGAGAGAGGCTGTGGCCCTAGAGACTTCGTACTCGCTCATCATTCCCGGAATCGTAAATCCCAAGGTCGCCGGTTTCATGACGTCAATGATGAGCGCGACTACAAGTACGGCCATCAATTTCCAGTGGGCGGCGCTCAGCTGCGCGTCCTCGGGAGGCGAAACGACCAGTTCGCGAGAGGCGGCGATCTGCGCAGGAATGTTGCGCGGAAGCAATCCGTAGGCGGCAACGGCAACGCCGAGGGTGATCGCGCCCATGCCGAGGTACATGCCGGTCCCCATCGGCATTCCGTCGAGGCGATAATGGCTAGCCCGGCCCATCAGGAACATAGGAACGTGGAGCATGACGCCCGCGGTGACGGCGATCACGCCGACGGTGAAAATCCACGCGCCGCGGCGGTCGGACAGGGTACTGGAGCTGATCATTGTGGGCCGCTGATAGCAGCTGAGCACCCCGTGCACTCCATCGTTGTGTCAGCGGCGCGCTAAACCACCCGAAACGGCCTGAGGCGGCTGTTCCCTACGCCTTTGCTCCGATCGACAGCAGCTGCTTCAGCCTGGCGTTGAAGGCCTGGCGTTGGGGCCCGCTGATCACATTGCGCGACTGCATCTGCACGCTCATCGGGTCCACGGGCTTTCCGTTTACCTTCACCTCGAAGTGCACGTGCGGGCCCGTCGAAAGGCCGCTCGATCCGACATAGCCGATGACCTGCCCTTGGCGGACGGTTTCTCCGGGCGACGCAACGATGCTGCTCATATGCCCGTAAAGACTGACGATTCCGCTGCCGTGAGCCACCTCCACCTCGCGACCGTAGCCGCCGCTCCACCCGGCAGCGATGACCTTGCCGTCGGCAGCTGCGACGATGGGGCTTCCCCACGCCGCGCCGAAATCGATTCCGGAATGGAAGCGCATGTAGTGGAGGATCGGGTGGTAACGCATTCCGAAGCCGGAGGTGATGTGGCCGGCGACCGGCGCCATCAGCCCAGACGATTGCTCCGCCCCGCTGGCGTCGGTGTCGAACCAGTCGGTTTTGCCGTCGGCATTCCACTTCAGCAGCTCGACGTCGGGCCCGTCCACGCGGTGAAGTGCCGCATATTCGAGCGGCCGGCCCGGCGTCTTCGAGATCACCAGGTCGAACCGATCGAACGGTGCCACGTCGGAGCCTACGTCGATTCGCGTGGACAAGGCGTGGAGATAGTCGGCGGCGACACGGAGCCGGCACTCCGGCATCGCGAAGCGAGAAGTACAGCCCGTCGGTAACCGCTCCTTGCACCCGAATGTCGGACCCATCGGAGGCGATCACCGGCTTGGCGGCTGCCTCCGGATCGGCCGGAAACTGGTACTTTTGCGCTGAACCAGGGTCGCTGTTGCGGCCCAGCATCGCGTTTCTCTGAAACTGCTGGGCAGGCGCAGCAGCCCGGGCAATCGCGCCGGAGAAGGGATCGACGCCGGGGAAGAACAAAAGCGCCGCCCCGCATAGCGCCGCAAGCGTCGCCGCACCCTGGAACCAGCGCCGTCCGACCGGCTCGGACGAAAGATCGACCACCAGGGTGAACGGTTCCGGGGCGTCGGCGATTGCGCCACCGCTCGCCCGTGCTCGAGCGAGCGCGACCCGGGCCGAAGCCTCGGTTGCTGAGAAGCCGTCCAACATCGCTGTCGGGAATGCCGAAACAGGGTTAAGAGCTGTTTAAAATCGGCAACTTGCGCTTTCGCCCGGCGGTGCCACATTGGCTGGCGAAATGGCGCGTTTCGATGCCCCTGTCCGGGCGATCCTCGGTCCGACCAACACCGGCAAGACGTATCTGGCGATTGAGCGGATGTGCGGCCATTCCTCGGGCGTGATCGGCTTTCCGCTGCGTCTTCTCGCCCGGGAGGTCTACGACCGGGTGGTCGCCATCAAGGGCGAGAGTCAGGTCGCGCTGTTGACGGGCGAAGAGCGGATCGTCCCACCAAACGCGCGATATTTCCTGTGCACTGCAGAAAGCATGCCCGTCCCCGGCGGTGACGGCCATGACGGCGACTCGTTCCAGCGCGACTTCGCCTTCGCCGCGATCGACGAGGCGCAGCTGGGGATCGATCCGGAGCGCGGCCACGTCTTCACCGACCGAATGCTTCGGGTGCGTGGACGCGACGAGACCCTGATCCTTGGCTCCGACAGCCTGAAACCGATGATCCGGGAGCTGCTTCCTGAGGCCGAGATTGTCACCCGCCCGCGATTTTCCACCCTCCGCTATGCCGGAAGCGCGAAGCTGTCGCGGCTCCCGGCGCGCTCGGCGGTCGTCGCCTTCTCGGCCGAGCAGGTTTACGCACTCGCCGAAGCACTTCGCCGTTTCCGCGGTGGCGCCGCCGTGGTCATGGGCGCGCTGTCGCCCGCGACCCGCAACGCGCAGGTAGCGATGTTCCAGCGCGGCGAGGTCGATTATTTGGTCGCCACCGACGCAATCGGCATGGGCCTCAACATGGACGTGACCCATGTCGCTTTCGCCGGGCTCGAGAAGTTCGACGGCCGTCGCGACCGCCGGCTGACCGTCGCCGAAATGGCGCAGATCGCCGGCCGCGCCGGGCGGCACCAGCGGGACGGCACCTTCGGCACGCTAAGCCTCGGCGACCGCAGCGCCGAATTCACGGACGGAGAAATCGAGGCCATCGAGGAGCATCGGTTCCGGCCGCTCGACTTCCTCTACTGGCGCAACCCGGATCTCGATTTCACCGAGGTCACCGCGCTGATCGCCAGCCTCGAGCGCCCGAGCGACGACCCGGTGCTCCGCCCGGCGCCGCAATCGGTCGATCTCGCCGTCCTGAAACTCATCGCCGAAGATCCTGCGGTCGCCGTTAGAAAGGGCGCTGCCGCGCGGCGGCTGTGGGCAGCCTGCGGCCTCCCCGACTTCCGCAAGGTCGGGCCGATGCATCACGCGCGAATGGTGCGCCGGGTGTTCAGCTACACGGGCGATGGCGGACATATCCCGCACGAATGGTTCGCCGCCGAAGTCACTCGGCTGGACAATGTCAGCGGCGATATCGAGGTCCTTGCCGACCGCCTCGCCGGAATCCGAAGCTGGGCCTACATCGCCCATCGCGGCGACTGGCTGAAGGAGCCGGCGAGATGGGCCGAGCGCACTCGCGAGGTCGAATCGCGCTTGTCCGACGCTCTCCACGAGCGTCTCACGCAGCGCTTCGTCGATCGGCGGACCTCGGTGCTGGTCCGCGACATCGGCGCTCGCGGGACCGACGTCCTGCCGATGACCATCGATGCCGACGGCGAAGTCAGCATCGGGCCGGAGCCGATCGGGCATCTCTCGGGCTTCGAGTTCCGGGTGGATCCGGCAGCCCGGCTCGCGGACAAGAGGCTCCTGCTTGCTGCGGCCGAGCGGCGCCTCGGTGACGAGCTGGAGCGCCGCGCGGCAGCGCTTGCCAAAGCGCCGGACAGCGAATTCTCCCTCCTCGTCGAGGACAACGGAAGCATCGCGATCGCATGGAGCGGCAACGTTCTCGCCCGGCTTGCGCCAGGGCCGTCGCTGCTCGAGCCTGCCGTCCGCACCGCCCGCGCTCTCGATCGTCTCTCCGCCGCCAGTCGTGCCGAGCTGCGCGCCAGGCTGGAGCAATGGCTGGAGGCGCAGATCGCGTCCAACCTCGGGCCGCTGAAGAGGCTGTCGGAGATTTCGAAAGACTCGGCCACTTCGCCGGGAGTTCGGGCGCTTGGGGCGATGCTGGCCGACTCCGGCGGCACCGTGTCGCGCCGAAGCGTCGTCAGCGCGATCGGAGCGCTAGATCAAAAGGACCGGCAGCTTCTCTACAGGCTCAAGGTTCGGCTCGGGCCGCTCGAAGTGTTCCTGCCGCCGTTGTTAAAGCCGGCCGCGCAGCTTTGGCGCTCGGCGCTTCTCGCGGTTCGAACCGGCGATCCGATGCCGGAGCTGCCGCCCGCCGGTGCGGCGACGCTGCCGGCCAGCGCCGACCCACGCGGCGCTGCCCTCGCCTATCGCCGCGCCGGACGAATGTGGGTGCGGATCGACCTTGCCGACAGGCTTGCAAGTCACGCGCACAAGGTTCGCTCGGCAGGCGGCGACAATCCTGTCGACACGGAGCTTGCGACGTCGATCGGGCTCGACCCGGATTCGCTAGCGAGGCTGATGAGCGATATCGGCTTTGCCAAAGCCGGGGACTCGTGGCGCTGGCGCGGACGCCGCTCGAGACGAAAGCAACCGCCGCGAACCGGATCACATGCCTTCGCCGAACTGGCGAAGCTGAAGCGTTGATCTTGCGAATCGATCGTTTCTTGCACTGCGTCCGCCTAACGAGGAGCCGGACGCTCGCCCAGGCGCTGGTCGAGACCGGGCACGTGAGGATCGACGGAAAGCGGGCCGTCAAGTCTAGCGAGGAAGTCCGCGCCGGAAGCATCCTCGCCTTCCCCCTTCACGGCCGGACGCGCGTGGTTCGGGTGCTCTCGCTGCCGTCACGACGCGGTCCTGCAAGCGAGGCCCGGTCCTGTTACGAAGAGCTGGGAATTGACGAGCCGAAGCCCGCGACCTAGCGAACGCCCAAAGGGAGCAAGATCACAATGACCTACGTCGTCACCGACGCCTGTATCAAATGCAAATATATGGATTGCGTCGAGGTCTGTCCCGTCGACTGCTTCTACGAGGGCGAGGTGATGCTGGTCATCAACCCGAACGAATGCATCGATTGCGGCGTCTGCGAGCCCGAATGCCCGGCCGAAGCGATCGTGCCCGATACGGAGAGCGGGCTGGAAAAGTGGCTCGAGCTCAACACGAAATTCTCGGCCGACTGGCCGAATATCACGCGCAAGAAAGAAAGCCCCGCCGACGCCGACGAGCACAAGGGCGAAGAGGGCAAATACGAGAAGTATTTCACGCCGGAGCCGGGCGAGGGCGACTAAGGCGCGCCTCGATCGGCAACGAATTTCGGTGCCCGCCTCAGCGGTGCACGACAAAGGTATAGGTCAGGCCGACGCCACCAGAAAGCTGGTTTCGGGAACCGAACGCGCGAATCAATGGCGAGTCGGCCGCATCGCCGACAAGACGTGTGTAACGTGCAAAGCCGAACAGGCCCCATTTGGGAGTGAATTGGTAGTAGACGCCGGAGTTGAGCCCGACTCCGTGGATGCCGCCACTCGGTCGATATTCGGGCAGGCCCGTTGCGAGGGACGCGGCAGGGGTGACTCCGAAATATTCGCGTTGATAACGGGAATCGGAGAAGAACAGCCGCGGTCCGATTGAAAACACGTACCGGTCGCCGTCGCGCCAGATCTGGTCGGCACCGATGGAGCCGACCACGCCGTCGTGGCCGCCAATGCCTTTGCGCACTTCGGCCCGGAGCCGAAGCGACGGGACCGGGAAGTAGTCTGCGAAGGCGCCCGCTTCGACAGTCATCGGCACGCTTCCAACCGGCGCTCCGACATCGGATTCCTTGCGTTTTGGCTGCAGGTTCACGACAGGCCCGAAGCCGAATTTGTCGGTGGAAACCAGCCGGATCCCGGGACTGTCGTCGGCCGCTTTGAACCGGAAGGGTTTCGATCCCCGTGCGAAGGAGAGATCGAAAAGCGGCAAAACCCCATGACTGTCGGCGCCGGGGAATTCTGGCACGAGTTGAGCGCCTGCACCGACGCGAACCCGCCAGTCGCCGCCCTCTTCTGCCGAGGCAGCTGTCGCACCAAAGAACGCGAGTGCAGCAATCGCGGCCGATCGGACGAGCACCAGGTTCATATCGTGGCCCCCTTATGCCAACTTTATGGCACGTGGCGGCCAACTTTCAATGCGCAACTCCGTTCAGCGTCGGCTGAGTAGTTTCTCGACGATCAGGTCGGCGGCTTCGTCGGCGCTCATCTTCGTCGTGTCGATGTGGATTTCGGCCTTCTCGGGCACCTCGTACGGGCTGTCGATGCCGGTGAAGTTCTTGAGCTCGCCGGCGCGCGCCTTGGCATAGAGGCCCTTCACGTCGCGCTTCTCCGCTTCCTTGAGCGGCGTGTCGACGAACACCTCGATGAACTCGCCCTCCGGCATCATCCGGCGCACCATGTGGCGCTCGGCCCGGAACGGCGAGATGAAGGCGGTGAGGACGATCAACCCGGCGTCGGCCATCAGCTTCGCGACCTCGCCGACCCTGCGGATGTTCTCGATCCGGTCGGCTTCGGTGAAGCCAAGGTCTCGATTGAGGCCGTGGCGTATGTTGTCGCCGTCGAGCAGGAACGTATGCCGGCCGCGGGCGGCGAGCTTCTTTTCGACCAAATTTGCAATCGTCGACTTGCCCGCGCCGGAAAGGCCGGTGAACCACAGCACCGCAGGCTTTCTGCCCCTTGAGCGCGGAATGCGTCTCCCGTCCGATATCGAAATGCTGCCGATGGATGTTCACTGCCCGGCGAAGGGCAAAGTGAATCATGCCGGCCGCGACGGTGGCGTTGGTGGTCTTGTCGATCAGGATGAAGCCGCCGAGCACGCGATTGGGGCTTGATCCGCCGCTTTCATATGGCTCGAAAACGATCTCGCGGTCTGTCGAGATTTCAGACACGCCGATCGCGTTCAGCCCAAGCGTCTTTGCAGCCAGGTGGTCGAGCGTGTTGATGTTGATTTCGTACTTCGGCTCCTGGACCATGGCCGTTGCGGTCTGCGTGCCGATTTTCATCCAGTAGCCGCGCCCCGGCAGAAGCTCGTCCTCGCTCATCCAGACGATCGTCGCCTCGAACTGGTCGGACGCTTCCGGCGCATCGGCGGCCGCGGCGATGACATCGCCTCTCGAACAGTCGACTTCGTCAGCGAGCGTCACCGTTACCGATTGGCCGGCAACCGCTTCGTCGAGATCGCCATCGAAGGTGACGACCCGCGAAATCCGGGTCGTCCGCCCCGACGGCAGGATTCGCACCTCGGTTCCCGGACCGACGCGGCCTGAAGCGATCTGCCCGGCAAAGCCACGGAACTTGTGATTCGGCCGGTTTACCCACTGCACCGGCATTCGTAGCGGCTTGGCAGCATCCGTGTCGGCGTCGAGTTCGACCGTATCGAGATATTCGAGCAAGCTGGGCCCGTCGTACCAGGGCGTTTTCTCGCTTCGCGTGCTGACATTGTCTCCGCCAACCCCGGAGACCGGAATGGCGTGCCAGTCGGCAATGCCGATGCTGTCAGCGAAGGCGCGATATTCGTTGCAGATGGATTCGAACGCGTCGCGGTCATAGTCGACCAGGTCCATTTTCGTGACTGCAAGCACGAAGTGGCGAATTCCGACCAGGTGGGCGAGGTAGGAGTGGCGCCGGGTTTGCGTGAGCACGCCCTTGCGGGCATCCATCAACAGCACGGCGACATCCGCGGTCGAAGCGCCGGTCACCATATTGCGCGTATATTGCTCGTGCCCGGGCGTATCGGCGACGATGAACTTGCGCTTCTCGCTGGCGAAGAAGCGGTAGGCGACGTCGATGGTGATTCCCTGCTCGCGCTCCGCCGAAAGGCCATCCACCAGAAGCGCGAAATCGAGGTTTCCACCGTTCGTCCCGGCGCTCTTGCTGTCGGCTTCCAGCGCCTCGAGCTGGTCGTCGAAGACTTGGCGGCAATCGTAGAGCAGGCGCCCGATCAGCGTCGATTTGCCATCGTCGACGCTTCCGCAGGTGATGAAGCGCAGCATCTCCTTCTGCTCGTGGCGAGCGAGCCACCCGGAGACGTCGGCTGCGACCAGCGCCCGTTCCTTCTCAAGCAGGCGCGACATTAGAAATAGCCCTCCTGCTTCTTCTTCTCCATGCTCGCGGCACCGGCATCCTTGTCGATGGCGCGGCCCTGCCGCTCCGACGTGGTGGTCAGAAGCATCTCAGCGACGACTTGCTCGACCGTGGTGGCTTCGCTTTCGACGGCACCGCTCAGCGGATAGCAGCCGAGGGTGCGGAACCGCACCTTGCGCGGCTTCGGGCGTCTCGCCGTTGAGCGGAAATCGGTCGTCATCGACCATCAGGATGAGGCCATCGCGCTCGACCGTCGGGCGCTCGGCAGCGAAATAGAGCGGCACGATCTCGATCTTTTCGCGAAGGATGTATTGCCAGACATCGAGCTCGGTCCAGTTGGACAGAGGGAAGACCCGAACGCTCTCGCCCTTCTTCTTCCGAACGTTGTATAGCGCCCACAGCTCCGGCCGCTGGCGCTTGGGGTCCCATCGATGATTGGCGTTGCGGAAGCTGAAAATCCGCTCCTTCGCGCGGCTCTTCTCCTCGTCCCGGCGAGCCCCACCGAAGGCGGCGTCGAACCCGTACTTGTCCAGCGCCTGTTTGAGCCCTTCGGTTTTCCACATATCGGTGTGGACCGGGCCGTGATCGAACGGGTTGATGCCCTTCGCTTCGGCTTCCGGGTTCTTGTAGACGATCAGCTCGACCTGCGGATCGGCGGCGACCTTGTCGCGAAGCTCGTACATCGCCCTGAATTTCCACGTCGTGTCGACGTGCAGCAGCGGAAACGGAAGCGGCGCCGGATAGAAGGCCTTTCGAGCCAGGTGAAGCATCACCGCCGAATCCTTGCCGATCGAATAGAGCATCACGGGCTTGTCCGCCTCCGCGACAGTTTCGCGAAGGATGTGAATGCTTTCGGCTTCAAGCCGGTCGAGATGGGTCAAGCTGGTCATGGGATGCGAATCACCGACCCCCTAACCCGCTCGGCAATGGTTGGACAATACCGGACAAAAGCTGGGGACACGATTGACGTACCCCAGCGAAATCTCAGCTGCCGGCGCCGATGAGCAACCGCCCTCCGGATGTGCTTACGCTCTCGCCCGCCCTTACGAACAGGCACTCTCCGGGTTCTGCGACGTGACATCCGCAGGTTGCCGAGCCGGCAAGCGGCATCACCCAGCGGTCGCGCTGCTGCAGCGCATCGCCGTGCGAATGAACCAAAGTGAACTTCGGGCCCTCAACGAGCGTGCAATCCTCGTCCTCGCGAACTTTGCGATGGAGCCGTTCCGGGTAGGGACAGCGACTGGCGACCGCGATGGCATCGTCGAGATGAAGCTCTCGAGGACGACCGTAGTCGTACATTCGATAGGTGACGTCGCAATTCTCCTGAAATTCCAGGAGTGAGATGCCGCCGCCGATGGCGTGGATGGTGCCAGGCTCAACGTAGAAGAAGTCGCCTCTGGTGACCGGCAGCCAGTTGAGCAAGTCCACTATTTCTCCGGTAGTTGCCGCGTCGCGAAGCTCCTGTGCACTCACCTCGCGGGTGAGGCCGAGGGCGAGGGTTGCCCGCTCGTCCGCTTCGAGAATGTACCAGCATTCGCTCTTCCCGCGCGGCAGGCCGCGAGCCTTGGCTTCGGCGTCATCAGGGTGCACCTGGACCGACAGCCGCTCACTGGTGAACAGATATTTGGCAAGAAGGGGCTGTTCCGGCACTTCGAACCACAGCTCGCCAATGCGCCTTCCCCGCGGCGGCTGGAACGCCGGCGGAAGGCTCGTGCGCCCCCACGGCTTTTCGACATATTTCGGCTTCAGCTTCATGCTCGAATGCTGAGTGGCAACGAACGCCTGCCTGTTCAACTTCGCTGGACTGTGGCGTCGGCGCTGGCCTCAGCAGAACGCCGGCAACGGTCCCGTTTCGAAGGCGCAAAAAGGGCGGGCCGAAGCCCGCCCTCCGTTTGGCGGAACGCGGCCCTTTCGGTCGCGCTCACCTGACCTCGAAACTGGTCAGGCTTTCGCTTTCGCTTTTGCTTTCGGCTTGGATGTCGCCGGCTCCTCGGCCTTTGTCGCGCTCACCGCGTCGACCAGCGGCTGCAATCCCGCGCCATATTTCTTCCACCGCTTCACTGCTGTCTTGTAGATCGGCTTGCGAACCTGAGCGACGCTCGCGGTTTTCACCGGACGATCCGACTTGTGGAAATCGAGGCACTTCGGATCCCACTTGAGGCCGATGAAGTCGATCAACGCCTTCGCCTGTCCTTCGGTGTCGGCGACGACGTCCTCATATTGCGCGGTCGTGAGGACACCCTCCGGAAGCACCTTGTGCCAATGCTGCATCAGTTCGTCATACTTGCAATAGTAACGGCCCAGCTCGGTCAGGTCGTAGCTGTGCGGCATGTCGTCCTTGAAGAGCTTCGTGAAGCCGGACAGGCACGTGTCGACGGGATCGCGACGCGTGTTCACGAACTTCGCGTTCGGATAGAGGATATGGATTAGGCCGACGAAGAAGTAGTTGGTCAGCAGCTTGTCAGTGACGCGCTTGGCGTCGCCTGCTCCGGCCGTCAGCGCCTCCAGATATTTCTTCGCGACGATCTCAAGCTGGCCCGCGGTCAGCTTCTCCATCATCTGAGGGTATTTCGGAAGCGTCGGGAAACGGTCGCGGAGCTGACCGATCGCCCGGCTGAGATATTTTACCTCTCCGGCACCGTAGATGTCGGGATGACTTGAGAGGATCTGCTCGACCAGCGTGGAGCCGGATCGCGGCATCCCGATGATGAAGACCGGGCGTTCGTCGTCGAGTCCTTGGAACTTGCGGTCCTCGAATACCTCCTTCGGGAAGGCTTCGCGGATGGAGTCGAAGAAAGCGAAGGTCTCCTTCTCGTTGTACTCGAGCTGGGCCCGCTTCATTTTTCCGCCGGTAATGTAATGCTTGAGCGCGCGCTCATGTTCGCCACGGTCGTCCAGCGCCTTTCCGTAGGCAAAGTGCAGCGGCAGGAGCTGATCGGCTTCGGGATTTTTGGCGGATTCGAAAATGGCATCCATCTGGTTGAACAAGGTCTCGCCTTCTCCCTTTGAGAAGTCGACGAGGTCGTTGAGGTTGGCGTAGGCGCCGTACATTGAATCATTCAGCTTGAGGGCCTTCGTGATGTGTTCTTTGGCATCATCGAGCCGGCCCACGGACTTGAGCGCTACTCCATAGAAGTTGAGCGATTCGGGACTGTTTGGACTGACCTCCACAGCTTTCTCGAGCACCTCTAGAGCTTCGTCGTACCGGTCGGTTTCGTGCAGAATCTGTCCAAGAATTGTCAGCACCTCGGCGCTGTCTGGCTTTTGCTTGAGGGCAAGTCGCGCACCCTGCTCCGCGGCCTGATGGTTACCCCTCCGGAGCTGAATCCGAGCGGTGATGATCAACGTCTGAGGATTGGTTGGCGCAAACTTCAGCGCATCACCGAGCACTCGGAGCGCCTCGGTCTCCTTCTTCTGCGACGAAAGCAAGGTGGCGAGATTGTTGAACGCGTCGACATAGCGGGGATTTTGAGCGATCGCTTTACGCAGGGCATGCTCTGCTTCGTCGAATTTGCGAGCCTGCTGCAAGAGTGTCCCGAGGTTGTTGTAAGCCTCGGGATAGATCTCCCGATAAGTCAGCGCATTCTGGTAGGCTTCCATAGCACCGTCGATATCGCCCGTCAGTCGTAAGGCGTTGCCGAGGTTGTTGTGCGCTTCAGCCATGTCTGGTCGAACTTCGAGCGCACGGCGATAGTATTTTGCAGCTTCAGCAAATCGATGGCGATCATATTGAATGATGCCGAGATTGTTCAGCGCCTGCGCATTTGCCGAATCCAACTCAAGAGCTTTGTTTAGCTCGACCTCGGCTTCGTCGAGCTTACCGTTCTGGCGAAGGACCTCGCCAAAGTTCGCGTGCAGATTCGCAGCCTGTGGAGCTAGCTTAACCGCCAGCTTCAACGCAGCGATCGCTTCGTCGCTCTTTCCGAGAGCCTGCAGAGATACCCCCAGGATATTGTGCGCATCGGCATTGCCGGGCCGAGCGTCGACTATCTGTCTGCAGACACGCATTGCCTGGTCGAACTTGCCGTCGTTGTAGAGTTTCGCGCCCATCAAGACAGCCTTGTCAGCGCTTACGTTCACGCGCCCGTGCTGCGCGTTGGCGATTGTCTGATCGATGCTCGGCGCATTCTTGGCTGCTGCCGGACCGCCCGGCTTGTTGCCAGCCGCCGCTCTATTCTGGCGTTTTGCAGGCGCGCTCTTCGTCTTCGTCTTGCTCATCAGTCCGTCTTTGATGTGAGGAAACAATAGCTTAGTCTGGCAGAAAACAGTCCGCCAATAAAGAAAGAAGAGGGAGTTTCCTCCCTCTTCCTCCTTTTTTCTACGACCGTGCCTTAGCCGCGCTCTGGCGCCGGCGGAGGCGGCGGAGGCGGAGGCGGCGGCGCCGGGCAGGTGTCCGTCGCCAGGATCACCGTTCCGTCCGGGCACGTCTGCGTTGCAGGCGGCGGCGGCGGAGGCGGCGGAGGCGGCGGCGGAGGCGGCGGCGGCGGCGCTGCCGGAGCTCCGAAGTGATACACCAGCGATCCGTAGACGGCGTGGTCGGTGTAGTCGCTGTTGAACTGACCAAGGTAGCCAATCCGTCCGGACAGGTTCGACCCCATCTCTCCGCCGAGGCTCAACCCGGCAAGGAACGAGCCGCGGTTGTAGTCCTCAACCTTGCGGAAGTTCGCGCCGACCGGAGCATCGACGAAGTAGGCGTCGACACCGAGGTCGCGGTTGAAGTTGTACCGATACGCGACCTTGGCCTCCGGAACGATTCCGCTCCAGTTGCCGGCCCACTTCAGCCCGATCACGCCCGAGGTCTGATGCTCGTGCTGCGAGTCGAAGCCGAGGTTTCCGCCGATCCCGCCGGTCTCGGTGAACGCCTTCAGGTTCATGTCCGTGTAGTCGATTGCGACATACGGAGTGATCCAGGACGATCCGAGATCCATGCGTGCGCCGGCCTCACCGTAGAACGACCACATGTTCACGTCCGGGGTGCCGTGTGCGGTGCCAGAGAGCGTACCGATGCTGAACTCTCGGCTGCTGTCGCCGCTCAGCCAGCTGTAGCTGCCGATACCGCGGACGTAGAAGTTACCGACGTCGTAGGTAGCATCGAGACCGACAGTCCAACCGTTCGACTTGATCCGGCTTCCGACAATCGAGTCCGGATAGTCGACGCTGAGGTTGCGATAGCTTCCGAACATGCCTGCCGAGAAGTTACCGGCCAGGTAATCGAAGCCGATCGTTCCCGTCCAATTGTCGGCCTTGTAGCCGATGGCATTGGCATTGCTGTCGAGCTTGCCGTGGTCGAACGAGCCCATTCCCCAGACGCGCCAGCCGTACCGCGGATCGCGGCAACCTTGAACGCCCTTGCCCCACGTCAACGTGCAGTCGAGCTGATCGTTGATGAAGGTATTGAGGACGAACTGGTTGTTACGGACGTCGTGCAGGTAGTTCGGGTATTCGACCCCGCTGAGCTGATCGAGAGCATCGAACAGGTCACCCTTATTGAGAAGGAGCATCTGCGCCAGGACATCAGCGAAGGGCCCGGTCAGATTGACATTGTAAACATTCTCAATCGCCGTCGCGACCGCGAGCTGGTTGCGAGTTTCACCCTCCACTCCGTTGAAGGCGGTCCTCACAAGGCCGAGGTCAACATTGGCCTGGTCGTCGTAGATGCAACCAAAGTGCAGCAGCGCCGAGTCGCTCGGGATGCCGTTGACGATGCACTGGTCGAACTCGCCGTTCCGAACGATTGCGTCGATGACGTTTTCGTACGTGGTCGTGTCGTACAGGCCGTTCCCGCTCGTACCGATGTTCGCCACCAGCGTACCCGCCAGGTTCGCCGTATTGGCGAAGACCTGCGGATAAGTGCCGATCGGAACGGTGCCCGTTGCCGCCGGGAGATCGTAGGTGATCGTTCCGTCGGAGTTCACGGTCAGCGTGTCGACGAACGCATAGGACGGTCCGTCAACCTCATCGATGACGAGGTGGAGGTTACCCCCCGCGTCCGCGCCATCGCCGATCGTCAGCGTCCCGACGCCGCACGCGTTTTGCGCCGGGTCGTCAAGCACCAGCGCCGACGGTCCGCCAGCGGGCATGCAGCCCGGGTTGACGATACCGTTGAACACTGTCTCGTCGGTAAGGACGTTGATGGCATCACCCGCCTGCACCGCAACGTTGCCGTAGATGTTCCCGCCGAGCAGGTTGATTACGGTGTTGTTGGCTGCAGAAGCGACATCGATCGCCATTCCACGGTGCCACGTGTCTCCGCCATCCATCGACTGCCGGACGATGATGTCGCCGGAGTTGTTGATTGTGAAGAGGTCACCCAGCAGCGGCGTGGCTGTCCCGTTGGCGGCAATCCGGATGCCGGTCGCGGTCGCGTTTCCACCGTGGGCCGTGATTGCATCGACGTTGATCGAACCCGTGTTGGTGATCGTCAGGTTACCCGGACCGCCATTGACGGCAATCCCGGTCGCCACAGCCGAGCTGGCCGGCGTCGTGAGCACCTCCGTGGTGACACCGCCACCCGTCGTCGGGACGACCACCGGCGTCGTCGTGAAGCCGCCCGAAGCCTGAGCCACCACATTCAGCATTCCGCTGTTGTTGATGGTGCCGCCGGTCGGGTTGGCGTTGACACTGGTCACCGTCGTGGCCGTCGTTCCGGTGCCGACAATGGTCGTTGTCGTCGTCGGAGCGTTGTTGATGACGATGCCCTGAGCCGAAGCGACCGCCGTCATCGGAGCGTTGGCGAACGCGCTGACGTTGAGGCTCGAGCCACTGTTGGTGACGTCGACCGTCATCGATCCACCGCTGCCGAAGGCACCGTAGCCGAGAGCATAGGCCGTTGCCGCGCCGGTCGCTGCGGGTGCCGAAGCCGAAGCCGACCCAGTCGCCGTTGCACCGGCCAGTCCGCCCGCCGAAGCCACCGCAGTGACGTTTAGCTCGCCGCTATTGTGCAGCGTTGCGTTCATCTGCGGGCCCGCCAGGTTCTGGACGACGCCCGAAGCATTTGCCCCAGCGTTCGCAGAGGTCCCCGTAGCGATGGCGTGGGCGCCGACGCTCATGGTTCCGCTGTTGCTCACCACCGCGTTTGCGACGCTTCCCGCTACGTTCTGGGAGACGCCCGTCGCTGCAGCCGATGCGACCGCCGCGGTTCCAGCAACCGCCGTGGCCATTGCATTGACGGTTATCGAACCGGTGTTGCTGACGATCGCAGTCGCCGGACCAACATTGGTCTGCGTCACCGTCGTCGAGGTCGGAGTCAGCGTCGTGTAGGTGCTCGCATGGCCGCTGAAGGTCGTGCCGGTGAGAGTCGCCAAGGCAGCATGGACGGTCGTTACCGTACCAACCGCATTGGCGCCCTGGACGATGCCCACCGCACCCGCGTTGGCCGATGCAGCCGTCGCACCAGACGCATTGGCGCTCGCCACAACAGCGATATCGCCGCTGTTGTCGACGATGGCCGATGCCGTCGCCCCGTTTGCAGCCTGGATAATCCCGGCCGCGGAAGCGCCCGCATAAGCCGGGGTTGTGCTGGTGGCTCCAAGCGCCGGACCGCCCTGTGCCGCAATGGCTGTCGCAAGAGCGGAAACGTTGATCGCGCCGCTATTGTCCACCATCGCAAGTGCAGGACCCACAGGCGTGTTGTTGATTGTCATGGTCGAAGCCGTTGTGAGCCCGCCGAAGTGCGTGGTCCCACTCGCCGTCTTGTGCAGCGAGGCCGTCCCGTGCGCGACAAGCTGGTACCCGCCGTCAACTGCATTGGCAGTCTGCACGATCCCGGTCGCAGCTGCGTTTGCCGAAGCGCCGTTCTGGCCCGAAGCGAAGGCGTGCGCGTCTGCCGTGATCACGGCGCTCGTGGTGTTGACCACTGAAGCGACCGCGCTCGTGCCGGTAGCTTCCTGCGAAACGGCGAGAGCCGCCGCGTCCGCAATCGCGACATTGTCGGCGACCGCGCTGGCGTTGGCGATAACGTTGATCGAACCGGAGTTCGTCACAGACGCAAGCGCCGGACCTGTCATGGTCAGGTCGAAGCCGCTGGTGTAGGTGGCCGCAACCCCCGTCATTACGAGCGAAGTCCGCGCACCACTGGTGAAGCCAGTCGTGGCATTGAAGGCCGAGTGGGCCGACCAGGTGCTTGCGCTGGCGCTCTGATGGACGCCGTGCGCAGTGGCAATCGCGGTCGCGCCAGCGCCGCGATGGGCCGCGTTGCCGACCAGGACCGTCGCATCGGCTTCAACCGTGATCGCGTCCGTGTTCGACAGGCTCGCGACTGCGCCCGCTCCGCCATATGCGTCCTGCGAGATTCCTCCGGCGGTGGCGGATGCAAATCCGTCGCCTCCACCGAGAGCACTCGCCTGAGCGAGCACGTCGAACGCGCCGTTATTGACGACCATGGCATTACCGGTGCCCGAAGCCCCGCCATAGGCGCCCTGGTACAGTCCCGAGTTGACATAGGCCTGGGCAGTGACGTCGCCGCCACCGACCGCAGTCGCAATCGCGGACAGGTTCACCGAGCCGGTGTTGGTGAAGCTTGCAGAAGCGTCACCGCCCGTTCCGGTGGCCCACGCCGACTGGGAAACGCCGGTGTCGATCGAGGCAGAGGCGAATGCATCTTCATCGGCCGAAGCATTGGCTGCGGCGTTGATCGCAAGCGATCCGCTGTTGTCGAACGACACGTTGGCCGCACTCGACGCACGCGCCTCCTGGTACACACCGTAGCCGATGTCAGCGGTTGCAGATGCGCTTCCGTCGTAACCCGCAAAAGCGGTCGCCATCGCGGAAATGGCGATGCTTCCGCTGTTGTCGAGAGAGGCGTTAGCCGCTCCGCTCGTACCCGTAGCCCGGGCGTATTGGTAAATGCCCGTTTCGATGGTCGCCGAGGCATTTGCACCCGTCTGACCGGACGCATTCGCGTTGGCGGAGATCGCAATCGAATTACCGGTGCCGTTGCTGAGCGATACCATCGCTCCATCGACGCCAGTGGCATTCTGCGAAATGCCGTAATTGACGTTGGCGGTTGCCCACGCCGATTCCGACGTTCCAATTGCGTTCGCGGCAGCGCCGATCGTGATGTCGCCGCTGTTGGCCAAAGTTGCCGCGGCGCTTCCCGCCGTACCGACGGCATGTGCATCCTGGTAAATGCCCGTACCGACGTGGCCGGTTGCAATCGCCCAGGAACCCGTAGCCGTTGCGGTCGCTCCAATTCCGATGGTCCCGGAGTTGGTCAGGCCAACATTCGCCATTGCCGCACCGTCCGTCGCGGAAGCGCTTGCGGTCTGGCTGATTCCGGCTTCGCTGATGGACGCATAGGCGACGCCATAGCTGCCCCCAGTCGCCGCAGCCGCCGCATTGACGTCGATCGAGTTGGAGTTGGTCAGCATTGCCGCAGCGGTCGCGCCGGTCGCGGCGTCGACGTTGGCATATTGGGCAATGCCATATCCGATGGTTGCCGAGGCAACTCCGTAACCGCCTCCAGCACTCGCCGTACCCGCACTACCCGTCGCGTTCGCGTTTGCAGCGATGTCGATGAAGCCACTGTTGTCGAGCGCAACCGAAGCCACGCCATTTCCGACGTAGTTATAGCTGGTCGTCGTCGTGCTACCGCCGAGAGGCGTCGAAACGCCCGTCGTTACGACCGTCGTCTGCACATAACGCGCGTCGACGTTGGCCGACTGCTCGATTCCCGTGCCGATCGTAGCGCGCGCCACGGCGTCTCCGCTGACGGGCGTTCCGAAAATGTACGACCCGCTTGCCGCGGCCTTGGCATCTGCAGTGACAGCGATTGCACCGCTGTTCGTCAGCGACGCGGAGGCCGAGCCCTTGCCTGCGGAATGCGCATCGGCAACCTGCTGGATTCCATGGCTCACCGACGCCCCGGCAACTCCCAGGTTGTCACCGACCGCGGAAGCCGAAGCGGCGACCGTGATCAAACCGGCGCTAGTGTTGCTAAGACCGATGACCGCAGCTGCAGACGACCCGCCAGTCGCTCCGGCGTTCTGCTCGATGCCGTCGTTCACCGTGGCATATGCGTGCGCATAGGCCGCGCTTGCGAAGGCAGTTGCCGCCACGTTGATGTAACCGCTGTTGGTGAGCGCGTCGGACGCATTCGCCGCACCGGCATAGGTGTGCGTGGTAGCGACCGTCGTCGGAGCTGCGCTGGTGTCGATTGTCGTCGTCGCGGAGAAGTTGTGGGCGTGAGCCTCCTGCTCAATGCCGTCGTTGACGTTGGCATAAGCATGAGCTGACGGCCACACGGCATGGGCCGACGAACTGGTGCCCGCCACCGTGATTCCAGGCGCAACTGCCGAAGCCTTCGCGACGATGTCGATGACGCCGTCCGCCCCGTTCGTGAGCTTGTCGCTCGCAGCGGTGCCGCCGGACGCGGATTGCGAAATGCCCGTCGAAACACGCGCAGAGGCCCAATCGTAGACGTTGGCAGAAGCCGTCGCATTCGTGAGGCTCGCGTCAACTGCTGTCGCGCTTGCGTGGACGTCGATCATTCCATCGTTGGTCAGCGACGCAGAGGCTGCACCGAGCGGCGCGCTGGCATATTGGTAAATGCCATCCACGTTCGCACCAGCATTTGCATAGTTGGTTCCATTGGCATGCGCGATCGCGCTGATCGCAACCGCGCCGGTGTTGCCGATGGAAACCGAAGCATCGCCGGCTGCGGCGGTGGCCTGCTGGTCAATACCCGTACCGACATTGGCGAATGCCGTTGCCGTTGCGCCGGTCGCATTCGCGATCGCCGAAATGTCGATCGACAGAAGGCTGGTGTTGGTGATCGAGGCCGAGGCGTCGCCACCGACCCGCACCGCGGTCGTGCCGGTGCCGAGAGTTGCCCATCCAGCATAGGCGTCCTGGTAGATTCCCCTGTCGACGTTGGCTGACGCATAGGCGCGACCCGAAGCGCTGGCATTGGCGGTCGCCCCGATGTCGATCGTTCCGTCATTGGCAATGGAAACCGACGCGTCGCCGAACAGCGCCGTGGCCGGAACCGTCCCCGACCCCGTCGTCGTGTAGCCGACGATGACCGGATTGGCGCGAGCATTCTGGGCAAGGCCGGTTCCGATCCGCGCGTTCGCGCCGGGCTCAGCCGTCGTCCATCCCGAAGATGTCGACGTGCCTTGAGCCACCGCGCCCGTGGCGTTGGCGATCGCCGAAACGTCGATCGCGTTGGTGTTGGCAAGCGTCACAGTCGCATTGCCGCCGCGGGCATAGGCGCCCTGGTCGATGCCGACGTTGATATCGGCTGAAGCTCCGGCGACTCCGCCCGAGCCAACGGTCGCCTTGGCGCTCGCCGTCGCGTGGACGTCGATCATGCCGGCGTTGGTCAGTTGTGCAACGGCATCGCCTGCAACGGTCGTTCCGCCGGCTGTCGTCGTTCCGGACGCATAGGCACGCTGGATGATGCCCCTGTCGATGCTGGCCACTGCGCCCGGGACGAAGTCGGTCCCCCAGCTGGTGCCAGTGTAGTAGTTGACCGTCGTCCCGGTCGCCTTCGCCACCGCGCCGATGTCGATGACTCCGCCCGCGCCGTTGTTGAGGCTGGCCGTTGCGCTGTAGCCGCCTGCAAGTTGGTCGATGCCACGGCCAATGCGGGCGTCCGCGGCTGCGACGGCCGCGGTTCCTGTTGCGCTGTTGGCTGCGTTGGCATTCGCACTCGCGCTGATATCGATCGCCCCGTCATTGGCGATCGTGGCGAGGGCCGCACCGTTCGGCGCATAGGCATTTTGGGCGATCCCTCTTCCGATCGCGGCATGCGCGCCCGGGAAGTTCGAGAAGCTGCTGTTGGTGTAATAGGAGGTGGTGGTCCAACCCGGGCTCGACCAGGTGTTACTAACACGCGTGACGTGATCGACGTAGCCCGCGCTTCCGAGAACCTGGGTTCCGGTCGCATTGGCAAGCGCCGAGATCTCGATGCTGTTGCTGTTGCTCAGCGAAGCCGTCGCGTCGCCGAGGCTAGCGCTCGCATTCTGATCAATTCCCGTTCCGACATTCGCCGACGCGAATGCCGAGCCGCCATCGCCAAGGGTGCCCTTGGCCGTCGCCGACGCATGAACGTCGACAATTCCGTCGTTGGTAATCTGCGCTACCGCGTCGCCGACCACGGTTGCGCCGCTGGTCGTCGTGTAGGAACCGTTGGCATTGACGTCCTGGACGATACCATTGTCGATGTTCGCGACCGCGCCCGCTTGGTTATAATGGGTGACGTTATGATAGTTGGTGCTCGACCAACCGTAATTCGTGTAAGCAGAAGTCGAGGTGGCAGCAACTCCGGCCGCCGTACCCGTCGCCTTGGCGATGGCGCCGATGTCGATGACCCCGCCCGCGTGGTTGTCGATTCCGACCTTCGCGTCGACTGCCGTGGCATTTTGCGAAATACCATAGCCAACGCTGGCGGAAGCAACCGCAAGCCCAGTCGTCGCGCTGGCCGCGGCACTGGCCTTGACGTCGATTCCACCCGTATTGTCGATCGTTGCCGATGCCGTGGCATAGGCAGAGGCCTCTTGGTAGATGCCGTTCATGTTGGCAGCCGCCGCGGCGAGCGTTGCGCCATTGGCGTCCGCAATCGCGCTAATGCCGATATTGGCGTCGTTGTTGATCGCAACGCTTTGGTCGTTGCCGAAACCCGCGCCCTGGACGATGCCGGCAACCGGCCCCGTGTAGCTGGCAGTGGCATCCAGGCCAGCGACGGCGATGGCGGCGGGTGCGGTCGCGTGCGCGATCGCCGCGATCGTCAGGTCTCCACCGTTGTTGAGTGCAACCGCGCCGGTCGAATCAAAAGCAACGACCTGAGCAATACCGTAATTGCCGATCTCGGCGTTCGCGAGGGCCGCGCTCGTGCCAGTCGCGACGGCGCTGGCATCGATCAGCAAATTGCCGCCCGCGCCATTGTTCAGCGTGACGGAAATGTCGCTGCCAAAGCCTGCGACCTGTGCAATTGCGGAGTTGAGAGTCGCATTGGCGACGCCAGCGGCAGGGGTACCGGTGACGTGCGCGATCGCGCCGACTTCGGCGCTGCTTCCCGTGTTGCTGAGCACGAGATCGGTCGTGCCTGTATGCGATTGGCGAATCTGGCCCTGCGCGGTGCTGCCGACGTAGGCGTTGGCGATCGGGGATCCTTCCCCGACGATGCCATAGAAACAGGGTTCGGTGCCGGCGATATCGCAAATCGAGATATCTGAAGTCGCGGTCCCACCCGGATAATAGGTGTTGGGAGTAGCGAGATCATGAGGAGCCGCAATTGCCGGGCTGGCGCCGAGCGCTGCTGCCGAAACGCCGGTGAGAAGGGCAATACGCCGGTAATTATTCGTCATTTTAGTCCCCTGTTTTTCCGCGAACGCGGAGTCAGTTTCTGGCCGTTTTCCGCGGTTTTGACCGTACCGATCCGACTTGCCCCGGATCAAACACGCACGATCAGCCCCGACAGAAAAGTCGGCAGTTGTGAGTGTTGGATATCATCATCGGCGGCAAAAGCAATTATAGAAACTTGATCCGTTTTGCATTTGCAGGCGCTAAGCGATGCCATGTGTTGCATTTGCAACACAGGGCCCCAAGCCAGCCCATCGAGGTGACTTATCTAGACGCGCGCGCGCGTACACGGGCCTGATCGGGCTATGGTTCCAAGCAAAATTGGTCCGGCGAAGAATTGCCTGCGCTAACCGCGTGCCGAGGGCTTTCGTCGGGCCGGGTCCGCGGAGCACGCGAAATCCCTGCGTCGGGAAGCGAGTTGAAAGCCGCTTTACGGCCATAGAGCTACACCGCTAAATACCGGCAACTGAAAATTTCACCGAGGAACCTAGTGACGAAAAAAGGGGGTGCCGCTACGCCGAAGCCCATACGGTCAGTGTTGGTCGTGGGCGGCGGATCGTCAGGATGGATGGCCGCGGCCTGGCTGCGCCAGGCATTCAACGACAGTCTTTCCATCGAGCTGGTGGAATCGGAGGAAATCGGCACCGTCGGCGTCGGTGAAGCGACAATCCCGCCGCTCAGGAACTTCAACCGTGCGCTGGGCTTCAAAGAAGCCGAGTTCGTTCGCGCCACGAACGCGACGTTCAAGCTGGGAATAGAATTCGTGAACTGGGGAAAGAAGGGCCACCGCTATTTCCACCCGTTCGGCAATTTCGGCAACGACTTCGATTCCGTCCCGACCGAGCAATATTGGATCAAGCATTGGCTGAAAGGCGATGCTCCAAGCCTCGACGATCTTGGAGTCGCCAATACCGCCGCCGCTCGCGGCCGCTTCGGAATGGCCAACCGCAAGGCCAAACTGCGTTCCCGGTGGAGCCACGCCTTTCACTTCGACGCCGGCCTTTACGCGAAAGTGTTGCGCCAATGGGCCGAGAGTCGCGGCGTGGTCCGACATGAAGGGAAGATCGTCGACGTTGAACAGGACAAAGACACGGGCAACGTGCGCTCCGTGAAGCTGGAGGATGGGCGCGAACTGTCAGCCGACCTCTTCATCGATTGCTCCGGCTTCCGGGGGCTACTGATCGAACAGACTTTGAAGTCGGGGTTCACCGACTGGTCTCAGTGGCTGCCGTGCGACCGCGCGTGGGCGGTCGCGACCGAAGCCGCGCCCGGCAACCCGACTCCGTTCACCCGTTCGACCGCGCAGGAAGCAGGCTGGCAGTGGCGCATTCCGCTTCAGCACAGGATCGGCAACGGGCATGTCTTCTCGAGCGCCTTCACAAGCGAAGAGCGGGCCGCCGAACTCCTGCTCGAAACGGTCGACACGAAGCCGCTTGCCGAACCGCGGCTACTCAAGTTCAAGGCGGGGAAGCGCACGAATCCGTGGATTAAGAATGTTGTTTCAATCGGCCTTGCCGCGGGCTTTCTCGAACCCCTTGAATCGACCAGCATTCACCTCGTCCAATCGGCGTTGAAGCGGTTGGTTTCTTATTTCCCGACCCGCGAATTCAATCCGCAGCTCATCGACACCTACAATCGGCTGACGCAGCAGGAATGGGAAAATGTCCGGGACTTCATCATCCTCCATTTCCACGCCACCAAGCGTCGGGACACCGAGTTCTGGAAATATACGAGCGGGATGGACATCCCCGACACGCTGCAGGAGTCGATCGACCTGTTCCGAGGCTCCGGTCGACTGAACCCTGCACCGACTAACCTGTTTAAGAAGCCTAGCTGGTTTGCGGTTTTCATGGGCCAGTTCGTCGAGCCGCAGGCCTATCACCCGCTCGTCGATTCGCGTCCAAACGTCGACTCCAAGGCGCATCTCGACCAGATCGTCCAATGGGTCGACCAAGTCGCCAACAGGATGCCGGAGCATGCGACGTTCATCGAGCGTAACTGCAAGTCGGCCACCGCCGCCTGAATCGTTCACCGGCGATACAGGCGGAAATCGCGAAATTGTCGACGCGAGTAGTGTGAGCCGCTAAGGCGCGCACGGACGAATACTCAAGCTCAATTCCAAGGGAGATTGCCAGTGCCTCATCGTTTCATGTCGCTCGCCGCGTTCGCGGTAGCGATTCCCGCTGTCGCCGGAGCAACGGTTGCGCCCTCTGCGAAGGCAGCGCCAACGGCGGATAAGCAGCTGACCAAGGCGGAATTCGCCAAGGGTATCGACACGCGCTTCGCTCAGATGGATACCAACCACGACGGTTTCCTGTCCAAGGATGAGGTTGCTGCGATGCAGACAAAGGCGCTGCAGGCCGCCACGGCGGAGCAGAACAAGCGCCTGGAAGCCGAATTCAAGAAGCTCGACACGGACAAGAACGGCTCTCTCAGCCTGGCGGAGTTCAAGGCCGCGGCCCGTCCCTTCCGCGCTAGCGAAACCCCCGCGCAAATGCTTGCCAAGCTCGACGCGAACAAGGACGGCAAGATCAGCGCTGCCGAATATCGCAATCCGCCGATGACCAATTTCGACCGGATGGACACAAACCACGACGGCGTCGTGACGGCCGCGGAGCTCAAGGCCGCGCGCGAAAAACATTAATCTTCGGTTTGCGCGCGGTCCACTTCGCGATTCGGGCCGCGCGCAAACAAGCCTGGCATCAAGCGCGATACAGTGCCTGGACCTGGCAATAAAATTCTCGGTTCCAGCGGCCATGCTCGGGGATTCCAAAGCCCGAGTCCTTCCAGCCGACGAAGGGGCCATCGGCCGAAAATGCGGGACGAGCGCGGCCGATCGACAGGATTCCGGCTTCGGCTCGTTTGGTGAATGCACCAATACGGTCCTCGTCCTCCGAATATAGCGCTCCAAGCAATCCGAACGACGAGGCGTTGTGGAGGTCCATCGCCGCACCGAAATCCTTTGCTGGAATAATGCTGGCAATCGGTCCGAACCACTCTTCGCGATTGAGCGGCTCGTTCATTCCGACATTCGCAATCAGCGTCGGGGCCACCCAGGAGCCTTTGTCAAATAATCCGGCCGGACTTTTCCCCCCGCACAGAAGCTCGCCTCCGGTCGCAATGGCATCGGCCGCCACGCTCAGGATCCGCTGCTGGCTCGCTTGGTTGATCAAGGGCCCAACATCGCACGAGGGATCGTCCGGGAAACCGACTTTCAACTTTTCGACCTCCCCGACTAGCTTCGGAACGAAACGGTTCGCGACGTCGTCCAGGACGATGATCCGCCGGATCGCGGTACAGCGCTGGCCGGAGAAGCTGAAGATGGCCTGCGCCAGGTCGCTCGCGGCGAAATCGAGATCGGCGCTCGAGTCGATTATCGCGGCATTGCTTCCGCCGAGCTCCGCCTGGACCGGAACGGGATTCGGCCTCACCGATGCTCTGGCCACGATCTGGCGGCCCACCGAAACCGAGCCAGTGAACGAGATTGCTCGTACGGCCGGATCGCTGACTACTGCCTCCCCGGCTGCGGAAGCGCCCGTCGCCAAGTGGACCCAATCGCTCAGCTCAGCCCGTTCCAGGCTGCTCAAAAGCAGCGCCGATATGCGCGACGCGGCGAGCGCCGGTTTCCAGAGCACCGCATTTCCGTAGGCGAGCGCCGGAGCAAGCTTCCCGATGGCGATTGCGAACGGGTTGTTCCATGGAGTGATAAGCCCGACCAGCCCTCGAGGGCGGAACCGCACGCGCGACCGCTGACCCTCGTCTGCGGCAAGCGATTTGACGACGCTGTCGAGCAAGGCCAGCCCGTATGCGATCTCGCCGCGTGCATCCCGCAGGGGCTTTGCCACGTCGACAACCAGAGCGTTTACAAACTCCGAGTCCGCGCGTTCCAGATCGTCACGCCAGGCTTGCAGCCGGTCACGGCGGCCCTGGAGGCCGAGCCCGTTGAGCGCGCACTGGCGCGACCGAAGCCACTCCGCGCGGTCGCCGATCGTCTCTGCTGTAGAATAGTCGATGGTAAAGAGGGTCCGTGCTCGATTGCGCGGATCCTTGTGAGTCCATTTCGCTGCGGTCGCCGTTGCGCCGAGCTCGCCGACTGAAATAATTTTCGCAGACCTGCCCTGCATCCACTTGAGCGAAAGTGCGGCATGCGCGGAATTGTAACTTCCGACGGCATCCCGCGGAATTGAGACGTCGAAACCTCGGCGATAGGCCTCGTCCACCGTCGCCCTAATGCAGGCATGGGTGTGCACACCCGCAATTACGAGGCGCCTTGTGCCCGTTGCTGTGAGAGCCTCCTCCAGTCCCGAAGCATCGAACGCGCTGAAAAACCGCTTATAGAGCACCGTCTCGCCCGACACTGGAGCAACCGACGGCGGAACGTCGGCGCCCTTGGTTCCTGCAACGGCCTCAGGGTTGTTCCCGCGGCGGTGTGGCATCGCGTTCCGGTGATCGGGGTCGACGCTGCTGTGCACGTGGACGACCGGCCAGCCATGGCTACGAGCGAAGCGAAGCAATTCCGCGGTGACTGACAGGAGCATGTCGCGATCGGGCGTCAAGCCGTCGCGCGCAAGATAGTCTTCTTGCAAATCGACGAGTAGCAGAGTTGCTTTCGCGCTCACACGCGGAAATCATCCAGCCGCTGCTCGAGTTGCTCAGCGAGCAGGCGCCCGAACTCATCCGTGCCAACGGCTCTCATCCCTGGCGCTACAATATCGCCCGTGCAAAAACCGCCACGCAAGGTCGCACGAACTGCCTCCCGCAATGCAGCGTCCGCCTCTGGCCAGCTGAAACTTTCGCGAAGCATCATTCCGAGCGAAAGGACCTGCCCGATGGGATTGGCAACGTTCCTGCCCGCGATGTCGCGGGCAGCTCCATGGCCTGTTTGGTAGACGCCGTTACCCCGATCGTTGAAATTACCAGAATAGGACAGTCCGCGAGACGCGAGAAGGAGCGCCGCGCAATCGGCAAGAACATCGCCAAACATGTTGGGCGAAAGAAGAACGTCGAACTGACCGGGATTGGCGATCAGCTGGAAAACCGCATTGTCGATCTCCAGCTCATTCAGGGTCACGCCCGAGTCCCTGCACTGCGCGTCGGCGCAGCTGCGCCAAAGCGCGCTGATCGAAGGTATTCCGCCCGGCTTCAAGACGACGTGGATTCGACCGCGCCTCCGAAGCGCCAGCTTCACCGCAACCGCAACGATAGCGTCGACCTGGCTTTCGCTGTAGCCGAAGTGATGGCGCGCGTGGCGTTCGCCCGCAATCTCCGTCGTTTCCCAGCTTCCCTGGTAGATGCCCCCCATGTTTTCCCGAACTGCGATCATGTCCGCGGCGGCAACGGCTTCCCCCCGAACCTGCCCGGATTGCCTCAATTCGGGCAGCGGTTCGATGGGCGTGAATTTGCAGTACAGTTCGAACTCGCGGCGTAACTCGTAGACGAAGCGATCACCTCCGGGTCCGCAAAACAACGCACCTCCCTGTGCGAAAATGTCGCGGGCGAACTGCGTGACCTCGCTCGAAAGGCTGGAGCCGTGCAGGTTTTTGGCCGGAATGCCGATGAGCCCACCCTTCGAAACCGTCACTGTGCGCGTCGACCGCTTGGCCAGGATGTCGAGCAAATTCATCGCCACCGGGACCACCTCCGGGCCGACTCCTTCGCCGAGGAACACGCCGATGTGGTGCTCTTTCGATTTGTCGAAGGCCGGCATCGGCTCGACGAGGCAGTCGGTAAGCCGCGGCTTCAATTCATCTTCAGAGTTCGGCACGACGAGTGGTGCAACAGCCCGGTTAAGCATTTTCTCTTTTCACGCGCCTGTTCGATTTCGCACGAGTCATTCGATCGAGTAGTTCTCGACGATTCACTTTTCCCATAGCATTGCGCGGAATCGAGCGAACGGCAACGACTCGTGCCGGTAGGCCGCCCGCAAAGTCGCGGCGAATCCGCTTGCCAAGCATCATCGGCCTGATGCCCTGCCGGGGCACGAACGCGATCCACAATATGTCTCCCTTCGGTGTGGAGACACCGCCCGCAGCCGCGTCCGCAACTTCATCGATCTGAAGCAGCCTGGATTCGAGGTCACTCGCGGAAATTTTGACTCCGCCGACATTGAAAACATCGGCTGCACGCCCGGCGATTGCCAGCAATCCGTCCTCGAAACGCACTGCCATGTCGCCGGGCTCGAACCAGCCGGAATCGCTTTGCGCCGCGGATTCAGTACGCGAAACAAGGTGCGGCGTACGAATCCGCAGCCGACCCATTTCTCCGAAACCCACGGGCTTGCCGCCGGGACCGATGATTGACACCTCGGCGTCTTCCCGGATCCACCCCACGGCGCCGGGATGCCGGTCAACCGCCATTGCGTCGCCATGGGCGATATTGCCGGTTTCCGTCGAGCCGTAGCTGATGATGACCTTGCTCGCGATATTCGCGAGCGCCCAGTCGCGCAATTGCGCCGCCACTCGTCCACCAAGTGCCACAATTGTCCGCAGCTGGCGATTCGGCCACGATACTGCCCGACTCCGAAGTCTCTGCAGGTGAATGGGCGAACAGATGACCAGCGTCGATTGTTTGGCTCTCTCGCGGCCGCTCAGCGCTCGCCCGTCACACAGCAGAACGCGCCCGCCCGCGAGCCACGTCGCGATCGGATAGCGAAATCCCGCAGTCGTTCGCGGCGCAAGATAGGAGTTTAGGCAAGTCTGTTCGTCGATGAGGCCGAGTTCTGCAACCTGCTGGACTCGGGCACTGATCGTATCGCTGTCCCACTCGACGAGCTTGGGCCGGCCAGTCGTTCCCGACGTCAGGTTCAGGCGCTTCGCCGATGCTTCGTCATCCTTTGGCGCACCGGCTTCAGGGAGCGCTGCAATGTCGACGGGAATGACTTTCGGCGCGTCCTTGTTTGGAAACAGCTTTGGTAACCGGCCTATGACGGCATCGACGCGCGTGAGGCCGAGTAGGTCCGACAAGGACCGGGCGTCGTAAATGCTCGCGTGCGTCGCGCCGACCAGCATTGCCGCCAGATGCGACACCCATGAAGGATAATCCCCTTCCTCGCGATAGAGTCCGAAATAAATGCCGATGACGCTGCCGGGCCCGATTCCCTGCACGCGAAGGAAGCTTGCCACCTTCATAACGTCACTCGCGAGCCGGCGCTGGCTAATTTCCGCTTCACCGGTCACGACTGCAATCTTGTCGGTCGGATCCTTCAACAGGCGAGCCAGAACAGGCATTGGAAAATTTCTCCCAGTCGAGCGAACAATTTCGTTGAACCCGCGCCAGCGTGCCAAAGAAAGATGGCCGGGCGCTGATCGGACGCCGGCACGTTGGCGGCGAGCAAGACGAAAGTCCAGTCGAAGCCGTACGACTTTGCTTTTTCGCTTGCCCGTCGGCCGCTTCCTCTCGCGGCGGCTTTCTTCTAACAGGTTCACGTCCCGGGGAGCCGCGGAGAACGCCAGCGGCTGAGAGGCGGCAATTCGGCCGCGACCCGCTGAACCTGATCCGGTTAGCACCGGTGGAGGGAGAGAGAAGATGGGCGACGGCCCAGAGCAAACACAACTCCAGGGCGCCACCGGCCCGATCCCGGGGTCGTGCAACATCCACGACGAAATTCGCGACGGAATTCGCGTGGCCGAGCGAGCGGTCGATCTTGAAGGGCGGCAATTGGGGTGAAACGGGCGGTCAGCATCATCACCGTCTGCAAGGGCAGACTCGACCATCTCAAGCTTTCTCTGCCGAGCATGGTCGCGCAAAATTGCGAAGTTGTCGTAGTCGACTTTTCCTGCCCTGAACGGGCAGGCGAGTTCGTGAAACGAAATTTTCCCGGCGTTAAAGTTGTTGAGGTGCGTGGCCAGGCAACCTTTTCCAACTGGCGTGCTAGAAACGCTGGCGCGGAAGCGGCCTCATCCGAAATACTCTTGTTCGTCGATGCGGACACAATCCTTGCCAAAGGTGCAGCCGAAGACATCGCGAAGAAGCTCCCAGAGAATGCCTACGGCTACTGCCCGCGCGAAACATCACGCGCTTTCAACAGCAAGGGGGAAAGGCTCGCGGGTAACCAACTTCTCGGATTTCAGGCAGTCCCCAAAGCCTCCTTTGACCAGGTGGGTGGCTATGACGATGTCCTGGAGGGATACGCGTCGGGCGCGGATACTGATCTTGAAGAACGCCTCCGACAAATCGGGTTAGCTGGCCATGCGCTCGATCGCGACATCGTCGACGCGGTCCTCGATCATGACACCTCGAGCAGGGTCAAATTTCACACGCTGTCCATCCGGCACAGTTATGCTGCGGGGCTGCTATATCGAGCCGCGAAGAGCGCCATGCTGAGACTAAGAGGCGAACCGCAAATGCCTTTGGCGTTGCGGCGCAAGCTCTATGCGGCCGCGCAACAGGCGTCGTTGCAGCTTGGGTCAGGCGAGAGTCGCGCGTCCATGCGGATCGGCGTTGAGAAGCAACCTGTCCTCATGCCCCGTCAACTCGGGCATGAGCGTGGCACCCAGACGGTTTCGCTCCAAGTCGAAGTTGTCCTTGAGGATGAAATCCGGTCAATCCCGTTGTGACCTGAGATCCTGCAGTTAGCTGGCGACCAAAATCTGATGGAGCCCTTCGGCGAGATTGCGGGCTCCTTTCTTCATCAACGGTAATATCGCCGCCGCGACTCCCGGAGTCCTGTTCGCGTCCAGAAGCAGCGGGTCGCCCTCGTGCATCACGAAATCAAACTTGCCGAAGTCGAATTTCAAACGTTCCCGTTCTGCACGGAGTTTTTCCGGCACTTCAACCGGCTCGTAGTGAAGAACGTCCGCGGCCTTGGAGATACTGTCCGATGTGACCATTCGAGTGCATCGTTCCCGGGCACCCATGAACACCCAGGTCCTGAGGGCGAACTTACCATCGGCCGCGTGTTCAGGGACAAAGCGTTCGACGACCAGCGATCGATCGGACCAAACTTGAGGCGGAACGCTGCGCACGTCGTCGTACACTTTGTAAGGCTCGCCCTGGGCTATCCCGGGGTGCGGTTCCGGTCGGCCCCGGCGAGCAGCAGCGCGATTGTGAAGGTCCTCCATAAGCGCGTTGTTGTTGTAATTGGATTTCACAATGACCTGGCCTCGCCAGTCGCTATCGTTGTGAAGAAGTAAGCTGCTGATAAGACGCTTGGAAATATCACTGGTGCCAAAATTTATCGCGATGGGATAGTTTTTCGCTAGCCGTAAATATTCCTCAGAAACGATTGTAGAGTCGACGTGAAGAATCGCTGCGTCGGCCTCAACTAATTGCGGGCCTTTAGCGATCAAACACTTGTGACCCATGGATTGAAGGTGGCGCAGAACGTCGAAGAGTAAATAGGGGCTTGTGAAGCACTGCCTGTCTGGATCGCGACGCAGGAAAACGTCGAATTCATGCGTGATTACGACGACTGTGGCCATGACGCTCGCGCCTTCAAGCGGACTAGTTCGGAGCGCACACGAGCCGGCGTAAGCACCAGTGGAGCTCCAACCTCGAGGCGACGGACGAAAACCCGATTTGCTCGGCCAAGGCCGATCCAATGGCGTCTTGATCCGCAAGCGAAGTCCCGAACAGGTCTCGTGCAAAGCGACTTGCCTCGCCGATATTTGAAAAAGTCCACGGCACGGGCACCACTTCATCCTCCTCTACGCTGAAGCCGGCACAGTCGAGCATCGTTTCAGCGGTAGCGTCGAGAAAACGACCGTCGTGCCCCGACGGGTTCGTTTGGGCCACGAACCCATTCAGAAACCGAGCGGGTGCGCTTCCGGCGTCCACGTCACAAACCACAAGGCGCCCGTTGTCGCGAATCAACCTCCGCATCTCGCGGAAAATCTTTTGCAAGTCAGGCTCGTGATGGAGCCCGGCAAGGCTGACGATATAGTCCACCGAGTTATCGGCGAGTGGAACACTGTCGAGCCTTCCTCGGACGATCTTCACCTGCCCTTGAGCTCCGGATGCGACAAAATCGTCAACCGGATCGACGCCGACATACTGCAGGCCCCGCCGTAGATGATTTGCCAAATACCCCCCGCCCGCCGGAAGATCGCAGAGCACTCCATCGGGAAGGTCATCCAACGGCTCGAGCACGGCTCGAAACTCCGCGTCTCGAGCGCTCGGCACGGCCTGCATCGCCGAATGGTAGCTGCGTGCCCGCTCTGCGAAAATCTCGGAATATGTAGTGAACACCATTGCGGGATACGAAAATGCTCTGCGAAAGCAATGTCCAGCGCCCGAAACTGGCAGAATAAACATTACTCCGGGCGCCGCTTCTCGCGGGTGGCAACGGCACAAGCTTTTCTTTACACCCGACTCTTCCCCGGGGAGCTGCCGCAGCAGCTGAGAGGCGGTTTGGTCACCGCGATCCGATGAACCTGATCCGGGTCACGCCGGCGTAGGAAGGAGAACCGTCATGGGCGACGCGCCCGCACGCACCGAGCTCAAAGTCACCACCGGCCCGATCCGCGGGTCACGCAAGATTTACGTCGAAGGCAGGGACGGGGTCCGCGTTGCGATGCGCGCCGTCGATCTCGAGCCCACCAGCGGCGAGCCGCCCGTCACCCTCTACGATACATCCGGCCCCTACACCGACCCAGATGCGCGCATCGACATCATGGCGGGCTTGCCTGAATTGCGCCGCGAGATGGATCCGCTCCCGCGGCGATGTCGAGGAAGTCGCCCAGCGTGAAACCCGCCCCGAGGACAACGGCCAGCTTGGACCGGATCGCTCGGGAGGCGTCAGTCCCTTCCCCAACGTCCGCAAGCGTGTCCTCCGCGCAAAGCCCGGCGCCAACGTCACCCAGATGCACTACGCGCGGAAGGGCATCGTCACGCCCGAGATGGAATATGTCGCGATCCGCGAGAACATGGGCCGCGCCGCCGCAGCCGAGGCGCTAACCCGCGACGGCGAATCGTTCGGCGCTGCAATCCCCGACTTCATCACCCCCGAATTCGTCCGCGACGAAGTGGCCCGGGGCCGCGCCATCATCCCTGCCAACATCAACCACCCGGAAACCGAGCCGATGGCGATCGGCCGGAACTTCCTGGTCAAGATCAACGCCAATATCGGCAACAGCGCCGTCGCCTCCGACGTCGCGTCCGAGGTCGACAAGATGGTGTGGGCGATCCGCTGGGGCGCCGACACGGTCATGGACCTCTCCACCGGCCGCAACATCCACGACACGCGCGAATGGATCGTCCGCAACTCGCCGGTCCCGATCGGCACCGTCCCCATCTACCAGGCGCTGGAGAAGGTCGGCGGCATCGCCGAGGACCTGACCTGGGAAATCTTCGCCGACACGCTCGTCGAGCAGGCCGAGCAGGGCGTCGACTATTTCACCATCCACGCCGGCGTCCGCCTCCCCTACGTGCCGATGACCGCCAAGCGTGTCACCGGAATCGTCAGCCGCGGCGGCTCGATCATGGCCAAGTGGTGCCTCGCCCACCACAAGGAGAGCTTCCTCTACGAGCGCTTCGACGAGATCTGCGAGATCATGAAGGCCTATGACGTCGCCTTCTCGCTCGGCGACGGCCTGCGCCCCGGCTCCATCGCCGACGCAAACGACGAGGCGCAGTTCGCCGAGCTCTACACGCTCGGGGAGCTGACGAAGAAAGCCTGGGCGCACGATTGCCAGGTGATGATCGAGGGCCCCGGCCACGTGCCGATGCACAAGATCAAGGAGAATATGGACAAGCAGCTGGAAAGCTGCGGCGAGGCGCCCTTTTACACGCTGGGCCCGCTCGTGACCGACGTCGCGCCCGGCTACGACCATATCACCAGCGGCATCGGCGCGGCGATGATCGGCTGGTTCGGAACGGCGATGCTTTGCTACGTCACGCCCAAGGAGCATCTCGGCCTTCCCGACCGCGACGACGTCAAGGTCGGCGTCGTCACCTACAAGCTCGCCGCCCACGCAGCCGACCTCGCCAAGGGCCATCCGGCGGCGAAGCAATGGGACGATGCTTTATCGAAGGCGCGGTTCGAGTTCCGCTGGCGCGACCAGTTCAACCTGAGCCTCGATCCCGAAACCGCCGAGCAATATCACGACCAGACGCTCCCGGCCGAAGGCGCCAAGACCGCCCACTTCTGCTCGATGTGCGGCCCCAAATTCTGCTCGATGAAGATTTCAGCCGAGGTCCGCGAATTCGCGCGGCTCAACCCGATCCCCAGGGAGTTCGCGCGCTCCCCCGATGCCGGAGGGACGAGAAGGGGGAGATACGCGGCAAGGCATGAGGCGAAGAGGCCGAGGCGGGCATGGCGAGAGATGACCGAAGAGATACCGCGCCGGCGGCAACGAGCTCTACGTCGGCGCGAGGGACCGCGAGCACGATTGATGGCCGACCTTTACCTCAAGCGGCTTGAAACCGAGCGCAAGTCGCTATGGGCGACCTGCCGCCTAAAGGGCCTCGCCAGGGGCACGCCCGAACGCGATCGCATCGCCGAGCTCGACCGGCTGATCACCGAGCACAAGGCGAAGACCGCGCAATGAACATCGCCGTCTCCCGGTCCCGACCTTACGCCAACGTTGTGCGGCTCAACCCGATGCCGGAGGGCGAGAACCCGGATCGCGGGAACGCGGAAGAAGGCATGGACGGAGCCGAGATGTCCAAGCGCTTCGAAGCGGCCGAAGGAGAGATTTATCTCCCGGCCGACGCCACGACGGAGTTGGAGCCGCGATAGCGGCGGAGACGGAATCGAAGCTGCTCGGCAGCGGAGATGAGCGAGCGCAGCGAGAACAACAGCGAAGCGAGGACAGCGCGGCGATCTTTATGTCCCGGCAGGGGAATGATCAGAAGACCTGCTGGGTGCAATCGATAATGTTGGCGACACCCAGCCTCCGGAATTTTTTGCGAAGCGCCGCGGGAAAAGCCGCATCATCATGCGACACAAGGCTCTCGCTTTCCGAATTGTGCGTGACCTTCACAAAGACTTCGATCGCTCTTGTCCTTGACGTTCTGATTTATGATTTTCGAGACATTTTGAGGGACGTTGGCTGAGACATCGATCACCCGGTCGGAAGCAAGCAGTTGAGCCAACAACTCACTTGCTAATGACGACTTCGGAATATGATGGATGTACTCGTTCCAGATACGGCTTGAGTTTTTGGCCTCATCGATGTTGAGGCCCTCATCGACACAGATGTCACACGTGGAGTTTTGAAGAGCCTCGACAAAGGTCACGGCATCGTCGAAAAACTTGTTCTCCGGGTTACAGCTGTGCACGAAAACATTCGTGTCGACTACGATGCTACTCATGCCTTACGCTTGGCCTCACGTTGCGCTGTCGCTAGTTCCATGGCGCCATTGAATTTTTCGGAAAAGAAATCTCGGGGCCACTCATTTGGCTGAATATGGCCCAGTTCGCTAATTTCGATCTTCGTCGCGGATGACGTCGCGCCGTGCCGCTCGACAAAATACAGCGCAATGTCATTGGGGCTGATTTTGCCCTCCGCCACGAGCGTCCGAATCCTCAAAAGAATGTGCTCGCTGTGGGTTTCGATGGCGACCCTGCGGTCACTCGTTGCACGATCCACAAAGATGTCTGCAATGTTCCGTTGCAGTTTCGGATTCAGATGCAGCTCCGGCTGCTTGACTATCGTTAGGGATTCTTCACGCGCCGCCATAAGCTGAACGACGATCGGCAGTATCTGCGATATTCCAAACCCCAAGTCTGCAATGTTGTTTCTGTCTTTGCCATTAAGCGATCTTAAGTATATCGAGAATAGATCACCAGACAGATCATCAATTTCGATTGCCCGTCCGATGCCGAGCTTCCGTACCCACTTGTTAACCTTGCCTCGCAGTTCTTCTGTTCCACCCTTCAGCATTTCGGCAAAGTACTCTCCTTCTTTGCCGACGCCACTTGGTTCATTTCCAAAGTAGTCATACGCTCGCTTCGGTTGTTCACGATTTGGCCCTATGTAGTAAAAATTATATAGTTGGCGTCTTATCTCCTCAAACGCGTAACTCGATATTGCAAGATATTTTCTGAACGCTTCGGATGTTTCTTCGAAGTCAAACGTATCGGTGTTATTTCTCTCATCTAGTTTTTGTAGTCTGTACAAAACCGACGATGACGAAAACAGAAAGTTTACAGGTCGAGAGCTTGCAATAGCCTTTTGTTCGTCATTTGACATTTCCCCGAGTGCGCCAGCGTCAACCTTATATCCGGACTTCGACTGCTCGATAGACAGCATCTTGCGATCAAAGATATCGAAGAGGTCATACCGCTGCAGCGTGAGGTCTTTTCCAGACACGACGTGAGAGAACGTCGATTTGAATGCACCAGGTGGGTAAGTAGCGATTGGCTTTAGACGCTCTCCTTTTGTGCGGGCATGAGTATGAAACTTGAACCCGAATTCGATGTCATTTCCGACGTCGTGACGATGTGAATAATCACGGTAAAAGCCGACATCAGTAGTGTCGCCGCGAGTTACGAGAGGTGTGTTTGGATCTCTGCTTTGGATGGTTTGCTGCATCAGGATCAGCGGGGCTAGCAAACTGCTTTTCCCCGAATTGTTGGCACCGATGACTATCGTAAGCGGTGCGATGCGCACCCACTTAGTATCGCGAAAGCCACGAAAATTTTTCCACCGTACGTGGTAGTCGTAATGTAACGACATCCTGCCTCTCCAGTGTCAGCTACTTCGCGAGCCGCCGCATCTGCTCGAGCACGTTTCGTACCTTTCCCTTCGCCTCGCCGAAGAGGTCCAGCGCAAGGAGTTGACCACCTTTGACGTTCTGTTTGGCGTTTCCGGATGGAGAATAGCGGTTGGGACCGACCTCTTCGAAATAGATCGATCCTGAAACCCCACTCCACGAGCCCATAGTCATTCCGGTTGTGAATGCGACGAGACCTGACGCTTCGTCGGCTGAATCGACCTTGTAGTTACAGGCTTGCACTGCCTTGACAGCTAGCCTGACAACTTGCGGTCGCGTTCCCACAAAAGATTCCCCGTCGACCGTAACTTTCTCGGGTGCTGGCTCTTGCGACGACGCCGCCATCGGCGCGCCGCAATTCGGGCACGCGGGCGCACGATCGGACACGTCGCGTTCGCAATCTTCACATTTGACGAGTGCCATCGACCACTCTCCCCCAACACGTCCGGCACTTGGACACATTGGCAGGTATCTGGAAGAAAAGGCAAGCGAAGCGGGAGTGAATCCCGCGTTGTCGGTTGGGCTGGCCTGCGGACACCCATGGGCCTACCATCGCCGCCTCGCCATGGGGACATTTCCATGAAATCGCCATTCGCCATTGCCGCAGCCTGCGCGCTGCTTGCCGCAACCGCCGCTCAGGCCGCACCACCCGTCGCCGAACCGCCGCCCGCCACGACCGGCCC